>CAWGRH010000027.1:0-803028 GCA_963824905.1 uncultured Alphaproteobacteria bacterium
ACGCAGCCGGCTACGCGTCGAACTCACCCAATACGGTCTCGGTCAGCTTGTCCGGGTCGAATACGCCGGCATAGGCAAGCTCTAAGATCCTGACCGCGACAAGTTCGACGACGGGAGTGGATCCGGTCAGCCCCAGCCCAGCACAAGCCTGCCTGAATGCGCGGTTCAGCGCTTCGATTTGTTCAACACTAAATGATGGGACGCCAACGCCTTGATCGTCATTCAACGTGGAATTTCCCCGTGCATTAGCGCCCTTAGGAGTTGGTCGCGCAGGCCAGTCGATAGGTTCACAAACGTAAAGGTCGCTGGTGTGTCCTCTTTGCGACACCTGGCAAGAATTCACCTATTCAGGGTTCGAAGTCAGATTGTTGCCCCGACGGCGCCCGATCTCCGCCGCGCGTCGCCCGCCTTAATGCCCCGGCGGGTGGGGGCGTTGAACATGAGTGTGTGCTATATTCGAGACGACAACGAGATCGATGCGGAACGGTGCCGAATTTCGTTGCGTGAGAAGACGCCGATCTCGTTGTTCACACTGGACAGAGCCGGACGTGCCTTGTGTCTGACTGGGGTTGTGAAATCAGTGCAGTTTGATCCCGATCGGGCGGCGGGCATGCAATGGCGTGTGGTGATGGATTTGTCGACGGTTGCGTCGTACACCAGCCGCGGGCGAAAAGCGCGGCAGCGAACGTCGTAGGCATGGTGCCGGCGTTTAGTGGCCGTCCGCAAGTCGCACCAGCGACTGCTTAGTCGTGGAGTGGCCGCCGCGGGGCGCTGGAGCTGGGCCCGAAGCTCATCCCTTGCATCGGGTGCTGCTCAGCGTCCCGGTCCTTGGTCAGGCAGGCGACCGGCTTGTCGTACTTGGCGCGTTATTTCTCAAGCGAACATGTCGATGGGGGCCTCGGTTCCCTCGGCGGGCAAAAAGCGGCGATCGATGCGGCCAAATCTCTCTCGGCGCAGTCATGTTTGCCGGCCTCCAAGGTACGCGGTCCTAACATCCTCATTGTCCCATAAGGCTTCGGGCCTGCCTTGCGTTACCAACTGTCCGGTCTCTAGCACGTAACCGCGATCGGCGACTGAAAGGGCCATGTTAGCATTCTGCTCCACCAGAAGAACCGTCGTGCCTTGGCGGCGGACTTCGGCGATCACACGGTAGACCTGCTGCATGATGATCGGTGCAAGGCCGAGCGATGGTTCGTCGAGCAGCAGCAGTCTGGGTCGTGCCATCAATCCACGAGCGATCGCTAGCATCTGCTGTTGTCCGCCCGACAGCGTCCAGCCGAGCGCGTTCTCGAACGGCTTCAATTCCGGGAAGATGCCAAACATTTCTTCGGCATCGTTTTCGAGCTCGACACGCGAAGGTCTCACCCGATTCGAACCGCCAAGAACGATATTCTCGCGAACTGTCAGGCCGGGGAAAACGCGCCGACCCTCTGGTACGTGAGCGACGCCAAGTTTCACGATCGCACGCGTTGAGAGGCCGCCGATGCCGCGCCCGAAAAAACGCAGGGATCCCGATCGGGCCGACATCAACCCGGAAATCACCCGCAATGTCGTGCTCTTGCCGGCACCATTAGCTCCGAGCAAAGCGACAATCTCGCCTTCCCCAACGGTCAGGCTCAGGCCCCTGAGGGCGACAACATTGCCGTACGTGGCGACGACCTCCTCGAGTTCAAGCAGCGCCATGAGACCTCGCCGGAGGCGCCTCGCCAAGATAGGCCGTCATGACGTCAGGATGGCGAAGCACATCCGACGGCGCGCCGTCGGCGATGCGCTTACCGAAATTGAGCACAGTGATGTGGTCGGCCACCTGCTGCACCATGGCCATGTCATGATCAATGATCAAAATGGTGAGTCCGTGCCCTTTGAGACGCTTGAGAAGCGCGATGAGACCGTTTTTCTCGTTATGATTGAGACCGGCACCTGGTTCGTCTAAAAGTAGCAGCTTCGGTTGCCCGGCCAGCGCCCGCGCGATTTCGACCAGCCGCTGATGGCCGTAGCTCAGACTGCCGACGTCTCCGTCGGCTCGCGTTGCGAGTCCGACGAAGTCGAGGGCCGACAGGGCGTGCCGCGCGAAGCCGCCGGGTGGTACTTTGTTATCCGGCCGCTCCGCGCCCACGATCACGTTCTCGAGGATGCTCATCGCACCGAACAGTCGGATGTTCTGAAATGTGCGTCCAATACCGCAGCCGGCGCGCCTGTAAGGCGCCATTCGCGTGATGTTGATGCCGTCTAGGACAACGGTACCGGCAGTCGGCTGTATGATGCCGTTGAGCATATTAAGGAGCGTGGTCTTTCCCGAACCGTTCGGCCCGATCAGGGCATGCACGGTATTGGGCCGGATCGTCAAATCGACGCCGCTCACAGCCTTCAGGCCGCCAAAGTGTTTCGAGACCCCGTACATGGACATCATCGCGGCGCCTTCTTCCTGGGAAACTCTTTGAGCGAGTGCGAATGGCGGAATCGATGCGAAAACCGGACGCTCATGCCGCAGCCGACGCCATAGGTTCGTCGCATAGCCCCAGATGCCGTCCGGCATGAACACCATGATGAGGATGACCGCCGCACCATAGACCGCGAGATAGATCACTTTGAGGAAGCGCAGCCATTCCGGCAGCAGGATCAGCAGCGCAGTTCCCAATATCGCGCCAGCCGGCGCAGAAGAGCCGCCGAGCAGCACCATGGTCAGGAATACGACCAATTCGGCGAAGCCGAACTGATCGGGGCTTACATAAGTGAAGCCGCCGGCAAAGAGTGCCCCCCCGAAACCGCCGAGCAGGGCGGAGAGTGTAAACGCCACCACCTTAGTCATGTAGGCGTTGACGCCAACCACGTTGGCGGCAAGCTCATTGTCGCGCACCGCCTGCATCGCGCGGCCTAGTCTTGTCGTTTTCAGGCGCCAGACCAAGAATGCGACGACGAACAGCGCCGCGACACAGAGACCCAAATAAGGTCCGCTCTCGGCGAGCAATGGCGGTCGCTTGATGTTTGGCACCCCGTCGGGGCCCCGGGTGAAAGAAACCCAGTTTGTCAGCACCAACGTCATAATCGTCTGGAAGCTGATCGTGACCATCGCAAGATAGTGCCCGGCCAGGCGAAGCGACGTCAGCCCCAGCGCTGCCCCACACACCGCCGCAGCGGCAACCCCGAGGACGAGCGCGACGAAGTACGAAAGCGCGAAGGCAGTAGTACCGAGAGCGACGCTGTATGCGCCGAGCCCGAAGAACGCCGCCTGCGCCAAATTGATCTGCCCGGTATAACCAAGCACGATAGTGAGTCCGAGCACCGCGATCGCATAAGTGCTCGCCTGCATCAATAAGTTGAGCACATAAGCGGAGAACGGAACTGTGACAGCGGCCGTGATGGCGGCAAGCGCAGCCGCAGCATAAAGCCCAAAACCGAGCGCATATGGGCCGGGTCGCTTCAATTTCGTCAACCGCGCAAGCGCGCTCATGCCTTCTCCGAGATGCGCTCGCCGAAGATGCCTTGCGGACGCAGCAGCAGGAAGATGAGCAGCACCAGGAATGCGAAGGCGTCCTTGTAGGGAACCGAAATGTAGGCAGCGCCGAAGGTCTCGATGACGCCGAGGGTGAGGCCACCGACGATCGCGCCAGTGACGTCGCCGAAGCCCCCGATGATGCTCGCGGCGAATGCCTTGAGTGCGATCGAGGAGCCCATCGAGACCGTCACGAAGAGGATCGGCGCGACAAGGATCCCAGCAAGCCCGCCCAGCACCGCGCTGTACATGAAGGTGATCATGATCATCGACATCACGGGGATGCCAAGCAGACTGGCCATCTCTTTGTCCTGAGACGTCGCCTGCATCTTCTTGCCGAGCAGGGTGTACTCGAAGAAAACGTATTGCAGCACCACCATGACGAGGGTCACCACGATGATCACGATGTATTGGGCGTCGAAAAACACGTCGCCGATGCTGAACCCAGGCAGAGCGAAGAGGCTCTCGAGGCTCTGCGGTCGCGGCCCGTAAGCTGCGAGCACGCCGTTTTCGAGCAAAATCGATGCGCCGATAGTGCTGATAATGACAGGAAGAAAGGAGCGATGGCGGAGCGGATAATAGACCCCGAGATTGAACAGTGCCCCGAAGCCGGCCAGCAGCACGAGGGTGATGACAATGCTCAGCCAGTAAGGAATCTCGAGATCGATTGCCATCACCACCATGGCGAAGGCCCCCAACATCGCGAAATCGCCTTGCGCGAAATTGACCACATTGGTAGCCCGATAGATCAGCGCAAACCCCAAGGCCACCAGTGCGTAAACGCTCCCGACGCCGATTCCGGTGAAAAGAAGCTGAAAATTGAATCCCATGAACGATCAGCTCGCGCACGTCAGCAACTGTCGGCGGTTCCAGCTGCGCCCGCCGACCTGGATTGGAGTAGAGGCCAGGACATCTCTGTTCCCGAACCGCGCGTGAGCCCGTCAGCGCCGAGAACCGGCTGCCGCTTCGGCGAGATCAATCGTCGAATTCGATGTGCTTTTCGAACACCACACTGCCATTGTTGTTCTTGACGATGTTGTACCCGTGGAGTCCGTCGCCGTTGGCATCAAATTTGTAAGTTCCCTCGGCTCCCAAGTATCCGCTCACTGCGAGGATGGCGCGGCGAATCCGGTCCGGTTCGAGACCCTTCGCTTCACCGATCGCGCGCGCGAGCACGTGTACGGCGTCATAAGGCCAGGAACCAAAAATGTCCGGCGCCGACCGGTAGGCGGCCGCGTATTTAGCAGCAAACGCCTTCGCCGCATCGCTCGAATCTCTGTTGAAATCTACGACCGCGTAGGAGCCATAGAGCGCGGGGCCCGCGAGCTTGAGTGCCGTAGTTGTAACCGTCGTTGGCGAGCCGACCCATGTGAGCGCGACGCCGAGCTGGCGCAACTGCTTCGCGAAGATGCCTTGGTCGGTCTCAAAGGTCATGTAAGTACCCATCACGTCGGCGCCCGACTGCTTGACGGCAAGCGCAACCGGCGTGAAGTCCTGCGAGTTGTTCGGGTAGCCCTGGATAAGGACCGGCTCGATGCCCATGCCCTTGAGGGATTCGACAAGATTTTTCATGCCGTTGGTGCCGAACGCGTCAGTCGAATGCACGATTGCCCATTTTCGCTTCCCGAGAACCTTTGCGCCATAATCCGCGATAACGCGGGCCGAATACACGTCGTTTGGCCGGAACCGGAAGAACCATGGATTGCCCATGTGCGTGAGCACCGGGTCGGTGCCACCGATCATGACGGGCTTGCCGAGCTTGAGCACGTCCGGCGCCATGGCATGGACCTGAGTCGAGCGGATCGGCCCAAGAAACGCCGCGATGCTCGCATCGCCGGCGAGCTTACTGAACGCGAGGACGACACCCGGGTTTGTTGTTTGGTCGTCTTCGATGACAAGTTCGAATGGGCGACTTAGGACGCCGCCGGCTTTGTTGATCTCATCGACCGCGAGTTTCGCGCCCTGGGTCTGAAAGCGGCCCGAACTCCGCGCCGGGTCCGGTGAGCGGTGCGACCATCCCAATCCTGATCGGGTCCGCAGCCAATACCGCATGAGCAGCGCCCAGCACACCCAGCGTAAGCGCGAGCAGGAAGACGCGATGCGGTATTGACGGCCACATAAATTTCCCCTCTTTGACGCTGAGCGGACAATCAAACAGACGTGATGTCGCTCTCGCGCCGACCAATTCCCAGCCTTTTCGAAAGCTACACCAATTACCGAGCGGCGTGGAAGAGGATAAATTATCGCGACGATTCGGTAACTTACCCGTTAGCTGAGAGAAAGGAAGAGCTGGGGCCCATGCGGTTCGACACGACGTTAATCTGACCACTTGTTGGTCCGTAGCCGGTGTGAAGCGGTTCTGGCCGATGCGTCAATCATTGCGATGCCAGAAGGACCAGATTGGTGGACCTTAGAGGCAGAGTGTAGTGATGCCGGCGTCGACGCGCAGACTATACCGTTCGTGAAGGAAGGCGGTCGCAAAACGCACTCCTTCCCTTGCTGGCGACCGCGGCGCACTAGTGTCCCCGTCTGCAACCATTACTTGCGAGGTGGCCGGAGGTTCCGTTTCTCGCGGGTTGCTCCAAAGAAACCGCAGGTGCACTTGCTTTGAAGCTGAGGCAGCTCCCAGCCCGGCGTCGCGCCCAGGAGCCAAACCGGTTGCATACGCGCGTCCTGCGCGGACAAACGAGAGGCTCAGAGAGCATCCAGGCAAGATGGAACCGCAATACGTCCAGCGGGGGATGTAGTCGACTGCAAAGGATCGTCGCATGGCGTCCGACCGGACGAGGCTGGAGCAGGTTTGCTCGCATCGACATTCGAGGCAGATCGTCAAGACCGGTAGACTTCTTCGGCAAGATCGATTTTAATATGTCATGGATTGACACTGATGAGTTCACTGATGAACGTTAGGGAGCTGGCGACTGCTCGAGGCGGTGCGAACGCGAGGGGTGTGGGTCTTACCTCTTTCAAGAAAAGCGCATCGAGCAGCCTCTACGCCATCCACATCGAAGCGTGGTCGTAACGGAACCAGAACAGGTTCCGAAGATCACATCGAGATCGAAGTTAGGTTCCGCCGTCGTGCCGACGCGGAGCCCAAACAACGCCCCGAACGCATCGAGCGGGCCAGACGGCACGACGCAAACTGCCGTGTAATCAGGACGCTTCCGCGGGCGCTTGAACCGTTCGAGCCTACAGTTAACTGAGGTTGTGATTGACATGAAATCGCAGACCGAGTGCGCGTTTGTGACCGATGGCTACTCCGCAAGCCCGCCCCCAACCAACATATCCGAAACGGAAAACGATGCTCTGCGCACTCTATTGGCGCTTCACGCGATTGCGCTGGGCGCAATGTCGCACGGCATTTGTGTGTTGGACGCTGATGGCCGAGTAGCTCTGTTCAATCGAAAGCTCTCGGAAATCTTCCAGCTATCTTCTGGAATCATGTGCGTCGGAATGTCATTTAGGGCGCTTCTCGAACTCGGGGTCATGCGCGGCCACTGCACTCGGGAGACATTTTCCAAAACCTGGAACGAGTGCAAAAAGCAATTACAAGAATGTGAGCCCTTCATTTTGCACCATGAGTTCGCGAACGGTAATTTAGTCAAATCTCATTTCCGCCCAGTTGCGGCAGGCGGCTGGGTAGTAATACATGAGGAAACCGCGAATGAAGAGAACTTGGAGAAACAAGGAACCAAACGGCAAATCGACTGTCTGCAACAAGCGTTGAGTCATATGTCGCAGGGGCTTTGCCTCTTTGATGCGAACGAGCGTCTGATAATTTATAACGAACAGTATCTGTCAATTTATGGATTCGATCGATCTGTCATAAAGCCAGGTATTTCTTATCGCGAGATTTTGGATTACGCGGTAAAACATGGAAAACACATAAATCTACAAAATGAAGAACTGTACGTCCGTTGCATGACTTTGATAAAGTCACCCACGCCCACCTCGCATCGACTTCACCTGAGTGACGGGAAAGTGGTGGAAACCACATTCCGGCGGATCGCCGACGGTGGATGGGTAGCAGTTCATGAGGATATCACTAGCCGAATTCGTGAGCAGGATGCCTTACACGAACGAAATCTACTTCTCGACGCTACGCTTGAAAATATGGCACACGGCCTGTGCGCCTATGATTGTGACCTGCGCCTCATTTTCGCCAATCGCAGCTATCTCGAGATTTACGGGCTCAGCGCCGAGGACGCGCGGCCGGGCGTGACATTGCTTGATCTGATGCGGGCCAGCATAGATCGCGGGATTCATGTTCCGGGCGTTACCGCGGAGCAAATGTTCGGAGACTACAAACGCCGCCTGATCGAACGCAAAGAATCGGTACTGTACCGCGAGTTGGCCAACGGACGCGTGATCGCGGTACGGCACCGGCCGATGATAAATGGCGGTTGGGTCGGAACATACGAGGACATCACCGAACGACGGCGCTTTGAGACCGACATTGCCAGATTGGCGCGGCTGGACGCGTTGACCGAACTTCCTAACCGGCTGATGTTCCGCGAACAAGTGGACGCGGCGCTCGCGCGGATCGATGCGAAACAGCCGATCGCGATTCTTTGTGTAGACCTCGATAACTTTAAGACAGTGAACGACACGCTCGGTCATCTCGTGGGGGACAAACTACTGCAAGGTGTCGGCGCGCGACTGCGGGGCGCGATAGGCGACAAGGATACTATTGCTCGCCTGGGCGGAGATGAGTTTGCAATCTTGCATCGCATGAGCGAAGCGTGCAGCCCGGCCAAGCTTGCACGAAATCTGATAGAATCCGTGTCAGAACAGATATTTATTGAAGGCCACGAGATCAATATTGGGCTAAGTGCGGGCATTGTGATCGCCCCTGAGGACGGGGTGGAGTGTGATCAGCTGATGCGGTGCGCCGATCTTGCGTTGTACAGTGCCAAGGCTGAGGGCCGGAAAACCTATCGGTTCTATAAGCCAGAAATGAGCGTTAAAATGCAATCGCGCCACGCGCTGGAGCTTGATCTACGGCGCGCCTTGCAAGCAGGAGAATTCAGTCTGGTTTACCAGCCTCTGGTAACACTAGCCACAAACGAGCTCGCCGGGATGGAAGCCCTAATGCGGTGGACCCATCCCAAACGGGGGGCAGTCTCGCCAGAAGAATTCATCCCGATTGCGGAGGATATCGGCCTTATTGCGCCGTTCGGCGCCTGGGTCCTTCACGAAGCGTGCGCGGAGGCGTTGCGTTGGCCCGATCAAATAAGGATTGCCGTCAATCTATCACCAACGCAACTGCGTGACCGCGGTTTCATAGCCAAGGTCAAGCGAACGCTAGCAGATACAGGCCTCCCACCATGGCGACTCGAACTGGAGATCACGGAAAGGGTCTTGATGCAGAAGGATGAAGGTGTGCTGGCCACGCTGCATCAACTTCGTGCCTGCGGAATTAGAATCGCACTCGATGATTTCGGTACCGGTTATTCCTCTTTAAATTATTTGCGCAGTTTTCCGTTCGATAGAATCAAGATCGATCGATCCTTCACCGCCGACACGCACCGTACGCACGGGGGCGAAGCAATCGTCCGGGCGATTGCAACACTCGGCGCAAACCTCGGCATTGAGACTACCGCGGAGGGTGTCGAGACTTCGGAACAGCTTGACGCAATGCGTCGCGCAGGATGCACTGAAGTACAAGGCTTTTTGCTCAGCCGGCCGCGTCCGGCCTCCGAACTCTCTACCGTGTTTGTCCAATTCAGCCGTCCTGAAAACGTTCGCTGAAGCAGATCAATCGTCGAGAGCCGGGACAGCAGCATCCTCTCTCAAGACCCTGCCTGCGCGTTTGGTCACGAGATAATTCTCCAAGGCCAACAAGTCGATGTCGGTAGACAGAAAGCATCGGATGGCGTCCTCGGGCGTGCAGACGATCGCCTCGCCGCGAACATTGAAGGACGTGTTCAGCACGATTGGAACCCCCGTCAGATGACCAAATTCATTTATGACCTCCCAAAATGATTTGTTGTCATGACGCGAAACCGTTTGAAGCCGGGCCGACCCGTCGAAATGCACCACTGCCTGAGCATTCTCCTGGCCGATCGCGGTTGCTGGCACGACGAACTCCATGAAATTCGAGCGCTCTACGCCGTGCATATCGAAATAGGTTTCCGCCTGTTCGGCTAGTACCGCGGGGGCGAATGGGCGAAATTCCTCACGGTGTTTGACGCGGCTGTTGACGACGTCCCGCATCTCTGATGTTCGTGGATCAGCGAGGATGCTTCGGTTACCAAGTGCCCGCGGTCCGAATTCCATGCGGCCGCGAAACCAACCGACGACCTTGCCGCCGGCAAGTGCCGAGGCAACCTGCTTTTCGATATCGGCGACGCGCTTGTAGGCAATCTTGGTGTCGAACAGCTGCAGTGCTCGTACCAGTTCTTGATCAAGATAGTTCGGCCCAAGGCTCATGGTGTGAAGAACTGTTGGGGCTGACCGATTGCCTAACACTTGGTGATATACATATTGAGCAGCCCCGACGCTTGCGCCGTCGTCTCCGCTGGCCGGGAACACGTATGTGCTCTTGAAGAGCCCGGAGCGCGCCAGTTTGCCTGTCATGACCACGTTGAGCGCGCTGCCGCCGGCGAGGCAGATACGTTCGATGCCATAAGTCGCCCGGAGGGATGCAAAACGTCGAAGCATGGCGTCTTCAAAAGCCCGTTGCAGGGCAGCCGCGACATCCATATGGCGACGCGTGACTGGGTCTTGGACTTTGCGAGGCGGACCTAACAAATCCTCGATGTATTCCGCGAAATCGTCCCGTACTAGTGCGGTCGTACGGCACGTGCCATCCGGTTCTTCTTCGAATAATGACTCAAATCGCCGAGCATATACCTCCGGATTTCCATATGATGCGAGGCCCATTACTTTGTATTCGCCATCAAGCGGTTTAAATCCCAGGTAAGCAGTCATAAGCATATACAGGACACCAAGCGATCCCGGCAGCATCGTCTCTTCGAGCGCTTGAATTCCATTCTCGCTGCCTATGGCGAAGACAGAGCTCGACTTCTCGCCGAAACCATCGATTGTGAGGATTCCGCTATTGGCGTAGCCCGATGAATAAAACGCGCACGCAGCGTGTGCAAGATGATGTGGCACGAAATGCAGTGTCGCCTTGGGGCGCCGCCCAAACACCTCTTGAATCTCCTCTGCAATACGGTCATTCGATACAGTGCCTTCGTGGACCAGATGATAAGCCGCGAAGACCCGCTCCGCCGACGCTGTAGAGAGGTGCGGTCTGATCGCGTCGATTCGTTGTTGCAACGCTGTCGCCGTGAAATCGCAATAAAAGGCAACGTGTTCGACGTCGTCGATTGATGCCCCGGCTTGAGCGAGGCAGAACGCCGAAGCTTGGCGTGGTGGCATCGTATCGCCCCCGGGGCGCGTCGCATGCTTAAATCGCGCAAACCGCTCCTCCGCTGCCGCAGCCCACACGGCGCCGGACTTCAGGATTGCTGCGGCGGCGTCATGACCAACGCCGTCCAGCGGGAATAGATTGAGCGGCAGGTCTTCGGGTTCTTCGCCGAACGACGTCGCCACGTGGAATAGGGTGGGATGGCGTCGCGCATGGCGCAGCCGAGAGCCCAGCTTGCGTTCGGCGTTGCCCTTCCACCCGTGCCGCCGATGTCCGCTATACCCAAGAACCAGCACCTCGCCGCTCCGTCATTTTGCCTTGATCAAACACTATGAACTTGCCGCTGTGACGGCAGGCTCTGAGCACGTCTCGGGCCTTCGTCTACACCAAAACTTCAGCACGAATGGAGGAAAGTTAGTTGCGTTTCTCGCTCGCTTCTACTTTCATAATCCGGTCGGCGCGGGGCAGGTTGCCCATGGACTTGGCGGGAAGAGTTGGAATAATGCAACTGCGTGTTGGCGGGGAGACAGCCTTTGCGATCCTGTCGTCGGCGATCGCGAGCACATTGACAGGCACGGCCTTGGTTGTGACGCGATATATAGTGCCTCGAGCTGATGGTCTTACGATCGCGACACTTCGCTACATCCTTGCAGCTGGTTGCCTCCTTCTCCTCGTGCCGATCTATCGGCGCTCCGTGGTCGCCGGGCGCGACCTGCCGCCGATCATCGCCCTCGGAGTCCTTTATTTCGGGCTTTTCCCGTGGTGCATCAGCGCGGCCATGCAGTATACGACCGCATCCGAGGGCGCGATTATCCTTGCATCCACACCGGCCATGACCCTTTTACTCGGCAGCCTGAACGGGTCCGAGAGCCTCTCCATTCACAAAGGGCTCGGCGTCGTGTGTGCTGCATTGGGTGCCGCGATCGCCTACAAAGGTACGATTGTTGAACTTCCCGCCGCCGATGTTCCCTACGGAACTGTTTTGATGGTCTTGGCCGCGGTGTCCGGCGCGGTGTATGCCGTCTACTCGAAACCCTACATCATCCGATATTCACCCTTGACCGTCACTTCGATCGCGATGGGCGCGGGCGCAGTCGCGCTGTCGAGCGTCTGGCTAATCGGAGATCGCACAATCGGGTTTCCTCGTTTCGATCTGGCCGGATGGCTGTCGATTTTCTACATTGGAGTAGCCGGGGGGGCTCTTTCTTTCTTTCTTTATGCATGGGCTCTCGGTCGTGCGTCTCCAACCACAATCATGATCTTACTTCCGCTCAATCCAATAGCGGCCTTGGTGGCGGGCTCGCTGTGGCTTGGAGAACCTTTGGGGGTCGGTCTCTTTATCGGGCTTCTGCTCGTAACCGTCGGAGTTCTTCTGGTTGTCGCGCCGTACCGCAGCATGAGTCTTGCGTGGACATCATGGAGAGGAGATAGGAAATGAAAGTACTTCTCCTCAGCAATATCAACATGCGGCCATTGATGAGTCAGCTGGCGCCTTGGGAAACGACATGGGGATCCTACAATAGCATGCTTGCCGACCTGGCAACGAGCACATCTGCGGCCGCAGCTACGGACCTCTCACATGTGATCTGCATGTTTGATACCGACACGCTGCTGGGTGAGGCGCTTTACGGCACCGGACCGGCAGACCAATGCCATCTGTTGCTCACTGTTCTTGACGGCTTCTGCGAGCGGCATCCTGAAAAGATTGTTGTCACGAATACATTCTGCGTGAGTTCCAACCGTTGGCTGGGGTTCGCGGATTTTCTTCACGAGGCGTCGATCAAAAACTTGGAGATTCAGCTGAACGCGAAGCTTGCTGCAACTGCAAGGAGGCGACCCAACCTATTAGTTCTCGACCTTGAAATCTTGTTTCGTCGTCACGGAGAGGACTCGCTCGTTTCCAACGCATTTTGGTATGTCGGGCGCATTCGCTACACTGCCACGATGTTTGAGCTGCTTGGAACAACCATTAAGAGCGCGCTGAATGCCCACGCCCAAAAGAGTCGAAAGGTACTGGCGCTCGATTTGGATAACACGCTTTGGGGTGGGATCGTTGGTGAAGTCGGTGCGCTGGGCATCACTTTAGGCGAGGATGGACCGGCCCGCTGCTTCAGAGACTTTCAACGCGCATTGAAGGCGGTGCAGAAGACTGGCGTTTTGCTGGTGGTCGTCAGCAAGAACAACGCCTCGGATGTCGACGAAGTCTTCGAGAGGAACAAAATGATGGTCCTCCGCCGCGAAGACTTCGTGATGATTCGCGCGAACTGGCAATCCAAAGCGGAGAATATCGTCGCGATCGCCGATGCACTCAATCTGGGCGTCGACAGCTTTGTCTTCATAGATGACAACCCTGTAGAGCGGGAGGAAATCATTCGGTTTCTGCCTGAGGTCGCGGTTCCTGCTTTCCCCGGCCGTCGCGAAGATTTGACGAATTGGCTATTACGCGATGTGGTTTCGGAGCACTTTTCCAGATACACGATTACACAAGAGGACGCCACGAAGACAAAGCAGTATTGTGCAAATGAGGCTCGGCAAAAGATGGCGCTGGGTTTCGATCTTGACAGCTATCTGGCGGAACTCGGAATTGAATGCGCGATCAGCGTCGATTTGGAGAACCAGCTGGTGAGAGCAGCGCAGATGACCCAGAAGACCAACCAGTTCAACCTTACGACCCGCCGCTATGATGTCACCGACGTCGCCAGATTTTTGCGTAGCAGCCAGCACGCCGTAGTGATGTTGGAATATCGGGATCGTTTCGGCGACGAGGGGTCGGTTGCGCTGGCGATCGTTGATTTGGCCGAAGCCCGTATCGATACGTTCCTAACGAGCTGTCGCGTAATCGGCCGCAAGGTGGAGGACCGTTTGCTGGACAAAGCGATCGAGCTTTGTCAGGCGCGTGGCCATCAAAAGATCATCGGAGAATACGTTCCGACAAAGAAGAACCAGTTGGTAGCGGACTTCTATGATTCCCATGGGTTCTCGCCAGTCAACGTCTCTACGGATGGCCGCAAGATGTATGAGAGAAGGATAGATGCAGGACTGTAAGACGCAGGCGGTAATTGCACTCGTGGCGGAGATACTGAAAATCCCAGCGAATGACCTCGGACCCGAGTCCTCGATGACAAACACGCCACTCTGGGATTCGGTGGAGCACCTGGATATCTGCCTCGCTTTTGAAAAGCGCTTCAAGACGTCGCTCGATGTGGACGCGATTTCAACCGCGACCAGCATACGCGCACTTGCTGCGATCGTTCCAGATACATCTGGCGTCTAATAGGCCATTGGAGTTTGTGCCGTGTCGCGCGACGGTTCGGCTCCATGCCTTACTCGGCGCGAGACGGGTGAATTGACAGCCGCCTCGCGTTTCGGTCATCGTCGCCGAGCGGAAGACGATATCGGCCCGGGCCTGTGGCAGTGCTCGGTCAGCGCGTCACCGGCGTAGGAGAAAACTTGGCCACGTTGACTGCGTCCTTCGCCTTGGGAGGCACGCCCGGACGACGACGGCGGCTCCTCAAAGTCGTTGCTTGGCGCGGATTTCCTCGACGACGCCCGGCTTGTGGACCGCGGTGCTGTTGATCGGGCTGCCATCAGCCAGCTTTGGAATGCCCGGAGTTCGTGGACTTTGTTTAGTCGTCCGTGAAGAATCGCGTTTTAGGCGTTGGCCGATTTAGGCGGCTTCGAGATCGCGAGCAGGACGAAGGCGAATACGAGCGTGAGCCACCTGATCAGGCGGCGGAAGTTGTAGCCGACGGCGGCGAGGATGGCGTTGTTGGCGTCGCCGTGGCGGCCGGCGAGATAGTTTCGGTGCATGCGGTCCTCGCTCTTGAGATGGCCGATGACGGGCTCGATGGCGGAGCGGCGTCGCATCCCGCGTTTGATGTAGGGTGTGACGCGGCGCTTCTGCTTGGCCGTATAGACTTTGAACTTGTATTCGGGCGGGGCGTTGTGGCCGCGGTAACCGGCATCGGTGTGAACGCGCTCGATGGTATTGCCGAGGAGCCCCTCGATCGCCGGGATGACACCGGCGAGGGTATGTCCGTCGTAGGGGTTGCCCGGCAGCGTCAGCCCTTCGACGCCTCGGCCATGAACCGTGCCTGCCACCGCCATATCACAGACTTAGATTTACCGGATCGGCGCATGATCTCGGCGGTGCCGCAGCCCACGGCCGGCGCCAGGATGATAGTAGCGCGACACACACGCTTCTGCAGCGCACTGCGGTCGGTGGTGATTGCTTCAAGCCGACCGCGAACCGCTTTGGTGACGTTCACCCAATTCCTGCTCTCACCACCAGAGCTTGAACCGCTTCGGTCGATTTGGGAATCGTCCGAATGAATCAGACCACCAGATGGTCACCACCTTCCCTCGTACAACTCCACCACTATCCTCAACGCTCGAGCATCGCGTTCCACGGTGGCTTGATTGAACAAGTCGTGGAAAGCTCGACGGGGATCTTGCCCGGGTTTGAGGCTTCGAATCCAGCCGCGGGCCGTCCGCGGACACGATTTCCGGCGCCGCTTAGTTGGTTTCGATTTTGCGGCCATTTTCACGACATCAGAGCGCTGCTCTGCACCAACACCTTTACGCATGTTGACCTAGAGTGTATGTCCCAGCCAATCGCTGGCTCCGAATTTGGAGGAAATGATTTGTGAAAACAATTGAATTGATCATTACGTGCTAGTCGTATCTTCGTGACGTTTGAGTGACCGTTCTCACGCGGCGCTTTGGCAAGCGCCGAGAAGCTTTGGACCGTTTGCGGACCGCGACGGTGGCTCGGCGATCATCGATTTGACGCCTCTCAGAGTGAGCAATCTTTTGACGCACTTGTCGATCATCGCGTCCAGCCGCTCTTCGATGGACAGAGTTCGAAACATGCGCTCTGCCGATTCGCCGATCAATTGGTATGTCTTACCGAATTCTTTGCGAGCCCTTTCTTCGCCTACTTGTTCCGCTTCCTTGCAATCTTGTTCTGCCTGTAAGCGAGCCTCGAACTCTTTGTCGGTTTCGTAGTAGGCCCCGCTCCCGAATAATAACCAGTAGGCCCCTTCGTTGTTTTTCTTGCTCGATAAACACATTTTGGCGCCAGGACAATTCCTGGGCCACCTCAAACGTTTCCAGATTTTGTTTGCGCCAATATAGTCGTGCCATCGTGAAGACGACGTCGCGCTCCGCGACCCCGGCGGGCTGAAATTCATCGACAAGTTCGGCGAATAGCTTTTCGAAATCCGAGAGCTTTTCGCCGGGGAGGACACACCTTTTGGAATAGCCTCCGTGCTTTCAGAGCCGGATTTGCCTTTTTGTGTTTTACACGCTTCTACCATCGTTTACTCCTGACATCTGCGACGGCTGAAGTGCATTCAGCCAAATTACAATTGAAAGTTGTATTTTTTCGAGATCGCGATGTAAATATGTAGACAAATCAATGCACTGTAAAAGCACTCACGCCAAACTAGGCTGTTTTTAGCAAGATCTGCGGGCGCCGCCAACCCTACCGGGCGGGGTATCGCGGCGCCCCTTCCCTTGGTGGGCTGAGGAAAATATCCACGAAACGAACCCGTTCTTCACAGCAGCTCATTCGCCAGCCGCTCAACCAAGCGACGTCGGGCGTGGCTATTCGGCACCGGCCGAGGACGCGAACAAATGAGGCGGCATCGCCGTGGCCGTCGAGCAAATCTGCACTTCCGTAGCCCGCACCCCTCGAATCTCCCGTCAATCCGTCGACGGTTGGTTACGCTCTACTATGTTGGCCGACGCGACCCGCCCCATCGCCCCGCCCGGCGGATGCCTCACCCGCGCTGGCCCGGTACAGTCGCTCGTCGCCTCCATTGCTGTATCGCGATCGGCACGATAGCGTGCGTTGCGATCGATCTGACGGGCGCTCGAGCCGGACTCAGCCCTATCGTTCAATTCGTGCCAACTCGGCGACGGCGCCGTCGTATTCGTAGAAGCTCTGCGGACACGTCGCCTTTGCGGCCTCGAGCGCCTCCTTGGCCTTCATGCGATCGCCGCGCACGAGGCGCCATTCGCCGACGTAGAACTGCGCTTCGCAGCGATCCTCGGCGCCGGGCGCCGCTGCGGCCATGTCCTCTGCCGAGCGCTTGCCGAGATAGAACTCGACCACCGGATAGGGCCACGCCTTGCTCTTGAGCTCGACCGCCGCGGCGGCGAGCTCCGCCATTCCGTCGCCGCCGGCGCGGGAGCGGGCGAGGTAGCGCCACAACACCGGATAGGGCTCCGGCTGGCGGGCGATTGCCTGGGCGAGATCGGCGATCGCCCGCGGATAGTCGGCGTCGAGGAAATGAGCGAAACCGCGATCCGCATAGACCCCGGTGTCGCCCGGGTCGAGGCGCAGCGCCTCGCTGTAGTCGGAGATCGCCCGCGCATAATTGCCGATGTGCCGGAACACGTGGCCGCGGCTGCCGAACGCGCGGGCGTAGTTCGGATCGATCCGGATCGCCTCGTAGTAGTCCGAAAGCGCATGGTCGAAGTCGCCCTTGAGCGCATAGGCGACGCCGCGGTTGACGTAGATGTTGACATGCGAGCGGCCACTGCCGCCGACGCCGGCCACCGCCGGCATCGGATCGATGCGGATTGCCACATCGTAATCGTTGATCGCGCGGTCGTAGTTTTTCTGCATGAAAAAAGCATAACCGCGGTTGTTGTAGGCGAGCGCATATTGCGGATCGAGCTTCACCGCCTGGTCGAAATCGGTCAGGGCGCGGTCGTAGCTCGATTTGCCGAAATAAGCATAGCCGCGGTTGTTGAAGGCCGGCGCCGAATTGGGATTGAGCCGGATCGCCTGGTCGTAGTCCGCGATCGCCCTGTCGACGTCGCCTTTCGCCTTGTAGGCGATGCCGCGGCTGTTGTAGGCCGCCGCATAATCGGGATCGCGCCGAATCGCCTCGGTGTAATCGGCGATCGCATGATCGAGATCGCCCTTCGCCTTGTAGGCGACGCCGCGGTAGTTGAGCAGCGCGGCGAGCTCCTTGTCGTTCGGGATCCCGGAACCGATCATTGCCGTGCAGGCAGCGATCTGGTCGTCGGTCGAAACGCCGTCGCCCCCTTCGCACCACCGCAGCTGTTGCGCCGTCGCCCCGGGAGGTTTTCCGCCGGCATTGGGCTGGCGTCTCCCAGGAGTCCGATCGGCAGGAGTGCGATCGGCAGGAGTGCGATCGGCAGGCGTTCGATCCGCTCGATCGACGGCGACACGCGCAACACCGCGCCGGCACTCGACATAGACCGTGAACGGCCGCGCGATCTCGCCGACGTCCGCGGGCGAGAGCTGCTGGTCCGACCCCTCCGTTTTGTACGCGATCCCCTTGCCCTCGAGAAACGTCCGCACGACTTCCGCCTTGATGGCGAAGTTGACGTTCTGCGGGATGTCCCCGATGAATCGCGCGACGTTCTCGGCGTTGAGCTTCGACGTAACGATGCCCGCAAGGTGCCCGCTGGCATCGAGCAGCGGTCCGCCGCTATTGCCCGGCTGCACGGGCGCGGAGATCTGCAGGTAGCGCGCGTCGTCCTCGAATCCCGCGAGTGCGCTCACATAGCCGACCGTCAGGGTGGCGCTCGATGAGAGCAAACTCGGCAGCGGATAGCCGAGAGCGACGATGGTATCGCCGGCCCGTACCGGCGCGCCGCCTCGGAACGCCGCCACCGCCGGCGGCGGATTGGGAACACGAAGAAGAGCGAGGTCGTTCGTCTGGTCGCGGGCGACCATCACCGCTGTATCCGTCTTCTTTGAAGCGAACTGCACCGTGATGGCGTCACACCGGTCGACAACGTGGGCGTTGGTGAGTATCTCGCCGCGTGTTCCGATCACGATACCGGAGCCGGTGACGGAGCCGTCCGCGGACAACGCCCCCGTGTGGAGCGCGAAAACCGCCAAAGCCGTGAGACAGAAGCCCGTAGAGGTCGTCACCGCCCGCTTCATGTCCCCTCCTAGGGCGCCGCCGCGGCGCGCGCGGCGCCGGCAGCCATATTAGTGCCTGCAGCGATCATCAGCCAGAGAGCGGTGGCGATCCGTCTTGCGCGATGGCGGTCGATGGCAAAGCGCGCGGCCAATGCCGGCCCCTCTGAAACAATCCCTGATCTCGACATCCGAAGCGACGTTTTCAGCCGGGAATTTGCCATCATCCCCTTAAGAATTCATCGAATCCAGGCCGGCCGAGGATTCTCGTCGGCGTGATGGCGCATGGACGGCTCACGGGAGGGGAGTGAAATGCGGTCGGGTCCGGAGAATGCGAGGAAAGCCAGGCCGTTACGGACCCTCGTCCGGGCGTTCTGGGTGGTACTCGCCGTGTTGTTCCTCATCGAGGCGTGGTTGTGGAGCCACCTCGAGCCCGTCGTGGAGCGCCTCGTCGCGCTCATCCCGTGGCGAGGGCTCAAGGCGGCGCTGGTGCGGCTCATCGGCGGCCTGTCGCCGCCCGCGACGCTCGTCGTCTTCGCGATTCCCTTCTTTCTCCTGATGCCGGTGAAATTCCTCGAAGTCTGGCTGATCGTGACGCAGCAATGGGTTGCGGCCACCGTCGTCCTGGTGCTGGCAAAGATGGTCGGCGTCGGCCTCACCGCCTTCATTTTCGAGGCGACGAAGGACAAGCTCCTGCAAATGGCGTGGTTCCGCCGGGTCTATGATTACGTCATCTGGCTGCGCGTCTGGGCGCACCAGAAGGTCGATCCGATCACGCGACGGCTGCGCAAATGGCGCCACGTGCTGGCGCACTACCGTTCGGGCCGATTCACCGTACGGCTGCTGCGTGTCCGGCGCCGCATGCGCCTCGCGGCGGCATCCTGACGCCCCGAACCCTGGCACCCCAAAACTCTGTCCTTTGAGCGCAGCCCGGCAAGGGATCCCGCTCCTGCGCGTTTGACGGTTCAGCGGCTAGCGAATGCCGTGATAGGTTTCGGCTCGATCCCGCGACCCATTCGCGCCGTTCGATCCGCTCGCGCGATCACAATGCCGATTCGTTCGGAGCCACCGATGCTGACGCTGCCCAAGCACAACAGGTACGACCACTCCGTCATCGACGAGCGTCCTGATTATTCGTGGCCGGGCGGCAAGCGGCTCGCCGTTTGCGTGGTGACGAACATCGAGGTCTATGCCTATCGCAAGGGGGCCGGCTGGGACCCGGCGAAGAAAGGAGAGCCGCAGCAGCAGCGCAACTACGCATGGCGCGACTACGGCAACCGGGTCGGCATCTGGCGCCTGTTCGACCTGTTCGAGGACCTCAAGATTCCGGCGGCGCACAACATCAATTCGCTGCTCTACGAATATCACCCCGAGATTTGCGACCGCATCCGCAAGCGCGGCGACGAGGTGGTCGGACACGGACGCACCAACGCCGAGCGGCAAGGCGACCTCTGGGAGCTCGACGAGCGCCGCCTGATCGACGATGTGACCCAAGAATTCGTCCGGCGTGAAGGCCATCCGCCCAAGGGCTGGATGGGCCCGGCGGCATCCGAGAGCAACGTCACGCCCGACCTCCTCAAGGAGGCCGGCTACCAGTACGTGATGGACTGGCCGGCCGACGACCAGCCGTTCTGGCTCAAAACCCGTTCAGGCCCCCTGCTCTCGGTCCCCTACCCCGCCGAGCTCAACGATTCCGCCGCGATCATCCACCGTGAAGGCACCGCGCGGGACTTCGCCGACATGATCGTCGACGGCTTCGACGAAATGGTCGAGCAGTGCGAGAAGCAACCGCTGGTGATGACCATTTCGCTGCATCCCTTCGTGATGGGCCAGCCGTTCCGCCTGCCGCCGCTGCGCAAGGCGCTCAAGCACTGCGCCGAGCACCGCAGGCGCAAGCGGGTGTGGTGGACGACCCCGGGCGCGATTTCCGACGTATGCTATGCGTTGCCGCCGGGAACGATTCCCGGCGAAGGCCCCAAGGGATGACACCGCGCAGCGGCGCGGCGCGATCGCAGGTCGCCCGCTAGGCCGGGTCTGTGACTGCCATTTGATCGAGCCCTATCACGCTGATTCTACTGAGGATTTCCTATGTGATCCTGGTCACAGTCGGGCGCGCTTTTCGGTGCGATCCTCCTCTCACGCTAGAGCCTTCGAGAGGACCACGATCATGAACCGTTCGACCTCCACTTTCCTCACCGCGTGCTTCGCCGGGCTGGTGCTCTCCTGCTCCGCCCATGCCGAGATGGTTTCCCGCAACCAGATCATCGATGCGCTGACGGGGCCGAAGACCTCGTTCAGCACACTGGGGCCGTCCCGATCGCTGACGCTCGACCACAACGGCTCGGGCTACGTGGTCGCGAGCGAGCAGACGAAGCCAGCCATCGACCTTCACGACATCAATTTCGAGTTCGACTCGGCGACGATCTCGCCCGAGGCGATGCCCCAGCTGCGCGAGCTCGGCGCCGCCCTCGCCGACGCCCGCCTCGCGGGTGCCACCTTCACGATCGGCGGCCACACCGACGCCACCGGCACTGATGCCTACAACATGCGGCTGTCGCAGCGGCGCGCCGAAGCCGTCAAGCGCTTCCTCGCCGAGAACTACATGATCCCGTCGTCCAGTCTCCGTCCCGTGGGCTATGGCAAGCATCAGCCCAAGAACAAGGGCGACGTGTTCGCTGGCGAGAACCGCCGCGTCGAGATCGTGAACGAGACCCCGCGCGCCCAGGCGCAGCGGTAAGATCGCGAACCGCTGCGGCCCTGTTGCCGCGGCGCGTTTCGTCTCACAGGAGCCGCGGGGCGAGTGACGGTTCGACCCCACGCAGCGCCTCGGCGAGGACGAGGTCGAGCTCGCTGTTGATGTCGAACCCCTCGATCGGATCGATGGCTATGCCTCGCTGCGATGCTCCGAGAACCGAGCCGGTGGCGCGCAGTGCCGGCACCGCGCTCAGATAGATCGCGCTGTTCTCCTCATAAAGCGGCGCGCGGTCCTGCTGGCGTCGCGGCGCGTCGGGAAACAGCCGACCGATCTTACCTTCATGGCCATGGCGCCAAAGGCTGGCGCGGGTCTCGGTGAGCGAGAGCAGGCAGTCGACACCCGATGTGGCCGCGTTGTCCATGAAGAAACGGATCGTGCTCGCCTGCCGGAACGGCGACGTCGGCGGCAAGGTCAGGATCCACCTCGGATGCCAGCCCTTTTTCGCCGCCTCGTCGAGTGCATGCAGGAGGACGCTCTCGGTCGATGCCGCATCGGTCGCGAGCGCGTCGGGCCGTGGTATCACCGCACAACCCAACACGTCGGCCACCGTGGCGATCTCGGCGTCCTCCGTCGAGACGAAGGTCGCGTCACCAAGGCCTGCATCACGCGCGGCCGCGACCGTGTAGGCAAGAAGCGGCACTTCGCCTAGCCGACGGATGTTTTTGCGCGGGGCCCTCTTCGAGCCTCCGCGCGCCGGTATCACCGCCATGAAATCGCCGCTCACATCGTCGTCCTAAAACACGCCTCGATGAGATGGACCCGACCGCCGTTATCGCCGGGTTTGACCCGGCGATCTCGACAATAAGGCACAGCTGTGCCCCGATAAGCGGGATGGCCAAGTCAAGCCGGGCCATGACAATTCCGTGAGAACCGAACGTGCTCTAGGATGGACGGGGCGCAGGCGTCAAGGCAGGCCGCGGGTTCGCGCCCCTGCCCGGCTCGGCTTGACCGGCTTTGACCGATCATCGAAAACAGCCCACGAAACGGGTCGAGACACACCGATCGACGCATTGATCGCGATGCCGGGGGTCGTCGATCAGCGGGCCTCGCAGGAGCGGATTTGACGGACGATTTCATATTTGTCACCGGCGCCGGCGGGGCCATCGGGCGCATCATCGCGCGCACGCTGCTCATGCGCGGACACCGGGTGCGGGGCTTCGGATTGGGCGAGCAGTTCTACCGCTCGCCGGAGTTCTTCCGCGCGCTGGAGACGATCGGCGACTTCCAGTTCGAGATCGGAAGCATCCTCGACGAATACGCGCTGGTCCAGGCGATGCGCGGCGCCCGCCACGTCATCCATCTCGCCGCCGTCACCGGCACCCGCAAGGCCGAAGCCAATCGCCTGCGCTGCTTCGACATCAACGTCAACGGCACCCAGCGGGTGATGGCGGCCTGCGTCGCGAACGGCGTCGAGCATGTGGTCAACGTGTCGAGCTCGGCAATCTACGGCGTGCCCCGGGTCAACCCCGTCCCGGAGACTGCGGACATTCAGCCGCGTTCTGCCTATGCGCTGACCAAGGCGGCCGCCGAGGAAGTGGTGGTCGCGTTTTCCAAGGCGTTTCCCGACCTCCACGCGACGACGCTGCGCCTCTTCAACGCCTACAGCGACTCCTGCGCGACCGACCTCGTGCTCGACGCTTTCGTGCTGCGCGTCGCGAAAGGGCTGCCGCCGGTCATCAACGGCGACGGCACGCAGAAGCGCTGCTTCACTCATGCGCAGGACGTGGGCGAGGCCATCATGCGCATCTTCGAGGTGCCGGCGGCGCGGAATCAGACCTACAATCTCGGCAATCCGGATGCGACGATCCGCATCGTCGATCTCGCGGAGCTCGTCATCAAGATGATCGGCGCCGACAAGGCGATGCGGCCCGAGTTTCGCGAACCGCCGCCGGGGCTCGCCCGCGAGGTACCGGACATCTGGGCCGACATCGGCCGGCTGGAGAGGGATCTCGGCTTCCGGCCCCGCATCAGCCTGCCGGAGGGCCTCGAGCGCATCCGCCGCGGATTGAGCGAGGCGAAATAGGGAGCGCGAGCCTTGCCGTCGAAACCGCCCCACGACCTTGCAATCGCCGAAACCCTCGTTATGAAGGCACGATCATGAGCAAACCCGTGAAAATCGGCGACCGTCTCGTCGGCGACGGTCACCCCCCGTTCATCATCGCCGAAGCCTGCGTCAATCATCAGGGCGACTTCGAGCACGCGAAGCGCATGGTGTATTTCGCCCACGCCATGGGCGCGGACGCGATCAAATTTCAGATGCACATTTTGCAGGACGAAATGCTGCCTGAAGTCCCGATGTCCGACAATTTCGAGAAGTCGCTGTGGGACGTCATCGACAGCACCAATTTCTCGACCGAGCAGCACCGCCAGCTCATCGCGCTGTGCCGCGGGCTCGGCATTCAGTATCTGTGCACGCCGTTCTCGCGGGCGTCGGTCGATGTTCTCCAATCGCTCGGCGTCGACGCCTTCAAGACCGGATCGGGCGAGCTCACCAATGCGCCGTTCATGCGCCACATCGCGGCGTACGGGAAGCCGACCATCGTGTCGACCGGGATGAGCCTGATGGAGGAGATCGGCGAGACCGTCGACATCTTCAAGGCGGCGGGAACGCCGTTGATCCTCACCCACTGCGTGTCCGCCTATCCGTGCCCCTACGACCGCGTCAATCTCGGCATGGTGCCGCGGCTTGCGGAAACCTTCGGCGTGCCCACCGGGCTCTCCTGCCACACGCCGAGCGTCTACACGGCGCTGGGTGCCGTCGCGCTCGGCGCCTGCGTCATCGAAAAGCATTTCACCTTCGACCGCCTGCAGAAGGGACCCGACCATAAGTCGTCGATCGAAGGCTATGAGCTCGGCGAGCTCGTCAAGGGCTGCCGGGCGGTGTGGGAGGCGCGCGGCGCCACTCGCGAGATCTTTCCCGAGGAGCAGCAGATCGTGGCGTGGGCGCGCGAGAGCGTGGTTTCCTTGAAGCCCATCCCCAAGGGCACCCGGATCACGCCGGAGATGGTGTCGGTGAAGCGCCCGAGCCCGGGCCTCGGCGTCGTCCCCGCCAAAGACCTCGAGAAGGTAATCGGCGCGGTGACCAAGGCCGACATCGCGCCCGACCGGCAAATCCTCTGGAACGATATTTGATGGCGAAGCCGCGACGCGTCCTGGTCACCCTCGAGTCCCGGGCGACCTTCGGCTACAGCGTCAACGTGATCAAGCGGGCGATGGCGGACCCCGGGCTCGAGGTGCAGACGCTCCTGACCGGGATGCATCTCATGCCCGAGCTCGGCAACAGCCAGTCGATGCTGCACCGGGCGCAGATTCCGATCTCCGCGACCGTACCGCTCACGCCGGGCGCCGGACGGGCGGGCTGGCCGGTCGCGATGGGACACGCGATCAGCGGGTTCGCCGAGGCCTATGACCGGCTCGATCCCGACGTCGTATTGATCTCGGGCGACCGCGCGGAAACCTTCGCCCTCGCGGTCGCGGCGGTCTACATGGGGCTCCCGGTGGCGCACATCCAGGCCGGCGACAAATCCGGCCATATCGACGACGCGGCCCGGATGGCGCTCGCCAAGCTCGTGCACATCCATCTCGCACCGGGCGCCGATGCAGTCGAGCGACTGCGACGCCTCGGCGAGCAGGAATTTCGTATCTTCGACACCGGCGCCCCGCAGCTCGACGACATGGTCGGCCGCTCGTTCAAGCAGGATTGCATCACGCTCGACGGCAAGGACTTCGACCTCACTTCGCCCTATGTCGTCCTGATCCAGCATCCGGTGATGCACGAGCACGACCGGATCGTCGCGCAGATCGAGGCGACGCTGCATGCCTGTTTCGCGACCGGCCTCGGCATCGTGTGGATCTATCCGAATTCGGATTTCGGTTTCCGCGACATCCTCGCGATCATCGAGCGCCAGCACAGCCACGACCGGATCGTCGCGGTGCCGAACCTCGACCGCGAGGACTATCTCACCATCCTCGCGAACTGCGCCTGCCTCGTCGGCAATTCATCGAGTGGACTACTCGAAGCGCCGACGTTCCGGATACCCGTGGTCAACATCGGCAACCGCCAGCGCGGCCGGCCGCAGGCACTCAATATCGTCAATGCGAGCCACGATCCGGCCGACATCGAGCGCGCCATCCGCTTCGTGCTCAGCGATGCAAAGTTCCGCGACGCCTGCAGCCGGGCGGTGAATCCGTTCGGCGATGGAAAGAGCGCGGAGCGCATCGTCGGCGTTGTGCGCGACATCCTCATCGACAATGCCCTGCTCGACAAGCAGACGACGTATTAGAGACGGAATACCGGATCGATTCCTATGATTTGAACCGGCTGCTCCGGCGGGCCCGGCTCTACGCTCCGCTGCACCGGCTGGTCCACGGTGCGCGTGCCGCGCTCGGGCGCGGCACGCGCGACGCCATGCCACCGGAGCTCGTCGCGCGCCTCACGCACACCCTCGCCGGCCTTCCCGAAGCGGCGCGACGCGCGCAGCGCCGGGTGCTGGTGTCCGGCTGGTCGAACATGGCGGCCGCCGCCCAGCAGATTCCGATCGTTGCAGCGTTCGTGCGCGCCGGATACGCGCCCGTCGTCGCGCTGGAATCGCGCACGACCGCCTCGCGCAAGCTTTACGAAGCCGCCGGCGCGCACGACCTCGCCTTCTGGAACGAGCTGCAGCCGGCGCGGACCAGGGCCTCGCAATTGTCGCCACTAAAGAGTGAGGACGACCTCAAGGACCTGCATCACGACGGGCTGCGCATGGGCCGCTATGCGCTCTCCACCATGATGCGCAGCACGCGGTGCGGGAAGTTCGACTTCTCCGACGCCGAGACGAAGGCGACCGCGCTCGAATGGCTGCAGAAGACGCTCGACGGCGCGGCCTTCGCCGACCAGCTGATCGCGCGCTGGAAGCCGGACGCCCTCCTCGTCACCGACCAGGGCTACACCCCACTCGGTCCGCTGTTCGAACGCTGCGTCAATGCCGGCACCCCCGCCTTCAGCTGGAACGCGGCGCACCGCGACAATCTCATCGTGATGAAGCACTACCGGCGCGACAACATCGATTCGCACCCGATGTCGTTGTCGGCGGAATCCTGGAACACGGTCCGCCGGCGGCCGTGGACAGGAGCGGACTGGGATACGCTCTCGGCCGAGCTTGCCCACTCGTACCGATCCGGCCAGTGGTATGGCGAGGTCGGCACCCAGTTCCACAAGGTATTTCCGTCCCGCGAAGAGCTGGTGCGCCGGCTCGCGCTCGATCCCAGCCTCCCGACGGTGCTCGTGTTCCCCCACATCTTCTGGGACGGCACGTTCTTCTGGGGGCACGACCTGTTCCCCAATTACGAGGCGTTCTTCGCCGAGACGCTGAAGATCGCCTATGCGACGCCGCAGGCCAACTGGATCGTGAAGATCCACCCAGCCAATCTCGTCAAGAATCGCCGCGACGGTTTTGCCGGGCGCTCGAACGAAATGGGGGTCATCGAGGCGATGGGAAGCCTGCCGCCTCACGTCAAGGTGCTCGACGCCACGACCGACATCTCGACCCTGTCGCTGTACGAGATCGCCGATGTCTGTGTGACGGTGCGCGGCACCGTCGGCATGGAGGCCGCCTGCTTCGGCCTCACCACGGTGACCGCGGGAACCGGGCGCTACGATCGGCTCGGCTTCACCATCGATCCCGATACGCCGGAGGAATTCCGCGAGCTGCTGCGGCACGTCGAGCGCCTGAAAAAGCCCACCGGGGACGCGGTCGAGCTCGCGCGCCGCTATACGCGGGCAGTGCTGCTCGACCGTCCCGTCACTTACCGGACGATCGAGTTCGGCTATGCGCATGACGCGGTGGCGTCGCTCACCGTCTCGGTGCGCGAGGGCGCCGGCGCCCTGATCAATTCGCCCGACGTCGAGGCGATCGCTGCCTTCATCCGCTCGGGGCGGGAGGATTTTCTTGCGACGCCGTGAGAGCGGCCGCGACGACGGGCGAGATATCCGACGCCGCAGGCTCTCTGTTCACTCGTCATACTCTCGCGAGATGTCCTTGCCCGTGTAATCGGGCATCAGTGACGTCGCGATCAGGCTCACCACCGCGCAGGCCGCGATGTAGATCGAGATCGCGTAGCCGGTCCCGTAGGCCGCAAACAGCGCAGTCGCGATGAGGGGTGCGGGCCCACCAGCGATCACCGAGGCGAGCTGATAGCCGAGCGATGCGCCGCTGTAGCGCAGGCGCGGTGTGAAGGCCTCCGCAATCAAAGCGGCCTGCGGCCCGTACTGCATGTCGTGCGGGATGAGCGATATGACGATGGCGATGAATACCAACAGCGGGATAGCCGTGTCGACCATGGCGAAATACAGAAAGCCGAACAGGCCGATCGCCGCCGCGCCGATCATGTACATCTTGCGGCGCCCGATCCGGTCCGAGATGTGGCCCGACAGCGGTATGGTAACGAACGACACCACTGACGCAGTGAGCACGGCCGACAGGATCAGATCCCGCGACATGTGCAAGGTGCCGACCGCATAGGCAAAGACAAAGGCAGTGAAGATATAGAACGGCGCCTGCTCCGACATCCGCAGCAACGCCGACAGGATGATCTCCCGCGGCTGCTTCTTGATCACCTCGGTGATCGGCGCCGCTTCGATCTTGTCTTCGTCGAGGAGGTTCTGGAACACCGGCGTTTCCAGAATGCCGAGCCTGATCCACAGGCCGACGCCGACGAGAACGATCGACAGCGCGAACGGTATCCGCCAGCCCCAGGTCGCGAACTGGTCCCCCGACCACGTGCTCACCGCGAGGATCACAAGGTTGGACAGGAACAGGCCGGCCGGCACACCGAACTGCGGCCACGACGCGATGAAGCCACGCTGGTCGTGGGTCCGCGACCATTCCATCGCGAGCAGCACCGAGCCACCCCACTCGCCGCCGACCCCGATGCCCTGCAGGGTGCGCAGGATCGTCAGGAAGACCGCACCCCAGATCCCGATCAACTCGTAGGTCGGGACGAAGGCGACCAGGAAGGTCGCGATGCCCATGCACAGCAGCGTCGCGATCAGCGTCGCCTTGCGGCCGATACGGTCGCCGTAATGGCCGAAGATCGCCGCGCCGATCGGCCGGCCGACGAAGCCGATGAAGTAGGTGCCGAACGCGGCGAGCGTGCCGGTCAACGGGTCTTCATTGGGAAAAAAGAGCTTGCCGAAGATCAGGCCGGCCGCGGTGCCGTAGATGAAGAAGTCGTACCACTCGATGGCGGTGCCGATGGTCGAGGCGACCACCGCTCTGCGAAGCTGGATGCTGTGCTCCGACGCGGAAAGTGTTGCGTACGTCGCCGACGTCGCGGTTGCCATGTCTTCCTCCCGGCCTTTGTTTGCGCGGAACTTGTTCTTGCGGCGGATACTCTTCTCCCAAAACGTAGAGCCGGCAATGGCCTCACGGCTTTCGAGGCGGTCCACGATCTCGCCCGGCCCGTTGCCGAGCAACCTGAACCGCAAGCCGAGGTGCGTCTATTCATGACGCAATCAATTCCAACGAGATATCAACGGCCGGCCAAGATTCAGGCGAAAACCCCGATCTACAACCTCTGCGAGCAATTGCCCGCAGACGCCTGCTTGACAGCCCCGCCTGCAGCCAAGCTACTCGCGCGTATGCGGAGCGGGGGTCCCGATCCGGTGCAGCTCCGACTTGGGGGTGAGAGGTGTGTGGCATTGCCGGGTTCCTGGACGCCAGCGCAGCGTCCCCCGCGGCGGAGGCGACAGCGCGCGTCGAGGCGATGTGCCAGGCGATCGCCCACCGCGGTCCGGACGATAGCGGCACCTATGTCGAGGCCTCGGCCGGGATCGGGCTGGGGCACCGGCGCCTGTCGATCATCGACCTCTCACCGCTCGGCCATCAGCCGATGACCTCGGCCGACAGCCGCTACGTGATCACCTACAACGGCGAGGTCTACAATTTCGTCGAGCTGCGCGCCGAGCTCGAATCGCTCGGCCACCGCTTTCGCGGCGGCTCCGATACCGAGGTGATGCTCGCCGCTTTCGTCGCCTGGGGCGTCGAGAAGGCGGTGACGCGCTTCGTCGGCATGTTCGCCATCGGCCTGTGGGACCGGCTGACGCGCACGCTCTACCTCATTCGCGACCGCATCGGGGTCAAGCCGCTCTACTGGTGCCAGCATCGCGGCGTGGTGCTGTTCGGCTCCGAGCTCAAGGCGCTCATCGCGCATCCCGCCTGGCAGGGCGAGGTCGACATCGAGGCGGCCGCCGCCTTCGTCCGCTACAGCTACGTCCCGACACCGGCGACCATCTTCCGCAATGTGCAGAAGCTCCCGCCCGCAAGCATCCTCGCCGTGCGAGCCGGGGAAACACCGCGCATCGCGCCCTACTGGCGGCTGCGCGACGCCGTTGCGGCAGGCGCCGGCCATCCGCCGGGCAGCGAGGAGGAAGCGGCCGAGAAGCTCGAGGCGATCCTGCGCGACAGCGTCCGCGGCCGCATGATCTCAGACGTGCCGCTCGGCGCATTCCTTTCCGGCGGCATCGATTCCTCGACGGTCGTCGCGCTGATGCAGGCACAGTCGAACCGCAAGGTACGCACCTTCTCGATCGGCTTTCGCGAGCCCGGCTATGACGAGGCCCAGCACGCCAAGGCGGTCGCGGCCCATCTCGGCACCGACCACACCGAGCTCTACGTCACGCCGCGCGAAGCGATCGACGTCGTCCCGCATCTCCCCGAATGGTTCGACGAGCCGTTCGCGGATTCCTCGCAGATCCCGACCTACCTGGTGTCGGCGATGACCCGCAAGCACGTCACCGTCGCGCTATCCGGCGACGGCGGCGACGAATTGTTCGCCGGCTATCCGCGCTATCACATCATCGAGAAGATGTGGCGCTCCCTCGCGATGGCGCCGCGGCCGCTGCGCGGCGCGGTGGGCAGCGCGCTCGGCAAGGTGCCCGAGCCGCTCCTCGACAAGCTGTTCGCGCTCGCGCCGGCGCGTCTGCGGCCGCTCAACGGTGGAAGCAAGGTGCGCCGGCTCGCGGCGCTGCTCTCGGAGCCGAACGTCGACGGGCTCGCGATCGAGCTCGCCGCGATCTGGGCGCACGAGCGGCGGCTCGTCCCGGCGGCGAAGGGTGCCTATCGGCTGCGCACGGAGGGCGACCTCGCGTCCTTGGTGCCGGATCCCGTGTCGCGGATGCAGTACTACGACACGCTGACCTATCTGCCCGACGACATCATGACCAAGGTCGATCGCTGCTCGATGGCGGTTGCGCTCGAAGCGCGGGAGCCGATGCTCGATCACCGGCTGGTGGAATTCACCTGGACGTTGCCGCCGCACTTCAAGTTCGACGGCAAGCAATCGAAGCGCCTGCTGCGCAAAGTGCTCCACCGCCATGTCCCGCGCGACCTCGTCGAGCGGCCGAAGATGGGGTTCTCGATCCCGCTCGCAGCGTGGCTGCGTGGCGATCTCAAGGCATGGGCGGACGATCTGCTGTCGCCCGCGCCCCTCTCCGCCGACGGCATCTTCGACGCGGGCGAGGTGCGCCAGCTGTGGGACCAGCACCAATCGGGCGCCGCCAACCGGGAGCACGTGTTGTGGAACGTGCTGATGTTCCAGGCCTGGAAGCGGCACTATCGGGTGTGAGGGCGACGCGCATGGATTCGTCATTCCGGGGCGGTGCGAAGCACTGCTGTGTCATAAGCGCAGGTAGGGTGTGCAACCGCGGTTCCTCGGCCGATCGCGTGCGCAAAATCGCGCAGCGCGGTTGCGCACGCTGCCAGACCCTCACAGCGCGATTTTGCACACACTACGAATTTGTGGCGCAGTAGTGGAAGCACCGAACCCGGAATCCAGGCTTGCTATCGAAGTTTCTGGATTCCGGGTTCGCGCTTACGCGCGCCCCGGAATGACAACGTAACGGAGACGAGCGTTGCAATGACTTCGAAAGAGCCCGCCTTTCCGCGCATCGCCTCCTCGCAAACGACGCGGTTTTCCCCCTGGGTGAGCCTGGTAGAAAACCGCGTGGTGACTGGGCCCGATGACGCCGGCGCGGTCTATCATTCCATCGACACCATGGACTACGTCTCGGTGCTCGCGGTGACCACGGACGGGCGCATTCCGATCGTGCGCCAGTTCCGCCCGGCAGTGCGACGCTTCACGCTCGAATTTCCGGGCGGCCTGCGCGACGGCGACGAGGCGCCGAAGGCGTGCGCCATCCGCGAACTCGCCGAAGAGGTGGGGCTCACAGCGTCGCGGATAGAACCGCTCGCGACGATGCTCCCGGACTCCGGCCGGCTCGGAAACCGCATGTGGACATTCTTCGCGCCCGGCGTCGTGCCGGTCCCGGACTGGCGTCCGGAGGTCGAAGTCGCCCATAGGATGGTGAGCATCGCCGAGCTTCATGCCCTCGCGCTCGAGGGGGCTTTCGACCACGCACCCCATGTGGCGATGCTTGGCATGGCCGTGTTGCGAGGATGGCTGCCACCGCCGTAACTGCGGAGCCGCGCCGCCGGCCGGTCGCATCACTCGCGGTGCCAGAAATCCGCCTGCAGCGCGGCCGCTTCCTCTTCGAGGAGCGGCCCGACCACTTCCGTCGCGCGCTGGCCGGCGGCGAAGACGATGCGGCACGGCAGGTCGAGGGTCGGATTCTCGGTGTGCAGCGCCGGTCATCGCCTTGAGGCCCTTTTCGCTCTGGCCGTAGACCACCCGGCCGATGCCGGCCCAGTAGATCGCGCCCGCGCACATCGCGCAGGGCTCGGCGGAGGTGTAGAGCGTGCAGCGGGCGAGGAAGCTCGCCTCATGGCTGCGCGACGCCCAGGTCGCAAGGAGGCGCTCGGCATGCGCCGTCATATCCCCGCCTTCCGCCGAAAAGCCGTTCGTCTGCTCGCGTACGATCGCGCCGTCGGGGCCGGCCAACAGTGCACCGAAGGGATGATCGCCGTTCGCCCGCGAGCGGCGCGCGACCTCGAAGGCGCGGCGCAGCAGGGTCTCGTCGTCGCGTCGATCGGGCGCCATCACGGGTCCTGAAGTTTTGAGCATGATCTTGTCCGAAAAGTCTGCAACTTTTCGGGATCATGCTCTAGCTCTTCGCCCGCTCCTTCGCGGACTTCGGCTTTGCCCCCGTGCTTTCGGCAACGGCACCGCCGGAGCGTTCGACGATCCTCGTGGTGGAATGGCCCGGCACGAGATCGACAAGGATCACCTCTCCGCCGTCGGCCTCGACGAGCTCGTGGCCGACCACGGTTTCCTTGCGATAATCGCCGCCCTTGACGAGCACGCTCGGCCGCAGCTTCCGGATGAGATCGATTGGCGTGTCGTCCTCGAAGATCGCCACGAGATCGACCGCTTCGAGTGCGGCGAGCACGCCGGCGCGGGCATGCACGTCCTGGATCGGCCGGTCGGGACCCTTGAGGCGCTTCACCGAAGCATCGCTGTTGAGCCCGACGACGAGCCGGTCGCAGGCGGCGCGCGCCTGGGTGAGCACATGGACGTGGCCCGGATGGAGAATGTCGAAGCAACCGTTGGTGAAGCCGATCCGCAAGCCGGCGGCGCGCCACTCCCGCACGCGTTCGACGGCGACCGCCGGATCGAACGCGATCTTCTCCTCCGCCGCGAGCGCCGCCGCCGGCAGGATGCGCGAGCGCAGCTCGGCAACCGTCACCGTCGCGGTACCGCGCTTGCCGACGACGACCGAAGCCGCGGCATTCGCCGCGCGGGTCGCCGCTTCGAAATTCGCACCGGCCGCGAGCAGACCGGCGAGCGCAGCAGCAACCGTGTCGCCAGCCCCTGACACGTCGCGCACCCGCACGGGATAGGCGGGGACGTGCACCGGCTCGGCGCCTTCGGCATCGAGCAGCATGCCTTCCTCGCTCAGGGTCACCAGCACCGCCTTTGCGCCAACGGCGCCGCGGACCGCCGCCGCGGCAGCGGCGATCTCGCCCTCCGTGCCGACCGGCATGCGGCTCGCTTCGGCAAGCTCCTTGCGGTTCGGCGTGATCACTGTTGCGCCGCGATAGATCGAGAAATCGGTGCCCTTGGGATCGACGACGACCGGCTTGCCGAGCCGCATCGCCCCATCGATCACCGCTCGGATCAACGGCGGCGTGAGCACGCCTTTGGCGTAGTCGGAGAGCACGACCGCGTCGGCCTGCGGGACGAGCGCCGCGACCTCGCGGATCAGCCGCGCTTCGATCGCCTCCGGGACCGGCTTTGCCAGCTCCCAGTCTGCGCGCAGGAGATGGGAGGAATAATGCTCCGAGACGAAGCGCACTTTGCGGCTTGTCGGGCGACTCGTGTCGACGACGAGATACGGCTCGATCCGCTCGAACCCCGCCAGCGCCTTGACGATGAGGTCGCCTGCCTCGTCCGCCCCGATCACGCCGACGAACAGGCAGCGCGCACCGAGGCCGGCGAGGTTGCGTGCGACGTTGCCGGCGCCGCCCACCACCTTCTCCTCGCGCCGCACCGCGATCACCGGCACCGGCGCCTCGGGCGACACCCGCGACACCTCGCCATAGACGAAGTCGTCGAGCATGAGGTCGCCGACGCACAGCACGGTGCGGTGCGCGAGCTGTTCAAACGCGGTTTCGTAGTCGAACATCAGCGGTACCGGTCCGGAGCGTCGAGATAGCGGGTCGCGTAGGTCTTCACCGCCGCAGCGATCGGCGTGAACGGCGCGGAATAGCCGGCCTGTCGCAAATGGTCGGTGCTCGCCCGCGTGAAATACTGGTAGCTGTTGCGGATCGTCGGCGGCATGTCGATGTATTCGATGTTCGGGCCGCGGCCGAGCGCGGCGAACATGGCCGTGATCATCTCCTTGAAGCTCGACGCCACGCCCGTGCCGACGTTGAAGATGCCGTTGGTGCGCGGATGGTCGAGGAACCATCGCATCACCGCGACGGTGTCGTCCACATAGATGAAATCGCGCCGCTGCTCGCCGTCGGCGATGCCGTCGCGGTGCGACTTGAAGAGCCGCACGGGAACGCCGGCCTTGGCATCGGCGAAACGCTTGGCGACGAGGCTCATCATCTCGCCCTTGTGATACTCGTTGGGCCCGAACACGTTGAAGAACTTGAGGCCCACCCATTGCGGCGGCAGCTTACCGCCGTTGCGCGCCCGCTCGATCACCGCGAGGTCGAACAGGTGCTTGCTCCAGCCGTAGAGATTCATCGGCTGCAGGCGCGTCAACGCCTCGAGCGAGTTGTCGTCGGAGAAGCCCTCCCCGCCGTCGCCATAGGTCGCGGCCGAGGAGGCGTAGATCAGCGGCACGCGCATCTCGGCGCACCAGTCCAGCAGCATCAGCGGCAGGCGGAAATTGGTGTCGATCACGAGGTCGCCGTCGGTCGCGGTGGTCTCGGAGATGGCGCCGAGGTGGAAGATCGCATCGAGCTGGCGGCCCGTGAGCCAGCGCGCGAGATCGGGCGGGGCGACGAAATCGGACAGGCGGCGCTTCTGCAAATTCCGCCACTTGCCCTCAGCGCCGAGAAAGTCGCAGACGGCGACATCGCCATGCCCGGCCTCGTTCAACGACGCCACCAGGTTCGATCCGATGAAGCCGGCCCCGCCGGTGACCAGGAACATGCCCAACGCGCGCCCTAAGACCGCCCCAGCGGCCGCCCCCTCCTTTGCCCTAGTCGGCCCGGCACCGCAACAGCGCCCGGCCGGTGTCGACGGGGGTACTGCGGCAGGTCTATAAGGACCTTGGCAAAACCTCCAGCCGGCGGCCCAAGGCATTGAAAGAAAACGTCAATCGACCTGGCAGCGAGCGGGCAATCCTGATCGTGCCCTACATGTGGATCGGCGACTTCGTGCGCTGCCACACGGTGGTGCGGCTTCTCAAGGAGCGCTTTCCGCACCGGCCGGTCGACGTGCTGACGACCGCCATGGTCGCGCCCTTGCTCGACTACATGCCCGGCGTCCGCAAGGGGATCGTGTTCGACCTGCCGCGCAAGCGGCTGGCCTGGTCGCTCCATCGCGAGCTCGCCGACGTGCTGCGCGCGGAAAATTATGGCGACGCCCTGATCATGCCGCGGACCTGGAAGTCGGCGCTGGCGCCGACGCTCGCCGGTATCCCCGTGCGCACCGGATTTCTCGGCGAACTGCGGTTCGGCCTCGTGAACGACCTTCGCCCCGGGGAGAAGGCGCTGCCGCGCATGGTCGACCGCTGCGCCGCGCTCGCGCTGCCCAAGGGGGCCGCGCTCCCCGCCGACTGGCCGCTGCCGCAGCTCGTGGTCCCTGCCGAGGAGGTGCGGCAGTGGCGGGAGCGGATGGGGCTCACCGACGCGAAGCCCGTAGCCGTGGTGGCGCCGGGCGCCGTCGGCCCGTCGAAGCGGTGGGGCGGATATCCCGAGCTGGTGCGCGACCTCGCTGCGCGCGGTTATTCAGTCTGGGTGATCGGCGGCCCGATGGAGAGGGACCTGGCGGCCGAGATCGTCGCCGCCGCGCCGTCGCGATGCCGCGATCTCACCGGCTCCGACCTGCGCAATGCGATCCTCGCGACTGCCGCGGCCGATGTCGTGATCTCCAACGACTCCGGCCTGCTCCACGTCGCCGCGGCCATCGGAACGCCGTCGATCGGCATTTTCGGCCCGACCAGCCCCTGGCACTGGGCGCCGCTCAATCCGATTGCCGCGGTGATCGAGCCCAAGACCGACGTGCCGTGCCGGCCCTGCCACAAGCCGACCTGCCGGTTCGGGCACCACCATTGCATGCGGGATATTCCGGCCGGGCAGGTGATAGAGGCGGTGGTGGCGGCAGCGCATCCGGCCGCCTGAATTGCTTCGACTGAAGCGAGACGCTACGACAGGCCATGCTCAAGCCCACCGACACGGTCGCCGCGACCCATTTCCGCCGCTCGCTCGAGGCGCTCGAGCGCGCCGCGGGCGACGCCGAGTTCATGGGCCAGGTGCTCGCCATCGCCGCCGCGTGTGAGCAGGCGCTGCGCGACGGCGGCAAGCTGCTGCTCGCCGGCAATGGCGGGAGCGCGGCCGATGCCCAGCACATCGCGGGCGAATTCCTGTCGCGGCTGCGCTTCGACCGCAATCCGCTGCCCGCAATCGCCTTGACCACGGACTCGTCGGTCCTCACCGCGGTCGGCAACGACTACGGCTACGACAAGGTGTTCGAGCGCCAGGTCCGCGGGCTCGGCCGGCGCGGCGATGTGTTCATCGCGATCTCCACCTCGGGCAAATCGCCCAATGTGATTGCGGCGCTGACCGCCGCCCGCGCGCTCGGCGTCGTCACCGTCGGCTTCACCGGCGCGACGCCCGGCACCGCCACGATGCGTCCGCTGTGCGATCACCTGCTTGCCGCCCCGAGCGACGATACGCCGGTGATCCAGCAGCTTCACATCACCGCAGCGCACGCGATCTGCGAGATCGTCGAGCGGAATCTGTTCAACGCGAAGTCGACGTAGCGACGGAACGTCTCGGAAAATTCGGCCCGACGCCGTAGCCCGGATTGAGCGGGACGCGAAATCCGAGGACTCGTCGCCGGCCCCGCGTTTCCGCTGCACTGCAATGCGGGCTACATCTCGCTGCATCTCGCGCAAATAAAATCCCGCCCGGCAATCGCCGGGCGGGAGCAACACGTTGGAATAATGCGCGATCGGCTCAGTGCGCGAGCGGATCGGGGCGGAGCTGGAAGTGCACCGCCATCGGCTTCATGCCCTTGCCGCCTTCCTGCAGCCACGGCACGCGATCGCCGCTCGAGGTCCACAAGCCGCGGCCCTTCCAGCCGGCGTTCGGATCGTCGATGCGGCCGTCGAGGCCCTTGGCATAGAAGCCGGTCGGGTACGGCACCTTCAGCGTGACCATCTTGCCGTCCTTGAACGCGACCAGGCCGTCGTTGAGGTTGGCGGTCGACACCGGCACGTCGTCGCCGAGACCGAAGGTGTTGTGCTGGTCGACCCACGAATAGTAGCTCGAACTCGGCACTGTTCTCGCCGAGGCCCTGGAAGCCCGGGCCGGGATACTGGTAGAACGACCAGCCCTCGGGGCAGTGATTGCCGGTCGCGGTCGGGCCGTTGAGCGGGCCCTTGCACTTGCGGCGATCGAAGCTCCCGAGATGGCCGCTGGCGAGCGACACCCAGACGACGCCCTTGCTGTCGATATCCGCGCCGCGCGGGCCGAAGCCCGGCATCGGGATGTTGTAGATTTCGGACAGCGCAGTGTGGACCGGATCGGAACCCGGGTCGATGCGCACGATCGAGCCGGGGCTCGCGCGCAGGGTTCCCCAGATCGTACCGTCCGCCGGGCTCACCATCACCGCGTAGAACACCTGGGCGATCCGCTTGTCCTTGGTCGGATCGACCGGCTGGTTGGGCTCGGCGTAACCTTCGTCGCGCTTGCCGTTGCCGTTGGTGTCGAGGATCAGCGGGGTCCAGCCCTGCGCCTTCTGCGCATCGCCGGTCTCGTCGAACAGCTTGGTGTTGAGCCACCCGACCGCGCCACTGCCGCCGCCGCTCGAGGTCCACAGCGTGTCGTTGGCATCCTTGGCGAAGTTCAGGTGATGGGTGGTGAAGCAGGTGTCGACGAAAGTGTACTTCATCGTCTTGGGATCGAGCATGGCGATCTGACGATGGCTGTCGGCCAGCGGGAACATCTTCGCCGCAGGATGGTCCGAGCCCTTCTGGCAGAACGCCGGGTTGTGGATGTCGCGCACCGAGGCCGCGAGCCACATCCGGCCCTTCCCGTCGATCATCGAGTCGTGGTTGTTGATGTGGGTATCCCAGATCGCCTCGTCACCCCAATAGGCCGAAGGCTGCAGGGGCTTCGCCATCGCGGCATGGCCTGGTCCGAGCATCATCGGCATGCTGGCGTCGCGAACCGGTGCCGGGAAGATGTCGACCTTGTTCGACACCGGATTGAGGATGGGGATGCGGTCGGTCGAATACTCCGGCTGGCCGAACACCGGGCCGTAGCCGTTGACCGTCGGGTTACGCTTGTCCGACACCGCGAGATCGTGGAGGTAGTGCTTCTCGTCGGACCAGTCCCAGGTGGTGACGACGACATTACGCTCCACACCGGACGGCCGGGTTGGCTTGGCGAACGGCAGTTCGCCCTTGGCGACCCGATCGGTCCACTCGCCGAAATACTTGTAGGGCGCGCCGCCGAGCTGTCCGGCGAGGATGTTGACCATGAGTTCGCCCGCCTGCCCCGACTGGGTGCGACGGATCCAGGCGTCCTCACCGGTCTTGAAGTCGCCGAACGCCTTCGGGATGGTGCGGGTCGAGGCTTGGCCGAGCTGATGGCAGCCGACGCAGCCGTTGTTCTTCATCAGGTTGAGCCAGTCGAACTGCTTCACGTTCGCCGGGATGTCGCTCTTGCCGCCGAACTGGTCCGCTGCCGGAATCTTGAGCATCGAATACCAGTAGATCGCCGGATAATACTCGGCTGCAGCGCGCTCGTTCGGCGCCGGCACGGCGGTGAGGTTGAGCTGCTTGCCGGGCTCGGAATCGACCTTCGGTGAGTCGACGAGGCCATAGCCGCGAACCCATATCTTGTACTTCCCCTTGGGCAGGTCGGGCACCACGTAGCGGCCCTGGTCGTCGGTGACCACGCTTCGCGCGAACCGCGTCGGCAAGTCGTTGGTCTCAGCGATGACCCACACACCGGCCTCGGGGCCGCTCGGTCCGGTCACCACGCCGCCGATGTCGTCGTTGTCGATCGCAACGGCCGTCTGGGCGCTCGCCTGCGTCGGCGCAAGCCAAGCGGCAAGGCCAATAGCGGCGGCGGTGCTCAAAAAGAATTGTTTCTTCTGCATATCGGGCTCCTCTGTTTTTCTCCCGGTCGTATGTCTCCCGGTGGCTCTACGACCCGCGGCATGGGACGCGAAGCGCTGGCGGCACATTGGCACGCAATCGGTCCGCAATCCATCGACATCCAGGCCCTTTACGCGGGGATCGCGACGGTTCGCCGCGGACTTAGGGGCTCCCGCCGAGCGACCTGAACAGCACCGCGATCCCGCCGCGGTCGTCGTTGCGCACCCGCGTCAACCCGTGCGCGCGGATCAGGCCCTCGACATCAAGGCCGCCGGAGCGGCCGCTCGCGACCAGCATCTCGGCGCGGAAATCGTCGTAGGAGAACGGCTTTCCGGCCATGCGGCACACCACCTTGAAATCGCAGGCGACGGGCCCGGGGATCGCGGCAATTCGCGCCGCATCCTGCCGGGCGGCTTCGGCGTTCGCGTAGTATTGGGCGCGGTAGGCGGGATCGAACAGCACCAGCGCCGAACTCGATTCGCAGCGTGGCGAGGAGCCGCACCACCAATACCAGCGTGATCACGGCGCGCGCGGGCGTCTCGCCATAGCGCGTCCCGAAGGCGGTCGCACCGGCGCGATCGAAGGCGAGGCCTATCCCGATCGCGGTCGCGATCACGAGATCGAACTGGGCGTTGTCGAGTATCGCCTCGCCGCTCCACTGCAGGACGAAGGCGACGAACGACACGCCGACATGGATCATGGTGAACCGCGCGGCGCGGCTCTTCGGCTCGGCGGCGACCCAGATCGCCCACAGCACCAGGGCGGGGAGAATCCATTGCAGCCGCCCGAGGCCGTAGATCGCCCGGGTGAAGCTCGAGGGCCGCGCAGTGATGAGGTTGGCGAGGAACACGTCGCCGTAAATCGCGACGCAGATCGCGAGCCCGACCGCGGCCGCGGCCGCACCGGCGATCGCGGGCCACACCGCCCGCCGCCAGTCCTGGACGAGGAGCCACAGGAGAGCCGTCACCGGCACCGCGATGATGTTGTGCTTGTAGAAGCCGATCGCCGCCATTGCGAGAAACGGCGGCACCGCCGACTGCTTGCGCATGTCGCGGGCAAGGAACCAGGCGAGCGCCGCCACCATCAGCGCATGGCCGACGAGCTGCGGATCGTTCATGCCGACGAAGCGCGTGAACGAGCGCGCCATCACCGCGACGTACCAGACGCCGCCGAGCGCGGCGCCGGCGCGGCCGCCGCCGAGCTGTGAGATCACTTTCGCGATCAGGGCACCCAGCGCGACGACGGCGACGAGCGACATCACCCGTCCGACGTAGAGCGCGTCGATCCCCGTTGCCTTCGCAATCTCGCCGACCACGTAGAAGGACAGCGGCGGGTAGTTGTTGACGATGAGCGTGTCGGTCGCCGGATAAAGCGGCGCGGCCCCCATCGCCGCGTCGGCGTGATACGCGTTCCAGCCCTCGTTCTGCGCGATCTCGATCGGAAAGCCGGCGCGCCACACTGGCCACACCATGAAGTAGGCGGCGAGCAGCGCGAGGAGCGCGATCTGCGCCCCGACGTCGAAGCGGCGCAGCAGCGCGATCACCGCACCTCCCCGATGACCAGGTCCACCGCGCGGAGCACTTCGTCCGCATCGGGCATCACCCCTTTGCCGCCGACGACGGCGATCGGGCCCGTGCCGAGCGGCCCGGTCAGGCCGGGCTCGCTGCCGACGAAGATGCCGACCAGCGGCACGCCGAGCGCAGCCGCGACGTGAAGCAGCCCGGTGTCGACCCCGACGACCACCCTCGCACCGGCAATCATCGCCGCCACTTGGTCGAGCGGCCGACGCTCCGGCACCTCGCCGGACCCGAGCGCTGCCGCGAGCTCGTCGCTGCGGTCGCGCTCCGCTTCCGATCCCCACGGCAGCACCACGCCGAGGCCGCGGTCGAGCAACGCCCGCGCCGCGGAGAACCAATAGCCCTGCGGCCATTCCTTTTCCGGCCGCGCGGTGGCGTGGATCAGGACGGCATAGGGATCGCGCGGCGTGCCGGCGATGCGGCTGCGGTCGAGGCCGAAATCGATCTCCGAGGTCGGCTCGTAGCCGAGCGCGCGGCCAGTCAGCATGCGGTTGCGCGGGATGGCGTGGCAGCGCCATTCTATCCTGTGCCGCACGTCGTAGAGGAGGGAGGCGAGCGGCTCGCGGATGCTCGCGGTATCGTAGCCGTGGCTGACCCCGCGTGCGCCCTTGGCGATCAGCGCCGTGCGCATCAGGCCCTGGGTATCGACGACCGCGTCGTAGCGGCGCGCGCGCAGCTCCGCGCGAAAGCGGCCGATCTCGGCCCACGTATCCAGGCGGTGCAGGCGGGAGCGCCAGCGTCGCGACGCCACCGGGATGACCTCGTTCACGCCGGGGTGGAGGCGGGCGAGCGGCGCATAGGGCTCCTCGACGACCCAGGTGAAGCGCGCATCGGGGAGGTGCCGCCGGGCGTCCGTGACCGCCGGCATGTGATGGACGACGTCGCCGAGCGAAGAGGTCTTGATGAACAGAATTTCGCTCATGATTGCGCGCGTCTGACCCCTAACCCATTGTAAGCACGCAAGACTTGTTTACATCTTGTCGATGCGCGGCGGCCCCGGCGAGACGCCGCCGAGCCGGTCCGCGCCGCGCGGCGCTTCGGCTCCGGGCCATAACACACCGTGCCGCTAACTTGAAATTTACCCGCCGCGCGATACTTGCGGCAAAGCCGAGCCAGCATCATGACGGTCCTCGTTACCGGCGGCGCCGGATACATCGGAAGCCACATGGTCCATGCCCTCGCTGACGCGGGGGAGCGCGTGGTGGTGCTGGACAATCTCTCCACCGGCTTCGACTGGGCCGTCGCCAAGGGCGTGCCGCTCGTCGTCGGCGAGACCGGCGACCAGCCACTGGTCTCCCGCCTCATCGCCGAGCACGACGTCTCCGAGATCATCCATTTCGCGGCGTCGATCGTGGTCCCCGAATCGGTCGCCGATCCGCTCGGCTACTACCGCAACAACACCTCGAATTCGCGCAGCCTCATCGAATGCGCGGTGAAGGGCGGCGTGAAGCGGTTCATCTTCTCCTCGACCGCGGCGGTCTACGGCGATCCCGCGACGATACCGATCGGTGAGGACGGCCCGACCTGCCCGATGTCGCCCTATGGCTCCTCCAAGCTGATGACAGAGATCATGCTGCGGGACGCCGGGATGGCCCATGGCCTCGACTCGGTGATCCTGCGCTACTTCAACGTCGCCGGCGCCGACCCGCAGCTGCGCTCCGGCCAGTCGACCGCCGGCGCGACCCATCTCATCAAGGTCGCAGTCGAGTGCGCGCTCGGCAAGCGCAGCAAGATCGACGTCTATGGCACCGATTACCCGACGCCCGACGGCACTTGCCTGCGCGACTACATCCACGTCACCGATCTCGCCCGCGCCCATGCCGATGCGCTCGCCTATCTGCGCGCTGGCGGGCGGCCGGTGACGCTCAACTGCGGCTACGGCCACGGCTTCTCGGTGCTCGAAGTGGTCGAGACGGTCAAGCGGGTGTCGGGGGTCGATTTCCGCGTCGACCTTGCGCCGCGGCGCCCTGGAGATCCGGCGCGGATCGTCGCGAAATCCGAGCTCATCCGCGAGACGCTCGGCTGGCGGCCGCAGTTCGACGACCTCGCGACCATCGTCGGCCATGCACTCGCCTGGGAGCGCACCCTGCCGCGCGGCACGGGTCGCCCTGCTCCACGCAAGCGCGCCGCAGTCATGCATTGACGTAACGACCCCTTCCGTTTAATCGGCAGGCCGTGGCGGCGATCCCCAATCGCCCCCGGGCGTGCCGGCCCGCTCCTTTTCAACCCCGATAAAGAAGATTCCCTCATGAGCGCAGACGCTTCCCGTTACGTCATTCCGCCGCCGCCGCAGGCGGTCATCGCCATTGCCGGCAGCGACAAGCTGTTCCCGGTGCGCCGGATCTGGTGCGTCGGCCGCAACTACCTCGAGCACATCAAGGAGATGGGGCAGGACGAGCGCGAGCCGCCGTTCTTCTTTGCGAAGCCCGCCGACGCCATCGCGCCGGACGGTTCGACGGTGCCCTACCCGCCGCTCACCAAGGACCTCCATCACGAGGTCGAGCTCGTGGTCGCGCTCAAGGGCGGCGGCCGCAACCTCAAGGCGGCGACCGCCAACGATTTGATCTGGGGCTACGGCGTCGGCATCGACCTCACCCGCCGCGACCTTCAGATCGCCTCGCGCGACATCAAGCGCCCCTGGGAGATCGGCAAGGCGTTCGACGGCTCCGCACCCTGCGGCCCGCTGCGTCCGGCCTCCGAGACCGGTCACCCGACGAAGGGCCGCATCACCCTCAAGTGCAACGGCAAGCTCCGCCAGGACGGCGATCTCGCGCAGATGATCTGGAACGTGCCCGAGGTGATCGAGAAGCTCTCCGAGATGGTCGCGCTCGCGCCGGGCGACATCATCATGACCGGCACGCCCTCGGGCGTCGCGGCGACCGTCGCCGGCGACAAGCTCGAATGCGAGGTCGAGGGCATCGGCAAGCTGACGGTGACGATGGGGCCGATGTTGAAGTGAGGCGGAGGTTCAGCGCCTCCGTTCTCTTCACGACCTCGTCCTGAGGAGCCTGCGAAGCAGGCGTCTCGAAGGACGGCCACAGGCCGCAGTGTATGGGACCATCCTTCGAGACGCCGCGCTCTGCGCGGCTCCTCAGGATGAGGTCGGTGAGGCCCTTCACTTCGCGGCCAAAAACTCCTTCACCGCCTTCGTGAACTCGGCCGGCCGGTCGAGGTTCGAGATGTGCCCTGCCCCTTCGAGCTCGACATAGCGTGAGCCTGGCAAGCCGCGCCTGCATGTCCTTCATCGCCGCCGGGGTGACGCCGTCCTTGCTGCCGGCGATGAACAGCACCGGGCGCTTCGCTGAGGCAATCTTCGTGTTGTAGTCGTGGTCGGCGAGCGCGGCCGCGCAGCCCATGAAGCCGTTGACCGGCGTCGACAGGATCATCGCCCGCACTTTTTCGACATGCGCCGGCTTGGCCGCCAACGTCTCGGGCGGAAACCACCGCGCGAGCGTCGAATCGACGAGCGCCGCGACGCCGCCCTTCTCGGCCATGGCGATGCGCTCGGCCCACTGCTGGGAGGTCGTCGCCGTCGACATGCAGGGCGAATCGCAGATGACGACGCGGTCGACCCGGTCGGGATGAAGCTCCGCGAGCGCCGCCGCGGTCGCCCCGCCCATCGAAAGGCCGACGAAATGGGTACGTTCGATCTTGAGCGCGTCGAGCAGCGCCAATGCATCGGCGACGAGCTGCGGATAGGTGTAGCGGCCCGCCGGCGCGTCCGTTCCGCCGTGGCCGCGCTGGTCGTAGCGCAGGATGCGGTACGCGCCTTTGAAGTCCGCAGCCTGCGGGTCCCACATGGTGAGATCGGTGGCGAGCGAGTTCGAGAACATGATGAAGGGCGCGCCGTCCGGCCCCTCGATCTCGTAGTTGAAGGTGATGCCGTTCACCTTTGTCCGCATGGTCTGACGCTTTCGCTTGGCTGTTGGTGCGCACCGTAAGAGCGCAGGATCAATGGCGCAGCGGCACCGCCGCGGTCAACCCGCGACGCGCGACATCGCGGCCTTCGCCCCCGCCGGTCCGGCTTCGCGGGAGAACCTCATCGCATAGAACTGCGCATAGCGTCCGCTGCGCGCCATAAGATCGCCATGGCTGCCGGATTCCACGATCATGCCCTTCTCGATGACGTGGATGACGTTCGCCTGGGTGATGGTGTGCAGGCGGTGCGCGATCACGAGGGTGGTGCGGCCCTTGATGAGCTTGTCCATGGCTTCCTGGACGTAGCGCTCGGATTCGCCGTCGAGCGCCGCGGTCGGCTCGTCGAGGAGGATGATCGGCGCATTGCGGATCAGCGCGCGGGCGATGGCGATGCGCTGGCGCTGGCCGCCGGAGAGCTGGGTGCCGTGCTCACCGACCGGCGTGTCGTAACCCAACGGAAACTGCGACACGAACTCGTCGGCATGGGCGGCGCGCGCGGCGGCGATGATGTCGGCTTCGCTCGCATCGAGGCGGCCTAGCGCGATGTTCTGGCGAATGGTGCCGCGGAACAGGAACACGTCCTGGCCGACATAGGCGATGTTGCGCCGGATCGATTCCGCCGACACCGCATCGTAGTTCTGACCGTCGAGAAGGATCGCCCCGCGCTCCGGCAGATAGAGGGCGAGCACCAGGTTGAAGATCGTCGATTTGCCGCCGCCGGAAGGACCGACGAATGCGGTGACCTCGCCGGGCTCCGCGACAAACGATACGCCGCGCAACACCGGCTGCCCGGGACGGTAGGAGAAGGTGACGTCGGCGAATTCGATGGCGCCCCGCGAAACCTCGACGTCGGGCTTCGGCCGCGCCGGCGTGCTGTCGGGAAGGTCGAGAATGTCGAACAGCACCTGCACGCCGGCGAGGCTGTTGTGCAGGTCGATGTTGAGCCGGGCGATCCGCTTCGCCGGCTCGTAGGCGAGCAGGAACGCGGCGATGAACGAGACGAATTCGCCGGGCGCGGCCTTGAGCACCAGCACGCTGTAGCCGGCGTAGAGGAACACGACGCCGACCGCGATGCCGCCGAGCGCTTCCATCAACGGGGTCGCGCGGTTCGACACCCGAGCGAGCTTGTTCGAGGCGGCCTCGACGCGGTTGACGCTCGCATCGACCCGCGCCCGCATGACGGCCTCGAGGTTGAACGCCTTGATGATGCGGAAGCCCTGAATGGTCTCCTGCATGGCTTCGAGGATTTCAGCGCCGCCGCCGTACTGGGTGAGCGCGATCGACCGCACCCGCTTGATGAGCTTGCGCACCCCGAACACCGCAGGCGGCATCACCACGATGCCGATCAGCGACAGGAACGGTGCTTGATAGACCATCACCGCGATGAGGCCGAGGAGGGACAGGAGATCGCGCCCCAGCGCATTGATCAGCAGGTTGAGCACCTGCGCCGCCGATCCCGCACCGAACGTGATCCGCGCGGCGAATTCCGAGGAATGGCGGTCGGCATAGAAGGAGATGTTCTGCGCCAGCAGCTTGTCGAACAGCTTCTTCTGGTTCTCGGCGACGATGTGGTTGGCGATGCGTGCGAGCGTCACGGCCTGGCCGTAGCTCGCCAGTCCCTTGACGGCGAAGATGACGATCATCGCCACGGCGACGACGGCGACGCCTTCGAAGCTGCGATAGACATAGGCTTGGTCGATGCCGCGGCCGAACAGGAACGCCGGGAGGGCGGTGCAGGCGGCCCCGACCGTCATGAAGGCCAGCGATAGGCAATAGCGACGCCAATAAGCGCGGCCGTTCTCGAGCAACAGCCGGCGGATCAACGCCGCCGCGCCGTTGGGGTCGGCAAACAGACGGCGGTTCAGGTCTTTGAGCATCCGGGACCGACGCGTGACGAGGCGCCCCCGCGCCCATGCTCCACGGCTCTATCGGACCGCAGCCACGTTGTCCACGCGGGGCGCCTCGCGCTCGGCTGGCACGTCATCGATCGGTCGAGGCCATCGGGCCGCTGAATCGACGCAGCAACCCGACGAACGGCATCAGGAGCCGCTGGCCCGCAGCGAAGTTCTCCAGGCGAAGCAGGGCGCTCAGCGCCTTGGTGCCAAGCGCGACCTTCTCGTCGATTTCGAGCGGTTGGCCGCGCCAGATCAGATAGGTGCCGAACCCCAGGATGGCGGCGATCGCCGCATACAATGCGGCCAGCGCCGGCGGGAAAGTGACCGCCATCACCATGGCCGCGAAGCCGCCGAGCCGCAGCCCCGCGACGCCGACGATGACGGCGACGAGCGACACGTTGCGGCTCTGTCGCGTGGTGCGGGGAAACCCGAGCACCACGAATGCGATGACGCCGAACGCCAGCGGATAGAGCGGAGCGATCAGCCGCTCGTGGAGCTCGACGCGGAATTGGCCGGGCGAGGTCTTGAGCGCGTGGTCGTCGGCCTTCGGAAACAACAGCTCCCAGATATATTTCTCGTGCAGGCCGATGACGAGCTGCGGCGCCGGGGCGAGCCGCGTGAGATCGAAGGCGTAGCGGTCGAACACCACGATCGTCGGGTCGCGCTCTTTCGCCCGACGGCGCTCGACATTGCCGTCCCGCATCACCAGGAACGTACCCTCGGCCCGTTGGACGATCTGGCCGTATTCGGCGACGATGGTGGCGCGCTCCTCGCGGTTGCGGGAATCGTCGATGAAGATGCCGCGGAACTGGCTCTCGCCGACGCGGTCGCGGATGTGGAAGATCAGGCCGCGCTCGACCGAGGTGAAGGCGCCGGGCCGCACGATGTTGGCCACCACGTCCGTCCTCACCTTCGCGACCGCCTCGTTCATCTCCCGCTGGAGGAGTGGCGCGAGATAGGCGCTGATGAAGGCGACGAAACCCGCGACGACGAGGCAGGCGATCATCACCGGGCGAAAGACCCGCCGCGGGGCGATGCCTGCCGCGTTCATCACCACGAGCTCGGAGTCGCCATTGAGCTTGGTGAGCGCGTAGCACACCGCGATCATGATCGCGATCGGGGCGATCACCAGCATCAGGATGGGCACGAGGAGGAGGGTGATGCGCAGGAAGACCAGGATGGTCTGTCCCTGATTGGTGATGATGTCGATCTGCTTCAGGATCTGGGTGATCCAGATCACCGCGGTGAGGTTGAGCAGGACGAGCACGAAGGCACCAAAGATGGTGCGGAAGACGTAACGGTCGATCGAGCCCATTGCCATGCTTGCCTGCACGCCCCAACGCGCCCGATCCGTGCGTGGCCACATATCACCAGTGGATGGCGTATGCGCCCCTGCCGCCCCGCCACAAAACGGGACGAATCACCCCCTCAGGCCAGGATTTTTATACATCCTGCCAACCGCTCCTGTCACCGTCCGAAAGGCAGGCCCGCCGCCCCGCCGGAACCCTGCGGTAGCTGGAAACCTTTGTTTTTTCTGTATTATTTTGCCGATATCCCCGCAACTACCAGCAATCCCGCCGAAAAATCAGCGCCGGGCGAGGCGCCGGCGCAACAGGGTCGCCGGCGCCGATGCAATCCGTCGGCGCGTTTTCGGACCATATTTCGAAGAGCGCAACCAGACGAACGCCCGCCTGGGTTGCATTTAGTCGGCATTGACGCTCTGCAGCGTCCAGCTGATGGGAACGTTGCCGACCGCGGCGGTGGTGGCGATCTGGGCGCCGTTCATGAACCAGATCGAGGTGTTGCCGCTGCTGTCGCGCCACAGGAGGTCGCTCTTGCCGTCGGCGTTGTAGTCCCCCGTCTGGACGATCGACCAGGAGGTGGGGATGATTCCCAGCCCTCCGGACGAAGCGATGGCGGCGCCGTTCATCAGCCAGACCGCGGTGTTGCCGCTGCCGTCACGCCAGACGATGTCGCTCTTGCCGTCGCCATCGAAATCGCCGGTGCCGACCACCGACCATGCGATGGGAACGTTGCCGGCGCCCGCCATGGAGGCCACCTGGGTGCCCTTCATGAACCAGATCGCAATGTTGCCGCCGGCATCACGCCACAGGAGGTCGCTCCTGCCGTCGCCGTCGAAATCGCCGGCGCCGACGAGCGACCAAGCCGCCGGCACGTTGCCCAATCCGCCAGACGAGGCGACCGCGGCGCCGTTCATGAGCCATACGGCGAGATTGCCGCCCGCGTCTTGCCAGAGAATGTCGCCCTTGCCGTCACCATCGAAGTCCCCGGTGGCGACAACCGTCCAGCCGATTGGGATAGTGCCGACTGCGGCTGACGCCACGATCTGGGCGCCGTTGAGGAACCAGATCGCAGTGTTGCCGCTGGTGTCCCGCCACAGCAGGTCATAGTTGCCGTCGCCGTCGAAGTCCCGGTGTCCGACGATCGACCACGTCGTAGGCGCGCCGGCGAGACCGCCGACCGATGCCGGCGTTGCCCCGTTCATGAGCCACAATGCGGCGTTGCCGATCTGGTCGCGCCAGGCCATGTCGCTCGCACCGTCGCCGTTGTAGTCGTGGGTGTTGGTCGCGCTCGGCGTCGGCACGACAACGATCTTCGCCATCATGCCCCCGTCCTCGTGCTCGAGAATGTGGCAGTGGAAGACGAATTCGCCGAGCTGCGAGAACGGAATATCGACGAACAGAGGACTCGAGGCACAGGTCGAATTGTACCATTGAGCGATGGTGCAGTAGCCGTTCTGATAGTTGATGATGTAGTCGGCGTTCTTTGGTACCGCGGTGGAAAGCGGCACGTTGTCCTCCAGGATACCTCCGGTCGCGGGGAGGGTCGTTCCGCCGACCACTGTGCTAGCGGGCCCGTTTCCAAGCGAGCGGAACTTGGTTTGGTGCATGTGGAAATTGTGGTTCTCGGTCGCGAGGTTCACGAGCTCCCAGACCTCGTGGACGGGCGTCTGCCCAGGGCCCAGCGGCAGGCAGACCGTGGTCACTGACGGATCGAATTGGGTGATCGGGACCTGAGTGCCGGGCACCGCAACGCCGTTCTGGTCGATTTCCTCATAGCCGAGGCCGAACGAGCTGGGGTTGGTGTAATCGGCAAGGCCGAAGAAGACGCGCCGATGATGACCCGTGGGCAGCGCCTTGCAGCCGGCCGGAGCGGCGGCCGGCTTTGCATTGGGAACCTTGGCGACGAAGATGCCGCCTGCCTGAGTTGTGGTAAGCGCGCCGCCGCCGACGATGTTGATCGCTGACGTCACGATGCTGGGCAGGGCTGTCTGGGTGAAGTTGACCTGGGCAAGATCGACGGCAGGCCACGAATCTCCATCCGGCCCCATGGTGAGGCCGATCATCTTCAGGACGCCGGTGGAGCCGAGCAGCGGGACCGCCAGGCGGTTGTTGGCGTTCCGGTAGCTGACCCACACTTCCGCGCGCGAGCTCGGCATCATGACGAGCTCGTTGATGCAAATGGGTGCCGAATTGAGCGTGACCGTCGCGATCGACTCGGGGCATTGAACGACCGAGAACCGCGCGCCGGCAATCTGCACCTCCTGCCCGAGCGATGTACCCGGAGGAACGTTGATGCTGACGCCGTCGACGGAGGCGAGCTGCATCACCATCGGAGCCCCGGTGACGTTGTTCATCAGCTGAAGATCGTAGGAGAGGCTGCCCGAGGCATTGGTGAGCCGCCACATCTCGCCGTCTTGCTCGCTCAGGTTGATCGTCGGGTACTGCTGACCGCTCACCGTGAAGAACCATGTGCCGCCGGTGAAATCGTTACCACCGCCGGCGGAGTTGTCTGCGCCCGGACAGGATCCCTTGCGCACCTCGGTGACAGCCAAGGGATACTGGTTGCAGAAATCCGGGTCCTCCTGGTTGAGCACCTCGCCGTTGGCGACGTCCGCCGGTCCGTTGACAAACGTGATGTTGCCGGCGGCCAGCACCTGCATGTCCTTGAGGACGAGATGGCGGACATTGGCATCGGGAAACGGCGCGTTCGTCGTGTCGCCATGCGCATATTGGCCGACGCTGCCGATCGAGATGATCCCGGCGAGCCCCTGCGACACCTGGTTGAGCGCGATCCCATGCACGTGCGGATGGAACCAGAACGCGCCGTCGGGATGATTGGCCGGGATGTCGATACGATAATCGGCATATGACGGGACGACCGAGCCATGCTGATGGGTCGTCTGCGGCACAGGGATGCCGTTCGCCGGGTTGTAGATTTCGACGAAAACATAATCGCCGAAGGTCGGATCGGAGAGCGTCGGAGCGCGCGCCTCGACGATCAGGCCGTGGGTATGCAGGTTGGTGAGGTTCATCGGCAGGTTGGCGCCGCCCGGATCCGCCGAGTGCGTCACCTTGACGGGATCAAGCAACGGAAGCTGGTTCACCAGGCGGATCTTGAGCTGGTCACCGGGCTGCAGCGCGAGCCGGGTGCCGCCGTAGTTGGAGACGGTGCCCGACCCTGCCGGGCACGCATTCCCGACCGCCACGGCGCGCTGGCAGATCTGGTACACCCAGCCCGTGGGATTCAACGCCGGCAGGTTGTACGGCGGTACGTAGGTCAAGCTCGTCACCGGGAGCGGCAACGCGACCATCAGGAGATCGAGCACGCCGTTCGAGCTCACGAACACCGGCGGCTCTACGAACGGGCCCGCCAGCGCGACGCTCGGCGCAAGGTTCTGCGCCGAGAGCGCCGCGGCGACGATCGCCGCGAGATGAATCGATCGGGAACCGAGGTATCGCTGCTCGAAAACGCTGGACGGCATGGTTCTGCTCACGGGACCCGTTTCAACTTGGCGGCAACAGGCTGCCGCGAGATGGCGCGCGGCGACCTGCGAACCCGCACGGTTCGCATCGACCCTCGCGCCATCATGCTTTAAGAACGTCACGCGCTTCTGAGAAGCAGGCCAGCGGCGCGAGACGTTTGAATCGCTCTAAACCCATCATCGCATTGGAAATCTTCTAAATGCTGGCGCGGGAGGCTGTGGTGTATTGCGGCCCGGGGCAAAACGACGAAAGCAACAGCGAGCGCGGATGGCGACGGTAGGTTTGACCCTTTTGGCGTGTTCGCTCGTCGGCATGTCGTGCGATGCCGCGAAGCCTGACGTTGCCATTATCCAGTCGGCCTACGAGCAGGAGGCGGCGAACGGGAGCAAGCTCCACGATCGCGGCCTGCGCGTGCTCGAGGCGAGCTGCGAGCACGGCAAGGCGTCGGACAACTTCCTGTGCCAGGTCACCTTCCTCTCGAAGGACGATCCTCGCCAGCGGCTCTATTTCGACGTCGTCGCCGTCGCGCGGACCGAAACGGGGTGGGAGCTCCAGAGCGGGCTCTGCAAGCGCTGAGCGAATTACATCAACCGACAGTGCTGCGTATCCGTTTCATCAGGCGTTGAACCTGACCCGGTGACCATGGGCCACCTCGCGGGGTCGCAATTCCCCGTTCATCCAGGGCTGCTGCTATCCCACGCATGCTGGTGACCCCGACGACGTTCAGCTCTTCGATGACGGGCAGCAGGCGTGCGGCTCTGCCGTTGGCTTGTGCACTCAGTTGTCGGTGTGCCGCCGCACGAGCTTTATCTGTAATCCGGCCGCTAGACATTCGCGCCTCCTGACCGTCCCCATTACGTTACACGGGCACCGTAGTAGCAGTGACGTGCCTATTGGTTGCGCAATTGCCACACAATTAGGCAAACACGAACGTCTCCGGAGCGGGCGGACTACCAAGCCGGCCGTCGCGTGAACCATTCGGCAGACCTTCTCGTCAAAGGCGCTCCCGGCCTTACCGGCCGGCGCCCGTGAACGCCGTGCCGACTGCGCGTGCCACGAAGGCACCACAATGGCGCACAAAAGTGCGGCAGCCCTCGGAAATAAGCCTGTAAACACAGCCACATCGCGTCCGTCCCGCCGTCATTTCGTAGCGGGACAGATGTGGTAAGGAACCCTCCGCCGCCGGCCGACCGCGCGGCCCGTCGTCAGCACGCGAACGCGCCCGGGAGGCCGCCGCTTGGAACAATTCGTGCCGGACGGAACAAAGGGCGGAACGCTGCCGCCCGCACGCAGGCTGCATCCGCTGGCCTACGGGATCGAACGCATCGGGCTGATCGCGCTGCGCGCCCCGATCGTCGGCGCGGTCATCTTCGCCCTGTTGGTGGTCGGCGCGGTGCTCGGCCTCGACCGGCTCAAGGTCGACGACTCGCTGAGCCAGCTGTTCCGGTCCGACACGCCCGAATTCAAGCAATACGAGGAGGTCACCGCCCGTTTCCCGTCGAGCGAGTTCGACGTGCTGGTCGTCGTCGAGGGGAAGGACCTGCTGCACCGCGACGAGCTCGCGAAGCTGCGCGACGCGGTCACCGATCTCCAGCTCATCGACGGCACCCGCGGCCTGATCTCGCTGTTCTCGGCGCGCCAGCCGCCGGAGAAGGGGCAGTTGCCGGAGGCGCTGTTTCCGGAGCCGCTGCCGACCGGCGCCGCCTACGATCAATTGATCGCCAAGGTGATGTCGAACGAGATCATCCGCGGCAAGCTTTTGTCCGACGACGGCGAGCTCGCGCTGATCGTCCTTGCGCTCGACCCGTCGGTTGCGGAAGGCAGCGGGTTGTCGCCGGTGGTCGGGGAGATCCGCAAGACGCTCGCGGAGGACCTCGGCGGGACCAGCCTCTCCGTCGAGTTGTCCGGCGTGCCGGTGATGCAGCTCGAGATCCGCAACGCGGTCGAGCGCGACCGGCTCGTCTACAACACCATCGGATTTCTCGCCGGGTGCCTGATCGCCATCATCTTCTTCCGCCGGGTGTCGTTCATGATCGTCGCGGCGGGGCCGCCGCTGACCGCAATCGTGCTCACGCTCGGCGCGCTCGGCTGGCTCGACTTCCGCCTCAACATGTTCCTCAACGTGATGACGCCGCTCATCATGGTCATCAGCTTCTCCGACAGCATGCAGCTGACTTTCGCAGCACGCGACCGGCTGATCGCCGGCGAGAGCAAGGCCGAGGCGCTCCGCAATGCCATTCTCGTGGTCGGTCCGGCCTGCGTGCTCACCCACGCGACCGCCGGCCTTTCCTTCGTCGCGCTCCTGTTCTCGAACTCCGACCTGATCCGTACCTTCGCCGAAGCCGGGATCATTGCGACCGTGATCGCCCTCGTCACGGTGCTGATGCTGCTGCCGATCCTGGGCATGCTGCTGATCCGGCGGGAGACCGCGTTCGCCGCCAAGATCAGGCAGGCGGACGCCGCCGTCCATTCGCTGCGCCGGTTCTGCGCCTGGATCGCGCGCAGGATGGTGACCCGGGCCGGTCTCTACAGTCTCGTTGCCGTGCTGGTCGTCGGCGTGCTCGGCTACAATTACGCCAATCTGCAGCCGCGTTACCGGCTCGCCGATCAGGTGCCGGACAAGGAGCATGCGGTCGAGGCGAACCAGCGGCTCGACACCAAGCTCACCGGCGCCAATCCGATCGACGTGCTCGTCGAATTCCCGCCCGGGGCTTCGCTCTATTCGCCGGAGACGCTCGCGACCATCGCCGACGTCCATGCTGCGGTGGAACGACAGGCCGGCGTCGGCAACGTGTGGTCGCTCGAGACGCTGCGGCGATGGCTGCGCGAGAAGGCCGGCATCTCCGACGTCGAGACGCTGAAGGAGTACGTCAATCTCCTGCCCGTGCGCCTGGTGCGCCGCTTCATATCGGCTGACCAGGATGCGGTGGTCGTGTCGGGGCGAATTCCCGATGTCGATTCGAGCACGCTGCTGCCGGTGGTCAGTCGTCTCGACAAGAGCCTCGACGCGGTCCGCGCGATGCATCCCGGTTACAAGATCGCGGTCACCGGCCTCGCCGTGATCGCCGCGCGCAACAGCGCAGGCATGATCGAGAAGCTCAATCGCGGGCTCACCGTCGAGATCGTGTTCGTCTCAGCCTTCATCGGACTCGCCTTCCGCTCGCTCGTCGTCATGCTGGCGGCGATCCTGCCCGGCATTTTTCCCGTGCTGGTCTCGGGCAATGTGCTGTGGGCGCTCGGAAACGGCCTGCAATTCGCGAGCGTCGTCGCGCTCACCGTGTCGTTCGGCCTGGGGTTGAGCGCCACCATTCACTTCCTCAACCGCATGCGGCTCGAGGAAAAGCCGGGCGAAGACCCCGCCATCGGGGTCGAGCGGGCCACCGTGCTGGTCGGCCCCGCGCTGATCCTCACTTCCGCGGTGCTCGCCTGCGGGCTTGCGGTGACGGTGCTCTCCAACCTGCCGTCGCTGCGGCTGTTCGGATGGGTGAGCGCGCTCGCGATCGTCGCGGCGCTCGTCGCCGATCTCCTGATTCTGCGGCCGACGATCGTGTTCCTGCGCCAAGTCGCAACGCGTATCGCCTGGCGTGCGCCTAAACCCGGACCGGCGGAATGAGCCGGACCGGTCCCTGAGTTCGAGAGGACGCTTCGTCAGCTTTTGCTGAGCGAGATCGCCGCTTCGGTCACCTCAGTGCCCTGGATGCGGATTGTCACCTGTTGCTTGGTGCCATGGGTCGTCAGCGTGAGGTTCGCCGAGAAAATCCCGGCCGACGCGACAGCCTGGATCGACGCGCCCGAGAGGCGACCGGACAGCGAGCCGGTGATGTTGCGCGTAAACTCGATCCACTGGCCGGAGACCGCATCGCCCTGACGGGTCAGATTGCCGTTGAGATCGAAATTGTAGCTGTCGCTTGCGCAGCGCAGGCGAAGCGCCAAGGTCTGGCCGGCGTCGGGCGCTTGATAGACGGCGCGGCATCGCAGGCGCTCGCGCGCTCCGCTGGACGAGAAGCTCACGGACCCGGTGCCGGACCATTGGCCGGCAAGTGGTGCGAACGGTCCTGAACCCTGCGCGGCGCCCTGCTCTACGCCGGCAGGTACGACCAAAATCGCGCCGAGCGCGAGCGCTGCCAGCGACGCGGCCGAGAGCGACGGAAAGAATCCCCGTCGCGCCGCGCGATTTCGGGAAGGCGCGCAGTCGGAACGGCAGGTGGCATCCATCAGTCAGCTTCCCGCAGTTGGTGAAGGATTCTACGACTCCGCACACGCCTCGCGTGCCGGTCCCCAATCGAAATCGCGATACCCCGCAGGATCGAAAGGCGATGAAACTCGCCATAGCATTACAGCAATACTGAGGCCGCGCTGCGCTCATACCGACGCGGCCTCCACCTCAGATTGAGACCGCTCGAATGCTAAGGCGGCCTCGGCTGGACCAGTAGTCAGGCGGCAACAATGCGCCGCGCCGAACCGTCGGAGTGCGGCAACAAGGCACTCAGGCGTCAGCCGTTTTGGGGCGTTGCACGCCGGTTACACGAATGCCGGACCCTTGCGACTTGTAGTGGCGATTGATGAAGATCATGACCGACGTCAACGCCTCTGCCGCGGCGGAATTGGCGATCGGACCGGCGTGCCAGGCGGTCAGCCCGATGTCGGCCGCGAGCGCAATCACTATGCCGCGCGCGGCCGGGTCGTCGCTGCACACCAGCACCTCGCAGTCGATCTCATGATCGAGATCGTCGAGATGGCTCGCGGAGATATTCTGGAACGCCGAGACCACCCGCACCGCGTCGCCGAGCAGCGCCTGGATTGCGGCGGCGGCCGACCCTCCCTCAGGTAGCTGCACGCGCGCCACCCTAGGCGGCACCAGCGGCGCGGTCGCATCGATCAGGATCTTGCCCGACAGGGCTTCGCGCACCTCTTCGACGGTGGCGCGCTGGGCCGCATAGGGCACCGTGAGCAAGACGAGCTCCGCCACCTCCGCGGCGGCCTTGTTGCCGGCGCCGGACACGCGCGTCTCTCCGAGCCTCGTATTCATCTCGGCGGCGCGTTCCGCTGCGCGGTCGGGGCTGCGCGAGCCGAGGATGACACGGTGCCCTGCCCTGGCGAGGCGCAGCGCGAGGCCGCCGCCCTCCTGCCCGGTGCCGCCGAGCACGGCGATGGTGTGAGATTTCGCGGTTTCTGCGATCATGGTTGCGTCGCCTGCTCCGTCGCGGGCCGCAGCGTGCCGACATTCGCCACGCGGCGTGCGGGAGTCTGGATCACCGGCGCGAGCGGAGCCGCCTCGCGTCCGGCACGGTGGCGTTCGGCCGGAGCTTCGGCATAAAGCGTCGTCCGCTGCGCCGTCTGGCGACTCGATCGAGGCGACGAGGGCCTCCATGGCCAACGGGTCGAGCTCCTGCCCGTGGGACGCGCCGGCCGCCCGGGAGATGCTCTCGTTCATCAAGGTGCCACCGAGATCGTCGGCTCCGGCCTGCAGGCAGGCGCGGACGCCGTCGAGGCCCATCTTCACCCAACTCACCTGGATGTGCTTGATGAGAGGGTTGAGCGCGAGCCGCGCCACCGCATGCATCAACACCGCCTCGCGGAACGTCGGCCCGCGACGGGCCGCACCCTTGTAATAGATCGGCGCCTCCATATGCACGAACGGCAGCGGCACGAACTCGGTGAAGCCGCCGGTGCGCATCTGCAGGTCACGGATCGCCACCAGATGCCGCGCCCAATGCGCGGGGGCGTCGACATGGCCGAACATGATAGTCGCGGTGGTCGAAAGACCGACGCGGTGCGCCGTCTCGATGACATCGAGCCATTCGGCGGTGGTGAGCTTGTCCGGACAAATCACGGCGCGGACCTCGTCGTCGAGGATTTCCGCCGCCGTGCCCGGCAGGCTGCCGAGGCCGGCATCGCGCAGCCGTTCGAGGAATTGCCGCACCGGAATGCCGAGCGTTGCCGCGCCATGACGCACCTCGAGCGGGGAGAACGCGTGGACATGCATCGCCGGCACCGCCGTCTTCACCGTTTGCAAAATCGCGAGATAGGTGTCGCCGGTGTAATCGGGGTGAATGCCGCCCTGCAGGCAGACCTCGGTGGCACCGCGCGCCCAGGCTTCCGTCACCCGACGCGCGATCTCGTCGTGGTCGAGATCGTAGGCGGGGCCGCGCAGGTGGTCGGCCGACTTCCCCTTGGAAAAGGCGCAGAAGGCGCAGCGGTAGGTGCACACGTTGGTGTAGTTGATGTTGCGGTTGACGACGTAGGCGACGGTGTCGCCGACCGCGCGGGCTCGCAGGCGATCGGCCGTCGCGCAGACGTGATCGAAATCGGCGCCACGCGCCGCGAACAGCATTTCGATCTCGGCCGCAGACAGCGGCGAAGCATCCTCGGCCTTGGCGAGAAGGCGGTCGAACGACGGACCGGCCGAGCCGATCGCAGTCTTCGGCAACGCAGCCGGGGGGACATCAGCCTGCCCCGGCGCCCAGTCGTCGGCCCGCGCCAACCCATGCGCGTCGCTCGCGTGCACCACCGCCGTGTGCAGCGCGCGATCGAGCCATCTCGCCTTGTCGTCGACATGATGCGGATAGAGCGGGAGCCGCGCCACCAGCACACGCCCATGCCGCGCAAGCTCGTCGGCCAAGGCATCGACGTGCGGCCACGGCGCCTCCGGATTGACGAAGTCCGGCGTCACCGGGGAGATGCCGCCCCAGTCGTCGATGCCGGCCTTGATGACTTCGCCGATGAGCCGCGGGGCGAGATTGGGGGGCGTCTGAACGCTCATCTTAGCCCCGAATACGAGGCGCGCGACGGCGAGCGTCCACAGGAGATCGTCGTTCCCGGCGTCAGCGCTCTCTTCCATGCGCGTGCCCGGCTTGGCGCGGAACGGCTGGATGATCACTTCCTGAATGTGGCCGCGGTCGCGGGCGCGCAGCGCCAGCATCGCCTCGATGCGTTCGCGACGGGTCTCGCCGATGCCGATGAGAAGCCCCGTGGTGAAGGGAATATCGAGTGCGCCGGCCGCCTCGATCGTCCCGAGACGGACCGCGGGGTCTTTGTCCGGCGAGCCGAAATGAACGCCGCCGCGCTCCGACAGCCGCGGCGACGCGGTTTCCAGCATCAACCCCATGGAGGCGGCCACCGGGCGCAGCTTCGCCATGTCGTCGCGAGTCATCACGCCGGGATTGAGATGCGGCAGCAGCCCGGTTTCATCGATCACAAGCCTGGCCACCTCCCGGAGATAGTCGAGCGTCGTCGCATGGCCGAGCGCGGTGAGCGCCGAGCGTGCCGCCGGATAGCGCAGCTCCGGCTTGTCGCCGAGCGTGAACAGCGCCTCCGTGCATCCGGCCGCTGCTCCTGCCCGCGCAACCGCGAGCACCTCCTCGGGCGACATGTAGGCCGGCTCGCCGCGGCGCGGCGGCGTCGCAAAGGTGCAATAATGGCAGGAGTCGCGGCAGAGGTGGGTGAGCGGAATGAAGACCTTGCGGGAATAGGTCATGACCGCGCCGAAGGCTTCATCGCGCAGCGCCGCCGCTTCCGCCATCAGCACGGCCGTGTCGCGCCGCTCGGCGAGCGCAAGTGCCGCGTCGTCAGTCAGCGGCTCGGGCCGGATCGGGGGCTCGACGCGAGGCGTGGGGCGCTGGACATTCATCCCTGAGTCCTATGACCGTGACCGCTCGACCGCAACGACCGTTATCAGGAACCACCGGGTCTATCGAGGCCGCCCGCAGCGGCGAATTCAAATTCTCGGCATTGCACACGAAACACGGTGGCCACAGGCATGTTCCGTTCGCTATAGGAGAGGGGGCTGCCGCGTTACTCGCCGGCAGTGGTGCGCCGAACCAGGTCGAGGGCTGACCCGATGCGACGAATCCTGCCCGGCTTGTTTGCAGCCATTGTCATCTTCGCGTCATGCTTCGCCGTTGCACAGGAACGCGCGATCACGGTCGCCTCCACGACCTCGACCGAACAGTCCGGCCTGTTCAGCTACCTCCTGCCCCTGTTCTCGGCGCGCACCGGGATCCGCGTCAACGTCGTCGCGGTCGGCACCGGCCAGGCGCTCGACATCGGCCGGCGCGGGGACGCCGACGTGGCGTTCGTCCACGACCGGCCGGCGGAAGAAAAATTCATGGCGGAAGGCTTCGGCGTGAAGCGCTTCGACGTCATGTATAATGATTTCGTGATCGTCGGGCCGGCCTCCGACCCCGCGCACATCCGCGACGAGAAGGACGTCTCCGCAGCCTTCCGCAAGATCGCCGAGGCCCGCGTACCTTTCGTGTCGCGCGGCGACCGCTCCGGCACCCACGAGGCGGAGTTGCGCTTTTGGAAGGACGCCGGCATCGACATCGCCGCCGCCAAGGGGCCGTGGTACCGCGACATCGGGCAAGGCATGGGACCGGCGCTGAACATGGCGGCGAGCGCCGACGCCTACGTGCTCTCCGACCGCGGCACCTGGCTGTCGTTCAAGAACCGCGGCCCGCTGGAAATCCTGGTCGAGGGAGACCGGCGACTCTTCAACCAATATGGCGTGATGCTGGTCAATCCGCAGAAGCACCCCAACGTGAGGGTCGCAGACGGACAGGCCTTCGTCGACTGGCTGATCTCGCCCGAGGGCCAGAAGGCGATTGCCGGCTACAAGATCGGCGGCGAGCAGTTGTTCTTCCCGGACGCCTCACCTCGCGGACTGTGACCGCACCGCTACTTCCGCTCGGTTTCGCCAGCGAGCAGGAAGGCCACAGTGCTCACGCCGATGCTGAGCGCGATCAGGATCATCCCGAGGCCGAGGGCAAGAGGCAGGTCGCCCTTGCTGGTTTCCAGGGCGATGGCGGTGGTCATGGTGCGAGTGAGCCCGCGGATGTTGCCGCCGACGATGATGATGGCTCCGACCTCGGCGATGGCGCGGCCGAATGCGGCGAGGAACGCGGTCAGCAATGCGCCGCGGCCGATCGACAGGAGCTCAAGGGTGATGCGCGGCTTGGAAGCGCCGTCGATGCGGAAGAGATCGCCGTAGTCCGCCCACAGCCCCGTCGTGGCGCGATGCACGAGCGCGATCACGATCGGGATGGTGAGCATCACCTGGGCGATGATCATGGCGGTCGGCGTGAAGAGCAGCCCGGCGAAGCCAAGCGGCCCCGACCGGGACAGCAGAAGATAGCCGGCGAGCCCGACGACGACCGGCGGCAACCCGAGCAGCGCGTTGGTCAGGACGATCAGCACGTGACGGCCGGCGAACCGGCTCACCGCGAGCAGCGCGCCGAGCGGCGCTGCGACAACCATGGCGATGACCGTCGCGGAGAGGCTGACGCGCAGCGACAGGGCAACGATGCCGATCAGCTCAGGATCGAGATCGCGCAGAAGCGCGAATGCGGCGGCAAAAGCTTGGGCAATATCCGACACTGGCGTTCATCAGGTATGAGGATTCGGCATGCAAACGCTGCGGTGCCTGTTCTCCGCGACAGGATCACCGTTTCATAAAGTGCCATAATGCATAAATCTGCAACGCAAACGGCCGGAGGGCGTTACCCTCCTCGGCCGGGCGCGCTCAAGCCCACACTCGAGAAGAACCCGCCATGACCGACACCGGAAACGCCAAGCCCCGCCTGCGCTCGCGGCTGTGGTTCCACAATCCGCACAATCCCGGGATGACCGCGCTCTACTTAGAACGCTATCTTAATTACGGGCTGACCAAGGAAGAGCTCACCTCGGACAAGCCGATCATTGCCATCGCCCAGACCGGCTCCGATCTTTCTCCGTGCAACCGGCATCACCTCGAGCTCGCAGACCGCGTGCGCGACGGCATCCGCGACGCCGGCGGCATCGCCTTCGAGTTTCCGGTGCATCCGATCCAGGAAACCGGCAAGCGGCCGACGGCGGCGCTCGACCGAAACCTCGCCTATCTCGGGCTCGTCGAGCTGCTGTTCGGCTATCCGATCGACGGCGTCGTGCTCACCACCGGCTGCGACAAGACCACTCCCGCCTGCCTGATGGCAGCGGCGACGGTGAACATTCCCGCGATCGTGCTCTCCGGCGGGCCGATGCTCAACGGCTGGCGCAACGGCGAGCGTGTCGGCTCAGGCACCATCGTGTGGAAGGCGCGCGAGGAGCAGGCCGCCGGCCGGATCGACTACGACGAGTTCATCGATCTTGTCTCGGCGTCGGCGCCGTCGGTCGGCCACTGCAACACCATGGGCACCGCTTCGACCATGAATGCGCTCGCCGAGGCGCTCGGCATGTCGCTGCCGGGATGTGCCGCAATTCCGGCACCCTACCGGGAGCGCGCCCAGATCGCCTACGAGACCGGCCGCCGCGCCGTCGAGATCGTGCACAAGGACTTGAAGCCGTCGGACATCCTGACCCGCAGGGCCTTCGAGAACGCGATCGTCGCCTGCTCGGCAATCGGCGGCTCGACTAACGCGCCGATCCACATCAATGCGATCGCGCGGCATGTCGGCGTCGCGCTGAGCATGGCCGACTGGGAGGAGATCGGCTATCGCGTCCCCCTCCTCGTCAACATGCAGCCGGCGGGAAAATATCTCGGCGAAGAGTATTACCGCGCCGGCGGTTTGCCGGCGGTGATGCACGAGCTCGCCCGCGCCGGCCGCATCCACACCGATGCGCTCACCATCAACGGCAAGACGATAGGCGAGAACGTCAAGGGCGCCGGCGCGCGGGACAGCGACGTGATCCTGCCTTACGGCAATCCGCTCAAACAAACCGCCGGCTTCAAGCTGCTGCGTGGCAATCTGTTCGATTCAGCGATCATGAAGACGAGCGTGATCTCGGAAGAATTCCGCCGCCGATATCTCGCCAACCCCGCCGATCCCGAAGCCTTCGAAGGCCGTGCCGTGGTGTTCGAGGGCCCCGAGGATTACCACCACCGCATCGACGACCCCTCGCTCGGCATCGACGAGGGCACCATCCTGGTGATCCGCGGCGTCGGACCGATCGGCTATCCTGGCTCGGCCGAGGTGGTGAACATGCAGCCCCCGGCGGCGCTGATCAAACGCGGCGTCACGTCGCTGCCCTGCATCGGCGACGGGCGACAGTCCGGCACCTCGGGCTCGCCCTCGATCCTAAATGCGTCGCCCGAGGCGGCTGCGGGCGGCGGCCTCGCGCTACTGCGCACCGGCGACCGCATTCGCGTCGACCTCAAAGCCGGCAGCGCCGACATACTGATCTCCGAGGAAGAGCTCGCCGAACGCCGCGCGGCGCTCGAAAAGGCCGGCGGCTTCAAGTATCCGTCGAGCCAGACGCCGTGGCAGGAAATCCAACGCGGCATGGTCGAGCAGCTTGCCGACGGCATGGTGCTCGAGCCGGCGGTGAAATACCAGCGGGTGGCGCAGAAATTCGTGCCGCGCGACAATCACTGAGCGGACGCGGCGTCCGCCAAGGCGACTTCGAGGTCGAAATGAAATACGTTTCGATAACGCTCGTGGCGACGGCACTTCTCATTGCGCCCGCCGTGTCTCGGGCGCAGGACGCCGCACCGCGCGCGCACACCAGCGCCGGCCTGCCTTACCTACCCGATAGCCAATTGAAGCCGCCCGATCTCGTGGACGCCATCCGCGCCCGCCGCAAGGACCGCAAGCTTCTCAACCTCGACCGCATCCTGCTGCAGAGCCCCAATTTCGCCCGCGGCTGGAACACCATGTTCGGCGCGATTCGCGGCCAGTTGAGCCTCGATCCCAAGCTGCGCGAACTCGTAACGATGGCGATCGCCGTCCTCAACGCCTCCGACTATCAGTGGACCGCTCACGAGAGCGAGTTCCTTGCCGCCGGCGGAACGAAACTCCAGCTCGCCGCGCTGCGCGGCGTTGCCTCCCCGAACTTCGACCAGACATCGTTCGATGAAATCGAACGGGCGACGCTCGCCTTGACGGTGGAGATGACGAGAAACGTCACCGTGCAACCGGGCACGATGAAGCGGATCGAGAGCCTCATGTCGGACCAGCACGTCGTCGAGCTGATCGGGGTGATCGCCGGCTACAACATGGTATCCCGCTTCTTTGTCGCTACCGGCGTCGACCCGGAATAGCTTGGCGAGGAGGCCTCGCTGGCCTCGTAATAGTCCCAACCCTTCTCATGCAGGTAATAGACGAACGGAGCGATCACCATGCTGAACGCGGTGAGACCCGCCGCGGCGGCGAGGTCGCGGACGAAGAAATAGTTGGCGCCGAACTCCGACACTGCGGTCACGACCTCGTAGGTGACCGTTTTGGCAAAAGCTCGGCTCACCTCGATATTTGCCAAGCGCGTGCGGCCATTCTTCCCGCCGACCGTCACGCCCGGAATCGGCACACGCACGCCTTGCCGCACGGAGGCGGAACCGTAATGGTGCCAGACCACTTCATGCGCAAAATAGGCGATGGGCCCGGCGACGAGCGACAAGCCCGACAAACTCGCTGCGGCCGTCAGCTCGCCGAGCACGAAATAGTTCGCTCCGAAGTCGACCGTCGTGACGATGGCGCGATAGGTGAAGGTCTTGACGACCGCGCGCCATGTGTCGAAGGATTTATCCTCGTCTGCAGCCCCTGCCTGCGCAAAATGCGCCGTTGGCGCAATGGGTGTCGGCACCGGAGACGATCCGATCTGAGAGGATGCGATCCGAGGCGACGCGATCTGAGGCGACGCGATCCGAGGCGAAGCGATCCGCAGTGCCCTCGCGCGGCGCAACATGCCGCGTGGAAGCAGGCGCGGCACCAACACGGCAGCGCCGCCGATCAACAGCCCGGGAACTAGCGCGGCTTCAAAGATCGCAACCCCTGCCGCGACGACCCCCAGGGTGACCACACTTCCGACAACGCCGGACCCCAGCACCGTGCTCCGATCCCGACCCGAGGCGTTCACCGAAGACAGCGTCAAAGAGGATTCTCCATCGTCGATGGTCGGCGACATAAGTGGCGTTAGAGTATGTCCGTCAAGTGACGGAGGATTGCTTCGCCCTCGCCACCGGCATCGACCCGCAATAGCTGCGCCGCTCAGGGAAGCAGCACGGCGGCGGCGATTGCGAGCACCAGCGCCGGTGGCATTACCAACACGCCGAGCTTGAGAAACGCCCCGGCGCCGATCGCCTGGCCTTCGCGCCGCAGCGCGGTGAGCCACAGGATCGTGGCGAGCGAGCCTGTCACCGAGAGATTGGGGCCGAGATCGACGCCGATCAGGATCGCGCGCGTCACGTGAGCGGAGACGTCGGCGCCCTGCACCGCGCTTCCGGCGATGAGGCCGACGGGCAGGTTGTTCATGAGGTTGCTGGCGAGCGCGACGGTCGCGCCCGCGGCACCCGCGAGCCAGGTGATAGGCTTCCCTTCGCTGAGAAGTCCGGTGATCATCATGATGGCACCGGTTTTCGCGAGCGCTTCCACCAGCACGAACAGTCCGGCGACCAACGGCAGTACACCCCAGGACATCTCCCGTAGCACCCGCCACGGCGCCTTTCTCTCGCGGATGAGGACGATGATCGCCGTCACCGCGCCGGCGATCGCGGTCGGAAGCCCGAGCTGGATATCGGCGGCGGACGACGCCAACAGCACGCAGGCGGTGGCGGCGATCCCGACCGCCGCCGTCTTGCCGGCCGCCGTGAGCACCGGGACGGGCACCTCGCTGGCGAGCGGCTGATCGAGCGCATGGCGCTGGGTCCACCGGAGAACGATGTAAGTCGCCGCGATCGCCAGCACCGAGGGCAGCAGATAGGCCGGCAGCCACTGCTGCAGCGGCGGCATGCGATTGCCGTAGATCACGAGGTTCGCCGGATTGGAGATCGGCAGCACGAACGACGCCGCGTTTGCGACGAAGGCGCAAATCAACAGATAGGGCAACGGCTTCTCCGCCTTCGCGGCCTTGGCCGCCGCCGCGACGGCCGGCGTGAGCACCACGGCCGTGGCATCGTTCGACAGGAACACGGTGACGACGATGCCGACCCCGTAGGTGAGCGCGAAGAGGCGGCGCGCCGAGCCGCGCGCCCGACTGGTCGCGACCGCGGCCACCCAGTCGAATAGGCCCTCGGCGCGGGCGATTTCGGCCAGCAGCATCATGCCGACGAGAAAGAGGTAGACGTCGGTGCCTTTCGCGGCCCCGGTGAGCACATCCTGCGGCGAGATGAGTTGGAGCGCGACGAGCAGGGTCGCGCCCGCAACTGCCCAGATCGCCTCGGGCCAATTGAAAGGACGCAGGATCACTCCCGTCATCGCGATCGCCGCGATGGTCCAGATCGTCTCTTGTTGGGTCATGCCGGTAATTTCGTTCCGTTCGCCGGATCAAGCGGTTGCACGCAGATTGGTTTCATACTTTGCCGGCCATGCGAGCTCAAACGGCGTGGATGCCGCTGCCCGAACCCACGGGCGAGCGGTGGGGTGTCCGAATCGGCCCGACCTTGCCCGCCTCCCCGCGCACTTCGAGCCGGACTGTGCGAGGCGCACGAGGCCGAGCCGGCGACCGTTTGCCGAAGTCGCCGGCGGCCGGGCGACCTTGAAACGGCCGCGGTGGTCTCGCCGGCATCGATGTCCTGATGGCCGACATTCGCGACGTCTGTGCGGCGCTGTCCGTCGGCCCTGGACCGGGAACAGCGGCCGCCGCACTGTTATTTTTCACAGTGATTATGATGCGCACTTGGCTCGTCGTAACCAGGACATAAACTCGATGCGGGCGCACATAAATTCCACGTAAACTCTTCTAAGTTCCCAGGAATATTCGAAAATTAACTTGCCGGCTCCGGACGCTCCGGTAGTTTTAGCGGCGGGAGCGAGCCGACTAATTTGAATTGGAGCCGGGCTGATTGCCCGAGCGGTGGCTGTTCTCCTTCCTCCTTGTTTTGACGGTGTCTGCGAGCTCGGGACCGGGATCGTGCGCGCCGTGGAGAGTGAAGAGCGACCATCTCGCGGCGAGCGGCAGCTTCAAAGCATGATCGCGGCTTTCGGTCGGACCGCGCGCAGAGCCCGAATGTGAAACGCGTCGTCACAGCTCGACTGATCGCCAAGAACCGCGGCACCGCCGGCGAGCGGACGCAGGGCGTCGAGCGCACGGACAATAACAAGAGGTTGCCGATATCTGCGATCGGCAAAGGGGGGTGGTCGTCATGAATATCTCGGAACCGTTCATCCGCCGGCCAGTAGCCACTTCGCTTCTGATGGCGGCGATCGGCTTCGTCGGACTGGTCGCGGTGCCGTTCCTGCCGGTGGCCCCGCTGCCGCAGGTCGACTTCCCGACCATATCGGTGAACGCAACGCTTCAAGGCGCCAGCGCCGAGACGATGGCGGCCTCGGTCGCCGCACCGCTCGAGCGGCAATTCGGACAGATTCCCGGCGTCACCCAGCTCACCTCTGTGAGCGCGCTCAACGCGACCTCGATCACCATCCAGTTCGAGCTCGGTCGCAACATCGACTCCGCGGGCCAGGATGTCCAGGCGGCGATCACCGTCGCCGGCAAGACGCTGCCCCAGCAGATGACGACGCCGCCGAGCTACAAGAAGATCAATCCGGCGGACTCGCCGATCCTCATCCTCGCGGCGCAGTCCGACACCCTGCCGCTCATCACCGTGAACGACTATGCGGACAATTTCATCGCTCAGCAGATCTCCCAGGTGCACGGGGTGGCACAGGTCATCATCGGCGGCGAGCAGCATCCTGCAATCCGCATCCAGGTCGATCCTGCGAAGCTCGCCTCGACCGGGTTGACGCTCGAGGAGGTGCGCAACACTCTCATTAACGCGACGACCATCGCGGCCAAGGGAACGATCAACACCGAGAACGTCACCTTCACCATCGCGGCGAACGACCAGATCATCGATCCGGAGCCGTTCAACGACGTTATCATCGGCTACCGCAACGGCGGCCCGATTCGGGTACGCGACGTCGGCGAGGCCGTCGCCGGCGCCTCCGACCGCACCGTGGCGGCCTACCAGAATGGCAAGCCCGGAATCCTGCTCATCGTCTACAAGCAGCCGGGCGCCAACGTCATCGAGACGGTCGACCAGATCAAGGAAACGCTGCCGCGCCTGGTGCAGAACATTCCGCCTTCGATCAATGTCTCGATCCTGCAGGATCGCACCACCACGATCCGCGCCTCGGTCGAGGACGTCGAGTTCACGCTGCTGCTCACGATCGTCCTGGTGGTGCTGGTCATCCTGCTGTTCTTGCGCAACTTCTGGGCGACCGCGATTCCAGGCGTCACCGTGCCGCTGGCGCTGCTCGGCTCGTTCGCGATGATGTATCTGCTCGGCTTCAGCCTCGACAACCTCTCGCTCATGGCCCTCACCATCGCGGTCGGTTTCGTCGTCGACGACGCCATCGTCGTCGTCGAGAACATTCACCGCCACATCGAGGACGGCGAAGCGCCGATGGAGGCCGCACTGAAGGGGTCGAGCGAGATCGGCTTCACCGTGCTCTCGATCAGCTTCTCGCTGATCGCCGTGTTCATCCCGCTTCTGTTGATGGGAGGCATCATCGGACGCCTGTTCCGCGAGTTCGCCCTGACCGTGACCGCCTCGATCGCGGTCTCGGCGCTGGTGTCGCTCACCCTCGCTCCGATGCTCGCCTCGCGCTTCATGCGGCCGGAAACGCATGACCACGGCCGCGTCTACCGCGCGATCGAGTCGGTGTTCGACGGTATGCTGTCGTTCTACCGGCGCACCCTCGACCTCGTGCTGCGCCACCAGCCGATCACGCTCGCCGTGTTCTTCATCACCATGGGCATCACCGGCGTGATGATGGTGTACATGCCCAAGGGCTTCTTCCCGATCCAGGATATCGGCCTGATCACCGGCATCTCCGAAGGCTCGCAGGATATCTCGCCGGATGAGATGATGCGCCTGCAGCGTGAGGTCGACGAAGTGCTGCTCTCCGATCCCGCGATCTCCGGCGTGGCCTCGCAGATCGGCTCGACCTTCGGCGCGCAGACGACCAACACGGCCCGCTACAGCGTCGTCCTCACGCCGCGCGAAGAGCGCGACGCCGACGCCTCGCAGGTCATCGATCGCCTGCGGCCGAAGCTCGCCAAGATCACCGGGGTGACGGCCTATCTCCAGCCGGCCCAGGACATCACCGTCGGTGGCCGCATCGCTCGCGCGGCGTTCCAGTACACGCTGCAGGATCCCAACATCGCCGAGCTCAACGAATGGGCCGGCAAGATGCTCGGCAAGATGCGGACCCTTCCGGAGGTGGTCGACGTCGGCACCGATCTTCTCTCCAGCGCGCCGCAGCTCAAGGTCACCATCAACCGCGACCAGGCTTCGCGGTTCGGCATTTCGGCGCAGACGATCGACGACACCCTCAACGACGCCTACGGACAGCGCCAGATCACCCAGTATTTCACCCAGCTCAACACCTACTGGATCATCGAGGAGATCCTGCCGCACCTGCAGAAGAGCTTGGAGTCCCTCGACCGTATCTACGTGAAATCACCGCTCACCGGCGCCGCCGTGCCGCTCAGTGCGCTGGTCGATGTCGACTCCTACAAGATCGGTCCGCTCTCCATCAATCACCAGGGCCAGTTCCCTGCGGCGACGCTGACGTTCAACCTCCCACCGAGCGTCGCGCTCGGCCAGGCGGTCGATGCGATCACCAAGGCGGCCGCCGAAATCGGCATGCCCAATTCCGTGCTCGCCACCTTCCAGGGCAACGCCCAAGCGTTCCAATCGTCGCTGTCGAGCGAGCCGGCGCTGGTCGCCGCGGCGCTCGTCGTGGTCTACATCATCCTCGGCATGCTCTATGAGAGCTTCATCCACCCGCTGACAATTCTCTCGACTTTGCCATCTGCCGGCATCGGCGCGCTGCTCGCGCTCAGCCTCGGCGGCATGGACCTGTCGGTCATCGGCATCATCGGCATCATCCTGCTGATCGGCATCGTCAAGAAGAACGGCATCATGATGGTCGACTTCGCGATCGTCGCCGAGCGCGACCGCAACATGCCGCCGGCGGCGGCGATCCGCGAAGCCTGCCTGCTGCGCTTCCGCCCGATCCTGATGACGACCGCCGCCGCGCTGCTCGCCGGCCTGCCGATGATGTTCGGCCACGGCACCGGCGCGGAGCTGCGCCGGCCGCTCGGCTATTCGATGGTCGGCGGCCTCGCGCTCAGCCAGTTGCTCACGCTCTACACCACGCCGGTGGTCTACCTCTATCTCGCCCGGCTGCAGGCCTGGCTCACCGCGGGCTCGAGCAAGGCGCCGGTGGTGGAACTGGAAAGGCCCGAGGCCGTCGCGGCGGAGTGACCGCGCCGGGAACAGGCCTTTGTCTGTCGATCGTCACGGGTGATCCGATGACACCACAAGAGCCGCTGAGAACCGAAGAGCGAGGCCGCGTCCTGCCGTTTCGGCCGCGCGCGATGCGGACCCGGACCGAAAAGCTCTCGCGCGCGCAGGCGCGCTCGCCCGTGCCCGATCTGAGCCGGTTTCATCAGCTGCCCGAGGACGACGACTACGGGCACAGGATGTTGATGAACGCGCTCGCCTTTGCGGTGCTTTCAGTCATGATTTTCTTCGGCGTGTGGATCGCCGACAACATGACAGAGCGAGCCACGGGGCAGGATTGCGTCTTGCTCGGCCGCACCCACTGCGTCCCGATTCCGGTTCCGCCGAACTAGCGCGGCGAGGTTTCAGCGGGCCCGCAGCGTCCGCGCAAGCGACATCTGCCGCAGGCCGGCGATCATCGCGAGCAAGCTGCCTTCGGGAGCCGTGGCATGGCCGGCTTGGGCGCGGATGCGGTCATGGACGAAAGACAGCTTGGCGATCGCCGGCGGGCTCAGCACGAACGGATAGAGGTCATGCAAGCCCATGCTGCGGTTGATCGAGTTGACCGCGAAGGTGAGCGGCAGCCAGCCTTCGATCAGGCGCTTCATGTCGCTGGCATGTGGATCGAAATCGATCTTGGCGGCGATCTTCTGTGATGCCTTCGCCTTGACCGCGATGCCGAACGCGCCGGCGGTCTCGAGGGTGTCGACCATGTGGAAGTAGTGGGCCCAGGTCTCGGCCCAATCTTCCCACGGGTGGGAGCTCGCATAGGCGGAGACGAAGCGTTCCGGCCAGTCGGCGGGAGCGCCGTTCGCATAATAGACCTTGAGCGCTTCGCCATAGTCGGCTCGCTCGTCGCCGAACAGCTCGCGGAATTTGTCGATGCTCGGCGAGTTGGCCACCAGAATGTTCCAGTAGTAGTGCGCGATCTCGTGGCGGAAATGGCCGAGCAGCGTACGGTAGGGCTCCCCCATCTGATGCCGGCGCCGCTCGCGCTCGGCATCGTCGGCCTCGGCGAGATTGATGGTGATGAGCCCGTTGTCGTGGCCGGTGAGCACCGGCTCGGCACCGTCCGCGAGAAAATCGAAGGCGAGGCCGGTCGGGTCCTCGAGCCGCGTCACCAGCGGCAGGCGCAGCTTGAGCAGCGTGTAGAACAGCCGGTGCTTCGCGCCTTCAAGCATGCGCCAGTGAACGAGGTTCTCCGGCACCGACAGGTCCGGAATGGTTCGGTTGTGGCGACAGCCCGCGCAGAACTGTTCCGGGCGGTCGACCCGCACCAGCCAATTGCAGGCGCCGTGCACGAAGTTGGCGCAATAGCGATAGCGCCGGCCCGACACCGCGAGTGCCTTCCATTGCGGTGACGCATTATCGTGTGGAACGTGCTTCGTATCCGGCCGCAACGCCGTGACGGTCTCGCGCGTCGGAAGGTAGCCGAGCGCGAGCCCGCAGCTTTCGCAAAGCGTGTTCTCGAAATAGAGCGGCTGGCCGCAATTCTGGCACTGAAAGAGCTTCATCTGCCTTCCGTCATACGGGCCTAATGACGAAGGCCCCAAATGGTTTCGCAATCATGAACCGGGAAAGTTGCTCCGGTAAGATGGCAATCGCCCGTTTGCGAATCAACCGCGGCGGCCGCGCAACCGTCGCTGCATGCCCCTGGCTGCGGCGCGGCAACAGCCTCGCCTGCCCGCGGCTTTCGCGCTAAGGTCCGCGGCATCGGCAAAACAAGATCGCCGCTTTGAGAACCCTCCGGAGGATCCCCATGGATGCAGTCACGCGTTGCGCGCTCGCCGCCTTCGCAGTCATGGCGCTTGCACAAGCTCCTTTCGTCAGCCCGATCGCCGCGCAGACCGCCCAGACCCGCGAAGTGCCGGTGTTCGAGCCCGACCCCTCGTGGCCGAAGCTTCCGAGCAAATATGTGTGGGGCCAAGTGTCGAGCATATCGATCGACAACCAGGGCCATGCCTGGATCCTGCAGCGGCCGAGCACCGTGCGCGACGACCAGAAATCCATGGCCGCGCCACCGGTCCTCGAGTTCGACGAGGCCGGAAACTTCATCCAGGGCTGGGGGGGCCCCGGCCAAGGCTACGATTGGCCGGAGACCGAGCACGGCATCTACGCCGATCCCAAGGGATTCATCTGGCTCGGCGGCAACGGCAAGACCGACCACCACCTGGTCAAATTCACCAGGGACGGCAAGTTCGTCATGCAGATCGGCAAGAAGGGCCAGAGCAAGGGCAACACCGATACCCAGAACGTGAACCAGGCGGCCGACACCTTCTACTATGCCCCGACCAACGAGCTCATCGTCGCCGACGGCTACGGCAACCGTCGCATCATCGTGTTCGACGCGGACACCGGCGCCTTCAAGCGGATGTGGGGCGCGTTCGGCAATCCGCCGCTCGACGACGTCCCGGCCAAACCGAAGGTCCCGGAGAACCAGCGCATCCCCGCCAAGGAAGAGACTGGCCCCGGCCCACTGCAGTTCGTGCAGCCGGTGCATGCGGCGCGCGTCTCGAACGACGGCCTCGTCTACGTCTCCGACCGCGGCGGCAGGCGGGTGCAGGTGTTCACGCTCGACGGCAAGTTCGTGATGCAGCGGTTCATCGACCGCTACTGCGAGGCGCCGCATTGCGGCAACGGCCAGACCGTGGCGAGCACCGCCTTCTCTCCCGATCCCGAGCAGAAGTTCCTTTACGTCGCAAGCCGCAGCCCAGCCCGCGTCTGGATCCTTGACCGCAAGACGCTCGCCCCGCTCGAACTCGTTCGGCCGCAACGGCATCGCACCCGGAGAATTCTACGTCATGCACCACATGAACGTGGACACCAAGGGCAACCTCTACGTCACTGAGGTCCAGGACGGAAAGCGTGTCCAGAAATTCGTCTTCAAGGGAATGAAGACCGTGCCGGCGAACTGAGGAGGCTTTCTTCTTCGCCCACCCCGCCTTCGGGAGGGCGGGGTGGGGATCTTTTCACCACAACGTGCTTCGAGGAAGACCCCTCCCCTCCCCTCCCCGAAATCGGGGAGGGGAGGCAGTCGACTGACCTCAAGTAATCTTGATCGGGATGGCGCCGAGGAAATCCTGCTTGCCGACATCGACGCCGTTGTGGCGCAGGATGTCGTAGGCGGTCGCGCAGTGGAAATAGAAGTTCGGCAGCATGAAATGGGTGAGGTAGTCGTCGCCCTTCATGTGCGCCTTTTTTTCGGGTCCGAGCGGGAACGTGATCTCGCGGTCGGTGGCGCCGTCGATCGCCTTTTTGTCGAGTGTCTTGACGTAGGCCAGGGTCTTCGCGACCCGCGCCTTGAGCTCGTCGAGGGTCGCCTCGTTGTCCTCGTAGCGCGGGGCGTCGACGCCGGCGAGGCGGGACAGGCCGTTCTTGGCCTGGTCGCACGCGATCAGCACCTGGCGGGTGAGCGGAAACATGTCCGGCGCCAGGCGGAGCTGCGCGAGCACCTTGGGGTCGATCTTCTTGGCAGCGGCAAAGGCGGCCGCCTTGTCGAGCACATTTGACAGCGCAGTGAGGCCGATCTCAAAGACGGGTACAGCGGCCTGCGACATCGAATACGGCATGGGGCTTCCTCTCCTTTGTGGAATCGCGGCGGGACCATGCACGCAACCGGGCGCCCGTTCAATTCCACCGGCGCGGGGCTGCCTCGCGCTCGCTGGGGCTTGCGCTCCGGGGACCGTACACGTCGCCTAACCGGTGCCGTCCCGGATACTTTGACAGCTTGCGTCGCCGCTGGTCATGCGTAACAAAGACGGGGCCGGCCCCTTTTAGGGGAGTCCGCGGAGGAGCTCGCCATGAAACTGACCGGAATGACGCGCCTCGCGGGCGCGGCGGCCTTTGGCCTTGTGCTCACCAGTCTTGCGCCCACAGAAGCCGCCCTCGCCCAAAGCACCATCAAGGTAGGCGCACTCTATCCGTTGAGCGGCGTCGCCGCCTCGGCTGGCGCCTACGCCAAGGCGGCCGTCGAAGTCGCGATCGACATCATCAACAACGACCATCCCGAGCTCGGCGACCTCACGCTCGCCAAGGGCACCGGCCTGCCGAACCTCGGCGGCGCCAAGGTCGAGCCGGTCTTTGCCGACAACCAGGGCACCCCTGCCGCCGGCCAGAACCAGACCATCCGCCTCATCACCGAGGAAAAGGTCGTCGCCATCAACGGCGCCTATCAGTCCGGGATCACGCTCACCGCGAGCGCGGCCGCCGAGCGTTACGGCATCCCCTTCCTCACCAGCGAATCGGTCGCCGCCAATCTCACCGAGCGCGGCTTCAAATGGTTTTTCCGCACCACGCCGATCGCCGGCGACTTCGCCCGCATCTATATGGAATTTCTCAAGGACATGAAGGCGAAAGGGGCGAAGATCGACACGGTCGCCATCGTCCATGAGAATACCGAGTTCGGCAACTCGATCTCGAGCGTCGTGTCCGCGGCCTTCAAGGCGAACGGCCTCAACGTCAGCCAGGACATTCCCTATTCCGCGAGCACGACGGACGTGCAGAGCCAGGTGCTCCAGCTCAAGGACAAGAAGCCTGACGTGGTCCTGTTCGTGAGCTACACGTCGGATGCGATCCTCTATGCCAAGACGATGAAATCGCTCGACTACAAGCCGCAGATCCTGATGGCCGACAACGCCGGCTTCAATGATCCGGCCTTCATCGCGGCGGTCGGCGATATCGTCCAGGGTGTATTCAACCGGGCGTCCTGGGTCATGGGCCCGCCGGGCTCGACCACCTATCTCGTCAACGAGATGTTCAAGAAGCGCTCCGGCGCCGACCTCGACGATACCTCCGCCCGCGTGTTGCAGGGATACCTCGTGCTGGTCGACGCCATCAATCGCGCCGGATCGACCGAGCCCGCAAAGATCCAGGCGGCGCTGCGCGCGACCGACCTCAAGCCGAACCAGCTCCTTCTCGGCTTCAAGGGCGTGAAGTTCGACGAGAAGGGCCAGAACATCCTGGCCTCCGCGCTCGTCATGCAGCTCCAGAACGGCAAGAACTACGTGCCGGTATGGCCCGCGGATCGGGCGACCGCGCAGCCCGCGCTCCCCTACAAAGGCTGGTGAAGCCGGCCGTGTTGTAGCGCAGTGACCCGAGGTCCGGCGCGATGTCTTCACGCTCGTCCAGGTGATCGTCGGCGGGCTGCTCCTGGGCGCGGTCTATGCGCTGTTCTCCTCAGGGCTGACCCTGATCTGGGGGATGATGAACGTCATCAACTTCGCCCATGGCGATTTCGTCATGCTCGGCATGTATGTGGCGTTCGTCGTGTGGTCCGTGTTCGGCGTCGGTCCCGCCGCCGCGGTGCCGGCGGCGGCGCTGCTGCTCGCGACGCTCGGCGTCGTCTGCTACTTCGGCCTCATCCGGCACGTCATGCGCGGGCCGATGCTGGCGCAGATTCTCGGCACCTTCGGCCTGGCGCTGCTGCTGCGCTATGCGGCGCTCTGGTACTTCGGCGCCAATTTCCATTCGCTGCCTGAAAATCTCGTGGGCGGCACGCTCGAATTCGGCGCGATCCGCATCGAGTCGTCGCGACTTCTCGCCGGCGTGGTCGCGCTCCTGGTCACCGCCGGGCTGCATCTCATGCTCACGCGCACGGCGCTCGGCAGCCGCATGCTGGCGGTGGCGGAGGACACATCGGCCGCCGAGCTGATGGGCATCCGGCCGCAGCGCATGCAGGCGATCGCCTGGGCGCTCGCCGCCGCGGCGACCGGCATCGCCGGCGCGCTGATCGCGAACTTTTTCTACGTGGCGCCGACCGTGGGCGAAACGCTCGGCCTCGTCGCTTTCGTCACCGTCTCGCTCGGCGGATTCGGCAGCGTGCCCGGCGCGCTGATCGCGGGGCTCATGATCGGGGTGATCGAGTCGGTGTCGGCTTATGAGATCGGCGCCGTCTACAAGGACATCGTCGTCTACGCGCTGTTCGTTCTCGTGCTGTGGCTGCGGCCGCAGGGCTTGCTGGGCAAAGCGTGATGAAACGCGCGGCGTCCCTCGTCGCTCCCACCATCGCGCTCGTCGTCGCCCTCGCCTATCCGCTCCTTATGACGACGCCGTTCCAGCAGCGGCTCGGCGCGCTGGTGCTGCTCTATGCGATCGGCGCATCAGCGTGGAACATCGTCGGCGGCTATGCCGGCCAGATCTCCGTCGGGCATGCCGTTTTCTTCGGCTGCGGCGCCTATGGCGCGCTCGCTTCCTATCAGCACCTCGGTTGGCCGCCGATCGGCGGCCTGCCGATCGGGGTCGCGGTCGCCGTGCTGATCGCCGCGGTCATCGGCGTGCCGACGCTGCGCCTCTCCGGCCATTACTTCAGCATGGCGACCATCGCCGTCGCGGAGTTGGTACGTCTCGTCGTCACCAATACCGAGTGGCTCGGAGGCGCCCAGGGGCTCTCCGGGCCGCCGGTGCCGCGCACCCTCCTCGACCTCTCCTTCATCTCGTCGGTGCCGTATTACTATCTTTTTCTCGCGGTCCTCGTCGGCGTGCTCGCCGCGACTTGGGCGATGGAGAGGAGCCGCATCGGCTATTATCTGCGCGCCATTCGCGACAGCGAGCGCGCCGCACGCGCACTCGGCGTCGCGGCGCCGCGCTACAAGCTTGCGGCCTTCATGCTCAGCGCCGCATTCACGGCCGTCGCGGGCGCGCTCTACGCGGTGATGATCGGCTTCGTCGATCCGGACTCCGGGCTCGGCATCCTCATCTCGGTCAAGATGCTGATCATGGCGGCGCTCGGCGGCGCCGGGCTTCTGTTCGGTCCGCTGGTCGGCGCGCTGATCCTGGTGCCGCTCGAGGAGATCTCCAACAATCTCCTGGGCGGCCAGGGCGCCGGCATCACCTTCGTCGTCTATGGCGCGATCATCGTGGCGATCGCACGCTTCCTGCCCGGCGGCATACTCGGTCCCGTTCGGGCGCTGCTCGACAGGACGGGACGCACGCCGCCCGCGCCGGAATCGCTCAAGGCGTGACGCCATGCTGCTCGAAGCGCGCGCCATCACCAAGACCTTCGGCAGCTTTCGCGCCGTAGACGCCGTGAGCATCGGCGTCGAGCCCGGCACCATTCTCGGCCTGATCGGGCCGAATGGCGCCGGCAAATCGACCCTGTTCAGTTGCCTCACCGGCGACATCCTGCCGACCGCGGGCGAGGTGCTCATCGAAGGCCGCGACGTGACGCGGCTCCCGCCCGAGGCGCGGGCGCGCCGCGGCCTCGCCCGCACCTTCCAGGTGCCGCAGACCTTCGCCCACATGAGCGTGATCGAGAACGTCATGATCGGCGCCTTCCTGCACGAAGGCCGGACCACCGAGGCCGCCGCCCGCGCCCGCACCGTGATCGAGGAGGTCGGCCTCGCCGCCGTCGCCGAGGCGCCGGCGCGCAGCCTCGGCACCCCCGGGCGCAAGCGGCTCGAGATCGCCCGCGCACTCGCGACGCGACCCAAGGTGCTCCTCCTCGACGAGGCGATGGCGGGATTGACGCCCGCTGAGATCCAGCGCGCCATCGCGTTGATCCGCGCCATTCATGCGCGCGGCATCACCCTCGTCATCGTCGAGCACATCATGGAGGTGATCCTCTCGCTCGCCGATCGCGTGGTGGTGCTGCATCAGGGCCGCGAGATAGCCCAGGGGACGCCGGCGGAGGTCACTGGCCATCCCGCGGTCATCGAAGCCTATCTCGGCAAGCGCGCCGCCGGCCGTGTCGCGGCGGGGCACGGCGGAGCGGCGCCGTGACCGCGCTCCTCACCGTCGATCATCTCGAGGTGCGCTACGGCGACCTGATCGGCGTCGCCGACGTATCGCTCACGGTGCCGGAGGGCGCGGTGGTTGCACTGCTCGGCTCCAACGGTGCCGGCAAGACGACGACGCTCAACGCGATCGCCGGACTCATTCGGGTCGCCGGCGGCTCGATCACGTTCGGCGGCGAGCGCATCGACGGCAAGCCGGCCTACGCGATCGTGCGCAAGGGCCTCGCGCTGTCGCCCGAAGGCTGGCGGCTGTTCGTGCAGCAGAGCGTCGAGAACAATCTCATGCTCGGCGCGACGCCGCTTGCCGATCGATCGCGCATCGCGGAGCTGCTCGACCGCGTCTATGCGCTGTTTCCGCGACTCGCCGAGCGACGCAATCAACGCGCCGGCACGATGTCCGGCGGCGAGCGCCAGATGCTCGCGGTCGGCCGCGCGCTCATGAGTGCGCCAAAGCTTCTGATGCTCGACGAGCCGAGCCTCGGTCTCGCGCCCGCGGTGGTCGAGACGATGTACGAGACGCTGAGCCGCCTGCACCGTGACGGCCTGACCATCCTGCTCGCCGAGCAGGCGATCGAGATGGCGCTCGAGGTTGCGGATCACGCCTATGTGCTGCAGGTCGGCCGCAGCGTGCTGTCCGGTCCGGCGCGCGAGATCGCCGACAATCCGGATGTGCAGCGCATCTATCTAGGCGTCGCGGCGCCGGCGTGATCGCGAGCGTGAGCTCCGTGCGACGACGCCACGGCCAATGCGGGCGTTAAACGCGCGTAGCGCTCATCCGCGAGGCCCGATTGACAATTCCAGGCGGGTGCGGATTGTGTCCGCGCAATCGATATGTCCGAGAATCATTCACGTCTACGAAGGAAAAAGGTCCATGAGAGCAGCCGCCATCATTCTCGCACTGATCTTCGCCGTGGTCGCGGTGGTGTATCTCGTGATGCCGGCGGATTCGCTTCCCGGCTTCTTCCCCGGCCACGACGCGGCATCGTCTGCCATCCACGTCAAGCACGGCATCGCCTCCGGCGTCGTCGCGCTCGTGCTGTTCGCCGTCGGCTGGTGGTTCGGGCGGCGCTGAGCAGCCGGTGCGAGCCTTGAAACGCGGAACGCAGCCCGCATGGGCGCGGCGACATGCGGGATCACACGGCCCACCCAGACGTCGCTTCGCTCATCCGGGCTACGCGCTGCGACACGCTAAAAGATCTTGCGATACTGCACGAAGCCCGAGCGGTCGGCGACGCCGTCATAGAGCCGCATCGCGACGGCATTCGTCTCATGGGTGAGCCAGTGGACGCGCGAACAATTGAGCGACCGCGCTTTGTCGTAGACGGCTTCGATGAGGCTGCGCCCGATCCCGCCGCCGCGGCGACCGGGCGCAACGAAGAGGTCCTGCAGATAGCAATAATCCCCGATCGTCCAGCATGATCGGTGGGTGATCCAATGGACGATCCCGGCGGCATCTCCGCCGTCCGTCGCAATGAAGCCGCCCATCGGCTCGCCGCCGCTGGTCAGCCGCGCGAAGGTGACGTCGTGCACCTCCGGTGTCACGCTCGCACGATAGAATTCGTCGTCCGTGAAGAATTGCCTTTTAGGCGTTGGCTGATTTAGGCGGCGTCGAGATCGCGAGCAGGACGAGGGCGAATACGAGCGTGATCCACCTGATCAGGCGGCGGAAGTTGTAGCCGACGGCGGCGAGGATGGCGTTGTTGGCGTCGCCGTGGCGGCCGGCGAGATAGTTTCGGTCCATGCGGTGCTCGTTCTTGAGATGGCCGATGACGGGCTCGATGGCGGAGCGGCGTCGCATCTCGCGTTTGATGTGGGGTGTGACGCGGCGCTTCTGCTTGGCCGTATAGACTTTGAACTTGTATTCGGGCGGGGCGTTGTGGCCGCGGTAACCGGCATCGGTGTGAACGCGCTCGATGGTATTGCCGAGGAGCCCCTCGATCGCCGGGATGACACCGGCGAGGGTATGTCCGTCGTAGGGGTTGCCCGGCAGCGCCTGGACGTGGGTGACGAACTGGCCGCCCTTGCAGCGCTTCAGGGTGGTGGCGACGCTCACCTTGACGCCGAACTCGTAGGGCTTGTGCGGTTTGCCCTTGCCGATGCACTCGACCTCGGGCGCGTGCAGGCTGTAGACCTTGGGGCCGCGCTGGCCGCGTTCCTGATCGCGCACCCGCCGCGCCAGGCTCATCAGCCGGGCGAACGCGGTCTCCAGCGCGGGGGCGCCGTCGATCTTGCGGGCAATGTCGCGGATGACGCGGCCGAGATAGGTCTTGAGCTTGCGCAGGGCCTTTCTGGCGCGGTCGAACTGGCGGGCATGGGCGTAGCGCTGGTGCTTGACGAGGGCGAGCTTGCCGACCCGCGCATAGGACTGGCGCAGCTCGACGCCGAGCTTTTTGGCCAGCGTCACCAGCTTCTCGCGGGCCCGGTTGACGAGCTTGGCGTCGGTCGGGAAGGTGACGTTCTTCGGCTGCACAGTGGTGTCGACGACGGCGCGGGCGAGGTCGGCCGGCTTGATCGCTCCGCTCCTGGTCGCCGCCGCCAGGCTTTCCTGCAACAGCGCCTGCAGCCGTTCGGCGCCCATGCGATTGCGCCAATGGGTCATCGAGGAGCGGTCGAACGGCAGCCGGTGCCGGAAGAACTCCTCGCCGCAGAAGTACTGGTAATAAGGATTTTCGAGCCATAGCTCGCACACCACCTCGTCGCTGAGGTTGTAGGTGTGCTTGAGGATGGCGAGCCCCGCCATCAGTCGCGTCGGCAACGGCGGCCGGCCGGCACCGGCCTCGTAGACGGCACCGAACGTCGTCTCCAGGAACCCCCAGTCGATCGTCCGCGCCAGCCGCACCAGCGCGTGCTCCATGTCGATGATCTGATCGAGCCGCGCGCGAAACAGATCCTGCTCGCCGCTCTCCCGCCGTTCCCGTGGCCGCATCGAACCCTCCGCCAGCGCGTCCAGGGCAGAGAATCACGGCCGCAGATTCGAGGGAATCCCCAACACGAATTTGCAAGAAAACCCCCGCCAAGACCCGCAATTCCGGCAAATCCCCAGACTCGGAATTCTGCCATCGTCCTTGCCGCTCAGGCGCTCCGGGATATTTCACGGACGACGAATTCAAGATAGCCCTCCCACAGCGGCTGCCATTGCGCGCGGTCGCCGGGCACGAGCGGGCGAACGATCACAGAGGCACCGCAGGCGACCAGCGCGATTCGTCCGGGAACGCGTCAGCCATGTTTCTTCGTGTGGCCCACGCAAGCGCTTCTGGCAACCGTGCTCAAGATCTTATGTGGCAGTGCGCATCGGCGAAGCTCGGCGGGACTCGGTTTCGGCAAGGTGCGCGCTGCATGTGGATGCGTCGCGCGAGACGGAGCTTGGGCCAGCGAAAATCCAGTGAAGCATAGGGTGAACGCGATCGCGACGGCAAAGACTCGCATGTTTGGAATTCTCCTCTCCTAAGCCGCTTCCATTCGCATAGAACTGTTCCGCTTTTATTGAACCGTTCCGCTTTTATTGAATTGTTCCGCTGTTATCGAGCTATTCCGCGGAGAATCGTCGTGGCCGGGCCTGCCATTTAGGCGTACCCGGCCGTCCCGATCCCGAGACGCGCCCCCATGGCGTTCGCCGAGCCCTGCGACGGCGGCCCAGCGAGTCACTCGCAACGCCCTACTTGTAGAAATCGATCCGCGCCTCGCGGAACCAGACGAAATTCGTCGGCGCGACCGAGATCGGCCCGTTGATCCCGAACACCGCGACCTGGATTTGGTCGCCCGCCTTCACGGAGTCCGCGAGCACGACGCGGTTCGGCATGTTGAGGCCCTGGATGGTCGCCGGGCTCGGATAGCCGCTGCGGCGCGGCATCTGCCCATTGACCCAGACCTCCGCATAATCGTCCACATACGCGGTGAACACCATCTTTGCGCCGGCGGTATCGAATTCGCCGATCTTCGCCGGAACCGTGAGCTTGGTGCGATACCAGATGAAGGACACCCGGCCGGCGCCGCGCCGTGCCGCCAGTCCCTTGGCGTCGATCACCGGCCATGAAGAGTTGTCGAAGCCCGCTTCGCCGGCGTGGGGCGAGATGTCTTGGCCGGTCTTGTAAGCCGACATGGTGTCGGGGATCGGCTGCGCTTCGACGATCTTCGCTTCCATCGTCTTCCACTGAGCGCCGAACAGCGCCGATCCTTCCGTCGTCATCAGGTCGACCGTGTAGGAGGGCACCAGCGACGGCGCGATCTGCGGCGCCGGCGGGGCCTGTGCCGGCGCCTGGGCGAGTGCGGGCCCAACCAGCGCGAAAGACACGAGAGCCGCGGACGCAGCGAGCCAATGGCGACCCCTGTTGCGCATCTAATCCTCCCTTTTTTGCGTATTTGTTGGCGAAACCAGTGGAACTCTCGCACGGCCGCCGCGCGCCGGCAACGACCGCACGTCAGGTGAGATATTTGCGCACGGCGTTCTTCAGCGTCTCAGCGCTCCGCTCCAGGCCATCGAGCTCGTCGGCGGACATGTCGGGCCACAGCACCTCGATCACGCCCTGGCGGCCGACGACGCTCGGCAGCGACAACGTGATGCCGTAGCGCGGATTGTGGGAGCCGACCGGAAACACCGCGCGCTCGTCGCGCAGCACTACCTCGGCGACACGCCCCGCCACCATGCCGATGCCGTACTGGCTCGCGCCGATCCCCTCGATGATGGTGATGTTGGCGAAACGCACGTCCTGTTCGACGTCGCGGCGGAACGCTTCGATCGCGATGTTGTGGCGCGCGAGGAGATCGTCGACCGGCATGCCGCCGATCCGCGCCGAGGACCATAGGAAGACGCTCGAGGTGCCGTGCTCCCCGACGACGTTCGCCTCGACGCAAGACGGGCTCACACCGAGCCGCTCGGCGAGGTGGACGCGAAAGCGCAGCGTGTCGAGATAGGTGCTCGTGCTCATGACGCGGTCATGGCCGGCGAGTCGGCGCGTGATCTCGACGAGCGGCTCCGGCGGATTGGTCGCGATCAGGATCACCGCGTCGGGCGCGACCTTGACGAGCCGCGGGACGATGTCCTCGAACACTTTCACATTTGTATCGAGGAGCCGCAGGCGGCCGGCCGGATCGTTGCGGTCGGTGGCGCCGCCCGCCTTCTCGTTGATTCCAGCGGTGATGATCGCGAGGCCGGCGCCGGCGAGGTCGTCATAGTCGCCGGCAGCGATGCTCACCAGCGGCGACAGCGGCACGCCGTAATGCATATCGATCGCGACCGCCTTGGCGCGGGCGCGATCCTTGTCGATCAGGACGATGTCGCGGGCGCGGGCCCGCAGGGCAGTCGCCATGGCGGTCGCCGCGCCGACCGCACCAACGCCGATGATGCCGAGCTTCATGCCGCGCTCCATTCGCTGCATTCCCGCGCCGGCCCCCCGCCGACCGCAAGGCAGGGCGAAGATAGGCCGCACCCGGTATTGCGCAATACCGACTTCGTTTGATCGCCGCATCGTCTATGCTGGTGCCCTCCTCCGGAGAGGTGATCGCATGAGGACCTTGCTTTGCGTTCTCGCCGGTGTCGCCCTCGCCGCGATCGGCGACGCCCGCGCTCAGACGAGCTACCCGGAACAGCCGATCAGGATCATCGTCGGGTTTCCCCCGGGCGTGGCGCCCGACATCACCGCGCGACTCCTCGCCGACAAGTTCACTGAAAGCTGGGGCAAGGCGGTGGTCGTCGAGAACGTCAGCGGCGCCGGCAGCAACATCGCGACTGACCGGGTCGCCAAGTCGCCGCCCGACGGCTACACGCTGTTGATGGGCGGCAATTCGGCGCTGGTGATCAGCCCAAGCCTGTACGACAAGCTGCCCTACGATCCGCTCAAGGATTTCGCCCCGATCACCCAGGTATTCGTCGCGGCGAACCTCTTGGTCGTTCCCCCCGTCATCCCCGCCAAGACCCTTCCGGAGCTCGTCGCCCTTGCCCTTGCACAGCCTGGCAAGCTCACCTACGGACACGCCGGGGTCGGCACCTCCCAGCACCTCGGCGGCGAACTTCTCAAATACATGGCCCATGTCGATATTCAGCCGGTCGCCTATCGGGGAACCACCGCCGTGCTGCCGGACCTTCTGGCTGGCCGGCTCTCCATGTCGTTCGCCAACATCTCGAACGCATTGCCGCTGGTGCGCGAGGGCAAGCTGCGGGCCTTCGCGGTGAGCTCGTATAAACGCTCGGCAGCAGTCCCCGACATGCCGACGATGGCGGAGTCCGGTTACCCCGGCTTCGACGCCGTGCCGTGGTTCGGCCTGCTTGCGCCGGCCGGCACGCCGCCGGCCGTGATCGACAAGCTCCATCGGGAGACGGTGCGCGTCCTCGCGCTACCGGAGGTGCAGGTGAGCCTGCGTACCCTCGGGCTCGATCTCATCGGCAACACGCCCGAGGAATTCGCCAACGTCATCAAGACCGAGACGCCGCAATGGGCGACGGTGATCCGCAGCGCGGGGATCAAGGTAAGCGAATAGACCCGCTCCGGGCGCATGGCCCCGGGGGTGTTTGGGATCAGACAGTTTGTCAATTGGCCCTCATCCTGCTACCATAGTTAACGGGGTGTGCTGTCCTCGTTAAGAGGGACAGGGGGTTGTGATGAAAATGTGCCGCTATGGCGGAAGCGTCCTCGCGTCGGCGTTAGTCGTATCTCTTTGTTCGACAAGCCTTTTTTCTGCGCGCGCGGCGGACCTCGCGCCGATCCTCTATCCCAGCGCCTATTTCAGTTGGGGCGGCCTCTATGGCGGCCTCAATGTCGGTGGTGGCGTCGGCAACACCTCGTTTTCCGTGTCGGGGCCGCTTGTGAATGCCGGCCCTTCCACCCTGTTCTCCTCCACCTCGGACCCGATTCGCGGTTTCGTGGGTGGTGGCCAGGCCGGATACAATTGGCAGTTCGGACCCCTCGTCGTCGGCGTAGAGGGCGATCTCGATTATGGCCACGAGCAAAACGGCGTGTGGGTGTACGGGCTTCAGATCGCCAATGGCACCGACTTCGTCTCCACCCTGCGGGGACGGGCCGGATACTCAGGAATCGAGGATTGGCTGTTCTATGCCACCGCCGGTGGCGGCTACATCCACAATTGGGCGAACTACAACCTGGGCGGGTTCGGCGGTCTCAACCAGAATGACTTCAGCCCGGTATGGGTCGTCGGCGCCGGTGTCGAAACCCGCGTTTCCGGACGTTGGACCGGCCGTCTCGAATATCTGTATTTGAGCGGCGGAACGGAAACGAGCGCCTTCGGCGTTCCCGGCGGCACCCTGACGGTGAACCGGAACATCCACGACAGCCTGATCCGCACTGGCCTGAATTACTACTTCTGACCGCTTCCTTTGGCAGCGCCGTGTGGCGGCGCTGCCACGGCGCCCTCACTTCGGCGGCAGCTTGAAATAGCGCAGGTCCGGCGGCGGCTGACCCTTGCGCGTCGGCATGATGCGGCCGTCTGCGCTCTTGTAGTAGTTCTCGTTGCCGATCTTCACGAGCTCGTTGTTGTCGCCGCAATTGTCCTCCGGCCAGTTCGGAAACTCACCGCCATTGCGGCGGTAGGTCTTCGATACCGACCACGGCCGCGTCAGCGCGTGATCCATCACTGTCATGTCGTCGTGCAGCAGGCCGGGGTTCGCCTTGTCGAGGTAGAAGCGCTCGAACACGACGGTCTCGTTGTCGTCGTGGGTCGGCAGCCCCGACGGATCGAAGGAGCGGGGACCTTTCATGAAGCGCGTCTCGACCTCGAGCACGCTGAAGTGTCCGCCGTTGTCGGGATCGATCCATTTCCCGATCGAGTAGCCGTCGAAAGACGGCTCGACATCGGTCGGCCAGCTGCGTCCGTCGGTGAAGATGCGCCGATGGGAATTGATGGCGTGGTCGATCAGAATGTAGGTGGTCTCCGGCTTCACGACGATTTCCATCGGCCGGTAGAGCGTCATCATCGCCGGCATCCCCGGCGGCAGGCAGGAGCCGGTCGACCAGCCGCCCTGCCCGCCCTGGGCCAGATCGGCGAGGCTCGCCTCCAGCCGCTTCTGATACTCGGGCGTCAGCGGCGCCTGCTGGCCGTGACCCCAAGGCTTGGTCGGATCATAGGCGGGCTGACCGGTCACTCCGGGGATGCGGACGGCGACCCATTGGCCCTTGAGATCGGGATACTGGGCGTCGTCGAACGCCGATGCCGGCGCGCCTATGGAGACGACAGCCGCCATCGCCACGGCCGCTGCGAGACCTCGTGCAAACATCTCTCGTCCTCCCCTCCGTCCCGCCTGCGGCGCCGCCCAGGCGAGCGTGGATGTTCTTGGCCGAAACGGACGCCGGCGAAGCGCGGCGCCGCCTGCGTCTGCCGGCTGCAGTGAACGGAGCTCCGGCATCACCATAGGCAGATCGCGGCGGACCTTACACCGCGTCGCCGGGCCGCAAAAGATGCGGCGACTTGACCCGTCGCATGCTAGTGTCCGCCACCCGCGTCCTAGCCGGGCGGGAACGACAACAAGGAGGAACACAATGAGCAGGATCGGTTTGGCCACGCTTGCCGGCGCGAGCCTCGCCTTTGCCACGAGCGCCTACGCGCAGCAGCAGGTCGATTGGGACAAGGTGCAGATCAAGAAGACCGACCTCGGCCACAACACCTACATGCTCGAAGGCCAGGGCGGCAACATCACCGTCGCCGTGGGCACTGACGGCATCATCATGGTGGATACCCAGTTCGCGCCGCTGTCCGACAAGATCAAGGCCGCGATCAAGGAGATCTCGCCGCTGCCGATCAAGTACATCGTCAACACGCATTTCCACGGCGACCACACCGGCGGCAACGCCAACTTCCAGAAGGACGGCGCGACCGTCATCTCCCAGGACAACATCCGGCTCCGCCTCGCCGCGGGCGGCAACAAGAACGGCACCACCGGTCAGGCCCAGCCGCCTGCACCTGCGGGCGGCGTGCCGAAGGAGACCTACAGCGGCGGCGAAAAGACGATCGAGGTCGGCGGCCGCAAGGCGATACTCCACCACGTCAATAACGCCCACACCGACGGCGACACCTGGGTGTATTTCCCCGACGCCAACGTCATCGCCACCGGCGACGTGATGAACAACCGCCACCGCTATCAGCAGGTCGACTGGGCCAATGGCGGCGACATCCGCGGCATGGTCCGTGCGAGCAACGACTGGCTCGCGCTCGCCAACGACCAGACGAAGGTCGTGGTCGGCCACGGCCCGCTCGCCAACAAGCAGAGCGTCGCCGACTACAATGCGATGGTGAAGACCGCCCGGGAGCGGATCGAGAAGCTTGTCAAGGAAGGCAAGACCGAGGAGCAGGTGGTCGCCGCGAAGCCGCTCGCCGACCTCGACAAGACCTGGGCCGACGACGACAAGGCGGCCGAGAACTTCACGAAGCAGGTCTACCACTCGTTCAGCCGGTCGTGACCGCACTTTGAAGTGACTTTAGCCTGAAGGCCGGCGGCACGGGTGATCCCGTCCGCCGGCTTTTTTTCATGAGCGGCGGAACTGCACCGGAATTGGAACGCCGCCGCGCCATGAGCATTTTTGCTTGCGAAGCGCGGCCGCTTGCCGGCGGGAAGGAAGGCGGCGCCGCGGAATCGAAGGAGAACCGATCATGCCGAAAGCGATCACCGTGCTTCTCGCAATCCTGGCACTCGTCGGCTCCATCGGCGCCGCCACGATGCGCCCGGCCCACGCCGAGGACCTCGAGTTTCGTGCCGTGGTGCACGTGACCTCGGCGCAGTCGCAGGATGTCGGAGATGTCGACGGGCATGTGCTGAGCCTGGTCCGCGCCTCGGGCATCGCCTCGTTCCAGGACGGGTCGACGGCAACGACCTACCTCGTTGCGCAAACCGACTACACCAAAGGCAACGGCACCAACACGGGCTACATCAATCTGACCTTCGATGACGGCTCCGTGCTCTGGTACACGACCGCCGGCACCGCCACCGTCGACGGCAACCGCACGATCTTCAGGGGCATGATCACGGTCATCGGCGGCAAGGGCCGGTTCGCCGGCGCCAAAGGCGATGGGGGATTTAACGGCGCGCGGCTCGGCACCGGCCCCGACCTGTTCATCGATCAGATGATCAAGCGTGAAAAAGTAGCGCGGGGCATGAAAGTAGGGTGGGCACGGCGCGCCTTCGCGCCGTGCCCACGCGGTGCAGCCTCGCGGCCGAAACGGCGAGTGCGTTAAGCAATGTCATCGCCGACAGCGTGGGCACGCGGAGCCTGTCATCGGGCCGGCCGAAGGCCGGACCCGTTGGCTTTGCCCACCCTACGCGCTGCGGCGTGTGATTAATTCCGCGACTTGTCGACCAGCGCCCGCTCCTTGATCCACGGCATCATCTCGCGCAGCTTTGCGCCGACATGCTCGATCGGGTGCTCGGCGAGCTTCGCGCGCGTCGCCTTGAACGAGGTCTGGTTGACCCGGTTCTCCAGCATCCAATCCTTGACGAAGCGGCCGGACTGGATGTCGCCGAGAATCCGCTTCATCTCGGCTTTGGTTTCCGGCGTCACCACGCGCGGGCCGGAGACATATTCGCCGTATTCCGCGGTATTGGAGATCGAATAGTTCATGTTGGCGATGCCGCCCTCGTAGATGAGGTCGACGATGAGCTTCACCTCGTGGACGCACTCGAAGTACGCCATCTCCGGCGCGTAGCCGGCCTCGACCAGCGTCTCGTAGCCCGCCTTCATCAATTCGACGAGGCCGCCGCACAGCACCGACTGCTCGCCGAACAGGTCGGTCTCGCACTCTTCCTTGAACGTCGTCTCGATGATGCCGGCACGGCCGCCGCCGATCGCCGAGGCATAGGAGAGGCCGAGGTCGTGGGCGTTGCCGGAGGCGTCGCGGTAGATCGCGACGAGGCACGGCACGCCGGCGCCGCGCTGATATTCGGAGCGCACGGTGTGGCCGGGGCCCTTGGGCGCGATCATCAGCACGTCGAGATCGCCGCGGGGCTCGATCAGATTGAAATGCACGTTGAGGCCGTGGGCGAACATCAGGGCCGCGCCGTCCTTCATGTTGGCATGGAGGTGGTCGCGGTAGATGTCGCCCTGCAATTCGTCGGGCGTGAGCATCATCATTACGTCGGCCCATTTGGCGGCCTCGGCGACGTCGAACACCTTGAACTTCTCGCCCTCGGCTTTCTTCGCCGATCCCGAGCCCTTACGCAGCGCCACTGCGACCTCCTTGACGCCGGAGTCGCGCAGGTTCAGCGCATGGGCGTGGCCCTGGCTGCCGTAGCCGACGACGGCGACCTTCTTGCCTTTGATCAGGTTCAGGTCGGCGTCGCGGTCGTAATATACGCGCATAACTTACCTCTGTTGGTTCTTAGAGCCTGTGCGGCAGCCGCAATGGCCGTGCTTGTAGTTTCATTCATCGTCTAGGACAAGGCCGCACCGGCTCGCGTCACGCCGCCTTGGCCACGTAACGCTTGACCTTGATACCCTTTGCCCGCTTGCGCACCTGGGCGACATCATAAGCGACCTGCATCCGCAGCAGATGATCGACATCCGGCCCGAACGCCTTGTGGATGCGCAATGCCATCTCCGCCGTCAACGCCGCCTTGCCGTTCACAAGATCGGACAAAGTCGCGCGCCGCACGCCAAGAATGGATGCGGCCTTGGTGACGGAAAGATCGAGCGGCTCGAGGATGCCGTGCCAAATCACTTTTCCGACGTGAGGAGGAGTCTTCATCGTCATACCGCGTTCCTCAGTGATAATCCTCGAGATCGAGGTCCTCTACATTCCCGCCGTCCAAGCGAAAGGTGAGCCGATAGTTCCCGGAGACCCATAAGCTCCATTCATCGCGCCGTTGCCCTTTGAGCTGATGCAGCCGCCACCCGGGAAACTTGGCAACCTGTTCGATGCGATCGGCCTGCTCGATGGCATACAGTATGGCTTTCAGCTTCGAGGCGAGATCGGCACGAACTCCGCGTGTGTCGGACGACTCATAAAGGCGCCTGAGGCCCCTGTGCCGGAACTTGCCGATCTTCATGAGGGCTTGTACGGCATTACCGTACGGCCGTCAAACCGCCGTCTCCTCACATCCCCTCTGCGCCGCGGCTGATGGCGACGATGCCGGTGCGCGACACCTCGATGAGGCCGAGCGGCAGCATCAGCGCGACGAACTGGTCGATCTTCGCGGTGCCGCCGGTGATCTCGAACACGAAGCTTTCGGTGGTGGCGTCGATCACGCGCGCACGAAACGCATCGGCGAGGCGCAGCGCCTCGACCCGGTTGTCGCCCTTGCCGCGCACCTTGACCATGGCGAGCTCGCGTTCGATGGCGCGCCCGGCGAGGCTCATGTCGACGACGCGATGCACCGGCACCAGGCGGTCGAGCTGGTTCTTGATCTGCTCGATCACCATTGGCGTGCCGCGGGTGACGATGGTGATGCGCGAGAGATGCCTCTCGTGCTCGGTCTCCGAGACGGTGAGACTCTCGATGTTGTAGCCGCGGCCGGAGAACAGCCCGATCACCCGCGCCAGCACGCCCGGCTCGTTGTCGACCAGTACGGCGAGAGTATGGGTCTCGATGGGTTCAGGAGGATGCATAGGGAAAACTCATTCAAACTCGCGCGACGGCGCTTTGATCTCCCTCCCCGCTTGCGCGGGCTTTCTTCTCCCTCCCCCTGAAAGGGGGAGGGTGGGGTGGGGGTCTGCTGACTCCTGGAAGGTGCTGACTCAGCCGGCACGTGCCGCCCGCGACCCCCTCCCCGACCCTCCCCCTTTCAGGGGGAGGGAGTACGCCGGCGGGGGAGAAGACGCTGCGGCAAAAGCCGGCGCGCCCTCACACCATCATCTTGCCTTCCTCGGTGATCGCGTCCTCGATGGACTCGGCGGCATCGCCGAGGAGCATCTCGTTGTGGGCGCGGCCGGACGGGATCATCGGGAAGCAGTTCTCGTTCTCGTCGACCACGCAGTCGAAGATCACCGGCCTATCGACGTTGATCATCTCCATGATCTTGGCGTCGAGCTCGTCGGGCTTGGTGCAGCGGATGCCGACCGCGTGATAGGCCTCGGCGAGCTTGACGAAGTCCGGCAGCGCCGCGGTGTAGCTCTCCGAATAGCGGCCGCCGTGGAGCAGCTCCTGCCACTGGCGCACCATGCCCATGTACTGGTTGTTGATGATGAAAATCTTGATCGGCAGCCGGTGCTGCACCGCCGTCGACATCTCCTGCATGTTCATCAGCACCGAGGCTTCGCCGGCGATGTCGATGACAAGCGACTTCGGGTGCGCGAGCTGCACGCCGACCGCCGCCGGCAGGCCGTAGCCCATGGTGCCGAGGCCGCCCGAGGTCATCCAGCGGTTCGGCTCGGTGAAGCCGAAGAACTGCGCCGCCCACATCTGGTGCTGGCCGACTTCCGTCGTGATGTAGACATCGCGGTCGCGGGTGAGCTCATGGAGCCGCTGGATCGCGTATTGCGGCTTGATCACGTCGGGTGACGTCCGGTAGGCGAGGCTCTTCCTCGCCCGCCAGCGCTCGATCTGCTCCCACCACGCCTGCTTCGCGGCCTGATCCGACGCGGCGCCGGCGCGCCACGCCTCGAGCATATCCTCGAGCACATGGGCGCAGTCGCCGATGATCGGGATGTCGACCTTGACGTTCTTGTTGATCGAGCTTGGGTCGATGTCGATGTGGATCTTCTTCGAGCCCGGCGAGAACGCGTCGAGCCGGCCGGTGATGCGATCGTCGAACCGCGCCCCGACGCAGACCATCACGTCGCAGCCGTGCATCGCAAGGTTCGCCTCGTAGGTGCCGTGCATGCCGAGCATGCCGAGCCACTGCGGATCGGTCGCCGGCATGGCGCCGAGGCCCATCAAGGTCGAGGTGACCGGGAAACCCGTGGCCCGCGCGAGCTCGCGCAGCAGCGCGGTCGCGCGCGGCCCGGAATTGATGACGCCGCCGCCGGTGTAGAACAGCGCGCGCTTGGCGCCGCGCATCAACTCGACCGCGGCCTTGATCTTCTCCGCATCGCCATCGAGCTTCGGCCGGTATCCCTTATGCTGGAACTCGTTCGGCTTGAAGTAGTCGCCGAGCGCGAACTGGATGTCCTTGGGGATATCGACCACCACGGGTCCGGGCCGGCCGCTCGCCGCGACGTAGAACGCCTCGTGCAGCACCCGCGGCAGATCGGCGACATCCTTCACCAGGTAATTGTACTTGGTGCAGGGCCGGGTGATGCCGACGGTGTCGCATTCCTGGAAAGCGTCGTTGCCGATGAGATGCGTCGGCACCTGGCCGGTGATGCAGACCAGCGGAATGGAATCGCACAGCGCATCGGTCAGGCCCGTCACCGCATTGGTGGCGCCGGGGCCGGAGGTGACGAGGACGCAGCCGACCTTGCCGGTCGAGCGGGCATAGCCTTCCGCCGCATGCACAGCGCCCTGCTCATGGCGCACCAGAATGTGGCGCACCTTCTCCTGGTGGAACAGCGCGTCATAGATCGGCAGCACCGCGCCGCCGGGATAGCCGAAGACGTGCTCGACGCCCTGATCGGCGAGCGCCTGAATCACCATCTCGGCCCCGGACATCTGCACCCGGGCGCCGCGCGCCGCGGGTGATGAGGGGGAGGCTTTGGCCGTCTCCTTCGGCTTGGTCTTGGTTGTCGCCATGACTGGCTCCGGTCTTTCGCTTGGCTTGTTGCGGTTTTCGGCGGACTTGCGGTGGTGCTGCGATCCAGTTGGGGTCCGTCGCGGGCATTAAAAAAGGGCCCCGAAGGCCCCTGTGCGCGCATCGCCTCATTCGTGGACGGTTACCCGCCCCCGGCGATGCGCCTCCTAAGTACGATAACAAAATTGCGCATGGATAGCCCTGTTCGGCAGAATGTTGCGTCGCAATTAAATAGGCCGAATTAGGCCGGGGGTCAAGCCGAAAAGCCGCAGGGGAGCGATGCGGGCGACGGGTCGGACAATCGCCTGAGGCCCGTTGCCGCTTGTAAGCGCTCAGGCTCACCCACCGTCATAGCCCGACCGCGACCGTGGAAGCCGTGGGCGGTCTACCCCTGGGGCCGCAGCCTGTAATACCCGCGGGACACAAAGTCGAGATATCCGCGATCACGGAGGACTTGGAGCTGCTGCCGAATCTTTTGCTTAACGTGTCTGTTCTCTGGATAAAGGCTGCCCAATGCGGCCTCGAAGGCGTACACATCTTCAAGTCGAAATTCGCGCTTTCCAATGTTTTCGACGCACTTCATGACTTCGATCAGCCAACCGCGCGCTTCGATACCTTCGTCTCGAAGGAACAGAGTTCTCTGCCACTGACTGAGCACCAGCTCCTTCGGCTGAAGAGTTCCATTTTGCACGAGAAAGATTTTTCCTAATGCAGGGATTTGATTAAGCAGAATGTTGCAACCGACCCATCCCGCGCGCCGGGCTGTCGGCGCCAGCGGTCTTCTCTCCTCGATAATCTCGCGAACAAAGAATTGCTTTGGCACCACAAAGAGGTCGGTTACCTCGAGCTTCTTCCGATCATAGTTTAACAACATCAGATTTGGATTATTGCTCGCAGCAAGGCGGCTACACATGGCGCCGAATGCTCCGTCGAGCACCTTAGCGCCGAATTTGTCTTTTTGGCTCTTGAGCTCATATTCTTCATTGCACGATGCGCAGAAAAAGTCCGCGACAGGCTGGTTATTGGCGAACTTGCTGACGCCCGAGTTGCCACAATTCGGACAATACACCTCTCGGCGAACCCAATGCTCGGTCCAGGCCCGCGCGCTCTGAGAAGGGCTGATGTACGATGATTGTTCTTCTTCGAAACCAAGCTTCATGGAGATTCAAAGTATTCGACTTTCACTAAAAAATCTTCTAGTGCGGATTACAACCTTTTGTTGCAACGCGGGCAAAAAACCGAGGAACCACTAATGGCTTGGTTTCGCAATTACTACACATGCGAGCGCTGCGAGCACGAATGGAGAGACGAGTGGTCTTCGGCATGCGACGACGACTGCCCGAACTGCGGCGCCCGTCACATGTCTCCTTACGAGAGCGACGACCTGACGGAAATCGTCGAAGAGCGGGACGGCAAATTCATCGCCTTGCGGTCATCAGAGTCCGCCGAAGAGGAAGCCAACTACAAGGAGATCGCGGTAATCTGCGAGGCTCCCTCGATCAAGCCGCCGAGGTGACCCGCGGTCCCTACCCCACTTCCCCCGCCCCCACACACACCACCCCGCGCTCCGCAAAGCTCGCCCGCGTCGCCGCCACCGAGCCGTCGAGGTCGATCCCCCGGCAAGCGTCCTCGATGACGATCGCCTCGAAGCCGAGGCGGCGCGCGTCCTCGGCCGAGTAGCGCACGCAGAAATCGAAGGCCAGGCCGGCCAGAAAGACCCTCGCCAAGCCGCGCTCGCGCAGATACCCGGCGAGCCCCGTCGGAGTGGTGCGGTCGTTCTCGTAGAAGGCCGAATAGGAGTCGATCTCGCGACGGAAGCCCTTGCGCAGCACCAGCGCGGCATGGGGCACGTCGAGCGCGGGGTGGAAGGCGGCGCCGAGGCTCCCCTGTACGCAATGGTCCGGCCACAGCACCTGCGGGCCGTAGGCGGCGGTGACGGTGTCGAACGGCGCCCGGCCGGGATGCGAGCTCGCGAAGGAGTGGTGGGCCGCCGGGTGCCAGTCCTGCGTGAGCACGACATGGGCGAATCCCGCAGCGATCCGGTTGATCGGCATCACCACCTCGTCGCCGCCCGGCACGGCGAGCCGGCCGCCGGGGCAGAAGTCGGTCTGCACGTCGACCACGATGAGGACGTCGGTAGGGGCGCCTGCCATCTCCATCTCCAGTTTCTGTCTCGGGCGCTTGTCTGCCTCGGGAATGCCCGTCCGCGCTGTCCAGGCCATCTGTCTCTTGGCCGTCATCCCCCTTCGCACATATTGTGGCGCCCGGCGCCGCGGGGGCATTGCGTCCGCCCGGCACCCATATAAGGGCGAGGCGGCGACGGCGCCGCATGGGAGATTTCGCATGCCGACCAGAAAGCTCGACAAGGGGGAGTGGAAGTCCTTCTTCGACCGCGTCACCAAGCACCTCGAGGATGCCGAGGCGGAGATCGAGGTGATGTCGCTCGCTCTCGGCGACCAGATCGAGGCGGAGTGGCTGCCGCTCTACGGCATCACCTACGAGCCGCGCGCGGACATGCTCGAGATCGCGCTCGAGAACCTCGACCACATGATCGCCAAGCCGCGCGAAATCTATGCCGAGGAGCAGGCCGGCGCGCTCGTCAACATCGAGGTCGTCGACGGCGGCGGCGTGCGCCAGATCGTCCGGTTCCGGGAGAAGCTCGCGCTGGCGAAGTGAGCAATTTGTCCCTCCCGCTTCGGGGAGGGTCGCCGGGCGATAGCGAGGTCGGGTGGGTCCGCGGGCGAAGCGAGCAAGGAACAAAGAACCCCGCGCTGCCCTCCCGAAGACGGACCGAAGATGGGGAGGGAAAGGGTCCCCCTGCTGAGCGGCCACGCGGGGCTGCCGCTCTGCTCTGCTCTGCCCCGCTCCCCTCCTCCACCTCCACCTTCCCCGCAAGCGAGGAGAGAGTCCGTCTGCGGCGCCGCTTCTGCTCATTTGTGTTTGCCGCGACATCTCGGCTTGTCATGATGGCGCTTCATGCAGCACAGGACATCCGCTATGGCTGAAGTTACCCGCATCGGCGACATCACGGTCCACCGCATTGTCGAGCAGGAATATGCATTCATGCCGGCGCTCGAGATGTTGCCGGAGCTGACGCCGGAGCTGCTCGCCGAGAACCGCTCATGGATGGAGCCGGCTGTGCTCGACAAGGACGGCTGGCTGATCCTCTGCTTCCAGTCCTATGTGTTGCGCACGCCGCACCACGTGATCCTGGTGGACACCTGCATCGGCAACGACAAGCACCGGCCGACCCGGCCGAAGTGGAACATGAAGACCGACGACGTCTACATGACGCGCCTCGCGGCGGCGGGGTTCTCCGTCGAGGACATCGACTTCGTGCTGTGCACCCATCTCCATCCCGACCATGTCGGCTGGAATACGCGGCTCGAAAACGGCCGCTGGGTGCCGACGTTTCCGAATGCACGCTACGTGTTCGGCGCCCAGGAATTCGACTACTGGACCGAGATGAACGCCAAGGCCGAGGTGGCGCAATTCAACGACAGCGTGCTGCCGGTCGTCGAGGCGAAACGGGTCGACCTCGTGGCGAGCGATCACGCGCTCGGCGATCTCGTGCATCTCATGCCGACGCCGGGACACACGCCCCACCACGTCGCCGTCGCCTTCGGGCGAAAGGGCGCCGACGGCGTCATCCCCGGCGATCTCATCCATTCGCCACTGCAGGCGCGATATCCCGAACTTTCGGTCGCCTTCGATGTCGACAAGGCGCAGGCGGGGGTGACGCGACGGGATTTCCTCGCCCGCTATTGCGACACCGGCACGGTGTGCTGCGGCACGCACTTCCCGTCGCCGTCATGGGGACGGATCACCCGCTGGGGCGACGGGTTCAAGTGCGAGCCGCTCGCCGAATAGCCGGTCACACCAAACCGTCATGGCCGGGCTTGTCCCGGCCACCCCGATCATATGGCACGGCCGTGCCTCCCTAAATTAGGGGTAAGGTTGTGCCCTTGTTATCGGGGTCGCCGGGACAAGCCCGGCGATGACGCCGGAATGTGATCACCCGATCTCGAACAACTCCGAACGCGCGCTACTTCTGCGTCTGCTTGTTGAAATAGCGTAGGTCGGGCGGCGGCTGGCCCTTGCGGACCGGCATCAGGTTGCCTTCGAAGTCGAGGAAATAGCTCTCCTTGCCGAGCGCCATCATCGAGGGGTTCTCGGTGCAATAAGCCTCGTCCCAGACGTGCTTCGGCTCGTGGCGGTATCGCTTGTCGACCGTCCACGGCTGGGTCAGCGCATGGTCGGTAACGGTGATGAGGTCGTGCATGATTTCCGGATCGGCCTTGTCGCGATAGATGCGTTCCTTGAAGATCGACTCGCCGTCGAAGGCGAGCGGCAGCCCGGTCGCGTCGTAGGCGCGCGGCCCCTTGAACGGGCCGCGGGTCTCGACCTCCAGCGTATCGTAGACGCCATCGCCGTCGGTATCGAGCCATTTGCCGAGGGCATAGCCCGCGTAGGTCGGCTCGGGGTCCTTCGGCCAGTCGCGTCCGTCGGTGAAGATGCGGCGGAAATGCTCGGCGCCCCCGATCAGCACATAGGTGGTGTGCGGGGTGATGACGAATTCCAGCGGCCGGAACGCGATCATCATCAGCGGCATCCCGCCGGGATAGCAGCGCACCGCATGGTCGAAGAAATTGCCCTCGCCGCCATTCGCCTGGTCGGCGAGGCTCGCTTCGAGGACCTTCTTGTACTCCTCGGTGAGCGGCGCCTGCTGCCCGAGGCCCCAAGGCTTCGTCTGGTCGAACGAAGGCTGGCCGCCGAGCCCGGGAACGATGAAGCGCGCCCATGCGCCCTTCCAGTCGGGATATTTTGGAGCATCGGCCGCGTGCGCAGAAACCGGCGCAGCAAACGCGGCCGCGATGACGATCCCGATCAACCCGCGATAATGCATGACGATGCCTCCCCGGTACGGCTTCACTCCCTGCGCCTGCGCGCATTCCGCGATGTCGTCGCGGTTATTGGTTATGCGGGTATCTTAGCCGAATTTTCGCGCGATGCACGCACTGCGCGCAACATTTACGGCGCGCATCGGCGACGGCAGAATGAACGGCTCGTAAGGTGGGCAAAACGAAGTGTGCCCACGTCCGAGCTAGCCGTTCGATCCGACCGCGTGGGCACGGCGGTACGCGCCTTTGCCCACCCTACTGGCTGCGATCAGAGCGAAGGCCGTTGGCCTACATTGCGTCTTCGGGGGCCGGCCGCCGCACCCGGAATACCACGAAATGCGACATCGAGAAGTTCACCACGAAGCCGGCGAGGATGGCGGCGCCCTTCGCCGCGAGCACCGGCATGAACTTCGCTGCGATGACGAGCACGGTGGTGCTGACGATCGCGCCGAGCACGCCCGACGCGACGAAGGTGCCGTAGGACTTCCAGCGCAGTCGCCGGCCGGATTCGGCAGCGAACGTGATGTGCGAATTCATCACGTAGGAGCACGACACCGCCACCAGCCACGACATGATGTTGGCGGCGATCAGCACGATGCTGGTGCGGGTCACGCACCCGCAGCCGTCGGCGAATGCGTCGAGCGGACGCAGCGCCCATGGCGAGTCGCTGATATAGGAGTACGCGAGCAGGAATACGGTCGTGTCGATCAGAACGTTGACGACGCCGATCAATGCAAACGACACTGCCTTGCGCAGCACGTGGAAATGCGGCTCGACCAGAGCGGTGGCGCGGGGGAACGTGGCGCGGAGCCACTCAATCGGAATCATGTCGACCGGAAACATGGGCTTTCGCTTAGCACGTCCGATGCTGCGCTGCGAAGCCGCGCGCAAGGGGCGGGTGAGCGTGGATGTTCCGTTCACGTTCGATCCTTTCCCGGCCGATCGTTTCGCCGGTCCTTTCGGAGCGCCGCTCGATTTGATCCGTACGGCTGGCGCGCCGGAACCGGTTTCAGGATATGATGTTGCTGATACCGGGGCACGGATGCGGCAAGACCATGACATCTGACCAACGCAGCGGGGCAAGCCGCCGCCCTCCGACCACGGAAGGCGGCCTTTCGATCGTCGTCCCCGTCTATAACGAGGCGGCCGGCCTCGCGGCGCTGCATGCGCGCCTCGCCGAGGTCGCCGCAGCGCTCCGCGCCGAGCGCGGCCTCGCCTGCGAGATCGTCTATGTCGACGACGGCAGCCGCGACGCCTCGCTCGCCAATGCGCTCGCCCTGCCGGCGAACGGTATCGACGTCCAGGTGGTTTCGCTGTCGCGCAACTTCGGCAAGGAAGCCGCACTCATGGCCGGGCTCGATCACGCCCGCCTCGGCGCGGTGCTGTTCATGGATGCCGACGGGCAGCATCCACCGGCACTGATCGAGACGCTGATCGGCCATTGGCTCGATGACGGCTACGACGTCGTGTACACCGCGAAGGCGCATCGCGCGAACGAGTTGATCGTGATGCGGCTCGGCGTGAAGGCGTTCTACTCGCTCATCAACTGGGGCTCGCGCCAGCCGATCCCGGAGGACGCCGGAGATTTCCGCCTGCTCTCCCCGCGCGCTGCAGCCGCGCTGCGCCAACTCCCCGAGCGCAACCGTTTCTTCAAGGGCCTCGCGAGTTGGATCGGCTTTCGCCAGTTCCGCGTCGACTACCAGCCGGCCGAGCGCGCCCACGGGCGCACCAGCTGGAACTTCGGCTCGCTGGTCGGGCTCTCGGTCGAGGGGCTGACCTCTTTCTCGGTCGCACCGCTGCGCATCGCAAGCCTGCTCGGCATCATGCTGGCGGCGGGCGCGCTGGTATTCGGCATCTGGATCCTGATCGAGACCTTCGTCTATGAGCAGACGGTGCCGGGCTATCCCTCGATCATCGTCGGCGTCATGGTGATCGGCGGCGTCCAGCTCCTGATGATCGGAGTGATGGGCGAGTACATCGGCAAGGTGCTCTCCGAACTCAAGGGACGCCCCGTCTACTTCGTCGCCGAGCACACGGTGAAGCGCGCAACCGAAGCCGACGACCGCCCCGCTGCCGCGGAGGCGGCAAGGAACGCCGCCGAATGACGCTGCGCCGGCTGCGGCTCGTCGCCGACGACTACGGCATCTCTCCCGCAGTGAACCGCGCCATTCGCGATCTCATCGCGGGTGGCCGTCTCAACGCCACCTCCGTGATGGTCGGCACGCCGAGCTTTGCGAAGGCCGAGGCCGACGCGCTTACCGATGTCACGGCGGGACGGGCTGCAATCGGACTGCATTTCACTCTCACCGCGCCGTTCCGCCCGCTGAGCGCTTTTCGTCCCACCGCCGATGGAGGCTTCCTGCCGCTGCGACAGATGCTGGCGCGCGGACTTTCGCGCACGCTCGATGGCCGCGCTGCGGCGGCCGAGGCGGAACACCAGATCGAAGCGTTTCGCCGCGCGTTCGGGCGGCTGCCCGATTTTATCGACGGACACCAGCACGTGCATCTCCTGCCGCAAGTCGGCGACGCGCTGCTCGCGGTGATGAAAGCGCGCGCGCCCGCGGCGTGGGTGAGGCAATGCGGGCGGACATCGCCGTTCCTCAAGCGCGGAAGCCACGCCAAGGCGCACCTGCTCGATGTACTCAGCCGCCGCATGAAGAGCCGCGCCCACGCGTTGGGCGTGCCGACCAATCCCGGCTTTGCTGGTGCCTATAATTTCGGACACCGCTTGAACTACAACGCCGTGTTCGCCTCGTTCCTCGACGGCCTGCCCGATGAAGGTGTCGTCATGTGCCATCCGGGCTTCGTCGATGCGGAGCTCGAGCGCCTCGACCATCTCACCGACATGCGCGAACAGGAATATGCTTTCTTCGCCGGTGAAGCGTTTCCGAAACTGCTGGCGGAAAGAGGGTTTGCGCTGGCGTGACGTTGTGTGGCGTAACGCTGTCCGGCGGGCCGGACTTGAAGTGAACTCCCGTTCATCACACTGCCGTCACAAACAAATCCCGTTGTCGCGCCCACTACCCGCGTCACCAAGGCTCCCCATATCAGAGCGCGCCGGAGGCTCCGGCCAGAGGAGACGAACATGACTCCGCAGGAACGACAGATGGTTGCCGACTTGTTCGACCGCCTCGGGTCGCTCGAGGGCGGGCAACGCGATCCCGACGCCGAGCGTGCGATCCGCGAAGGGCTCGCGCGCGCACCAAACGCCGTCTACGCGCTGGTGCAGACGGTCCTCCTCCAGGAGGAGGCGCTCAAGCGCGCCAACACCCGCATCGAGGAGCTGGAGCACGCCGTCAATCCCGGGCCCGCGCAGACCCAGAGTGGCGGTTTTCTGGACAGCATGCGCAGCGTCTTCGCCGGACAATCGCGCGGCTCCGTTCCCACGGTGCGGACCGGCGGCCAACCCGGCGGCCAAGGCTCGAGCGGTGCATGGGGCGCGTCGCCCTCGCCTCCGCCTCCCCCGCCCGGATATCAACCGCAACCCGGTTATCCGCCTCAGCCGGGGTACGTGCAGGGCGGGCCGCCGATGGGCGCTCCGATGATGGGCGGCGGCGGGTCGTTCCTGGGCACTGCCGCGGCCACGGCAGCCGGTGTGATCGGCGGTTCGATGCTGCTCAACGGCATCCGCAACGCCTTCAGCGCGGGCGGCAGCCATCAGACGTTCGGCAGCGGCTTTGGGGGCGGCGGCTCTTCGCCGTGGTCGAACAGCGGCGGCGGCGAGCTCTCGCGCGAGGCAGGTGTCGGCGACATCGGACGGCCCGGCTATGACGATCCGCTCGCCCGCCAGGACGCGCAGCAGGATGCCCAGCAGGACGCCGAGGACGATAACTCCGACGACTATAGCGACGACGCGGGCGACTACAGCGACGACGGCGGCACGGACACGGCGTAACGCGCGCCCGCTTTCATGAGATCAAGGTCGTGACGGCCGGGCGGACCCCGGCCATCACCAGAAGCCGGCGTAGCGCGAGCGATGGGGCGCGCCGCGCCCCGTGCTATCCTGCCGGCATGTCTATTTGGCTCGGAGTATTCATCGGTTCCACAATCGGCGGATTCATCCCCGAACTATGGCATGCCGGTGCGTTCTCCTACACATCGGTATTGTTCAGCGGCATCGGTGCGCTTGCCGGGTTGTGGATCGGCTTCAAACTCGGCAACTGACGGTGACCTTTGTCGGGCGGACAGGCACCGCAGACACTCCGGCATCCATGGACCTCACGTTCCGTCAGGAAGCCAGCGCCGCTTCGCGCCGACTGCGTCATCCTTGTTGCGATAGACCGTTTGACGGGTAGTTTCTTTGGCGATGCGAGGGTCGGCGACATCGAGCGGCCCAGCTACAGCGACGACGGCGGCATGGACACCGTGTAACGCGCGCTCGCCGTCATGAAATTAAGGTCGTGACGGCCGGGCGAACCCGGCCATCACGACCCCGGATGTTGCTCTCCCAGAGCAAATCGACGGCGCGAAGCTCTTTCGGCTCGCCCCAGTTCTCTCAGATCACGATCACCTTGGAGCCGACGGGCACGCGATTGTAGAGATCGATCACGTCCTCGTTGCGCATGCGGATGCAGCCCGACGACACCTGGGTGCCGATGGTCCACGGCTCGTTGGAGCCGTGGATGCGATAGAGGGTGTCGCCGAGATAGAGGGCGCGGGCGCCGAGAGGGTTCTCCGGTCCGCCCGGCATGAAATGCGGCAGCTCGGGCTTGCGACGCAGCATCTCATCCGGCGGCCGCCAATCCGGCCATTCCTTCTTCATGGTGACAGTCTTGACGCCGGCCCAGGTGAATCCCGGGCGGCCGACGCCGATGCCGTAGCGGATCGCCTTGCCGTCCGTCTCGATGAGGTAGAGCAGGCGCTCGGGCGTATTGATGATGACGGTGCCGGGCTTCTCCGGGCCGTGATAGTCGACGACCTGGCGCTGGTAGCGCGGGTCTTCCGCGTAGCGCAGGATCTCAGGGTCTACCGTAGGCGCAAGAGAGGCTTGGCGCATCGGCTGCGCCTTGCCGGTGAACAGAAGCTCGATCAAGCCGCCACCGAGAGCGCCGGCCTTCGCATCGGCGCCGGCGGCGAGCACGACCACGCCGGCGGCAAACGCCACCGCCAGCCCGCGCGCGCAAGCGCGGGAGGCGGAAGCGGAAACAAACAAGGGGTCACAGGGCGAATGGGGAAGGGACATTCGGGCGTACTCTCTACATGTCGCCGCGTGGAGCCGAACGATGCGCTCCAGGACCTGGCTACCCGTGCAGTATGGTGAACAATTCCCACCGATCGGTAAATAGAGATTGCCGAAAAAGTAAGTATATCCGGAAACGAAGCATTCATCACAACGTGGTTTATCAGTGGTAAACGGCGCAGTGTTATGGTTAATCTACTGACCACGATCATGGTTAAAACCGTGTTAATCCACAAATTTACTATGATGCGTGCAGATTAGGCTACCGACCTTGTCAAGCCCGATGCTTGCGGACAGCTCGAGAGATCAGAGACAGCGCCCATGTTCTTCGCCATTGCCTCCACGCCTGTGCTTCGCCCGGCCGGCCCGATGCTTCCCCACGCCAGCGTTGAAAGTCGGATCGACTTCGCAGCCCGAACATGCTTTGGCAGGCGGGCATTGCGAGGTTCGGAATGATACGCATCAACGGCAAACGGCTGCTCGCCGATTTGCGGGAGCTGGCCAGCATCGGGGCCTACAAGACCGGCGTGGACCGGGTCGCCTTGTCGCCGGAAGACATCACGGCGCGGCGCTGGCTGGTCGGCAAGCTCGAAGCCGCCGGCCTTACCGCGTCCATGGACCGGATCGGCAACGTGCTCGGAACCAATCGCCGCACCGCCCGCGCGATCCTCATCGGCTCGCACACCGACACGGTGCCCAAGGGCGGATGGCTCGACGGCGCACTGGGCGTCGGCTACGCGCTCGAAATCGCGCGTAGCGCCATCGAGGCGAACGAGCCGCATGCGGTGGGCGTCGACGTCATCTCGTTCGAGGACGAGGAGGGCACCTACATGCCGTTCCTCGGCAGCCGCAGCTTCTTCGCCGATCTTGGCGATGCCGACATCGCCGCCGCGAAATCGAAGGACGGCGCCCCGCTCGCCGCAGCACTCGCGACGCTCGCCGCGGAGCCGGGACCCCACCGGTTCGACCCGGCCCGCGCGGCCGCCTATCTCGAAGCGCACATCGAGCAAGGCCCGCGCATGGAAGCCGGCGGCAAGCGCATCGGCGTCGTCACCGGCCTCGTCGGCATCCGGCGCTTTCGCGTCGCGCAGCCACGGTTCCGCGAACCATGCCGGCACGACACCGATGGCGATGCGCAAGGACGCCGGCGCCACCCTGATCGCGCTCGCCGCGACGATCGATGCCGACATGCGCCGGCTCGGCAAGCCGGACACGGTGTGGAACGTCGGCAACATGATCTTCCGCCCCGGCGCGGCCAATGTGGTGCCGAGCGAAGGCGAGATGCTGCTCGAATTCCGCGACATCGATGGCGAGCTGATGGAACGCCTCGAGGCGCAGGTGCATGCACGCATCGCCGAGATCAATCGCGGGCCGGTCGAGGTCGAGATCGAGCGCACGGCGTGCCTCGCTCCTACCCCGCTCACCGAGGCACTGGGCGCAGCGATCGCCAAGGCCGCGATCGGACGTGGCGAGCAGCCGGTCTCGCTGCCGAGCGGCGCCGGCCATGACGCCATGATCGTCGCGCGCTACATGCCGGCGGCGATGATGTTCATTCCCTCGATCGGCGGCATCAGCCACGACATCACCGAGAACACCTCGGACGCCGACATCGTGTTCGGCTGCGAGGTGCTCGCTGATGCGGTGTCGCAATTGCGCGAAGAGGTGTAGGCGGCCAATCCTTTCGGACCTCATCCTGAGGAGCCGCGCGCTGCGCGGCGTCTCGAAGGATGGCCCTATACGCCGCGGCCTGTGGCCGTCCTTCGAGACGCGTCCTTCGGACACTCCTCAGGACGAGGGCCCGAAGGGAATTACAGTCGTTCACGCACCGCCACGGCGCGCGTAGCGGCGAACAGATCCCTCACGGCCGCCTCGCCGAGATTGCGGGCGATGAACACCAGTCGGCTCCCCCGCGTATCGTCAGGCCACCGGTCGAGCTCGACCGGGGGATGGGCGAGGTGCTGCACGAACTGCACCACGACAGGACCGCGGCAGCCCGCGACGTTGAGCACGCCCTTTGCCCGCAACAGGTCGGGCCCGCGCAGGGCGATCAGCGCTTCCATCGCGCAGGCGAACGGCGCCCAGGCGATCGGCTCTGTCTCGATGATGGTGAAGCTCGCGATGCCGTCGGTGTGGCCCGCCTCGGTCGCGACGAAGCCTGTTGCCCCCTGCCCCTCTGCGAGAATCCAGGCGGGATCGAGATCGCCCTGCACCGCTTCGATGATGTCGGCACGCGGATTGAGTTCGCGCAGCCGCGCGGCGAGTTTGGCCGGCGCCTCGTCATCGGCGATGTCGGCCTTGGAGATGACGATGCGGTCGGCAAGGATCACCTGCCGGCGCGCCTCGGCGAACGCGGCAACGGTGTCGATGCCCGTTTGCGCGGCGATCACGGTGATGACCGCCTCGATGTGAAATTCAGCGCCGAGCGCGCGATCGGTCGCGAAGGTCGTCAGGATCGGCGACGGGTCGGCGAGCCCGCTGGTCTCGATGACGATACGCGAGAAATGCGGGATGACGCCGCGCTCGCGATCGGCGACGAGCCGGTGTAGCGTCACCTGCAGGTCGGAGCGCACGTTGCAGCACAGGCAGCCGTTACCGAGCAGCGCGATGTTGTCGCTCGATGAGCGCAGCAGGGCATCGTCGATGCCAGTCTCGCCGAACTCATTGACGATGACAGCGGTGCCGGCGCCCTGCGGCGTCGCCAGGAAACGGCGCACCAGCGTGGTCTTTCCCGCGCCGAGGAAACCGGTCACGACGGTGACCGGAATCCGCGCGCCGCGCTCGCGCTTCGCCCGGCGCCCGAACGGGCCGGCAGTCGAGGAGGGGAAGAGTTCGAGCATCGGTGCGGCTCTTCGTGTGACCAGGGGCGTACGCGCCACCCAATCGTCGTCATGGCCGGGCTTGTCCCGGCCACCCCGCTCAATATGGCACGGCGCAATCGCGATGGCGCAGATGAACGTTAAGACGCCGCGCTCTGATAATCGGGGTCACCGGGACAAGCCCGGTGATGACGCATGTGCTGGGCTTTTGTGCTGCGCGCGCGCCTCAGAAATCCATCTCGAGAATGTAGAGGCCGCCGGAGAAGCGATCGACGGTGTAGACGATCTTGCGCTCGTCGACGAAGCAGTCGTTGAGCTGGATCGAGTTGACCGGCGACATCGCCGGCGCCGGCGGCACGAAGGTCGCGACTTCCTTCGGCTGGTAGGGATTGGTGATGTCGTAGGCGCGCAAGCCGCCGTTGAAGAAGGTGCCGATGACAATGTCCTCGGAGTGCCAGGCGTAGGGCGAGGGCGTGTTCTCGTGGATGTTATGGGCGCCGAAGCGGCCGCCGCGGCTCTTGAAGGCGTCGACCGGCGGCATTGGGCAGGTCGAGATCGGCACCGGATGCGCCTCGTCGCGGGCGTCGAGGATCCAGATGAGCTTCGGCCAGTCGGTCGCGGCGTCGGTCGTCGACTCGTCGGTGACGATGAGGAGATTGCGCTCGAACATCGGCACCACGGTGTGGGTAAATCCGGTGTAGGGCGGCGAGTTGTCCCACTGGCAGATCGGCTTCGGGTTCGCCTTGTCGGAGATGTCCATCACGAACATGCCGGCGTCGAGATAGGCGAGATAGCAGCGGTCGGGGCGCTCCGGATAGACATTGGTGTTGTGGGCGCGGAAGCCGCGGTCGAGCAGCGGCGCCTGGTGGCGAGCCGGGGGCGGCACGTTGTCGCCCTGGCGCGTGCCGGGCAGCCACCAGCGGCCAGCCTCGACGGGCTTCGACGGGTTGCGCACGTCGAAGATGCGGTAGCACTGGTCGTCCTGCGGATTGGTCGGCGTGAAGTCCGGCGCGCCCGCCGCCATGTGGACGAACTCACCGTCGCAGAACCACAGCTGATGGACGCCGCGCGAGGTCGGCCCGGAGGCATCGACATAGGCGATGGAGCGCGGCTTCTCCGGCACCGAGACGTCGAACAGCTCGAAGCCCGCCGGCTTCTGCCCCGCTTTCTGGGTCTGGTAGGCGACCGCCATGATATCGCCCGAGAGCTCGAGCGAGTTCGAGCGCATGAAGCTTTCCGGCAGGTCGGTCTGCACCACGACCTTCGGCTTGCGCGGATCTGATACGTCGACCGCGGTGAAATTCTTCGGCGCGCTCTCATGCGCAAGCCAGATGATGCGGCGGCCGTCTTTCGCGACCTGCACCGCCATGCCCTCGCCCATGCCACCGAAGCCGTCGAGCTCGTGGTGCGCGATGAGCTTGAAGTTCCAGCACACGCTCTCCGACGCGCTCTTGTTCAGGGGGCTGGCAGATCCAGACATCGATTTCTCCGTATGCGAGGGCTGCAGATCGCCTGCCCTATTCCAGGTCGGGTTTCGCGCTCCCGTCGCCGAGATCGCGGATGGCTTTTTCCACGGCTCGGCGCAGGGGCACAAGGTCTTTCTCGACGATTTGCCAGATCACCGCGGGATCGACGGCGTCGTATTCATGCCGCAGGACATTTCCGACCGCACGCACGTCGGGCCAGGGTTGTCCCGGCGCAATTTCATCGAGAAAGCCGGCAAGCTTCCTCGCGGCTTCCGAGATGCGTAGCAGGCAGCGTTCGACCGCGTCCTGGCACCGGGAGTCGCCCGCGAAACGTTCGAAGTCATAGCCCTCGGTGTAGCGGCGGATTCGGTCGACATTTTCGAGGATGTCGCTGAGCCGTACCAGCGGCTTGTCAGAAGGCAACGACGCGGTCCCTTTCGATCTCGCGGCGCAGGCCCGGTTTGCGCACGGGCTCGGCGATCACGTCGACAGGACGGTGCACGATCGCTTCGAGGCGACGCGCGAGGCGATCGATGAAACCGAAATACGCGAAGCCGTTGCGCGCCGGATCGTCTTCCAACCGCACCAGAAGGTCGAGATCAGACGTCACGTCGGCGTCAGCGCGCGCCGCAGAACCGACCAGCGAAAGGCCCGCCACACCAGCGGCCCGCAGTTCCGATTCGTGCGCCCGCAAAACGGCAAGGATATCGTCCCGCTTCACAGCGGTATCCTCCTGTCTATGCCGGCGCACCGCGGCTGCCGGCTAGACCCGATTCTAGCATAGTCTCAACCTCGTCACGCCCCCATGCGCGCCTTCGCCATGAAATCCGGGCGCAGTGCCTTGCTCCAATCGGGGATCGCCGAAATCTTGCGCTCGCGTTGGAGGATCTGGGCCTGGTCCTGCATGTAGGGCTTGAGGTCTTCGGGGAAGCCGGGATTGACGTCGACGCGGGCGAGCGCCTTGGCAAACGTATCGCGCGACATGGTGTAGCCCTTGTCGGCGTAGAAGCCGTAGATGACGTCGGTCACTTTCCCCGGATTCTCCTTGAAGTCGCGCCCCGCTTCGAGCCAGGCCTTGCAATAGGCGACGATCTCCTCCGGGTTCTTCTGCACGAAGTCCGGCGTCGCCGCCATGAAGAGCGGCATCTTGTCGACGGAGGAGAAATCCATGATCTCGGTCGCGATGCCGTCAGCCGCAGCTATCGCGTTATAGGGCTCGACATTGACCATGGCATCGACGGTCTTCGCAGCGAGTGCCGCCACCATGTTGTTCACGTCCATGCGGACTTCCTGGTAGTCGCCCTTCTTGAGGCCGTGCTGTGGGGCGATGGTGTCGACGAACACGTTGCCGATCGAGGAGCCGGTCTGGTTTGCGACCTTCTTGCCGCGCAAGCTGCTCGATGGTCGTAATGCCGAGGTCCTTGCGCACCATGACCTGAGTGGTGCGGCCGACGAGCTCGATCTGGGCGATAGCGACGAGCCCGCCCTTGTCGGCGCCGAGGATCATCGACTGGCCCGCATAGGTGCCGAGATCGACCTGCCGCGCTACCATCTGCTGCATGGTGAGATTGCCGGAGGGCACGGGGAATTCCTCGAACTTGATGCCGTGCTTTTCGAGAAGGCCCGAGCGCATCAGGTAATACGTCGGCATGCCCCAGATGTTGGTCTGATAGCCCTGACGGATGGTGGCCGCGGCCTGCGCCGGGTGCGGGAGCACGGCGCCGGCTAGGGTGGCACCGGCGACGGCGAGGGTTTCGCGGCGGGTCAATCCGGCGGAACGGACGGGCATCGTTTCCTCCCTGCACTGGCTTTGTCAGTGAAATCTAACCTGCGTTAGTCTCGTCGTCGCCACCGTGCCTACCGCCCAGATGTCGCAGCAGGTCCTTCTGGTATTCGAGGAATGCGATGCTGAGCGCATCGCGCGGGCGCGGCAGCGGGATCGCGACTTCGCATTTCACGCGCCCGGGATGCGGGGTCATCACCAGCACGCGGTCGGCGAGATAGACGGCCTCGGCGACGTTGTGGGTCACGTAGACGATGGTCTTCCTCGTCTCGCGCCACACCTCGGCGAGCAGGCTCTGCATCGCGTCCCGGGTCATCGCGTCGAGAGCGGCGAACGGCTCATCCATCAGGAGCACGGCGGGGTTGTAGGCGAGCGCGCGAGCGATGGCGACGCGCTGCTGCATGCCCCCGGAGAGATGATGCGGATAGGCGTCGGCGAATTTCTCGAGCTTGACGAGGGCGAGTTGCTCGCGCGCGATGCGTTCGCGCTCGGCCTTGCCGACCCCCTTCATCTCGAGGCCGAACGCGACGTTGCCGAGCGCGGTGCGCCACGGGAAGAGTTGCGCGAAGTCCTGGAACACGACGCCGCGGTCCATGCCGCGCCCCGTCACCGGCTTGCCGCCGATGCGGATTTCGCCCGCGGTCGGCGTGAGAAACCCCGCAATGATGTTGAGCAGCGTCGACTTGCCGCACCCGGAAGGGCCGACGATGCACAGGAACTCCGACGCGGCGAGGCGGAAGTTCGCCGCCTCCACGGCATGGACCGGACCGCCCGGCGTGTCGTAGACGAGCGAAACGTCGTGCACTTCGATGGGAAGCATTCGTTTCTATCCGTGCCGAGTCATGTTTTTGCCGCCCGCACCATGCCCCAGCGGAGCACGGTGAAGCGCTCCAGCGAACCGAACACGAACCGCTCGAATACGTAGCCGATGGCGCCGATCACGGCGAGCGAGGCCAGCATGACGTCGGCATTGAGGAACTCCTTGGCGTCGAAGATGATCCAGCCAAGCCCCCAGTCGGACGCCGCGAGCATCTCGGCGCCGACCACCGCGATCCACGACCGAATGAAGGCCTGGCGCAGGCCGGTGATGATCAGCGGCGAGGCGCCGGGGATGATCACCTTCCAGAACAGCGCGCGCTCGCCGGCGCCCATCGCCTGGGCGGCGCGCAGCCACAGTGGATTGACCGCGCGCACGCCGGTCCAGGTGTTGAGCAGCATCGGAAACAGCGCGGCGTAGAACACGATCGCCACCGTCACCGCATCGCCGAGGCCGAACCACAGGATGAACACCGGCACCCAGGCGAGCGACGGGATCGGCATCAGCGCGCTCGCGAGCGGCATCACGAAATTCTCCACGGCGCGGCTGCGCGCCATCGCGATCCCGAGCGGCAGACCCATCGCGACCGCGAACGCAAACCCCAAGAGCACGCGGGCGAGCGTATAGGCCGCGTGGACCAGCAAGGTGCCGTCGGAGAGCAGGCCGAACAGCGCGCGCGCCACGCCGGGCAGCGTGGGCAGCAGCACCGCCGGAAAATAGCCGGAGCGGGCGACGGCCTCGTAGACGAGTGCGAGCACGACGAGCGTCCCCGCGGCCCGCCGCACCTTGCGCCAGCGATCGGTGCGCGCGGTCACGTCAGCATGCCCCAGCGCACGAGGGTAAACTGTTCGACGCGCTGGAAGACGAGCTTTTCGAGTGCGAGGCCGATCAGCGCGATGACGATGATGCCGGAGAGCATGACGTCGGTTGCGAGAAACTCGCGGGCGCCGAAGATCAGCCAGCCCAAGCCCCACTGCACCGCCGCGAGCATCTCGACGCCGACCAGGATGCGCCACGCCTGGGCGAGGCCGAGGCGCAGGCCGGTGAGGATGTAGGGCAGCGCGCCCGGCAAGATCACGAGGCGGAACAGCGCGCGGTCGCCGGCTCCCATCGCTTGCGCGGCGCGCACCCAGATTTCCTTGACCGCCTTCACACCGGTCCAGGTGTTGAAGACGATCGGAAACGCCGCGACGAAGCCGACCAGCAGCACGGCGGCGACATCGCCGAGGCCGAACCACAGGAGGAACAGTGGCGCATAGGCGAGGCCCGGGATCGGTGCGCCGATGCTGACCAGCGGCAGGAATACATCCTCGGCGAATTGCGAGCGGCCCATGGCGATGCCGACCGTAACGCCGACGATCGCCGCGAGCGCAAAGCCGCTCACGAGGCGCACGAGGCTATCGAACGTATGGTGCGGCAGGACGCCTGACACCGTGAGCCGCACGAACGTCGCCACAATCGTCTCGACCGGCGGAAACAGGCGCGGCGGAAACAGCCCGCTATGCGCGAGCACCTCCCAGATCACGCCGACCACGAGGAATGGAAACGCGGTGCGGGCGAAGCCGCGCCAACGGCTCTCGGCCCGCCGCGGTGCAATCCCGCCCGCAAGCGCGGGCGTGGCAGCGACGTCAGCCATGACAAGCAACCGGCCTCCGCCGCCGCCGCATCCGGCTGAGCGGCGGCTCGCTAGCTTCCGGGGAAGGGGCGGGGAGACCGAGCGTCTGCAAGCTCGGAGGCTCAGACTCCAGATCCCCTACCCCGATCCTCGCCCGGGGAAGGGGAGTGGAGACTGAGCTGCGTGCGGCGCGTGCGCCATTACTTCCTCCAGCCGCGCGATCGGGCCGCGCCCTCGTTTTGGGGCGCGAACATAATGCCGGGCCGTGGGCGCGGACAAGCGCGGCGCGACGACTTGGACTGCGCCCTGCGATGTTGCTGGGCCGGATCAGCTGTGTTACCGCAGCCGCCTTGAAATTGCGGCGCTTTGGCGCGGCAAGACACGCGTAGCGACGAGGAAAACATGCCCGGCAAACCGACGATCGGCTGGATTGGAATGGGCCGGATGGGCTATCCGATGGCCGAGCGGCTGCTCAAGGCCGGCTACGACGTGTCGATCTGGAATCGCACCCGCGCCAAGGCCGAGCCACTCGCCAAGGTCGGCGGCAAGGTGGTCGATAAGCCGACCGATCTCGCCGGCGTCGACGTGCTGTTCTCCATCGTCTCGACCGGCAAGGACCTCGAGCAGGTCTATTTCGGCGCGAACGGCGTCGGCACGGCGAACAAGGTGCCGCCGATCTTCGTCGACTGCTCGACCATCGCGGTCGAGGAATCCGCCGCGATCCGCGCGCAGCTTGACGAGCGCGGCGCCCAGTTCGTCTGCTGCCCGGTGAGCGGCAACGCCAAGGTCATCAACGCCGGCAAGCTCTCCGCCGTGGCTTCCGGCCCCGAGGCCGCGTTCCGTACCGTGGAGCCGATGGTGAAGGTGTTCGCGCCGCGCGGCGTCTCCTATGTGGGTGACGGCGAGCTCGCGCGCATCTGCAAGATCGCCCACAACGTCATGCTCGGCGTCGTCATCGAGAACCTCATCGAGATCACGTTGCTCACCAACAAGCTCGGCGTGCCGCGCGAGGCCTTCCTGGCGTTCCTCAACAACTCTGTGATGGGGTCGATGTTCACGGCCTACAAGTCGCCGGCGCTGGTCAACCTCGACTGGACGACGACCTTCACGACGGAGCTCCTGCGCAAGGACCTCGACCTCGGCCTCGAGCTCGGTCGCGAGAACGACGTGCCGATGCCGATCACGGCGGCGACCCGCGAGGTCCTGCAGAGCCATTTCGGCGCCGCCACCTTGCAGAAGGACCCGGAAAAATATCTCGCCGGCGATTTTGCCGCGCTGATGGAGACCATGGCGCTCGCCGCCGGCATGAAGCTCATGAGCGAGAACAAGAAGGTGCCGACCGGGTTGGAGAGCTGAGGCCAATTGCCCCTCCCACTGAAATGGGGAGGGAGCGCAATGCCGTAGCCCGGATGAGCGAAGCGACATCCGGGAACAGCTTTGATGTAGTATTTGGACGTTCGTGCCCCGCATGTCGCTTCGCTCATGCGGGCTACGCGGGCGACAAGGCGAGGGAGACCAGCATGGACCAGAAGATGCGTGAAATCCGCGCCGAGGACGTCAGTCCCCGCTTCAACTGGGGCCGCGCCCTGCCGGCGCTCGGCACCATGGGCGTCGACTTCGAGGAGCGGGTCGATTACCGGCGGCTGCACCGTTATCGGCTCTCGCGCACCAAGCAGGCGCTGGAGAAATCCGACCTCGGCGCGCTTTTGGTGTTCGACGTCAACAACATCCGCTACATCACCTCCACCAAGATCGGCGAGTGGGAGCGCGACAAGCTTTCGCGCTGGGCGTTGCTCACGCGCACCGGCGAGCCGATCCTGTGGGACTTCGGCTCGGCCGCCGTCCACCACAAGCTCTATACGCCCTGGCTCGCGCCGGAGAACTGCAAGGCCGGCCTGATCGGGCTGCGCGGCACCGTCAATCCCGCGTTCGGCCTGATGAAGCGCCACGCCGAGGAGATTGCCTCATTGCTGCGCGAGGCGGGCGTCGCCGACATGCCGATCGGCGTCGACATCATCGAGCCGCCGATGATGTTCGAATTGCAGAAGGCTGGACTCAATGTCCAGGACGGCCAGCAGGTGATGCTCGAGGCGCGCGAGATCAAGTCGGCCGACGAGATCGCCCTCTTGAACCGCGCCGCCGCCATGGTCGACGGCGCCTATCACCTCATCTTCGAGCAACTCAAGCCGGGCGTGCGCGAGAACGACATCGTCGCCGAGGTGAACAAGTTCCTCTACACTCACGGCTCCGACGACGTCGAAGCGATCAACGCCATCTCCGGCGAGCGCTGCAATCCGCATCCGCACAATTTCACCGACCGCATGCTGCGGCCGGGCGACCAGGCGTTCTTCGACATCCTCCAGGCGTTCATGGGCTATCGCACCTGCTACTACCGCACCTTCAACGTCGGCCGCGCGACGCCGGTCCAGCACGACGCCTATAAGAAGGCGCGCGAATGGCTCGACAACGCGATCGACCTGATCAAGCCCGGCGTCTCGACCGACAAGGTGTGCAGCGTGTGGCCGGAGGCCCAGGACTTCGGCTTCCCCGACGAGATGAGCGCGTTCGGCCTGCAATTCGGCCACGGCCTCGGCCTCGCGCTTGCACGAGCGTCCGATCATCAGCCGCGTCATCTCGATGACACACCCGACCGAGATCAAGGAAGGCATGGTGTTCGCGCTTGAAACTTATTGCCCGGCGAAGGACGGCTACTCGGCCGCGCGGATCGAGGAGGAAGTGGTCGTCACCGACAAGGGCTGCCGGGTGATTACTCTGTTCCCGGCCGAGGAATTGCCGATCAGCCACAAGTATTGAATGGGCTACGCCCTTCGTTCTGTCACCGCCCGGCTTGACCGGGCGATCCAGCGACCACCGACCTCCAGTCGGGCGACGTCTCAGAAATATAGACAGCCCAGGGGTTACTGGATTGCCCGGCAAGCCAGGTCAAGCCGGGCAATGACATTCGTGGGAACTGAGGGTCACGGCGCCTTCTCCTCCGCGTGCAATGTCTGTGCGATCGCGGAAAACACCTCGTTGTCGTTGATCGCGATGTTGTTGGTCGGCTTGGGCAACGCGCTCCACACCACGATCACCAAATTCTCCCGCGGGTTGACGTAGATGTGCTGGCCGAAGATGCCGCGCGCCTCGAACGCGCCTTCCTCGATCGTGCCCGCAGTGCCGGGGATCGGCCAGATCATGTAGCCGTAGTCCACCATGCCGAAGCCGATGCGCTTTGGGCTTCCGGCCTCGCGCACCCAATCCTCCGGCAGAATCTGCTCAGCCCCGGCCTTGCCGCCGCCGAGCAGGAACAGGCCGAGCCGACCGAAATCGCGCAAGGTGGCGGAGAGGCCGCTGCCGCCGATCTCGAGGCCATCCGGCGATTCGAGCCACCAGGTGGCATCGGACTCCATGCCGAACCGGGCCCAGATGCGGTCCGAGAGATAGTCCGCGACCGGACGCCCAACCGCGGCGCGCACCAGTGCGCCGACGACCTGGGTCTCGCCGGTGCTGTAATTCCAGCGCGTGCCCGGCAAGGCGGCGCGCCGCAGGCCCGCCATGAGTTCGAGCGTGCCGCCGGGCTTTTGCGAATTCTGAATTTCGAGCATGCGCCGGCGGTCCGAGGACGGGTCGGTGTAGGTCTCGTCCCACTTCACTCCGGATGCCATTTCGAGGAGATTGCGGATGCTGACGCCTTCATAGGCGCTACCGCGAAGCTCGGGCAGATACTCAGGCACCTGGTCGTCCAGGCCCTTGATGTGCCCATCCTTGATCGCCGCGCCGACGAGGCTCGCGGTGAAGGATTTCACCACCGACATCGATACCCAGCGCGTCTTCGCAGTGTTGCCGAGGCGGTACTGCTCCAGCGCAATCCGGCCGTCCTTGATCACCAGGAAGCCGGTCACGCGGTTGAGCGCCAGGTAATCCGCAAGGTCGTAGGTACTTGCGCCCACACCGAACCGGACGCTGGGAAGCGGCTTGCCGGCGGGAAGCGGAAAGACCTTGGCGCCGCGGGCGACGGTGCGGGTCGGAAACAGCCGATCGGTGTTGCGCAGCGTGTTGACGAGCAGCGTCTCCGACAACGCGCCATCGTAAAGCTGCTGCACCGTTCCGATCGACTCTTTTGCATGCGGATTCATCGGCTGAGCCACCGCGGCGGACGCGAGCACCGCGCAGGAGATCAGCGCCGCGCCCGCTGTCGCGACAGCGTCGTCGCGACGCGGCGAAACGAGCCATCGAAACAGGCGCCGCTCGGAGAGCCGGAATGCGATCACGCGGTCTCCCAACCGTTGCAACCACTGGCTGATTTTGACCCAATCGTCCGCCGTCATCCCAGCTGGAATCCGGCGCTGTCGCAACGCGTAGTGCACGAACGTCCCGGCGGCAAGCGGCGCTCGCGCAAGCGTGATCCGATCGCGCCGCCTCGCCGGCTGCCGCTCGCTTTGCCGCCAACGCAGGACTAAGGCGCAGTGTTTCGCGACCAACGTTAACCCCGCCTCAACCCTTGCACCACGCGCGCCGTGCGGCCGTGCGATTGGGCAAGTTAATTTGCAAGCATGTCGCGCCACACTCGCTGGTAGCTCTGCGACGAACGTGGGCGCCGCGGGAACCTTGGCGATGGAAGGCGTCGTTTATCTCGCTTTCGGCGTGCTGGCGGTTGCGGGCCTCGCCATCCTGTGGCTCGACCGCAGCCGCCGGCGGCGCATCGAGCGGCTCGAAGCGCGCATCGAAACGTTGGCCGAGCAGGAATGGGGACGCCGCGAGGCGCAGGCCGCCAACCGGGCGAAGAGCCGGTTCCTCGCCATGGTGTCCCACGAGATCCGCACGCCGCTCAGCGGCATTCTCGGCATGGCGGACCTGTTGCTCGACACTCGCCTCACGCCGGAGCAGGCGACCTATGCGCGGGCGGTGAAATCCTCGAGCGAAGCGCTCGCTACACTGATCGAGGACGTCCTCGATTTCTCCAAGATCGAGGCGGGCCGGCTCGACCTCGAGTTCGCCCCCTTCGCGCTGCGGCCGCTCACCGAGGAGGTGATCGAGCTCCTGGCGCCGCGCGCCCATGCCAAGGGACTGGAGATCGCCGCCTTCGTCGCCGAGTCGGCGGCGCGGCGCTTCATCGGCGACCGCGTGCGGTTGCGGCAAATTCTTCTCAACCTGGTCGGCAATGCGGTGAAATTCACCGAATCCGGCGGGGTCGCCGTCGAGGTCGAGGCGACGCCGAAGGGCGTGCTGACGTTCCGTATCCGCGACACCGGGATCGGCATCGCGCCCGAGGTACAGGCCAGCATCTTCGAGGAGTTCGAGCAGGCCGAAGGCGGCGCCGGCCGGCGTTTTGGCGGCACTGGCCTCGGGCTCGCGATCACCAAACGCCTCGTCGCGGCGATGGGCGGCGTGATCTCCCTCGACAGTGCGCCCGGCTGCGGCACGACCTTCACCTGCGCGATCTCGTTGCCGCCGGTCGACGATATCGACGCGGATGGCGCTCCGGAACTCGCCGGAAAGACGATGCTGGTCGTCGCCCCGGGACCGGTCGAGGGGTTGCTGCTGGCACGGCAGCTTTCCGCTTGGGGCGCGACGGTGCAGATCGTCTCCTCCGTTACCGCGGCCGAGGGGCGCCTCGGCGGCGAGGCGTTCGATGCCGTCCTCGTCGACGGGGCTATCGGCCGTGCCGAGATCGAGCGGATCGGCGGGTTGCTACGGCCCCTGGAGAGCCGCGCCATCGTGTTGATCTCGCCGCGGGAGCGCGACGAGCTGCCGGCGCATCGCAATGCCGGCTATGCCTATCTGGTGAAGCCAGTGCGTGCCGCCTCCCTCGCCGCCCGCGTCGGCGCGACGCGCCCGGCCACAATCCCAGCGACGCCGCCGCGCCGCCGGGCGCACGCCCTGAGCCTTGCTGTGCTCGTGGCAGAGGACAATGAGATCAATGCCTTGCTGGCGCGTCATCTGATGACCCGGCTCGGACATCGGCCGGTGATGGCTGCAACCGGAGGTGAGGCCGTCGACGCCTTCGTCGCGGCACTCGATACGCAGACGCCGTTCGACCTCGTGCTGATCGACCTGCACATGCCCGGAATGGACGGCATCGAAGCCGCGCGCCGGATACGCGCCGCCGAGCCCGACGACCGGCGCACACCGATCATCGCGCTGACCGCGGACGCCGATCCGGAAATGCGGGACGCCTGCTTCGCCGCGGGCATGGATGGTTTCGTCACCAAGCCGCTCGACCGCGACCGGCTCAACGCCGCATTGGCCGATCTCGCCTCTGCGCGCGCGGCGTGAAGCGGTTTTCACAAAGCCTTTGCAAAAGCCGCGGAATTTGTCACAAATCTGTGCCCGGCCAATGATTATTGGTTTGGGATAGGTTTGATCGATTCGCGCGAATGGTATCGCGATTTCGGGCGGCCTTCCGGCCGAACGTTATGGGGGCGACCACCATGCTGACCCGCGCCAAGGGCTCGAGCTGGCCCGCGAGCCGGTTGGGCGTTCCGCTGAAATTCGCCGGGATTCCCGCGATCGTCCCCGTCCTCAAGGCCTACAGCGGCTTCGGCGTCGCCGGCCCAACGGCGACGGCGCGCACGCTCGGACGTATCGGTGCGCTCGAGGTCCGCCTCGCACGCAACGCCAAGGAAATCCGCCGCGCGCAGAAGCTACGCTACAAGGTGTTCTACCGCGAAATGTCGGCGGTGCCGGACACCGCGTCGTTCCTGTCGCGGCGCGACGTCGACCCCTTCGATGCGGTGTGCGATCACCTCCTCGTGGTCGACCACGCCGCACCTCGGCTGCGCAAGTCGCCGCCGGTGGTGGGCACCTACCGGTTGCTTCGCCAGGAGGTCGCCGACCGCCAGTCCGGTTTCTACACCGCCGGCGAATTCGACATCGACGCGCTCATCGCGCGGCACGGCGAGTGCCGGTTCCTCGAGCTCGGCCGCTCCTGCGTGCTCTCACCCTATCGCAACAAGCGCACCGTCGAGCTCTTGTGGCACGGCATCTGGTCCTACGTGCTGACGCATCGCATCGACGTGATGATCGGATGCGCGAGCCTCGAAGGCACCGATCCCGACCAGCTGGCGCTGCCGCTGTCGTTCCTCCACCACTACGCCCGCGCACCCGAAACGTGGCGCGCCGCCGCGCTGCCGCGCCGCTATGTCGAGCTCAACCGCATGCCGAAATCGTCGGTGGATGCCAAGGCCGCACTGCAGAGCCTGCCGCCGCTGGTGAAGGGCTATCTGCGCCTCGGCGCCTTCGTCGGCGACGGTGCGGTGGTCGACCGCCAGTTCGGCACCACCGACGTGCTGATCGTCCTGCCGGTAGCGAGCATCAGCTCGCGCTATCTCGGCCATTTCGGCCCGGGCGCCGAGCGCCACGCGGCTTGAACCTCGCAACGTGCGCAGGCGCGTAGGGTGGGCAAAGGCGCGCAGCGCCGTGCCCACGCGGTCGCACCGGCGGCCCGCTCAGCGGTCGAATCAGACGTGGGCACGCTTCGCTTTGCCCACCCTACAGCTCTGAGCGCTGGCCGCCCGCACCACTTACAGCTTGCGCAGCGCGACCTCGTCGACGGAGTGGCTCATGCCCTTCTTCAGGATGAGGTCGGCGCGCTGCCGGGTCGGCAGGATGTTCTCGTGCAGGTTGACGAGATTGATCCGTGTCCAGATCGAGGTCGCGGTTTTCACCGCGGCATCGTCGGAGAGCTGTGAATAGCGTTGAAAATAGGATTTCGGGTCGCGGAACGCGGTCTCGCGCAGCGCGAGAAAGCGCTCGACATACCATCGCCGAAGCACCTCCTCGTCGGCGTCGAGATAGACCGAGAAATCGAAGAAGTCCGAGACGAAGGGGATCTCCGTGCCGTCGCGCGGCAGCCGGCCGGTCTGGAGCACGTTGAGGCCTTCGACGATCAGGATGTCGGGACGGTCGATCTCGATCCGGTGGTTGGGCACCACGTCATAGACGAGGTGCGAGTACACCGGCGCCCGCACCGGCCGCCGGCCGGCCTTGATGTCGGAGAGAAACCGCAACAGCGCCGGCAGGTCGTAGCTCTCGGGAAAGCCCTTGCGCTCCATCAGCCCTTCGCGCTCGAGCACCGCGTTCGGATAGAGGAAGCCGTCGGTGGTGACGAGGTCGACCTTGGGAACGTTCGGCCAGCGCGCGAGCAGCGCCTGGAGCACGCGCGCCGTCGTCGACTTGCCGACCGCGACCGAGCCGGCGACCCCGATAACATAGGGCATCTTGGCGTCGCCGGTTTCGATGAAGCGCTGCTGGGCGCGGAACAGGCGTTGGGTCGCGGCGACATAGAGCGAGAGCAGGCGGGACAACGGCAGGTAGATGTCCTCGATCTCCGCCATGTCGAGCCGGTCGTGCAGCGAACGCAGCCGCGTGACCTCGTCGGAGGTAAGTGTCATCGGCGTGTCTTCGCGCCGCGCCGCCCACTCGGCGCGCGAGAACACGTGGTAAGGCGAAAGGCCGTCGTCGGTGCGCTGTTCCATCGAAAATCCGGGCGTTCTCAGCTGCCTTTGCGGGAGGCCTTTTCCTGCAGCCCGGTCTGGCTGACCCGGGCGCCGAGCACGCTTTCGACCTCGGAGAGCTTGATGTCGCGCGCCTTGAGAACGACGAGCAGGTGATAGATGAGATCGGCGGTCTCCTCGATCAACCGTTCGCGGGTTTCGACCACCGACGCGAGCGCCAGTTCGACCGCCTCCTCGCCGAGCTTCTTCGCGCACTGGGCGACGCCGCGATCAAGCAATTTGCGGGTGTAGGAGACGTCGGGATCGGCACCGGCACGCTCGTCGACGCGGCGCTCGAGGTCGTAAATGGTGAATTCACCCATCGAGACTTCCCTTATCACCTCGGCCGCAGTGGGAACAGGCGAGGCTTGCATGGCTCAGGCATCCAGGCGCATCGCGAGGCCGGCCCCGGCCATGTAGGTCTTCGCTTCGCGGATCGAATACTCGCCGAAATGAAAGATCGACGCGGCGAGGACGGCGGCGGCATGCCCGTCGCGCACCCCGGCGACCAGGTGGTCGAGCGTGCCGACCCCGCCCGAGGCGATCACCGGCACCGACACCGCGTCGGCAACCGCGCGGGTCAATCCGATGTCGAAGCCGGCGCGGGTGCCGTCGCGATCCATCGAGGTCAACAGGATTTCGCCGGCGCCGAGGTCGACGACCTCGCGGGCGTAGTCGATCGCGTCGAGCCCGGTCGGCTTGCGCCCGCCATGGGTGAAGATCTCCCAGCGCTCGGGCTCGCCGTTCGGCGAGACCTTCTTGGCGTCGATCGCGACCACGATGCACTGGTCGCCGAACTTCTCCGCCGCCTCCTTGACGAATTCGCGCCGGTGGACCGCCGCGGTATTGATCGAGACCTTGTCGGCGCCCGATTGAAGCAGCGCGCGGATGTCGGCGATGGTGCGCACGCCGCCGCCCACGGTGAGCGGCATGAAGCAGGCTTGGGCGGTGCGGGACACGACATCGAGGATGATGCCGCGATTCTCGTGGCTCGCCGTGATGTCGAGGAAGGTCAATTCGTCGGCGCCGGCGGCGTCATAGGCGATGGCCGCCGCGACCGGGTCGCCGGCGTCGCGCAGGTCGACGAAGTTGATCCCCTTGACCACCCGGCCGTCCTTGACGTCGAGGCAGGGAATGACGCGCACCTTCAGCATCGCACGCTCACCGGTCGCGCGCGGCGCGGATCAGCCGCAGCGCCTCGCTGGCATTGAGCCGGCCGTCGTAAAGCGCGCGGCCGGCGATAGCGCCCGCGAGCCGCGCCGCGCGGGGCTCCAGCATGAGCCGGATGTCGTCGAGAGAGGCAAGGCCGCCCGAGGCGATGACCGGGATCGCCACCGCGTCGGCGAGCGCGATGGTGGCATCGAGGTTGAGGCCCTTGAGCAGCCCGTCGCGCGAGATGTCCGTGTAGATGATGGCGGCAACCCCGGCATCCTCGAAGCGCTGCGCGATCTCGAGCGCGGTAAGCTCGGAGGTTTCCGCCCAGCCCTGGACTGCCACCTTGCCGTCGCGCGCATCGAGGCCAACCGCGATGCGCCCTGGAAAGGCACGGGCAGCCTCTCGCACGAGCGAGGGATCGCGCACCGCCGCGGTACCGATGATGGCGCGGTCGACCCCCTTTTCGAGCCAAGACGAGATGGCGCCCATGTCGCGCAGACCGCCGCCGAGCTGCACCGGCAGGGGGATGCTTTCGAGGATACGCTCGACCGCCCGCACGTTCACCGGACGGCCGGCGAAGGCCGCGTCGAGATCGACGACATGGAGATATTCGAACCCTTCGGCGACGAAGGTCTGCGCCTGCGCCGCCGGATCGCGGTTGAACACGGTGGCGCGCGCCATGTCGCCCTGCTCCAGTCGCACGCAGACGCCGTCCTTGATGTCGATGGCAGGGAATAAGATCAACGGTGTCGCTCTTTGATCGATCCGGGCGGGGGCGACGGCATCAAGGCTTCCAGTCGAGGAAGTTCGCGATCAATGCAAGCCCAAGTTTCTGGCTCTTTTCCGGGTGGAACTGGGTGCCGGCATAATTGTCGCGGGCGACGAAGGCGGTGACGGGGCCGCCGTAGTCGGCCGAGGCCATGAGATCGGCGCGGTCGCCGACCTCGAGATGGTAGCTGTGCACGAAGTAGGCATGCAGCCCGTCGCGGCCGAGCGGGATACCGGCAAACAGCGGATGCGGCTCGATCTCGTCGAGGGTGTTCCAGCCCATATGCGGGATCTTGAGCGCGGGATTGCGCGGCTCGATGCGGCGGACCTCACCGGCGATCCAGCCGAGCCCCTCGCTGACCTCGTATTCGCGACCGCGTTCGGCCATCAGCTGCATGCCGACGCAGATGCCGAGAAACGGCCGGCCGCGCCGGCGAACGGCGTCATCGAGCGCCTCGACCATGCCGGAAAGGCCATCGAGGCCGCGCCGGCAGTCGGCGAAGGCGCCGACGCCCGGCAGCACCACGCGATCGGCCGCGCGGACCCTGTCCGGATCGTCGGTCACCACGATCGGCTCGCCATGGCCCGTCTCCCGCGCCGCCCGCTCGAATGCCTTGGCTGCCGAGTGCAGGTTGCCCGAGCCGTAATCGATGATGGCGACGGTCAACGTCCCCCTCCCGGCTCGGGGAACAGGCCGATCACGCCGGCCGTGGAGAGCGGCCCGCGGGGCGGCGGCGGGGCGGCGGCCCGAGCGACCGCTCCCGCGACCACGCGTCGAAGAAGCGGCGTTCTGCCATTTCGAGATCATCGGCGACGACGACACCGCGCTCGCGCCAGCCCCGGCGCAGCAGCGTCCATCGCCGCAGGCCCGGCGCCTCGATCCCGACCAGCAGCGCCACCAGCAGGTGGATGATGGTCCGCGCCGTCGCCGGTACCGCAAAGCGCCGCAGGCCGTATTCGATCGCCGCGACCACGACGATGTAGATCACCAGGACGAGCCACAGCCGCCGCCAGATCATCCAGAACGGGCCGAGCAGGAAGGCACCCCAACTGAAGCGGTCGCGCAGGAATACGAAGCGGGCGGCGTGGTCGAGAAGCGGACGGTTGGCGCGCGCCGGAGGCTCGAAGACTGCGTAAGCTGGCATGGCGTTGTTCCGTTTACACCGCAGGATGCCGAAAAGTTGCAGACTTTTCGGACAAGATCATGCCCAAAATCAAGGATTTCGAAGCGCGATCCCTTGGCTCCGCGTCGATCGCGCTTGTCGGCGGCCGAACCGGGCCTCGCGCGCTGCCGGCACCCCCGGCCAAAGGCGACGTCTCTCACCCGCCGAGCGATCCCTTGGTCGAAGGCACCTCGTCCTTGGCACGGGGATCGATCGCGACAGCAGTCCGAAGCGCCCGCGCGAGCCCCTTGAAGCAAGACTCCGATATATGGTGATCGTTGGTCCCGTAAAGGGTTTCCACGTGCAGGGTGATGCCGGCATTCATGGCGAAGGCCTGAAACCACTCCCGCACGAGCTCGGTGTCGAAGGTGCCGATCTTGTCACGGGAGAACGCGGACTTGAATACGAGGAAAGGCCGGCCCGAAATGTCGATGGCGACCCGGGTGAGCGCCTCGTCCATCGGCAGGTGCACGTCGGCGTAGCGGGCGATGCCGCGCATATCGCCCAGGGCCTGCTTCACCGCCTGCCCGAGCGCGATGCCGACGTCCTCGGTGGTGTGGTGGTGATCGATGTGGAGGTCGCCCGACGCCTTGACCATCATGTCGATCCGGGAATGGCGTGCCAACAGGTCGAGCATGTGATCGAGAAAGCCGATCCCGGTCGCAATCGCGGCCTCGCCGCGCCCGTCGAGATCGACGGTGACTGCGACGTCGGTTTCCTTCGTGGTGCGCTTGACGGTCGCCTTGCGCATTGCTCGACGGCTCCTTTGCTGGCGCGCCTTGTATCAGGGGTCCGGGGCGCCCGCTACTGCCGCCGCGTCGAAGCATGAATCAATGGTGCCACGGGTCATCCCTCCCCGACTTCGGGGAGGGCGGGGTGGGGTCCGCGAGCGCAAGCGAGCAAAGCAAGAAAGAGCCCCACCCTACCCTCCCCGAGGCGGGGAGGGAGAAAGTTTGCGTTGGGCGGGTCGAGTGCCTAAATCAGGCAGCGGTATGAGAGCACTTTCCATGCAGACCCAACCGGACCCGTGGCGCGCGGATGCCTGGCACGGCACTACCATCCTGACCGTCCGCAAGGACGGCGTCGTCGCGATCGGCGGCGATGGCCAGGTGTCGATCGGCCAGACCATCGTCAAGGCCAACGCCAAGAAGGTGCGCCGGCTCGCCAAGGGCGACGTGATCGGCGGCTTCGCCGGTGCGACGGCCGACGCCTTCACGCTTTTCGAAAGGCTCGAAGGCAAGCTCGAGCAGTACCCCGGCCAGCTCATGCGCGCGGCGGTGGAACTCGCCAAGGACTGGCGGACCGACCGCTACCTGCGGCGGCTGGAGGCGATGATGATCGTCGCCGACGCCCGCGTGTCCCTCGTCCTCACCGGCACCGGCGACGTGCTGGAACCGGAGAACAACGTCATGGGCATCGGCTCAGGCGGCAATTATGCGCTCGCCGCGGCGCGCGCCCTCGTCGACACCGACATGACTGCGGAAGCGATCGTGCGCAAGGCGATGGCGATCGCGGCTGAAATCTGTGTCTACACGAACCACAGCGTGACCATCGAGACGCTGCAGGCCTGACGCAGTGGCCCGAGAAAGTGCATGACTGATTTTTCCCCTCGCGAAATCGTCTCCGAGCTCGATCGCTTCATCATCGGCCAGGCCGATGCCAAGCGCGCGGTCGCAATCGCGCTGCGCAACCGCTGGCGCCGGCTGCAGCTCGATGAGAAGCTGCGCGAAGAGGTGATGCCGAAGAACATTCTGATGATCGGCCCGACCGGCGTCGGCAAGACCGAGATCTCGCGCCGCCTCGCGCGGCTCGCCGGCGCGCCGTTCCTCAAGGTCGAGGCGACCAAGTTCACCGAGGTCGGCTATGTCGGGCGCGACGTCGAGCAGATCGTGCGCGACCTCGTCGAGATCGCGATCGGGCTCACTCGCGACAAGAAGCGAAAGGACGTCCGCGTGCGCGCCCACGCCGCCGCCGAGGACCGCGTCGTGGACGCCCTGGTCGGCGCGACCGCCAGCGCCTCCACCAAGGAATCCTTCCGCAAGAAGCTGCGCGCCGGCGAGCTGGACGACAAGGAGATCGAGGTCGAGATGCAGGCATCCGGAAGCGGCATGCCGATGTTCGAAATTCCGGGACTGCCCGGCGCGCAGATGGGAGCGATCTCGATCGGCGACATTTTCGGCAAGCTCGGAGGCGGCCGCACCAAGACGCGCCGTGTGCTGGTGAAGGATTCCTACGAGCTCCTGATCAACGAGGAGTCCGACAAGCTGCTCGACCAGGACCAGCTGGTGCAGGAGGCGATCCGGGCGGTCGAGAACAACGGCATCGTATTCCTCGACGAGATCGACAAGATATGCGCCCGCGACGGCCGGGTCGGCGCCGACGTGTCGCGCGAGGGCGTGCAGCGCGATCTTCTGCCGTTGATCGAAGGCACCACGGTGACGACCAAACACGGCGCGGTGAAAACCGACCACGTGCTGTTCATCGCCTCGGGCGCCTTCCATATCGCCAAGCCCTCCGACCTCCTGCCCGAGCTGCAGGGCCGCCTCCCGATCCGCGTCGAGCTCAAGCCGCTGACCCGCGAGGACTTCAAGCGCATCCTCACCGAGCCCGAGGCGTCGCTGATCAAGCAATACGTGGCGCTGATCGCGACCGAGGGCGTGACCCTCGAGTTCACGCCCGACTCGATCGAAGCGATCGCCGACATCGCCGTGTCGGTGAACTCGACGGTGGAGAACATCGGCGCGCGCCGCTTGCAGACGGTGATGGAGCGCGTGCTCGACGAGATCTCGTTCGGCGCGCCGGACCGCAACGGCGACGCCGTGCGGATCGACGGCGACTATGTGCGCGACCGGGTCGCCGACCTCGCCAAGAACGCGGACCTGTCGCGGTTCATTTTGTAAGCCGGAACCACGCGAGAGGACCAGCACGGTTCCACCGAAAAAGCCACTCGTCCTTGCAGGCGAATCATGATTGCCTGTGCGGCGGTGGATGCGCCCACGGGGAGCCCCATGAGGCCGCTCGTCCTCTTCGCCTGGATCGCCTTCGCAACCGCGCTCGGCGTCGGCCGCCCGGCAGCCGAGACCGCGGGCCCCGCCACACCGCCGTCGCTCAGCTACAAGGGCTTCAACTACGTCTCCTACTATAACGGCGCCTACGAGAACGCCAATTCACTGCCGGCTCTCGTCACGACTGGCGCCAACGCCGTCGCGCTCGACATCGAGTACGGCATCGACGTCGTGCACTCGACCGTCTACGCCGACGCCAACTACACCGATAGCCTCACCGCGCTCGCCGCGACCGTCACCGAAGCGAAAGGCCACGGCCTCGCGGTCATGGTCCGGCCGCTGATCGATTTTCTCGATCCGGCGAAGATCGGGACCTACAGCGTCGGCGACTGGCGCTCGTTCTACAACCCGGCCAACCCTGCCGCGTTCTTCGCGAGCTACCAGTCGATGATCGTCGCGGTCGCGCAGGTCGCCCAGACGAACGGCGCGACGATGCTGTGCATCGGCGTCGAGTTGGACCAGCTCGCGGGACCGGCCTATCTCACCTATTGGAACGACATCATTGCCGCGGTGCGCGCGGTGTTCTCAGGGACTCTCGTCTATTCGGCGAATTGGGACGCCGCGATCTCGCCCTGGCAGGGCCAGCACGGGCTCCCCGCCGGCACCGGCGACCTTGCGACGCAGGTGAGCTTCTGGAGCGCGCTCGATTTCGTCGGGATCGACGAATATGCGCCGCTGTCCGACAAGGCGAGCCCGGTGCTCGCCGATCTCATCGCGGGATGGACGCAGGTGCCGGGCAATTCGACCGCGCTCGCGGTGACCGGCAACCAGTCGCTGGTCTCGTACTTCGATGGGGTCGCGACGAAGATCGGCAAGCCGCTCTTCTTCACCGAGATCGGCTATGAGAGCGCGAGCGATGCGGCGCTCGAGCCGGCGGGCAGTTCGACCAACATCTACGATCCGGCGCTCCAGGCAAATCTTTACGCCGCGTTCTTCGATGCCTGGACGAGTAGCGGCAGTGGCACGCTGACCGGGGTCCTGTTCTGGAACTGGGACCCCAATGCCGCCGAGGTCGGACCGGGAAACGGGGCGAATTTCAGCCCCCAGGCACTCCCCGCCCAACGCGTCGTCACCGCGGCTTTCACCGGGCGTGCGGTCAATGCGGTGATGACGGCGACCCACGATTTCAACGGCGACGGCATGAGCGATATCGCGTGGCGCGACACCGCCGGAGTTGCTGCCTCCTGGCTGATGAACGCCGCCTCGGTCATCGCGACACCCGCATTCGGCGAAGTATCGACGTCCTGGACGCTCGTCGGCCAGCGCGACTTCGACGGCGACGGCAAAGCCGACTGGCTGTGGCGCGACGACACCGGAGAACTCGCCGTCTGGTTCATGAACGGCGCGACCATTTCATCGACAGCGGGCGTCGGCGAGGTGGCCACCACGTGGTCGATCGTCGCGACCGGCGATTTCAACGGCGACGGCGACGGCGATATTCTCTGGCGCGACACCGGCGGGAACCTTGCGGTCTGGCTCATGAACGGCGGCGTGGTCGCGTCCGCGGCGGGCCTCGGCCAGATTCCCCTCGCCTGGTCGGTCGCCGGCCTCGCCGACTTCAACGGCGACCGCATGAGCGACATTCTGTGGCGCGACACGAGCGGCGACATCGCGATCTGGTTCATGAACGGCGCACAGGTGGCGTCGTCCGCGGGAGCGGGCAATTTGCCGTCGGCCTGGGCGATCATCGGCACCGGCGATTTCAACGGCGACGGCACCGGCGACCTGCTGTTGCGGGACGACTCCGGCGACACCGTGCTGTGGCTCATGAACGGCACACAGGTCGTCGCGACCGCGGCGCTCGGCGTCGTACCCGCCACGTGGTTGGCGGCCGCCACGGGCGATTACGACGGCGACGGCGTAAGCGACATCCTGTGGCGCGACGGCGCCGGCAACGCGGCGATCTGGTTCATGAACGGAGCGACGATCGCGTCGGCCATCAGCCTCGGCAACATTCCGACGAGCTTCACGGTGCAATCGGCGAACGCCGAGTAACCGTGTAGCCGTGCATAGCGCGCCGGTCGGACGCGTGGGCTAGGTCCGCGCCTTGCGCAGCCGCACGTAGAGCGCGCCCTCGCCGCCATGGCCGACATGAGCGACGTCGAAGCCGAGCACGCAGGCGCGCATTTCCGGCAGCGCGAGCCACAGCGGCACCTGTCGCCGCAACACGCCGCGGTCGCCGCCCGGACCGCCCTTGCCGGTGATGATGAGCACGAACTTCGCACCTTCCGCCTGGGCGCGGTGCAGGAATCGCAACAGCGCGTCGTGCGCCTCGGCCTGAGTCAGGCCGTGGAGATCGATGCGTCCGCCGATCTCGGCCCTGCCGCGGGCCAGTTGCTGGCGCTCGCGCCGCGCCAGCGTGCTCGCGGGAGACGGCGGCTTCGCCCTGTGCGGAACGGGTAATGGCGCGTGCTCGGCGGGCTTGGCGACGCTCGGCTTGCCGGCGTTTAGCTTGGCGCTCTGCGGTTTCAACGCAACGGCTTTCGCGGGCGGCGCGGCAGAGGGCTTGATGGCCGGCTTCATGATTGGCTTGGCGCGCAGCGGCCGTACCGAGCGCGCCACCGCCGCCCACAGCCGCTCCTCGTCCTCGGTGAGGGGGCGCCGGCCCCGGATCATTTCCCGCGGCATCGCTTCCGTATGCCGCTTTTCGCTCACTGCCAGTAATACCGCAGCACGCGCCGCCGTTCGCGTACCTCCCGTGCGGCCGCGGCAGAGTTGGGGACGCGGCGCGCCGGGTGAGTCTCCGTCTCGGGAAGCGAGCGGGTCGCCACTTCGGGAAGCGGCTTCGCCGGTGCTTCGGGCAGCGCCTTCGTCCCCGCTTCCGGCAGCGCTTTTCCCACTTCCGGCAACGCTTTCCCTGTCCCACCCCTCGCCGCGAGCTTCACCGGCGGCAGCGGCATTTGCGCTCCCGCGATGGTCGGGTCGAGCTCGCGCGGCAGCAACATGGTAAAGCGCCCCGGCTGCTTGATGCGTCCCGCCATCTGGCCGGCCTCGTCGCCTGCGCCGAAGAACAGGTCGGCACGGGCCGGCCCGACGATTGCCGAGCCGGTGTCCTGGGCGATCATGGTGCGCCGGAACGGCGAAGTTTTGCTGGCGCCCGAGAGCGGCAGGTCGGCCTCGATGAAGAACGGCGTGCCGTAGACATGCAGGTTCTTGTCGACCGCGATCGAGCGGCCGGCGGAGAGCGGAATGCCCTGGGCGCCCAGGGCCTCTGCGCCTGAGTCCAATCCGACGATGCGGAAGAACACCATGGAGCGGTTCTGCCGGCGGACGTCCTTGGCGCCTTCGGGGTTGTCGTGCATCCATTCACGGATGCGCTGCATCGACATTTCCTCGCGCGGCACGAGACCGCGCTCGATCAGCACACGTCCCACCGGCAGATAGGGGTAGCCGTTATGCGCATCGTAGTTGATATGCATCATGGTACCGTCCTCGAGCCGGATCTGCGCCGAGCCTTCGATGCCGATGAACAGCGCATCGGTCTGGCTGCGCACCCAGCAGATCTCGAGGTGCTGGCCGTCGAGCGCGCCGTCCTCGAGCGCGCCGCGGTCGTAGTAAGGGACGAGCTCGCCGCTGGCGGTGCGGCGGAATGCCTTTCCGGTGTTGGGGAACGGTGCCCCATCGGCAAGGCCGGGCGCGGTGAGATCCGGCGGTCGGCGATAGATCGGTACCGAGAATTCACGCGTCGGGAACCGCGAACCGTCGACGATCGGCTCGTAATAGCCGGTGAGGAAGCCCGCCGCTTCGCCGAGCTTGTGGATGCGCACGGGCACGAAATTGGCCTCGAAGAACTCGCGCGCCGCAGCCCCCTTCAGTGGACCTGCCTTGATCGCCCGCGCACACACCTGCTCGAGGGCCGCGCGCATCGGCCGCGAATCGCTGCCAGCCGGCGCTGTCGGCGTTGTCGCTCAGCAACACGCGCCGGCGCGCGAGTGTCGTGCGCGCGCGGCTGCTCGGCACGGAATGCAGCCGATCGCACGATCGGGCGGCAACTCGCGGACAAGGTCGCGTAGGCACTCGCATGGTCGTCGCCGGACCAGCCGTCGAGTTCGGACCAGCGCGCCGGTTCGAGCGCGGCGTTGGGGATTTTCAGCGGCCCCGGGCCGGTATCGACGATGATCGCGGGTGGCTGGGCGGCGCGCGGAATGGCGCCGGTCACGTCATGGTAGCGCGCGTGATAGGCGCGATAGATGTAGCGGTAATAGCGCCGCGCATCGGCGTGCTGCAGCGCAAGCACCGTCACGGCGAGGACCGCCGGCACTGTCAAAAGAATGGCTCTGAGCGGCGCCCCCATCGCGACCCCCCGTTCGGTTCAGGTACCGGCCTCGGTCGCGACCAGCTTCCAGTTGGGGTCGCGTGAGGTGACGTCGCGGGCGAAGGTCCACACGTCGGTGACGCTGGTAACCCGGTCGGCGCTGCCATCGATGACCTCGCCGTTGCGGTCACGTGTCGCTGAGACGAGCTGCGACACGAAGCGGAGCGTGATCTGCGCTGTCTTGCCGCGCAACTCCGCCCCGGTGATCTGGGACACGTCGATCGAGACGAAGCGCGTCTCCGCCGTCTCGCCACGGCTTTCGCGCTCGCGGATCACCTGGTCGAAGCCGTCATAGACCTCGCGCCCGAGGAGATCGCGCAACGCCCGCCGGTCGCCCTCGGCATAGGCGGTGACGATCATCTCGTAGGCGGCCCGCGCCCCGGTGACGAAATGCTTGGCGTCGAAGCCCTTGTCGACGGCCGCGATGGCGTCGAGGCCGCGCGCGATCGCCGAGCCCGGCGGCGCAATGCCGGCATAGCGGTCCCCGGTGTCCTTGGTGACCTCGGCCGCCTTGGGCGGCTCGCTGGTACGGGGCGGCAGGGGAATCACCTTGTCGTTCGCCGCGTTGCGGACCGGATCGGGCGCCGCATAGGGGTCATAGGGCGGCCGTTCGCGGCCGGTCCGCTGCCCGAGGACGCTGCGCAGCCGCAGGAAGATGAACACCGCCAGCGCCAGGAAGATGATGGTGTAAATGTCGAACACGTCTATGCTTTCGAAGCTGCCGCACAGGCGCAGAAGCGCCTTTCGAGATCAACCAGTTCGTCGGTTCCGTCGCCCTATGTCATGTAGTCAATTGGCCCTGCGATTCCAGAGCCACGTGTCGAGCGTCACGTGGGCGCTTGGTTGCACTGCAAGCTTAGACGATCGGGCAGCTTGCGCCAACCGGGGGCGACCTCGGCCTTCCCCTAAGGGAAAAGTATTGATGAACTAACATCGCGCCAGAAAAGAGGCCATATACTGGGACGGGAGGCGCACGGGTCAGGTATGGGACCGATGCAGCTCGTCAAATGGATCACCACCGGCATCCTTATTCTGCCGCTGGCGGAAATCATCGCGTTCATCGCGGTCGCGAGCCAGGTCGGCTTCGCGAAGGCGCTCGTTCTCCTCGTGCTGATCTCGTTCTTCGGTGTGCTGGTGCTGCGCCATGCCGGCGCCGGCCAGATGACCCGCCTGCGCACTGCGGCCGGGGGCGATTTTCGGACCATTGAGCTGGGCGGCGGCCGCGCCGGCACCGCGCTCGGCGGAATTCTCCTTGTTATTCCGGGCTTTGTGACCGGTCTGCTGGGCTTCCTGATGATCGTGCCGGCAACGCGGGATTGGCTGTTCCAGACGGCGCTGCGTCTCCTCCTCGGCCGGCCGCGCCAGGCGCCGCCCGGCACCATCGATCTCGCACCCGAGGAGTGGCAATCCCTGCCGGAACCCGAGGCTCCTCGGCGGCGCCGCGTCAAGCGGGATTGATGCACCAAGCAGGATTGGCGCACCGCAACGCCGCCGGGTGATCCGAACGCCGCGGTTCCCCGCGCCGGAGCGGCAGCGCCGCTTGTTCCCCCCGACCGCCTGTGTTAGCCAACCCCCCGCACCGGCGGAGGTGGAGCCCGGCAAGCGGAGGGGAATGGATGTCAAGCACGACGAACGGCGGCAGCGCCGCGGAAGCCGGCGCCCAGCCGAACCTCGGCGTGATCGCGCAATACATCAAGGATTTCTCGTTCGAGAATCCGAATGCGCCGCATTCCCTGATGCAGCAGCAACAGCAGCCGCAGATTGCCATCCAGATCAACGTCAATCCCAACCAGCTCTCGAACACCGACTTCGAGGTCGAGCTCAAGATCGAGGGCAAGGCCGAGATCGACGCCAAGGTGCTGTTCGCGTTCGACCTCAATTATGGCGGCGTGTTCCGTCTGTCCAACATTCCCCAGGAGAACATCGGGCCGCTGCTCATGATCGAATGCCCGCGGCTCCTGTTCCCGTTCGCCCGCGAGCTGATCGCGAGCGCCATCTCGAACGGCGGGTTCCCGCCGCTGATGCTCCAGCCGATCGATTTCGTCGGCCTCTACCAGCGCCGCCTCGCCGACACGCAGGGGCAGCAGGCCCCGACCACGGCATAAGGAGAGTTCCGTTTCCACCGGACCTCATCCTGAAGGAGCCGTGCGCAGCACGGCGTCTCGAAGGATGGTCCCAAATGCTGCGGCCTTTGGCCGTCCTTCGAGACGCCGCTTCGCGGGCTCCTCAGGACGAGGTCCTTTGGGATGAGGCGTACCTCAGGGGACTGAGCCTTTGAGGTTCGCCACCAGCTTGCTATGGTCCCGGCACGGGGGTGGCGTGGTGGGGTGACGCACCGCGGCGCCCTTTGCACAGGGAAACGGATGAAGCCCGCGCTCGTTCTCAAGTCGGTGCGAAGCCTGCGCAACGCGGTTGCGACCAACATCAACCGCGCGCGCCAGCGCGAGTTCATCCCGAAATCCGCGCTTTCGCTCGGCATCGAGACGTCGAGCCTGTGCAATCTGGACTGCCGGTTCTGCGCCTACCCGAAGAAGCAGAGCCCGAAGGTCACGATGAAGGACGACTTCTTCCGCGACTGCATCGCGCAGGCGCTGGAGATGGGATACCGCCGGTTCGATCTCACGCCCTGCACCGGCGACGTCTTCATGGACCGCGGCGTCTTCAACAAGCTCGAGCACATGGAGAGCCATCCGGGTGTGCTGAGCTACAGCTTCTTCACGAACTTCACCATTCCGAACCGCGAGGATGTCAAGGCGCTGTTCGAGCTGCCCAAGCTGTCGGCTCTCGCCATCAGCATCTACGGCTACGATCCCAAGACCTTCGTTTCCATCACCCAGTCGACCGAGAAGGTCTATCACCGCCTCGTCGACAATCTCGAGACGTTCCTCGGGCAATTCGCCAAGCGCAAGTTCAGCCTGCACATCTCGCTGCACCCGGGAGTCGCCTCGCTGCGCGGGAAAACCAGTGAGATCACCCGGCTGCTCGACCGCTTCCGCAAGGCCGGCGTGCCAGTGAAGGTGTCGAAGGGCGTCTACAACAACTGGGGCGGCTTCGTCACCAATGAGGACGTAAGCGACCTGCCGATCGACATCGTCGGCCCCGGCCTCGTCTACAAGAACGGCGCCTGCGTGCGGCTGTTCACCACCGTGCAGATCATGGCGACCGGCATCGTCAACGGCTGCGCGTGCCGCGACGCCGACGCGACCCTGCGGCTCGGCGATCTGCGGGAAACGCCGCTGCGCGAGATCATCTCCAGCCGCAATCCGGTCTACATGGCGTTGATCGAGGAGCAGCAGCAGGGCAATTTCCGCCCGGTCTGCCAGAGCTGCGACATGTATGCGAGCATCTATCACAAGAGCTCGGCCTATCGGAAAGAGGGCGTCGAGCTCGAGACGCTCGCCGAGTTCAAGACGCGCCTGGGCTAGCGTGCGATCGATTCAGTTGGATCGCATCGCACTCTGAATTCGTTGATTTTAAGGATGATCTTATCCGAAAAGTCTGCAACTTTTCGGGATCAGGCTCCGGAAGAAACCGGTCAGCGAGCTTGGCCCAGCCGTGAGGCGGGCAACAGGGAGGACGCTTCATGGCCACGGGCAACATCACCCGCAAGGACTTCCTGCGAGCGGCCGCAGCCGGTGCTCTCGCCATGCCGGCGATCGGACGGCCGGGGTGCGCCTTCGCGCAGGCCACGGTCACCCTCAAGCTCGGCCATCCCGACACCAATCTGCATCCGACCCAGGCGATTGCGACCAAGTTCTCCGAGCTCGTCGCCGCCAAGACCGGCGGCGCGGTGAAAATTCAGGTGTTCGCCGGCGGCCAGCTTGGCAGCGAGGTGAACATCGTGTCGGGCATGCAGACCGGCATCGTCGACATGGCGTTCCACACCACCGGATTTCTCGAGTCGTTCTTCCCGCGGGTGCAGGTGCTCGACCTGCCGTTCCTGTTCCGCGACGCCAAGACCGCGGAGAGCCTCCTCGACGGGCCGATCGGGCAGCAGCTTCTCGCCGACATGCCGGCGAAGGGCATCTACGGCTTCGTGTGGGGACATTACGGGTGGCGCGAGACCGAGACTGCGAGCCAGCCGGTGCGCGAGCCGGCCGATCTCAAGGGTGTCAAGATCCGCATCCAGCCCGGTGCTGTGTTCGCGGCGAGCTTCCGCGCCTGCGGCGCGGTGCCGGTCGTGCTCGATCTCTCCGAGGTCTATATCGGCCTGTCGCAGAAGACCGTGGGCGCCGTCGAGCTGCCGTTCCTTGCGATCGTCTCCTCGAAGCTCTACGAGGTGACGAAATATGTCGGCCTGACGAACCACGTCTACAATGCCGGCGCGTTGATGGCGAGCAAGGTCAAGTTCGACCGGCTCGACGCCGCCTACCAGAAGGCGATCCGCGAGGCGGCCATCGAGATCCAGCCGGTGTGGCGCGAGACGGTCGCAAGCAAGACCGAGGAGGGCCGCCAGTTCTGCGCCTCGCGAGGCATGCAGATCGACGCCACCAACTTCACCGCCTTCCATGCCGCAATGACGCCGGTCTACGACGAATTCCGCGACCGCATCGGCGCCGGCCTCGTCGCACAGGTGCTCAAGGCGACGCAGGCGTAACGACGCGCCACGCCGAGGCATGAGGGCGCGGCGGCGATGACCTCCAAGCCGCAATTCGGAGAGGAGGCTCGCGCGGAAGAGGCGGAGTTCGCACGCCGACGCGGCTTCATCGCTCCGGTCCTCACCGTCGCCAACACAGTGCTCGCCGTCGCCCTGCTCGGCGAGCTCGGCGCCGTGTTCGTCAACGTCATTGCGCGGACCTTCTTCGATACCGCGTTCCTGTGGACCGACGAAGTGGCGAAGCTCGCGCTGTCGACCCTCGCCTTTGTCGGCGGCGCCGTCGCCTATGCCTCCGGGCACCACACCTATGTGCGCGTTTTACTCAAGCAGTTCGGCTTGCGCGGCGAGCGTCTGTGCACCGCGGCGGCCGACCTCCTGGTGCTGCTGATCGCCATCGTGACCGGCGTGTCCTCGTTCTCGCTCCTCGAAACGCGCTGGGACGAGCTCACGCCCATCCTGCAGATGCCGGCGTCATGGATCGTGGCGCCGCTGACCGCCAGCATGGCCTTGCTCGCGCTCGCCGCGATCGACCGCCTCATGCGGCAGCACCGTCCGGCGGTGATCGTCGCCGCCGCCGTGCTCGTCCCGCTGCTCGCGCTCGCCGCGGCGACACGGCCGCTGTGGACGCCGTGGTTCGCGGGCGACGGCGCCATCGCTACCGCGCTCGTACTGTTCTTCGTCACCATCTTCTGCGCGCTGCCGATCGGCTTTGCGCTGATCCTGAGCACCATCGCCTATCTGTGGATCGCCGACACCGTGCCGATGGTGGCGCTGCCGCAGAACATGGTCGACGGCACCGGCAATTTCGTGCTCCTCGCGCTGCCGTTTTTCATCCTTGCCGGCCTCGTGATGGAGCGCGGCGGCATCTCGCTGCGCCTCGTGCAGTTCGTGCATGCGCTGGTGGGACATCTCCGCGGGGGGCTGCTCCACGTCATGGTGGTGAGCATGTACCTCGTCTCCGGGCTGTCCGGCTCGAAGACGGCCGATGTCGCCGCGGTCGGCTCGGTGATGCGCGACATGCTGCGCAAGGAGGGCTACGACGTCGCCGAGGGCGCCGCCGTGCTCGCGGCATCCGCGGCGATGGGCGAGACCGTGCCGCCGAGCATCGCCATGCTGGTGCTGGGCTCGGTGACGACGCTGTCGATGGCCGCCCTGTTCATCGGCGGCGTCATTCCCGCCGCGGTCGTCGCCCTCTGCCTGATGGCGCTCATCTTCGTGCGCGCCGCGCGCGGGCCGTCGCAAACGCGTCACCGCGCGACGCTGCGGGTGATGGCGACGACGGGGCTGCGCGCCGTTCTCCCGCTGATGATGCCCGTGATCCTTTTCGCCGGCATCCTGCTCGGCGTCGCGACGCCGACCGAGGTGTCGACGTTCGCGGTGATCTACGGGCTCCTGCTCGCCGGCCTCGTCTATCGCGAGCTCGACGTCGCGGCCTTCACCCGCACCGTGCTCGACAGCGCGACGCTCGCCGGCATGGTGCTGTTCATCCTCGCCGCCGCGTCCGGCTTTTCGTGGACGCTGACCGTCGCTTATCTGCCGCAGCGCCTCGTCGAGCTGCTCCACGGCATCAACGACAACGCGGCGCTGTTCATGATCGGCTCGATCGCGCTGCTGATCGTGATCGGCTCGCTGCTCGAAGGGCTGCCGGCGCTGATCATCCTCGCGCCGCTGCTGCTGCCGATCGCCGGAAGCATCGGCCTGAGCGAATTACACTTCGGGATCGTGCTGCTGATCGCGATGGGCGTCGGCGCCTTCCTGCCGCCGGCCGGCGTCGGCTTCTACGTCGCCTGCGCCATCATGAAGACCGACATCGAGGGCGCCTCGCGGGCGATGATGCCTTATCTCGTGGTGCTGATCATCGCGCTGATGATCGTCGCCTTCGTCCCGTGGTTCACGGTGTCGCTGCCGCGCGCCTTCGGCCTCGGGGGATGACGGCTACCGCCTCCTCTCGAGGCGCCGCACCAGGTAGTTGAAGTTCACCACGAACTGGTCGGGCCGCGAGATGTCGTGCTTGAGCTGCGCGATGTCGTCCGCCGGGAATTCCGGCGCGGGATCGCCGGCGGCCTCCGTGATCATCTGAATCATCGCGGCGTTCTCCAGCATGATCGTGTTGATCACCGCCTCCTCGATCGTGCCGCCGACCACGACGACGCCGTGGTTCTTCAAGCAGCGCCGCGCGATGCGGCCCGAGCGCGTGCGCGACCGCGGCGCCCATCTCCGTCGTACGGATCAGGTTGATGGTTTCGGCATAGGTGCCGAGCTCCTGGTAGAACAGCGCCGCCGGCTGGCTGAAGCACCGCATCGGCCGGCCGGTCGCCGAGAGCGCCACCGCGTAGGGCGGGTGGGTGTGAACGACGCTCTGCACGTCGGGCCGCGATTTGTAGATTTCGGAGTGGATGAACACCTCGCTGTGGCGCCGGCCGCCGCCGGAGATGACCTTTCCGTCGAGGTCGATGGTGAGGATGTTGTCGTGCGTGAGCTCGTCGAGACCGACGCTGTGCGGCTTCATGAAGAACTGCCACGGGTCGTCGGGTGCGCGCACCGAAACGTGACCGCGAGTGAAGTCGTCCTGGCCCTGCGCCACCAGCACGCGGCCGGCGAGGATGAGCTTCTGTTTGGCCTCGTAGTGGGTCATGACATTTCCTCTGCTGCGCACGCTGCGGCGGTGCGCTTATATCTCATCCAAAGCGTGTCGCGCGGGTGAACTGCTGCGGGCAGCGTCCCATGGAAATGGTCATGGCCGGGCTTGTCCCGGCCACCCCGATCACAAAGCACAGTGCCAGCCAAGTCGGTTAAGATGCCGTGCCCTCTCAAGCGGGGTCGCCGGGACAAGCCCGGCGATGACGCAAGAGAAGGAGACGGTCTCGGCGAGACAAGCGCCCGCTTACGCCTCAATCCCGCGGCTGAATACGCACCAGCCAGCCTTCGTGGTCGACATACCACACGGTCACCGGATCGGTGGAATTGTCGATCCAGGTCTCGCGGTCGATCCCGTAGGGCTCCGGCAGCACGTATTCGGTGAAGGCGATCGTCTTCGGATCGAAGCGCAGGTAGCGGCCGGAGTGCATCTCGCCCGCCCACACCTCGCCGTTCTTGTCGACCTGCGCCGAATACATCGACGCGTAGGGCGTCGGCAGGCGGTATTCGTGGATCCGCTTCTCGGTGGTGTCGAACTTGACCAGCATGCCGCCGCGGCCGCCAGACCAGTAGTTGTTCTTCAAGTCGAACTCACCGCGGGCCGGGCCGGAACGCGGGGACGTGTCCGGCTCGAACACCTCGGCGGTCTGGGTGTCGACCACGACGACCCCGTCGCGCGGCCACGCGCCGCCGCCGAAGTAACGCCCGTCGTGGCTCATGGCGCTGCCATAGGTGCCGGCGAACTTCTTGAGCACGTAGCCGATCACCGGCTCGCCAGTGAGCGCTGCGACCTTGGTGACCTTGCGCTCGCGTGCCTTCCAGATGAAGCCTTCGGGGTCGACCGCATAGTTGCCTCCCATTGGCGTGTTGGCGGGCTCGCGCACCTTCCAGGGGATGCGCGTGAACGCTTCAGTCTTCGGATCGAGCCGCCAGATGCTGTGCGCCCAGTTCTCCGACCCCCAGACGATGTCGTTCTTGTCGACATAGATCCAATGGGTGCCGGGGAGCACGCCGGCGTCCACCGGCGGCACGTGGAATTCCTTGACGGAGCCGGTCTTGGGGTCGAGCCGTCCGACATAGGAGCTGCGGTGGGTCGAATACCAGAGGTTGCCCTTCGAATCGCCGCTGACGTCGTGGGTCGCGGTCTCGAGACGCGGCAGCTCGTATTCGGTGACGACGACCTTGGTCTGCCGCCCCTGCGGGCGCGGCAGGGTGACGAATTCCGGATCCTTGGAGTCGGGGCCACGCACCGAGGCGAGCCACTCGACGAGCCGCGCCTCCTCGTCGCCGCCCCAGCGGCCGCGCTCGTTGATGTTGATGAGCGGCGAGCCGGCGCCGTGGATCATGCGATAGACGATCTTGCTCCAGCCCGCCTTGTCATAATGGTTGCGGAAGATCTGCTGGTAGGAGTGGCACCAGTTGCAATTGTTGGTGAGCAGCTTCTTCTGCTCGCCGGTGCCGGAGAGGCTGAGCAGCCATTCCGACCCCGTCATCTGCGCCGCGATCTCCGGGGTCGACGGCAGCAAGTCGGATTCCGTCACGTAGTCGAGCGTGATGTCGGGAAGCGCCGCGGCGCCCTTGATCTCGACCGCCTCCTTGAAGAACGGCTTGAACTCGCGCGGCTGAGCGATGCGCAGCGTATAGGCGCCGGCGTCGAGCGCCGGGAATTCGTAACGTCCGTTCGCATCGCTGTAGACCGTGGTGCGGACCGCGTTCCTCTTCGCGATCAACTGCACCATCATGCCTTCCAGCAATTCGCCCTTGCTCGATTTGACGACGCCGGTGGGGCCGCCGTGCAAGCCGTTGTCGGCGTTCGCCGGTTGAAGGCTCGCCGCCGAGATCGCCACAGCGGCGGCGGCAATCGTCACGAGGCGCGCCCGCTGCCTCTGTCCAGAAATCCGCGCCATCGTCATCTCCCCTAAAAAGCAATGTCCCTGAATGTCGTCCGTGCTCGCGCGTCACTGCGGCTTGTAAGCCGGATTGAGCGGCGGCGCGTCGGAGTCCCAGCAGCACTCCTCGCGCACGAAGCTCACGACATCGTCGATATCGGCGTCGCTCAGCGTGTACTTGTAGGCCGCCATGCCCTCGCCGCCGTTGCGGACGCGGTCCTTCACCGTCTCGGTGTTGACCGGAAGCCCGGAGAGCAGCGTCTCCCGCTTGAACAGGCCGGTGAGCTGCGGCGCGTGCTTGGTGTATTCGTTGTGGCAGAACCAGCACTTGTAATAGAAAATCTCGCGCCCGCGCTCGGGCCCGCTCGCCGCGGCTTTCTTGAATTGGTAGGTCTGCAGCGCGCGCGAATAGGGATCGCGCAACGGGCTCTTGGTGTCGGCGCCGGGCTGTTGCGCGGTTGCTCCGTCGGCGAGCCCCGTCGCGACGATCATTGCGGCAGCCGCGAGCCCTCGCGATGCGAACCTCATGGTCTCTCCCCGGTGTTCTGGCCGTATGCACGACTCGCCCTGCCGCGCACCGGCCTTCGTTTTCACTGACACCGATCGTATCAGCTTTTCTCGGCTCGGGGAGGGGTTGCGTCGCATCGGCGACACCAACGCGTCAGCGCTGCACCATGCAGGAACTGACGTCGCGCCGCTCCTCCCAGCCGGCGCGCTCGAGCTCGGGGCGGTCGCTTTCGTCCCCGGGGTAGCCGAGGCAGAAATAGCCGATCAGCCGCCAGGCGGCGGGCACATCGAGAATGGCGGCAATGGCCGGGGGATCGAGGATCGAAACCCAGCCCATGCCGATGCCTTCGGCGCGGGCGGCGAGCCACATCAAGCTCACCGCCGTGACGGCCGAGTATTCCACCATCTCCGGCATGGTGAGGCGGCCGAGCCCATGGCCGGTCGCGGTCGCCGTGTCGGCGAACACCGCGAACTGGCACGGCGCCTCCTCGAGGCCCGCGAGCTTGAGTGCCGCGTAGCGCGCCGCGCGCTCGCCCGAATAGGTTTTCAGCGCCTCGGCATTGCAGGCCCTGAACGCCTCGCGCACCGCGTGACGCCTCGCGGGATCGTCGACGACGACGAACCGCCACGGCTGGCTCAAGCCGACCGAAGGCGCGAGGCAGGCGATCTCGATCAGACGTTCGAGCGTGCCGAGCGGCAGTGCGTCGCGCCGAAACCGCCGCACGTCGCGCCGCCACACGAAGAGCTCACGCAACCGCGCCCTGAACGCCTCGTCGAACGGGGCGATGCCGCTCATGGGCGAGCTCCCGATCCCACGGCGACCAGCAGGACAAGCACTTCGCCGACCTGCTCGGCGGCGCCGAGCACGTCGCCGGTGTGCCCGCCGATCGCTTTGATGCTCAGCCGCGCCACCGCGAACGCTGCCACGCCGAGCAGTGCCGCCGCGACGAGGCCCGGTCCCAAGCCGAGGCACAGCACGAGCGCCAGCGCGCCGATCAGCGCGGCCACGGCGGCGGCCTCGCGCGGCGGCGCGCCGAAAGATGCGGCGAGGCCGCTGCTCCTCGCCGGCGGGACGAGTGCCATCACGGCCGGCAGCGTCGCCCGCGCCGCCGTGTGGGCCGCGATCAGCGCGAGAGCAACCGCGCCGGGGCGGGCGATGCTCGCGAGCGCCGCCCAGCGCAGCAGGATCGACAGCGCGAGCGCGCATGCCCCGAAGGTGCCGAGCCGGCTGTCGTGCATGATCTCGAGCTTGCGGGCCCGGTCGCCGCCGCCCAGCGCATCGGCGGCATCGGCAAGGCCGTCCTCGTGCATGGCCCCGGTCAGTGCCATGCCGGCGGCGATCGCCAGCGCCGCGGCAATCGACGGCGGCAGACCGAGGCGAACGGCGATCGCATAGGCGAGCGCCGCGACGGCGCCCACCAGCGCCCCGGCGAGCGGCATTGCCCAGCTCGCCCGCGCAATGTCGCCCTGCGCGATTTCTGCCACATGCGCGAGCGGCAGCCGCGTCGCGAATGCGAGTGTTACCGCAAGGTCGATGACCGGGCGCGGCCAGCGATCCGTCATGGCTGCGACACCGAAATGGAGGCCGTGCCCCAAGCGCCCCCTCCCCCTGAAAGGGGGAGGGTTGGGGTGGGGGTCTGCTAACTCGTGGAGGTCTGCTGCCTCGCCACTCGTGCCGCCCGCGACCCCCTCCCCTTTCCCTCCCCGCCTTCGGGGAGGGTAGGGTGGGGTTCTTCCTTGCTCGGCTCGCTGCGCTCGCGGGCCCCACCCCGGCGCTCCCCGAAGACGGGGAGGGAGAAGTTCGCCCGGGCCGCACACGCGCGCACGCGCGCAGGCTTTGACCGCGCGGCCGATTTGGTGTCATTCGAAGGCATTGCATCGATCAGGGGCGGCATCGCCGAATGACATCCTTCAACACCATCGCCGAACTGCGTGCCGCCTGCCTCGACCTGCCGACGGGCGACACGGCTGCGGCGGAGGAGGCGACGCGCCGTAACGGCATGCTGACCAAGCCGCCGGGCGCCCTCGGACGGCTCGAGGACGCCGCGATATGGCTCGCCCGCTGGCAGGGGCGCCCGGTGCCGCAGCTCGAACGCGTCGAGGTCCTGGTGTTCGCCGGCAATCACGGGGTGGTCGCGCAGGGCGTCTCGGCCTATCCGCCCGGCGTTACCGCGCAGATGGTCGCGAACTTCGCCGCGGGCGGCGCGGCCATCAACCAGCTCGCAGCGCTCGCGGGAGCCAAGCTCTCGGTCGTGCCGCTCGCGCTCGACGAGCCGACCGCCGACTTCACGCTGGCGCAGGCGATGGACGAGCGGCAATTCCTCGATGCCGTTGCCGCCGGCCACGGCGCCGTCCCGGCCGAGGCGGACCTGCTGTGTCTCGGCGAGATGGGTATCGGCAACACCACTGCCGCGTCCGCCGTCGCGGCCGCCCTGTTCGGCGGCGGCGGCGCCCGCTGGGCGGGGCGCGGCACCGGGGTCGACGACGAGGGCCTCGCCCGCAAGCGCGTCGCGATCGACAAGGCCCTCGCCCAGCACCAGCCGGTGCTCGACGATCCGCTCGCAATTGCAGCGGCGCTCGGCGGCCGCGAGCTCGCCGCGATCCTCGGCGCGACGCTCGCCGCGAGGCAAAGGAAAATCCCCGTGCTGATCGACGGCTTCGTCTCCACCGCCGCGGTGGCGCCGCTCGGCAAGCTCGGCGCGGGCACGCTCGCTCACGCCGGCGCGTCCCATGTCTCCGCAGAAGGCGCCCACCGCGCGCTGCTTGGGGAGCTGGCCCTGGTGCCGCTTCTCGATCTCGGCATGCGGCTCGGCGAAGCCTCCGGCGCCGCCGTCGCGGTGCTGATCCTGCGCGCCGCCCTCGCCTGCCACACCGGCATGGCGACCTTCGGCGAAGCCGGCGTGTCGGAAAAAATGTGACGCACCGGTCATCCCGCTACTCGCGCGCGATGGCGTGGAAGAAGGCGCCGGTGACATAGCCGCGCCGGCCGCCGGCTGGACCGAGCAGTTGGCCCTGGCCGTCGACGAGCTCGCAGAGCGGCGCGTCGTTTCCCGCATGGGTCACGCTGGCGTAGTGGAACTCGTGGCCGCGCAGCGTGATGCCGGACGGACCGAGCGCGCCCGGCGCAACGAGCCGGGCCTCCCGATAGCCGAGATGAAGCTTGCGGTCCGCAAAGCTCGTCTCGTGTCCGAGGAGGCCCGCCATCTCGTGCCGCGTGCCGTCGGCATCCTCGAGGCCGGCGCCGAGCACCATATAGCCGCCGCACTCCGCGTGCACCGGCCGGGTCGCGGCAAACCGCGCCAGCCCGTTGCGAAACCGCCGCGCCGCCGCGAGCGTAGCGGCATGAAGCTCGGGATAGCCGCCAGGCAGCCAGCAGCTGTCGCAATCCGCCGGCGGCGGCTCGTCGGCGAGCGGCGAGAACGCGACGATCTCGGCGCCGGCGCGGCGCCAACACTCGACGACGTGAGGATAGACGAACGAGAACGCCCGATCGGCGGCAAGCGCGATCCTCTGCCCTGGCGGCGGCAGGGACGCGAGCGGCGACCGGGCCACCGCCGCGCGCGAAAGGGTCAGCGGCGCGGCCGCCGCGACGATCCCGTCGAGGTCGAGGTCGCGCTCCGCCATGTCGGCAAGGCGGTCGAGCCGTTCTGCGAGGTCGGCATGCTCACCGGCCTGCACGAGGCCGAGATGGCGTTCCGGCGTTGCGAGCCCGGGATCGCGCTTCACCGCGCCGAGTACCGGCATGCCCACGGACATCATCGCATCGGCGACCAGCGCCTGATGGCGCGCACTGCCGATCCGGTTGAGCACGACGCCGGCAATCCGCACCGCCGGGTCGTACGTTGCAAGCCCGCGCGCCACGGCAGCCGCCGTCTGCGACTGGCCGGATACGTCGAGCACCAGCAGCACAGGCAGTGCAAACTTTGCAGCGAGGTCGGCGGTCGATCCGCGGCGGCCCGGTGCGGCAGCTAAGCCGTCGAATAGCCCCATTACGCCCTCGATGACGAGAGCTTCGGCGTTCTGCGACGCCTCGCAGGCGAGCGCATCGAGCAGCGCCGGCGCCATCGCCCAACTGTCGAGGTTGAGGCTCGGCGCGCCGGTCGCCGCCGCATGGAAGGCGGCATCGATGTAATCCGGCCCCGCCTTCGCGGCGCGCACGCGGACGCCGCGCCGCCGCAGGGCCGCGAGCAGCGCGAGCGTCACCGTGGTCTTGCCCGAGGCCGAGCGCGGCGCGGCGACGATCAGGCCGCGCGCCGTCATCGCGAACGTCCCTCGTTCGCCGCCGCCGCGTCGAGCTCGCCCCGCACCTTGACGATATCGCCGATCACGACGATTGCCGGCGCCTCGATGCCGTCGGCCGCAGCGTCGGCGGCGACGCGCCCGAGCGTCGATACGAGAACGCGCTGAGACGCGGTCGTCGCCGCGGCGATGACCGCGGCCGGCGTTTCGGCGGACAAGCCGCCGCCGACGAGCGCGTCGGCAATCTCGGCAAGATTGCGCATCGCCATGTAGAGCACGATCGGCTCGGACGTACGCGCGAGCGCCGCCCAGTCCGGCGCGCCGCCGGCATCCGCACCGTAGCCGGCGGCGAGGATCACCGCCCGGTTGATGCCGCGCCGGGTCGCCGGGATCCGCGCCGCCGCGAGTGCCGCGAGGCCCGCGGTGACACCGGGAATAATACGGTACGGCACGCCGGCGACAGCCAGCGCTTCGGCTTCTTCGGCCCCGCGGGCGAATACAAGCGGGTCGCCGCCCTTGAGCCGCAGCACCCGCTCGCCGCCGCGGGCAAGCGCGACGAGGCGCTGCGAGATGTCCTCCTGGGTTGGCGACGGCCTGCCGCCGCGTTTGCCGGCAAACTCGAGCCGCGCCCGCGGCCCCGCGAGCGCCAGCACGTGCGGATCGACCAGCGCGTCGTGAACGACGACGTCAGCCTGGTCGAGCCCGGCGAGCGCATCGAGAGTGAGGAGCCCGGGATCGCCAGGCCCAGCCCCCGCGAGCCAGACATGGCCCGGCTCCAGCACCGGAACGCCGCCGCGCCGCGCCGCAAGGTCGGTCCACGCGGTCATGGCGAGTGCGCTCCCGCCGGCGACGCCGAAACCGGGGCGGTGCGGCCAGGTCGCTTGAATTGACGGCCGGCAATTTCATGGCTCGGCGTCCGCACCCCCTCTCCCCGCGCGCGGGGAGAGGGTCGGGGTGAGGGGGCGGTTTCGCGAGTCTGAGCTTCCGACAATAATCGCTGGCGCTCAAACTCGCGGCGAGGCCCCCTCACCCGGATCGCTTCGCGATCCGACCTCTCCCCGCACGCAGGGAGAGGTTCTGTGGGCCGCAAGGCTCGAGAACCCCATAGCCCTCCGCGAAGGGCAAACCCGCAGTCACAAAACACACCTCGGGTATAATCGGATTCCCCTGCCGGACGGGCTACACTCCCGGCATGAGTGAGCACGACCCTCCGCTTCGCCGCGGCTGGACAACCGGGACCTGCGCGACCGCGGCCGCCAAGGCGGCCTATACGGCCCTGCTCACCGGGACGTTTCCCGATCCGGTGGAGGTGACGCTGCCGAACGGCGAGCGGCCGAGCTTTGCGCTCGCGGTCACCCGCCGCGATGCCCAATCGGCGACCGCCGGCATCGTGAAGGACGCGGGCGACGATCCCGACGTCACTCACGGCGCCCTCATCCTCGCGACCGTGCAGAAGGGCATTGCCGGCAGCGGCATCACCTTCCGCGCCGGCGAAGGCGTCGGCATCGTCACGCGGCCCGGACTGCCGGTGCCGCCCGGCGAGCCCGCCATCAACCCGGTGCCGCGGCAGATGATCGCCGCCGCTATCGCCGAGGTCGCTGCGGCGGTGCAGGCGTCGGACGACGTCGAGATCGAGATCGCGATTCCAGGCGGCACGGCACTCGCCGAGAAGACGCTCAACGCCCGGCTCGGCATCGTCGGCGGCCTCTCGATCCTCGGCACCACCGGCATCGTCATCCCGTATTCGTGCTCGGCCTGGATCCACTCGATCCACAGCGGCGTCGATGTCGCCCGCGCGATGGGGCTCACCCACATCGCAGGCTCGACCGGCGCCAGCTCCGAAGCCGCCGTACAGAAGCTCCATCACCTGCCGGAGCCGGCGCTCATCGAGATGGGCGACTTCGTCGGCGGCATGCTCAAGTACCTGCGCCAGCATCCGGTGTCGCGGGTCACCATCGCCGGGGGCGTCGCCAAGATGACCAAGCTCGCGCAGGGCATGCTCGACCTGCATTCCAAGCGCGGCACCGTCGATCTCGCAGAGCTTGCCGCGCTCGCCGGCGAGGCCGGCGCCTCTCCTGCCCTCGCGGAAAAAATCGCCGCCGCCAACACTGCGGCGGAAGCCTTCGCCGATGCCGCGATCGAAGGGATCGCGCTCGGCGAGAGAGTGGCGCAGGCCGCGCAGTCGAAGGCCTGCAAGGTGCTGGAGGGCTGCGACATCGCCGTCGAGGTCGCGGTGTTCGACCGCGACGGCGTGCTGGTCGGCCGTGCGCCATTCGCCGGCGGTCATGACGCCCCTCCCCGGAACCGGCGCTGATAGCCGGGATCGTAAAGCGCGCTGTCACGAAACGCGTCCGCCGCGAGAGCACGGCCAACCAGCACCAGCGCGGTACGTTCGGCCTGTGCCTCCGCCACCTTGCCCGCGATGTCGGACAGCGTCCCGCGCAGCACAAGCTCCTGCGGCCAGCTCGCCCGCACCACCACCGCGGCGGGACAGTCGGCGCCGTAGAATGGCGTCAACTCAGCGACGATTTTATCAATGACCGGAATGGCGAGGTGGATCGCAAGCGTCGCGCCGGTCGCTGCGAAGGCCGCAAGCTTCTCGCGCTCTGGCATCGCCGAGGCGCGTCCGGGCATGCGGGTAAGAACGACGCTCTGTGCCACCTCCGGCACGGTAAGCTCGGTGCCGAGGGCGGCGGCCGCAGCGGCAAAGGCGGGCACGCCGGGCGTAAGCGTATAGGGAATGCCGCGCCGCGCGAGCCGGCGCAGCTGCTCGGCAAGCGCGCTGTAGATCGAGAGGTCGCCCGAATGCAGCCGCGCGATATCCTCACCCGCCGCATGGGCACGCACGAACTCCGCTTCGATCTCGTCGAGATTCAGCGCTGCGGTGTCGACCACCCGCGCACCCGGCGGTGCGAGCGCGATCAGCTCCGGCGGCACGATCGATCCCGCATAGAGGCAGACCGGACAGCGCGCGACGAGGTCACGGCCACGCACCGTGATGAGATCGGCGGCGCCCGGACCGGCACCGATGAAGTGAACGGTCACGCGCCGCCTCCCTCGACAAGGGCGCAGGTCGCCGCGCCGACGACGACGCGGGGCACGATGAGGCGCGCCGCAGCGCCGCCGGCCGCCAGTGCCGCCGCCTCGGCGACGGAGGGAACGCCGGCGAGCGCGAGGACACGCTCGGACCGCGTCGCGACCCGCTCGCCCGCCGCGGCAAGGTCCGCCGCGGGAACGACCGTGAGCGGCACACCGAGAGCCACAGCCACATCGGCGATGCCGGGCTCGGTTTCCTTCGCCACCGACGTTGCCAGCATGCAGATCGCCGCGAGGTCCAGCCCGGCCTGCGCCAACGCGGCCGACACCGCCGTCTCGATCTCCGCCGCGGGCGTTCCCTTGCGGCATCCGATGCCGGCGATGATCATGGCTTCTCCCACGCCCATTGCGTGACCGGCATCGCCGGACGCCACGCGAGCGGCATATTCGGATCGGACGCGCCGCCGACCGGGCTTGCCCGCGATACCGCGATTCGAACGAGTTCGCCCCCGAGCGCGGCGTGGCGGTCGAGCAGCAGCGCCTCGGTCCCGAGCGTCACCGCGTTGACGACGAGCCGGCCACCTGGACGCAGCGCCGCAATGGAAGCGTCGAGCACACCGGGATCGCCGGCGCCGCCGCCGATGAACACCGTATCGGGACGCGTGAGCGCCGCAAGCGCCGCCGGCGCCTCTCCTTCGATGACGTCGAGGGAGGGCACGCCGAAGGCCGCGGCGTTGCGGCGGATGCGGGCGGCGCGGTCGGGCCGCATCTCGATCGCCGCAGCTCGCAGCGTCGGGTCGGCGAGCATCCATTCGATTGCGACCGATCCGGCGCCGGCGCCGATGTCCCACAAGAATTCGCCGCGACGTGGCGCGAGCGCAGAAAGCGTAATTGCGCGAATCTCGCGCTTGGTGATCTGGCCGTCATGCTCGAACAGCGCATCGGGAAGGCCTGCGGCGCGCGCGATGATGCGGGCGCCGGGCGCCGCGGCGACCTCGATGGCGACGGTGTTGAGCGAGTTGACTGCGCCGAGGTCGTAACTCGCGACAGTCGTCGTGCGGATGCGCTCGCGCGGACCGCCGAGCGCTTCGAGCACGGTCATACGCGATTGGCCGAAGCCGGTGTCGGTGAGAAGCCGCGCCAGCGCCGCTGGCGCCGCGCCGTCCGAGGTCAGTGCGATCACCCGCGCGCCGGGATGGAGATGCGGGCGCACGAAATCGAACGCACGCGCGTGCAGCGAGACGAGCGCAGTCTCCGCGAGCGCCCAGCCGAGCCGCGCGGCGGCGAGGCTGAAGGCCGACGGGGCCGGCACGACGAGCATCTCCTGCGCGTCGATCTGCCGTGCGAGCACTGCTCCAACGCCGTGCAGGAAGGGATCGCCGGAGGCGAGCACACAGATCAGTCGACCACGCAGCGCAGCAACTTCGGCGACCGCCCCGTCGAATGGCGACGGCCACGGCCGCGCCGCACCGCGGATCAGCGGCGCGGCAAGCGCGAGATGGCGCCGCCCGCCGAACACGATCTCGGCGCCGCTCACCAGGCCGCGGGCGACCGCGCCGAGCCCGTCGACGCCGTCCTCGCCGATGCCGACGATGGACAGCCAGCGCGGCGATGGGGCAGTCTCCGGCACTCGGTCAGCAAGCGCCATGAAACGCGTCCTCATTCTCGGCGGCACAACGGAGGCCCGGCGCCTCGCAGAACGCCTCGCGCCGCGCGCCGACCTCGCGGTGACGCTGTCGCTCGCCGGACGCACCGCCGCTCCAGCCACGCAACCGGTGCCGATGCGAGTCGGCGGCTTCGGCGGCGCCTCCGGCCTTGCTGCATTCCTCGAGGCAGAAGCGATCGATGTGCTGATCGACGCAACGCATCCCTATGCCCTGCAGATTTCCGCCAACGCCGCAGAGGCTGTCGCGCTCACACGTACTCCGTTGCTCGTCCTCGAGCGACCGGCCTGGGAACCCGTCGACGGCGACCATTGGGTCGAGGTCGCAGACATGCCGGCCGCAGTCGCGGCGCTCGGTACCGTGCCGCGCCGCGTCTTTCTCGCGCTCGGCCGCAACGAGCTGCGGCCGTTCGAGGCGGCGCCTCAGCATTTCTACCTCGTCCGCAGCGTCGATCCGGTCAAGCCGCCGCTGGCGCTGCCGGAGGCGACTATCTCACCGGCCGCGGTCCGTTCCACGATACCGCCGAGCACGCGCTGCTCGTGCAACATCGCATCGACGTCATCGTGGCGAAGAACAGCGGCGGCACCGCGACCTACGGCAAGATCGCGGCCGCGAACGAGATCGGCCTGCCGGTCATCATGCTGCGACGGCCGCCGCTGCGCGCCGAGGCCGCAAAAAATGTCGAGCAAGTGCTGGCGAGGCTCGATCATCTGCTCGCCTCCGCGCTGGCGCGAGGCGTATAGACGAGCGGCGCGCCGGATGGCCGGGCGATCGTCCGCGTCTCACGCGACCCCACGATGATGAGCGTCGCCATGTCGGCACTCGCCGAGCCCGCGTCGCCGAGCGTCGTCACCGCGACGCGCTCGTCGGCGCGGCCGACGGCACGCCCGAACACGACCGGCGTCGCGTCGGGTAGATGCCGGCGCAGGCGCTCCAACGCCGTGCCGAGCTGCCACGGCCGCGCCCGCGAGATCGGATTGTAGAGCGCGATCACGAAGCCGGCGGACGCCGCGGCATCGAGACGGCGCTCGATCAGCTCCCACGGCTTGAGATTGTCGGAGAGCGACATCGCACAGAAATCGTGGCCGAGCGGCGCGCCGACCCGGGCGGCGACGGCGAGCATCGCCGTCACTCCCGACACGATGACCAGATCGAGCGCGCGCCATGCCTCCGGCCCCGCCTCGATCTCCGCGCAGACCGCGGCTGCCATGGCGAACACGCCGGGGTCGCCGCCCGAGACGATTGCGACCTTCGCGCCCTGTGCCGCATGGCCGAGCGCCTCCATCGCGCGCGCGCCCTCCTCGCGATTGTCGGAGGCGTGGCGAGCCTGGCCGTTGCGGACAGGAACGCGGTCGAGATAGGGGCCGTAGCCGTAGACCGCCTCCGCGGCAGCGAGCGCATCGGCCGCCTCCGGCGTGAGCCAGCGTCCGTCGCCCGGGCCGAGCCCCACGACTGCGAGCTGCCCGCTCAACGCCGTCCCTCCCAGCCCGGCACCAGGACGATGGCGAAATACGGCGCACAATCGTCCGCCTTGTCGGCAAGGCGCATCACCATTGCATCCTTCATGGTGCCGCGCTCCACATAGAGGGCGCGACCGAGCTGGCCGCTGCGCACCAGCGCCCGGCGCACCTTGGGCAGGTTGCGGCCAAGCTTCATGACCACGGCGGCATCGGCGTCGGCGAGGCGGCGTTCGAGCTCCTCCTCCGGCAGCGTGCCCGGCAGTACGGTGAAGACGTCGTCGCCTTGGGCGATCGGCGCGCCGACCGCCGACCAGCAGCCGGACATCCCGGTGACGCCGGCGATCACCTCGGTCGGATAGCGGGAGCTGAGCCGGACATGGAGGTGCATGTAGGAGCCGTAGAACAGCGGGTCGCCCTCGCACAGCACCGCGACCGCCCGGTCCGCGTCGAGATGGGCGGCGATGGTGTCGGCGCAAGTGTCGTAGAAGGCGGCGATCTCGCTGCAATAGGCGGGTGCGTCTTTGGGGATTTCCGTGGTCACGGGATAGCGCAGCGCCAGCTCTGCGACATCGGGGCGGAGATGGCTTTCGGCGATGGTGCGCGCGCGGCTGACGTTGCCGGCCTTGGCGAAATGGGCGACCACGTCCGCCTCGCGCAGCGCGCGCAGCGACTTGAGCGTCATCAGCTCGGGATCGCCCGGTCCGACGCCGACGCCGATGAGCCGCGCCGCGCCGCTCATAGTCCGCTCCGTGCGAGTGCGTTGACCGCAGCCGCCGTCATCGCGCTGCCGCCAAGGCGGCCGTTCACCACGAGATACGGCACACCGTGCTTGCCCTTCGCGAGCGCGTCCTTCGATTCCGCCGCGCCCACGAAACCGACGGGAATGCCGAGGATCGCCGCAGGCCGCGGCGCGCCAGCATCGAGCATTTCGAGCAGGCGGAACAGCGCCGTCGGCGCATTGCCGATGGCGACGACGGCGCCTGCGAGCTGCTCGCCCCAGAGATCGAGTGCGGCGGCCGAACGCGTGGTGCCGAGGCGCTCGGCGAGCCCGGGTACGCAGGGATCGCGCAGCGTGCAGACCACGGCGTTGCGCGCCGGCAGCCGTGCCCGGGTAATGCCGTGCGCCACCATCTCGGCGTCGCACAGAATCGGCGCGCCTTGTGCCAGCGCCGCCCGTGCCGCAGCGACGAGGCTGTTTCCGAACGTGATGAAGCGCGCCGCCTCGACGAGACCGCAGGCATGGATCATCCGCACGGCGACGTCCGCCTCCTCTCCCGAGAAGCGCGAGAGATCGGCCTCGGCACGGATGATGGCAAACGATCGCTCGTAGATCGCAGCGCCGTCGCGCAGATAGCCGGACTCAGCCATTGACGGCCTCGCAGGTTGCGAAGCGCGCGACTTCCGCGGTGACCTCGGGGACAAGCTCGGCCGATGCGACATGGCGCACCGGTGCCGCCCGTGCGGTTCCGTCGCGCACGATGCCGCAGCCCTGCGTGTCGCCGACCACGGTCAGCGCGGCCGGCGCGGGATGCGCGCAGCCCTTGGCACAGCCGGAGACATGGATGGCGATGCCGTCGGGCAGTCTCGCGAGTTGCGGGGCGAGAGCGGCGGCAAGCTCGCGCGCCGGAATGAAGCCGGACGCGCAGGCGGGTGCACCCGGGCAGGCCGCGATCCGGCGGCGCGGATCGTCGGCATCGACGATGAAGCCGAGATCGGCTGCCGCGCCGGCGAGTTCGACGGCACGCCCCGCCGGCACGCCGATCAGCATCAGCACGCGATCGGGCGATGGCCGGATCGCGCGGGCCCCCTCGAGGGCGGCGCGGCGGCCAAGCTCGGCGACTGCGTCGGCCTCCGCATGTCCGAACGGCAGCGCGATGCCGAGCGCCAGCGAAGCGTCGCGCAGCGGGTGCCGTCCCACCATGTGCGCGGGAGGCCGACGCTCGGGAGCCGGTGCCGGAACGGCGCTGAATCTCTCGCGCAACGAATGGACGCCGCGGCTGCGCAACAAATCAGCCGCACGTGCCTGCGGTGCGAGCGTCGCAATTTCGCGCAGCATTGCGAGCACGACATCGACTGCACGTTCCGGCGCTACGGCGCCGAGCCATACGTGACTCCCTCCCCCTATTTCAGGGGGAGGGAGAGCCCGACACGCGTGCAATGCCAAGAGCCATCGCGGCGCTTCGGGCCGATCGACGGCGCGGAGCCGGATGTCGGCGGTGAGCGCATCGAGATGCAGCGCTCCGCCGCCGTCGATCACGACCGAGACTTTCGGCGCCAGCGCGAGTCGCGCCTCTGCTAGTGCGCGGCGCAGCTCTGTGGCAAGTGACCCCGGATCGACGACCGCGTCGGGGGCGTCCGGCAGCGGATTGGTCAACACCGGCACTCCATCCGACGCGGCGATGCCAAGCCGGGCCACCTCGACGGCGAACAGTGGCACCGAGCGCGGCGTCAGTCCGCGGATCTGCAGGCTGCCCCGCGCCGTGACCTCCATGACGCCGTTGCCGTGGTGGCGTGCCGCCGCGCACAGCGCGATGAACGCGTCGACCGGCAACGCGTCGGTCGGCGCGAGGCGGACCAGCAGGCCGTCCCCCGTCGGCATCGGCGCCGACAGGCCTGGGCAGGCGCCGCGGGGCAGTGGCGCACTCATGTCGCCTCCGCAATCAGCGACGCAAGCGACGGGTCGATGTCGTTCTTCCGCGGGTGCCACCAGCCCTGGCGGCGGGCGGCATCGAGCCGCGCGGCGATGGCGCGGGCGGCGGCCGGATTTTCGCGCATGAGAAACGCGCGCACTTCGGCATCGCCAAGATAGGCGTCATGGACGAGATCGATCAGCACGCTCGACACCGCGCCGGTCAATGCCGCGAAGTCGATCAGCCGATCGACGGTCTCGGCAAGCTCGGCGGCACCGCGCGGGCCATGCCGCATCTGCCCGGCGATGAAGCGCGGGCTGATCGCGCGCGCCCGCACGATGCGGGCCAGCGCGCGGTCGAGCGGGCGGGCGCGGGGACGCTTGGGGTCCGTCACGTCGAGCATGATGAGATCGGGCGCGCGGCCGAATGTGGCGGCCGCCGCGGCGAAGCCGCCGACAAAGGCGGCATCCTCGGCGCCTTCGAGAAGATCGCGGCCGGGATCATCGCTCGCATGGAGCAGAAGATCAGCCTCGGCGACGCGCGCGGCGAACTCGCCGGGCAGCGATGTCGCACCGCCTTCCGCGCCGCCATAAGCGTGAGACGCCGCGGCGAGATAGGCAGCTCCGATCTCGGCGCGATCGGGCGCGAGGCCGATGTCGCCGATGCCGGCGCCGTAAGCGCCGGGCGCCGTGCCGAACAGGCGGGCGAGCGCCGCTGGATCGTCTCCCGCCGCACGCCGTACGGCGGCGAGCGGATTCTCCTCGTCGGTTTCGTCGCGCGCAGCGACGGCGCGTACCGCCGCGTCGATGAGCGCGATCTGTGCCGGAAAGAGGTCGCGGAACAGGCCGGAGATGCGCCAGGTGACGTCGACCCGCGGCCGCCCCGTCGCGGCAGGCGGCAGCACCTCGATGCCAGTAACACGGCCGGTGGCGCCGTCCCAGGTCGGCCGGCATCCCAGAAGCGCGAGGCCGTGGGCGATCTCCTCGCCGCCGGTGCGTAGCGTCGCGCTGCCCCAGAGATCGATGACGAGCGAGCGCGGCATCTCGCCGTGCGCCTGCAGATATTCGCGGATCACCTCGTCGGCGGCGAGCCGGCCGAGATCCATCGCCGTCGGCGTCGGCAGCATGCGCGGATCGGCGGTGTAGAGATTGCGGCCGGTAGGCAGTACGTCGGCGCGGCCGCGCGCCGGGGCGCCCGCGGGGCCGGCGGGAACGCGCCGGCCGTCGAGCGCGGCGAGAAGCGCCGTCCGTTCGGCGCCGGCACTCGCGCGCCAATGCGGGTCGTCGGTCGCAGGCGGCCGTCCGTAGACGTGCAGGCCGTCCTTGATGGCGAGGTCCTTGAGATCGCACAGCCATGCATCGATGCCGCGCAGCACCTCGTCAGCGTCCGCACCGGGATCGACGCCGGCCTCGCGGGCAAGGCCGCTGCGCCGCGCCGTCTCGACGATCAGTCCGGCGAGGCGGTCGCGGCGACGGCGATCGAGCCCTTCGGCTTGCGCATATTCGTCGACCAGCCGTTCGAGCGCACCGGCGTCGCCCGCGAGGCCGGTTGCGACCAGCGGCGGCGGCAGATGGCCGATGGTCACCGCAGCGATGCGGCGCTTGGCCTGCGCCGCTTCGCCGGGATTGCTGACGATAAACGGATAGAGCACTGGCACCGGCCCCACCATCGCTTCCGGAAAGCACCCCGCGGTGAGCGCGACCGCCTTGCCGGGCAGCCATTCCAAAGTGCCGTGGGCGCCCATGTGCACGAGCGCATCGACTTGGGCGACATGGCGCAGCCACAGCATGAAGGCGACGAGCGCATGGCGCGGCGGCAAGGTCGCGTCGTGGTAGTCGGCGCGCCGCGAGCCCGGCAGGCCGCGATCGGGCGGCAGCGCGACAATGACGTTGCCGAACGCGCGGGCGCGGAATCGAAAGGCGTTGTCGTGGACGTCGGGGTCGTCAGCCGCTCGACCCCATGCCGCAGTGACGGCGTTCTTCGTCTCGTGCGGCAACTCGGCGAAGAGGCGGGCGTAATCCTCGAGCGGCAGCACGGCATCGCCCGCGGCCAGCGCATCGAGCAGCGCTTTCGGCGTCTCGGGTGCATCATGCTACGCGATAGCCGGCGCCACGAGGTCGGCGAGCAGGGCGACAACGCTCGCCGGCACGTCGAGCCCGACGGCATAGCCGGCGCGGCCGGGCGCGCCGGGATAATCCGGCATCAGCATCGCGACGCAGCGCTTTTCGCGAGGCGTTGCAGCAAGGCGCACCTGGGCCGCCACGCGCGCGGCGACGGCCACGATGCGGTCCGTCTCCGGGCGATTGGCAAAGGCGGTGAAGGCGAGGCCTTCGACCGCGGGCAGCGCATCCTTGAATGCTGACGGCGCCGGCGAGCACCCGCCCATCGAGCTCGGGGAGCACGACATGCATCGCAAGATCGGCCGCGCCTAGTCCGCGCGCGCCGTCTTGCCATGCGCGAACGCTTAGTGGTCGCGAGCACCGCCTGGAACACCGGCACGCCGGGGCCGTCGAGCGGCGTTGGCTCACCGGGCTCACCGGACGCAAACGCCGTCGTGGTGACGATCGCGGCCGGGGCGAGGCGGGCGAGCGCCCCCCGCACGAAATCGGCGGCAGCCGGCTCTTTGAGGCTGGTGATCACCAGCGGTGCCGGAGCGAGGCCGTGGGCCTCCAGCGCGTCGCACAAGGCATCGATCGCCGCGGTGTCGGCGGCGAGCAGCAGCGCGCGGTAGAAGATCACCGGCACCACCGGCCGGCCGCCCGGCAGGCTTGCCGCAAGGCGGTCGAGATCGACGGCGCCGACGCCAGGCAGATAGCCGGCGCAGCGTGGCAGCGGCTGCGGCTCGCGCACCTCGAAACGCTCGCCCCCGGAACGCTCGCCATAGTGTCGCGCGAGCCGGCCGAGCAGCCCGCGGAGATTTTCGAGCCCGCCCTCGCGGAAATAACGCAGCAGCACCGCGAGCTCGTCGGCCGGCAGGGTCGAAGCCTCGGCAAGCCGCGGATCGTCGCGGTCCTCGCCGGGCAGCACCGCGAGTGCAATGCCCCTTTCGCGGGCCACGGCGGAGAGCCGCTCGACGCCGTAGCGCCACCAGTCGAGCCCGCCGATGAGCCGCACCAGGATCACCTTCGCATGAACGCCGACACGCTCCACCCAGAGATCGACCGACATCGGGTGGCGAAGATCGCGCAGATGGGCGAGGCGCACGCGCGGCAGCGCGGCCTTGTCGGCGCCCCAGGCGGCGGCGAGGGATGCAAGGTCGCTGTCGGCGAACGAAAGCACCGCGATGTCGCCCTGCGTTTGGCCGAGATCGACCGGCGCGACGATGTCGTCAAAGCTCGTCTGCACGGTCGCGAGGATGTGCATCGCTCGGCCCGATATCCCTAATCCAGCAGCGCGCGGGTCACGCCGGCGCGGTCGAGCCCTTTGAGGCCGATCACGACGAGGCGGCCTTGGCGCGCGTCCGACGCAGGCCAAGGCCGATCATAGTGATGGCTCACCCGGGCACCGACCGCCTGCACGAGAAGCCGCATCGGCTTCCCTGCCACGGCGACGAATCCCTTCACGCGAAAGACGTTGTGGCTTTCGGCAAGTCGCGCGACCCGGGTGGCGAGCGCGGCAGGCTCGGCGATTTCCGGCAGCGGCACGACGAAGCTGTCGAAGTCGTCGTGGTCGTGCTCCAGCTCGGCGTCGTGGCGGGTGCGGCGGTTTGCGATGTCGTCCTCGGTGCCGATGCCGAGGCCGAGCAAGGCCGCCGGGTCGACCTTGCCGTCCGCCACGGCGACGACCTTCACCGCACGCGGCAGCGCGCGCGAGATCGCCGCGGCCGCGCTCTCGAGACCGGCGGCATCGAGCAAGTCGCGCTTGTTGAGGACGACGAGGTCGGCGCAGGCGAGTTGATCCTCGAACACCTCCTCGACGGGATCGTCGTGATCGAGCGAGGCGTCGGCGGCGCGCTGGCGTGCCAGCGCCGCGAGGTCGGCGGCGACGCGACCCTCGGCGAGCGCCGCGCCGTCGACCACAGCAACCACGCCATCGACCGTCACCCGGCTCTTGATCGCCGGCCAGTGGAACGCCTGCACCAGTGGCTTCGGCAGCGCGAGGCCCGAAGTCTCGATGACGATGTGCTCCGGTTTGCGCGCGAGGATGGTGTCGAGCGCCGGCACGAATTCGTCCGCCACCGTGCAGCACAGGCAGCCATTGGCGAGCTCGACGATGTTCTCCTCCGGGCAGGCGGCGTCGCCGCAGCCTTTGAGGATTTCGCCGTCGATGCCGACGTCGCCGAACTCGTTGACGATGACGGCGAGCCGCCGCCCGCCGGCATTGGCCAGCACGTGACGGATCAGCGTCGTCTTGCCGGCACCGAGAAAGCCGGTGACGATGGTGCAGGGAACGCGCGCAAGCGTGTCGGTCATTCAGTCCTCTCCGGGAAAATCGATCGGCGGGGTGCGCGCGACGAGGCCGCGCTTGAGCGCCTCCGGCCGTCCACGCCACGGCATCACGCCGTCGGTTGCGTGCGAGAACAGCCGAGCGCCTTCGATGAGCGCGCGGGGGCCGTTCACGGGGTCGAGCCCGCCGAACACATAGGTCCAGGCGTGATTGCGGCGCACTGCGGCGCTCAGCCCGCGACTGCAATTGGCGAGGCATTTGATGCCGAGCACGGTGATGCCGGTGCCGGCGGCAGCCCGCGCGGTCGCCTCGGCGAGCACGGCGCCCGGGATCGGGCGGTGGTCGAGATCAATGCCGGCGCGGCAGGTGATGCAGACGTAGATGGTGGTCGCGGTCGCGCGCGCGGCGGCCACGTCGGCGTCGTCCGCGGCGAGCAATTCGCCATTGCTCGTGGTCTGATGTCAGGTCCCGCAACGTCACCCGCGCGCTCCAAAGAGCCTCGTATCGGGGTGCAGGACCGGCGCCGCACCGGCACGATCCGGCTTGCGGCTCCTCACATCACTTCGATCGGCGCCGAGGCACCCCGCCCGGCACGCGCTCGAAATCGACGGCAGGTCTCCTGGCTCGCGGGTCGGTGCCCGTCGCCGCCTTCCCGGGTGTGACCCCAGTGGCCTGGCATGGGCTCGCCGCTTACAGTTGCGGGGGCAGCTGCGGCATTGGAACGTTGGTTCCGCACCGCATTCCCTGTTCGCTCTCTTTCGAGAGGCCATCGATGCCGCCACTTAGCGGCGCAGCCGGGCGTTTTGTCAATGTGATCGTTGGGAGGAGAAGAAATTGGGGCACCCACGCCAGTTTTGAAGAACAACTCCGTGCAAAGTACTTTTCGCAGGCCGGCGGCGCGGATGAGCGGTAGCTAAATCCGGAAGCTACATGCGGCGTCCCACCCGGATTTCGCTCGCGCCCAATCCGGGCTAGTGGTCCTTCGATGATCGGTCCCCGTCTCACCCTGGTTCTCGGCGGCATGCGCTCGGGCAAGAGCCGCCATGCCGAGAGCCTGATCACCGCGTCCGCGCCGCGGCCGTGGATTTACATTGCGACGGCGCAAGCGCTCGATGCGGAGATGACGGAGCGCATTGCGCATCACCGGACGCGCCGCGGCGGCAATTGGCAGACGGTCGAGGCGCCGCAACGATCTTGCCGGCGCGATCGCCGCGGCGCCGCTGGACGCCCCGCTCCTCGTCGATTGCCTGACGCTGTGGCTCACCAACCGCATGCTGGCGGAGGCCGACATCGAGGTCGACACTGTGGCCCTGGAACAGGCGCTGGCGCGCCGGCGCGGATCGACCGTGCTGGTGTCGAACGAGGTCGGGTCGGGCGTCGTGCCCGACAACGCGCTTGCGCGGCGCTTTGCCGACCTGCAGGGTCGACTCAACCAGCGCATCGCCGGGAGCGCCGACCGCGTCGTGCTCGTCGTCGCCGGGCTGCCGCTCACGTTGAAAGGTTGAGCCATGACCGAGACCGTCGACGAGGCCGAGCGCTACCGCGCCAAGATGGCAAAGCGCAAGGCGGTGCAGGACGCCGAGGTCGCGGAGAAGACGATCGAGAAGGGACTTCTCATCGTCCATACCGGCCCCGGCAAGGGCAAATCGACCGCCGCCTTCGGCCTCGCGCTGCGCATGCTCGGCCGCGGCAAGCGCGTCGGCGTCGTGCAGTTCATCAAGGGCGCGTGGCATACGGCGGAGCGCGACGCGCTCGCCGCATTCGGCGACCAGGTGGCGTGGCACACCATGGGCGAAGGCTTCACCTGGGAGACCCAGGACCGCGCCCGCGACGTCGCGGCGGCTGAGCGCGCATGGGGAAAATCGCGCGAGCTCATGGCTGACCCGAGCTTCGGCCTCGTCATTCTCGATGAGCTCAACATCGCGCTGCGCTACGAGTATCTCGATCTCGCAAGCGTGGTCGCGGCATTGCGGGCGCGGCGCGAGGGGCTGCACGTCGTCGTCACCGGCCGCAACGCCAAGCCGGAGTTGATCGAGGCGGCCGATCTCGTGACCGAGATGACGCTTGTCAAGCACCACTTCGCCGCCGGCGTGAAGGCGCAGGCTGGTATCGAGTTCTAAGGCACATGTGTCCACGATCGAGAGCGCGGTCCTTCGTCCCCTCTCCCGCTTGCGGGGGAGGGTCAGGAAGGGGGCTTGCGGCCGTGCCTCACGTGGCGGCGTTTGTTGAAGCGCTCCAAACTTTTTCACTTCGCGAGGTCGCGCGCGCGGCAAGAGCCCCCTCCCCATCCCTCCCCCGCAAGCGGGAGAGGGAGGAGCGGTCGCACGGCCTTCGCGAATCGTCCGGGTAAGGGGGTCCGCGGCGAGTTCAGCGTCCGAGGATGCTCTGGAGGCTCAGACTCGCGGAACCGCCCCCCTCCCGACCCTCCCCCGCAGGGGGAGGGAGCGGCAAGGCGCGCTGACCATGGCGGCGCGGGCGCTGATGTTTCAGGGGACCGGCTCCGACGTCGGGAAATCGCTGATCGTCGCCGCTCTCGCGCGCGCCTTCGCTGATCGCGGCCTCGCGGTGCGGCCGTTCAAGCCGCAGAACATGTCGAACAATGCCGCGGTCACGGCGGATGGCGGCGAGATCGGCCGCGCCCAGGCGCTGCAGGCGCGCGCTGCGCGCGTCGCGCCGAGCGTCCACATGAACCCGGTGCTGCTCAAGCCGCAGAGCGAGATCGGGGCGCAAATCGTGGTGCAGGGCCGCGTCCGCGGCACCGCCAAGGCCGCGGCCTACCAGAGGATGAAGCCGGAGCTGATGCCGGCGGTCCTCGCGAGCTTCGCGAAGCTAAGGGAAGAGGCCGATCTCGTGCTCGTCGAAGGCGCCGGCAGTGCCTCGGAGATCAACCTGCGTGCGAACGACATCGCGAACATGGGATTCGCTCGCGCCGCCGACGTCCCGGTGATCCTCATCGGCGACATCGACCGGGGCGGAGTGATCGCGAGCCTCGTCGGCACCAAGGCGGTGATCGATGCCGCCGACGCCGCGCTGATCCGCGGCTTCGTCGTCAACAAGTTTCGCGGCGATCCCGCACTGTTTTCCGACGCGACGCGTTTCATCGCAGAGAAAACCGGCTGGGACGCGCTCGGGCTCCTGCCGTTCTTTCCCGATGCGCGGCTGTTGCCGGCGGAGGATGCGCTGGCGCTCGACCGCATGCCGGCGGCCAAGCCGAACGCACGGCTGCGCATCGCAGTGCCGATCCTGCCGCACATCGCGAATTTCGACGATCTCGATCCGCTCGATGCCGAGCCCGCCGTCGAGGTGCTGCGCCTGCGGCCCGGCACCACGCTGCCGGTTGATACCGACGCTCGTGCTCCTGCCCGGCTCCAAGGCGACCATCGCCGATCTTGCCGCGCTGCGTGGCGCCGGCTTCGACGTCGACATCGCCGCACATGCGCGGCGCGGCGGCGCCGTGCTCGGGCTGTGCGGCGGCTACCAGATGCTCGGGCACCGCATCGCCGATCCAGACGGCATCGAAGGCCCCGCCGGCGCCGTCGACGGGCTCGGCCTGCTCGATGTCGAGACGATGCTCACCGGCGACAAGCGGCTCGAGCCGGCACACGGCGAAGCCCTGGGCGCGCCGTTCCGCGGCTACGAGATGCATATGGGCGTAACCACGGGGCCGGATTGCGCGCGGCCGTTCGCAAAGCTTGCGGATGGTGCGACAGACGGCGCGGTCTCGGCGGACGGCCGCGTTGTCGGGACCTATGTCCACGGCCTGTTCGCCGACGACCGCCAGCGCACTGCCTGGCTGACCCGGCTGGGCGCCGGCCCGAGCGCGATCGCGCATGATGCGCTCGTCGAGACGACGCTCGACCGGCTCGCCGCGCATGTCGCGGCCCACCTCGATCTCGACCGCCTGCTCAAGCTCTCGCGATGAGCGCGAGCACGCCGAGGAGCACGATCAGCAGGGCGTCGGCACGCCGGTAGAGCGCGAGCGCGGCGCGGATGTCGGCCGCAGTGGCGTTGCGCCGCCCGTTGCCCATGAGGGCATCGTCGACCGTGACGCCGGCGTAGACCCGCGGTCCGGCGAGCGCGAGGCCGAGCGCACCGGCGAACGCGGCCTCGGGGTACCCGGCATTGGGCGAGCGATGACGGCCGGCATTGCGGACGACGGCGCGCCACGCCTCGGCCGCAGCGGCACGGCCGCCGAGCGCAGCGGCGCCAACGACGAGCAGCGCGGCGAGCCGCGATGCTGGCAGGTTGACGAGATCGTCGAGCCGCGCGGCGGCCCATCCGAACGCCTGATGGCGAGGGGTGCGGTGGCCGATCATACTATCGGCGGTGTTGATCGCCTTGTAGACGGCGCCGCCTGGGAGTCCGGTGAGCGCCATCCAGAACACCGGCGCGACGATGCCGTCGGAGAAATTCTCGGCCAAGCTCTCGATCGCCGCCCGCGCGACGCCGGCCTCGTCGAGCATTTGCGGGTCACGCCCGACAATCTTCGCCACGGCCGTGCGGCCGGCGGCCAGGCCGTCGCGCTCGAGCGCCATCGCCACCGCGGCGACGTGCGCGTGAAGGCTGCGCTGGGCGATCAGCGTGCTGGCGACGAGCGCCGCCAGAACGATCCCGAATGGGAGCTGGAACAGGGCGCGTTCGACGATGAGCCCCGCCGTGGCGACGACGGCAACGATGATCGCGAGCGAAACGACGCCCGCGATGCGCCGCGCGGGTGCGTCCCAGTCCGTGCGGTTCAGCCCGGCATCGAGGCGGGCGATCAGGGCGCCGATCCAGGTCACCGGATGGCCGATTGCGCCCAGCAGGCGATCCGGGTACCCGACAAGGGCCTCGATCAGCAGGGCGAGAAAAGTCAGCGTGACGGATACTTCGAACATGGGCCTCGCCCGGGATATCGGCCTCGCCCGCCTTCCCCATGGCGGCGACCTCGCCGCGGCGCGGAGGCGGTTTCCGGATGCGCCGGAACCCTTGATCGATTTGTCGACCGGGATCAATCCGCATCCCTATCCGCTGCCGCCGCTGCCGCCGGACCTGTTCACGCGACTGCCGGAACCCGAGGCGTTGGAACGTCTCGCGGCGACGGCGGCGCGCGCTTATGGCGCGGCGCCCGAGCAGGTGGTGGTGGCGCCCGGCACACAGAGCCTGCTGGCGCCGGTGTTTGCGCTTGCGGCGCCGGGCCGCGCCGCGATCCTCGGCCCGACCTATGCGGAGCATGCGCGCGTCGCCGCGCTGGTCGGCCACCGTGTCGAGGAAGTGAGAGCGTTCGACGCCCTCGCCGGCGCCGATCTCGCCGTCGTCGTCAACCCGAACAATCCGGACGGCCGGCTCACCGGCCGGCTGGCGCTGCTTGCGCTCGCAGAAGTGAAGAGGCGGCGCGGCGGCCTGGTGGTCGTCGACGAGGCCTTCGCCGAGGTCGGGCCACCCGGTTCGAGCGTCGCCCCGGAGGTCGGGCGCGGCGATCTCGTGGTCCTGCGATCGTTCGGCAAGTTCTACGGACTTGCCGGGCTGCGGCTCGGTTTTGCGCTCGCGGCCGCGCCCGTCGCCGCGCGGCTGCGCGCGACCTTCGGGCCGTGGCCGGTCGCCGGGCCGGCTCTGACCGCCGGCGAGGCTGCGCTCGCGGATGCAGGTTGGGCGAAGACGATGCGCGAGGTGCTCGCCCGGGAAGCCGCCCGGCTTGACGGACTCCTCATTGATGCCGGTCTTGAGATTGCGGGCGGCACCAGCCTGTTCCGCCTGGTGCACACGCCGGTGGCCACCACGCTGGCCGACCATCTCGGCCGCGCCGGCATCGTGGTGCGGCGCTTCACCGAGGCGCCCACGTCATTGCGATTCGGGCTGCCGGCTGACGAAACGGCGTGGCAGCGGCTTACTGCGGCATTGGACGCGTTCGCCGTTTCCACTGAATCGTCATGGCCAGGCTTGGCCCGGCCACCCCGACCCTGAGGCACGGCCGTGCCACATTATCGGGGTCGCCGGGCCAAGCCCGGCGATGACTGCACGTGAGTGAACGTCGTCCGAGGGCACTCCAGATCGATGCTCATCGCCACACCGTCAGGACGCGGCCAATTCAGATCGTCGTCGTCAGGCCGCCATCGACCGCGATCTGCTGCCCCGTCACGTAGGCACTCGCGTCCGAGGCGAGGAACACCGCGAGCCCCTTGAGGTCGCTCGGCTTGCCCCAGCGGCGCAGCGCCACCAGGCTGTTGACGCGGGCGACGAAGGCCGCGTTGTCGAGCAGCGGCTTCGTCAGATCCGTCTCGAAATAGCCGGGTGCGATCGAATTGCAGGTGATGCCGTCCTCGCCGAGCTCGGCGGCGAGGGAGCGCGCGAGGCCGGCGAGCGCGCTCTTTGCCGCGACGTAGCCGTGGACGGTGGCGCGGCCCTTGAGCGCGGTGATCGAGCTCGTGAAGATGATGCGGCCGTGCCGGTTGGCGCGCATCGGCACCGCGACCTTCTGGGCGAGGAAGAAGCTCGCGCTCACATGGATCGTGAGCATCGCGTTCCAGTCCTCGAGCGTCCAGTCGCCAAGCGCGGCACGGTGGGTGTGCCCGGCATTGCCGATCAAAATGTCGAGCCGGCCGTTGCGCGCCACGATCGCGTCGACCGCCGCCGCAGCCGCCTCGCGGTCGGTGACATCAAAGGCCGCAGGCTCGGCCTTGAGGCCGCGCTTGCGCAAGCCGGCAGCTGCCGCCTCCGCGCCGGCCTTGCCGCGGCCGTTGATGACGACGTTCGCGCCTGCCTCGGCCAGCGCTTCCGCCATGGCGAAGCCGAGGCCACGCGAGGCGCCGGTGACGAGCGCGACGCGCCCTTCGAGGGAGAACAGGTTATCCAGGCCGGACATGGTGCTCCTGATGCTGAGCGGAATCGTCAGCGGCTGAGTATAGGCGAGTACTCGGAAACGTCGCGAACCGTGGCGCGACCACCTCACGCCGTCATTCTGGGGCGCCGCGCAGCGGCGAACCCGGAATCCAGACGCTTGCTCCCGAAAGTCTGGATTCCGGGTTCGCGCTGACGCGCGCCCCGGAATGACGGGTGTAGCCCTGCGGCATCTTCGCCAGCTTCTTCCCAACGAAGAGCGGAGATAGACTGCCGCCGAACTTCGTGTCGGGCGATACGCAACAAACGAGGGAGGCGGACATGTGGGCGCACCTGCGCGCGGCCGGGCTCATCCTGCTCTGTGCATGGCCGATGGCCGCCCAGGCCCAGGATTATCCGACAAAGCCGATCCGCCTCGTGGTGCCGTTCCCGCCCGGCGGGCCGAACGACGTCATCGGCCGGGTGGTCGGGCAGAAAATGCAGGACCTCCTCGGCCAGCTCGTGATCATCGACAACCGGGCCGGCGCCGGTGGCGCGCTCGGCACCGATTTCGTCGCGAAATCCGAGCCCGACGGCTACACCATCGCGATCGCCAGCGCCGGCGCGCTCGCCATCAGCTACAGCCTGCAGGACAAGATCCTCTACGATCCGCTCAAAGACCTCGCCCTGATCACGCTTGTTGCCAAAGTGCCCGAGTTGCTCGTCGCCTCGACCGACGTGCCGGTGTCGAACGTCAAGGAGCTGGTGGCGCTCGCCAAGGCGAAGCCCGGCCAGATCAATTTCGGCTCGACCGGAGCCGGCAGCATGCCCCATCTCGCCGGCGAGCTGTTGCGCCTCAATGCCGGCATCAAGATCGTGCACGTGCCCTATCGCGGCGCGGCACCGGCGGTGAACGATCTCGTCGGCCACCAGTTCCAGATCATGTTCGCCGACGCGCCGGTGTTGCTGCCCCAGGTCGTCGCCGGCAAGATCAAGGCTCTTGCGGTCGGCGGCCACATGCGCGTGGCGGCACTGCCGGATCTGCCGACCATGCCTGAGCTCGGCTACCCGCAGATCGAGGCGGACAACTGGTACGGCATGGTCGCAGCGGGGAAGACGCCGCCGGCGATCGTCGCCAAGCTCAATGCGGCGGCCGTCGCCGCGCTTCACGCGCCGGAGGTCCAGGAGAAGCTCTCCGCCCAAGGCGCCGTGCTCGTCGGCGACACGCCGGAACAATTCACCAGCTTCGTGCGCGACGAGATCGCCAAATGGGCGAAGGTCATCGAGACCGCTGGCATCAAGGTCAATTGAGCATGGGGGAACGGCTGAAGGGGAAAGTGGCGCTCGTCGCCGGCGCCGGCTGCGTCGGTCCAGGCTGGGGCAATGGCCGCGCCACATCGGTGATCTTTGCGCAGGAAGGCGCGCGAGTCTTTGCCGTCGACCGCGATGCCGCGTCGATGACGGAGACCGTCGCGCGCGCCCGTGAGGGCGGCGGGGAGATCACCACCCATCTGTGCGACGTGACCGATCCCGAAGAGGTCGCGGCCATGGTCGAAGCGTGCGTTGCCGCGTATGGCCGCATCGACGTGCTCGTCAACAACGTCGGCGGCTCGGCGTCGGGCGGCCCGGTCGAGCTCTCGCTCGAAGGCTGGGACCACCAGCTCGACTATAATCTCACGACCGTGTTCCTCGCCTGCAAATACACGCTGCCGGTGATGGTGCGGCAGAACGGCGGCGCCATCGTCAACACCTCCTCGACCTCCGCCTTGCGGTTCGGAGGCGCGGCACAGATCGGCTATGCCGCGAGCAAGGCCGGCGTCATCCAGTTCTCGCGTGTGCTCGCCGTACAATATGCCAAGCACGGCATCCGCGTGAACACGGTGGTGCCGGGCCAGCTGCACACGCCCATGGTCGAGGTGCGGCTCGCCGGGCAGCGCGCCGGCGGCAACGTCGAGGCGCTGCTGCGGGACCGGCAGAGCCGCATCCCGCTCGGCTTCATGGGCGACGGGCGCGACACCGCCTATGCCGCGCTGTTCCTCGCCTCAGACGAGGCGCGCTTCGTCACTGGAACCGAGATCGTGGTCGACGGGGGAATGACTGCGCGCTGCGATTGACGCGCGACGATAATTGCGGGGGGTGTGAACCCGGTCACAAAACTGAAACCGACGAGGGGCGACAGTGTCTTCCATGTACTGCGACAGCCATGTCCACGTTATCGGGCCGATTGCGCAGTATCCGCAGGCCACGACGCGCACCTATCTCGCGCCGCCCGCTTCGCTCGACGCGCTCGCCCGCAGTGCGGCGGTGCGCGACGTCACGCGCTTCGTCATCGTACAGCCGAGCTTCTACGGCCCCGACAACACCTTGCTCGTCGAAAGCCTCGATGCGCTCGGCCCGCGTGGCCGCGGCGTCGCCGTGATCGACCCGACTGAGACCTCGAAGGCCATGCTCGAGGACTACGCCAAACGCGGCGTGCGCGGATTGCGCATCAATCTCTACAGCCCCGGCAAGGCGGCCCCTGGCCAGCTCGCGCGCGAGTTCCGGGCCATGGCCAATGTCGCGGGGGGGATGGGCTGGCATGTCGAAGTCATCGCGCCGATCGCCATTTTGGCGGAAGCCGCGACGCTGCTGGTGCGGACCGACGTGACCGTGGTGATCGATCACTATGGGGTCTACGGGCATTCCCGGCCCGAAAGTGCCGCCGGACGGGTGATGCTCGAGCTTCTCGAACTGCCGCATGTGTGGATGAAGCTCTCGGCGCCGTATCGCGTCTCCGATGATCCCCTCGAGAAGCGGCCCGACCCGGCTTGGCTCGCCGCGATCCTCGAGCGCGCGCGGGAACGTTGCGTGTGGGGCAGCGACTGGCCGCACACGCCCGCCCACGACGTCCAACGCGGTCCCGACGTCGCCGGTGTCTACCGGCCGCTGTCCTATGCGACGCTGCTCGATAACTTCACCGGCGCGCTGAATTCGGACGAGCTCGCTTCGATGATCCTCGCCGACAATCCGGCGCGGCTCTACGAGTTTGGCGACTGAACCGGCCGGCCTTGTGCGGGGCCGGGCAAAGCGGCATTCTCCCCCGATAAATGATTGCAAAATAGCCGGCGGATCGAGGCCGAGCGCAGAGGGAGAAACGTCATGAGATCAACATCTCTGTTTGGTGTGACCGCTGCATTGCTGCTGACGAGTGCGATGACACCCGCGGGCGCCGCGGACATGACCAACGAACGCGCCCTCAATCCGCAGCGCGAGCCGCAGAACTGGATCCTGCATCATGGCAACTACCAGGGTCACCGCTTCTCGGCGCTCAAGGAAATCAATGCCGACACGGTGAAGAACTTGAAGCCGGTGTTCACCGTCGCGCTCGGCGGCTTCCAGAGCGGCGGCCGCTATGCCTTCGGCAATCTCGAGGCGACGCCCCTCGTCGAGGACGGCATCATGTATGTGCCGGACGGCTGGGGCTCGGTCTATGCGATCGATCTCACCGCCGGCAAGAAAGGCGTCATCAAGTGGAAGATGGACCCGGGCACCGACCGCGCCTGGGCGGGTGACGTCGCCTGCTGCGGCGTCAACAACCGCGGCGTCGCGCTGTGGAAAGACAAGGTGATCTCGATCGCGCTCGACGGGCGTATGTTCGCGATCAACAAGGCGACCGGCGAGACGGTGTGGGAGCGCAAAATCGCCGAGCCGGCGCTGGGCGAGACGCTCACCATCGCACCGCTGATCGTCCGCGACACCGCGATCGTCGGTGCGGCGGGCGGCGAGTTCGGCATCCGCGGCTACATCGACGCGACCGACCTCAACACCGGCAAGCAGGCCTGGCGCACGTTCACGATTCCCGGCACCGGCGAGCCCGGCAACGAGACCTGGAAGGACGGCAAGGACCGCTGGAAGCACGGCGGCGGCTCGATCTGGGAGACCGCGACTTACGACCCCGACACCGACACCTTCTACCAGGGCATCGGCAATGCCGGGCCGGACTGGGATCCCGAATATCGCCCCGGCGACAACAAGTGGGCGGCGAGCGTGCTCGCCGTCAATCCCAACGACGGCAAGATCAAGTGGGGCTACCAATACACGCCCAACGACCCCTATGACTTCGACGAGATCTCCGAACACCCGATCATCAACGCCAAGGTGAACGGCGAGGACCGCAAGCTCGTGGTGCACGCCGCGCGCAACGGCTTCTACTATGCCCTCGACCGCACCAACGGCTCGTTTATCGCCGGCAAGCAGTATGTCGATCAGTTGAACTGGACGCCCGGCCTCGACCCGAAGACCGGCCGCCCCCTCAATTACGATCCGGCCGGCGGGATGCAGGTCTACGCCGAAGGCAGCCACGGCACCCGCGCCAAGCCGAACAGCGACAAGCTGTGCCCCGCCCACACCGGTGGCAAGAACTGGGAGCCGAGCGCATACAATCCCGAACTCGGCCTGCTCTATATACCCTCGATCGAGGGCTGCGACTTCATCGATACCGTCGAGCAGAAGGACTTCGTTGACCAGGGCGGCACCGCCAAGCCGCGCGAGCGGTTCAGCGGCGGCGGCACCAAGATCAAGGAGCGCCTCTACGGCGCCCTGAAGGCGATCGATCCGATCACCGGCGACATCAAGGCCAACTTGAAGCTCGCCTATCCGAACTACAGCGGTGCGCTCGCGACCGCCGGAAATCTGGTGTTCATCGGCAACCCCGACGGGACCTTCTCAGCTCACGATGCCCGAACCTTGCAGGAGCTGTGGAGCTTCAACGCGGGCACCGGGATCAATGCGCCGCCGATCACCTACTCGGTGAACGGCAAGCAGTACGTTGCCGTGCTGGTGGGCTCGCGCCAGTCGCAGAACGTCATCCCCTACAGTCCGGAGCTCAAGAACACCTCGACTGCGTCGATGCTGTTCGTGTTCAGCCTGTAGACAGCGCGAAACGACAAAGCCGGCGCGGTCAGGCCTCGCGCCGGCTCAATCGGTGGTTTCGCAAATGCGCGTCAGAACGACGAGGCGACGCCATCAAGGCCCATCACATGGGCCATCGACCGCACTTCCTGCTTCTGGTCCTCGTTGAGCCGCATGATCAGCGGCAGCGCGGCGTATTTGAGCCGCTGCACGTCGGCGCTGTTGGGATCCACATAGGCCATCGGGTTGGTGTGGGTGCTCGCGACCTTCATCTCCTGACCCTTCTTCGAATAGGAGATGTTGCGCAGCGCCACCTCGACCGCCGGCCACAGCGATTCCTGGTCGGGAGTCAGTCGAAGCCGCCTTTTGATGTTGGCGATCTGGGCGTCGTTGAGCACGCCGCTGGGACGACCCGCGCTCGCATGGCGCACCGGTGCGAAGGCTGCGGACTTTGCGTCAGCACGCGGCGCGGCAGCGGGAGCCGCATCGGCCGGCGCCGACGTCGGCGCGAGCGAAGCGACAGTCATCTCGGTTTCAGCCGGAGCCGGAGACGGAGTTGAAGCTGACACCGGCGTCACCGACGCGACGGTGTACTTCGTGCTGCGCGAGGAATAGGACAGAACCGGGCTGAACAGCGACGTGTTCTCGACCGGCAGGGTGGTCGATAAGGGGAGCGGCACGGGGGTCGATTCGGCCGAGGCAAGGGTCGGTCCGGACGGTGTCGCGTCCTCGCTCGGCGCGGCATCCGCGCGCGCCGACGCAGGCTGAGCGGTGTCGAAATAGTCGAACTCTTCGAAGGGAAGCGTATCGGCGGTACGCATCGAATTGGCATAGAGCCCGGTCATAACGCCGCCTGCCGCGCCCGCGCTCATCAGCACGACCAGAAACCATCCGAACGGCATCGATCTGCGGTGTCTGGGCCGCATGCACGCCCCCCACTGAACAAATTCCCCTACGCAACCCTATCCACCACAAAATCAGTTTATTTATGGCAAAAAAGGCACAGGCCGGACGAGGAAAAGAATCTCTCTAAAGTTGTATCAAGCTTGACGGACACCGGGTCCATCGACCCGGTCAGTCCAGGAACGGCAGCAGAGCAGCCGCGGCAGCATCGGGAAACTCCTCATAAAACGAGAGCTTACCGCGCTGCACCGAAACACTGGTGACACCGGGCACGGTAGCGAGGGCCGCTATCTCCGCCCGTGACCGCGGGGGTGTGTCCTCGCCGTAGACTGTGAGAACCGGGATCTGCGTCCGCCGGGCGCGGTCGAGAAAAGCATCCCGGTTGGGCAACGGATCAAGTGCGCCGGTGACGAATCGCACCGACGCGTAGCGCGCTCCCGACGCCCGGGTCACCGCGAGCTTCTGCTCCAGGCGTTCCCGGTCTAGCCAGGCGGGATCGGAGTAGACGTGGCCGGCCGCCATGTAACGGACGACCACCCGGTTCACATTGAGGCGATAGAGGAAGGGCCCGAGCACCGGAACGTCGAACAGGCGGCACAGCCGGTCGAAGAACGGACGGCGTCCGTTCATCATGGTCGGAAGTGGACCGCGCCAGGTCGGCGCAAGGAGCACCAGGCGCTCGAAGGCGCTGGGGTGGTCGCAGCCGTGGGCGAGCGCATAGCCCGCGGCGTGTCCGGCGGCGATCACCGCGTAGGGCTTCGGGGTCATCTCGCTCAGAAGATAGGAGAGGTAGGCTGCATAGGCCGGCGGTCTCCAATCGAGGGGCGGACGCGGCAGGTCGCCAAATCCTGGCCAGTCGGTCGTCACGGTGCGGAAGCGGCGCGCGAGCCGCGTCTGGAGCGGCGCCATCTCGTGCCGGGTGGAGATCGAGCTCATGGCGGGCAACATCAGGACGGTGCGTCCCTCGCCTCGGATGCTGAGCCCGACATCAATGACAGCGCCCTGCCACGTCCACGATGATATCTGTTCACGGTCCTCTTGCATGGCGCTCGTGCATGAACCTCTTGGGGTGACCCGGGTTGCATTGGCTTCGTCGTATGACTTCTTGCATGCTTGGATTCTCGCATGCTCGCCTTCGAGCTCGTTGCGCCCCTCGCGCCGCTGCAATGAGATCGTCAGAAAACCAAGCGCAGGATATTCGAACTGAACGGTCGCCCACCAAGGGCGCAATCCCCGTGCGACTGTTTTTCGCATGCATGCTGTCGCCGTGAATGGCGCCGAAAATCCCTTTCGGAACAGAGTTTCTCGTCCGTCTCGCCGTTGCTGCGATGCAACCATTGCAGGAACATCGGTTGCGTCAAAGCTGTTATGTCAATAGTAATCTCGCCACGCTGGGGCGTTTCTGGCTTAACGCCGACCTCCATCGGGTGTACGCGGCTGCGCGGCCGTAACAATGCCGCGGCGGCCTGGAAACGGCAGGGGCGGAAAATGTCCACAGTCACCACGGCCGCGCCGGCGACGGCGACCGCCAGCGCCACGCGCTGGAACCAGCTGATCTTCGTCATCATCTGCATGGTGCTGATCGCCAACCTGCAATACGGCTGGACGCTGTTCGTCAATCCGATGAACAAGGCCCATGGCTGGTCGATCGCCGCGATCCAGTTCGCCTTCGCTATTTTCATCGCGCTCGAGACTTGGCTGACCCCGATCCTCGGCTGGGCCGCAGACGTGCTCGGACCAAACCGCGGGCCGAAGCTCGTGGTGGCGTTCGGCGGCCTCACGGTGGCGCTCGGATGGGTCATCAATGCGCATGCCGAGAGCCTGACGATGCTCTATGTCGGCGCGGCTGTATCGGGCGCGGGCGGCGGCGCCGTCTATGCGACGAGCGTCGGCCACGCGGTGAAGTGGTTCCCGGACCGCCGCGGCCTCGCGGTGGGCCTGACCGCCGCCGGCTATGGCGCCGGCGCGGCGCTGACGGTGATCCCGATCCGCTATGTCATCGATAACAACGGATACGAGGCAGCCTTCCTGTGGTTCGGATTGTTCCAGGGCGGCATCGTGTTCCTCGTCGCGTGGTTGCTGCGCGCACCGGGGCCGGGAGAGATTCCGAGCACGGCGGCGCCCAAGGTGATGCAGTCGCGGCGCAGCTATTCGCCCGCCGAGGTGCTCCAAAGCCCGGTGTTCTGGCTGATGTACGTGATGTTCGTGATGGTTTCGGCGAGCGGCCTGATGGCGACCGCGCAGATTGCGCCGATCGCCTCCGACTTCGGCGTCGCCAATACCATTGTTCTCTTGGGAGGCACCACGCTCACCGTCGCGCTGATCGTCGACAACGTGGCGAACGGGGCGGCACGCCCGCTGTTCGGCTGGATTTCCGACAATATCGGCCGCGAGGCCACCATGGCGCTCGCCTTCTCGCTCGGCGGCATGTCCTACTGGCTGCTCGGCACGCTCGGCACCGCACCGTGGGCCTTCGTGGTGTTCGCCGCCCTGATCTTCCTCACCTGGGGCGAAATCTTCAGCCTGTTCCCGTCGACCTGCACCGACACCTTTGGACCGAAATTCGCGACGGTGAACCTGAGCCTGCTCTACACCGCCAAAGGGACTTCGGCCTTCCTCACCCCGCTCGCCAACGTGATCAAGACCGCCACCGGCGGTTGGCACATGGTGTTCCTGGTGACGATGCTGATGAACTTCGCGGTGGTCGGGCTTGCCCTCTTCGTGCTGCGTCCGATGCGGCGCCGGGCGATGGAGCGGACTCACTAAGAGCCGGCGAATCTATTTTCGTATTCGGAGTCGGTCGTTCCGGGGCGCGCGCAAGCGCGCACCCGGAAACCAGCTTTCTTCGCGAGTCCAAGTCCTGAAGCAGTCTGGATTTCCGGGTTCCGGCCTCACGGCCGGTCCCGCAACGACGCGCGCTATTTCTTGGCGGAGGGGCCGAGATAGGTGGCGAGGTAATCAAGAATCTGATTGCGCTCTTCCGGCGTCACCTTCAGGCCGTAGCTCGCCATCTCCTCGATCGCACCGTTCCAGTCGTCGCGGCTGATGCCGGCGGCATCGAACACCATCTGGAGGTCGTGGCACTCCGTGCACCGCGCGGCGACGAGGGCGCGGTTCGGTCCCTCGGGCAATTCGGCGCCCCAAGCCTGCGTCGAAAGCGCAACGACGGCCGCAACGAAAGCACTCACTCGTCTCATTCGGCAAAACTCCAATGTTCCTGGCCGGCTGTCGCCGGCCCGCGACTGGGCTCCTCCATTGATCGGGAGCGCTTCAGGCGGGCGCAAATTGCCACGCCGGCGCGGCGCTATCAACACGCGTGCGGATTGTCACGTCCCGATTTGCTTGCTCTGATATCGCGGCCGAAGGGCGCCGGACCTCGCGATCTCCTGGCTGGACCTCGCGGTTTCCTGAAAGGCTTGTCGCTCGATGCATGCGGTTGCGATCGACGGGACGCGGTACACCTTCCCCGATCTGAAATCCCTGCTCGCCAAGGCGTCGCCGCCGCGTTCCGGCGATCGCCTTGCCGGCGTCGCCGCCGCGACCGCGCAAGAGCGGGTGGCGGCGCAGATGGCGCTCGCCGACCTGCCGCTCGCGCACTTTCTCGACGAGGCGATCATCCCCTATGAGAACGACGAGGTGACGCGCCTCATCGTCGACACGCATGATGCCGCAGCTTTCGCGCCGATCGCGCACCTTACAGTCGGCGGATTTCGCGACTGGCTGCTCGGCGAGGCCGCGACCAGCGCGGCGCTCGCCGCCGCGGCGCGCGGCATCACCCCGGAGATGGCCGCAGCGGTTTCAAAAATCTGCCGCAACCAGGACCTCATCGTCATCGCCGCAAAATGCCGGGTGGTCACGCGCTTTCGCAACACCATCGGGCTTGCCGGACGCCTGTCGTCGCGCATCCAGCCGAACCATCCGACCGACGATCCCAAGGGCGTGCTCGCGTCGACAATCGACGGCCTGCTGCTCGGCTGCGGCGACGCGGTCATCGGCATCAATCCCGCAAGCAACTCACCGCAGCGCTGCCGCGAGCTCCTACACCTCCTCGACGACCTGCGCCTGCGGCTCGAGGCGCCGACCCAATCCTGCGTGCTCACCCACGTCACCACGACCCTCGGCCTGATCAGCGCAGGGCGCGCCGGTCGACCTCGTGTTCCAGTCGATTGCGGGCACGCAGGCGGCGAACAAGAGCTTCGGCGTCGACCTCGCCCTGCTCGGCGAAGCACGCGCGGCGGCGCTGGCGCAGAACCGCGGCACGCTCGGCGACAGCGTCATGTATTTCGAGACCGGCCAGGGCAGCGCGCTCTCCGCCGGCGCCCATCACGGCTGCGACCAGCAGACGCTGGAGGCTCGCGCCTATGCGGTTGCACGCGCCTTCAAGCCGCTGCTCGTCAACACAGTCGTGGGCTTCATCGGCCCGGAATATCTGTTCGACGGCAAGGAGATCATCCGCGCCGGACTGGAGGACCATTTTTGCGGCAAGCTGCTCGGCCTGCCGATGGGTTGCGATGTCTGCTACACCAACCACGCCGAAGCCGACCAGGACGACATGGACACCCTGCTCGCGCTGCTCGCCATGGCGGGCGTCACCTATGTGATGGGCGTACCCGGCGCCGACGACGTGATGCTCAGCTATCAGAGCACCTCGTATCATGACGTCGCCGCGATGCGGGACCTGCTCGGACTCAAGCCCGCGCCAGAATTCGCCGACTGGCTGGAGCGCGTGGGCCTGATGACCGAGCGCGGCCTGATCGCATCCGGCGCCCTTCCCCCTCGTTTTCAGCGGCTGATCAACTGATGTCGGTTCCGGTCGACGATCCCTGGGCCCGCATGCGCGCCGCGACGCCGGCGCGAATCGCCCTGCCGCGCGCGGGCGCGGCCATCGCAACACCGGCCCACCTCGCGTTCCAGCTCTCCCATGCGCGCGCCCGCGACGCCGTCCATGCGCCCTTCGACCCCGACGCACTACTGGAGGCCCTGCGCGAACGCAGCCTCGCCACGCTCAACCTGCGCAGCGCCGCGGTGGACCGCGCGACCTATCTCGCGCGCCCCGATCTCGGCCGGCGGCTCGATCCCGCGTCACGTCAGGCCGCGGAGGCAGCGCCGCACGGCTGCGACCTCGCCTTCGTCATCGCCGACGGATTGTCGGCGCAGGCCGTCGCCTCTCACGCGCTGCCGCTCCTCGACCGAAGCCTGCCGGCGCTCCGCCGCGACGGGTCGCGGATCGGGCCGGTTGCAGTGGTGGAACAAGGCCGCGTCGCCATCGGCGATGAGATCGGGGAGGTTCTCGGCGCTGCACTGGTTTGTGTCCTGATCGGCGAGCGGCCGGGGCTCACCTCGCCCGACAGCCTCGGCGCCTACCTCACCTGGCAGCCGCGAATCGGCCGGACCGATGCAGAGCGAAACTGCCTGTCCAACATCCGTCCCGCCGGAATGCCTTATGACGAGGCGGCGTCGCGTTTGGAATACCTTTGCGGGCAGGCCCGGTTGCGGCAATGTACCGGCGTCATGCTCAAGGACGAGACGCCCCAGGATAGGGCACCCAAGGCCGGGTCAGAATCGAACCCTTTTCTTGCTCCGCCAGACTGATAGCTCGCCGGCGTCATTTTCTCACACGAGAGGGTCACGACACCATTGCAGTCGTCTGGTATATTGTATTATAGCGGCTAAGCTGTACCGCTGCGTCGAGTAAAGCCCACGATGAATACAACCCCTCCGCGAATCATCGGGACAGGCTCCCGGGTTGCGGTATCTCCCCTCGAGGACACGTCGACCTTCGCCGATCGCGCCTATGCGGCGCTCAAGGACGTTATACTTTCGCTCGACATCTATAACAGCCCCGGCGAAGTGCGGCTCGACGAGCGCCAGCTCGCGAGCGATCTCGGCATCAGCCGCACCCCGGTGCGCGAGGCGATGGTCCAGCTCGAGCGCGAAGGCTTCGTACGCTCGGTGCCGCGGCGCGGCGTCTATGTCGTGCGCAAGACCAAGCACGAGGTGGTCGAGCTCATCACCGCCTGGGCGGCGCTCGAATGCATGGCGGCCCGCCTCGCCACGGAGAATGCGACCGACGAGGAGATCGCCGGCCTGCGCGCCATGTTCGCGACCTTCGAGAACGGCCACTTGCACGCCAAGCTCGACGAATATTCCGAGGTCAACATCGAGTTCCACCAGGCAATCATCCGGCTGAGCAAGAACCGCGTGCTGATCGATCTCGCGGCCAACCTGTTCGCCCACATGCGGATGATCCGGCGCAAGACCATCGGCGAGGAGGACCGCGCCGACCGCTCGATCCGCGACCATATGAACATCATCCAGGCGATCGAAGCGCGCGATACTGCGCGCGCCGAGGAGCTCGTGCGCAAGCATGCGCTGGGGCTCGCCGACCACGTCGCCCGGCATGCCGATTATCTCGACCAGAACAACATCAGGGAGGCCACCCATGGCTGAAGCAGCAGTCAAGACATCGAAGCCCGCGGGCGCCGATGCCCCGGCGCCCGAGCGCGAGCTGACCGACGGCTTCCATCTCGTCATCGACGCGCTCAAGCTCAACGGGCTCACCACCATCTATGGCGTGCCCGGCATCCCGATCACCGACCTCGGCCGCATGGCGCAGGGCGCCGGCATCCGGGTCATCTCGTTCCGCCACGAGCAGAACGCCGGCAATGCCGCGGCGATCGCGGGCTTTCTCACCAAGAAGCCCGGCGTCTGCCTCACCGTGTCGGCGCCCGGCTTTCTGAACGGCCTGACCGCCCTCGCCAACGCCACCACCAATTGCTTTCCGATGATCCTGATATCGGGCTCCTCCGAGCGCGAGGTCGTAGACCTGCAGCAGGGCGACTACGAGGAGATGGACCAGCTCGCGATGGCGAAGCCGTTCGCCAAGGCGGCATTCCGCGTGCTGCACGCGGCTGACATCGGCATCGGCGTCGCCCGCGCGATCCGCGCCGCAGTGTCGGGCCGCCCCGGCGGCGTCTATCTCGACCTGCCCGCCAAGCTGTTCGGCCAGGTCATGGACGCCGAGGCCGGCCAGAAGTCCCTCCTCAAGGTGATCGATGCCGCCCCGGCCCAGATTCCGGCGCCAGCCGCGATCAAGCGAGCGCTCGATGTGCTCAAGAGCGCCAAGCGTCCGCTGATCATCCTCGGCAAGGGCGCCGCCTACGCCCAGGCCGACGACGATATCCGCAGTTTTGTCGAGAAGAGCGGTGCTCCCTTCCTGCCGATGAGCATGGGAAAGGGCCTGCTGCCCGACGACCATCCGCAATGCGCCGGCGCCGCGCGCTCGATGGTGCTCAAGGACTCGGACGTCGTGATGCTGATCGGCGCGCGGCTCAACTGGCTGCTTTCCCACGGCAAAGGCAAGGCTTGGGGCGAGCCGCACTCGAAGAAGTTCATCCACATCGACATCGAACCGAAGGAAATGGACTCGAATGTCGAGATCGTGGCGCCGGTTGTCGGCGACATCGGTTCCTGCGTCGCCGCGCTCAACGAGGCGATGGGTGCCAAATGGACGCCCGCGCCGACGGACTGGCTCAAATCCGTCGTCACGAAGCGGGAAGAGAACGTCACCAAGATGGCGCCGAAGCTGATGAGCAACGCCTCGCCGATGGACTACTACGGCGCGCTTGGCGCGCTGCGCAGCGTCATAAAGGACCGCCCCGACGCGATCCTCGTCAACGAGGGCGCCAACACCCTCGACCTCGCCCGCGGCGTCATCGACATGTACCAGCCGCGCAAGCGTCTCGACGTCGGCACCTGGGGCGTCATGGGCATCGGCATGGGTTTCGCCGTCGGCGCCGCGATCGAGACCGGCAAGCCGGTCCTTGCGGTCGAGGGCGACAGCGCCTTCGGCTTCTCCGGGATGGAGATCGAGACGATCTGCCGGTATCACCTCCCGGTCTGCGTCGTCGTCTTCAACAATGACGGCATCTATCGCGGCACCGACGTCAATCCCAGCGGGGGTCCGGACGTCGCGACCACCGTCTTCGTGAAGGGCTCGCGCTACGACAAGATCATCGAGGCGTTCGGCGGCGTTGGCGTCAACGCGACGACGCCCGACGAGCTCAAGCGCGCCGTGAACCAGGCGATGGATTCCGGCAAGCCGACCCTGATCAACGCCGTGATCGACCCCGCCTCCGGCAGCGAGAGCGGCCGCATCGGCAATCTCAATCCGCAAAGCGCACTGAAAAAGAAGTAATCGGGAGGAACCTGCAATGGCCACGCGTAAAGCAAAAGCCAAGGTGAAGGCAAAATCGAAGTCGTCGTCGAAGCCGGCCGCAAAGAAGGCCGTGAAGAAGGCTGCGACTAAGAAGCCCGTCGCAAAGTCGGCGGCGAAGAAGCCGCCGGTCAAGGCCGCGGCAAAGCCCGCCGCGAAGAAGCCCGCGCCGCAGAACGGCGCCGCCGGACTGCCGCCGCCTTCAACCGCCGCCTTTGGCAAAGCCGGCAAGGCGCTCGACGGCGTGCGCATCCTCGATTTCACCCATGTGCAGTCGGGCCCGACCTGTACCCAGCTTCTGGGTTACATGGGCGCCGATTGCATCAAGGTGGAGCGGCCGGGCGTGGGCGACGTCACGCGCGGCCAGCTCCGCGACGTAAAGGGCGCCGACAGCCTCTACTTCACCATGCTCAACGGCAACAAGCGCTCGATCACGATCGATTCCAAGCACCCCAAGGGCAAGGAAATTCTCGATCGCCTGATCAAGCAGTGCGACGTGCTGGTCGAGAACTTCGCCCCCGGCGCCCTCGACCGCATGGGCCTCACTTGGGAGCATATTCACAAGCTCAATCCGCGCATGATCGTCGCCTCGGTGAAGGGCTTCGGTCCCGGGCCCTATGAGGAGTGCAAGGTCTACGAGAACGTCGCCCAATGCGCCGGCGGCGCCGCTTCCACGACCGGCTTCCGCGAAGGTCCGCCGCTCGTGACCGGCGCGCAGATCGGCGATTCCGGCACGGGGCTGCATCTCGCCTTCGGCATCGTCACCGCGCTCTACCAGCGCATGCGCACCGGCCGCGGCCAGCGCGTGCTGTGCGCCATGCAGGACGGCGTGCTCAACCTCGCGCGCGTCAAGCTGCGCGACCAGCAGCGCCTCAAGCACGGGCCGCTCTCCGAATACAGCCAGTATGGCGAGGGCGTCCCGTTCGGCCAGGCGGTGCCACGCGCCGGCAACGACTCCGGCGGCGGCCAGCCCGGCTGGATCCTCAAATGCAAGGGCTGGGAGACCGATCCCGACGCCTACATCTACTTCATCACCCAGGCGCCGGTGTGGGCGGAGATCTGCGATCTCATCGGCAAGCCGAAGTGGAAGACCGATGCAGACTACGCAACGCCGCCGGCGCGGCTGCCGCGGCTGCGGCACATCTTCGACACCATCGAGGAGTGGACCAAGACCAAGACCAAGTTCGAGGTCATGGACGCGTGCAATAAGGTCGACATTCCGGTCGGCCCGATCCTCTCCATGAAAGAGATCGCCGAGGAGAAATCGTTGCGCGACACCGGAACGGTGGTGGAGGTCGACCACCCCGGCCGCGGCAAGTATCTCACCGTCGGCAACCCGGTGAAGATGTCGGACTCGATCACCGAGGTGAAGCGCTCGCCGCTGCTCGGCGAGCACACCGAGGAAATCCTCACCAAGGTGCTCGGCTACACCGCCCAGGAGCTCGCCGAGATCAAGGCGTCCGGCGCCATCACCGCACCCGAGAAGAAGCCGGCCGCAGCAGCGTAACGCTTGCTGCCGGCCGGGAATTTGAACTGCATTCGATCGTCCGGCCCAGCCGGGCGATCGACCGAACCGGAAGACCAGGCGCGCGCGGGTTTGCCCGGTCAAGCCTGACAACACGGACAAAGTTCGAGCGCGATCGAGGATCGGGCGGGAGGTTCAAGGATGCGTATCGTCGTTCACGGTCAACAGGCGTTCGGCAAGGCCGTGCTGGAAGCGCTGCTCAAGCGCGGCGACAACGTCGTCGCCGTCTATGTCGCTCCGGAGAAGCCCGGCCAGAAGGCCGACCCGCTCAAGGAAGCGGCGCTCGCCGCGAACTTGCCCGTCTACCAGCCGGCGTCCTATCGCAAGCCGGAGGTGTGGGAAGAGTTCCGCGCCCTCAAGCCCGACCTGCAGGTGATGGCCTTCGTGACCCTGTTCGTGCCGGAGGAGTTCCTCAACATCCCGACCCACGGCTCGATCCAGTATCACCCCTCGCTGCTGCCGGCCTATCGCGGCGCGAGCGCGATCAACTGGCCGATCATTCTCGGCGAGAAGGAAACCGGTCTCTCGATCTTCTGGCCTGACAACGGCCTCGATACCGGCGACGTGCTCGTCCAGAAGAAGACGCCGATCTCTCCGACCGACACGCTGGGCACCGTCTATTTCGACCGCCTGTTTCCGATGGGGGTCGAGGCGATGCTCGAATCCGTCGATCTCGTCAAAGCCGGCAAGGCGCCGCGCATCAAGCAGGACGAGAGCAAGGCGACCTATGAAGGCCGCTGCACGGCCGAGAACGGCCATATCGACTGGGCGAAGTCGTGGCGTCAGATCGATCCGCTGATCCGCGGCTGCAACCCGGCGCCGGGCGCATGGTCGAACCTCGACGGCAAGGCACTGAAGATTTTCGACGCGACACCGCTGCCGGCGAGAGACCCTAAGGGCATCGCCGGCAAGATGGGCGAGATCGTCGCGGTCGAGGCCGACGGCTTCATCGTGGTGTGCGCCGACGGACGCTTCAAGGTGACCCGCGTGCAGCCCGCCGACGGCAAGAAAATCGACGCCGGAGAATGGGCGAAATCGTCCGGCCTCGCCGTCGGTGCGCGGCTCTCCTGAAACCGGCTCGCGCACTTCCCTCCGACATGACCTGAAATTCAACGCAAGGACTACCCGATGCCGGCCTCCCAGCACGCCAATCCGAAATCCGACATTGAGATCTCCCAGGCCGCCGTCAAGCGTCCGATCGTCGACGTGGCGCGCGAGCGGCTCGGCATCGCGGCGGAGAATCTCGAGCCTTATGGCCACTACAAGGCCAAGATCTCGATGGACTACATCAAGTCCCTCAAGGACCGGCCGAACGGCAAGCTGATCCTGGTGTCGGCGATTTCGCCGACGCCGGCCGGTGAAGGCAAGACCACGACCACCGTCGGCCTGACCGACGCGCTCAACCACATCGGCAAGAAGGCGATGCTGTGCCTGCGCGAGCCGTCGCTCGGGCCGTCGTTCGGCATGAAGGGCGGCGCCGCCGGCGGCGGCTATGCTCAGGTCGTGCCGATGGAGGACATCAACCTCCATTTCACCGGCGACTTCCATGCGATCACCTCGGCGCACAACCTGCTCTCCGCGCTGATCGACAACCACATCTACTGGGGCAACGGGCTCAACTTCGACAGCCGCCGCGTCGCCTGGCGCCGCGTACTCGACATGAACGACCGCGCGCTGCGCGAGATCGTGTGCTCGCTTGGCGGCGTCGCCAACGGCTATCCGCGCGAAGCCGGCTTCGATATCACCGTGGCGTCGGAAGTGATGGCGATCTTCTGCCTCGCCCGCGACCTCGAAGACCTCAAGCACCGGCTCGGCAACGTCATCGTCGGCTACACCCGCGACCGCAAGCCGATCCGCGCCGTCGACCTCAAGGCGCACGGCGCGATGACCGCGCTGTTGAAGGACGCCCTCTCCCCGAACCTCGTGCAGACGCTCGAAGGCACGCCCGCATTCGTGCACGGCGGTCCGTTCGCCAATATCGCCCACGGCTGCAACTCGGTGCTGGCGACGACAACGGCGTTGAAGCTCGCCGACTACGTCGTCACCGAAGCGGGCTTCGGCGCCGACCTCGGCGGCGAGAAGTTCATCGACATCAAGTGCCGCAAGACCGGTCTCGCCCCCGACTGCGTGGTGCTGGTCGCGACCATTCGCGCGCTCAAGATGCATGGCGGGGTCAAGAAGGAGGACTTGAAGACCGAGAATCTGCAGGCGCTCGAAGCCGGCATGGCGAACCTCCAGCGCCACGTCGAGAACGTCCAGAAATTCGGGCTTGTTCCCGTGGTCTCGATCAACCGGTTTTCCGCCGACACCCCGGCCGAGATCGAGCTCGTCAAGAAAGCCTGCGCCAAGCTCGGCGTCGAGGCGCTGATGGCCGATCACTGGGCAATGGGCGGCGAGGGCGCAGCCGACGTCGCCAAGGCAGTCGTCAAGACGATCGAGTCCGGCCGCAGCAAGCTCAAGCTGCTCTACCCCGACGAGATGCCGCTGGTCGAAAAGATCCGTACGATTGCGCGGGAAATCTATCGCGCCAAGGACATCTCGATCGACAAGTCGGTGCGCGACCAACTCGCCTCGTTCGAGGCAATGGGCTACGGCAAGCTCCCCGTCTGCATCGCCAAGACCCAGTACAGCTTCTCCACCAACCCCGACCTGAAGGGCGCGCCGAACGATCACATCATCCCGGTGCGCGAGGTACGGCTGTCGGCGGGGGCGGAGTTCGTGGTAGCGGTGTGCGGTGACATCATGACGATGCCCGGCCTGCCCAAGGTTCCTGCGGCCAACTCCATCGACGTCAATGCCGACGGCAAGATTGTCGGCCTGTTCTAACGGCGCGTTCGATCGCCGCACTATGGAACCTGCGAGTCACACCAAGTTTTGCACCCAAACAGGCAAGCAACCGGCGGTCGCAATCCCTATACTTTAGGCATGGCCATGGACGACACCACGACCGAACTGCCCGGCAGAAAGCGCCGCCGGCCCGCTCGCACACCAAAGGGCCGGCAGATTGATCCTGTCGCGCTCGAAGAGGTGCGTGCGTTACTCCGTGACCGGCCACGCCGGCGCGATCTTCTCATCGAATACCTGCATCTCCTGCAGGATTGCTACGGCCATCTCTCGGCGCCGCATCTTGCCGCACTCGCCGCGGAGATGAAGCTCGCCCAGTCCGAGATCTACGAAGTCGCGACGTTCTACGCCCATTTCGACGTGGTAAAGGACGGCCCGCCGCCGCCTGCGATCACGGTGCGGGTGTGCGACAGCCTGTCCTGCGCCATGGCGGGTGCGCATGAGTTGCTTGCCGAGCTGCCGAGGAAGCTCGGTGTCGACGTGCGGGTGATGCGCGCGCCCTGCGTCGGTGCCTGCGACCGCGCGCCCGTTGCTGCCGTGGACCATGTCCAGGTGATGAAGGCGACGCAATCGAACGTCGCCGCGGCGGTGGCCGAGCACCCGCATGCTCACGCCTACAAGACTCCGGTGGACTTCGCGGCCTACCGCGCGGCCGGCGGCTACGCCTTGCTGGAAGCATGCCTGTCGGGCAAGCGGACCCGCGACGACGTGATCAAGATCGTGAGCGACGCAGGCCTGCGCGGACTCGGAGGCGCCGGGTTCCCGACGGGCCGGAAATGGTCGCTGGTGCGGGCCGAGCCGGCGCCGCGGCTGATGGCGGTGAACGGCGACGAAGGCGAGCCCGGCACCTTCAAGGACCGCTACTACCTCGAGCGCGATCCGCACCGCTTCATCGAGGGCATGCTGATCGCCGCCTGGGTGGTCGAGGCGCCCGACATCTATTTCTATCTGCGCGACGAATATCCGGAAATCCGGCTGATGCTGGAGGCGGAGATCGCCAAGGTCGGTGGCGGCGAAGCTTGACCCGCACGCTCGCATCCACATGCGCCGCGGTGCTGGCGCCTATATCTGCGGCGAAGAGTCCGCGATGATCGAATCGATCGAGGGCAAGCGCGGCCTGCCCCGGCACCGCCCGCCCTACGTCGCCCAGGTCGGGCTGTTCGGACGGCCGACCTTGGAGCAGAACGTCGAGACGCTCTTCTGGATCCGCGACATCGTCGAGAAGGGCGTCGACTGGTTCACCGGCCACGGCCGGCGGGACCGCAAAGGCTTCCGCAGCTTTTCGGTGTCCGGCCGCGTGAAGGACCCCGGCGTCAAGCTCGCGCCCGCAGGCGTGAGCGCCCGCGAGCTGATCGAGGAGTTCTCCGGCGGCATGGCCGACGGCCACGTGTTCAAGGCCTATCTGCCGGGCGGCGCATCGGGCGGCATTCTACCGGCCTCGATGGCCGACCTTCCGCTCGACTTCGGCACGCTCGAACAATATGGCTGCTTCGTCGGGTCGCATGCGGTGGTGATTTTGTCCGACCAGGACGACATCAAGGCAGTGGCGCTCAACCTCATGAAGTTCTTCGAGGACGAGAGCTGCGGCCAGTGCACGCCGTGTCGGGTCGGCACCGAGAAGGCGGCGATGCTGATGGCGTCCGGCCCGTGGGACGAAGCGCTGCTGACCGAGCTGTCCGCGGCGATGCGCGATGCCTCGATCTGCGGCCTCGGCCAGGCTGCCCCCAATCCGCTGCTGTGCGTGCTCAAATACTTTCCCGAGGAGCTCAAGACGCCCCTCGGAAGCTGGTAAGGTGATCCCATGACCGACACCCTGCAGCGAGACAAGAAGGGCGCCGCCCCCGGGCCGGCGCCGACCATCAAGTTCACCCTGGACGGTCAGGAGGTCGAGGCGCCGGTCGGCGAGACGATCTTCCGCACCGCCGAGCGCTACGGCATCAAGCTGCCGAATCTCTGCTACTCGCCGGCGCCCGGCTACCGCCCGGACGGCAATTGCCGGGTCTGCATGGTCGAGATCGAGGGCGAGCGTGTGCTCGCCGCGAGCTGCCTTCGCACGCCGTCGAACGGCATGAAGGTCAAGACCCAGACTGATCGCGCCAAGACGGCGCGGCGGATGGTGGCGGAGCTTCTGCTCACCGACCAGCCCGGGCGCGATGTCGCGCCCGATCCGCAATCGCATCTGTGGCAAGTCATCGACGGCCAGGGGCTCACCGCGAGCCGGTTTCCCGAGCGCAGCGATCCGGCCGCGCCCGACCGCAGCCATACCGCGATGGCGGTCAATCTCGACGCCTGCATCCAGTGCAACCTGTGCGTCCGCGCCTGCCGCGAAGTGCAGGTGAACGACGTAATCGGCATGGCCGGCCGCGGCTACACCGAGAAGATCGTGTTCGACTTCGACGATCCGATGGGGCACTCGACATGCGTCGCCTGCGGCGAATGCGTGCAGGCCTGCCCGACCGGCGCGCTGATGCCAGCGACCCTCGTCGACGATCACAATATCCGCGCCGCCTATCCGGACCGCGAAGTCGACTCGGTGTGCCCCTATTGCGGCGTCGGCTGCCAGCTCACCTACCACATCAAGGACGACAAGCTTCTCTACGTCACCGGCAAGGACGGGCCGGCGAACAGCAACCGTCTCTGCGTCAAGGGCCGGTTCGGCTTCGACTACGTGCACAATCCGCAGCGGCTGACCCAGCCGCTGGTCCGCAAGGACGGTGCGCCGAAGCACGTCGATGATGCGCTCGATACGCGCCACGCGATGCGCCACTTCCGTCCGGCGACCTGGGATGAGGCCCTCGACCGCGCCGCCGCGGGCTTGAAGAAAATCCGCGACAGCAAGGGTGCCCGCGCGCTCGCCGGTTTCGGCTCGGCCAAGGGCTCGAACGAGGAGGCCTATCTGTTCCAGAAGCTGGTGCGCACCGGCTTCGGCTCCAACAACGTCGACCACTGCACACGGCTGTGCCACGCCTCCTCGGTCGCGGCCCTGCTGGAAGGCGTCGGCTCCGCCGCGGTGACCGCGACCTTCAACGAGTGCAAGAACTCAGACGTCATTATCGTGATCGGCGCCAACCCGACGGAGAACCATCCGGTCGCGGCGACCTTCTTCAAGCAGGCGGCGAAGCGCGGCGCCAAGCTCATTGTGATGGACCCGCGTGGCCAGGCGCTCAAGCGTCATGCCGCCCACATGCTCCAATTCACCAACGGCACCGACGTGGCGATGCTCAACGCCATGCTCAACGTGATCGTCACCGAGAAGCTCTACGACCAGCAATACATCCAGACCTACACCGAAGGCTTCGCGCAGCTCGCCGAGCACGTCAAAGCGTTCACGCCGGAGCAGATGGCGCCGATCTGCGGCATCGATGCCGACACGCTGCGCACGGTGGCGCGGACCTATGCGCGCGCCGAGTCCGCCATCATCTTCTGGGGCATGGGTGTCTCCCAGCACACCCACGGCACCGACAATGCGCGCTGCCTGATCGCACTCTCGCTTATCTGCGGCCAGGTCGGGCGTCCCGGCACCGGGCTCCATCCGCTACGCGGCCAGAACAACGTCCAGGGCGCCTCTGACGCCGGACTGATCCCGATGTTCTTCCCCGACTACGTGTCGGTCGAGAACCCCGACGTGCGCGCGCGATTCGAGACCGCCTGGGGCACCACGCTCGATCCCAAGAAGGGACTGACCGTGGTCGAAATCATGGACGCGGTCCATCGCGACGAGATCACCGGCATGTACATCATGGGCGAGAACCCCGCGATGTCCGATCCCGATCTCAACCACGCCCGCGGCGCCCTCGCCCATCTCGAGCATCTCGTGGTGCAGGACATCTTCCTCACCGAGACCGCAGCTTATGCCGACGTGATCCTGCCCGCCTCGGCGTGGCCGGAGAAGGACGGCACTGTCACCAACACCAACCGCCAGGTGCAGATGGGGCGGCAGGCGCTACCGCTGCCAGGCGAGGCGAAAGTCGACTGGTGGATCATCCAGGAGATCGCGCGACGCATCGGGCTTGAGTGGAATTACACGCATCCGAGCGAGGTCTACACCGAGATGGCGTCGCTGATGCCCGCGCTCGCCAACATCTCGTGGGAGCGGGTGGAGCGGGAAGACGCCGTCACCTATCCGACCGACGGGCCCGACAAGCCGGGCCACGACGTCGTGTTCGACAAGGGCTTCCCGCGTCCCGGCGGTCTCGCCAAGCTCGTAGCGGCGAAGCTCTCGCCGCCGAACGAAGTACCCGACGCCGAATTCCCGATGATCCTCACTACCGGCCGGCAGCTCGAGCACTGGCACACCGGCGCGATGACGCGGCGCGCCAGCGTGCTCGATGCCCTCGAGCCCGGTCCGGTCGCCTCGCTGTCGCGCGGCGACATCGCGCGACTCGGAGTCGTGCCCGGGGATTTCGTGCGTGTCTCGACCCGCCGCGGCACCGTCGAGCTTGCGGTGCGCCAGGACGACGCGATCCCCGACGGCGTGGTGTTCATCCCGTTCGCCTATGTGGAGGCGGCGGCGAACCTCTTGACCAACCCGGCCCTCGATCCGTTCGGGAAGATTCCCGAATTCAAGTACTGCGCCGCCCGCGTCGAGCGCATCGAGGCGCGCCAAGCGGCGGAGTAAAGCGCCTCCCACATTCTCGTTCGGCTTGGATGCTCGGAGCAGCCGCACTGCTCCCTCTTCCCGCGCGCGGGAGAGGGACGGGCGAGGTAAGACGCCAAAGCTGAGCGCTGACGCTCAGACTTCGCGGAGCGAAGCAATTTCACGCCCTGATGTTGGCGGCGCGGATCACCCTGCCCCACTTCTCGGTCTCGGCGGCGACATGCGCGCCGAACTCTGCCGAGCTCATAACCAGCGGCGCGGCGGCGAGCTTGGCGAAGCTTGCCCGCACGCCGTCATCGGCGAGGCCCCTGTTCATCTCGCGATTGAGCCGCTCGATGATCTCGGGCTGCGTACCCTTGGGAGCACCGAGCCCCATCCAGCCCTCGGCCGCGTAGCCGGGCACGAACTCGCCGACGCTCGGCACCTCGGGCAGCGCGGGCCAGCGCGACCCGATGGTGACACCGAGGATGCGCAATCGCCCCGACCGGATGTGCTCGATCGAGGTCGGGATCGTATCGAACATGAGGTCGACATGCCCGGCGATGAGGTCGGTGAGCGCCGCAGCGCCGCCGCGATACGGCACGTGGAGCAGATCGACCCCCGCCATCGATTTGAACAGCTCGCCGTAAAGATGTGGCGCGCTGCCGACGCCGGCCGACGCCATCAGCAGCTTGCCGGGATCAGCCTTGGCGTAAGCGATCAACTCCGGGATCGACCGCACCGCAAGCGAGGGCCGCACCACCACGACACCGGTGCCGTGCATCACGCCGCCGACCGGCGCGATGTCGCGAACGACGTCGAAGCTCAGATTGTCATAGAGTCCCGTACTGAAAGCGTTCATCGCGGTGACCATGAGCAGCGTATGGCCGTCCGCAGGAGCGCGCACCACCGCTTCGGTCGCAAGGTTGCTGCCGGCGCCGGGACGATTGTCCACGACCAACGGCTGCCCCAGGCGCGGTGAAAGCCAATCGGCGACGATGCGGGCAAACAGGTCCGGCGCGCCGCCGGGCGCGGCGCCGGCGATCAGCCTCACTGGCCGCGTCGGGTAGCTTTGCGCCCGCGCCACGGAGGCGATAGCGGGTGACGCCACGGCGCCGGCTGCGAGCTCGAGAAATCGACGGCGCCGCATCTCCTTCTCCCCGCCGCTGCCTACGGGCGCATCGACCCCGCTTTCCACGTAGTACACGCTCAAGCCGTTATCCGCCGCACGACACCGGCCGTGCCGCGGGCCTTTCGCCCCGCAACCGGTCGGCGCTCGCGCGATTACCATTCGCGACTTAGACGCTCTCCAGATCGCTTTCGTTGACGACCCGTTCGTGCGCTTCGCCATCGTTCTTGATGCGGTATTGCCGCTCGCCGCCCTCATCGGGGAGCACCCGAACAATCTTGAAGTCGCCGGCTGATGACATTCGGTAGCTGGCTCGGCACAGGCGGACCGTCTGTCCTGAACGAAACTGCGGTGTCATATTCATCTGCTCCGACTGTCGACTCCACGTCCGGCCTGCTTGCCGGCCAACCGCTTGTTGTCACGTGGGGCAGGAAGAAGCCCTTCGCGTTGTGCCTTTTTGCGAGCAAGCTTTCGCGCTCGCCGCAACGCTTCGTTCTGCTCTCGCGCTGACCTTTCAGACGGCTTTTCGTAAAACCGCCTGCGCTTCATCTCGCGAAATACGCCTTCGCGCTGCATCTTCTTTTTGAGCACCCGAAGCGCTTGGTCGATATTATTGTCGCGAACCAATACCTGCAACGGGTAATTCCTTTATTCGTCGGAACAATCAGGATGCCTGAACAATCACGAGCATGCAGCGAGCGGCCGCGTTCGTAACGCGGTCAGACGGCGCGCAATTGGTCCGCCGAGGACTTACCGGATCGGCGATCCGCAACGAGCTCGTACGACAGCTTTTGCCCCTCTTGGAGAGAGCTCATGCCGGCTCGTTCCACAGCGCTGATGTGAACGAAAACGTCCTTGCCGCCATCATCCGGCTGGATGAAACCGAAGCCCTTTTGCGTATTGAACCACTTCACGGTTCCCGTGCTCATATGGATGTCCTTTCGCCATGAAATACACACGCGCGCGTGCACGTGAATGCTCACGGCCTTCGTCGCAGCCATCGATTTGTTGGACAAGTATCTGAAACGTGGCGCCTGTCTCGCAGGCGAAGCGGCCCAGTTGTTCGGCCAAGTATCGACATCACAACGTAGGAGCGGCCCCTAGGGGAGTCAAGGCAACACCCTTTCGAGGCGTGCTCCGCCTCGCCAGGCGCGCGCCTCTCGTTCGTTCCCCCGCTCGTGCTGGGAGTTCATAGCTTCGCGCGCCGACATTGTGGCGCTTTGCATCGGGGTCGCATCAGCTCAGTCTGCGCCGGACTTACCCGGTACGCACACGCCAGTGTCGTCGCTGAGCGCAGACGCGGTCACATTCGCTTGCGCATCAAGGGATACGCCGCGCTATCGTAGAGTTCCCGTATCCTTGCGCCACCGATGCGTTCTTCGCTCACTTCGAGCACCGTTCCGGACAGATATTCGGCCGGCATTTGCTCGATCGCAAATCGAATCGCCTCTGCCGCTGTGTCGAACCGTCGATAGCTGACGGGGCGGTTTGCGCGCCTGCTACGACTTGGAAAGAGATCGGCGGGCGCATCATAGTCGAAATCGGGCATCGTGCGCTCTCCACGTGGAAGCCTCAGCGCGCCGGCAATTCGACGAGCGCCTTTTTGATCGCGAGGAGGTCGCGCCACACGAAGCGCTTCTCGATCGGGTTGCGCAGGAGATAGGCGGGGTGGAACGTCGCGATGGCGCGAATTTCGCGCGAGCCGGTGTGGTAGGCGTGCCAGCGCCCGCGCGAGCGGCGGATGCCCTCCTTGATGCTGAGCAGCGTCTGCGCGGAGGGGCCTCCGAGACAGACGAGGATGTCGGGGTTCGCAAGCTCGATCTGGCGCAGCGTGAACGGCAGGCAGACCTCCGTCTCCTGCGGCGTCGGCGTGCGGTTGCCGGGCGGCCGCCACGGGATCACGTTGGCGATATAGGCGGTGGTGCGATCGAGCCCGATGGGCGTCAACATGCGGTCGAGCAATTGGCCGGAGCGGCCGACGAAAGGCAGGCCTTCGAGGTCCTCCTCGCGGCCCGGCGCCTCGCCGACGAACATCACCCGCGCCTGCGGATTGCCGGCGGCGAACACGAGTTGCTTGGCGGTCTTGCGCAGCCCGCATCCCTCGAAGCCGTCGAGCAGGCCACGCAGCTCGTCCAGGCTCGCCGCGCTCCGCGCGAGCTCGCGCGCCGCCATCACGGCGTCCGCCGGGGCCGCTGTATCGGCGGGCGTCTGCGCCACAGCCGTCACCCGCCGCAGCGCTGCGGGCGCACCCGGGGCTGGCGCCGGTAGCGGCGTCGCGCGAGCGGCCTGCGCACGCTCGGCCGTTCCGGGCATCGCGGTCACCCCGGGCATCACACCCGCGGCCGCAGGCAACGCATCGCCGCTCAGCCGATCCGTGGGCTCCTCCTGGAGCACGGCATCGACCCCGCTTTCCACGTAGAAGGCGAGAATGGCATGGAGATCGGCGGCGCCGGCGTTCATGCTGTGGGTCTAGCACGTTTCAGGCGTCATCTGCGCCGCGATTAGGCCGCAGCGATCCACCGTGCAACGTTCACGTAGCCGCCATCGCCCACAACTCCGATTACCCGCCTCGTGGCCGAGCGACGCGAGATGCCATTGCTTGCCCATCGCGCGCGAATGCTAAGGGGCGCCGCAGCGCCCCTATCCAGTCAGAAGCTGCAGATGCCGCACGGCACGCCGCGCGGCATTGTCTTACTTCTTCACCACTTTGTGCGGCGCCTTGTGTGTCGTTTTCCACGAGCAGCACGACCGGTTCACATACTCCTGCCGGTCGTAATTCGGATACGACTGGTAGCCGTTTGCCCTCGATTGATACGCGTTCGCGCCGCTCGTCGCGAGCGCCAATGAACCGAAGACAAGAATTGCCAGCGTCGTTTTCATGATCACGATTTCCTCCTGATGAACGCGATTGCCCCGCAGGATATAGGAAACGTCGCCACCGCAGGATGTGACCGATTTCACATTGCGCGGCATTTTTTTGACGACCCCCCGTCTACGTGCGCACTCCGCAAACCGGCGACGGGTGGCGATAGCGGGCGCAGCGGTACGTGTCATCGCACCGAAGAGCCGAGCGCCAGATCATCGACAAGGCGCTGCGGCGGTAGCACGAGGCGCCCAGTCTCGCCGCGGCGTGCTGGCGGGCTCGGCGTTCGGTCGGCGGAGAGGGGCGCGCGGGGCTAGCACGTTTCATGCATCAGCGGCTCGGCAATCCACGGCGCAACGGGCTGCGCGCGCCGCAGCTACCCGCCACGATTGCCGCCCCCAGGCAAACATGAAACAAAGCCCTCGCGACGGAGACAACAATGCCAGCGGAACTGCCGCCCCGGGAATCCATGGAGTTCGATGTGGTGGTGGTCGGGGCGGGTCCGGCCGGGCTCGCGGCGGCGATAAGGCTCAAGCAGATATCGCCCGATATTTCCGTGGTGGTGGTGGAGAAGGGCTCTGAGGTTGGCGCCCACATCCTCTCCGGCGCGGTGATCGATCCCTCCGGCCTCGATGCGCTGCTCCCCGCGTGGCGCCACGAAGACACCCCGATCAAGACGGCCGTCACCGACGATCGCTTCTACATGCTGGGACCCGCGGGCGCGGTGCGGCTGCCGAACTTCATGCTGCCGCCGCTGATGAGCAATCACGGCAATTTCATCGTCTCGCTCGGCAACGTGTGCCGCTGGCTCGCCGGCAAGGCGGAAGAGGTCGGCGTCGAGATCTATCCGGGCTTTGCGGCGAACGAGGTCATCTACGGCGAGAACGGCGAGGTCGTGGGCGTCGCGACCGGCGACATGGGCGTCGGCAAGGACGGCGCGCCGAAGGACTCCTTCACTCGCGGCATGGAGCTGCGCGCCAAATACGTGCTGCTCGGCGAAGGCGCGCGCGGCGAGCTCACCAAGACGCTGATTGCGCGCTTCGGCCTCGACCGCGGCCGCGAGCCACAGAAGTTCGGCATCGGCATCAAGGAGCTGTGGCATGTCGCCCCCGAGCGGCACCGTCCCGGCCTCGTCCAGCACACTTTTGGCTGGCCGCTCGGCGACCGCACCGGTGGCGGCTCGTTCCTCTACCACTTCGACAAGGATTTCGTTTCGGTCGGCTTCGTCGTCCATCTCAACTACGCCAACCCGTATTTGTCGCCGTTCGAGGAATTCCAGCGCTTCAAGACGCATCCGCTGGTGCGGGATACCTTCGCCGGCGGCAAGCGGGTCGGATATGGCGCGAGGGCGATATCCGAGGGCGGCTGGCAGTCGGTCCCGAACCTCGTCTTTCCCGGCGGCGCCCTGATCGGCGATTGTGCCGGCTTCCTCAACGTGCCGCGCATCAAGGGGACCCACAACGCCATGCGCTCGGGCATGCTCGCGGCCGAGCACGCCGCCGCCGCGCTCGCCGCCGGGCGCACTAACGACACGCTCTCCGATTACGAGGCGAGCTGGCGCGCTTCGCCGATCGGCGACGATCTGTGGCGGGTGCGCAATGCCAAGCCCCTGTGGTCGAAGCTCGGCACGGTACTGGGGATCGGACTCGGCGGCCTCGACATGTGGGCGAACACGCTCGGGATTCCGCTGTTCGGCACGCTCGGCCACGGCAAGTCCGACGCCGCCTGCCTCAAGCCCGCGGCAGGATGTCGCCAGATCGTCTACCCCAAGCCCGACGGCAAGCTGACCTTCGACCGTCTGTCCTCGGTCTTCCTGTCGAACACCAATCACGAGGAGATCCAGCCGGTCCATCTCATGGTCGCCGACCCGGGGCTGCAGAAGCGCTCCGAGCTCGAAGTGTTCGGCGGCCCCTCGACCCGCTATTGCCCAGCCGGGGTCTATGAGTGGATCGGCGAGGCCGAATCGGACCCGCGCTACGTGATCAACGCGCAAAACTGCGTCCACTGCAAAACCTGCGACATCAAGGACCCCAACGGCAACATCACCTGGGTCGCGCCGGAGGGCGGGGGCGGCCCCAATTACCAGAACATGTAGGAGAAAAGGCCGCAGCCATGAGGTTTTGCGGTTGCCGTCACGATGTTGCCATACGAAGGGCTAGACCAGCGGGTGGTATGACGGAGCGGCTGTGGACCGCCTTGCGGGAAGACGGTAAACCGGTCATTCTCGCAGCTCGGTCGGCATTCGCCGCGTATCTTGGTGCCCGGATCCCCCGAGCCTCGCGGATCCAGCGTCTTCGGGATCGCCGAGTTCGGTATCGCCGACTTCGGTCGCCCGAGAAAGATCGTGCCCACTTTGGAGAGCAGGTCCCCCGTGAAGATTTCCTCGCTCCGTGCTTTCACTTTGATCGCAGCCGCCATCGGCTGGACCCTTCCGCTGACGGTCGCGGCGCAATCGCAGGGGCAATTGCCGCGCGACACGACGCACATCACGCCGTCCGGCAACTTCCTCGCGGCCCGCGAGGCGAATATCGAGCGGGATGCCGACGCCGCCTCGCTCTACTACCGGGCGGCGCTGCGCACCGATCCGAAGAATCCGGAGCTCCTCGAGCTCGCTTTCTACTCCGTGCTCGCCGACGGCGACATCGACGAGGCGGCGCGGCTCGCCGATCGCCTGATCCAGCTCGATCGCAACAACCGCAACGCCCACCTCGTGCTCGGCGTGAAGGCGCTCAAGGCCAAGAACTACAAGGAAGCCCGTTCGCAGTTCGGCCAGGCTGCCAAGGGACCGGTGACCGATCTCACGGCGACGCTGCTCGGCGCCTGGAGCGCCTTCGGCGCCAATGACTTCGAAGGGCGCCGTCGACACCATCGACAAGCTCACGGGCCCCGAATGGTACGGCATCTTCAAGGACATGCATGCCGGCCTGATCCTCGACCTCGCCAACAACAAGAAGGACGCGGCGAAGCGGCTCGAGCATTCCTACAAGCTCGATTCCTCGGCGCTGCGCGTCATGCAGGCCTATGCCGGCTACCTGTCGCGCAACGGCGGCAAGGACGAAGCGCTCAAGATGTTCGGGGAGTTCGACAAGCAGTTGCCGCGCTACCCGCTGGTGGTCGACGCGATGGCGTCGTTGAAGAAGGACGAGCAGCTGCCGCGCATGGTCGAACTCGGTGCAGGCCGGCGCCGCCGAAGCGCTCTACGGCCTCGGCGCGGCGCTCGGCCGCCGCGAGGAGGAGCTGAGCCTCGCCAATCGTGGCCTCGCCTACCTGCAGCTCGCGCTCTACCTCGATCCCAACCATGCGCTGGCGATGCTCGCGCTCGCCGATCTCTACGAGGCGATGAAGAAGCCCGAGCTCGCGATCAAGGTGTATGAGCGCGTGCCGGCGAGTTCGCCGCTCAAGCGCAACGCCGAGATCCAGCTCGGTATCGACCTCGATGCGCTCGACCGCACCGACGAGGCGAAGAAGCATCTGGACAAGCTCGTCGCGGCGAAGGCCGACGATCTCGACGCCATTCTCGCGCTCGGCAATATCATGCGCGAGCGCAAGCAGTATGCGGCCTGCGCCGACGCCTACACCAAGGCCGTGGACCTGCAGCCCAATCCGACACGGGCGAACTGGACCACTTACTATTTCCGCGGCATTTGCTACGAGCGCAACAAGCAGTGGGCCAATGCCGAAGCCGACATGAAGAAGGCGCTTGAGCTCTATCCCGAGCAGCCGCATGTACTCAATTACCTCGGCTATTCCTGGATCGACCAGGGCGTCCATCTCGACGACGGCATGAGCATGATCAAGCGCTCGGTCGAGCAGCGGCCGGATGACGGCTATATCGTCGACTCGCTCGGCTGGGCCTATTACCGGCTTGGCAACTACGACGAGGCGGTGAAGAATCTCGAGCGCGCGGTCGAGCTCAAGCCCGTCGACCCGACCATCAACGACCATCTCGGCGACGTCTACTGGAAGGTCGACCGCATGCTGGAGGCCAAGTTCCAATGGTCCCATGCGCGCGATCTCAAGCCTGACAACGACGAGCTCAAGACCATCGAGGAGAAGCTCAAGAACGGGCTTCCGACCTCTGCGGCCGACGCGACTAAGAAGCCCGGCAACGGCGGCTGAGGACGGTCACGTGCCCCCTTCCTTGGCCGCGCTCGCGCCGGCCAAGGTCAACCTCACATTGCGGATCCTCGGCCGGCGGGCCGATGGCTATCATGAGCTCGACAGCCTCGTGGTGTTCGCCGGCTGCGGCGACCATCTGACATTCGATGCCGGACCGAGCCTCGATCTCACGGTTTCCGGTCCGACCGCCGGACAGACAGGCGCCGTCGCCGACAATCTCGTCCTGCGCGCCGCCAAGGCGCTGGCCGACAAGGTCCCCGGCCTCACCGTCGGGCGCTTTGCGCTGAGGAAGGAGCTACCGGCCGGCGCGGGGCTCGGTGGCGGCTCGGCGGATGCCGCCGCAGCGCTGCGGCTTCTCGCCGACGCGAACGGGCTCGCACTCGACGATCCGCGTCTGGTCGCCGTCGCCCGCGCGACCGGGGCCGACGTCCCGGTCTGTCTCGACCCGCGGCCCCGCGTGATGCGGGGGATCGGCGACATCCTCTGCGCCCCGCTGACGCTACCCAGGCTCGGCATCATCATGGTTCATCCGGGCATCGCCATGCCGACCCCTCCGGTTTTCAAGGCACTGGGCCTCGCGCCCGGCGAACACTGCGCGGCCGAAGCCTCCGGCGCGGTGCCGCAGGAGCGCGAAGCGCTGCTCGCATGGCTCGCCGGCGAGCGCAACGACCTCGAGCCGCCGGCCATGGGCATCGCTCCGGCGATCAAGGACCTGATCCGCACCATCGCCGCCCTGCCCGGCTGCCGGCTCGCCCGGATGTCTGGCTCGGGCTCGGCCTGCTTCGGCCTGTTCGACACTGAGGAAGCCGCGGCGGCTGCCGTGAGCGGCCTCGCGGCGGCGCATCCCGGCTGGTGGGCACGGGCGGCCAGCATCGGCGGGTGATCGGCGCCCGCAAAGCGCCGGCGCTTCATTCGACGCGGGCGTGCGCCAACACTTTGCGCATCAGGCTCGGAAACGCCGCGGCGGGGATCTCCGCGGCACCGATCCAGCGCATGCCGTCGGGCGCCGCGGCGGTGCCCGGCACCTCCGCCCGGAACACCACGAGCTCCAACGGAAAGTGCGTAAACACATGGGTCACCGCGCCCGGCAGGCGCCGCCAGCGCGTTGCGCGCGCCCCGTGGCCAGCGCCAAGGCCCGGCGCCGCGTCGAGCGCCGCCCCCTCGTCGAAATCGGTGACGAACTCCGTCGTCGGTACCTCGGTCATGCCGCCGAGCAGGCCGCGCGCCGGCCGCGTCCGCACCAGGAGATGGCCGTCGGCCCGCAGCGCCACGAATGCAGCGCCACGGCGCAGCTTGCCTTCGCGCTTTTTTGCCTTGCGCGGAAACGTCTCGGGATCGCCGCGGCGGCGCGCGGCACAACCGCCGAGGAAAGGGCACAGCGCGCAGGCCGGATTCTTCGGCGTGCAGATGGTGGCACCGAGGTCCATCATGGCCTGGGCGAAGTCTCCCGGCCGCTGCGGCGGCCGCAGGCGCTCGGCGAGCGCACGGATTGCTGGCTTGGCGCCCGGCAGCTCGTCCTCGATAGCGTAGAGCCGCGCAATGACGCGCTCGATGTTGCCGTCGACCGGGCTCGCCGGACGGTCGAACGCGATCGCCGCAACCGCCGCGGCAGTGTAGGGCCCGATGCCCGGCAGGGCCGCAAGCTCGGCTTGCGTCGCCGGGAACGCACCGCCGTGGCACGCGACCACCGCCTTCGCGCAGGCGTGCAGGTGACGCGCGCGGGCATAATAACCGAGCCCGGCCCAGAGCTTGAACACATCGTCGATGTCCGCCGCCGCCAACGCCTCGACGGTCGGAAACCGCGCCAGGAACTTGGCGTAGTAGGGAGCGACTGCGGTCACCGTGGTCTGCTGGAGCATCACCTCGGAGAGCCACACCCGGTAAGGATCGGCCGCCTCCCCCGGCAGGGCTCGCCACGGCAGGCGCCGGCGATGGCGGTCGTACCAGGCGAGCAGGTGCGACGGGTCGGGTCTTCCGCAATCCCCGTCATTCTCGGGCCCTGCGCCGGACTCGCGCTTTCTGCTGCGGCGGCGGGGGGAGCTTGCTAGACTCATGCTCGCCTTCTCGCAAAGCCGAGCAACTTGAACAAGCCGTCTCGAACAAGCCGCCATGGACAAGCCCTCCTCTCCAAAGCCGCTCTCTGCACTGGTGGGCCGTTGCCTCGCCAATTCGTTCAAGCGACAGGGCTTTGCCTCGAGCGAGCTCGTCATCCATTGGGAGGAGATCGTCGGCACCGAGATCGCGTCGTGCGCCGAGCCCATCCGTATGGTGTGGACGCGGGCGAGCGACCCCGACGAATCCCCACCCGCCACTCTCGTCCTGCGGGTCGAAGGACCCGCAGCGATCGAGATTCAGCATCAGTCCGCGGTGATCGTCGAACGGGTCAACCGTTACTTCGGCTGGCAGGCGCTGGCCGGCATTGCGCTGCGCCAAGCACCGCTGGTGCGGCGGCGTGCCCGGAAGCCCCGGCCGGTCATCGACCAGCGGCTGGCCCAAGCCCTATCGGCAGAGATGACCGACATCGCCGACGAGGGCCTGCGTGCCGCGCTCGGCCGGCTGGGTGCCGCCATCAAACGACCGTGAAGCGCAGGTATATCCCCACCGATTGCTTCCTGAGCCCGGACGGGATACCGGTTCCGGGCCGTAAGCCCGCACCACACATCGGTCGCCCGGCGAGGCAGGCCGGACCGACCCGCGGCCGGGAAGTGGGACGATTTGTCGAGCCATTTGCCCTGGTTCCGTCCTCTGGCGGCGGGCAGGTGAGCGCAGTATCTGTAGTCTGGCAGGCGACAAGGAGATCGACGTCATGATTACCCGTCGTGAATTCGCAGTAAGCAGCGCGGTCGTGCTCACCCTCGGCGGCCCGCTGGGCGGGGCGGCCCGGGCGGACACCATCTCCTCGCTGGAACTGATGGCCAAGGGAGCTCTGCCCGACATTGCCTTGGGTCCGGAAAACGCCCCGGTCACCATCATCGAATACGCTTCGATGACCTGCCCGCACTGCGCGGCCTTCGAGAACACCGTGTTTCCCGAGTTGAAGAAGAAATACATCGACACCGGCAAGGTGCGGTTCATCCTGCGCGAGTTCCCGCTCGACGGCCTCGCCGCGGCGGCCTTCATGCTGGCGCGTTGCGCCGGACCCGACAAATACTATCCGATGGTCGAGACGCTGTTCGCCCAGCAGCAGAAATGGGCGGTGCGCAATCCGATCGAGCCGCTGATGGCGATTGCAAAGCAGGCGGGCTTCACCCAGCAGACCTTCGAGGCCTGCATCAACGACAAGGAAGCGCTCGCCAAGGTTCAGCAGATACGCGACCGCGCGTCCAACACCTTCAAGGTCAAGGCGACGCCGACCTTCTTCATCAACGGCGAACGCCATGAAGGCGGCATGTCGATCGAAGAGCTCGATAAGGCCATCGAGCCTTATCTCAAAACCTGATTTCAGCCGGGCCGCTGCCTTTTCGGCGGTATTACACGGCGGCCCGCAATAGCTGCGGCATCGGTCGACCGCGTCCTGATACCAATCGCACTGCACGTCGCGACACCGGCATTGACGGGCGTCGCGGCGCGCACGATTCTCTCAAGATCGATTCGGGCGAGTGCATCACCTCGACGGGGGTACCCACAGGTTTTTTGCCAGCGCAAACATGCTCTGGATAATCGCCCCTACCCCGTTGCCGGTTGGCGTTGCCATGGTCATTGTCCCGTCGCGATGGCTTTCGGCCGCTGATTCTCGCGGCATCGGCCCAAAGCCGCGATCGTTCCGGAGTCCGCGGGGTGGGCGCTTGCGCGCTGCGTGCGGGGAAATCATGCGATGAAACTCACGCGGTTGCGCCTCATCGGTTTCAAGTCATTCGTCGAGCCGACCGATTTCCTGATCGAGCCGGGATTGACCGGCGTCGTCGGACCGAACGGCTGTGGCAAGTCCAACCTCGTCGAAGCGATGCGCTGGGTGATGGGCGAATCATCCCACAAGGCGATGCGCGCCGCCGACATGGACGACGTCATCTTCTCCGGCAACAACGGCCGCGCGCCGCGCAACACCGCCGAAGTGGCGATGAGCATCGACAACAGCGCCCGCACCGCCCCCGCCCAGTTCAACGGCGACGACACGCTCGAAGTATCGCGCCGGATCGAACGCGACGAGGGGTCGACCTATCGCCTTAACGGCCGCGAGGTGCGCGCCCGCGACATCCAGATCCTGTTCGCCGACGCCTCGACCGGCGCGCGCTCGCCGGCGATGGTCCACCAGGGACGGATCGGCGAGATCATCCAGGCGAAGCCCGAGCAGCGCCGCCGGGTGCTGGAAGAGGCTGCCGGCATCTCCGGATTGCATGCGCGCCGACACGAGGCGGAGCTGCGCCTGCGCGCCGCCGAGCAGAACCTCGCCCGGCTCGAAGACGTCATCGGCCAGCTCGCGGGCCAGATCGACGCGTTGAAGCGCCAAGCCCGTCAGGCGGTGCGCTATCGCGCGCTGTCGCAGAACATCCGCAAGGCGGAAGCCGCCCTGTTCCATCTGCGCCTCACGCAGGCGAAGAACGAGGTGACCCAAGCCGACGCCGCCCATGTCGGCGCGGTGCGCGACGTCGCTGATCGCACCGGCGCCGAGGCGGAAGCCGCCACCCGCCAGGCCAATGCCGCTGCCGATCTGCCGGCGCTGCGCGAGGGCGAGGCGAGAGCTGCCGCCGTCCTGCAACGGCTCATCGCCGCCCGCGAAGCGCTCGAACGCGAGGCGGCGCGGGCGAAGGAACGCATCGCGGAGCTCGCGCGCCGGCTGGTCCAGCTCGGCGAGGATTGCGAGCGCGAGCGCCAGCTCTCGGCGGACGCCGAGGCAGCGCTGGCGCGCCTCGAGGCGGAGCGCGAGACGCTCGCGCACGAGGCCGCGGCCGGCGTCGAACGCCGCGGCGAGGTCGAAACGCGGGCCGGCGCGGCGGGAACGACGCTCGCCGCGAGCGAAGCCCGCTTCGGCGAGCTCACTGCCGCGCTCGCCGACCTCACGGCAAAGCGCAGCCAGCTTGAAGCGACGCTCCGCGGCTGCGACGAGCGGCGCACCAAGCTCGAGCGCGAGCATGGCGAGGTCACTGCAGAGCTCGAGAAGCTCATCGCCGATGCTGCCCGCGCCGTCGATCTCGAAGGTCTCGCCGCTGCGACGGCGGCCGCGCAGGAAGCTGTCGCCGCCGCTGAAGCCGACACGCTGCGCGCCGAAGCGGCGCAGTCGGCGGCCCGCCAGGCGCTCGACGTGGCGCGCCAGCCGCTCGCTGAAGCCGAGCGCAACACCCAGCGTCTCGAAACCGAGGCGAAGACGCTCGCCCGCCTGCTCCACGTCGAGAACAAGCAGATGTGGCCGCCGGTGATCGACCTCCTCACCGTCGAGAAGGGTTACGAGACCGCACTCGGCGCCGCGCTCGGCGACGATCTCGACGCACCGGTCGAGGGTACCGCACCGATCCACTGGGGCGGCGCGACGGTGGACGTTGCCGATCCGCCGCTGCCGGCCGGCCTCATGGCGCTGACCTCATTCATCACCGCGGCGCCGGACGCCATGGCGCGGCGGCTCGCCCAGATCGGCGTCGTCGCCCGCGCCGACGGGCCGCGCCTTTCCCGAGAACTCAAGCCCGGCCAGAGGCTGGTCTCGCAGGAGGGCGATTTGTGGCGCTGGGACGGCTTTGCCGTCGCCGCCAATGCGCCGACCGCAGCCGCACGGCGGCTCGCCGGCCGCAATCGCCTCGCCGACATCGAGGCGGAGCTGCGCATCTTCCGCGCCGATCTCGACGCGCGGCGGCGGGCGGTAACCGCGGCCGAGAGCGAAGTGGCGGCGACGCGGGAGGCCGAGAACGACGCCCGCGGGCGCTGGCGCGCGGCCCAGCGCGAGGCCGACGCCGCACGCGACCGCCACACCGCCGCGGAGCGCGAGCTCAACCGCATCACCTCGCGCCGCTCGGCGCTGACCGAGGCGCAGGCGCGGGTCACCACCACGCTCGCGGAAACGCAAGAAGCGCGCGCCACCGCAGCGTTCGCGCTCGAAGACCTCGCATCCTCAGTCGCGATCGAGGTCGAGCTCTCCGATACCCGCACGACCGTCGCCGCCGATCGCGTTCGGCTCGCCGAGGTGCGCGCTGAAGCGCAGGCGCTCGCCCGCGAGATCGAGATTGCCGAGCGGCGCCTTGCTGCGATCGCCGCCGAGGCGGAGGCCTGGACCAAGCGGCGGGAGGGCGCCGCATCGCAGATCGCGACCATCGAGGCGCGCCTCGAAGAGACCCGGACCGAGCACGCCTCGCTCGTCGACACGCCGGCTGAGTTCGAGGCGAAGCGACGTGCCCTGATCACCGAGATCGAAGCCGCCGAAAGCGCGCGCCGCACCGCCGCCGAGGCGCTCGCCTCGGGTGAGAACGCACTCGCCGAGGCGGATCGTGCCGCACGCGCCGCCCATGACGCGCTCTCCGCGGCGCGGGAAACTGCCGCGCGCGCGGAGGAGCGTCACGAGGCGGTGAAGCGCCGGCTCGCCGACCTCGCCGCCGAAATCCGCGAGATACTCGAGACCGAACCAGAAACACTCGCGGGGCTCGCCGGTTTCGAGGCGGATACGCCACTGCCCGACATCGCCGAGGTCGAAGCCGACCTCGACAAGCTCAAGCGCGACCGCGAGCGCCTCGGCGCCGTCAATCTGCGTGCCGAGGAGGAGCTGCGCGAGGTCGAAACCCAGCACGGCACGCTGGTTTCCGAACGCGACGATCTCGTCGAGGCGATCAAGCGGCTGCGGCTCGGCATCCAGAGCCTCAATCGCGAAGCGCGCGAGCGCCTGCTGACGTCGTTCTCGGTGGTCAACTCGCACTTCCAGCGCCTGTTCTCCGAGCTATTCGGTGGCGGTACCGCGGAGCTGCAGCTCATCGAGCACGACGATCCGCTCGAAGCCGGTCTCGAAATTCTGGCGAAGCCCCCGGGCAAGAAGCCCGCGACGCTGTCGCTTCTCTCCGGCGGCGAGCAGGCGCTCACCGCGCTTGCGCTGATCTTCGCGGTGTTCCTCACCAATCCGGCGCCAATCTGCGTGCTCGACGAGGTCGACGCGCCGCTCGACGACCACAACGTGGATCGCTTCTGCGACCTGCTCGACGAGATGGGAAAGTCGACCGACACCCGTTTCATCATCATCACCCACAACCCCATCACCATGGCGCGGATGGACAGGCTGTTCGGCGTGACAATGGCGGAGCGCGGGGTCTCGCAGCTCGTCTCCGTCGACCTCGAAGGCGCGGTGAGGATCCGCGACCAAGTGGCGTAGCATCCACGCTTCGCCACTCAACTTCGCGGCCACGCTATTCCACTGCCGTCATCGCCGGGCTTGTCCCGGCGACCCCGATAGCAAAGCACGCCGTGCCATATGATCGGGGTGGCCGGGACAAGCCCGGCCATGACCGTCTAAAAGGCGGTCATGCCGGTGTCCCGCGATCTGCCTCCCGACCTCCCTTCCGACCTGCGCGCTGCGCTCGACCAACTCGCCATCGGCGTGTCGCGCAAGGACCTGGCGGCTCGCGCCGCCGCGCAGTCGCACAACTACCGCAGCGGTGGCGGCTCGCAGGACATCCGCACCCGCGGCGACGCACTCGCCTATGCTTTCGCGCGCATGCCAGCGACTTACGCGGCAGCGATTGCTGTGCTCAATGCACTACGCGGTGTGTGCGATCTCGCGCCACGGTCGCTCCTCGACATCGGCGCCGGTCCGGGCACCGTCGCGTTCGCGGCGACACAGGCGTTCCCTTCGCTGGCCGACATCCTCCTTGTCGAAGGCAATGCCGAGATGCGGGTGCTCGGCGCGTCGCTGCTCGCGCAATCGGACCAACCCGCATTGCGCGCCGCGTCCTACGTCGCGCGACCCGCCCATGATGCGAGTCTGCCCGCTGCCGATCTCGTAACCGCGAGCTACGTCGCGGGAGAGATCGCGCCGGCGGAGCGCTCGGCCTTCGCGCGATCGCTGTGGGCCGCAACGGCGCAGACGCTGGTCGTGATCGAACCGGGGACGCCCGCGGGCTATGAGCGCATCATGGATATCCGTAGCCTGGTGATTGACGAAGGCGCACATGTCGCGGCGCCCTGCCCGCATGACGCCAGCTGCCCGCTCACCGCGCCGGATTGGTGCCATTTCGTCCAACGTCTGTCGCGCTCGCGCGATCATCTCAAGGTCAAAGGCGCCGCAGTGCCCTTCGAGGACGAGAAGTTCTCCTATGTGGCTCTGGTGCGCATCACGCCGCCGCGAATTGATGCCCGGGTATTGGCGCCACCCGTCGTCACCAAGGGCGCGGTCAGCGCCAAGCTCTGCACCGCCGACGGCATCGTGCACGACATCGCGGCGCGGCGGGAGGCCGCAATCTATCGTCGCAACAAATCGTGGCTGTGGGGCGATGCGGTGGAGCGGCGGGACCGGCGGTCCACCGACGGGTAAATCGAAAAATGACGACGATTCCGGCGGATCGCTATTTATGCTCTAGTGACTCGCACCCGCGCCGGACCGCCGGACGCGCATCCTTTCGCCTCGAGGGAGCACAGCATGTCCACCACCGGCTTGATCATCATTGTCGTCATCATCGGCGTCGGGCTCTGGATCATGGGGGTCTACAACAGCCTGGTCGCGCTGGGGCAGCGGGTGAGCCAGGCGTTCGCCGACATCGACGTCCAACTGCGGCAGCGCCATGATCTCATCCCGAACCTCGTCGAGACGGTGAAGGGCTACGCCACCCACGAGCGCGGCACCCTCGAAGCGGTGGTGCAGGCGCGCAACGCCGCGGTCAGCGCCCAAGGCCCGGAGGCGAAGGGCGCCGCAGAGGCCCAACTCAACGGAGCGCTCGGCAAGCTTTTCGCGCTCGCCGAGGCCTATCCCGACCTCAAGGCCAACGCCAATTTCCAGCAGCTGCAGGCGGAGCTGAGCGACATCGAGAACAAGCTCGCGGCTGCGCGCCGGTTCTTCAACAACGCGGTGAGCGAATACAACGCGCGCATCCAGCAGTTTCCGGCAGCGCTGTTCGCCGCCTCGTTCGGCTTCACCCCGCGGACCTTCTTCGACCTCGGCGACGACCGCAAAGTCGTCGAGCAGGCGCCGCAGGTGAAGTTCTGAAGTTTGACTCCCTCCCCTTCTTTAGGGGGAGGGTTGGGGTGGGGGTCTGCTGATTCGCGGTTCTTGCCGGCCGCGACCCCCACCCCGACCCTCCCCCTTTCAGGGGGAGGGAGATATCGGAGCAAACCAATGGCGGCCTACGGGCTCTACAGCCATATCCAGGCGAACAAGCGCAAGTCGGTGATCCTGCTGGTGGGCCTGTTCGCCACGGTCTACCTCATGGTCTATGCCGGCGCGCTCACCGCCGAAGCGCTGTCGTACAAGGCTTCGCTCAATTATCTCCTGCGCAGGGCGTGGCTCGATCTCCTCGCCGCGGCACCATGGGCGACCGCCGGCACCATCGCCTGGATCGTCATCGCCTACTACTTCCATCAATCGATGATCGACGCGGTGACCGGCGGGCGCGACGTCACCCGCGCCGAGCAGCCGCGCCTCTACAATCTGCTCGAGAATCTCACTATCTCGCGCGGCATCCCGATGCCGAAGTTCAAGATCATCGAGACCGATGCGCTCAACGCCTTCGCGTCGGGCATGAACGAGAAGCAATACGCCATCACCGTGACCACCGGGCTACTCGACCGGCTCGACGATGCGGAGATGGAGGCGGTGCTCGGCCACGAGCTTACCCACATCCGCAATGGCGACGTGCGCATGATGGTGATCGCCGTGGTCATCGCAGGTGCGATTTCCTTCTTCGCCGAGCTGTTCTTTAGGCTGTGGTTCTACGGCGGCGTCCGCTTCGGCTCGCGGCGCTCGAGCGGCGAAGATCGCGGCCGCGGCGGCAACGGCCTCGCGATCCTGATCGCGGTCGCGCTGATTGCGGTCGCGTGGATCCTCTCGCTGCTGATCCGCTTCGCCCTGTCGCGCTCCCGCGAGTTCCTCGCCGATGCCGGCGCGGTGGAGCTCACCAAGAATCCCGACGCCATGATCTCGGCATTACGCAAGATCGAGGGACGTGGCGAGTTGCCCGGCGCCACCTCCGCGGTGATGGAGATGTGCCTCGACAATCCGCGCGAGGGATTTTCCAACCTGTTCTCGACGCATCCCTCGGTCGAGAGCCGCGTCAAGGCGCTGGTCGAGACCGCCGGTGGCCACGATCCCGGACCTATCGCCCTGCCGCCGCCGGAGCAGCCGGGCCAGGATGCGCTACCCCCGCCGGACGGCGAAGCCGGCCCGTGGGGAAGCGCCGCCGATACGCCCGCACCCCACGCCAACCCCTGGGGAAGCGCTCCCGATGGCGCGGCGCCCCACCAAGGACCGTGGGGACCTTCACCACCGCCGCCGCCTATGCAGCAGCCGCCGCCTCCGCCGCTGGCGGCACCATCGCCAGGGCGCCCCTTCCTGCCGGATCGCCCGCCGATCGATCCTGGTGCTCCAGGCGCCCCCTGGCGCAAGCCGGGCGGTTAACATTAAAGACGTCATTCCGGGGCGCCGCGCAGCGGCGAACCCGGAATCCAGCCTCTTCGCCTTCGCTTACCGCCTGGATTCCGGGTACGCGCAAAGATGCGCGCCCCGGAATGACGATCACCACCACTTATGAAAGTGATGCACCGGCCCGTGGCCGTGGCCGACGGCCAGGCGATCCGCCGCAGCAATGGCGGCGGTGACGTAGTCCTTCGCCGCGCGCACGGCGGCGGTGAGGTCGTGCCCCTTGGCGAGGCCGGCGGCGATGGCGGCGGCGAGCGTGCAGCCGGTGCCGTGCGTGTTCTTGGTCGCGATGCGCGCGGCGACGAAGCGTACGCTCGCCGTCGCCGTGACGAGGAGATCGACGCTCTCTGCCGCTTTGCCGTGGCCGCCCTTCATCAGCACGGCGCGCGCACCCAGCGCGAGCAGCCGCTCGGCCTGGCGCACCATCTCGTCCTCGCTCGCTGCTTTCGGCACGTCGAGAAGCGCCGCCGCCTCGGGCAGGTTCGGCGTCACGACGACAGCGAGCGGCATCAGCTTCGTACGCATCGCGTCGATTGCATCGGGCTTGAGCAGCCGGTCGCCCGAGGTCGCGACCATGACCGGGTCGAGCACGATCGGGATCCCGCGATGATGCGACAGCCGCTCCGCCACCGTCTCGACGACGGCGGCATCCCCGAGCATCCCGATCTTCACCGCGCCGACGGCGAGGTCTGAGAACACCGCATCGATCTGCGCGCGCACAAAGGCCGGCGGCACCTCGAAGACCCCCACGACGCCCTTGGTGTTCTGCGCGGTGAGCGCCGCGATCACCGAGGCGCCGTAGACGCCGAGCGCCGAAAACGTCTTCAAGTCCGCCTGGATGCCGGCGCCGCCGCCGGAGTCGGAGCCTGCGATGGTGAGCGCGGTCGCCGTCGGCGCGGGCGGCGACGTCATGCGCCGATGCTCGTCGCACCGCCGTGGTGATGCGCGCCAACCGCCGGCACCTTGGGTGCGTATTTCGTGAGCGCCGCATCGACCACCGCGCGCATTTCGCGCGCCGCCGCCTCGGGGTCGGGGCGATACGACAGCGCCGATATGACCGACACGCCGTCGGCGCCGGCGGCGATCACCGCATCGGCGTTCTGCGCGGTGATGCCGGCGATGCCGCAGGTCGGGAAATTGCCGATGCGGTGGCGAAACACCTGGACGACGCGGGCGAGCCCGTCGAGCCCGATCGGAGATTTGCCGCTCGTCTTCGACGTCGTACCGTAGACTCCGCCGATGCCGACATAGTCGAGAATGGCGAGCGGCGCCGCCGCCGCTTGTGCCTCGGTGCGGATCGAGAGCCCGATGAACGGCGCCGGTCCGAGCAGGCGGCGCGCTTCCTCGACGCTCATGTCCTCCTGGCCGAGATGGACGCCGTCGGCCTCGATCGCGCGCGCCACGTCGACGCGATCGTTGATGATGAGCGGTACGCCGAGCGGCGCCAGCGCCGCCTTGAGCGCGCGCGCCTCGACGATCATGTCCGCCGTACCGTTGACCTTGTCGCGCAGCTGCACCAGCGTCGCGCCGCCGTGGGCGACGGCGCGGGTCAGCTCGACGAGATCGTGCCCGCCGGTGTGCTCGGGATCGATGATGGCATAGAGGCGCAGATCGACCTGTTCCAACCGTCTCACTCGACCTGGATGTTGTTGCGCACGATGACCTCGCGCCAGCGCGCGATCTCGTCGCGGATGAACGCGGCAGTCTGAGCCGGCGGCGTGCCGACCGGCTCGGTGCCGATGGCGTGGAAGCGTGCCGCGACGTCCGGCAGTTTGAGGACCTCTATGAAATCGGCGGCGATGCGCGCCGCCAGCGCGTCCGGCAGCTTCGGAGGCCCGACCGCCGCGAACCACGCGGTCGTCAGGAAGCCCGGTAACCCGGCTTCTGCGGTCGTCGGCACATCGGGGATCGCGGGAGCGCGCACGGTGTCGGCCACCGCGAGAATCTTGAACCTGCCGTCGCGATAATGCGGCAGCACCGGTGAGATGTTGCCGAAGAAGAGATCGACGTGGCCGCCAAGCATGTCGTTCACCACCAGCGTCTCGCCGCGATAGGGCACATAGACGATCTGGGTGCCGGTCATGTTCATGAACATGTTGGCGTTGAGGTTCGGAGTCGAGCCGACACCCTGGGAGCCGTACGTGATCTTGCCCGGGCTCGCCTTGGCGCGCGCGACGAGCGCGGCCACCGTGTCGATGCCGAGGTCCGCGCGCACCGTGATCACATTCGGCACCGAGCCGAGCACGGTGAGCGGGACGAACTCCTCCGCCTTGTAGGCGAGCTTGTAGAGGCTCCCATTGATGGCCAGCGGTCCCGGCGCCGATACGAACAGCGTGTATCCGTCGGGCTCCGCCTGATAGGCGGCGTCGGCGCCGATGCTGCCGCCGGCACCGGTCTTGTTCTCGACGACGATCGGCTGCCCCCATTTCACTTGCAGCTTCTCGGCAGCGATGCGGGCCAGCACGTCGTTGATGCCGCCGCCGGGGAACGGCACGATGAAGCGCACCGGCTTCGTCGGGAAATTCGACTGCGCGAACGCGGGCGCTGCGAGCGCGAGCGAGGCGATGGAGAGAACGAGCGCGGCAAACCGTGAGATCATGCGAGTGGCTCCCGGCGATACGGGGCGAGCATACGCGCCCCGCCCGCTGGCGCAATCGGGCATTCCGGCGCGTTCTTGGGTGATCGCAGCGCAGCGCGGGCGGCTGTAATTTCACGCCGGCCGCCGCTATGATCGCTACAATCAAAACCACGGGAGGAAAATATGCGCGGAAATATTCTGATGGCCTCGCTCGTCGTCGCGGCGGGCGTGATCGCGACGGCTGCATCGGCACAAACCTCGACGTCGCCCACCGGGCCGGCATTTTCGCAGCGCTTCTTCACGACGGCACTCGCGAACGATCCCTCGCGCGACGTCCAGATGCAGATGCAGCTGCATCTCCCGAACCGGCCGGGCAACGGATTCCATTCGCACAATGGCGATCAATGGGAGGTCGTACTCGACGGCGAGATCACCTTCACGGTCAAGGGCCAGGAGCCGCGCGTGCTCAAGACGGGCGAGTACGTCTACATTCCGCGCGGCACGATTTACCGCAACGAGAACAAGAGCGCTGCGCCGACGCGCACCATCGAGCTCCTGATCAAGGACAAGGACAAGCCGCAGAACATTCCCGCGCCGGCGAATTGAACGACTGTAGCCGGGTTGAGCGAGCGAAACCCGGGACTGCGTTGTGCTCGGTCGCGACGCTGCTCCCGGGGTTTCGCGTGCGCTCGACCCGGGCTACGGTTTTACACCACCTCCATCGCAGCCTCGCCCAGGCCGTCGACCGTGAACACTGCGCGATCGCCCGGCGCGACGGATACGGTCGGGATGACGCTGCCGGTGATCACCACCATTCCGGCGATCAGACCGCGGCCGCGTTCGGCAAGCGCATTGGCGAGCCAGGCGAGCGTCGCGCAGGGGTCTTCCGCCCTGCTCTCGCCTACCAAGGTACCGCAGATCGCGAGCTGGCCGGCAATGCCGACGAGGCTCGCCATCGGCATGGCCTTGGGCGCACCGATTACCACGCCGCCGTTCCAGCAATTCTCGACGATGAGCGAGGACGCCTCGGACTTCGCATAGTCGGCATGGCGGTCTTCGATCAGCTCGAATGCGGCCATCGCTCCGACGACCATCGGCGCAACCTTCTCCGCCGTCCATGGCGCGCCTGACGCCGGTACGTCGGCGCCGAGCTCGAGCGCGATCTCGCTTTCGATGCGCAGGTTGACGAAATCCGCCGCGCGCAATCGCGTCGGCGAAGCATGAATTGTGCGCTCGAAGATCGCACCTGCGCAGGGGTGCGAGATGCCCATCAGCTGCTGCATGACCTTGGTGGTGGTGGCGATCTTGGCGCCCGCGATACCGCCATAAACCGGCGCGGCGAGCCGATGGTAGACCTCCTGCGCGGCATAGGCCTCGGCGAGCGACTTCGGGCGAAGCTCGTCGGGCAGGTTGCGATAGGTCGTCGCGGCGCTGCCGCGCGTTCCACATCCATCGCGCCATCGCGCCGAGCCGCTCGTCATCCGTCGCCATGGAACGTCCTCCAGCGCGGACATTGGCAAATCGCTCCGCGGCCGTCGAGGGAGGTTCCCGCTTCGGATGCCAGCATTGCCGATTGCCGAGGTCTGCCATCGGGCGCGGCATGTTCCACAAGTCTGCGACTGCCGTTAAGGTGCCCGCACGAACGGAGAATGACGGAACGAAATGATCAAGTGCCCCGGCGTCACGATCAAGGCTGCCGTTGTGCTCGCCCTCGTGGCGCTCCTCGCCCCCGGAACGGCCAACGCCGATAACTATCCGGAGCGGCCGGTCAGGATCATCGTACCAATTGGGGCGGGCGGCTCCTATGATTTCGTCGGCCGGCTGCTCGCCAGCCGGCTGACCGAGCTGATGGGCCAGTCTTTCTTCGTCGAGAACCGCACCGGGGCCGGAACGCTGGTCGGCACCCAGTCGGCCGCCGTTGCGCCCGCGGACGGCTACACGCTGCTGATCGGCGGCCTGAGCAACATGGTGTTCAATTTCGCGCTCTATCAGAAGGTCGGCTACGACCTCGACGATTTCGTGCCGATCGCCCTCGTCTACACGTTTCCTTATGTGATGGTGGCGCGCCCCGACCTGCCGCAGCGGAACCTCGCCGAGATCATCAATTATGGGCGGCAGAGTCCCGGCAAGCTGACCATCGCCCATGCCGGCACCGGCAGCGGCCAGCAGATCGTCAGCGCAGCATTCATGAGGCGTACCGGCACTACCATGATCGAGGTGCCCTATCGCACCATCCGCAGCGCCTATGTGGACATGCTGGCAGGCCGCGTCGACCTCATGTTCGATTCGGCGGCGGCCGCGCTGCCCTACATCACCGCGAAGAAGGTGCGCGGCGTCGCGCTGCTCGCGCCGGAGCGCTACCGCACGGTCCCCGAGCTGCCGACGATCGCGGAAGCCGGCCTCGATGGCCTCGGCATCGAGTTCCTGGATCGGCCTGTTCGCACCGGCCGGCACGCCGCCCGAGGTGCTCGAAAAGCTGCGCGCCACCACGCGGGTCGCCGCCGAAGACCTCAAGACAAATTTCGAGAAAAGCGGCGGCGGGCTGATGCGGATGCCGGTCGCCGACACCGACAAGTTCATCAAATCCGAGTTCGAGCTGTGGACGCGGGTGATCCGCCAGGCCGGCATTCACCTCGACTAACGCCCCTGTGCTGCAAGCGCCTGCGGCTCAGATCTTGACGATCTTGCCGTCCTCGGCGACCTCGTGAAGGATCGCGTCGCCGCGTTCGAGCATGTCGTCGCTCATGTGGGTGAGGATCAGGCGCTTGGGCCGGATCAGGGGCAGCTTTTCGAGGAGCTGCCGGTAGCTCATATGGAGCGGCAGCGGCTTGTCGTAGACATAGGCCTCCGAGACGAACAGGTCGGCATCGCGGCCGAGCGGGATGAGGGCGTCGGTCCACTCGGTATCGCCGCTGTAAGCGAGCACCTTGCCATCCATGGTGATTCGATAACCGTGATAGCCGTTGGTCGGCGGACCGTGGCGCACCAGTACCGGCAGGATCTCGGCGCCCTTGAAGAGCCAAGGCACGTCGGGCGTGAGCTCGACGAGCGTGACCTCGAAGCGCTTTACCGAGCGCGCCGAGCCTTCGAAGGCGACGTCCATCAGGCGTGGAAACCACGCTTTCAATCCGGCCGGTCCGGCGACCGTGAGCGGGCGGCTGCGGCGGCCGGGAAACTGCGCGTCGAGCAGAAAAAACGGCACGCCCCCGGAATGGTCGGAATGAAAATGCGTCAGCAGAATAAGATCAATCGCATTGCGGTCGATGCCGAAACGGTTCATCGCGATCAGCGAGGAGGCCCCGCAATCGATCAGAAAATTCGTCTGCGCACCGACGACGTGAAAGCATGTATTGAACCGTCCGCCTGAACCGAAGGCATCACCACTCCCGACAAACTGCAGAAGCATCCAGTCCTCCGTAATCTCCTTGGGCATTCAATCCGATTTTTGTCGAAAAGTCTTTTGAGCTGTGCAGCTTGACCGGCCCTCTGCCGGCTTGTCAATGCCGGGCGATTTTGCTGGATTGCGCTCGAAGCGCAGCCGAAATCGGGCCTGCGCTCCATGGCTTTCGGAATTCAAGGGAATTGCCGGCGGACATGTTTTGTTTTCCCAACGATCGCCCGGGCTTCCGGCGATGATGCTCAAAGGAGACGCCCGTGGTCCCGTTTTTCGTGCAGATCAAATGTCAGCTCGGCAAGTCCTATGCGGTGGCGAACGCCCTCGCCGACGCGGAAATCGCCTCTGAAATCTACTCGACTGCAGGAGATTTCGACCTGCTCGTCAAGTTCTATGTGGAACCGGGCACCGATATCGGCCACTTCGTCAACGAGAAGGTGCAGTGCATCGCCGGCATCCACGACACGCGCACGATCATCACCTTCAAGGCGTTCTGACGCAAAGCCAAGGCGCTCGGACGCAAGGCGCCGCTGCGCACCAGCATCATACCCTCTTCTTGCCGCGCGCGCGGGCGAGCTGGCGCTCGCGCCAGATCACGAACAGGCCGGACGCCGCGACGATGGCGGCCCCGGCATAGACATGGATCGTCGGGACCTCGCCGAACAGCACATAGCCGAACACGAAAGCCCACAGCAGCGCCGCGTAATCGAACGGCGCCACCACCGAAGCCGGCGCCCAGCGGTAGCTCTCGGTGAGAAAGATATGGGATAACCCACCTATTATGCCGATGGCGATGAGCGCCGCAAGCTCCGTCGCGTTCGGCGTCACCCAGGCGAACGGCAGCGTCGCAAGTCCCGCCAACGAGCAGATCAGCGAGAAGTAGAACACGATCGAGGCGGTGGTTTCGCTGTCGGTGAGCCGCCGCGTCTGGATCACTGCCCCGGAGTTGGTGAAGGCCGCGGTGATGGCGCACAACGCACCAACGGTGGTCGCGGTCGAGCCGGAGCCGATCAACGCGGGCACGTCGAGATAGGGCCACAGCATCACGACGACGCCGCAGAACCCGACGACTACCGCCGACCAGCGATAAGCGCGCACCCGCTCGTGGAGGACGACCGCTGCGAGCGCGACCGTGATGAAGGGCGCCGCGAAGGAGATCGCGGTGGCATCGACCAGCGGCAGACGCGCGAGCGCGGCGAAGTTGAGGAACATGCTGGCGACGCTGATGAGGCCGCGGGTGAGGTGGCCGAGCGGACGCCCGGTGCGAACCGCGGCGCCGATCTCGCCGCGCCAGGCGTAGATCGCCAGCACCGGAACGATCGCAAAGGCGCTGCGGAAGAACACCACCTGTCCGACCGGCACGACATCGCCGACGAAGCGCACCAGCGCCGACATCATGGCGAACAGCAGCACCGAGAGCAGCTTGATGAGAATCGCGAGGCCGATATTCATTGAGCAATGGGAACAATATGCGCGGTTCGGGAGACTGGGGTGGCCCCGCTACTCGCACGGGCCGCGCCCCTGCGGAAGGAGCGCAAACACAACCCATCCATGACGAAAACGGCCCGGCGGCGGGGCCGCACCCCGTCCGCCGGGCCGCATTTTCCAGAAACTATGCGGAGTTCAGGGCGCCGCGATGTGCCAGACGTTGTTGCGGTTGTCGCCTTCGGCGTCGCCCGCCTTCTTGTCGTCCTTCCAGAAGTAAAGCGGTTTGCCTTTGTAGGCCCACTGCTTGCCGCCGTCGTCGCGGGTGATCACGGTCCAGGAGCCCGAGTCCTTGGCGCCGGCCGCAGCCATCAGCGGCGGCCAGTTGGTGGCGCAGTTGCCGTTGCAGGCCGACTTACCGGCCGCGGTATCGCGGTCGTAGATGTAGAGCGTCATGCCCTTGGCATCGACCAGCGTCTTGCCTTTCGCGGAATCGCCGGGTTTGGCGGGTTCCTGCGCCAACGCGACGCCCGCCGTGAGCGTGGTCGCCAGCACAACAAAGAGGATCGTTCTCATGGGTCATCTCCCTCGGTTTCTTCGGAGAGGCCAGCCCCTCCGCTTTGGTACGGGGGTATCCCGACGCCACAACCCTTAGCAATTTCGGCAATCGTTCGGAAGCACCGTGCCGCGGCGACAGCCGACAACGATCTGTTACAGCGTATGAACGCGCTTTCCCTCGCGGATCGCTGCCCACAGCCGTTCTGGGGTCGCGGGCATGTCGACATGGCGGATCCGGTAGGCGCGGTAGAGCGCATCGACGATCGCGTTCATCACCGCAGGCGCCGAGCCGATCGTTCCAGCCTCGCCGGCGCCCTTGACGCCCAGCGGATTGGCGGTGCACCGCACGTTGCGGGTCTCGAACGCGAATGACGGCGCATCGCCGGCGCGCGGCACCGCGTAATCCATCAGCGAAGCGGTGACGAGCTGGCCGGAGTCCCGGTCATAGACCGTATCCTCCATGATCGCCTGGCCGATGCCCTGGACGGCACCGCCGTGGACCTGACCGGCGAGGAGGAGCGGATTGAGGGTGACGCCGAAATCGTCGACCACGACGTACTCGATGATATCGACATGGCCGGTGTCGGGGTCGACCTCGACCTCTGCGATATGCGTGCCGTTGGGATAGGTCGGCTCCGGCGGCCCGACGGTGTCGCTCACCGACATCAGCGACGGCGTCGCCGCGGGCAGCGCGGCGAGCCCGGCGAAAGAAATGGCGCGATCGGTCCCGGCGATGCGGACGGCGCCGTCCTCGATCTCGAGGTCAGATTCGGCGGCTTCCAGCCGGTTCGCCGCAAGGGCTTTGAGATTGTCGGCGAGCTTGCGCGCGGCACTCGCAACCGAGGCGCCGCCGCAGGTGATCGAGCTCGATCCGCCGGTGCCGGCGCCGGTCGCAATGAGGTCGGTGTCGCCCTGGATCACGGTGACGCGCTCTGGCGGCAGATCGAGGTGTTCGGCGACGAGCTGCGCGTAGGCAGTCTTGTGGCCCTGCCCGGTCGACTGCGAGCCGGCGAGCACCGTGACATTGCCGTCCTTGCCGAGCACGACGGTCGCCGCATCCGGCCCGTTGTTGCCGCAGGCCTCGATATAGGTCGCGAGCCCGATGCCGCGCAGCTTGTGCGCCTTCTTCGATTGGGCGGCGCGGCGGGCAAAGCCTTTCCAGTCGACGATCTCCTGGGCGCGCGCGAGATGATCGGCGAAGGCGCCGGAGTCGTAGACGCGCCCGGTCGCCGTCGTGTAGGGCATCGCCTTCGGCTTGATGAAGTTCTTCCGCCGCAGCGTGTCCGCGGGCACGCCGAGCTCGCGCGCCGCGACGTCGACCAGCCGCTCGATGAGATAGGCCGCTTCCGGGCGCCCGGCGCCGCGATAGGCATCGACCGGCACGGTGTTGGTGTAAGCGCCGGCAATCCGGATGAAGCATGTCGGTATCGCATAGACGCCGGGCAGCATGACCGCGCCGACATAGGGAATATAAGGCGCGAAGGTCGAGAGATAGGCGCCCATGTCGCAGGCCATGTCGATGTCAAGCGCGATGAAGCGGTCGTCGGCATCAAGGGCGAGCTTCGCCGTGGTGTCGTTATCGCGGCCCTGGGTGTCGCCGAGGAAATGCTCACTGCGATCGGCGACCCATTTCACCGCGCGCTCGAGCCGTTTGGCCGCGACCGCCGCGAGCGCGTATTCCCGATAGGGAAAGAGCTTGGTGCCGAAGCCGCCGCCGACGTCGGGCGTGATCACGTGCAGCTTTTCCGGCGCGATCTTGAGCACGGCATTGGCGAGAATGTCGCGCACGAGATGCGAGCCCTGGCTGCCGAGCGTCAGCGTGGTGCGGTCCGAGGCGGCATCGTATTCGGCGACGACCGCCCGGGTGTCGAGGAAATTCGTGACGAGACGCTGGTTGACGACGCTGAGCGTGACCACCTTGGCGGCCTGGGCGAAGGCGTCGGCAGTGGCGCGTTCGTCGCCGAGCGTCATCGTGAAAGCCGCATTACTGCTCCGCTCCGGCCATACCCGTGGAGCGCCGGACGCAAGCGCCTCGCGTGCGCCGATCACATGCGGCAGCGGCGTCCAGTCGATCGCGATCGCCTCGGCGGAATCGCGCGCCTGCTCGACGGTGTCGGCCACCACGAACGCGACGGCATCGCCGACATGGCGGACGACATCGCGCGCCAGCACCGGATAGGGCGGCACGTCGACCGTGACGCCCTCGGGGATCGCGCCGCAAGGCATTTCGCCGAGCCCCGAGAGGTCGGCAGCGGTGAGCACGAGATGCACGCCGGGCAGGCCGCGCGCCTTCGCTGCGTCGGCGATCGTGAACCGCGCATGGGCGTGCGGCGAGCGCAGCACCACCGCATGCAGCGCGCCCGCCGGCGCAACGTCGGCGACATAGCGCCCGCGTCCGCGCAGCAGCGCGTCGTCCTCCTTGCGGGTGACGCTTTGGGAGATGCCGAATTTTGGCGCGTGCATTGGATGCTCCGAAAACGGACGCCGTCGGAACCGCGATCAATCAGGATACCGAGGATCGCACTCCGACATCCTTCGTCGAGCATGACCATGTCCGAAAAGTGTGTGACCTTTCGGGATCATCCTCAGATGCCCGATACGAAGCGCGCCATGATGATGATCGTCAAGACCTGCATCGTCCCCTGCGCCGCCACTGCGTAGAAGAAGTTGCGCATCTTGCGGCTGATCCAGGCGATGTCCGGGTTGGGCCGGCGCAGCTCGAGGCACACCATGAGATTGGTCGGCAGGAGATAGAACGTGCCCTGGATCGTCATCAGCACGACGAGGACGAGCGCCGCGGCGACCCAGCCGAACTGCGGCCACGGCAGGTCGAGGTAGCCCAAGTCCTTGGCGAGGAACCAGCCGGCGGTGCCTGTGATGATCGAGAGCGTCGGCATCAGGAACAGTGTCTTCGGCACCAGCCGGATGATGATCTCGCGCCGCACCGAAAGGTCGACGCGGCGCAGGATCGGGCCCATCACGAAGCCCATGAACAGGTCGATGCCGGTCCACATCACGCCGCAGATGACGTGGACAAAATTGAGGAACCAGCGGTCGTGGCTGATGATCGCCGCCGTCATCACGGCGAGCGCGAGCGCGCTATAGCCGAGATAGTGCCAGCGGATCACTTGGCCCGGTGCGGTGTCGGCGATGGCCATTTGCGAGATCGCCTGCTGCGCGTCGCTATTCCGCCGGCTGCGGCACGGGTTGCGGCGCGGCGCCACGGCGGCGCTTCGACGCGAAGCGCTGCGTGAGCACGTAGAACACCGGCGTGAAGATGAGCCCGAAAGCCGTCACCCCGATCATGCCGGAGAACACCGTAGTTCCCAGCGCCTGGCGAAGCTCGGAACCGGCGCCGACCGCCCATACCAGCGGCACCACGCCGAAGATGAAGGCGAACGACGTCATCAGGATCGGGCGCAGGCGCAGCCGCGCCGCTTCGACGGCCGCCGCGTAGCGGTCGAGGCCGCGCTCCTCGAGCTGCTTTGCGAACTCGACGATCAGGATCGCGTTCTTTGCGGCGAGGCCGATCAGCACGATGAACCCGACCTGGGTAAGGATGTTGTTGTCCATGCCGCGCAGGATCACGCCGGTGATCGAGGCGACGAGACACATCGGTACGATGAGGATGACCGCGAGCGGCAGGGTCAGGCTCTCGTACTGGGCGGCGAGCACCAGGAACACGAACACCACCGCGAGCGCGAAGGCGAAGCTCGACGTGCTGCCGGCCTTGATCTGCTGGAACGCGAGCGTCGTCCACTCGTAATCGAATCCCTCGGGCAGGCTCTCGGCCGCGAGCTTCTGCATGGTCTCGATCGCCTGGCCCTGCGAATAGCCCGGCGCGGCGATGCCGTCGAGCTCGGCGGCGCGATAGAGATTGTAGCGCGGCACCCGGTAGGGCCCGGAAATGCTGTGCACCGTCGTGAACGAGCCGAGCGGCACGGTGTCGCCGGCATTGTTGCGGACCCGCAGATTGAGCACGTCGCGAGCATCCTCGCGGAACGGCGAGTCGGCCTGTGCGGTGACCCGGAAGGTGCGCCCGAACAGATTGAAGTCGTTGACGTAGGCCGAGCCGATATAGACCTGGAGCGCGGTGAACACGTCGGCCACGTTGATGCCGAGCAACTCGGCCTTGGCGCGGTCGATGTCGAGATAGAGCTGCGGCGTCGACGTCTCGAATAGCGTGAACACCTGGCGCAGCCCCGGGTCCTGGTTGGCACGCACCATCATCGCGACCGTCGCGGCCTGCAGGGCCTCCGGCCCGCGGCCGCCGCGGTCCTCGACCATCATGCGGAAGCCGCCGGCGTTACCGATGCCGGACACCGGCGGCGGCTGCACCACCAGAATCAGCGCCTCCTGGATCGCGGCGAACTTCCCCATCAGTGCGGCGGTGATCGCGGCGGCTGATTTATTCGGATCTCCCGCGCGCTCCTCCCAGGGATCGAGGGTGAGGAAGATCGCCCCGGCATTGGGCGCGTTGGTGAAGGTCGCACCGGAGAAGCCGACGAAATTGACGCCGTGCGCAACACCGGGCGTGCTCAGCGCAAGCTCGATCGCCCGCTTGTGGACCGCATCGGTGCGGGCAAGCGAGGCGCCCGGCGGCAACTGGATCACGGTGATGAGATAGCCGCGGTCGATCTGCGGGATGAAGCCCACCGGCGTCTTGCGGAACTCGTTGAGGCCGTAGGCGATGATGCCCACGTAGACGAACAGCATGATCACCGCGTAGCGCACTACGCGCTTGGTGACGCCGCCGTAGAAGTTACCGAGCCGGTCGAAGCCCCAATTGAAGGCCTTGAAGAACCCTGTCACCGGGCGCATCCACAGCGGCGGCCTGTGGTGCGGGTCGTGCGGCTTGAGCAGCAGCGCGCACATCGCCGGCGACAGCGTCAGCGACACGATAAGCGAAATCACCGTCGCGCCGGCGATTGTAAGTGCGAACTGCCGATAGAACTGGCCGGCTATGCCGGTGATGAAGGCGGCCGGCACGAACACTGCGCACAGCACGAGGGCGATCGCGACGAGGGCGCCGCCGACCTCGTCCATGCTCTTCATCGCGGCCTCGCGCGGTGCAAGCCCGGCGGCGATGTTGCGCTCGACGTTCTCGACCACGACGATCGCATCGTCGACCACGATGCCGATCGCAAGCACGAGGCCGAACAGCGACAGGTTGTTGAGCGTGAACCCGAACACCCCCATGAAGAAGAAGGTGCCGATCAGCGATACCGGGATCGCGACGATCGGAATGATCGCGGCGCGCCAGGTCTGCAGGAACAAAATCACCACCAGCACGACGAGCACGATCGCCTCGCCGATGGTCTCGATCACGGCGTCGACCGACTGCTGGATGAACTGCGTCGGGTTGTAGACGATGGCGTATTTGATTCCCGGCGGGAAGCGCTGCTCGACGACGTTCATGGTGTCGATGACACCCTTCGCCGTCGCCAGCGCGTTCGAGCCCGGCCGCTGGTAGATCGCGAGCGCCACCGCGGGATCGCGGTCGAGATAGGAGTTCGTGGTGTAGTCCTGGGCGGCGAGCTCAACTCGCGCGACGTCTTTGAGGCGTACCAGGGCGCCGGGAACGCGTTTGACCACGATTTCGGAGAACTCGTCGGGCTGGGCGAGGCGACCGAGCGTCTGCACTGCGACTTCGAAGGGACCAGCGGGGCTCATCGGCTGTTGGTTGAGGACGCCGGATGCGACCTGGATGTTCTGCCCCTGCAGCGCACTGAGCACGTCGCTCGCCGTCATGTTGAGCGACTGTAGCCGGTCGGGATCGAGCCAGATGCGCATCGAGAAGTCACGGACGCCGAACACCGTGATCGAGCCGACGCCGTCGACGCGCAGCAGTTGGTCCTTGATCTGAAGGGTCGCGTAATTGGAGATGAACAGCCCGTCGCGCGACTGGTCGGGCGAATAGAGGTGCACCACCATCATCAGGTCGGGGGACGCTTTGGTGACGGTGACGCCGATGTTGCGGACGTCCGCCGGAAGGCGCGGCTGCGCAATCGCCACGCGGTTCTGGACCTGGACCTGCGCGATGTCGAGATTGGTGCCGAGCTCGAAGGACACCGCGGTGGTGAATTTGCCGTCGGAGGTCGAGTTCGAGGACATGTAGATCATGTTCTCGACGCCGTTGATCTGGTCCTCGATCGGCGACACCACGGTCGAGGCCACCACGTCGGCGCTGGCGCCCGGATACTGGCCGGTGACGTTGATGGTCGGCGGCGCGATGTCGGGATACTGCGCGACCGGCAGCCGCGCGAATGAGACGAGCCCGAGAATCACGAAGACGATCGACACCACCGCGGCGAAGATCGGCCGGTCGATGAAGAAGTGCGAGATCTTCATCGTCTACTCGACTTTCGCTTCGGGCGTCCCTGCGAGCGGCGGCGCCTGGGTCTCCGGCGTGACCTTCTGTCCTGGGCGCGCGCGCATCAGCCCGTTGACGATGACGCGATCGGTGTCCTTGAGGCCGGACTTGATCACGCGCTCACCGTTGAAGACCTGGCCGAGCGTGACGTACGCCATCTTGACGGTGTTGTCGTCGCCGACCAGCAGCACGAACTTCTTCGTCTGCTCGGTGCCGATGGCGGCATCGGGCACGGTGAGCGCTTCGTAGCGCGGCGAGCCCGGCACGCGGATGCGCGCGAACATGCCCGGCGTGAAGACGCCATCGTGGTTATCGAACACGGCGCGGCCGCGGATCGTGCCCGACGAGCGATCGATCACGTTGTCGACGAAGTCCATCCGGCCCTTGTGAACGAAGTCGTCCTCGTCGAGCAACTTGAGCGCGACCGGCGAACTGCCCTCGCGCCCGGTCACGTCGCCGCCGTGCTTGGCGAGGCGCTCGTAACGCAGATACGAGGCCTCGTCGAAGGCGAATTCGAAGCGGATCGGGTCCATCGAAACGATCATCGCAAGCAGCGAGGTATTGCCGGTGGTATTGCCGGTGACGAGATTGCCGCGCGACACCCTGCGGTCGCCGATCCGGCCGGCGATGGGGGCTTTGAGCTCGGTGAATTCGAGGTCGAGCAGCGCCTGCCTCACCGCGGCGGTCAGTGCAGTCACCACCGCCTCGGCGACGCGCTTTGCCTGAGTGCGCTGGTCGAACGTCTGCTCGGTGATGGTGCGTTCCTTGACGAGCTGGGCGCCACGGGCGAGATCGGCCTCGGTGAAGGCGAGGTTGGCCTGCGCCTGGGCCAGATTGCCCCTCGCCTGGTCGAGCGTCGTCTGGAACGGGCGCTTGTCGATGGTGAACAGGAGGTCGCCCTGCTTGACCATCTGGCCGTCGGTGAAATGGATGGCGTCGAGATATCCTGACACCCGGGCGCGCACCTCGACGCTGTCGATGGCGACGAACCGGCCGACATACTCGTCCTGATCGACCATGCTGCGCTTGGCCGGGACGGCGACGGTTACCTTCGGAGGGGGCGGCGCCGCGCGCTGCTGCGGCGCCTCGCTGCAGCCAGCGAGCGCGACGAGGATTGCCAGCAGGAGCGCGCGTTCGCGGGTGAACGTCCGCATTATATCTCCGTGGGTGTGACCGGTACGGCTGCGTGCAATGACTATAGATGGGCCGCAACACCGTGGAAACAAGGTGGTTGTACCGCGCAAATGTCTGCCATTCTGCGTGCGTGAGCGGGCTCGAACGACCCGCCGGCCGGCGGACCCGCGGGACGCGCTCTCAGAGGGCGGCGCGCGTCCGCCTGCGCCGCAGGCCGGCGATCCACCGCGATCCGAACATCGCGATCGCTGCCCCGCCATAGACCACCCCTCCCAGCACCGCCAGAATGAGCAGCGCGGCGACGTGGCGCAGGCCGCCGAACGACGCGCACATCCGGATGACGGGGGGAGCGGCGAGCGCGAGGGCGGCGGCAAGTGCAACGCCGGCCGCGGCGAGCTTCATCACCGTGGTCTTGAGCCGCACATCGAAGCTCAGCAAGCCGGAGCGCATGGCAAACCATGTGAGCAGGAGGAAATTCACCCAGACGCCGACCGAGGTGGCGAAGGCGAGCCCGACCTGGGCATAGCGCCCCATCAGCACGATCTTCAGGGCGACGTTGATGACGACCGAAACGAGCAGCGCCTTGACCGGCGTCGCGGTGTCGCCGCGGGCGAGGAAGGTGGACGAGACGGCGCGCAACAGCACGAACGGCAACAGGCCGATCGAATAGGCCGCGAGCGTCGAGGCTGCGGCCGATGCGTCGGCCACGGTGAAGGCGCCGCGGGAAAACAGCGCCAGCATGATGAGGTCCGGCACCACGATGAAGGCGACGAGGCACGGGATGGCGAGCACCAGCGTCAACTCAATCGCCCGGTCCTGGGCGGCGCGCGCGCCCGCCTCGTCGCCCACCGCAATCCGGCTCGCCATTTCCGGCAACAGCACGGTACCGACCGCGATGCCGATCACCCCGATCGGAAGCTGGTTGAGCCGATCGGCGTAATAGAGCGCCGACACCGCGCCGGCGGCGAGAAAGCTCGCGATGATGGTGTCGGCGAACAGCGCGATCTGGGTGCCGGCGGAGCCGAGCGTTGCCGGACCGAGCGCGCGGAAGAAGCGCCGCACGTCGTCGTCCCATGCGAGGCTGCGAAACGTCGGCAGGCCGTCGCGGCGCGCGAGATCGGCGCCGACCATCGCGGCCTCTAGGCAGCCCGCGATAAACACGCCCCACGCCGCCGCGTGGCCCGCGCTGGGGAAGAACGCCGCAAGCGCCAGCGTCGCCATCATCGACAGGTTGAGCAGGATCGGCGCCGCGGCGGGCGTGGCAAAGCGCTGCAGCGCATTGAGAATGCCGCCATAGAGCGTGACGAGGCTCACCAGCAGCAGATAGGGGAAGGTGATGCGGGTAAGCTCGACGGCGATGGCGAAGCGGTGCGGGTCTTCGCGGTACCCCGGCGCGAGCAGTGAAATCACCGCGGGCGTGAACAGCAGCGCGAGCGCGAGCAGCACGGCCTCCACCGCGACCAGCATCGTGAAGACGCGGTCGGCAAAGAGCCGCGCGGGATCGGCGCCGCTCTGGTGGCGGATCCGCGCATAGGCGGGGACGAAGGCGGCGTTGAATGCGCCCTCGGCGAAGATGGCACGGAAATGGTTCGGCAGGCGCAGCGCGATGAAGAACGCATCGGCCACCGGGCCGGCGCCGAGGATCGCCGCCAGCATGATGTCGCGCATGAACCCGGTCACGCGCGAGAGCAGCGTGAAACCGCCGACGGTCAGAATGCGGTCGAGCATCCGGTGTGAACCTCAGGCGCGGCGCGCCGCATGTCCCGATTCCCTGACCTCCAGAAATGTCATTGCCCGGCTTGACCCGGCAATCCAGTACTCACCGGCCTGTGGATACTGGATCGCCCAACCAAGCCGGGCGATGGCACAGATGAGTTACCGCGCGACGGCGCGCCGGACGGCGGCGACGATGCGGTCCTGGGTCGGTTCGTCGAGATACCCATGCATCGGCAGGCTGATGACCTCCTCGGCAAGGCGGTCGGTAACCGGCAGTCCGCCCTCGGCGCAGGGGAAACCGCCATAGACCTGCATGCGATGCAGGGGCTTCGGATAGTAGATTGCGGTCGGAACGCCCTCGGCCTTGAGCGACGCCGCGAAGGCGTCGCGCGTGCCCGGCTTGATGCGGATCGTGTACTGCGCCCATATCGAGGTCATGCCGTCGGGAACCTTCGGCACGCCGACGAGGCCGCCGAGCGCCTTCGCATAACGCCTGGCGATGCGATTGCGGGCATCGATCTCGTCGGGGAAAATCTTGAGCTTCTCGATCAGCACCGCGGCCTGGATGGTATCGAGCCGCGCGGTGAGACCGATCCGCACATTGTCGTATTTGTCGCGGCCCTGGCCGTGCACCCGCAGGCTGACGAGCGTCTCCGCCATCTCGGGATCATCGGTGAAGACCGCACCGCCGTCGCCGTAACAGCCGAGCGGCTTCGCCGGAAAGAAGCTCGTGGTGGTGGCGTCGGTGAGCGTGCCGAGCTTGCGGTTGCCGATCGTCGCACCGAAGCCCTGGGCGGCGTCGTCTAGGACGAACAGCTTCTCTTCGGCCGCGATCGCATTGAGCGCGTGATGCTCGGCCGGAAGCCCGAACAGGTCGACCGGCAGGATCATGCGTGGGGTGAGCCCCGCCTTTTTCGCGGCGGCGATCGCCTGCACGACGCTCGCCGGTGAAATGTTGAAGGTCGTCTCGTCGACGTCGGCGAAGACCGGCGTCGCGCCGAGCAGCACCACCATCTCCGCGGTCGCGCAGAACGTAAAGGACGGGCAGATGACGGCATCGCCCGGCCCGATGCCCTTCGCCATCAGCACCAGCGCGAGCGCATCTGTGCCGCTCGCGCAGCTCACCGCATGCCGTGCGCCGCAGAACTCCGCCAGCGCCTGCTCGAGCGCCCGCACCTCGGGACCGAGAATGAATTGGCAGTGATCGAGGACGCGCGCGACGGCGACGTCTATCTTGTCGCCGAGCCGGCGACGCTGCGCTGCAACGTCGATGAACGGAATCGGCGTCCGGTCGAGCCGGGCCTGTTCGTTCATGATTTGCCGAGTACCGAGTGGGCGCGGCGCGGCGCCGGACGCGACGGCTGCAGGCTCGCCGCATCGGAGCGGCTTTCGAGGCACTGGATGGCGACCGCGAGGCTCGCGACCCCGTCCTCGCCGGTAACCGGCGGCGGGGTGCGCTCCTTGATCGCCTTGACGAAGGACATCAGCTCGGCGCGCAGCGGCTCGGCATGGCCGACCGAGAGGTGGCGCATCGAATAGCTGCCGTCGGGCTGGAAGCCGTAGCACTCGGTGACTTGGCGGGTCAGCAGGTCGCCGATCACGTATTTGCGCTTGGTGGCGACGTGGACGGTGCGTGCCTTGAACGGCGTGAGCCAGTTGGTGTTGATGTGCGCGAGCACGCCCGAAGCGGTGCGGAACTGCAGGAGCGCGATGTCCTCACGCTCGGCGACCGCATTGGAGAGCTGCGGCTGCACCTCCTCGATCTGCGAGCCGGTGAACCAGCAGATCAGGTCGATGTCGTGGACCGCGAGGTCGATCACCACGCCGACATTCGACATGCGCGGCGGGAACGGCCCGACGCGGGTGATCGCGATCGACAGGATGTCCTCGTTGCGGATCGCTTCCGCGATCGCCTGGACCGCCGGATTGAAGCGCTCCACATGGCCGATCATCAGGGTGACGCCGACGCGCCGCGCCGCGTTGATGATGTCCTTGCCCTCGGCGACGGATGAGGCGATCGGCTTCTCGACGAGAACGTGCACGCCGCGCTCGATGCAGGCGAGCGCGATGGAGCGATGGAGGTGCGTGGGTGCCGCGATCGATACCGCGTCGACGCCGCGGTCCAGCAATTCCTCGACGGCGCTCACCGCCGGGCATCCGAGCGTGGTGCCGACGAAGGCGGCCTGCTTGCGGTCGGGATCGCACACGCCGGCGAGGCGCACGCCGGGCATTTCCGCGAGCACGCGCGCATGGTTCGAGCCCATGACGCCAACACCAATGACGCCGACCCGCAAGTCCGGGCCCGCGTCGCTTCTCGCGGCATGCAACATGGAGTTACCCCCTGTACCCATCAAAAGCGCCCACTGTCTGACCTAGCACGCCTTTGGGAAGGTGGCGACTGCATTGCGGCAAATAATTCGAACACGTTTTGATTCAGTGCGTTACGGGCAGGCCGGGCGTGCCGGCGGTATGTCGATGCGCGACCGAATTTTCATTCGGCCGCCTCAGCCGCCCCCGCAAGGCGGAGCACGAGCCCGGCGGAGAGCGCGTCCTCACGGAACGCCTTCACGCCATCCAGCGAGAGCTCGGCGCCGGTCCGGCTGCCGAGCGCGGGCAGCTTTTTGAGGATGTCGGCCGGTGCGGTGATGATGTGGCAGCCGATCTCGTCACCCTCGATGACGTTGAACACCTCGCGCGTCGAAGCCCAGATGATCTCCACGTTGGAGGTCTGCCGGGCGCGGGCGACGGCGTCCTTCATGATCGGACGATAGTCGATGCCGAGATCGGCGAGCCGCCCGGCGAACACCGACACGCAGGCCGGCGCGCCGCCGGCGAGCGCCGCGACCGCGCGCGCCACCTGGTCGGAGGTGAAGATCGCCGTCATGTTGACGCGCACGCCGCTCTTCGAGAGCGCGCCCACCGCCTCGAACAGCGGCTCGCCGCGGGTGTTGGTCACCGGCAGCTTGACGTAGACGTTGCCGCCCCACGAGGCGATCTTGCGCGCCTGGGCGATCATCTCGGGGATATCGTCGGAGAACACCTCGAACGAGATGTGGCGGTCGGGCACCGCGGCGACGAGGTCGCGGGCATAGGCCTCGTAGTCCGACACGCCGGCCTTCTTGAGCAGCGACGGGTTGGTGGTGAAGCCGCGGATCCACGGCTGCTTCGCCATCTCCATGATCTGCGCCTTGTCGGCGCCGTCGGTGAACAGCTTGATCTTGAGATCGGAAAGCTTCGGCATGCTCGCCTCGTCGGTCACGTCCAGGTCTCGCCGGTTCTCCGCCGGCGAGACACGCTCCCCACGCCCTGATTGTCTCATGAGGGACCACAGGCGGCGCGCCTGCGTCAACCCGGAACTCCGCGCGGGGGACTATGCGCCGGGGGCGGGCTATGTGCCGCTGGTAGCACCCTTGGCTGCGAGCGCCGCCCGCAACACGCGGTCGATTTCGCCGGCGCGGGCGGCCCAAGAGTGCGCCCGCCGCACGAATTCCGCGCCGCGCCCCCCCATTTCGCGGGCGGCTGCCGGATCGGCCGCGAGCCCGGCAACCGCCGCGGCGAGGGCAGCGGCGTCATCGCAGGGGATAACGATGCCGCAATCGCCAGCCCGCACCACCTCGGCCTGGCCGGGCAGATCGGTGACGATCGCGGGAATGCCGCAGGCGAGCGTCTCGTAGAGCTTGAGCGGCGAGATGCCGACCGACGAGCGTCCGCGCGGATTGGTGATCGGGATCAGCCCGGCGATGGCGCCGGCAACGAGCTCGGGAATCTGCTCGTGGGGGCGGTAGCCGAGCGGGCGCACCGGCAGACCGGCCTTCGCCGCGGCCTCGACGAGGTGCTCCTGCGCGCCTTTCCCGATCACCACGAGGTCGATGCCGGCGGGCCAATCCGGATGGCGCACAGCGTCGAGCATGAGGTCGACGCCGTGCCACGCAGTGAGGCCGCCGAAGAACACGGCGAACGGGGCGCGGTCGCTGGCAATCGGCCGAAACAGGTCGACGTTGGCGCCGTTCGCCACCACGGTGATGCGGTCGGTCGCGCCACTTTCGCGCAGCCATTGCGCCTGCCCCTCGGTCACCGGAAACAACCGGTCGGACACGCGGTACTGCGAGCGGTAGAGCCAGCGCACCAGCGGACGCAGCGGAGCAAGCCAGGGGTGACTGACAATCACGTCGAGCTCGGTGCCGTTGATCTCCTGGGCGATGACGAGGTTCGCCAGGCGCGCCGCGAACGTCACCGGCCATGCGAGGAGATGCGCGCGCACGTAAAGCACATCATAGCGGCGAAGCCGCGGAATGATGCGCGCCATGACGCGGGCATATTCGAGCGCGCGCGCCGGAATCGACCGCGCCCGGCCGGAGGCGGCGGGCTCCGGCGCATAGAGATCGATCTGCCAGCCGAGACGGCGCAGATTGCCAATGATCTCGCTGATGTGGATGTGGCTCGCCTGCCCCTTGTGGGGGACGTCGAGCGCGAAATAGGCGAGCCGGCGCTCAGGCGAATTTGGCATCGAACCGCTCGATCCAGCGGATGACGTTGACCGTGCGCCAGAGGTCGAAGCCGAAGCCGGCGCGCTGCGCCGTGCGGCGTTCGAACGCCCCGAGCGCCGCGTCCGCCCGCAGCCACGGCAGCGCGCGTGCCGTCTCGGAGGTCAGCGTACGCTTGAAGAACGGGCCCAGCGCCTCCGCCCACATGCGGTCCGGCGTCGAGAACGCGATCTTGTCGCGGCGATCGAGGATGGCATCGGGCACGAGGCCGCGCATGGCGTCGCGCAACACCGCTTTCGAAACCGCCTCCCCGCTCACCAGGCGTTCGGCGGGGAGCGAATAGGCGAGGTCGGCGAGCTGCGGGGTGAGGAACGGCACGCGCGATTCGATCGAAAACGCCATCGAGTTACGATCGCCGTAGCGAAGCAGCGCGGGCAGCACGGTCTCGGTCAGGCTCTGCACCAGCGCGTCGTGGAAGAAGTGTCGGCTGGCGCGCAGGCCGCGCCCGGTCGCGAAGGCATTCTTGCCCGTAAACCACTCGCCATCGATCCACGGCGGCAGCAGCGGCCGCCCGACGAGGCGCCGCGCAAACCCACGCAGCTCCGGCGTGACCGCTGGCTCGAAGGCTTGCGCGATGAGCCGCGTGCCGGCGCCGGGGAGCCTCATCATCGCGCGCACGAACCGGATCGCATCGGCAAAGCGGAACGAGGCGAGCAATTCGCTGAGCCGCCGCGCGAGATAGGGACGGTAACCCGCGAACAGCTCGTCGGCGCCCTGGCCGTCGAGGATCACCTTGATGCCGTTGTCGCGCGCAAGCCCCATCACCCGGTGCTGCGCATACATGGAGAGACTGCCGAACGGCTCGCCCTGCACGGCGATCAGCCGATCGATGTCGGCGACGATCTCCGCGGGCTCGATCCGCACGGTGTGCTGGTCGGCACCCGCCGCCCGCGCCGCCATCTCGATGAACGGGGTCTCGTCGACCTCGGAAGCGGTGGCGACGAAGCTGAAGGTGCGCAGGTCCGTCGACGGTCCGCCGACCGCGCGGGCGCAGGCGATGATCGCGGAGGAATCGATCCCGCCGGACAGCGAGATCCCGGTCGGCACGTCACTGCGCAGATGAAGCTCGACCGAACGGATGAGCGCCTCGCGCAGCTCGCGGGCCGCCGCGTCGGAGCGCCGCTCGCGCACCGCGATGGTCGGGCGCCAGAACGGCACCGGCACCACCGCCGGCTTGTCGAGCGGGATGCGCGCGAAGTGGCCGGCCGGGAGGCTCTGCACACCCGCGAACATGGTGCGCTCGCTCTCGTCGGTCTGGCCCACCGAGAGGAACAGGCAGGTTCGGGAAAGATCGATGGTGCGGCCGACGCCCGGCACATCGAGCAGCGGGCCGATCTCCGAGGCGAAGGCGAGATGGCCATTGCCGCGCGCGAAGAACAGCGGCTTGATCCCAAAGGGATCGCGGGCAATGAACAATTCGCGGCGCTGCCGGTCGAGAAGGACGAAGGCATACATGCCGGTGAAGCGGGCGAGCGCCGCCTCGCCCCATGCCGCATGGGCGGCGATCAGCACCTCGGTGTCGGAGGTGGTGCGGAAGACGTGGCCGTCACGTCGCAGCGCTTCGCGCAGCTCGACGAAATTGTAGATTTCGCCGTTGAAGACGATGACGTAGCGGCCGTCCGCCGACGCCATCGGCTGGTTGGCGCGTGGATCGAGATCGATGATGGAGAGACGGCGGTGGATCAGCGCGACTTCGGCCGCGTCGGGCGCGACGGGCGTGCCGTCGCGCCGGAAGGTCGCAAGCCCGCTCGCGTCCGGACCGCGATGGGCGAGCGCCGCATCGAGGCGGGCGCACAGCGCCGGCGGTACGAGGTTGTCGGCCGTCGCGATGACGGCAGCGATTCCGCACATGGGGAGGGCTTGGTGCTCTTCTCCCTCCCCGTCTTCGGGGAGGGCGGGTGGGGTCTTACGGCCCGTCAGCAAGGAAGAAAGAGCCCCACCCTGCCCTCCCCGAAGATGGGGAGGGAAAAAGGGAGAGCGCTCAGGAGCCGGCTACGCGGCCTTCTTCCACAGCCATGCAGCGACCTCGCGGGCGCCGCGCAGCGGCCACAGCGGGGCGGCGCGGAAGGCCTGCTGCGTCGTGCCGACGAGGCCGCGCCAGTCGCCGGTGCGCAGGTGATGCGAGGCCAGCATCGTGGTCTCGGCGGCGTGCCATTGGCGCACCGCGCGCAGGGTCTCACGCGTCGCCTGCCGCGCCAGCGGGCCGTTGAGATAACGTTCTGCAATGTCGATGTTCTCGCGGCGGACCACGGCGAAGTTCCTGCGCGCCCGGTCGATCGTGCTCGAGCCGTCATGCATGAGATAGCGGTACACCGGCCGCCCCATCTCGGCGACCGGCACCCCGGCGATCCAAGCGCGCAACATCCATTCGCGATCGGCGGCGAGCCGGTAGGCGGTGTCGAACGCGCCGATGCGGTCGAGCACTGTGCGGCGGATGCACAGGCTGTTGATGGCGCACGGCCCGCGCAGCAGGAGGTCGGTGTCGAGCGGCACCGCCGCGCGCTCGTCGGCGCCTGGGATCGGCCCGGCGACGCCGGTGCGGTCCATTTCGGCGAAGGTCGCGAGCCCGCGCGCGATGCCGGCCTGCGGCGCCCGGGCGAGCGCGTCGCGCCATGCCGCGAGGGCGCCCGGCAGCAGCAGATCGTCGGCATTGAGAAGCACGATGGCGGGTGCGCTCGTCTCCGCAAAGCCGCGATTGTGCGCCTCGTAGATCGAGGTGCCGGGCGCCGATATCACCCGCACGCCGGCAGCGGCCGCGATCTCGACCGTGTCGTCGCGCGAACCGCCATCGACCAGCACCGCCTCGAAATCCGCGTCCTGCGCGGCAAGGCTCGCGAGCGCGGCGCGCAGATGGGCCGCGGCGTTGAGCGCAGGAATGACGACGGCGATGTCCGGCGCTTGCGAAGTCATGGGAGCGGATGCGTCGCGCGACGAAACGCAGTGGTCAGCCACGTGCGCCGCTTGCATCGGCGGCACGCGTCGACCCGAGTGCGGCCGGCGCGAGGGGCGCCGTCGCCGCGGGCTTGCCGCGCCGGAAATGATCGCGGAGCTGCAGCGCGATATCCGTCACGGTCGACCGCGCGAACACCACCACGGCGGCGAGGAAGGCGAGCAGGATCACGGCGCGGACCAGCAGGTTGGGCTCGAAATATTCGACGCCGGCGACCATGAGCGCGATCACGACAAGGCCGAGCAGCGCGCCCTGGTCCTGGAACGGCAGCCGGGCCGTCGAGAATGGATCGATCCCGGTCGCCACGCGAAACAGCAGAAACTGGACGTAGCTTGCGGCGACGGCCGCGAACAAACCGAACGAAGGGATCAGCGCCACGAGCGTCGCGATCGAGCCGACCGCAGCGACGACGTTGCAGACCGAAAGGTACCGGCCCCTGCCGTTGGCGATCAGCTCGGCATATTGCGGGCGGCCGGAGATCTGCAGGAGCACGACGCCGACGAGCAGCGCGACGTAAGGCCCCGCCGCATCGAACTTGCCGTGGGTCATGACCCCGATGACGGCGCGCCCGAACAGCGCAGCGCCGACACCGAACACGGTGACGCCGAGAAACAGGACGTCGGTGATGCGTCCGGTGCGGGCGAAGCGCCGGCTTCTTTCCTTCGCCTCGTCCAGGAAGACCGGAATGCTCGCATTCTGCACCGGCTGAGCGCCGAGCATCGCGAGCGATTGATATTGCTGGGCATGGGTGTAGATGCCGAGCTCGTAGAGGCCGAGAAACCGCGACAGCAATGCGCGCTCGATTGTCTGGCGGGCTTGCAGAAACAGCAGCGCGATCGTGCTCCAGCCGCCGAGCGACAGGGCATCCTTCATGGCGCCGCGATCGATGCGCGGCTCGAAGAACCGCCACATCATGGCGAGCGAACCGACGAACGCCACCATGCCGCCGGTGACATGCCCGACGAACAGGGAAAGCCCTTCGAGCCGGAACAGGAACAAGGCCGTCAGCGTCGCGACGATGGCGAGCACGCCCTTGAGCATGGAGATCAAGGCGTAGAAACCCGTCGAGGTGCCGAGCTTCGAGAGATTGAGCGCAAGCGTGAAAAGGCTCGAACCGATGCTCTCGATCGCCACCAGCACGACCATGGTGAGCGTGATCCCGGCAGTAAAGCTCCATACGCGATGCAGCAGAACGAACGCTATCACGAAGCCGGATGCGAACACGAGACTGCAGGCGAGGACGAGCGCGGTCATGGTCGTCACCAGGCTGCGCTGCTCCGCCTGTGGGGCGCCGCGAAACCGCTGGGTGAGGAGATAGCTGCTTCCCATCTGGGAGAGGCTCATCGCCAGCGCCGACATCGACACCACGAGACTGAACGCGGCAAAGTCCGCAGGACCGAGCACCATCGTGGTCAGCGGCAATGTCGCGAAGGCGAGGACGAGCTGCAGCGCGCCGGGCAGGAAGAACAACAGCAGCCGCCGGCGGACCTCGCGCGCGGTCATGACCGCGTCGGCATTCGTCGCATCAGCCAAGGATCGTGCTTCCTCGCCTCAATGCAGCGGCCTCTTGCTCCTCAGCACCGGGCCTTCGTAGAACAGCGGCCCAACATCGCGCCGGAACAAAGTGTCGAGCTCGGCGACGGACCGAGCCGGGCCCGCGACATCGCTGCGACGGCCGTCGGCCGGAAGGATGTCGTAGACCTGGGCGAACGGCCCTTCGACGAGCCCGAGCAGGGCGCCATCGCGAAACACCGCAACCCCTCCGCCGGTTTCGGTGAACCGCTCCTCCCGCGGCGCATAGGCGCTCACGCCGACGGCGACCGTTCCCGCCTGCATCGCCAGTCCGCGCAGAACGAGCTTGGGCTCACCCACCGTTCCGAGCGCCTGGGAGAGATGCTCCTCGCCGCGATACCGGATCGCCCCGTGGGCCTGCGGCTGCTTCGCGTCGGCATCGTCGCGAAAGCTGTCGGTGAACATGACGCCACCATCGTGGATAAGGACGTCGTGAATGCCACGCGCCGGGTAGCCGTAAGCACGAACCCGATCGTCGGCGACGAACCCGAGCGCGCCGCCCTCTCCCGTGCTGTGAGCCGTGAACAGCAGGATGTCGCCGTTCATCGTCACCGAGTTGACGTGGTTGAGATCGGCGGTGATGGTGCCGCCGGCGCAGTCGGCGAACAGGTGCTTCTCGTCGAGAACGCCGCGGCCGGCCGCATCGACCGCGAGCAAGCTGTTGCGGCGAGAGTTCGCGCAATGAACGATGTTGCGCCCGGGGTCAAACGCGATCTGGTGGACGCGCTCGTTGTGGTAGCGCGTCTCGTAGCGTGCGAGAACCTGCAGGTCCCGCAGGCCGTCGATCCCGTCGGCGCCGACGATCCTCGCCGCGAGGATGAACGAGTGCACCCCGGCGGAGGCGCCGAGGAAGAGCCTGTCGTCGTGCCGCGCGACACCGAAGCACACGACCGGCAACAGGCAGCGCCAGGCGCCCCGGTCCAGCAGGTAGAGCCCCTGGTTGGTCGTGACGAGGAGCGGGAAAGGAACGAGATCGGGCGCTTTCGTCGCGGGCTCCCGCGGCGGCGACGAAAGCACCGCCAGAAATCGCTCGTATTGATGGAATTCGAGAAGCCGATGCGCGAGCTCGCGCCGTCTCTGCGCATCGACGATGGTACGGGCGAGACCCGTCACCAGGCTCGCGCCGATCGCGAGCTTCTTGCCGAAGGTGTCCGGCGTCCGGCTGCTGCCCATGGAACGAGGCGTCCGCTCAACCCAGGAGGCCGGCCGCCCGCAAATGATCCACCACCATTTGCGCCAGCCCATCGGGATCACGCTGCGGCGTCGGCAGAACGAGATCGGCGTGCTCCGGCGGCTCGTAGGGCGAATCGACGCCGGTGAAATTCTTGAGCGCGCCGCTGTCGGCCTTGGCGTAGAGGCCCTTGGGATCGCGGCGCCGGCACTCCTCGATCGGCGTGTCGACGAACACCTCGATGAACTCGGCCTCACCGACGAGATCGCGGACCATCTGCCGCTCCGCTCGGAACGGCGAGATGAAGGCGCACAGCACGATCAGTCCGGCATCGACGAACAGCTTCGCCACCTCGCCGACACGGCGGATGTTCTCGACGCGATCGACGTCGGTGAAGCCGAGATCGCGGTTGAGGCCGTGGCGGACGTTGTCGCCGTCGAGCATGTAGGTGTGATGGCCCTGGCGATGCAGCTCGGCCTCCACGAGCTTGGCGATGGTCGACTTGCCCGACGCCGAGAGGCCGGTGAACCAGACGATGCAGGGGCGCTGATGCTTGAGGTGCGCCCGCGCCTGCTTTTCGATGGCGAGGTGCTCGGGATGGATGTTGGTCGCGCGGCGCAACGCGAACTCGATCATTCCGGCGCCGACCGTCTCATTGGAGTAACGGTCGACGATGATGAAGGCGCCGGTCTCGCGGTTGACCTCATAGGGGTCGAAGACGACCGGCGCCGAGGTCGCGAGGTTGCAGAGGCCGATCTCGTTGATGGCGAGCGTACGCGCGGCGAGCGGCTCGAGATGAACGACGTCGAGCTTGTGCTTGATCGCGGACACCGTCGCCGGCACCCAGCGGCTTCCGATCCGCATGAGATAGGATCGCCCCGGCAGCAGCGGCTCGGCGCTCATCCAGATGAGACGCGCGGCGAACTGATCGGCGACCTCGGGGCGCCCGTCGGGCGATACCAGAAGATCGCCGCGCGCGACGTCGAGATCGTCGGCGAGTGTCAGCGTGACCGCGTCGCCGGCCCCGGCGGTCTCGATGTCGCCGTCGGCGGTGACGATCCGAGCGATCCGGGTCGCGGCGCCCGTGTGGGCAAGCCGAACCGTGTCGCCGCGGCGAATCCGCCCGCTCGCGACGGTGCCGGCGAAGCCGCGGAACTCATGGTCGGGCCGGCTCACCCATTGCACCGGAAACCGGAACGGCAGCGCTTCGAGCGCGGTATCGATCTCGATCGATTCGAGGCAACGAAGCAGCGGCGGCCCGCCGTACCAGGCCATGTTGCGGCCGGGTTCGACGACGTTGTCGCCGTATCGCGCCGACATCGGGATCGGAATGACGGCGGTGAACGACAGCCGCGCGGCGAACTCGCGGAAATCCTCGACGATGCGATCGAACGTCGCCTGCGCGTAGTCGACGAGGTCCATCTTGTTGACGGCGAGCACGACGTGCCGGATGCCGAGCATCGAGCAGATCACGGCGTGCCGGCGGCTTTGCGCCGACACGCCCTTGCGGGCATCGATCAGGATGATCGCGGCGTCCGAGCCGGAGGCGCCGGTCGCCATGTTGCGGGTGTATTGCTCGTGCCCCGGCGTATCGGCAACGATGAACGAGCATTTCGGCGTGGCGAAGTAGCGATAGGCGACGTCGATGGTGATCCCCTGCTCGCGCTCCGCCTCGAGCCCGTCGAGCAGCAGGGCGTAGTCGATGTTCTCGCCCGTGGTGCCGTAACGCCTGGAGTCCGTCTCGAGCGCGGCGAGCTGATCCTCGAACACGGCGCCGCATTCGTGCAGCAGCCGTCCGATCAGCGTCGACTTGCCGTTGTCGACCGAGCCGCAGGTGAGCACGCGCAGCAGCCGCCGGCCCGCCACGTCCGGCGAAGCTTCGGTCTCTGCTCGCGCGACCTCTGCCGCCATCAGAAATAGCCTTCCCGCTTCTTGCGCTCCATCGACGCCGACTGGTCGGCATCGATCACCCGTCCCTGCCGCTCCGAGACGCGCGACGTCATCAGCTCGCGGATGATGTCGGGAACGCTCGTCGCATCGGACTCCACGGCACCGGTGAGCGGATAGCAGCCGAGCGTGCGAAAGCGGATGCGGCGCATCGCCGGCCGCTCGCCCGGCGCGAGCGGCAGGCGATCGTCGTCGCGCATGATCAGCGCGCCGTCGCGCACCACGACCGGGCGCTCGGCGGCGAAATAAAGCGGGACGACGGCGATGCCCTCGTGCCGGATGTATTGCCAGACGTCGAGCTCGGTCCAGTTCGAGAGCGGAAACACCCGCACCGATTCGCCGGGGTTGATCCGGGTGTTGAACAGCCGCCACGGCTCCGGACGCTGGTTGCGCGGATCCCAGACATGGTTGGCGCTGCGGAACGAGAAGACGCGTTCCTTGGCGCGGCTGCGTCTCCTCGTCGCGGCGCGCCCCGCCGATCGCGGCATCGAAACCGTGGCGATCGAGCGCCTGCTTGAGCGCCTCGGTCTTCATCACCTGGGTGTGCAGCGCCGAGCCCGACGTGATCGGATTGATGTCGCGGGCGACCCCGTCGGGATTGATGTGGACCAGAAGCTCGAGGCCGCGCTCGCGGGCCGTCGCGTCGCGGAACGCGATCATCTCGCGAAACTTCCAGCGGGTGTCGACGTGCAGCAGCGGGAACGGCGGCTTTGCCGGATAGAAGGCCTTGAGCGCGAGATGCAGCATCACGCTCGAATCCTTGCCGATCGAATAGAGCATGACCGGTCGGCGAAACTCAGCGGCGACCTCGCGCAGGATCGCGATCGACTCCGCCTCGAGGCGCTTGAGCTGCGGCGGCAACGCCGGCGCGATGCGGCGGGCGAGCGAGCTCATCGGCACGACCTGCAGTTCACGAATTCCCCACTGCCTCGCGGATCGCCGCGGCGACCTCGCCGACCTCGTCCTCGGTGACGTTGAAGTTCGACGGCAACCACAGGCCGCGTTGCGAGATGCTGATGGTATTGGCGAAACCATCGTCGGGCGATAGATAAGGCGTCTGGCTGTGGATCGGGAACCAGAAGGCGCGGACCCCGATCCCGCGCTGCGCGAGGACGCCCCGCACGCGGTCGCGGTCGTCGAGCAACACGTCGGTCCACTGGCGCACCTCGCCGGGCTCCGAATCATAATCGGGAACGACGACGCCGGGCAGCCCGTCGAGGGCGGCGCAGTACCAGGCATCGCGCTGGCGCGCCCTCGCAAGCCTGTCGTCGAACGCGTCGAGCTGCGCCAGCGCTACGGCCGCCTGCAGATCGGTGAACTTGAAGTTGAAGCCCATGCTCGGATGAAGGTCGTCGCCGCCGCTGCCGCGTTTCGGCCGGCCCTGGTCCTTGAGCTCGAGCAGGCGGTGGTAGACGGCGGTGTCGTTCGTCACCACCATGCCGCCCTGCCCGCTGGTGACGGTCTTGTTGGCCGAGAACGAGAAGCAACCGGCATCGCCGAAGCTGCCGAGCGGCCGCCCCGCATGGCACGAGCCCAGCGCCTCGGCCGCATCGCATACGAGCACCAGTTCGCGCTTGCGGCAGAACGGCTCGAGCTCGCGGTAGTCGGCACCACGCCCGTTGACGTCGACGGGAACGATGGCGCGGGTGCGGGGCGTCAAAGCGCGCTCGACAGCCTCCATCGAAAGGGTGAAGCGAACCGGCTCGACGTCGGCGAGCACCGCCGTGGCGCCGGTCATGCGAACGGCATTGGCGGTTGCGATGAAGGTGAGGTCGGGGACAATCACCTCGTCGCCGGGCCCGATGCCCTTCGCCATCAGCGCGAGCGATATGGCCGCGGTGCCGCTGGTGACCGCGACGGCGTGCCGGGCACCGGCGAGTTGCGCGATCCGCTCCTCCAGTTCCCGGGTCAACGGGCCGTCGTTGAGGAAATTGCGATCAATCGCTCCGGAGAGGCGCGCGAGCTCGCCGCCGGTCATCTCCGGTTTGAACCACGCCAGCCGCTCGGGCACGCCACTGTTGCCGGTCACTTTTCCAGACCTTCCAGCTCGGAATGATAGGCGAAGCGGAATCCGTGAAGGTCGACGAACGGGCCGGGGAAGCGAGGATGACGCGCCGCCCTGACTTTGCGAACGAACGTCGATCGGTCGGCGGGGTCGAGGACCAGCCATTGCTGGAACATGCGCCTGGTGGTCGGCCGGCGCGTCCACACCTCGGCCGGATCGCACCCGATCTCGCCACCTCTCCCGTAACGATCCACGAATTCGATCAACAGCTCGAGCGCGGCGATCTCGGCACGCGCATAGACGGTGTCGCAGCCGTCGTCAGCTTCGATCGGGAACCGCTTGACGGCGACGATCGGCCCCGAAATCGACGGCAAGGGCAATCCGATGCGCGGTCGCCCCGTAGCTCGTCGCTCCGTCGAACAACGCCAACGAGGCACCGCCTCGACCGGGATAGTCGGGCGGCGCAGGATGAAAATTGATCCCTGCCATGGCGAGGAGCGGTCCTCGCAGGATGCGCTCGTTGAGGAAGCTCAACACGATGTCCGGCTCGAGCCGGGCGAGCTTCTCCTCATCGACATCGCGCAATTCGACGACCGCCAGCACCTGCAAGCCCGCCCGGCAGATCAGCTGGGCGCTCCGATTGAGCACGTGATCGTCGCGCAGGAGAAGCACGCAAGACCTCGTGGTCATCGCGCGCTCATCGCAAACGAGCCGACCAACATCATGGTCCTGTTCCCCTCATCATTCGCACGAGATCCTCGGCGATGATCGCGGGACGGTATCGCCCGAGATAGGTGCGACGCGCCGCCTCGCCGATGCGGCTTCGCAGAGCCGCATCGCCGGCAGCGGCGACGATCAGGGAGGTGATGCCTTCCGGCGTGTCGCCGAGCAGGCAGTTCTCGTCATGCACGAGCTCCGGCATCGACTCGGCGAGCCGGCGATGGGCGATGAGACAGGAGCCCGACGAGAAGGCGTAGATTACCCGCGTGTAGCCGCCCGGATAGGGTCCTGCGTTGTTGAGCACGAGGAAAATCTGGTTTCCCAGCATTTCATCGTCGATGTCGGGGACGAAGCCGCGCATCGCCACGTTGGGTTCGCGTCGCAGGTGCTCGAGCGCTGGCGGGAATTCGAAGCGGCCGCAGATGTTGATGGTGAAATCGGTCGCTTTGAGCTCCCGCTTGAGGAGCGGCAGCACGTGATCGGCGAGATAGAGCATTCCGTAATAGTTGCCGGTCGAGCTCAGCACGCCGATGTTGCCGAGGATATGGATGCCCTGGCGTCGCGCCTCGGCCGCGCGGCGCAGCGACCGCCAAGCGTCACCGAAAGCGTCGGGCCAAGTGTTGGGGAGATAGCGGCAACCGACGCCGTGGTCGTCGTACCACGAGGCATCGAGCGCGCAGATGTTGCGCGCGCCGGACAGGCTTTGCAGGCGCGCCAGGTGGCGCCGCTCCTTCGTCCGCAACCGCGCCTCGGTCATCCCGCGTTTGAGACCCTGGAGCTTCTCGCGCGCATGCACCTGCGAGGCGGCCATGGGCGGGCGCGCGAGATAGCCGTAGACCCGCATTCCGGCGCGGCTGAGCGCCGGCACCAGGCGCTCGTAATCGGTGTCCCAGAACAGGAGCGCGGAGCCGGCGCCGGACGCCACCAGCCGCTCGACCTCGGCGGCCGGATCGCGAAAGCGCGGCGCATCGCCGTCGAGGCGGGGGTCGATCGTCTCGCGCACATAGCGCGCCACGCGCCGGGCCGCAGTCTTGGGCAGGGTCTCGTCGTCGATGATGGGAGCGGCGCCCTCGACCGGGCGGGCTCCGACGAGCGCAAGGCGCCGCTCGGCGTCAGCGTCCGATTTGAGGAGCGCGCCGCCCCCGGTGTGGGCGAAGCGAACGTCCGCTCCGGCCATCGCGATCGCTTCGACGAGCGTGCCGAGTACGATGCTTCCGAGGTGCGAGAAGGTCGGTATCATCGAGGAGAGAACGACGACCCGTTCCCGGATCATTGGATCACACGGGGCTCGGGAAGCGGGACGATGAACGAGCCGCGGTAGCCCTTCTTCCGCAGGATGGGGACGAGCTCGTCGGCGATGTGCCAGGACAGAAGCAGCGCGTATTCCGGCTGGTCGGCGAACAGCCTCGCCTCGTCGAGGACGGGAATCAGCGTGCCCGGGACGTACTTGTCGAGCTTGTGCGAGCCGGAGACCTCCATCACCGCATCGACGATGTTGTTGTCGAGCCCGACATAGTTGATGAGCGTCGATGCGCGCGAGGGCGCGCCGATGCCGTAGATCGCGGGTGCCCGGCTTCCGCAGCCCGGCGATCAGCGCATAGAGCGCGAGCTTGGATTGCGCCACCCGCTCGCGAAACGCGACCATCGCGCTGCCGTCGGTGATTCCGGCCTCGCGCTCCGTGGCGCGCAGCGCCGCCACCGACGGATCGATCGCGCGCGTTCCCGCGCGGGCCGAATAGACGCGGATCGAGCCGCCGTGAGTCGGAATGCGCTTGACGTGGAACACCTCGAGGCCGTGGCGCTTGAGCAGGCCCTCGAGCGAGCCCAGCGCGTAGTAGCGCAGGTGCTCGTGATAGATCGTGTCGTATTGCAGCGTATCGATGAGATCGAGCAGATAGTGCGATTCGGAGATGAAGACGCCATCGTCCGCGAGCAGTTCGCAGATGCCGTCGGTGACACCGTGGACGTCGCCGATATGCGCGAACACGTTCGCGGCCGTGACGACCTTCGCCGGACCGCGCTCCGCCCTGACCTTGCGCGCGAGCGTCGCGCCGAAATAATCGACCAGCGTCTCGATGCCGCGCTGACGCGCGACCTCGGCGGCACGCGACGGGTCGATCCCGAGCACGGGATGACCGGCCTCCTTGAAATTGATCAGCAGCGAGCCGTCGTTCGAGCCGATGTCGACGACGAGATCGCTCGTCTTGAGCCCGAGCTTCTGCGACGCCTCGCGATAGAGATCGGCGAAGTTCTCGCGCAGGATCTTGGTGGTGCCGCTGAGATACGGATAGGAATAGGGAAACAGCACCTCGGGCGAGACTTCGAGGCCGATCTGTGCCAGTCCGCACTCCTCGCAGCGAAACATTTCCAGCGGAAACGTCAGCTCTTCGACGGCCCGCGCGCCGACCGCCGGCATGGTGTTGACCGGCGGGACGTAGCCGAGGAACAGCAGCGAGCGCATCGCCTTCGACGCGCAGATCTGACATTCCAGAATCGGACGCGAATGGGTCTCGGACGTCGACATGTCTAGCCTTTCCGGCGCGCCGCCTCGGCGAGGTCGCGATGCGCGCGATACCATTCGACAACCGCGGGCAACCCTTCCGCGAGCGAGATTTTCGGCGCGAAGCCCAGCGCGCGAAGCTTGCCGATGTCGGGACAGCGCCGGCGCGTCTCGCCGGCCGGGGCCGGCTCATGGGCGAACGCCGGCTCACGGCCGAACTCCCTGAAGATCAGCCGCGCAAGCTCCGCAACGGTGACCTCCTCGGGGTTGCCGATGTGATAAACGTTGAGGTGCTGCCCCTTTTCGATCACGCGGACAAGACCGTCGGTGAAGTCGTCGATGTGGATGAAGGCGCGCGTCTGACGTCCGTCGCCCTTGACGGGAAAACGAATGGCGCCGGCGCTGCCGTCGGCGTCCACGGCTGCCGCGGCCCGCACCGTGATCTCCGGGATGACGTGCTCGAAACCCATGTCCGGACCGTAGACATTGTGGGGACGAAACAGGACGACGCGATCGAATCCGGTTCGTCCGTAGTTGATCGCGATCAGCTCGGCCGCGATTTTCGAGCCGCCATAGGAATAGCGCGGATTGAGAACGTCCGGCACGACAAGCGGGCACGTTCTCGGGCGTCGGGATCACGTCCGGCGATTGATAGGCCTCCGAGCTCGAGGCGACGACGAGCTCGGTCACGCCGTGGCGGCGGCAGCCGTCGATGACGTTGAGCGTGCCACGTATGGCGACGTCGATCACGAGCTCCGGCTCCTCGTAGAAGTGGCGGGTGCCGTTGATCGCGCTCAGATGCGCGACGCAGTCGATGCCCTCGCAGGCGCGGGCGGTGACATCCGGGTCGCGGATATCGCCGGTCACCATCTCGATACGGTCGGCGACATCGACGAGCCGGCGCGGGTGACCGCGCCAATGGTTGTCGAGCACGCGGACGCGTGCGCCGTCGCGCACCAGCCGCCGCACCAGCGCCGCGCCGAGAAATCCGCTGCCCCCCGTCACGAGATAGCTGCGCGTGCTCATCGCTGCGCCGGGCTCCCCAGCGTGGCGCCGTGATTGCCGAGCGGCATGTAGGCGCGCCCCGCGGCGAGGCGGAGATTGCGAGGCTCGAAATGGTTCCAGAAATCGTAGATCAGCGCCGGCTCTCCCAGACTCGCCGACAGCGTTTCGAGCGGCATCGCGGAAAAGACCGGATGGTTGTTCGTGATGACGACGATGTTCGCGCCGCTGACCGCCTTCTCCATCGTCGCGCAGGGCGTGAGCCCGAACTCGGCGAACGCGTCCGGCGCGACGACGGCGTCATAGCCACGCCATTCCGCGGCCTGGAACCGTCGCCGCAGGGAAGCGAGAATGGGCCGCGCCATCGTCCCGCGCAGATCGTCGGTCGCCGGGCGTCCCTTGAAAGCAAGTCCAAGCACCGCAACGACCGGGCGTGCCGGAAAGCCGGGCATCGCGCTCGCGGCTTTCTCGACGGCGGCAGCGGCCTCCTCAGGCACCCGCTCATTGACCCGACGCGCGCTCAGCGTGATCTCGGGCTTCAGTCCGAACGGCTCGAGACCCTCGGCGAGAATGTAGGGGTCTTTTTCGAGGCACGGGCCGCCCACCGGTCCGGGAATTGCGAGATTGGTGCGCGGGTAACCGAGCTTCCCCGCGGTGATCACATCCATGGCGCTGATACCGAAGACGTCGCACATCCGCGCCACCTCGTTGGCGAATGCGAACTGCACGTCGCGCTGGGCGTTGTCGACGAGCTTTATCATCTCTGCGGTTTCGAGATCGTGCACCCGCAACGTGGTCGGCGTGATGAACTGGAAGAGCTGCGCGGCGCGTACGCAGGCCTGCAGGTCGCCGCCGCCTACGATCTGCGGAAGCCAGCGAAGCTCCTTGAGAGCCACGCCTTCCAGAGTCCGCTCGGGGCAGAACGCGACGTCATAGGCGAATCCCCGCTTGTCGAGAATCGGCAGAACGATCTTGCGCGTGGTGCCGAGCATCATGGTCGAGCGCAGGATCACCAGGGCTCCCGGCTTCATCGCGCCGGCTACCTCACCTGCGGCATGTTCGATCATGTCGAGGCGCGAGCGGCCGTTCTGCCCGAGCGGCGTTCCGACCGTGATGACGAAGACATTGGGCGCGAAATTTTCCGGGATGGACTTGTAGATTTTGAGTTGATCGCCTTCGAGCACACGGCTCAATAGGTCAGCGAGTCCGGGCTCGTGGAAATGCGGTTCGCCGTTGCGCAGACGCGCGACGACCTCCTCACGAATTTCGATCCCGTGCACGCGGAAACCGACATCCGCCATGGTCGCCGCAAGCGTGAGGCCGACATAGCCGAGCCCGATGACGCAAACGTCGCGATCCGGATACTTTTCGGGTACGGTCATGAGATCAGAGGATCAGAAGAGATTCCGAGCAAAACGCAGCTCTTCATTTCGGGGTTGGTTTCCGCGGCCGAGCGCCGCGGAAATATCGCGAAATCCGACGCTACCGCAGTTCGGGTGAACCAAAGCTCCCCAACTCCCTCGGGCTGCGGTCCTGTCGAGCACCGCTGCGATCGCGACGCGACCCTGCCGGGCCGGCCCTTCGCGCAACGAAGTGATCGGGAATCCAACCGCTGCCTGTCGTCGCCCGAAAGCGGCGCGCGACGTTTGCTCCCCCATCACCGAGCGATTTCCTACAACGTTCACGCCGTGAACGTCAAGCCCTATGTTCATGTGGTGAACACATCTATCATCATGAAAAATTGCAATAATTCGTCCGAGCGCGCCACTCCCGCGCGCCCACATCCGGCTCAATGCGGCCGCCATATCACCTGGAACAGCGGGCCGGAATCGTGGCCCTCCTCGAAGGCGCTCATGATCGCCTCGATGATCTTCGTCGCGTAGCCGACGCGGTAGTGTACCGAATCCCAATAGGCGTAATCGTTGCGGGTCAGCGGCGTGGGCCGCATGAAATCGATGACGCCGACGTTTGCGCGCGTCTTCGCGATATCGACCACCGCTTCCTTGCAGTGGGTGAATTTCGCCCACTCCTCGCCATCCAACAGAAGGCTCACATGCAGGGGCACGAACACCAGGATTTTTCGCGTCTGGGCGGGAAGACCATCCAGCGCCTGTTCCAGCAACCGCAGGTCGGGAAATGTCCAATCGGACGGCCGCGCGCCGACCGCCGGCGGGTCAGCGTAGGCGCTGATGGACTCGGCCGCCTTCCAGCGCCCGTAGTACAGAGACGCATGGGTTCGCGTCGGATCGTAGAGGCTGTCGTCGGGAGTGAAGCGATAGTAGCCGTCGTCCTGAAGATCGGGCCGCAGGAGATGCGCGAACATCAACGCTTGGCGGACGGAGTGAAGCAGCGCCCGCGTGTTGAGGAGATGAGCATAGTCGTTCCACGGGTCGTCGTCGTACTCCCAGGGCGGGAACGGATGTGCGGTCAGGCGGTCCATCGGCTTCGTCGGCGAGCACCAGTCCATATCCATTCCGACCACGATGGTTCGCACGGGGTCACGCGCGTGCTGGTCGAAGAACTTCATCAGCTGGGTCTGCTCCCACGGCGTCCCATACGACATCGCGAGATTGGCGAAGCGGCCCCCAACCATTTTGTCCAGCTCCTCGGGCTTGAGCAGCATCATGGTCGAGGTGCCGAACACCGCACTGTCGAACCGGCCGTGGCGGATCAGGCCCGGGAAGGCGTAGCGCTCGTTGGTGGTGACGCGGTAGCGCTTCCAGGACGGAGAGAACGCGAGGTTGTCGTAAGGATCGACGATCGCCACGAAGACAAAGGCGGACGAGGATGACGATCGCCGTCACGCCGAGGATGATCGCGATGAACCGGCGCCAGGCGCGCGTCTCGGATCGCGTGTCCGATGAGGTCCCGCTCCGCGCGGACCTCACTGCATCAGCAACCGCTTCATCCATGGCATATAGGCGCAGGTGACGTCGTGGGAGCCTTCGTCGACGATGGTCCCGAAGAACGTCTCATAGACCGGAAAGACGCGAGACGGTTTGCCGTCGATGCGGCATTGCCAGGCCGGATAGTAATTCGACGCGACGACCAGAATTTGCCGGCTCGACGTCGTCGTGTGCAGGAAAAACGTATCGGGCCGATACTCGGTGAGGGCGACCTCGCCTGGGCCGGGCTTCACATCCGTTACATCGACCGCGTCGGCTGCATCCAGAAGAACCGTCGACGCCAGCGTTTCCAGGGAAAGATTGCCGATGTCGGCGAGCAACGCATCGTTGCTCGGATAGACGCGCGTGTTGCCGACAACACGGAAACGCGGCAACGCCTCTTTGTTGCGGTAGACATTGATGTCACGGCCGTGCAGGCTGAAGTCCAGTCGCCTCAGGATCCGCGCCGGGAGATCGGCACGTTCTTTGACCGCCTCCTGCGCCTTGTGCTCCAGCGGAAAGCCGGTCAATTCGACCGGCGACAACACGACGCGCACATTGGCGAGCGAGAGAAGATCGACGCGGAAATACTTCGAGAGATCGACCGGCTGCGGCGCGCTCTTCGGGGATTTCCAACGTCGCGAAATGCCCGAAATTGTCGAACCATATCTGCCGCTGCGGATCGAGGGCGAGCGACGGCGCGATGACGGCCCGCCAGAACCGCTTGTACCGGACCGAATACACATTGTGGTAGCCGTCCGCCGTCTCCAGTCCGTAGGTGGCGGGGAGGTTGGCCATTTCCGCGCCGCCCTTCACCTCCACAGTCACGACTCGATAGGGATCCGCGTCGGGCCGCGGCAATTGCGCGATGGTGGGATTGCCCAGGCGAGCGTTGGCGCTGCCGCCGTAGAGCCAGTCCTCGACGTTCGCCGTTGCGGCACCCGCGACATGGACCGCGATGATGAGCGCCACCAGAGCGGCGCAAATCGGAGCGACGGGCCAGGCCTTCCACCTTTCTCCGCCCGCAACGACCGTGGGCACGAACCTCCGCTTTCCGATGGCGTCCAACAGGACGGCGACTGACACCGCAACGAAGAACGCGGTTGCGTATTGGAAGCGAAAGTTCACTCCGTTCAGAAGGCCTGCTCCGGGAAACATCGCCCGCAGGGCGTTCCAGACCGGCGCCATGATCACAACCGCCAAGCCGAGCAGGACAGTGGTGATGAGCAGGCGATGGCGGGGAAAGAACACGATCGCCACAATCGGAACCCATGCAAAAACTGTGTAGTCAAATGTGTACCAATAAAGGTTTCGCACATAAGCCCACACCGGGCCATCATAGAGCTCGGCGAAATTAAAATCCTGCCGGTGGGAGAGCGAGCTCGTTTCCATGAGCGAAAGCAGCAGCGGCAGCCTGACGATGATGCCGCACACTCCGATGACGAAAAAAGCGAGGATGATTTGTGCGGCCCGCTTCGGGTCGAGCGCGAGCATCCAGAGCCCGACGAGCGGAACGACGTATGGAAACGACAACATGAAGCCCGAGCTGAGCGAAATCACGATCCCAGTGGCGGCCCACAGCAGGACCGATCGCAGCGAGATTGGCTGAGCGATCGTTCGCCGAACCACGAGCGCGATCACCGGCATGCCCGCGATGCCGAGCCCGACATACGGCGCCACGATGGGAAATACCGCGAAAATCAACGCGCCGAGGAATGCCGGAACGGCATCCACATCCAGATCCCTGAGGAGCGCGTTCATCGCGACCATCGCCACGAAGCTCGTCACCGCGGAGTCGACAAATGACGCCGCCCAATGCGGCAGGAACAGGTAGGGCAGAAACAGGAGGTCGAACATCTGCTCGCCTGACGTCCCATCGAGGCCGCACAGGAGATTGGGAAACCAGTAGGCCAACGCGCCCGACTTCTCGATGTTCGCCGCGAAGGCCAGCTTGACCGGCGTGTCGAAGCCGAGCCAGTCCTTGCCGAGCACGTACGAGAATTTCCCGAGGATGATGTTGTCGATGTGCAATGCGACGGCGATGACGAGGAAGATCAACGTCGTACCGAACGCACGAGAACGCGCCTCGGCCGCGCGGCCCGGTCTTGCGGTTTCCATTGAGACACTGCCGCTCTGAACGTCGTCGGCGGTGGCACCGATGGACTGGGATTCGAGTATCACGCCTCCTCCCGAACTCGCTGAACGGGCCACTTTACGCAGGGCACTTCGTCAAACGCTCCTGGCCGGCCGAAGCATTCGCGCGACGCCAACTTTTCCAGCGGCGATCTGCAGGGCCGATCGCCAAACGGTCTTGCTGAATGCATTCGACATTTGAATTGTAGCGACCGGCCCGGACTGCCATCTGGCCAATTACGCTACGATAGACTCCCCGATACGGCACGACGGCCGATGGCGAGATATTTGGCATTTGGCATCGCGTTCGGTGTCAGCGCTCTGCGTCCATCGAAAAACACCTTGCCGGACAAGTCCAACGTTGCGATCTCCTGGTACTCGGGCCACTTCGTCGCGAGAATGACGACTGCGGCCTTGTCGACAGTGGACTTCCAGTCGTCGAGAAAGGTCAAGGCATCCGCGGCGCCCCCGAGAGCGCGCCGAAAATTGTCCGCTGCGATCGGATCGTGAACGCTTACTTTGCACCCACAAGCCAAAAGCCGCTCGACGATCCTCAGCGACGCCAACTCCCGCACATCGTCGGTCCCGGGCTTGAATGCGAGTCCCAGCACCAGAACATCGCACCCATCGAGGTCGCCGCACTCCTGGCGAATGATCGACACGACCTGCTCAGGCTGGACATCGTTGATGTCGAGCACTGCGTTCAACATGTGCATCGACAGGCCCAATTGCTCGCCATGAGAGCGAAGCGCCTGGACATCCTTGGGAAAGCAACTCCCACCGAACCCGCAGCCAGGAACGAGGTATGTGAGGATCTCCGGCTGCGCACGCCCACGGTCGGGCAGAATCGGATTCCACCGCTTGTCTAGATGAAGCCCCTCGACGACATCCATGATATCGATCCCGCCGATGGCCGCCGCCAAATTTGCAATCTCGTTGATCGCAGAAATCTGGCAGGCCAGCATGAAATTGTTGGTATACTTCAACAATTCAGCCGACCGCGTGCGAATGCAAATCTTGTCAGCGTTCCACGGGGCGTACAGGCGTTCGAGACGTTCGAGCGTCGCGCTGTCCTCAAAACCGATGACGATCCGATCAGGCTCCATGAAATCCGCAACCGCGTTGCCCTCGCGTAGGAATTCAGGGTTCATGCCCAGGCCAAAAGCCGGTAAGGACTTTCCGGATGCGGCCTCGATCTCCTTGCGAACGACCGTGTCGGTGGTACACGGCAGCACCGTACTCTTCACGACGACGGAGATGTGACGGTCGGTCTTTCCGAGATAAGCGCCAATCTCACGCGCAACGCCGCATACGTCGCCAAGGTCGATCGCCCCGTCGACAGAGGGGGTCCCCACTGCGATCATTGCGATCTCCGCGCCGTCGAGCCCACGCTCCAGATTATCGGTCACCGCGAACCGATTCGTGGACAGCACCGAAGCCAGAAGCCCCGCGAGGCCTTCCTCGAAAAAATGAGCACGCCCTTCGTTGAGCGCCGCGACAACTTCCGGATTGCGGTCGACGCACGTCACTCGATGCCCTTTGGCCGCCAGACAGACGCCCGACACCAGGCCGACGTATCCGGTGCCGATGACGCAGAGCTTCATTGGGCAGCCGCCATCTCGTGTTGAAGATGCCTCAGATATCGACGAATGCCGTCCCCAACTTCAATCTTGGGCTCGTAGCCGAGCTTCTCCCGTGCCTTCGCGATAACCGGGCAGCGGCGGTTCGGATTATCGGTCAGGTAGTCCACGTCGGAGCTCGTTTGATATACCACCCGACCGCGATAACCAAATATCTCCGCTCCGGCCGTCCGATATAGCTCCGCAAAGTCGCGCACCATGAGCTCCGGGCGCTCAGTGCCGATGTTGAACGCGTCAAACTCCCCGTGCAGCAGGCAGAGCAGATAGCCGACCGTCGCGTCGGCAACATAGCAAAACGTCCGTGTCGGCGTCCCATCCGAAAGGATCACGATGTCCCGAGATGCCATCACGCAGCGCGCAAAATCAGCGGGCAGCCGGCCGTCCTCGACGCGCATGCCCGGACCAAAATTGTTGAACGGCCGAGCAACGGTAATCGGCACGCCGTATTGTCGCGCAAAGACCCAGCACAACGTCTCGCCGAACCGCTTCGATTCGTCGTAGCAAGCTCGCGGCCCGACACAGGAGACATAACCGCGATAGTCCTCAGACGTCGGGATCGACGACGAGTCCGGGTCGCCGTAGATCTCGCTCGAGGAAAAAAACAGAAAGCCTCTGAGCGTTGACGACTCCCGATAACACTCGAGAAGACCACGCAATCCCCACACATTGGCATCGATCGTCTCCAGCGGGTACTGTCGATAAAAAGTAGGAGATGCGATCGATGCGCCGTGAATCACGAATCGAGCGTCGCGCGCGCCCTTGACCTCGCCGATCCCATCGCGAGAAATATCGAATTTGACCAGTTCGATCGTGGTCGGATGAGTCTCTGCTAGGTTACGGAGCCACGTCGGCTCACCAAAACGGAAATTGTCCAGTCCGATGACCTTTTGTATGCCCAACTTCCTCGCGAAGCGCGCCAGATAGTTCATCGTGTAGTAGCCGAGAAACCCGGCGCAGCCTGTCACGAGGACGATGGCATCGCCCCATTCCGCTCTCGCTCCAATCCGAGCATGAATATAGTCCAGGTCCTCGGATACGACAGCGTTCAAAGGCATCTGCGATTCCACCGCGGGAAACAGCCGCAAAGCGAGAAGCTGTTCGACACGTAGCTTGATGGGGGGTGCTCAGCGCGTGGACGACGCGGTCTTGCCCGCCTCGGTCGGCCCCGGCCCACGCGCTCTGCTAGAAATTGATCCGCTCGCGTTCGACGACCAGCGGTCTCTTCCTGACCTGATTGTAGATCGCGAGGATGTACTCGCCGAGGACACCGAGAAAAAACAGCTGCACGCCGCCGAAGAAGAACAGCGCCACGATGATCGTCGGTATCCCGCCCTCGGTTTTGACCATTCGGAAGAGCGTCAGGAAAAAGATGCTGATCGAGTACAGCAGGCTCACGCTCGCCAGGAAGAATCCGAAGACCAGCGCCAGCCTTACGGGCGCTCCGCTGAAGCTGATGATTCCGTTGAGGCCCTGGTCGAACATGCGAAGCAGACTGTTCTGCGATTTGCCGTACGTGCGCGCCCGCCAAGTGTACGAGATGCCCGTCGCCTTGAATCCGCAGTCGAACGTCATCATTCGCATGAACGGTTGCGCATCGTCTATTTCCTTCATGGCATCGAGAACGCGCCGGTCGACGAGCTGAAAATCGCCGGCGTCCGGCGGATAGTCGACGTAGGAGAGCCTGCTCAGAAGCCGGTAGTAGGCCCTGCGCGCCGTAGCGATGATGAGCCCTTCCTCACGTATCGCCCGCAGTCCGTAGACGATCTCGAAGCCTTCTTCCCATTTCTTCACGAAGTCGGGGATAAGCTCGGGAGGATCCTGCAAATCGACCGGCTGGAACAGGAGAATGGCATCACCGCCGGCGTTCAACACCCCGTTATAGGTGTTCTTGAGAATGCCGAAATTGCGCGAATTGACGATGATCTTGACGCAAGGGTCCGTGGCGGCAACGGCTTTCAACAAGTCGACTGTGCGGTCGGACGACGAGTTGTCGCAGAATATGTGCTCCCGGCGATAGTTCGGCAACTTCTCCTCGAAGAGCCTCTTGATCGTCTCGTAGCAAGTGATGATGCCGCGCTCCTCGTTGTAGCAGGGCGTAACGATGCTGATCGTCTTCTTGTCCATTTATGCGTCCTCGACCACAGACGAACCGGGTGTGGCACGAAACCGCCAATCGGCGGAAAACATGAATACTCCGTGCGCTTGGGTGCGCTTCATCCCTCGCATACATGCAGCCCCGCGACCTCGAACAGGCTCACCTTCTCGACTGCGGACCATAGGTCGAGCGCGCTTCGATACCACGCATAGCTGTCAGTCTGCTCGTCCCACAACGAACGACAAAGCCGCACGAGCAAGGGGACCCGTTTGTCAAGCTCGCCAGGAAGCGGCAAGTCTTGAGTGCCGTCGAACGGATCTCGTTGATCCGCCCAAACAGCGGCGCCAGGACCAATGTGCTCTATTCTGAATTCGGTGGACGCTGCCATGGTATCGATCACCACGCGGCAGTTCGGAAGCCCCGTCCCCGAAAACGAGGCGGACCACCGCGCGATCTCGTTTGCGTCGGGTCCATATATCTCCGAACACAGAACATTGTCGTATCCCAACTCCGCCAGAAACGCGATCAACTGAATTCCATAGAATCGCAATGCACCGCCGCCCGACGATTGATAACGCTTCCAAGTCGTGGCCGGATGACGATAGTGATGAGCGAGAAATCGCCAGGTAACCTGCAATTCGCCCATTTCGCCGCGGGGACCCTCTTCGAAAGCATGCAGCATCTCCTGTCCCCAAGCCGTCAGCCTGAAGATATATCCGATACGGAATACTTTGGCAGCGTCGATGAGATCGTTGAAGAGAGACGCGGCCGCGCCGGGGGTCGGGGCGAGCGGCTTTTCCAACACCAGACGTTCCACATTCGGCAGTTTCCGACAATGCGAAAGCCATCGCATTTGAAGTTCGGGGCTCAAGGCCGCAATCACGCAATCAGCCCGCTGGAGCGCCGCATTCTCGTCGAGCACCCATTCGACGGCGTCGGCAAAACGCGACAGTTCGGGCCGGGCGGAGAATTTGGCGCGATATCGTTCCGGCAGGACGATGTGGTCGGTACCCGCCTCGATGACCGCAGGCAGATATCCGTAGAGCCCGAAACCCGACCCGAGAATGGCCGCGACCTTCATCCGCGCAGCCGGGAGCCGTTCGGAATGCCGGTCATACGAAAAGTCCGCCAGCGGCTGCATGAAGTCGAGCCACGGGTCGCTGTCTCAGATTTCCATGATGTGCATGTCGGGAAGCGGGACCACCAGTTTCGATTTCAGGCCCCGCGCACGCAACTGCTCGGCGATCGGCGTCGCGTAGTGCCACGCGAGCAGCACGACATAATCCGGCTGCTCCTCGAGCAAGACCCGGTTGTCGACCACGGGAATATGTTTTCCCGGAAGATAGAGCCCGAGCTTGAGCGACGTCGGCTGTTCGGCGATGAGGGGCATCAGATCGCGGGTCACACCGTAGTAGTTGATCAAGGTCGAGCATCGCCCGGGGCATGAATTGCCGACGAAGGCGAGACCGCTTTGGTGGGCCCGGTACGCCAGCGTCATGAGCATGTCGCGGCTGTCTTGAACGCGGCTTCGAAAGCGAACATAGGTCTTCGGGTCGAACAGGCCACGCTCGACTTCGAGCGCCAGGAGAGCCGGAACAGCCGGGGCGAACGGGCGCGTTCCCTTTCGCGCGACATAGGCGCGGATGTTGCCGCCGTAGCGGTCGGCGCGTCGGACGTCGAAAACTTCCATTCCATAATAGGAAAACAACGTGACGAGCGACTTGAGGCTGTAGGTGCGAATGTGCTCGTGATAGACGGTGTCGAACTGGCCCTTTTCGATGACGTCGAGAAGATAGTGACTCTCGGTGACGAATACGCCGTCGTCATCGAGCAATGCGCGAATGCCCCGCACGACCTCACCGAGGGGTGCCATATGCGCAAAGACGTTCGTCGCCGTGATCACCTTGGCCTTGCCGTAATCCCTGACGATGTCTCGCGCCAGCGATTCGGTGAAGAAGCTCTGCAGGGTCTCGATCCCATTCTCGTCGCGGGCGATTTTAGCGATGTTGGTGGGCTCGATGCCCAGCGCCTGCATGCCCTGCAGCTTGAACCCCGTGAGCAGGGTGCCGTCGTTCGATCCGATGTCGACGCAGAGCGATCCTCGCGGCACGCCCAACTCCCGGACGATGCCCTCTGCAAAGGCACGCTGGTAGACCTCCAGTTCCTTCGTGATGCCGCTGCGATACGGATAGTCGGGGTGATAAACCACCGATCCGTCGACGACGTAATCAAGTTGCGCCAGGCCCGATTCCGGACAGAGAAAGAACCTCAACGGATAGTAGGTCTCGGGCTGGGCAAGCTGCTCGCGGGTGAGCAGCGAATCGCAAAGCGGTTGGCAACCCAAGTCGATGATCAGCTCGAGGTCGGACGACCCGGAAATCTGACAACGGGTAAGAGGTCCGGGAGCAACGTCGTGATCGGGAATTGGCACCAAGCGAAGGCACTCCAAAGTTTCACTGCGCGGCCGACATTGCGCGCGCTGCCGGCGATTGTTTTGCGATGAATGTGCGTCGTTTCATGACGAGAGCGCAGGCTACGACCATGTCTTCCATCGCGCCGCGCCCTTGGCCCATTGCTCTTCGAGAAAGTTGCGGTCGCGCAGCGTATCCATGGGATGCCAGAACCCGCCATGGACGAACGCGCGCAGTTGATCGTTCGCTGCCAATCTCTCCATCGGCTCGCGTTCCCACACGGTTTGATCGCCTGCGATCAATGCTCCGACCGACGGCGACAGCAGGAAGAAGCCGCCATTGATCCAGCCGCCGTCGGTCTCGGGCTTCTCTTCGAAGGCGACGACCCGTTCGCCGTCGATGCCCATTGCGCCGAAGCGGCCGACCGGCCGAACTGCTGTCACGGTCGCCTTTCGTCCATGCGCCAGATGGAAGGCGATCTCCGCCGGGATGTCGACGTCGGCGACGCCGTCTCCGTAAGTCAGTGCGAAGTAGGGGTCGTCGGCCACATAGGGGAGGATCCGTTTGACCCGCCCGCCGGTCTGCGTCTGGTCCCCGGTATCGACCAGCGTGACCCGCCAGGATTCGGAGGTGTTGCGATGCACCTCCATGCGGTTGTCCGCGAGGTGCAGCGTGACATCCGACATGTGGAGGAAATAGTTCGCGAAAAACTCCTTGATCAGGTAGCCCTTGTAGCCGAGGCAGATGATGAAGTCGGTAAAGCCGTGTTTGCTGTAGATCTTCATGATGTGCCATAGAATCGGCTTGCCGCCGATCTCGACCATCGGCTTGGGCCGCACGATCGTTTCCTCGGCCAGCCGGCTTCCAAGTCCGCCGGCCAGGATCACAACCTTCATCGTGAGAATGCTCCACCCTCAGAGGCTGACCCCGAAGCAAACATGTTATTCGGCGCGCATGCTCCATCAGGCATTCGCGGATTTCTCCTCGCCGGTTCGACCGGTGTCGCCGTTTTGGATCAAGTCCCCACCGAAGCTACCGCAGTTCGGGTGAACAGAGGTCCGACCCAAACCCAACTGCCCTGCCCCGCATTTGGGCCGCCTCAGGCCGCCGTGATCGCGCCTTCATCGAGCAGGATCCGGACCTTGCGGCCCAGGAGATCGAGCAGGATCGCGACGCGCTCCCGATCGGCCATGCCCTCGAACAGTCCGAGATTGTCGGCGAACACGCCGTCGACGACGCGCACGCGCTCGCCGGGGACGAACTGCTGGCGCCGCTCGAGCTTGACGAATCCGCCGTCATCTTCGCGCCGCTGCAGCGCCGCCACCACGTCGGATGGCACCGGCGCCGGATCGTCGCCGTTGCACACGAGCCGCGCCACGCCGGTGGTCGAGTGAATGGACCGCCAGCGCTGCGTCTCCACGTCGACGGTGACGAAGAGGTAGCGTGGAAACAACGGTGCCGCCACCGTCTCGACCCGGCGCGCATGCCGGCGACGCTTGAGATAGCGCGGCAGATAGACGGCGAAGTCCTGGCGAATGAGATGCCCCATCGCCTTGGTTTCGGCGTGCGGCTGGGTCTGTACGACGTACCAGCGCGAGGTCATGCGATCGCCTCCGCGCGCGGGCGCATGCCGAGGAGCTTCGGCGCCAACACCCGGTCTGACCCGATCACCGCCGCGGCGGCATCGAAGGTCGCGTCCGCCGCAGCGAGATCGGTCACCACGACCGCATCGTAGGGTTCGCCGATCGCAGCAAAGGAGGCGACGACGGGAACCCCGACAAAGGTCGTCGACGACGCGTTGGCATCGACGATCGCCACGATCTCGACGCCGCTCTCGATCGCACAGATGCGCGCGATCTCGGCGAGATCGGACACGCCGGCGACGGCGACGCGCTGGAAGCCGCGGCTGCGCAGCGCGGCAAAGGTTTCCGCGCAGTCGGCGCGCGCCTGGCGGAAGAACGAGAACGAGATGCCGAGGTATTCCACCGTCAGCCGCGACTTCTCGGCAAAGCCGTGCGGCGTCAGGTAATAGGCGTAACGCCGCGCCGGCGCCTCGCTGACCTTGACGAGCCCTTTTTTGACGCAGCGCTTGAGGTAGGCGTTGACGAGACCAAGCGCGATCCCGAGCTCGGCCGCCAAACGCCGCTGCGACTGCCCGCCGTCGCGCTCGACCGACTGCAGCAGTCCCAACAGGATCCGCTGGCTGTCCTCGTCCTGAGCGGTGCTCGACATTTCGCCCACGCCCTCTGTTGCGCCTTCCCTACAACGATCGCGGCGCCGACGGTCAAGGGCAACGTTCACTCGGTGAACGCAACCAACCGTTTGAACAACAAGGATTTTCAGAACTGGAAATAGACGAATTCGGCGCCGCCTTCGCCGCCGAGCTCGATGATCAGGTAGCCGAGCATCAGTGCGAGACCAGCCGCGATCCACCAGCGCGGCCGGAGGCGGTTGCGCACGATCTCCTGGCTGGTCGGCCCGATGGTCGCGAATGCCATGGCGATGCCGAGCCACGTCAAGGTTTCGCCGAGGATCGAGCCGAACAGCGGCGGCCGCCAGCCGGACTCGACGAGCCGCACCTGCGAGGACCATCCTTCGGCGCCGGCCATCGCCGCGAGCACGTGGCGCGCGCTCGACATCGTGTCGGCGCGGAAGATCACGAAGGCTACGACCACGAACAGGAAGGTCAGCAGCCAGCCGAGCACGGCCGGCATCGCGGCGCCGGCGCGTCGCCACAGATGATTGGCGGCGAGCGCGAGGCCATGCAGCCCGCCCCAGATCACGAAGGTCCAGCCGGCACCGTGCCACAGCCCGCCGAGCAGCATGGTGACGAGCAGCGCCGCCATCTGCCGCGACAGGCCGTAGCGGCTGCCGCCCATCGAGATGTAGAGATAGTCGCGCAGCATGCGCGACAGCGTCATGTGCCAGCGCCGCCAGAAATCGATCACGCAGGTCGTGCGATAGGGCGCGTCGAAATTGTCGGGGATGACGATGCCGAACAGGAGCCCGAGCCCGATCGCGATGTCGGAATAGCCGGAGAAATCGAAGTAGATCTGCAGCGCGAAACCGAGCGCGGCGAGCCAGCCTTCGGCGAACGACAACGGCCCCGCCGCCGCGTGGCCGAAGAGCTGGTTGACCGCGAAGCCGAGATTGTCGGCGATCAGCACCTTCTTCATCAGCCCGAACACCATGAGCGCGAGGCCCTGGCCGTAGAGCCGCGTCGTCTCCTCGCGCGGGCGGCGCTTGTCGAGCGAAGCGAAGAACTCGCTGTGGCGCAGCAGCGGCCCGGCGATCAGGTGCGGGAAGAACGACACGTAGAGCGCATAGCGCACCAGCGGATGCGGCTTGGCGACGCCGCGCCGCAGGTCGACGAGATAGCCGATCTGCTGGAACGAGAAGAAGCTGATGCCGAGCGGCAGCGCGATCGCGAGCGGCCGGTAATCGAACCCGGCGACGGACGCGACGGTGCCGAGAAAGAAGTCGAGATACTTGAAGGTGCCGAGAATCGCGAGGTCGGCGACGATGCCCGCGGTGAGCCACATCATGTTGCGGGTGCGGCCGAACTGCTGCGCGGTCCACCAGTTGAGCAGGATGGAACCGATGAGCAGCAGCAGCAGCGGCGGGTTCCAGTAGGAATAGAATACCGCCGACATGCACAAGAGGCTCGCGATCCACCAGCGCCAGTGATCGGCGACGATCCACTGCACGACGAGCGCGGCGGGCAAGAATACGAGCAGGAAGAGCTGCGAGTTGAACAGCATTATGCGCCTGGCGCCATGTGGAAGGCCCGCATCACGACCTTCGTCTCTCGCGGCCCCCCGATGCCCTCAACGAGCGCGGAGTTTCCCTCGCGCGGTCGATTTGGTAACCTACCCGGTGGGGGAAGCAATGACCGCTTCCGGCGAGGCTCCGATCCAGATTACCGCACCAGCGCCGGCGATCCGCGTTCTCCATCTCGCGCAGTCCGACGGCGGCGGCGGCGCCAACAAGGCGGCGTTTCGCCTGCATCGCAGCCTGCGCGATCTCGGCGTCGCCTCGACCTTCCATCCGGGACGCAAGATCGGCGACGACCCCGACGTGATCCCGGCGTGGCCGCCGATCGCGGGAGATTTCATTTCGAAGCTCGCCGCCTGGCTCGACTCGCATTCGCTCGACCTTCTATTCCGATCGCCGCGGCGATGTGTTTTCTCCGATCAGCTTCTGTTACGGACGCCCGCGACGTCGGCTCGTCGCCGCGGCGGATGTCGTGTGCCTGCATTGGATCGCGGGATCGTTCCTGCATCCGCGCGCATCTCGCACGGCTCGATAAGCCGCTGGTGTGGCGCCTTTCGGACCTTTGGCCGTTCACCGGCGGATGTCATTTTCCGGCGGCCTGCCGGAAGTTCGAGGAGCGTTGCGGGTCTTGCCCGTCGCTCGGCAGCACCGCCGATGACGATCTCGCTGCGCGCGGCTTCGCGGCGCGCGAGCGCTACTACGATGCGCTCGATCTCACCGTCGCCGCACCGAGCCGTTGGATCGCCGAGGAGGCCAAGCGCTCGAAGCTGTTTCGCCGACGGCGGATCGTGCACATCCCGACCGGCATCGACGTCTCGACGTTCCGGCCGATGCCGCGCGCGGAGGCGCGGCGCCTGCTCGACCTTCCCGCCGACGTACCGATGCTGCTGTTCGGCGCGATGGATTCGACGACCAACAGCCGCAAGGGCTTCGCCCCGCTGCGCCGGGCGCTCGGCCGGTTCGCCCACATCGCCGTCGGCAGGCGGCGCGGTCGCAGTCGTGTTCGGCGGCGAGACGGACGCCGCAAAGGATGTCGCAAGGGATGTCGAAGGCCTGCCGCTCATTCACGTCGGCAAGATTTCCGACCAGGAGCGCCTGGCACGGCTCTACGCCGCGGCCGACGTGCTGGTCGCCCCGTTCATCGAGGACAATCTGCCCAATGTCGTGCTCGAGGCGTTGGCCTGCGGCACCCCGGTGGTGGCGTTCGCCGCGGGCGGCATTCCCGACGCCGTCGAGCATCAGCGCAACGGCGTCCTCGTCCCGGTCGGCGACGCGGACTCGCTCGCCGACGGCATCGCCTGGGCGCTCGATCCGGTTCGCAAGCCCTCGCTCGACGCCGCCGCCCGCGCGACCGCGCTGAACCGGTTCGACATCGTCCAATGCGCGCGCGCCTACCGCGACCTGTTCGCGGAGATCATTTCCGACCGGGCCGCGCGCGACGGCATCGCCCCGCAGCGCAATCACGCCGCAACGGGGTAACGGCAGCGCAATGGGCTGGGCGCGCACGCTCGGCCGGCGCGCCCCGGGGCCGGACACCCGGCGAAGGCAGATTCGTCCTCCGCCCCTTCAGCTTCCGCGCCGCCCAGAGCCGTTTGCATGAACTTTTTTGTTCCCAATGATACCAACCAACCAAGCCGGCGCCCTGCGGGCGCATCGCGCTGGAGGGTTGTCCCGATGCGGTTTTCTCTGTGGTCCGACTACGGGATGCCGGCCCGAAAATACGGGATGTCGGCGCGCCGTCCTTCGCTGGTCTGGAGAACTTTCCTCACGACGGTCCTTATTGCCGCCGCGGTGATTGGCATCCGCGAGCTTTACGGGCAAGCGGTCGAAAAAGGGGGATTGCTCGAACCGGCCGCCCATTCGCAGAGCCTGGCAACCCCGAGCGCCAACGCGACCGGAAGGCGGTCTGCCGGCGTCGCGGCCATTCCGCTGTCACCGCAACCTGCGCTCGCCGCGGACCACGCCGAAGTCGCTGCGGCCACGATTGTTTCGCCTGCCCTTCGCAGGCCGGAGCGTCCCTCCGAGGCGGCCCCCGTGGTCGCCGCGGCGATGTCGGGCGATCACGCCATTCCGCCGGCCCTCATCGCGGTCCCAGGCGCGCTCGCCAAAGCCGCTGCGCTGCCTCCGCCGACAACCCTCGCCGCCGTACGGCCGCCGGCAGCCCTTGCCGCCATGAAATCCGCCGACGGCCCGAAAGGCGTGGGTACGCGAAACGTTGCCCACGTCGCACACCGCACACGTTACGACAGCAGAAACTTCGTGGGTTACGCCGAGGCCCTTGCGACAAGGTTCGGCCACGGCAAGGAGTTCAGGGCCGCGCTACAATCGTTCATGTAGTCGCCGGTCGCCGGCGAACGAATCGCGTTGTCCTTCACGGCCGCAGGCCGTTCGTTTCGGGTTCAGCCGAAGGCCGGTCAGTCCGCAAGCTCCGCCACACCGGGGAGGACGAAGCGCTCGATGTTGCCGGGCGATTGAACGTCGCCGAGCGTGCGGAGCGCGGCGACGAGCGCGTTCATCTTGGTCTTCGAGATGCGGCCGCTGCGATCGAAGAAGGTGTTGTTGCGGAAGAAGTCGTAGGACTTCTCGACGTCGCCCGGCTTGAGCCCGGACGCCGCCACCATCAGCCGGACGGCTTCGGGCCGGTTGCCGTCCTCATAGAACCACGCGACGCTCTTTGCGTGCGCCGAGAGGATGCGGGCGAGCACCGCCTGGTGGCGTGCGGCCCACGCCTTGTTCACCACGGTGCCGGAGAACGGCAGTTCCGGCGCGTATTCGATGGTGAGGCCGAGATTTCGGAATCCTGCCGCCTCCGCCTGGAAATTGAACGGCGGCAGCAGGATCGCCGCATCGACCGCGCCGGCGACGAGCGCCGCGGACCGCGCCGAGGTCGCGCCGGCGAACACCATGTCGAACTCTCCGGGCTTGACGCCGTGGGGCGCGAGCATGCGCTCGACATAGATGCGGGTGATGTCCTTCGCACCGCCGAGCGAGATCAGCTTGCCTTTGAGAGCAGCGAAGTTCGCGATGCCGGGCTTCGCCACCAGCGCATAGGGCGGCGCCTGCGTCTCGAAACGCACGATCGCGATCGGCGCGCCCTGATCGATGGCGCGGATCGGATCGACGAGCCCCGTCGACATGGTGATGTCGAGCGAGCCCGCCGCGAGCTGCTGGATCAGGTTCGCGCTCGACGGCACGTAGACGATGTCGACCTTGATATCTTCGGCGGCGAAGAACCCCTGGGTGATCCCGACGAAGACCGGCCACAGATTGGCTGAAGCCGAGCCGACCGTTCCGATGGTGACGGTGTCCACCGCGCGAACCGGGGCGGACGCCAGCATGGCAAGCGTAAGGGCGAGAGCACGTCCGAGCAGACTGATTGTTCGCATGACGCTACTCCCATTCGTTACGGCGTAGGATGGGCAAAGCGAAGCGTGCCCACGTCAGCGGTTTCACGACTCACCATCCGCGTGGGCACGGCGCGAAGCGCGCCTTTGCCCACCCTACGAAGCTGCGAGTCACCTCGCATCATTCCGTCAGCTCCGTGACCTCGGGTAGGAACAGGCGCTCCGTCGCAAACCCCGGCTGAATGTCGCCGAGCTCCTTCAATGCATCGACGATCTTACCCAGACTTGCCTTTGAAATTCTTCCCGTCGGTTCGAAGAAACCGCCCGTGACCAGGAAGTCATAGGCACGCTCGACGTCAACGGCCTTGAGCCGGCTCACCGACACCATGATGTCGACGGCCTCGCGGCGATTGACCGGGTCGAGCAGCCAGCCGATCGACTTCGTATAGACCGCGAGGAACCGGCGCAGTGTGCCGATATTCTGTGTCGCCCAGGTGCGGTTCGTCGCGACGCCGGAGAACGGCATGTCGACGTAGTCCGCCGTGAGGCCGAGATTCGTGAAACCCGCCGCGATCGCATCGAAGTTGTACGGCGCGGTCAGCATGGCGGCCTGCGCCGCCCCGGACTGCAGGGCCGAGTAGCGCGCCGAGGTCGCGCCGGCGAAGATCATGTCGACTCGCTTGGGGTCGACGCCGCTCGCGGTAAGCATGCGGTCAAGAAAGAGGCGGGTGATATCCTTGGCCCCGCCGACCGAGACGATCTTGCCCGCCAGCGCCTTCATGTCCTTGATGGCGGGCTGGCCGAGCAGGGCATAGGGAGGCCGCCGCACCTCGATCCGCAGGATCGCTACCGGGGCACCCTTCTCGATCGCGCGGATCGGATCGACGAGCCCGCTGCCGATGCTCACATTGATGGCGTTGACCACGATCTGCTGAATGGTCGCGCTGTTCGACGGCGAAAACACGAGATCGACGGCGATGTCCGCCTCGGCGAAGAAGCCTTTTCTGATGCCGATATAGATCGGCCACAGGTTCGCCGACGCCGAACTCACTCCGCCCGCGATCACGGTGTCGGCGGCGCGCGCTGGCGGCGCCGCGCACAGGACCGCGGCCGCGATAAGCAGCGCCCTCGCCCAGCGTGCGGCGGTCATGGCGGCGCGCCCTTGAGCTGGGCCAGATAATGCCGGGCGATCTCGGCGCCGGTCGCCTTCCACACGCGCTGATGGCTGCAGACGTACTCCAGCGCCTTGTCGAACGCGCCGATGCGATGCGGCACGCCGATCAGGTAGGGATGCACCGCGATCGCCATCACGCGGCCGGATTCGGCACCCTCGCGATAAAGCACGTCGAACTGGTCGCAGATCATCTGGCGGAAGCCGTCGGCACTCACGAAACGCCGCTCGATCGTGGACTTGTCGTTGAGCTGCTGGCTGTAGGGCATCGCGACCAGCGAGCGTCCCTCATCGAGGTTCATGACATAGGGCTGATCGTCGTTGCACCAGTCGGCGACATACTCGCAGCCATTGGCGGCGAGCAGGTCGACGGTGTCCCAGGTCTCCTGGAGGCCGGCGCTGAGCCAGCCGACAGGACGGGTGCCGGTGGCTTCTTCGATCGTCGCAAGCGTCCGCTTGATGATGTTCGCCTCCTCGCCGGGCGGCGCATCGTTGAGGCGGCGGGTGTTGCTCTCGTTGTGCCCCATCCACTCCCACTTGCGCTTCATGCCCTCTTCCATGATCGCGGGGTGCTCGGCGCACAGATTGCTGTTGAGCGCAACGGTGCCGCGGATGCCGTGACGGTCGAGCACCTCCATGAGGCGGAACACGCCGACGCGGTTGCCGTAATCGCGCTCGGACCACATCACCACGTCGGGTACCTTGCCCGGCCCGTAGCCGCCCGGCCGCTCCTCAAGCGAGAAGTACTCGATGTTGGGAATGACCCACAGCGCCACATGGGCGCCGCCCGGCCACGTGAGGCGGGGCCGGCGGATGATCGGCGAATAGGGAAACGGTCCGTAGGAGCGCGGCTTCATGTCAGCTCGCCTTGCGCACGGAGAGGCCGGCGAGATGCGACACCACCTCGTCCACATGCATCACGTCGGCATATTTGTGGTGCAGGTCGAACAGGTTGACCTTGTGCGAGAGCATGCTGCGGTCGAAGCAGCACTCCTCGACCAGGACCACGTGGAAGCCGTTGGAATAGGCGTCGACTGCCGACGCGCGCACGCAGCCCGAGGTGCTCTCGCCGCAGACGATGATCGTCTTGATGCCGAGCTCCGTGAGATGCGCCATCAGCGGCGTGCCGTAGAAGCCGCTGGCGCGCTGCTTGGTGATGACGACGTCGCCGGCCTGCGGCTTGAACTCGGGCCTGATGGCATAAGAGCGCAGGATCGCGCGCCGCATTCTGGCGGCGCGTCGCGGTCACGCGTTGCGGGCAGACTGTCCGGCCGCGTGTCCTGGGTGGTGTAGAACACCGGGACGCCGGCGGCGCGGGCGGCGGCGAACAGGCGCTTGGTCGGCTCGATCGCGGCATAGGCATGCTCGCCGCAGGCGCTCGCATAGGTCTTGTAGAGCTCGGCCACCGGCTTCGCTCCGCCCTGATAGACGAGCTCATAGAGATCGATGGCGAGCAGCGCCGGCGCCGGGCCGACGAAGGTCTTGCGGACATAGTGACTGTAGATGTCGAGCACGTCGGGAGGAACGATGTCCTTCCAGCAATGGTCTTCGAAGTCGTCGGCCATGGTCTCTCCCGCCAAATTCGCCCGTCGCGCGAGCGGTCGTTGTTGTCTGAGCCTGAGCGTAACCGGGAGCGGGCCCTCGCACAAACGGACGCCGCGAATGGCCGGCGCCGCTTGCCTGCCACGCCTCCCCGCCGGTACCTTGAGGACACGCAGCGGGCGGAGCAGGTTCCGGCCGGTTCTGCTTGCGCCTGATCAGAACATCCGGAATTTCGGGAGGACCTGATGACGCGTGCAGTTGTCGCCGGCGCACTGTTGGGCGTCGCCCTGCTCTCGGGCGCAGCCTTCGCGCAGCCCTCGCCCTTCGTCCCGGTCACCGACGAGATGCTGGCCAATCCCGATCCCGCCGATTGGCTGATGATCAACCGCACCTTCGACGAGCAGCGCTACAGCCCGCTCGATCAGATCAACAAGTCGAATGTCGGCCAGCTCCGCATGGCGTGGTCGCGCGGCCTGCCCAACGGCACCCAGGAATCGACGCCGATCGTCCACCGCGGCGTCATGTATCTCTACGCGCCGGGCGCCTCGATCCAGGCGATCGACGCGACCAACGGCGACCTGCTGTGGGAATACACGAGGAGCTACCCGAAGGAAGTCACGCCCACCGCCGCCCGCAACAAGAGTCTCGGCATCTACGAGGACATGATCTACTTCGCGGCGCCGGACGGGTTCCTGGTCGCGCTCGACGCCAAGACCGGCAGGCTGCGCTGGGAGACCAAGGTCGACAATGGCGGCCAGACGGCGGGCGGCCTGCTGGTCGCCGACGGCAAGGTGATCTCCAACCGCACCTGCGAGCAGAGCAAGCGGGAGAACTGCTTCATCGCCGCCCACGATGCGAAGACCGGCCGCGAGGCGTGGAAGTTCTTCGTGACCGCGGCACCCGGCGAGCCGGGCGGCGACACCTGGGGCAACGTACCGGTGGAGCAGCGCGCGGCGGGCCCGTGGGGCCTGCCTGGCTCCTACGATCCCAAGCGCAAGGTGCTCTACTGGGGCATCGCCAATCCGAACCCCTATACGCGGCTCACCCGCCACGGCAGCGCCGACGCGGTCTCGCTCACCGCGCCCGCCGAACTCTACAGCAACTCGACGGTCGCGCTCGATGTAACGACCGGCAAGCTCCTCTGGTACTACCAGGAGCTGCCGGGCGACGACTGGGATGCCGACCACAACCACGAGCGCATGCTGGTGCACACGAAAGTGAGCCCCGATCCGCGGCAGGTGAAATGGATCAGCTCGGCGCTCGCGCCCGACCGCGAGCGCGACATCATCGTCACCGTCGCCGAGGGTGGAGGCATGTTCGCGCTCGAGCAGGCGACAGGCGAGTTCCTGTGGGCGCGGCCGTTCCCCTATGACGACCCCAACATCAACATGAACGGCATCGACCTCAAGACCGGGCAGACCCGCGTCAATCCGGACAAGTTGTTCCGCAAGGACGGCGACCACATCATCGGCTGCTACCACAACACGCGCGGCCTGTGGGCGATCGCCTACAGCCCGCGGAAGAACGCGATCTTCGTGCCGTTCCAGGACCAGTGCCTGTCGATGACCGCGAACACCAAGACGAAGGTCGGCTGGGGTCCGCGGGCCGGCGTCATCCGTCCGGGCTCCGACCCGCAGAAATACATGAACCTCGGCCGGATCGACGTCGCGACCGGCGAGATGCGCGTGCTCTATTCGCAGCCGCAGGCGAGCGCCGGCTCGGCCCTCGTCACCGCCGGCGACCTCGTGTTCTGGGGCGACCAGAACCGGCGCCTGCGCGCCTTCGATGCGGACGACGGCAAGGTGCTTTGGGAAGCGATCGTCGCGGGCATGGTGATGAACTCGACGATCAGCTATGCCGTGAACGGCAAGCAGTACATCATGGTGTTCACCGGCGAGGGACAATCGGTGACCGCCGGACCGCTCGGCCTGACGAAGGACTCGATGCCGCCCGCCGTGCGCCGGCACAATTCGATCTTTGTCTTCGCCTTGCCGTAGACGATCATATAGCGGCAGGCGTCGAGGACTGAGGTGAAGGAGGCTCGAATGAGCGAACCGAACGATCCCTCGCCGGGCGCTCCTGAGTCCGCGCGCGACATGTCCCTTTCGCGGCGCCGCGTTCTCAAATCGGGCGCGGCGATGGCGGCGTTCGGAATGGCGGCCCAGGCCGCGCCCGATGCGGCTATGGCGCAGGGAGCCGGAACGCCGGACGCTGAGCTCGCCCGGCTCCAGGCCGAGCGCCGAGTCCTGATCAAGGGCGGCCTTGTCCTCACCATGGATCGGCAGCTCGGCGACTTCGCGCAGGCCGACATTCTGATCGAGGACGGCAAAATACGCGCGGTGCGGCCCGACATCGCCGTGTCGGGCGATGTGGCAGTCTTCGATGCGACGAACCGCATCGTGATCCCCGGCTTCATCGACACCCACAGCCATTCCTATCAGGGCATCCTGCGCAGCATCATGCCCAACGGCGAGCTCGACCCCGACTACAATCGCGATGTGCAGGCGACGCTCACGCCCGCCTTCACCCCGTCCGACGTCTATGCCGGCGTGCTCATGACGGCGCTCGGCATGATCGACACGGGCACCACGGCGATGGTCGATCTCTGCCAGATCAGCCACACCCCGGAGCACAGCGACGCCTGCATCGCCGCGCTGAAGGATTCCGGCATCCGCGCCGTCCACGCCTATTCGCGGGGCTCCGGGCCCGCGACGCAATATCCGCAGGACATCGCGCGGCTCCAGAAGACCTATTTCAGCTCGAAGGACCAGCTGCTGACGCTTGCCCTCGGCGTCGGCCTCGACCCAAAGCTGTTTGCGGCCGCGCGCGAGGCCGGCGTGCCGGCCGTCCTGCATCTGCGCCACCAGAGCGCTCCGTTCATCGCGCTCGGACGCGCGGGACTGTTGCGCGAAGGCGACGAGTACATCCATTGCAACGGCCTCACGCCGGAAGCCTGGCAGCTCATCCGCGACACCGGCGGCCATGTCTCGATCTGCGCCGCGATCGACATGGCGATGGGACACGGCACGCCGGCGGTCCAGGACGCCATCGACCACGGCGTACCGCCGAGCCTCTCATCCGACCACGGCGTCACCATCGCTCAGGATTTCTTCTCGGCTATGCGCACGACCTTCACCTTCCAGCGGCTGCGAATCTTCGAACGCCGGCGCAGCGGCGGGCGCAGCGTGCCGCCGCTCCTCACCTGCCGCGAGATGCTCGAGTTCGCGACCATCGAAGGCGCCCGTTGCGCCAACCTCGCTGGTAAGGTCGGCACTTTGACGCCGGGCAAGGAGGCCGATCTCGTCCTTCTCCGTGCCGACCAGGCGAGCCTGTGGCCGATGAGCAATGCTGTGGGCACGGTGGTGAACATGATGAACCCTGGCAATGTCGAGACCGTGTTCATCGGAGGCAAGCTGAGGAAATGGCGCGGGCGACTCGTCGGGGTCGATCTCGACCGCACGTTCCAGCTCGCTGAGGCAGCCCGCGAGGCGGTCATGCGCCGCGCGGGCTTCTCCGTGAACCTCTTGGGGTGATATCGGACCGTCCATGTCCGATTCGCTGTCCGATCTCGACGTCATCATCATCGGCGCCGGCCACAACGGGCTGACCTGCGCGGCCTATCTCGGCATGGCCGGCCTGCGCGTGCGGGTCCTGGAACGCCGCGGCGTCGTCGGCGGGGCCTGCGTCACCGAGGAATTCCATCCCGGCTTCCGCAACTCGACGGCGGCCTACACCGTCGGCCTGCTGCAGCCGAAGGTCATCCGCGACCTCGGACTTCACCAGCACGGCCTGCGCATCGTCAACCGGCGCGCGCAGAACTTCCTGCCGCTGCCGGACGGCCGCTATCTCCTCACCGGCGAAGGCCGCACCGAGCGCGAGATCGCCAAGTTCAGTACGCGCGACGCCGCGCGCTACGGCGCCTATCAGGCCGAGATCGGACGCGTTGCCGGCGTGCTGCGCAGCCTCGTGCTCGAGGCGCCACCAAATCTGCCCCCGGGCAAACTCGGCGAAGTCATACACGGGCTCGGCAAGCTCGCCGGGATCGGCGGAAGGCTGTGGCAGGCCGGCGGACTGAGGCCCGCCATCCGCCTGCTGCGCAAGTCCGCGGGCGCAATCCTCGACGACTGGTTCGAGTCCGATCCCATCAAGGCCGTGCTCGGGTTCGATTCGGTCGTGGGCAACCTGGCGAGCCCCTACTCGCCCGGCTCCGCCTATGTGCTGCTGCACCACGTGTTCGGCGAGGTGAACGGCAGGCAGGGCTCGTGGGGCCATGCCATCGGCGGCATGGGCGCGATCACGCAGGCGATGGCAAAGGCCGCCGGCACGCACGGCGTCCGGATCGCCGTGAATGCGGCGGTGCGCGAGATCATCGTCGAGCGCGACCGCGCCACCGGCGTCGTGCTCGACGACGGCACGGCGCTGCGGGCCCGCGCCGTCGTCGCAAACGTCGATCCGCAACGGCTCTTTCAACGGCTCGTGCCCCGCGAGGCGGTCCCCGCGGCCGTTGCCAAGCGGATGAAGGACTGGAAGGCCGGCTCCGGCACGTTTCGCATGAATGTTGCGCTCTCGAAACTGCCGCGATTCTCGGCACTGCCGGACCCCGGCGATCACCACACCTCCGGCATCATCCTCGCGCCAAGCCTCGCCTATATGGACAAGGCCTATCGCGACTGCCTGAACCATGGCTGGAGTTCCGCACCGATCGTCGAGATGGTCATCCCGTCCAGCCTGGACGACAGCCTCGCGCCACCCGGTGCCCATGTCGCGAGCCTGTTCTGTCAGCACGTCGCCCCGAAATTCGCCGACGGCTCGACCTGGGACCAGCACCGCGAGACCGTCGCCGACCTCATGATCGACACGGTCGAGGCCTGCGCGCCCGGCTTCAAGTCGAGCATCGTCGCGCGGCAGAGCCTCTCGCCGTTCGACCTCGAGCAAATCTTCGGTCTGCCCAACGGCGACATCTTTCATGGCGCCTTGACGCTGAATCAGTTATTTACTCTTCGCCCCATGTTGGGGTACGCCGACTACCGCATGCCGATCCTCGGACTTTATCTGTGCGGCTCGGGTGCTCATCCTGGAGGCGGAGTGACGGGTGCGCCGGGGCACAACGCGGCGCAAGCCGTCATCGCCGATCTTCTTGCGAGATGAGAGCCGCGATCCCGCACCGCCTGAGATGACATCGACCAAACCTGCCGCTGATCGAACACACCGCTAAACGAAACACGTCGCCGATCGAAACACGATGCCATCGAGCAAATTCCGCGTCGGCCGATCCGAAACCGGATTAGGCCTGTTTGCCGCCAAGACGATCAAGAAGTCAGCGTACATCGCGACCTATCGCGGCCGGCGCATCTCGTCGGAGCAAGCGGAGGAGCTCGAGAACCGCGGCTCCCGATACATGTTCGAGCTCAGCAGCCGGTGGGTGATCGACGGCTCGAAGCGCTATAACGTCGCCCGCTACATGAACCACTCCTGCCGGCCGAATGCGGAACCGTTCATCATCCGGGCCAGGAAGATCATCTTCAGGGCTTCGCGCACGATCACCGAGGGCGAGGAGATCACCTACAATTACGGCCGCGACTATTTCAATTTCTTCATCAAGAAGAACGGCTGCCGCTGCCTGTCCTGCCGCAAGAAGGCCACCCTTCGACGCAGCAAGAAGAAGGCAAAGGCCTGACGCCTCCGCGCGGTGTGCCGCCGCGCACTGCCGTCGAGAGACGACATGCGATGGTCGCCAGCCCGCGACGGGTGGCGATCACGCATCGATCAGGGATCGGCACCTCATCCACCTCGCGTCCCTGCGCATCGACGATCTTCACGAACCACCCGGTCCAATCAAATCCGGGCATGACCGCGCGATGATGCAGGTCGCGGGCGAGCGCCACCGCATCGGTGCGAGCTGCGGCATCGCCTGCGAGATCGATGCCGTGGTGATTGTCCAGCACTTGTGTGCCGTTGGTGAGACGAAAAAAATAGAGTGGCATGAAGGGCCTCCTTGGGGTGATCGAGGCCGGCGCGGGTTCTGGCGTCGGCTGGTGTCAGTTCGGGGGCAGCAGCCCTCCGGGCGGTGGACGACGGACGAGGGCGACCAGCAGCAGGCAGACCAACGCCCCCACGGCAGCGGCCAGAAAGCCGTCGATGTAGGAAAGCACCGCAGCCTGTTGCGCAACGGCGTTGGCAAGGAGCTTTGCCGCCTTGGCGCCGATCTCGGTGACATCGGCCGAGCGGGTGCCGACAGCGCTGCGGTATGCCGCGAGCCGGTCCGCAGTCACGCCCGCGAGGCTGTCGACATGAAGGCCGATCAGGTTCGAGTGGACCTGCTCCCTCACCCGCACGAAGGTCTGCATGAATGCGGTGCCGATCTCTCCGCCGAACAGCCGGCTGACCTGGAGGAGGCTTCCGACGGTGAGAGCATCGGCCGGGTGGATCGACTGAACGATGAGGACGATGAGAGCCGTGAGCGCGAACGATTGGCCGATCGCCTGAAGAACCTGGGACGGCAGGAAGTCCTCGGTTGCCCATTGGCTCGTCAGGTTGGTCGCCATCAGGCAGGCGATCCCGATCAAGATCGTCCCGAGCGCGAGCACCCATCGCGCATTGACCCGACGTAGCAGCACCGCCAGCGGCAGCACGATGAGGATCTGGGGCAGTGCAATCCACAACAGGACAGCGCCGACCTGCAGCTCGCGGAAATTCTGCACGGTCTGCAGATAGGTCGGGATGATGTAGGCCGTCGACAGGATGATGAAGCGAAAGCCGGACAGCAGCGCCAGCAGAACCGGCAGGTCCTCCCGCACGATCACGCGGATGTTCAGGAACGGTCGCGGCGTCCATAGCTCGCGCAGCACAAACAACAGCGTGAGCAGGCTGCCCGAGATCAGCAATCCGTTGATGGTGCCGTTGCGCACCCAGTCGAGGCGGTTGCCTTGGTCGAGGCCGGCGTAGAGAAGAGAGAAGCCGAGCCCCGCGTAAGCGAGACCGGGCCAATCGAGCTCGGAGCATAGCGCCAGATTTGGCTTCTCACGGGGGACGCCGAACCAGACGCAGGCGAACATTACCGGCGACGCGACGCAGTACTGCCAGTCGATCCAGCGCCAGGACCAGTGATCCGAGTACCATCCCTCGAGCGAGGCTCCGATGTTCTGCGACAGCTCGGAGTTCATCGCATAGATGGCGATCCCGTAGATGATGAGCCTGGACGGCAGATTGCGCAGGATGAAGCTGATGGTCAGTGGGATGAATGTGCCCGAGCCGACGCCGGCGAGGAAGTTGATCGTCAGAAAAGCCTGAAGGTTCGGCGACAGCGGCGCGAGCAGGCTCGCGGTGAAGAACAGCACGATGCCGAGCAGCAGAACGCGGCGCACGCCGAATACGGCCCCGAGATAGGGCGAGGCGACGCCCATGATCATCTGCCCGATGCCGAAGCTCGTCGTGATCCAGGCGCCCTCGTCGAAGCCGACCGAGAGACCGCCCCGCAGGTCGGCGAGACCGAAGGTCGTCACCCGGCTGCCGAGCGTCCCCATCGCCGAGCCGAGCAGGACGCCGACGAGGCCGATGTAAGGGCGCCACGAATCGAGCGGCAGCCGCGGAACGAGCTCGCCGGCAAAATGAAGCGCCGTGCCGGCGGCGGTGACCGGCGAGAGATGGAGCTCATTTCCCGGATCGTTCAGCCTGTCCGGCGCTCTGCGGCGGCGCCGGCGGGTTGGCCGCAGCCGCACCGCCGCCGGTATCGACCGTCGCCTCGACCGACATGCCGGGGCGCACCAGAACACCGAGTGCGGGATTGGGATCGAGGACGATCTTGACCGGCACGCGCTGCACGACCTTGGTGAAATTGCCGGTCGCGTTGTCAGGCGGCAGCAGGGCGAAGGTGCTGCCGGTGCCCGGCGACCAGCTGTCCACACGCCCGGTCAGCCGGAGATCGGGAAACGCGTCGACGGTGACGGTCGCCGGATTGCCCTCCCGGACATTCGTCATCTGGGTCTCCTTGAAATTGGCGGTGACCCAGATGTTCGGCAGCGGCACTACGGCGATCACCTGCGTACCGACATTGACGAACTGGCCGGCACGCACCTGGCGCTGGCCGACCAATCCGTCGGCAGGCGATACGATTCGCGTGTAGTCGAGATTGTTGCGGGCGAGCTTCACCTGCGCCCTCGCTGCCTCCACTTGCGCCGCCAGCTGCTTTTCCTGAACATCGAGGCTCGCGAGCTGTGCCTTTTGCTGATCGAGCTGAGCATCGTTGAGCTGCAGCTGGGCCGCGGTGCGCTTTTCGTTGTCATTGGCCTGCTCGAGAAGCTGCGGTGTTCCCGAGAACGTTTTCACGAGATCACGCTGGCGCTTGGCCTCGAGCGTGTAGCGCTCGAGGTCGGCCGTCGTTGCCGCAATGGTCGCCTGCGCCTGGCGGATGAGCGAACGCTGAATGTCCTTCTGGTTGGCGAGATTGGCGAGATTCGCTTGCGCGGCGGCGAGACCAGCCTCGGCCTGCTCCAGCGCCGCGCGATAGTCGGAATCCTCGATCTGGACGATCAGGTCGCCCTTGCGCACGGTTTGATAGTCGCCGACCGCGACCTTCTCGACATAGCCCGACACCTTGGCGGCCAGCGGCGTGACGTCGGCCGACATATAGGCGTCGTCGGTCGACTCGTAGCGCGCCGCCCCGGTCCAGCGGTTCCAATGGCCCGCCACGTACCAGGCGAGAAACGCGATCCCGGCCACCACGACCACCCGCAGCGCCGGCAGACCCCACGCGGGGAAGCGACGCTTCTTGACATCAGGTTCCTTGGGCGGTGCAGGCGCATCGCTCATCGGCAAGCTCTCCAAGACGCGTGACCGCCAATGCTATAGCGCCGGGCTTTCGAATTGACCACGTGTGGGAGCACGCCCCACGGAATGAGAGGCCGAGCCGCCGACATATCCGGATCGCTCGACAACCCCGCAGGGATAAAGCCGCCTACCCTATCTCGAGCAGCAGCTTCTGCAGGATGGCCTGCTTGAAGTTATCGAAGCCGATCGACTCGATGACGACGTGCCCTTCGCCGCCAACGACATGCTGTCGATAGTAGACGTCGAGCCCCTCAGGCGGCTGCGGAGGGAAAATGTATTCAGGCGGTTTCACGATGATCGGCAGGCCGTTGATGACGACCCCTCTCTTGATCAGCGAGTCGCGGGCTTCATGAAGGCCGATGACGCCCTGATTGTCGTCGCCATCGCCGGACACGTCGACGACCCGCCGGCCGCCGGAAAAATCCCGATCGAACTGGGTGCCGCAGAATGCCAGCGCCCGGCTCATGAACGTATTGATTCCGACATTCGCGCGTGAGGTGTTCCGCAACAGATTACGGAACGTGTCCATCGACGGCACGTCCTCGACGCGGGTCCAGGGAACCATCACCTCCTGGCCGCGGGCCCATTCGATGAAGGTGATGGCGAGGACCGGCGGATCGAGCTCCCGGATGACGTTGAGCACGCGCACGTCGCCTAGCGCTTCGAGGTAGCCGTCCTGTTGCGTCCGGTAGCGCTGCTGGTTCACGCTTCCCGAAACGTCGGCAGCGAGGATGAGCTGCATCCCGACCTTTTCCTGCGCCCTGGCGACGAAGGGGGCAAAAACAAGCGCAGACGTTGCAGCAATGGCCTGGCGTCGGGTCACCAGAGATTTCATTCTCCATCTCCCATACTGCCGTGAACGTGCAGCCGCCGCGAGCAACGCGGAGGCCGAGCTCACAACTCTACAACAGCAGATGGGCGGGTGGCGAGGAGGTGGGGAAAACGTGAGCGCGCGGACGAGCTCTTACGGGATCGTCATGGCCGGGCCGACCTGGTCAAGCCCGTCGATGACTGCGGGTGGGTGACGGCGCGTGGGTGACGGCCATGTGGGCCCGCACCCGCCTTATTTCCCGGCGAGCGTCGGATAGAGCGTCTGCGCCGTCTTGCCGAAGATCCATTCCTGGTCGCCATCCTTTGCGAAAGCGAACGCCTTTTTCGCTGCGCCGAGAATGTCCGACATGGTTCCGACCGAGTTCGGGAAATTCGAGCCCCAGGCGATCCGCGAAGCGCCGAACGCGTCGATGACCTTGCCGAAGAAGGTTTCCGCCGTCCCCTTGCCCCAGGTCTTGGGGGTGACGTTGAGCGGGGTGATTTTCAAGTAAACCTGCGGGTACTTCGCGAGCGCCAGGAACTCGGCCGCCTTGCTGTAGGGCGGCCCGTCCTCGAATGGCGTTTGCGAGAGGTGGTCGAGCACAATCGTCACCTTGGGGAACTTGTCCATGATCCCCCTCAGCAGGGGAATGCCCTCCTGCTTCATCTGCACGCAAACCGGGATGTTCTTCGCCGCCGCGTGCTCCCAGAACGGATAGGTCTTCGGATCGGCGAACCAGGTCGCCTGGTCCGGCAGCGTGCTTCCGGTGGTGAACAGCCGCATGCCCGTGCACCCGCGGCCGAGCCAATGGTCGAACGTCTTCACCGCATCCGGCGCCAATACGTCGATCGAATAGACGCCGGTGAACCGCGACGGCACCGCCGCCACCGCATCGGCGACGTAGCTGTTGTCGTACCCATAAGCCGTCGAGGAATGCACGATCGCGGCCTTGGCGACGCCGGCTGCATCCATTGCATCGAGCAGCATCTGGTAGGTCGTCGGCCGCTCGCTCGACCACGTCGACTGCGTGCCGCCCAGCGGCGCGAGCGGATACTTCTTGGTATCCGGCGAGACGATATGGGGATGTATGTCGATGATCTCTGACATGTCGGTCCTCGAAAGGCGTACGAAAGCGCTCAGGGGTCGACTTGGACGAAGACCTGATCGAGCTGCGGCCGCGACGGGATGAGCTCCTGCTGTAGGGCATAGGTAACAAGCGCCTCGATGCTCGGCCGGTTCGCTGAAATCCCGTAAGGCAGCGGATCGTTCATCAGGGAAAGGAACTTGCGGTAGCGCTTGTCCTCGACGCTTTCGCCTTTGCCGAGCTTGAGCTCATCGAGATAGGGCTTCTTCGCCGCCACGAAGGCGTCCATCAGCGCGCGCGGCAGCCATGGATGGTTCTTGAGGTGCTCGTCCTTGACGACGACAAGGCCGTGGATCGGATAGATACCGGTCGAGCGGAACCAATTGGCCTCGACGTTCTCGACCTCGGCGATCAGCTCCGGATAGGTGTCGGCTGCCGCGGCGGCCTGGGTCGCCTGGTCCCATCCACTGATCGGCGGCCCGGCGCGGCCGACGCCGGCCGGACCGGTGAACCCGGCCTGGATTTCGCCCGACGCCATCATGCTCTGGAGCGATTTGCCGGAAGGTGCATGGACGACGTTCGGCGGCAGCTTGAGCGTCGTGACGTGCTCCTCGTCGTCGACGACCCAGGTCACTTTCGAGGAGTCGAGGCCGTACTCGTTGACGAAGATGCCGCGGGTCCACACGCCGGTGGTCACCGAATAGGCGCGAACCCCGACCTTCTTGCCTTCGAGGTCCTTGGGTGCGCGGACATTGGCGTCCGGCCGCACCACAAAGCCGCCGTGGTGGAAGCGCCGCATCAGGAAGATCGGCAGCGCCGTGTAAGGCGCGCCGCGGGTGCGCGCGATCATGTAGGTCGTCGGCGCCATTTCGCAGATGTCGAACTCGAGGTCGCGCACCATGCGCCGGAACGCGGCGATGATCGGGACCACCTGGATGAAATCGGGATCGACACCCTTGATCGGCACCTCTCCCGACTTGAGGGCACGCGTGTGCCCGTAATCTGCGATCGCGATTTTCAAGCGCGGCTCACCAGCCATGTCCTGCTCCGGCACGTATGTTCAATGATGGGTTCGAACGCCTCCAGCGCGGACGGTGTCGCCGCGCCGTCACAGGCGATCAATGCTTGGGGATTAGTGCTTCGGGATTCCTGCCTTGTCGATGACCTCGCGCCATTTGGCGATGTCCTTCGCCATGCGGTCGCGCATCTCCTGCGGCGTGCTCCCGCGGGCATCCAAGCCAAGTTTGAGCATGCGTTCCCGGACCTCGGGGTCCGCGAGCGCCCGCCTGATCTCGGTGCTGAGCATGGCGATGATCGGCGCGGGAACGCCGGCCGGTGCTGCGACGCCGTTCCAGCTCGATACAACGTAGCCCGGCAACCCGCTCTCGTTCGCGGTCGGAACGTCCTTGAGCACGGGATCGCGCTTGTCGCCGGACGTCGCGATGACATGGAGCTTGTCCGCGGCGATCGTGCTCTCGAAGCCCGCGAAGTAGTCGAAGCCGAGATCCACCTCGCCGCGCAGCAACGCGGTCACGAGATCGGGCGTGGTTCGGTAGGTGACGATCGCGAAGTCCGCGCCGCTCACCTGCTGGAACAGGACTGCCGACAGATTCTGCGTGCTGCCCGGATTGATCGCGCCGAGGTTGAGCTTGCCCGGCGACTTGCGCGCCGCCTCGATTACATCCTTCACCGTTTTGTGGGGCGAGGTCGGCGGCACTGCCAACAAGATCGCGAAGCTCGCCGCGACGGAAATCTGCGCAAAGTCGGTGAGCACGTCGTAAGGCAGGTTCTGGAACAGGCTCGCGCTGATCGCCTGGCCGTTCCCCATTTCACCGAGCGTGTAGCCGTCGGGGGACGCGCCGAGCACGGCCCGCATCGCCGCGATGCCGCCGGCGCCGGGCCGATTTTCGATGACGAAGGCCTGCTTCAGGTTCTGGCTGACCTTGTTCGCGAGCAGCCGGATCGTCATGTCACCAGCGCCGCCTGCTCCATACGGCACGAAGATGCGGACCGGCCGGCGGGGATAATCTTCGGCCGCCCGGGCGCCATCACATGCAGCTGCAACCGCAGCGCAGGCGAGCGCAACAGCAGCCACGGCGAAGCGGAGCCGACGCGAAACATTCATTGCAAGATGAAGAGAAATCTACGCCTCCTGAACCTCTGATTGTCGCGCAGCTCGTCGTGCAAGCGCCGTTGCGCGGGCCGATGTGGCGCGCCGGGAGCGGCCTTAGCCGCTTGCCATGGCCCTAGCATGAAAGCCAATTGAAAACGCCCCCGCCGCCATAAGTTTTTGTTACAGAAGGGTTCGGCTGCTCATCAGGTGTCGTATGGTCGCGGCGGGCGACGATCGGACGACGATCGGTGCGAACCAGAAAGAATGGGAAGAGCGCATGATCGGCGCAGGGGGAACGCTCAAAGGCATGCTTCGCTGGCCGGGCCTCGTTCGCGCGCTAGTTGCGTCGAGTCTGACGGCCGGCGCACTCTCGGCGCCGTCTCTGTGTGAACGCGCAGCGGCAGCCGACGCCTATCCGTCGCAGTCCATTCGCATCGTGACGCCACTCGCTGCCGGATCGGCATCCGACGTCGCGCTGCGGATTCTCGCCGACAAGCTGTCGGAGCGCTTCGGCGTGCCGGTGATCGTGCAGAACCAGCCCGGCGCCGGAGGCGTCACCGCCGGCCGCATGGTCACGACGGCGCCGCCGAACGGCTACACCATCGCCTGGGCGGGAAACAACAGCGCCATCGGCGTCAGCCTGTTTCGGGAGGCCCCCGATCCGCGTCAGGAGATGAAGGCGATCGTCGGGGTGAGCGAGTTCGCCTATCTCTTCGTCGATTCCGCGGCGTCGCCGCACAAGTCGCTCAAGGAGTGGATCACTGCTGCGCGGGCAAAGCCCGGCACGATGAGCGTCGGCACATCGAGCGCCGGTACCACCAACTACCTCGCCGCGCTGCTGTTCAAATCGATGCAGAAGCTCGATTTCACGGTGGTGCCTTATCGCGGGCCGACCGAGCTTTCGGTCGCGCTGCTGCGCAACGACGTCGACCTCGTCATCAACGCCTATGGCGGCCTGCGCTCGGCGATCGAGGCAAATCAGGTGCGCGCACTCGCGGCGACCTCGGCTGCGCGGCTGCCGGAGTTGCCGGACGTGCCGACGATGGCGGAGGCCGGCGTGCCCGATTTCGAGGTGACCTCGTGGAATGCGCTCTACGGGCCGAAGGACATGCCGCAGGATGCGGCCGACACGCTGGCACGGGCGACGACCGAAATCCTCAAGCGCCCGGACGTCATCGCCAAATACGCGACGATCGGTTTCGTGGCGCAGCCGCTCGCCGCCGATGCGCTCGCCGAGCGGATGCGGTCCGACATCGAAAGGTGGGCGCGGGTGATCGGCGAGGCGCACATCAACAAGCAATGATGTGCGGCACCGCGGCTGACGAAGCCGCGCGGGCGCAAGCTTTCATGGGAGGAAAGGAATGTTGATCATCGATTCCGGCGTTCACGTCTGGCTGCCCGAAGGGCCGGACCGGCCGTGGATGCCCGGCCGCACCGCGCATCTGCCGGAACCGCTGACCTATCAGAAGTTCGCCGCCATGATGGATGACGCGGGCGTGAGCGCCGCCATTCTGGTGCCACCGTCCTGGGAGGGCGAGCGCATCGACTACAGCCTGGAGGCCGCGCAGAAATATCCCGACCGCTTCGCGGTGATGGGCCGCTTTCCGATCAATCAACCGGAGGAGCGTGAGCGGCTGGAGACCTGGCGCGACCAGAAGGGAATGCTCGGGGTGCGGCTGACGCTCCATCACGAATGGGACCGCACCTGGATGAGCGACGGCACCGCCGACTGGTTCTGGCCGGCGGCAGAACGCCTCGGTATTCCGGTGATGCTCAATGCGCCCTACACCCACAAGGAGATCGGCGAGGTCGCCGCGCGTCACCCGCGCCTGCGCATCATTCTCGATCATCTCGGCGCGCGTACCCTCCAGAAGGACGATGCGCTGCGGCCGCAAGTCGAGAGCACGGCGCGGCTCGCCGAGCATCCGAACATCCACGTGAAGCTCACGCTGGTGCCGGTGTTCTCGACCGCCCCCTACCCGTACAAAAACATCCAGCCGAGCATCCACCGTCTGCTCGATGCTTACGGGCCACGGCGCTGCTTCTGGGGCACCGACGCCTCCGCCATGCTCCAGCGCACGAGCTGCAGCTACGCCCAGTGCGTCGAGCTCTTCACCGAGCACATGGATTTCATGTCCAAGGCCGACCTCGAATGGGTCATGGGCCACGGCCTCGCACAGTGCCTCGACTGGCCGAAGAAGACGTAGAGCTTGTCCGAAAGAACTGGCTCCAACCGCCCTATTGCTTCACATCAAGATCGCATGCCGTTCGCGTCAGACGCGGTGGCCGCCGTCCTCGGCGATGGCGGCGAGCGGGTCGGGAGCGAGGATCACCACGGCGTTGCGCTCGAGGCGCACCCACTTCTTGTCTTCCCAGAGGCGTAGCTGCTTGTTGGTGCTCTCGCGCGACATCCCGATGATGTTGCCGAGGTCCTTCTGCGTGATCGAAATCTTGCGCTCGTGCGTGCCGGCGGGGTCTTCGTCGAGGAGCCTCATCAGGGCCTTGGCGAGCCGGCTCGGCAGGTCGAGGAACATCAGCTCCTCGGCCTGCTCGGTGGTCCGCCGCAGGCGGGAACAAAGGATCTCGATGATCTTGAGCGCGATGTCCGGCTCGTCGCGCATCACCGGCAGGAAGTCGCGCCGTTCGATGACGTAAAGCTCGCAGTCGGTCGTCGCGATGACGTCGGCGGTGCGCGGATGGCCGTCGAGCAGAGCGATCTCGCCGAAGATCGAGCCCTTGCCGAGCACGTTGAACACCGCGTCCTTGCCCTCGACCGAGGGCACGCTGATCTTCACCGTGCCGGATGCGATGGCGAACAGGCAGGTGCCGGGATCGCCCTTGGCGCAGATCGCGGTGCCGCGCTTCACCGACTTCGAGACGATGCAGTTGCTGAGTCGATCGATCTGCGTCGGGGTGAGTTTCGCGAAAAGATAATGGTCCCTCAGGATGGCGCGCTTGTCGGCGCCACGCTGCGGCGGTCTGCTCTCGCGAATAGCTGACATGAACGTGAGTATAAACGAGGAACCCGGTTTTTCAATTCGCTTGGTGGTCAATCCGAGACCAAAAGCGATGCATTCTGAGACTCTTGCTCAACCCTTATCGGCACGGCAGCGGCTCCACGGCAGATTTCGGCGGGTTCCGTCGTCATCACCTGCTCTTGTGTGACCTTCATCATATTTGTTCCGGCCGCTGCATCGCATCATCCGCCGGCACGCTGGTCTTCCCGTCACATCGCGCAAAACCCAGGAGAGATCTCATGGAACTTTCGGCGGCCAAAGCCGCCATCCGACCTCTGTTTCCCTCTGGCCAGGCAGCCAGGAAATCCTACGACGCAAGGGCTTGTTCGTTGCGGCCTGCATCGCCGTCGGGGCCGTTTTCGCGGTCTTCGCTCTCACGGTGTCGGGTCCGATCGACCGGCAACGTTCGGCACGATGGTCGCGTTTCCCTGATACCGCCCGCCGTTGTTCCCGATGTCTCGTGCGGTTGGTGGGCAAAGCCCCAGGAACCGATTTGATGGAATGCCGATGCTCGATTACCTCGTGATCGTGGTTGCCTTTGCGATCGTGTGCGGCGCGACGCTCCTCTTCATGAAGGTGACAGGGTAAGGCCCGCGGACGTCGCCGACAACCAAGCTTGCGGGCCGGGTCGCGCGAGCCACTCTCAAGCCGTAGTCGGTCCCCTGCCATAGCCGGTCCCCTTCCGCCGCTTATGCGGCTGCTATAATCTCGCCCAAGCTGCCTTGAGGACGTGCCGAAGTCCCCACCAGGTGAACGGCAGCGAGCGTGCCGTCGGCAGGTCCCCGCCTTGCGCCGATTTTTTCCGGCAAAGCCCAAAAGACAGACGCGTCCCGCCCGCCGCATACCGCGCGGGAAAGGGATCGATCCCAAGGGGGAAAACATGCAGTGCCGTTATGCGATCTTTTCCGTCGCAATTGCGGGCGCGCTGATTGCAACGCCTGCGAGCGCCTTCGACGACGCGAAGTATCCCGATGTTTCCGGCCAATGGGTCGCGGTCCGTATTCCGGGCGTCGGCGGACAACCGGCCTTCGATCCCTATAAGCCATGGGGCCGCGGCCAGGACGCCCCGCTGACGCCAGAGTACAAGGCGATCCATGAGCAGAGCCTCGCCGACCAGGCGGCGGGCGGCCAGGGTGGCTGGCTCACCGGCTCGAATTGCTATCCGCCCGGCATGCCCGGCATGATGAACCTCTACCAGGCCATGGAGATCGTCGTGCTGCCGGAGATCACCTACGTCCTGATCGACCATGCCCACGATTCGCACCGGCGCATCTATACCGACGGGCGCGACTGGCCGAAGGAGCCGGAGGGTACGTTCCTCGGCTATTCGATCGGCCGATGGATCGACGAGGACGGCGACGGCCGTTACGACGTGCTCGAGGTCGAGACCCGCGACTTCAAGGGCCCGCGCACGCTCGACCCCTCGGGCATGCCGACCCACGCCGACAACCAGTCGATCGTCAACGAGCGCATCTATTTCGACAAGAGCAACCCGAAGCTCCTGATCAACGAGATCACGCTCACCGACCACGCGTTTACCCGCCCGTGGAAAGTGAAGAAGACCTACACCCGCAATGCCGCGCAGTTCCCGAACTGGCTCGAATACGACTGCATCGGCGACAACGGGCTCGTGAAGGTCGGCAACGAGACCTATTACAAGAGCGGCGACGGCAAGCTCATGCCGACGCGCCGCGATCAACCGCCGCCCGACCTGCGATATTTCAGGAAAGTGCAGAAGTGACGCGAGCGCCCTGTCACTGTGCCTGATGAGTTTTGATAAAGTCGTCGTGGCCGGGCTTGACCCGGCCATCCCGCTTATCAAGGCACGGGCGTGCCGTATCTATCGGGATCGCCGGGTCAAGCCGGCGATGACCGTGCAAATGTCAAAGTGAGTCCTCAAGGCTGCGCTGCGGACAACGCCCGAATCTGCCGCACCGCATTGTCGACCTTGATATCCAGAAAGGCCTTGCCGATCTCCGGCGTCGCCAGCGACGGGTTGCCGACGACGCCGTTCGCCTCGGCGGCTTCGGCGAGCTTGTCCTTGCGAATCCATTGCCCGGGCTTCTCCAGATAGAGCAGCGGCGAGGTGTCCCACATCCCCGCATGAACATCGTGCGGCAGGTTGTGCTTGGTGAGCCAGTCCTTGAGATCGGCGTCGCTCTTGTAATAGAGGTCGCCGATGTAGAGGACGCGCACGCCTTCTTTCCGGTGCTTGGCGTCGAGCTCCTTCGCCACCTTGGCGAGCTCGGCCTGGCCGCCGCCGTGATCGCCCATCAGTGCCACCACTTTGAAGCCGGCGCCGAGCGCGCTCTGCGCCACTCCGCGGACGACAGCTGCATAAGCCTCAGCAGGGATCGTCACCGAACCCGGAAACCGCATGTGGCCGGTCTTCGGCGACAAGGTTCCGGTCACCGAGAACGGCATCACCGGATAGACCAGTGCATCGCCCAATTGCTCGGCAATGCGCTGCGCGGCGTAGTGTGCGACGATGTTGTGCTTGCCGATCACCATGTGCGGACCGTTCTGCTCGCTGCTGCCGGTGTAGACGATCGCCGTGTGCTTTCCGGCGGCGATTGCATCGCGTATCTCCGGCCAGGTCAGGTCGTCGATCCACACTGAGCCCGGCTCCGCGCCGGCGGACTGGGCGAGCAGGCCGGCGACGAGCAGGCTGCCAACGAACAGCAGGGCAATGAGGCGTGCGAGTCTCGTCATGGGCGTTTCCCCTGGTGCGGCGGTTCGCCGGTTCCGGCCTTCCCGCAGGTCATCAGATTGCCACGGGCCCGCGATGAAGTCTTTCCCTGGAGAGACACCATGAACATCCATGCCCCCCGGCATTTCGTTCCGCCTCGCCCGGACATTCCGAAAGAGAGCGTGAGCTGGTACGGCTTTCTCCGCGCGCTCCGCACCAATGCGCTGCAGATCTGGCCGCAGGACGCCTATACCAAGGACGTGCTGGAGCAGTCCTTTTTCCGGCGCAAGCGTTTCCTGCTCAATGCGCCCGACGCAATTCACCATGTGCTGGTGGACAACATCGAGAATTATCGGCGCACCCGCGCCACCATCCGCATTTTGCGGCCGATCACCGGCGAAGGCCTGTTCCTCAGCGAGGGCGACGAATGGCGCCACCAACGTCGCACCATCGCGCCGACGCTCGCCCCGCGGGTCATCCCGATGCTGGCGCGCCACATCGTCGAGGTCGCCGACGTCGCGCTGGCGCGGCTCGACGCCGCTGCGGCACGGCCGATCGACATGCTGGCGGCGATGCAGTTCCTCGCTCTCGAGGTCGCGGCGCGCTCGATGTTCTCCCTCGAGATGGACCGCTACGGCCTGGCGCTGCGGCGGATGATCAAGAGCTTCTCTGCCGACCTCGGCCGTCCCTACTTTCTCGACCTGATGCTACCCGTCGGCATTCCCTCGCCACGCGATTTCGCCCGGATGCGATTTCGCCGCCGCTGGATCGCGCTGATGGACGAGGTGCTTGCGGCGCGACAGCGCGAACCGGCAAGCGATCAACCGCGCGACCTGTTCGACGTGCTGCTCGCGGCGCGCGACCCCGAAACCGGCGCGGCATTCTCGCAGGCGCAGCTGCGCGACCAGATGGCGACCATGATCGTCGCCGGCCACGAGACGACCGCGCTCACCATGTTCTGGTCGCTCTACCTCCTCGCCTCGGCGCCAACGGAGCAAAGCCTCGTCGCCCAGGAGGTCGCCAACGTCGATCTCACGACAGAAAACGCCGGCGCGGCGCTGGCGAAGCTCCCCTACACCCGTGCGGTGGTGAGCAAGTCGCTGCGGCTCTATCCACCCGCCGCCGCGATTGCGCGCGTCTCGGTGGCCGACGACGACATCGGCGAGGTAAAAATTCCCGCGGGCTCGCTCGTCATGATCTCGCCCTGGGTACTGCACCGCCATGCCAAGCTGTGGAGCGAGCCCGAGGCCTTCGACCCCTCACGGTTCCTCGCGGACAAGCCACTGGCGCATCGCTTCGCCTATCTGCCCTTCGGCGCCGGCCCGCGCGTCTGCGTCGGCGCGCAGTTCGCGCTTGCCGAGGCCGCGCTGGTGCTCGCGAAGATGATGCAGCGCTTCGAGATTTCGTTAGACGACGATGAGCCGGTGCTGCCGTTCACCGTGATCACGACGCAGCCCGATCATCCCGCCCCGTTCCGGCTGCGGTCGCGGGGATAGCGCCCGAGCATCCAGGCAGCCGCCGTTCTTGATGACCTCGCGGGATCGTGATGCCGCGCACGGCAGCGAAGATGTACCGTGCCGCCCCGGTTCACGAAACGTCGTTTTCAGGAGATGTCGATGCGCCTGACAATTCCTTCGGCTTTGCTGGTCGTGGCCGCCGTTGCTGGCGGAAGCCCGGTGGCATCGGCACAATCGCCGACCAGCTATCCATGGTGCGCCAAAACGGGAAAGGACTCGGCAGCGACGTCCTGCTATTTCACGAGCTATCGCCAGTGCATGACCACGATCTCCGGCGTCGGCGGCTACTGCTTCCAAAGCCCCTACTACCAAGCCTCGCTCGCCGGTGCTCGCCGCCGCTGACGAGCGTGCGCCGCCCGTCGATTAAGGCTCGAGGTCGATGCGGCATCGCTGCGTTCGTTCGCCTCGGCGGAACGGATGATCCACGAAGCCAGCTATCGCGGCCATTATCGCTATGGATACAGGTATGGCGCCGGTTCCTGGCGGGCGATAGGGAGAGGTCGACGATTTTCCCTGGTTGATCGCTCCTCGACGGGGAACTCAGGACAGTTGGGCCATGTCTCCCAGCACCTGCGGCCAGCGCACCAAGCGCCGCCCGACCGGCGTCGGTGAGGTCGTATACGCCGCGCTCGGTCCGCACGAACCAGCCATAGACATTGTGCAGCAGGATTTTCGGCGCCTCGGGAACCACGGGACGCAAATCCCGGGTCGGCCGCGGGCCGCTCGTGAGCATCGCCGCGCACGCGAGCGCACTCTGGCGGTAGGCGGTCATGATCGGCGCGCGGGTGCTGCCGCCCGCGGCCGGATCGCCGAACCGGCGCTGGTGCTCGGTGACGAGCCGGCTGCGCTCTTTGAGATCGCGCCGCGGCCGCCACGGGCGCGGCTCGACGATCGGCTCGACCTCGCCCCTGGCAGACACCGCGAGCAGGCCGAAGCCGAGCAGCCGGCACAGCTTGCGGACCCGGGGATCGCGTTCCCGGCTGGTGGCGCGCGCAGTCGATCGGACCGCAAGCCAGACCTCCTCGCAGGCCGCGATGCGGTCGACGCCCTGGAGCACGAGCTCGAGATTGAAGGAAAGCTTGAGCTCGCAGATGACGACGAGTCCGTCTGCAGAAAGGCCGACGACGTCGCATCCCCGGATTTCGCCCTTGACCGCCAGCCCAAGTTTTTCGAGATAGCGCTTGACGGGCGGGTACAGCGAGGTTTCCAAAGCTCCGCGCCCCCCTTTGGGCGGATCGATCGGCGGATCGAGTGGCGATCGAAACACCTGCCGGCCAATGCCGGACAGGCCGCCCGCACGTGGCACTGTGCAGCGCGCACAGTAAGCCATGGATGGTATATGATTCCTGTTGCCGCCGGAGGTATCCCCGCCGCCGGGGCGCGGGAGGAAGTGCGAGGACAAGTTCATGAACGTCACGCTGCGAGTGGTTGCGTCGGCCCTGTTCGCCCTACTCTCCCTGATCTCGGCAAGCTCCGGCACCCTGGCCCAGAACTACCCGAACCGGCTGGTCCATGTGATCGCCCCCTACGGCCCGGGCGGTCCGTCCGACGTGTTCTCCCGCATCGTCATGCAGAAGCTTTCCGAGGCGCTCAAGCAGTCCTTCGTGATCGAGAACCGGCCCGGCGCCAGCACCATGATCGGCACCGACGCGGTGGCGAAGGCGCCGCCGGACGGCTACACGCTGCTCGTCATCTCGCAGACCCACGCCACCAACGAGTCGCTCGTCACCAACAAGCCGTTCCAGCTCTTGCGTGACTTCGCACCGGTGGCGCCGATCTACTCGGGCGACCTCATGCTGGTGGTGCACAAGTCGGTGCCGGTGAGAACGCTCAAGGAATTCATCGCGCTCGCGAAATCGAAGCCCGGCCAGCTCAACTACGCCTCGTCCGGGACCGGCTCGCAGTACCACCTCGCCGGCGAGCTCTTCAAGACCATGAGCGGGATCGACATCGTCCACGTGCCCTACAAGGGCTCGTCGGGCGCGCGCAACGACATCCTCGGCGGCCAGGTCCAGATGATGTTCGACACGCTGCCCACCATGAAGCCGAACGTCGACGCCGGCCTGGTGCGGGCGCTCGGTACCTCGGGCCCGGAGCGCTCGCCGATCATGCCCGACGTGCCGACGATCTCGGAAGCCGGCGTGCCCGGCTTCACCGCCTCCGGCTGGGTCGGCATCGTCGCTCCCGCCGCAACCCCGAAGCCGATCGTCGACCTCCTCAACAGGGAGATCAACAAGATCCTCACCTCCGCCGAGATCAAGAAGAGCTGGGCCGAGCAGGGCGTCGACCCGCTCGTCATGACGCCGGAGCAGTTCACCGCCTTCATCAAGGCCGAGATCGACAAATGGGCGAAGGTCGCGCAAAGCGCGGGGGTGAAGCTCAATTGACCAAGCGGCCGCGGCCAGCGAGGCAGTCCAAATACTGATGCGTCATGCCGGGGGCTTTCACAGGACGGAACCCGGAATTCAGCTCTTTCGCCGCCGTTTCTGGATTCCGGGTTCGGTACTGCGCACCGCCCCGGAATGACTCACGTGGGCCACAACGCGTCGCGCAGCACCGCGATCAGGCGGTCACGCACAGCGGGCTCATACTCGCGCGCCGGCACGACGCCCCAGATCGGCTTCGGCCAAGCGGGATCGCCGCGCCGCCGCGCGATGATGTGGACGTGGAGCTGCGGCACCATGTTGCCGAGCGCGGCGACATTGAGCTTGTCGCAGGGCACCACGGACTTGAGCGCGCGGCATACCACGGCGATCTCGCGCGTGAGCTCGGCCTGCCCGGGCGCGTCGAGATCGATGATCTCGCTGACACCCTCACAGCGCGGCACCAGGATGAGCCAGGGAAAATTGGCGTCCCTGGCGAGCAGCAAGCGCGATAGCGCAAGCTCGCCGACGGGGACGGTGTCGGCATCGAGTTGCGGGTGCAGGCTCCAGGACGGGACGCTCACGGCAAATCCGGCCGCGCATCGCGAAGGCGGCCGGTCGCGCGCAACCCGAGCCGGGTCGCGCTCAACTCACGAGGTCCACCCGCCCGTCCGCAAGATTGTAGACCCCGCCGACCACGTTGATCTTCTTCTCAGCGACGGCGGCCGAGATGATGGGCGTCGCGGCCTTGAGGCGCGCGACGTTGGCGAGCACGTTCGCCTTGATGGCGGCGTCGAGCACATCGCCCGGCTTCCCCATCGCATCCTTGATGGCGGGGCCGATCGCCTCGACGAGCGCCGGCAGATGGCCGGGCAGCGTGGTGCCGTCGCGAATTGACTTGATCGTGGCCTCGACGGCACCGCAGGCGCGATGACCGAGCACCATCAGGAGGGGCGTGTTGAGCACCGCGACCGCGTATTCGAAGCTCGCGAGAACATCGGTGTTGAGGAAATTGCCGGCGACGCGGCAGACGAAGAGATCGCCGCGACCTGTGTCGAAGGCGTATTCGGGCGCGATGCGGGAATCGGCGCAGCTCAGGATGCCGGCGAACGGATTCTGACCACCGACGAGCGCTTCACGCTCGGCCTTGAAATCGTGGCGCCTGGCCACCCCGGCCACATAGCGTCCATTGCCGTCCATAAGCCGCTTGAGGGACTCCTCGGGAGACAGCACGTTCTCCTTCTTCGGCGGCGTCTTCGCCGCCTGGGCAAATCCGCGGCTAGACATCACGAGACCAGCCATCGCCACGCCCGCGCCGAGCACGATGGTGCGGCGCGGCACAGCGATCACATGCGTGGGATCGTCACATCGTGGGCACATGAAAATCTCCGGCAGAGGGGATCGGTTTCCAAGAAACGCAAAGAACAGTGCAGCCGCGGCTGCCTGATGATTCGTATAGCACGCAGATGTGTTCCAGGTCATGGACGCGACGATGCGGCGCAGCGTTGAGGTTGATGAAACAATAACGTCGGCGGTCTCGATCCATTCGAGTCCATCGTGCGCCTGCACATGTGCAGGAGGATGATATCTACGAGCAGACCCTGACGGGTTAGAATGGACGCCGATCGCGTCCGCTGAGTCGCCCGCATGAAGGTTGCCCTCATCATCCTCGCGCTGATTGCCGCCGCACTCACTGCGAACACGCTCATCGTCGATTCGCGCACACGGCCGGCGATGGCGCGCTCGGGCGGGCGGATCGTCGAGACGCCGGTCGTCGCCGCCAACGTCGCGGAGGCCGGCAACGGACCGGCCATCGTGATGATCCACGGTTTCGGCGCCGCGATCGACTGGTGGGACGAGATCGCGCCGGCGCTGGCGGCGGATCATCGCGTGATCCGCGTCGATCTCATCGGCCATGGCGGCACGGCGGCGCCGGCCGCGGGCTACACGATCCCGCGGCAGGCCGAGCTCGTCGCCGCGGTGCTCGACCGGCTCGGCATCGACCGCGTCATCGTGATCGGCCATTCCATGGGCGGCGAGGTCGCAACCGCGCTCACGGAGAGAGACCCGGCACGGATCGCGGCGATGATCCTGATCGACTCCCCGCCGACCCCCGGAGCCAGCTTCACCATCCTGACGGAGACCGCCATGACGCCGGTGCTCGGCGAATTGCTGTCGCATTTCGAGACCGACGAAACGGTCCGCCGCGGCCTCGCCCAAGGTTTCGCGCCGGGCTTCCCGGTGCCGGAGAAGTTCGTCGCCGATCTCAAGCAGCTCACCTACACCGCGTTTCGTAGTGCGCACGACGACAGCATCGCCTATCGCACAGCGAAGCCGACCAATGAACGGCTCGCAGCGCTCATGCCGGTGCCGCCGCTGCTCGCGCTCACCGGCACCGAGGACGCGATCGTGCCGCCGGGACACGAGAAATATTTCGCGCAGGTGCCCGGAGCCAAGATCGCGATGATCGCGGGGGCGGGCCACTCTCCGATGGTCGAGAAGCCGCAAGAGACGCTGCAACTGATCCGCGACTTCCTTCGGCAAATTCCCTGACCGGCGTCGCGACTGCCGCTGACTGCGTTGGCGCGAGCGGGATCGCGGGTATGATGGCGCGGCGAAAGAGCCCGCTCACGTCGTGGCAGCGCGCCAACGCAACGTCGCGCCACGTATCTCCAGCCGAATGGAACCATCCATGCCAGCGCCGACCCCTCCTGCCCGGCTGTGGTATCAGAGCTTCGTCGATCCGACGCAGCAGGCCCCTTACATCGACAGGCTGCAGCACTACCTCGACTCGGTCGCCGGCCCCGGCATCGCGTTCGAGGTCCACGGTCTCGATCCGCCTGATCACCTGTTTCACCCACTTACCGAATTTCGCTGCGCGGCGCAGACGATTCGCATCGCCCTCGCGGCGGAGCCCGCCGGATACGACGCCTTCGTGATCGGCCATTTCCAGGAGCCCGGGCTTCTCGAAATTCGCGGCGCGCTCGATATCCCCGTCGTCGGTCTCGGCGAGGCGACGCTGCTCGCCGCGTTGAGCATGGGCGGCAAAATCGGCCTCGTCACCATCGACCCCATCTTCATCACCTGGCACGAGCGCCAGGTTCGAATGTTCGGCCTCGAAGCGCGCGTCGCCGGCATCCGCGCGATCAAGGTGGACCTCGCGGGCTTCATGCAGGCGTTCACCGACGAGGCAGTTTACGCGCAGGTGCGGGCCGATTTCGTGGCGCAGGTCCGACCGCTGGTCGAGGCGGGGGCCGAGGTCATCATCCCGGCCGGCGGCTTGCCGATGCTGCTGTTCTCACGCGAGCGGCCGTTTACGATCGACGGCGCGCTGGTGCTCAACGGCATCGCGGTCGCGGCAAAGGCCGCGGAGATGGCGCTGGCGCTCAAGCGCCTCACCGGATCGGTGGTGAGCCGCCGCGGCACCTATGCCAAGGCGTCCGCCGCCTGCGTCGAGGAGTTTCTGAGCAATCGCTGGTGAGGCCCGCACGCCCTTGCGGGACGAGCCGCAACAGCGCCCGCGGTTCGAACAACTGAGGTGCCGGACAGCACCGCGACGATTTCCGTCTATATCGCAGGCGGGGATGGCGCTAGTCTCGGTCATTCGCCGCCGCCGGAAGCCGGAAGGGAGCGCACAATGCAACGGTTGACGACCCTGGGCCTGACGTTCTCCGCGCTGGTGTCTTTGGCCTGCACTGCTGCATCGGCGGAAACTCTTTCTCCCCGCCAGCAGCGCGCCGTCGACATCTACAAGGAGCTCGTCGAGATCAACACGGTCACCGAGACCGGCGACACTGCTCGCGCCGCCGACGCCATGGCGGCGCGGCTGCGCGCGGCAGGCTTTGCCGACGCCGACCTCCAGGTGTTCAAGCCGGCGCCGCGCAAAGGCAATCTCGTCGCCCGGCTGCACGGCACCGGCGCGCGCAAACCGATCCTCCTCCTCGCCCATATCGACGTCGTCGAAGCGAAGCCGCAGGACTGGACGACCGATCCCTTCAAGCTCGTCGAGAAGGACGGCTATTTCTACGGGCGCGGCTCGGGCGACGACAAATACATGGCGGCCGCGTTCGTCGCCAACATGATCCGCTACAAGGAGGAAGGCTATAAGCCCGACCGCGACATCATCCTCGCGCTCGAGACCGACGAGGAAAACCTCGACGCCGACGGACTCGGCATCCAGTGGCTCCTCAAGAACCACCGCGATCTGATCGACGCCGAATTCGCCCTCAACGAAGGCGGCAGCGTCGGCCTCAAGCGCGGCAAAGCGATCCGCAACAGCGTCCAGACCAGCGAGAAAGTCAGCGTGTCGTACCGGCTCGAGGTCACCAACAAGGGCGGCCATTCGTCGGTGCCGTCGTCGGACAATGCGATCTATCATCTCGCCGACGCTCTTTCGCGGCTCGGCAAGTTCGCCTTCCCGCTCGACCTCAATGCGACGACCCGGCAGTCCTTCGAACGCACCGCCGAGCTCGAGACGCCCGAGGTCGCAGCCGACATCCGCTCGGTTCTCTCGGCCGCGCCGGATCCCGCGGCGCTGGCGCGGCTCTCCGCAAACCCCGCCTACAATGCGCAACTGCGCACGACCTGCGTCGCCACCATGCTGGACGGCGGCCACGCCTATAATGCGTTGCCGCAGAAGGCGCAGGCCGTCGTGAACTGCCGCATCCTGCCGAACGAGAAGGTCGAGGACGTTGCCGCGACTCTCAAACGCGTGCTCGCCGATGACAAAATCTCGATGTCGCCGTTCAACCCCGGCGTGCCAAGCCCGCCCTCGGCTATCGACGAAGCGTTGCTCGCCGCGATCGAGAAGACCTCGGCCGAGTTCTGGCCGGGCACGCCGGTCGTCCCCGCCATGAGTGCGGGCGCGACCGACGGCAGCTACCTGCGCAATGCCGGCATCCCGACCTTCGGCCATTCCGGGCTCGCGGGCGACGTCGACGACGTGCGCGTCCATGGCAAGGACGAGCGGGTGCAGGTGAAGTCGTTCCACGACGGCCAGGAGTATCTCTACCGGCTGGTCAAGCGCCTGTCCGGCGAGATGTAACAGCCCACCATCTATCGGGCGCGCAACCGATCACGAGTTCACGCCCGCAGTGTGAGCGCCATTTTCGCGAGAACGGCCATGGATGTCCGGCGTCGGCAGTTTTTTCATCTGGCAGTGGGCGCAGCGGCGCTGACCTGCCGCCCCGGCATCGGGTCGGCGCAGGCCTATCCGTCGCGGCCGATCACGATGAGCGTGCCTTATGCCGCGGGCGGACCGCTCGACGTGATGGTGCGCGTCCTCGCGGACGGCCTTCGCCCGGCGCTCGGCCAAAGCGTCGTGATCGAGAACGTCGCCGGGGCGGGGGGCAGCATCGGCGTGGTGCGCGCTGCTCGCGCGGCCCCCGACGGCTACACCATCAGCACCGGCAACTGGGCCTCGCACCTCGCGTCCGGCGCGATCTACGCGCTGCCCATCGATCTTCTCAAGGACCTCGATCCGGTCTCGCTCATTCCGTTCGAGGCGGATCTGATCATCGCGCGGAAGAACTTCCCCGCCAACACGCTGCGCGAGCTGATCGCGTGGCTCAAGGCCAATCCCGACAAGGCCTCCGCCGGAACGAGCGGCATCGGCGGCCCGTCCTACATGTCGGCGGCCCTCTTCCAGGTGAAGTCCGGGACCAAGTTCCAGCTGGTGCCCTACCGCGGCGCCGGGCCGGCCCTGCTCGACCTCGTCGCCGGGCAGATCGACCTCATGATCACCGGTCCGGCCATCGCGCTTCCCCATGTCCGCGACGGCGGCGTCAAGGTCTACGCGGTGACGGCGAAAGAGCGGATTTCAGTGGCTCCGGACATACCGACCACCGACGAGGCCGGGCTGCCCGGCTTCTACTTCTCGGTCTGGTCGGGGCTGTGGGTGCCGCACGGCACCCCGACGCCGATCGTCGCGAAGCTCGCCGCCGCCGTGCGCGAGGCCCTCGCCGATCCCGGCGTGCGCAAGCGCTTCGACGCAATGGCAATCGAAATTCCCGCGCCGGACATGCTCGGCCCAGCTCCGCTCGCGGCACTTCAGAAGGCCGAGATCGAGACCTGGTGGCCGATGATCAAGTCGATGAACATCAAGGGGGAGTGAGCGCCCGCCCGGTCAACGCAGGAACATCGAGGGAAACAGCACGGTGCGGAACATGAAGAACAGGAAGAACAGGACCGCTCCATATCCGGCGGCGAGCAGGATCGTATAGACGATGCGTGACGCTCTGGGGTCGACGTTTGCGGCGCTCATGGCTTTGTGACTTCTGCGTTTGCGGGACGCCGACTATGCCGGAAGCGAACGGCTCGAAGCAAGCGCCTCTGGAGTTGTGCGTGATGTCAACCTCGCCGAGGTTTCGGCCCCGGAGCCGGCTCCATCATGACGTCGTCGACATAGCACCAGCCCCAATCCTCGCCCGGCTCGAAACTCCGAATGATCGGATGGGCGGTCTCATGGAAGTGCCGTGTCGCGTGCTTGCTGGGCGAGTCGTCGCAACAGCCGACGTGCCCGCAGGTGAGGCAAAGCCGCAGGTGCACCCACCAGCCGCCCGACTTGAGGCATTCTTCACAACCCTCGGGCGTGCGCGGTTCGACATCGCGAACTTCCCCGAGATGCGTGCATTCCGGCATCGGCGTTCCTCTGATTGATCGACCGCACCGCGGCAGTTCCGCTGGTCCGGATCGATTGCAACGGAGCGCCTGCGGTCAGTCCGCCCCGGATCAACGCCCCAGGTAAACCGGCGGACGATTTTCCGCTTCGGCCCGGCGCCCTTCCTTGAAATCCTCGGTTCGGTAGAGCGCCTGGTATTGCGCGTTGAGCCTCGACAGAGCTTCGGCCTGCGAGGGATAGATTGCAAGGTGGGCCGACGCCAGCGTCGTCTTGATGCCGAGGGGTCCGCAGGCCGCGATCTTCGAAGCGATCTCGATGCCGAGCTCCAGCGCCTTCTCGCGCGTCGCCGCGATCTCCTGCACGATGCCGATGCGCCGGGCTTCCTCTGCGCTCCAATGATCGCCGGTCAGCATGTAGCGCATGGCATTGCCCCAGCCGGCCTGGTGCACGAAGCGGACGGTCGCCCCGCCGCCCGGGAAACGGCCGTGGGTGTTCTCGTCCTGGCCGAAGCGGGTGTCAGCCGCGGCAATCCTGATGTCGGAGGCGAGGCAGAGCTCGTGGGCCATGTTCCAGGTGTCGCCATGGGTCACCACGATCAGCGGCTTGGTGAGCTTCGTGCTCGACTTCGCCAAGGGGTCGATAATGTCTTTGTCGGCGAACAGCGCCCGGCCACTGGCCATAAACGCCTGGTAGGCATCGACGTCGATGCCGCGCGAGAAGTTGTCGCCGTGACCGAACAGTACGGCCGCGCGCAGCGACGGGTCGTGGTCGTACTGGTAGAGCCCCTTGGCGAGCCCGACATAGGTCTCGGGATCGATCCGGTTATAGATGTACGGGCGATTGATCCCGATCAGCACGATCTGCCCACGGCGTTCGAAGGTGATCTTCGCTGTTGGACTGAGCGGGATGTCGGCCATTTTCGTCTCTGCGACATGTTCGTCAGCCGCTTGCGCTGCGGCGGTCTCGCTCCGCGCGGCGAGCGTCCAAATCCCACCCAAGGCGGCCGCCGCCTTCAGGAGGCTGCGGCGTTCAAACCAGCCTGCGATGCCCATGCCCTGTCCTCCTCAGCTCGACCCACACGACCGACCGTCAACCGATCGGCATAAAGGGCATATACGTGTATATGCACGTATGTCAAGCGGCGGGAGGATCGCACGCGGCGCAGACGATTGCATCAGACTGAAGAAACCCGCTATGCCGGCCGCTTTCCCGCATAGTGCGCGGCATGTTCCTTCACGCACCGCTCGAGGTCGGAGAAGTTCCGATAGAGTTGCTCGAGCGCGAAGGCGAGCGTGAAGACCCGTTCGGCCTCTTCGATCGAGAGAGCGCGCGTCAATCCTTCGCGGCGCATCGCGACCACTTCCGACACATAGGCCTGCAAGGCGGCATCCACCGCGTCGAGCGAAGGCGGACTGCGACGTCGGGTGAGCGCGGTCGCGCAGCCACGGAGGAATCTGCTCGCCTCGGCGGCGAGCGCCGCGAGCTGCGGGTGCAGACGCTGCGCAAACACCTCGGGAAGCGGAACGGCCGCAGCGCGCCCGAGGATCACAAGATCGTGGCGCAGGCGAAGCAGCGTTCGCGACAGCGGTCCCTCGTCCGGTTCCGGAAGCAGCTTGACCATCCGCTCGCTTCGCGCCTCCGCCGCCGTCGCCTGGAACGCGATGACGGCGCGGCCGATCTCGTTCTGGCTATGACCGACCTCTGTGGCATCGAGATTGCGCCAGAAGCCTTCGAGCAGTTCCGGGACGAACGCGGCCATCCGGTTGAGGATGCCGGTAGCTGCGTCGAGCGCGAGGCTGTAGGCCCGCTGCGGCAACACCAAGAGCGAGACCGCCATCGCGATCAACCCGCCGAGCCCGACCTCGAGCAGACGGTCGAGCGCCGATTGGATCGGTCCCTGGTCGAACTGCCCGGAAATGAGGAGCACCAACACAGCGGTGAACGGAGCGACGCGAAAGCTCGGCTTGATCGCTGCGATCAGCGCGAGCGGGGCGATGGTGAGCGCGAGCAGACCGGCTTCCTCGATCGTCGTCGAATGCGGGATGAGCGCGCCGATCGCGCCGGCATAAACGACGCCGCTCAGCGTCCCGATCATATACTCGGCCGTCGCCCGTAGCGATCCGCCGGCGCTCATCTGGGTGACGACCACCGCCGTGAGCACGACCCAGAGCCCGTGCAACGGGATCGTCAGCATCCGGGAGACTGCGAAGGCCAACAACACGACGAGCGTCATGCGCAGGCAGAACCGCAACTGGGCACTGCGGGCGCGGAGGCGAGAGGCGATGCGTGTCCAGTCGACCAAGCGATTTAGGCCGGGTTCACCGTTCTTACCGCTGCATCTGCATCATCTGATGCAGCGGCATGCTCGGCATCATGTTGCGGTTGAGATTGTCCATGATCCACAACGAGCCGGCGATGATCAGCACGACGATCAGCACGCCGAAGGCCAGCGCGAGGATATTGTTGGTGTTGTCGGGCGCCGTGGTGATGTGCAGGAAGAAGACGAGGTGCACGCCGATTTGGGCGACGGCCAGCACGGCGAGCGCGACGGGAATCGCGGGTCCCCAGATCAGGTCGGTCGCGACGACATAGAATGACGCGGCGGTCAGCGCGACAGAGAGGACGAAGCCGAGCACGTAGCCGCGGATGCCTTCGCCGACGCTGTGATCCGCCGCATCCATGAAGCCGGGACCGACATCGTCGGCATAGTGTTGGTTTTCGCTCATCGGCCTTGTCCGATCAGGTAGACGATGGTGAACAGCGCGACCCAGATGATGTCGAGGGCGTGCCAGAACAGGTTGAAGCACAAGAGCCGCCGCATGATGGCGGGGCGGAAGCCCTTCACAAGCACCTGCGCCATCATGGTGCCGAGCCACAACAGCCCGACGCTCACGTGAAGGCCGTGGCAGCCGACCACGGTGAAGAAGGCCGACAGGAAGGCGCTGCGCTGCGGCCCGGCCCCAGCCGCCACCAGCGAGGCGAATTCCTGCATTTCCAGCATCAGGAATCCGAGACCAAGAAGGCCGGTGACGAGGAGGCTAACCTGAGTCCATATTTGGCTACGGGCTTCGGTCGCGACCGCGGAAAGGCCGCAGGTGAAGCTCGAGGTCAGCAGCAGGCCGGTCTCCATCGCAACCCGCACCGGATCGAAGAAGTCCTTTCCCGACGGGCCGTCGGCCGTCGCCGTCTGCAACACCGCGTAGGCCGCGAAGAAGCAGGAAAACATCACGATGTCGCTCAGGAGGAATATCCAGAAGCCGTAGCCGACGACGACGCGCTTCGAGGCCGGGCCACCCTCGCCATGGCCGGTTGCAAAGCTGTGTCCGCCGCCAAGGCCGGTGATGTCGTAAGCGGCGCGCTCCGCAGCGTAGCGATCGGCGGCCGGCGGCAACGGCTCTCGGAAGGTCTCCGTGCTCATGCCGGCTCACCCTGGCGGACATGCTCCTCGAGCCAGCGGGCGCGAGCCGCTCGCCGCGCCCGATCGATGCGCGCGACCTCCTCGGCCGGGATTTCGTCCTCCTCCTTGTCGCGCCAGGCAAACCACACGAACACCACGTACGCCGCAAACAGACCGACACCGACCAGCCACCAGATGTGCCAGATCAGCGCGAATCCGGTGAGGGTAGCAAAGAAAGCAACGACGAATCCGGTCGGGCTGTTGCGCGGAACCTCGATCGCCTTGTACTCCGGCTCCGCGGACATGTGCTGCGTCTCGATGGCGCGCTGCTTGATCTGCCAATACGGCTCCTCGCCCTTCACACTTGGCATCACTGCAAAGTTGAACGCAGGCGGCGGCGAGGCCGTCGACCACTCGAGCGAGCGGCCGTCCCAGGGATCGCCCATCTCGTCGCGCAACGTCTCGCGGCGTCGAATGCTGACGATGAGCTGAACGACCTGGCAGACGACGGCGAGGATGGTCACGACGATGCCGAGCGCGGCGATCATCACCCAAGGCTGCCACAGCGAGAAATCGTAATGCTGCAGCCGGCGCGTCATGCCGAGCAGGCCCGCAATGTAGAGCGGTATGAATGTGACGTAGAAGCCGATCAGCGTGAACCAGAACGCGGCCTTGCCCCAGCCCTCGTGAAGGCGGAAGCCGAACGCCTTCGGAAACCAGTAGGCCAATCCCGCGAATACGGAGAACACGACGCCGCCGATGATGACGTTGTGGAAGTGAGCGACCAGGAACAGGCTGTTGTGGAGCTGGAAATCCGCCGGCGGAACGGCGAGCAGCACGCCGGTCATGCCTCCCAGCACGAAGGTCACGATGAAGGCAAGCGACCATAGCATCGGCGTCGTGAAGCGGATGCGCCCGCCATACATCGTGAACATCCAGTTGTAGATCTTCACCCCGGTGCCGACCGCGATGATGCTCGTCGCGATGCCGAAGAAGGCGTTGACGTCGGCTCCCGCCCCCATGGTGAAAAAGTGATGCAGCCACACGGTGAAGGAGACGAGGCAGATGAACAGCGTCGCCGCCACCATCGAGCGGTAGCCAAACAGCGGCTTGCCGGAGAACGTCGAGATCACCTCGGAGAAGATTCCGAACGCCGGCAGCACCAGGATGTAGACCTCGGGGTGGCCCCAGGCCCAGATCAGGTTGACGAACATCATCATGTTGCCGCCGGCTTCGTTGGTGAAGAAATGGAAGCCGAGATAACGGTCGAGGGTGAGCATCGCGAGCGTCGCGGTGAGAATCGGAAAGGCCGCGACGATCAGCAAATTCGCGGCGAGCGCGGTCCAGCAGAACATCGGCATGCGCATATAGCCCATGCCCGGCGCCCGGATCTTGAGGATTGTGGTGACGAAGTTGATGCCCGTCACCAACGTGCCGATACCCGAGATCAGGAGAGCCCATAGGTAGTAGTCGACGCCGACGCCGGGCGAGTAGCGTACCTCCGAGAGCGGCGGATAAGGCAGCCAGCCGGTGCGCGCGAACTCGCCGATGACGAGCGAGAGGTTTACGAGCAGCGCGCCGGTGGCGGTGAGCCAGAAGCTCGTCGAGTTCCAGGTGGGGAAGGCGACGTCACGCACGCCGAGCTGCAGCGGGACCACGAAGTTCATGAAACCGATCATCAACGGCATCGCGCCGAAGAAGATCATGATCGTGCCATGGGCCGAGAAAATCTGGTCGTAATGCTCGGGCGGCAGGTAGCCGGCCGCGCGGAAGGCGAGCGCCTGCTGCGAACGCATCATGATCGCATCAACGAAGCCGCGCAGCAGCATCACGAGGCCGAGCAGTATGTACATCACGCCGATCCGCTTGTGATCGACGCTGGTGATCCACTCGCGCCACAGATAGGGCAGATGGCCGGCAAGGATGATCCACAGGACAATGAGACCCACCAGCGCGAACACCGTTCCGCCGGCGACCAGCGGGATCGGCTGATCGAGGGGGATCGCGTCCCAGGAGAGCTTGCCGAGCAGGTTCATTCACTGCGTTCCCTGAGGACGGAAAACGGGCCGGCTGCTGCGGCTCGCCGGACCGGGGCCCGGCGGTAGCTGCTGGGTGACGAGATCGCGAAACAGCATCGGCTCGACCTCGCGATAGGTGTAGGGCGCGACGTTCTCGCTCTGTTGGGCGAGCGCGACATAGGCTTCGAGATCGAGCGCGGGCCCGCTCTGGCGCGTGGTCGCGATCCATTGATCGAATTCGCCTTGCGTCACCGCGCGCAGCGTGAAGTGCATGCCGGAAAAACCGTCGCCGCTGTATTGCGTGGACTGACCGAAATAACTGCCGGCGTGGTCAGCCTTGAGATGAAGCTGCGTGACCATGCCGTTCATCGTCGCGATCATGCTGCCGAGCTGCGGAACGAAGAACATATTCATCACGCTCGCCGAGGTGAGGGAAAAATGCAGCGGCGTGTCGAGGGGAACAACGATCTCATTCACGCTGGCGACGCCGAGCTCGGGATAGATGAAGAGCCACTTCCAATCGAGGGAGACGACCTGCACCTCGAGCGCTCTCTCCCGCGGCTCGATCGGCTTGAAGGGATCGAGATCATGCGCGCCGATCCAGATCACGCCGCCGAGAAAAAGGATCACCAGGAGCGGTATCGCCCATACGATCAGCTCGATGCGGCCGGAATAGACCCAGTCCGGCCGGTAGCGGGCGCGCGTGTTGGAGGCACGAAACCACCACGCGAAGACGAGCGCCGCGACGATCGTGGGCACCACAATCACCAGCATGATTTCGAGCGCGTTGAGCAGAATTTTCGCGTTGGCGTCGGCGATCGGGCCGCGGGGGTCGAGCACGCCGCCGGAACAGCCGGAGAGGAGCGACAGCGCCGCCAAGCCTGCGATAACCCGCAAGCGCTTCGATTGCCGGAGCGCCGCCGGGACGCAGGCCTCTGACGGCACCTCCCGATCGGGCAGCCTGTCCATGAGCCTGTGGTCTCCCGGGTCCCGGAACATGAGCTCTGGCCGCGTGACGCGCGTGTGATGGTCCCGATTTGGCTACTAGATTTTCCGTGAGAATTCCAGGGCGCCGGCACTGCGGCGCGCACTTGCGTGGCATCCCGTCAAGAACCGCTGGCGCTCCGCGCGAGGTGGGAGCGACGCATTCATCGGACCGCACCGTCAACGCCGGCTGCCTGGAACAGGCGCGTCGCCTTCAACACGACGACACCGCGGCGGCCGTGAGACTCGCGCAGGGGCTGCACAAAAAAGATTCGGGGCCGCCGAAATAACCGGCAGCCCCGAACTTCGCCCCGATCCGAGGATTAGATCAGCTCACCAGAAGCGGTAGTTGACGCCCACGCGGGCGATGTTGTCGTGGATGTGTACCGTCTGGTTCACATTCGCGACGCTGAAATTCCCGCCACCGGCGCCTGCGAACGGGCTGATGAGCGCGTTGGTGTTGTACGCCAGGTTGCCGAGGTCGACATAGAGGTACTCGGCCTTGACGCTCCAGTTGGCGGTCCACTTCCACTCGACGCCGCCGCCGATGGTCGGGCCGAACACCTCCTGAGTGATTTGGCCCGCGGTTGCATAAGGCCCGAGACCGGGCGAAGTCACGTTCTGGGCGATGCCGGTATTGGACCGCGCGTTGGCAAAGGCGAGACCGCCGGTCACATAGACGAGGGTGTTCGGACCCCACAAAAGGCCGGCGCGGCCGCGAAGGGTGCCGAGAGCGTTGATGCGCTCGTTCAACGTAGCCGTCTGAGTTCAGCGGGAACGCTGGAAACGCCGCGGCCGGAGTGACGCTCGTATACGTGGAGCTGTGGGAGTCAGACTTGCCCTGGAAATCCACTTCCACACCGATCACGCCGTCCCACGTCCAGGCGATGTTGTGAAGGAGCCAATTGTGGCCCGCCTGACCGCCGTAGATGAGGCCACTGTGATTTACTGAGGCCTGGAAGGTCGCAGCCTGGGCGCTGAGGAAGCTGTAGTAGTTTAGAGTGGCGGCGGCGTTGCAACCCGGCTGCCCCACGGTGCTGCAATTGCCCGGACTGCCGACCGAGTTCGACGATATCGCGACCCCAATCATATCCCACGTTCGCGCCGACGTAGCCGCCGGACCAGATATCGACCGCCACCGGCGCCGGAGCCTTCAAAGGCATGTCCGCCGCTACGGCGGGCGCCGCGAGCGCCACGAGCGCAATTCCCGCTAACAGAAAATTCTTCACGTTGACCTCCCCCTTGTGCCCCGGCACGAAATTCACTCGTCCCGACTATACAGGCTTAATCCCAAGAAAGCTGTTGCGGGCAGGCCACACTTGAGAAAAACTGCATAAACGATGAGCGTTCTCTAGTTATCTCAGCCGCTTACGACGCACTGCCCTGTGCTCATTGCGAGACAGAAGGGCGACCCGTCGGGCCATTTCCCTCAAAGACCGGACACTGCGCAGCCGGCAAGGGGGCCGTTCAGCGATTTCATGTCGATAAAGCGGGCGTTACTCTGGCCGCACAAAAAACGGGGCGCTCGTCTGGGAGGCAAGCATGCTGGGCAGGACAATTGGACGCGCGAAGACAGTCACGGGCCGTTTCGGACGCCAGTCGCTGTACGTTGCTGCCGTGGCTTGCATTGCCGGGGGCGCCATCTTCGGTCGGCATGACCGGGCGTCGGCCGAAAAGCTCCGCGTCGGCGTCAACCTGACCACCATCGAAACCGTGCCGATCTATCTCGCCGTCGACGGTGTCGATGTCACGCTCACCGGCGGCGCCATTCCAGCCTTGACCGAAGGAAAGGTCGACGTCGTCACCAATGCGGAGACCCAGGCGCTCCTGCGGTCGACGGAGCGCCCGGACATCCGCGTCATCCTCACCGTTGCCGAGTACGGCTACCGTATCGTCGCGCGCCGTTCCGCGGGCGTCGGCACCGCATCGGACCTGCGCGGCAAGAGGATCGCGACCTCGCTCAACAGCTCGGCGCATTTCTATATCGTCAAGACGCTGCGGGGCGTCGGGCTGGCGGAGAAGGATGTCACCGTCGTAGGGATGTTGCCGAACGACATGCCCGCGGCGCTCGCGCGGGGCGACGTCGATGCGATGTCGATCTGGGAGCCGGCCGCCGAGCGAGCCCGCCAGGCACTGGGCGCCGATGCGCAGGTTATCGACGGACCCGCCTACCAGGAGCGCTTCAATCTCAACACGACAACGGCGGTGCTCGCCGATCCCACGAAGCGCGCGGCGGTGATCGACCTGTTGCGGCGTATCATCGGGGCCTCACGAGACATTCGCGAGCGTCCCGAGCCGGCGCAGCAGCTCGTGGCCAAGAAGCTCGATGTGCCGCTGTCGCTCGTGGAGACCACCTGGCCCCTGTTCCGGTTCCCGGCCTCGATCAGCGACGACATGCTCGCCACCATGCTCGAGCAGGAGCCCTGGATGGCCGAGAAGCAGAACCGCCCACCACGGTCGCGCGAAGCGATCACGGCGTTGATCGACGCGAGCATCTTGCGCGAGGCGTTGGCGTCCCGCTGAGAGCCCGTAAAGCCATTGATGCCTCATCCTGAGGAGCTGTGCGCCGAAGTTAGGCTTGCCTGACTTCGGCGCCGTTAATTGGTGTCGAAATCGGCAACAGCCAATTTCGATGCACGGCGTCTCGAAGGATCGCCACAGGCCGCAGCACTTGGGGCCATCCTTCGAGACGCCGGCCACGCCGGTGGTCAACTCAGGATGAGGTTGTTGGATGGGCTCAGCCCAAGGACCTACTGCGCCCCGAGCAACGACCGATTGCTCCTCACGATGTCCCGATAGAGCGCGAACTGCTGGCGGGTGAGCGCATCGAGCGCGGCGGCGCTCGACCCGACCGCCTCGGTGCCGACGTCGGCGAGCCGCTTGACCACGCCGTCCTCGTGCACCGCCTTATCGATGGCCGCCGTGACCTTTTCCACGACCGGCTGTGGCGTGCGGATCGGCGCGTAGACCGCGGTCCAGAACGGGACCTCGTAGTCGAGCCCCGCCTCTTTCATGGTCGGTGTGTCCGGGATCGAAGGCGAGCGTGTGCTCGTGGTCACCGCGAGCGCGCGCACGGTGCCGACTCTGATATTTTCGGTCTGGGCCGGAACACCGTCGATCATCATGGCGATCCGGCCGCTCAGCAGGTCCGGCATCGCTGCGCCGGTGCCGCGATAGGGTACGTGCACGATGTCGACGCCGGCCTTCTGCTTGAATAGCTCCTCGGCAAGATGCACCGCCGTCCCCGTGCCCGAGGAGGCAAAGCTGTAGCGACCCGGATTGGCCTTCAGCAGCGCGATGAACTCCTTCAAGTCTTTGACCGGCAAACTCGGCGACACGATCATGACCGGCGCGAAGCGCGTGACGATCGAGACCGGCGCCAAATCCTGCATCCAGTCGTAGGGGAGCTTCTCGGTGACCGCGGCATGCACGATACCGGTCGTCGAGTGATAGAGCAGCGTATAGCCGTCCGGCTCCGCCTTCACCACGGCATCGGTCGCGATGGCGCCGCCAGCGCCGCCCTGGTTCTGCACCAGGATCTGCTGGCCGAGCACGCCGCCAAGGGCCTGCGCCACCACCCGCGCGGTGGTGTCGATCCCACCGCCCGCGGGAAACGGCACGATGAGCTTGATCGGCCGCGACGGAAACTCGGATTGCGCGCGACCGGGCGTCGGGAGCAACACGGCGGCGCATGCAACTGCCGCAACGATGACGGCACTTGCGCCGCGCTGGAGCGGGGCTGGCACCTTTCCCATGGTGCCAGTATCCTGAACGCATCGACCCGTAGCAAGGCCGAGCAACTGTTGTCGGCGCCGCGGGCTGCCGTTCGGGCGCGAAAAAGTCGGTCGTGAAAAAGCGACGGGAGGGGAAATGTCCGGTTTGCGATCCCTGGCGGCCGTGCTCGCTCTCGCCGTTGCCCCTGCCCTCGCGTTCTGCCCGGCGGGACATGCCGCTCATCTCGAAAAGCCATCGATCCGGCTTGCCGTCGGCGGCAAGGCCCTGGTGGCCTACCTGCCGTTGACCATTGCGGAGCGCCGCGGCTATTTCACCAAGGAAGGCCTCGACGTCGAGATCAACGACTTCCAGGGCGGGGCGAAGGCGCTCGAGGCTTTGGTCGGAGGCAGTGCCGACATCGTGTGCGGCGCCTATGAGCACACGCTCTATATGGCGGCCAAAGGCATCGCGATCGAAGCCGTCGCGTTGCAGGCCAATTCTTTCGGGCTTGTCGTCGGCATCGCGAAAGAGAGAGCTTACCACGCGCTACGCGACCTCAAGGGCATGAAAATCGGTGTCACCGGCCCCGGATCGGCGAGCGCCATGGGGCTGCGCATGCTGCTCGCCAAGGCGTCGCTGACGGCCGACGACGTCGCGATCATCGGAGTGGGCGGTGGCGCCGCGGCGGTCGCCGCAGTGAAAGCCGGCAGGGTCGACGCGATCGCCAATTTCGACCCGGTCGTCTCGCTGCTTCAACGCGACGGCGCAATCAAGACGATCCTCGATACGCGAAAGCGCGAGGATCTCGACTATCTCTATGGCGCTCCGTTCGCCGCATCCGCCTTCTATGTCGATGCCCGCTTCGCGCAGCGCAACCCCGAGACCGTACAGGCCTTCGTCAACGCCGTCGTCGCGGCGCTCGCATGGCTCGGCAACGCCTCGACCGACGACATCGTCGCCACGGTGCCGCCGGAGTATTATGCCGGCGACCGTACGCTCTACCGCGCCATGATCGAGAGCAATCGCGAGCGCGTGTCGCCCGACGGCCGCATCAGCTTCGAGGCGGCAGAGATCACATATCGCAATCTCGCGATGTTCGACGACGCGTTGAAGCGCGCCAAAATCGACCTCGCGAAGACCTACGACAACGCGTTCGTCGAGCGCGCCCTCGCCCTGCGCGCGAAGTGACTTCGCGCCGGCCCCCTGCAATCCACGGGAATGAAATATGCAGCTGAGCACCGACCGCATCCTCACCACCCATGTCGGCAGCCTGCCGCGGCCCGACGACCTCTTCGAGATGATGCTCGCGAGGATGGACGGCGAACCGGTCGACGAGAAGGCTTACGGCGAGCGCGTGCGGCGGGCGGTAGCGGACATCGTCGAGCAGCAGGTTGCGACCGGTCTCGACGTCGTGAACGACGGCGAGATGGGAAAGCCGAGTTTCATCACGTACGCGACGCAGCGGCTCGCGGGCCTCGAGAAACGCGAGGGGACGCGGCCGAGCCCGTTCTCCAACACGCGCGAGACCCAGGATTTTCCGGAGTATTACCAGTCGGCGGTGGCGGAGCAGGTGAGCGCGCGCCGCCGCCGCGCGCTGATGGTCTGCACCGGTCCGATCAAATACAAGGGCCACGATGCGTTGAGATTCGATCTCGACGCGCTCAAGGCGGCGCTCGCAGGCGCGGGTGCGACAGAAGCCTTCGTTCCCGCCATCGCGCCCTCGAACATCGAGACGACGACGCCCAACGAATATTATCCGACCGCCGAGGCTTACGTGTTCGCCATCGCTGAGGCGATGCGCGAAGAATACAAGGCGATCATCGACGCCGGCTTCCTGCTGCAGATCGACGATCCGTTCCTGGTGACCTATTACATCATGCGCCCCGAGCTCGACATCGCCGCTTGCCGCAAATGGGCCGAGCTGCGCGTCGAGGCCCTCAACACAGCCATCGCCGGCCTTCCCGCCGACCGTATCCGCTTCCATACCTGCTACAGCATCAACATGGGCCCGCGCGTCCACGACATGCAGCTCAGGGACATCATCGACGTCATCCTGAAGGTGCGTGCCGGCGGCTATTCGTTCGAAGGCGGCGAACCCGCGCCATGAGCACGAGTGGGAGGAGTGGCGGCGCGCCCGCGTGCCCGACGACAAGGTGCTCATCCCCGGTGTGATCACCCAGTCGACCGTGCTCGTCGAGCATCCTGAGCTCGTGGCGCAGCGCATTGCGCGCTTTGCCGACGTGGTCGGCCGCGAGCGGGTGATCGCCGGTGCCGACTGCGGCTTTGCCTCGTTCGCCGGCTCGAACGAGGTGCACCCGTCGATCGTGTGGGCGAAGTTCGCCGCGCTCGTCGAGGGCGCGCGGATGGCGTCGGGGCGGTTGTGGGGGAAATAGATGCTTTTGGATCGTAGTTTGTGGCTCGCCGCCGGCGCACTCGCGCTCATCGTCATCGTTGTATCCGCCGTGACTACGCATGCGCAGCCGGTCGATCCGACCGTACGCGAGCAGTTGACGCCGACCGGCAAGCTGCGCGTCGGGGTTGCGGCCGGCCTGACGCCGGGAACGGGCAATGTGGCGATCGACCCTGCAAGCGGCCAGCCGCGGGGGATCGGTGCCGATCTCGGCGCGGCGCTGGCGCGCGTGCTCGGTGTCGAGGTGGTGTGGGTAACTTACCTGAACTCCGGCGACCTGACCGACGCTGGAACGACGGGAGCGTGGGATGTCGCATTCATGCCGGTCGACGAAGCGCGCAAGCGAAAGCTCGACTTCGGTGCGGCACATATCGTCCTGCAGAGCACCTGGATGGTCGGGCCGGGCTCGCCGATCCGGACACTCGCCGACGTGGACAAGCCCGGCACGAAGGTCGTCGGCGTCGAGAACACGGCATCATCGCGTGCGGCGCAACGATTTCTGAAAAACGTGACGGTCGGCCTCGTCAAATCCACCGATGAAGGATTCGAATTGCTGCGCGCCGGCAAAGTCGACGTCACCGGCGGCTCGCGCGAATCACTGGTGGTGCTGTCCAAATTGCTGCCGGGATCTCGCGTGCTGGACGGCGGCTATCTCAATTCGTACGTCGCCGTTGCGGTGCCGAAGGATCGGCCCGCCGCGTTGGCCTATGCGAGCGCCTTCGTGGAAGAGGCGAAGGCGTCAGGTTTGGTGCGCCGCACCCTCGACAGTTTCGGCATGCAGACCTCGGTGATCCCTCCTGCGGGGACCAGACCCTGAGACCGAGAGCGCACACGTTCCTGGTGCGGCTCCGATCCCGCAAGGATCGTTGGAAACCGGAGCCGCCGAGCGAAGATGGAAATTCCGCTACTCCTTAAATCGGTAGCCTACTCCATACAACGTATCGATCATGTCGAAGGCATCGTCGGTCTGCCTGAATTTCTTGCGCAAGCGTTTGACGTGGCTGTCTATGGTTCGATCATCGACATAAGTCTGATCATCGTAGGCAGCATCCATCAGCGCATTTCGGCTTTTGACCACGCCGGCGCGTGCGGCGAGCGACTGAAGGATGAGGAACTCGGTGACCGTAAGGGCGACGGGTTTGCCCTTCCACGTGCAGAGGTGCTTCTCCGGGTCCATGTGGAGCTGGCCGCGCTCCAGTACCTTGGCGGCATCGGTTTCCTTCTCGGACGGAAGCGGTTTTGCTCCCGAACCGGCGCAGCACGGCTCTCACCCGCTCCGCCAGGAGGCGGTGCGAGAAGGGTTTCCGAATGAAGTCCTCGGCACCCATCTTGAAGCCGAACAATTCGTCGATTTCGTCCTCCTTGGAGGTGAGGAAGATCACCGGCAGGTCGGACTTTTCACGCAGGCGACGCAGCGTCTCGGTGCCGTCCATGCGCGGCATCTTGATATCCAGGATCGCGAGATCCGGCGCGCTCTGATAAAAGCCGTCGAGCGCCGACACGCCATCCGAATAAGTCACTATGCGATAACCCTCGGCCTCGAGAGCCATCGAGACGGAGGTCAGGATATTGCTGTCGTCGTCGACGAGGGCGATGGTTGTCATTGATCGATAGGTCCCCAAAGAGTGAATCCGGCCTCAAGAGACACGAGTATTGGGTCTTCAATCGTGGGGTTTCCGGGCGTAGCTCATGGCGAATTCCGCGCGCGGCTAGATCGCGCGTACGAATTTCGCGGACTGTTGCGCAAAGAGCACTTTTGGGAACCGCCAGCCGGTCCCGCGGTCGATATGACGCGCTTGCCGCGCGGTGAAAACGCGCCAACGACCTGGGCGGGTTGCGATTCGCGACGTCCTGATCGCGCGGGGCGCGTTCCGTGCTAGCCTGAGCAAACCAACCTGAAGCGATGATATGGAGGATCAAGTGGCCGATCTGGAAAAGGGCATCACCGAGCGCGGTTCTGGTTACGCCGGGAAGTCCTGGAATATCTTGGGCCAGGTCTATTTTCCAAAAGCCACTTGTGAATCGACGTTCGCATTCGAAACGAACAGCGAGCCCGGCCAGTTCGTTCCGGTGCACATTCATCCGACGCAGGACGAATTCATTCTCGTTCAGGAAGGCGTGCTCGATCTCAAGCTCGACGGGAAATGGGTGCAGGCCAAGGCCGGCGATCTGGTGCGGCTGCCGCGCGGCATTCCCCACGGCTATTTCAACAAGTCGGACAAACCGGCTCGGGCGCTCTTCTGGGTATCGCCGGCGCGGATGCTCGAGGCGCTCTTCAATAATATCCACAACGTCGCCGATCCGGCCGAGGTGGTAAAAATCTCGTCGCGACACGAGGTGGAATTCCTCCCGCCGGAAGCCAACGCCTGAGACGACGTGCGCCGTCTGCAGCGCGAGAGCCAGACCAACAACTAATCCAGCTCTCTCCGGTCCGCGCGGAGGGGCGAACATCCAGATGACGCCTGATCAACAACCACAATCGACATCGACCTTCGATTACGTGGTCGTCGGGACCGGCGCCGCGGGGTCTATCGTCGCTGCTCGCCTGTCGGAAGACCCGGGCGTTACCATCTGCGCGCTGGAGTCCGGTCCGCCCGATCGGCACCCGTATATTCACATCCCGGCCGGCTTCATCAAAATCATGTTCAATGAAGCCTACACGTGGCAGTTCAAGACGGAGCCGTCACCCAACGTCAACGGACGTTCGGTCATCATACCGGTCGGGCGCACCGTCGGTGGATCGAGCTCGATCAACGGCATGATCATCAACCGCGGTCAGGCCGACGATTTCAACAGCTGGGCGCAGCGCGGCAATGCAGGCTGGGGCTACGCCGACCTCCTGCCCTACTTCAAGCGGTTCGAGCGGCGGATCGGCGAAGGCGACGACCTCTATCGGGGCCGCGACGGCAATATTCCGGTGACCGACCTCGATTGGCAGCACGAGATCTGCGAGGCGTTCCTCGCCGGGGCCGCCGGCCTCGGCATTCCGCGCAACCCCGATTATAACGGCGCGTCGCAGCCCGGCGCCGGCTATCTCCAGCGCAACATCCACAAGGGGCTGCGCCGCAGTGCGGGCCGGATGTATCTCCTGCCGGCCGTGAAGAAGTCCGGGCGGATCGACCTTCGCACCCATGCGCGTGCTTTCAAGGTCGTGTTCGAGGGCAAGAAGGCCGTGGCGGTGCGCTACATCGATGAGCGCAGCCGGACCATCCACGAAGTGAAGGCCCGCAAGGAGGTCATCATCAGCGGCGGCACCGTCAACTCGCCGCGCCTTTTGCAGCTCTCCGGCGTCGGCAGCGGCAGCCTGCTCAAGAGCCTCGGCGTCGAGGTCGTTCACGACCTGCCGGCGGTCGGCGAAAACTTCCGCGATCATTGCTCTGTCCGCCTCGTGGCGCGCGCAAAGAATTCCAAGACCATCAACGAGATCACCCGCGGCCCCGCGCTGATCGGCCAGATCCTGCGCTGGCTCACCGGCAGACCGAGCGTCATCGGCGTGAGCCCTTCGCTTTGCTATTGCTTCTGGAAGTCCGATCCGAACATGAGCGGCGCCGACCTCCAGGTCGTGTTCTCGCCGGCGAGCTACAAGAACGGCTTCGTCGGCATGCTCGACGACTTTCCGGGGATGACCTGCGGTGTCTGGCAGCATCGGCCCGAGAGCGTCGGATACGTGCGAGCGAAATCGACCGATATCTTCGTCGATCCGGCGATTCAGCCGAACTACCTGTCGCATGAGACCGATCAGCGGGCGCTGGTCGGCGGCATTGCGCTCGCGCGGCGGCTCCTGAGGACGCCGCAGTTGTCGCGGTTCGTGGACGGCGAGACGTTTCCGGGCGACGACGTGCGCACCGACGACGAAGTCCTGCAATGGGCTCGCCAGTACGGCGGCACGGTCTGGCACCTGATCGGCACCTGCCGTATGGGACCTGCCGCCGACAAATCAAGCGTGGTCAGCGATGAGCTCAGGGTTCACGGCGCTGGAGAACCTGCGCGTGATCGACGCTTCGGTGATGCCGAGCATGCCGTCGGCCAACACCTATTCCGCAACCATGGTGATCGCCGAGAAGGGCTCCGACCTGATCCGAGGCAAAGCCGCGCCGGCGCCGGTCGCGCTGCCAAACTAGCAGCCCATGTAGCATGGCGACGTAGCCGCTCCTCGCCCCTCTGCGCGCGCTCAGGTCCCGAACACCACGGCATGCATGATGCGGCCGGGCCAGAACGTGAAGGCCCCGGCGATCACCAGCGCGCCGAGGAAGAGCCCGAGCATATGCCGGCGATGATTCGCGACCATGTGCCGCCGAGCCGCCATGACGGCGATCGGAAGCATGATCAACACGAAGATCGACAGGAGATGGATCGGGCTCCACGGCCCCCACATCCGTATCTGGTGGATGAAGAAGGAGCTGATGCAGACGGCGAACATCAGCGCTACCCAGGCCCAGCCGACCGTGCGATGCGGCAACGTTCCCTTCGGCGCCGAAAGCTGCACGAGCCCGAGCCCGAATGCCGCTATGGCGGCGAAGGCGTGCACCCGAATCTGCGGCGAGGCATCGAGGAGCGGTGCTAGGGTCATAGCTGAGTGAACCAGGAGGGGCCGCGGTTTCATGACACCGCGCTTTGTGCGGCGCGGCGCCCGGCGAAACAGCAGACCGCCCTGCGACGTTGCCGTCAATGGGCACCCGGTAGTCGGTACGGCGGTGCCGTGCCATGATAGCTCAAACCGCGCTCGAAACCGGTCAACCGGTCCGAGGATACGCGACACAAAAGGTGAAGAGCGCTCTCGCGAGTGGCCGAGCCGGAAGCTCGCCATCCGGAACCGCTCGATGCGGCGAGGAGGAAACGATGCCTGGGTCGAAGCACCAATCAACCGCCTGCGGCCGCATTGCCCTGTCGACCGGTTTCGCCGTCTGCCTCACGGCGATGACCTTCGCCGCGGGCACGGCACGGGCCGAATTTGCCGTCCCACCCTTCGCCTCGGCCGATTTCGGTTGGCAGTCGAACATCGAGGATTGGGATGACCCGCCGGCCGGCGCCGCGCACGGCCCGATCAGAAACGACCCGGCTTATCCCTTCCTGAGCAACGCCGACGGAAATCGCGCCGGCACCGGTGCCACCAAGCGCATCACCAACACCAAAGACCCCGTCCTCAAGCCGTGGGCCGCCGCGCAAATCCAGGCGACCAACGAGGAGATACTCAAGGGAGTGCGCGACATTCCCTTCACCGCGCAAGGGCGGTGCTTTCCCGGAGGCGTCCCCGGCCAGCTGTTATGGCCCTTCGAGCCGGTCTATTTCGTCCAGACGCCAAAGGTGGTGTGGATGATCTGGCAGCGCGATCACCTGGTGCGTCGCATCGACCTCACCGACCAGCATTCGGAGCACGTCAGGCCGTCATGGTTCGGCGAATCGATCGGCCATTATGAGAACGGCGACACGCTGGTGGTCGACACCATCGGGCTTTCCACCAAGACCAGCTACATCGACAATTTCCGCACGCCGCACACCGAGAAGCTGCACGTCGTGGAGCGCTTCACCATCCTGCCCGGCGGCAAGGGAATGTCGGCGCTGGTGACAGTGGACGACCCCGACACGTTCAACGCACCGCTCACGATGACGCGGCGGTGGTTCAAGTTCAACGGCCCGATGCTGGAAACCGTCTGCGCCGAGAACAACGTCGACGTGTTCAATCAGAACCTGTTTCCTCAGCCTGAGGCGGATACGCCCGACTTTTGAGTTGGAGACAGGCATTGTGGGGCGCGACCGGCGCATCCGCGCCGGTTACGTTCGGATCAAGCCTGCGCGCGCCGTGCATCCGCTCGCGTCCACCGCGCCGCGCGAGAGTTGCCGCGAAAAACCGCGCCGCACCGCCGCTCAGCTCGCGTCACCCTTGAAGGCGGTGTTGTGCTTGGGAAACCAGACGTACCCCTTGAGCATATAGTGCCAGTACATCAGCGGGAGGCCGGTGAGCTTGATCCACCAGCCGATCCAATGCTCCTTCGCGGGGTCGAGCGGCAAGGTCGGCGTCACCTTCCCGCCGTAGATGAACTCGGCAAGAATCGCCTTGCCGTTCGCCGTGGTCAGCGGGCAAGAGGCGTAGCCGTCGTAGTCGCCGGCGACTGCCGTCTTCGCCATCAGCCTGAGAATGTTCGCGACGACCACGGGTGCCTGCTTGCGCACGGCGGCCGCCGTCTTCGAATTCGGCGATGAGGCGACGTCGCCGAGCGCGAAGACATTGGGATAGCGCACGTGCTGCATCGTATTCTGGTTCACCTCGACCCACCCCGCGGCATTGGCGAGCGGGCTCGACCGGATTTCCTCGGCCGGGCTTTGCGGTGGCGTCACATGCAGCATGTCGAAGGGCACGGTGACGCGCTCGCCCTTCCTCTGTTCCCCCACCATCTCGAAAGTGGCCGTCTTGGCCGCGCCGTCGACCGCCACGAGGTTCTGCTGGTAATGAACCTCGATCCCGTAGCGCGCCGCGATCTTGACGAGCTCGCGCGCGAAGAACGGAACGCCGAATATCGCCGGAGCATGCGTGTAGAAGTCCAGGCTGCAATTCTTGAGGATTCCCCTGCGGCGAAGATCGTCGGCGGCGAGATAGGCGATCTTCTGAGGCGCGCCGGGGCATTTGAAAGGAAGCGGCGGCTGCGTGAACACCAGCCGGGCGCCGGGCCTGCAAGCCTTCAGGCAGTCCCGCGTATAGGTCACATGCTCTGGCGAATAGTTGCTGCACACCCCGTTCTTGCCGAGGGTCTCGGATAGTCCGGCCACCTTGCTCCAGTCGAGACCGACGCCGGTACACACCACGAGATGGTCGTAGGACAGCACGTCGCCGTTCTTCAGGTGAACTGTGCTCTTCTCGGGTTCGAAAACGCGGGCGGCGCTGCGAATCCAATCGACGCCGGAGGGTATCAAGCTCTGCTCCGGGCGGCGCGTCTTCGCGAGCGGATAGAGACCGGCGCCGACCAACGTGAAGGCCGGCTGATAATAATGCTCCGGGGCTGGCTCGACGACCGCTATGTCGGTTTGTGGCGCGCGGCGCTTGAGAATCGCGGCAACCGTGATTCCAGCCGTGCCACCACCGACGATGAGCACTTGGCGGTGTGTTTTGCCTGGCATGGTTTCCCTCCGTGCGCCGCTCGAGCAGTCACATCAACGCGGGCGAGAATTCTCTCGAGCAGCGAATGCAGCCACTTACGCCCGGTAGGAAGGCGAGTGCAAGGCGGGAGGCGATCTCACACAATGTTGCGAGGCGCGAAGGCCGCACCGGGGCAACCGTCAGTGCGTGCCGTCGTGCCGCCCGCAACTCGCGCTGCTCGACGACAGCTCGGTCGACGGCACCTTGGGCGTCCGGCCACCTCCGGTACCTCCGGCCACCGCGCAGCCGCTCATCCCGTGTCGGCGAGGACCTGCACTGCCGCGGAATCGGTCGCAACACTTGACGTCACGGGCTATATTGCCCGCCAAGGCCGCTCTTTCACAAGAAGCCAGATACGAGCCGCACTGGGAGAATCATGAAAGTTTCCAAGGTCGAATGCCTTCCGGTCCACGCCGGCTGGCGCAAGAATTTCGTGTTCGTGCGCGTCGAGACCGATGCCGGGATCGTCGGATGGGGCGAAGCCTACAGCCAGTATGATCGCGACCGCGCAATCGCCTCCCAGGTCGAAGAGCTCGGGCGCTATGTGGTGGGGCGGGATCCCTTTCAGGTCCGCCATATTTTGCAGATCGCCTTCGACGATTATGCCCAGCGCCGCGGCTCGCTCGAGCTCTATTGCGCGACCTCGGGCATCGAGCAGGCGCTGTGGGACATCATCGGCAAGGCAAGCCGGCAGCCCGTCTACAATCTCCTCGGCGGTCCCGTCCGTTCGCGCATTCGCGTCTACGCCAACGGCTGGAGCTACAAGATGCAGAGGCCAGAAGATTATGCGCGCGGCGCGGAGGCGGTGCTCGCCCGCGGCTTCACGGCCATGAAATTCGATCCGGTGCCGGGGCCGTGGCGGACCTTTATACCGAAAGAGCACATCCGGCGCGCGGTGAAAGTGATGCGCGCAATGCGCGACGCGGTCGGTCCTGACGTCGATCTGCTGCTCGACATCCACCGGCGTCTCGCGCCGATGCACGCCATCGAACTCGCCAGGGCGCTCGCCGAATTCGAGCCTTACTGGTTCGAGGAGCCCTGCCAATCGGAAAATATTGAGGCCCTCGCCGAGGTCCGGCATGCGAGCCCCATTCCGGTGGTGACGGGCGAGGCGCTGCATACGCGGGCCGATTTCCGGCCCGTGTTCCGCGCCCGCGCCGTCGACATCATCAATCCCGACGTCTCCAACTGCGGTGGAATTCTCGAGCTCATGTACATCGCCGCGATGGCGGAATCCGAAGCCGTCGCGGTGTCGCCGCACAACTACAACTCGACGACGCTTTCGCTCTCGGCCACGGTGCATGCAGCAGCCTGCATGCCTAATTTCATTATCACCGAATACTTCTTGCCGTTCGAGGAGATCGGCCAGCGGCTGTGTCCGAACCTGCTCAAGCCGGTCAGCGGTTACATTGCTTTGCCCGAAGGCCCGGGTCTCGGCCTGGAGGTCGACGAGGCCGCGGTACGGGCAGCGAAGGGAAAGCAATTCCCGGCGCGAACCTTCAGAACCATCGATGAAGAAGGTCCGTAAGCGACCGTGAAACAACCGGCGAACGCGGAGGAATCCATGAATCGCCTTTTTGCCACGATCCTAGTTCCGCTCGCCGCTGCCGTCGGGATGGCCGCGGCCGCCGAGGACGCCTATCCGTCACGCACCTTGAAGCTCTTGTGCTGGACCAGCGCCGGCGCTCCGCTCGACGTGATGATGCGGCAGCTCGGTAAGCAGCTCGGCGAGATATTCCATCAGACCGTCGTGGTCGAAAACCGAGCCGGCGGCTCCGGCGCCGCCGCCATGGCGACAGTGATGAGAGAGCCCGCCGACGGCTACAATGTTCTCTCGACCACCTCCAGCATGTCGTTCACGATGGCGACCGGACGGATCGCTTTCGGCCCGCAAGACTTCACAGTCCTGCCCGCGATTCAGGCCGAGCCGTCGGCGGTGGCGGTGCGTGCCGACAGCCCGTTCAAGACACTCGGCGAGCTCGTCTCTTATCTTCGCGAACACCCCGACAAGCTGACGGTGGGAGGGTTCTCGGCCGCCGGATTCCATCAGTTCGTGTTCTACCGGCTGCAACAGGAGGCGAACTTCAGGGCCGACTGGATTCCCTTCAAGGGCGGGCAGGAGGCGGGGCTCGCCCTGCTCGGCGCCCATATCGACGTCGCGGTGATTACGCCGAGCTCGGCATTGGCGCAGATCCAGAACGGCGACATCAGGCTGCTCGGCATCAGCTCCGCCGGACGCGACGAGTATTTCCCTGATATCCCGACGTTCAAAGAGCAGGGCTTCGACGTCGTCGAGTCGATCTGGCGCGGCGTCATGGTGAAGGCCGGCACGCCGCGCTCGGTCGTCGACACGCTCACATCGGCGATCAAGAGGGTGAAGGAAACGCGGGAGTGGAAGGAGTTCTCCCGCATCAACCTGCAATCATCCGTGACCATCTCGCTGGAAGAGATGCAACGGCTTGTCGCCAACGAAGTCCGCTCGGACCGGGCTTTCCTCGAGAGTAGCGGCTTCATCAAGAAGCTGAACTAACGCGCGTTCCGATAAGCGCCCGTTGTCATGGGGCGCGCTAATGATCGAGGATTGCCGCTCCCTTTGGATCGATCAACGGCGGGATCGTCAGCAGATAGGCATAGATGTCGGCGAGTTGCTGGTCCGGCAGCACCACCGTCGTGTAGGGCGGCATGATGTTGCGCGGATGGCGCACCGCGCCGGCGAATGCCTCGAAGGGCATCGGGTCGGGCGCGATGTGAGGGCCCGTCGGCCGGCTGCCCTGGCCGACGGTGCCGTGGCACTCGTAGCAGCCGATCGCCATGTAGAGTCGCTTGCCGTTGGCGGCGTCGCCAGCCGGGCCGGCGCCTTGCCCGTGAGCCGAAGTGGCGCAAGCGAGCGCCGCCGTCAGCAGCAACGCTGGGAGTGATGATTGCCGCATGGATCGCTCCTCACCGGCCCTGCGAGACGACATCGACAAGGGCGGGCTCCCCGCGCTTGACCACCGCCACCGCCTTTTTGAGCACCGGGCCGAGATCGTTGGGGTCGGTGATCGGCCCGAACGACGCGACACCGAGGCCCTTCGCCATGGTCGCATAGTCGATATAGGGGTCATCGAGATTGACCCCGATGCCGCAGCGATCGATGCCGCGCTGACGCCGGTTCGCCATTCGCTGCACCCCCATGATCTCTTGGTGATAGGAGCGGTTGTTGTGCATCACGTAGAGGACCGGCAGCCGACTGTGGGCGCAGGTCCACAATACGCCGGGCGAATACATGAGATCGCCGTCGCCCTGGATGGTGACGGTGATGCGGCCGTGCTTCTTGTTGGCGATGGCAGCGCCGGCCGCCGCCGGTGCGCCATAGCCGATACCGCCACCGCCGGCCGGGCCGGTGTGATGATAGTGCTTCTTCATGTCCCACAGCCGCTGCGCCCATTGCGGCCGGTTGTTGCTGCTGATGCCGCCGATCGACCAATCCTCGCTCGCGGATCGCTTCCCACAGCTCTGCGGAAAGCCGGCTCGTCGCGATCGGGCTCGCGTCCCATGCGTAGAGCGCGTCGTGCTTGAGCGTTGCGATCGCCTGCCGGTGAGCGGCGGCGAGCTTTTCGCCGCGTGCGGCGAGCGCGGCCTTGCGGTCTGCGGGCAGGCGATGCTTCACCGCCTCGATCAGGTAGGGCAGCGTCGCCTCGGCGTCGCCGGGGATGACGAGATCGATGTCGGTGTAGCGCTGGAAGTCCTGGTAGTTCGCCTTGATGAAGAGGTGGGTCGCGCCGATGCTGACGAGCTTCGTTCCGGGCCTGATCGTCGTCTCCGAATGGCGCTCGATGTTGTCGTGGAAGGCGTGAGTGGCGCCCCAGAAATTCTCCAGCTCGAGACCCACGATGACGTCGGCCTGTGCGACGACGGCGCGGGCACGGTCGCTCTGGTTGAGCCCGTGACGGCTCGGAAAGTTCATGCGGCCACCGAGGTCGACGACGGCGCATTGCAGCACGTCGGCGAGCTCGACCAGACGGTCGATGCCGGCCTGGGTGCGGGCGCAGCGGTCGGCGACGATCACCGGATTGCTGGCATCGACAAGGAGTTGGGCGCACTCAGCGACGGCGCCGGGATCACCGACCACCGGCGCGGTCTTCGGCAATTTGGGAATGACGAGCTTCTCGTGCTCCGGGATCGGGCCTTCCTGCATCTCGGTGTCGAGCACAAGAAGCACCGGCGCCATCGGCGGCGTCATCGCGATCTTGTAGGCGCGCACCGCGGATTCGCCGAAATGGCTGAGCGAACCCGGCAGGTCGTCCCACTTGACGAAGTCGCGCACCATCGCGCCGGCGTCCTGCACCGAGTGCACCCATTCGCCGCCGGGCGCACGCTTGGAGGCGTCGACGGTGTTGCCGACCATCATGTAGACAGGCGCGCGGTCGCACCAGGCGTTGTAGAGCGCCATCGAGGCATGCTGCAGGCCGACGGTGCCGTGGGCGAGGGTCAGCAGCGGCTTGCCTTCGATCTTGGCGTAGCCGTTCGCCATCGCGACCGAGGCTTCCTCGTGGGTGCAGGTGTGCCAGTCGATCTTGAGATAATTGACGAGCGACTCCTGCAATCCGCGGAAGCTCGTGCCGGGATTGCATGCGACGTGCTCGATGCCGAGGCTCCTGATGACGTCGGCCATGTAGTCGGAGCCGCAGCTCCCCTGGACGATGGGCGCCTCGCGCGGATGTCCGCTCTCCATGGCGGGGTTGGGAGCCGGTGTGATCGGGCCCGGCGCGCGGGGTTGCTGCGGGCGCCTGCGCCTTCGCGTCCAGTGGCGAACCCACGGCCGCCGCGCCGGCGACGGTCGCGCCCTTGAGCAGGCCGCGCCGGCTCAGACCTATGTGATCCACGCCTGTGTGATCCACGCGTTTCGCCACGAATTCCTCCCGATGTCACTTTTCTTCGTTGGCAAAACATTACCCGGTGCCGAAGCGCCGTCAACGCCGAGCGACCATGTCGGCTTGCTCGAATATCGATGCCGTTGTATCGCAGGCGCCGTGAGTTCCCGCGTGGTCCGAAGCCACCACCCGGCCGACCGGCGACCCCGCGAGACCCGGACAGAACATGAGCAAAGTTGCAAAAGTCACGCTGCGCAGGCTTCGTCTCCCGCTCGTGCAGCCCTATCGTCTTTCCTACCGGACCTTCGAGGAGTTCGAGCCTTTTCTGGTCGAGATCGACACCGATGACGGCCGGAACGGCTTCGCCGACGGCCACATCTCGCCGGGTTCGAGCAGCGAAACCCGCGAGGGCGGCTGGGCGTTCCTTAACGACGCGATCAAGGCCTCGCTCGGCCGCGACACCGACGATCTGAAGGAACGCGCGCTGGCGCGGTTCGGCGAGAGCAAGGTGGCGGTGACGCTCCTCGTCACCGCCATCGAGGTCCTGGAGCGCCATCCCGACCTCGCCGTGCCCGAGACGACCGCCCTGCCACTGCTCACGCCGATCAACGCTCTCGACCCCGCGGGTATCGCGAAGGAGGTCGAGAGCTGGCTCGCCATGGGCTTCCGGACCTTCAAGGTGAAGGTCGGCAAGGACGTCGACGGCGATCTCGCGCGGGTCGCCGCTATCCAACGCGCGGTTGCGGGGCGCGCCACCTTGCGGCTCGATGCCAATCGCGCCTATTCGCGGGCATCCGGCGAAAAGTTCGCGGCGGCGCTCGATCCGGCCGGCATCGAGCTCTTCGAGCAACCCTGCGACGACAAGGACTGGGATGCCAACGCCGCCGTCGCAGGGGTGTCGAAGGTTCCGCTGATGCTCGACGAGCCGATCTGCACGTTGGCCGATATCGATCGCGCGGCGGAGATCAAGGGCGTCGGCTACTGCAAGCTCAAGCTCAAGCGGTTCGGCAGCCTGTCGCGCCTCAAGGAGGGGCTCGAAGCGCGTCAAGGCCAACGGGCTCGATGCGGTGCTCGGCGACGGACTGGGCAGCGAGATCCACAATTGGCTGGAAGCTGCGGTAGCGCGCACGACGATCACCAATGCCGGCGAGTTCAACGGCTTTCTCAAGCCACGAGAGCGGCTGCTGTCGACGCCGCTGCCCTTCGAGAACGGCAGCCTCGTCCTGCCGAAGGGCTACGCGCCGGCTCTCGACCGCACGGCCATCGAGCGTTTCACCGTCGAAACGGCCACTTTCGGATAATGATAACGGGAGAACTGCGTCCGATGGCTCACGAGCGGCTCATTGCGGAACTGGACAACCGTCGAGACGCCGCGCGCGGGATGGGAGGACCGGAAAAGCTCGCCCAGCGCAAGAAGCGCGGTCAGCTCAGTGCGCAGGAGCGGCTCGATGCGCTCGTCGACCCCGGGAGCTTCATCGAAGTCGGACTGCTCGGGGCCTCGGCGATCGATATGACGACCGAGGAGACGCCGCGCGATGCCAAGCTCACCGGCTTCGGACGCGTCGACGGTCGCGACGTCGGCGTGGTGGTGAACGATTTCACGGTGAAGGGCTCGTCCACCAGCGCGACCAACTCGCGCAAGATGGGTTATGTCCGCCGCACCTGCACCGATCGCGGCCTGCCTTTCGTGCATATCGGCGAATTGACCGGCGCCCGCCTCCCCGACGCCATGGGCTCGAAGGGCATGGGCCAGTTGCTCGGCAACGACACCTCGCAGTTTCGGCGCACCCGCGAAACGCCGTGGGCGGCGGCCGCGCTCGACACCTCGTTCGGCTCGTCCGCCTGGCAATGCTGCTGCGCCGATTTCTCGGTGATGAAGAAAGGTTCGATCATGGCGGTATCGAGCCCGCGTCTGGTGTCGATGGCGATCGGTCAGAAGGTCGATCTCGAGGAGCTCGGCGGCTGGCGCCTCCATGCCGAGCAGACCGGTCTCATCGACTATTTCGTCGACACCGATGCGGAGGCAATGGCCGCGATCCGCCGGTTCCTCTCATACATGCCGAGCCACCACCGCGAGCTGCCGCCGGTCGCTCCGGTCGCGGAGGGATCGGGAGAGGCGCAGGAGAAGCTGCTCGAGATCGTGCCGGAGAAGCGCACCCAGGTCTACAACATGAAGCAGGTGATCGAGATCATCGTCGATCGCGGCAGCTTCTTCGAAATCAAGGCGCGGTTCGGACGCCCTGCGGTCGTCGGCCTCGCGCGCCTCGGCGGTCGAAGCGTCGGCATCGTCGCCAACAACCCGGCCGTCGGCGGCGGCGCTCTTTCCGGCGAAGCCTGCCGCAAGATCGTCGACTTCACGGTGCTGTGCGACAGCTTCAACGTTCCGATCATCCGCCTGATGGACACACCCGGCTTCGTGGTCGGCCTCGACGCCGAACGGCGCGGCGCGCCCGGCCATATCATGAACTTCATGAATGCCACCTGCCTCACCACCACGCCTCAGATCACGGTGATCGTCCGCAAGGCCTATGGCCGCGCCTATGTGGCGATGGGCGGCGGCGCCCACAACGACGCGATGATCGCGTGGCCGACCGCGGAGGTAAGCTTCATGGATCCGGTGTTCGCCACTGCCATCGTGCACGACAAGACCGCCGGCGACGAAGGCTTCGAGGATGCGCTGGCGCACATCCAGAAGGACCTCGAGATCTGGGACATGGCGCGGATCTTCTCGGCGCACGACGTCATCAAACCGCAGGAGACCCGCGACTTTCTCATCCGCATGCTCGACGTGCAGCGCCGGCGGCGCACCGGCGGGATCGGCGAGCAGCTGATGCGGACCTGGCCGACGAGCTATTGACCTTCAGCCCGGGTTCCACGCGCGGGCGTCAGCCGACAAGGCCGCTCGCCTGAACAAGACGCTGGCCATGCTCGTCGATGAAGCGCGTGGTCGCCCGGCCGGCGGCGAATACGGGGTCTTCGAGACAGGCGATGAGGAACGCGCGATTGGTTTTGATGCCTTCGATCCGCGTTGCCCTGAGTGCAGCGGCCGCGCTGGCGATCGCCGCCGCACGGTCTTCACCCGATGCGATGATCTTCGCGATGAGCGGATCGTAATAAGGCGTGACCTGATCGCCTTCGCGGTAACCACTGTCGATCCGTAATGTTGCAGATTGCTGCGGCATCCGGAACACGCTGAGCAGGCCCGGCGCGGGCATGAACATCTTGGCCGGATTTTCCGCGTAGAGGCGGCACTCGACCGCGCATCCCCTGCGCACGATGCCCGCCTGCTCGATCCGGTCGAGGCGGCCGCGCGCGAGCTCGATCTGCATGGCGACGAGATCGACGCCGGTCACCATCTCGGTCACCGCATGCTCGACCTGGATGCGGGTGTTCATTTCGAGAAAGTAGAAGTCGAGCGTTTCGGCATCGACGACGTATTCCACCGTGCCGGCGCCGGCATAGCGCGTGGCACGTGCAAGCGCGACCGCGGTGTCGGCCATCCGCTGCCGCAGCTCGTCGGGAAGGCCCGGCGCCACGCATTCCTCGATCACCTTCTGGAAGCGGCGCTGCACCGAGCAATCGCGCTCGAACAGGTGAACGGCGTGCCCGTCGCCGAAACCGAACACCTGCACCTCCACGTGACGCGCCTCGCGAACGAAGCGTTCGAGGTAGACGGTGCCGTCGCCGAAGGCGCGGGCGGCCATCGACTGGGTCGCGGCCGCCACCTCGGCGAGCTTGTCCGGTGCATCGACGCGCCTCATGCCGATGCCACCCCCGCCGGCGGCCGCCTTGACGAGAAGCGGAAATCCGACCGCGCGGCCCGCATCCTCGATGCCCGCGACGTCGCCCGCGGCGAATCGGGCGCTGCCCGGCAGCACCGGAACGCCGGCGGCCATGGCGGCCTCGCGGGCGCGCTGCTTGTCTCCCATGGTCTCGATCTGGTCGGGCGTCGGGCCGATCCAGACCAGTCCCGCCTCCCCGACCGCCCGGGCGAATACCGCGCTCTCGGACAGGAAGCCGTATCCGGGATGGACGAGCCCCGCACCGGAGGCGCGTGCGGCGTCCAGGATGCGATCGATCAGAAGATAGCTCTCCTGCGCGCGCGGCTTGCCGATGAGGACCGCCTGATCGGCCTCCTCGACGTGCGCAGCCCCTGCGTCCGCTTCGGAATAGACCGCAACCGTCTCGAGCCCGATGGCGCGGCAGCTGCGGATGATGCGCCGCGCGATCTCGCCGCGGTTGGCGATCAGCACCCGGCCGGCCACCGGCGCGGTGCTCACACCTCGAGGCGTCCGACGACGCTTCCCTCGGTGACGACCTCACCCTCGGCGACCAGAATCTCCTTCACCGTTCCGGCTTCGGGCGCGGAGATCGGGATCTCCATCTTCATCGATTCCAGCATGACGATGGCTTCGTCCTCCGCGACCTTCTGCCCGGGCTTCGCCAGAACCTTCCAGACGTTTCCCGTGATCTCCGCCTTCACGTCGATGATCGCCATTGTCGGACTTGCCTTTTCTTCGCTTCTTGTCGCCGTCAACGCGGCTGCGTTTTCAATTTGGATGCCGCAAGCCGCTGTTCGAGATGGGCGACCGCGGCGAGCGCCTTCGCAAGCTCCGGTATCTCGTCGAACATCGGGATGCCGAGCCGCCCCGCGGTCTCGCGATACTTTCGCTTGCGTTCCTCCAACACGGGATCTCCGTCGGTGCGGAACGCAAGAAGGAAATGCGCGGCGTCGCGATGGGCGTTGAGGGCGTCCTCGATGAAGGTGAAGATGTTGTCGATCGGATCGACGCCACCCCGGCCCGAGAACGACGACATGTTCAGATGCAGCGCGATCGCATCCGGGGCCGCATCCGCATAGACGATGTCGAGGATGCGACGCGCCGCTTCGCCACCGTTTTCCTGAAGCGTCGCGACCGGCGTGTCGATCGGATTGGCGACGCTCGACCCGGGCAACAAGTCGAGCGCTTCGAGGCGCGCGCGCACGCCCGGCGCGAACGGCGACACATCGAGATCGCGCGCAGCGAAGAAGTCGGCACCGAGCACGCTGGTGCCGCCGCCGTTGCCGAACATCACGACGCGTCTCGTCGGCCGCTGCGGCCGCAGCGTCACGTATTGCAGGGTCATGAGCGTGTCGACGAATTCGTCGAGCGTCGCGACCTCGACGCAGGGCGTCTGTGCGCACAGCGCTGCCCACACCCTGCCATCGCCGGCCAAGGCACCGGTGTGGGAGGCCGCCGCCAGTCTGCCTTGTGCAGAGCGACCGCCGCACAGCAGCACCACGGGCTTTGTCGCCGCACGCAGAAGATCGAAGAAGCGCCGTCCGTCCTTGATGTCCTCGAGGTAGCAGCCGATCGCGCGGGTGAGCGGATCAGCGAGGTAGAATTCGAGAAGATCGGCGGGGGTGACGTCGGCGCAATTGCCGGCGGTGACGGCGCCGCTGAACCGCACCCCCTTCACCTGCCCGCGCTTGATCATGTTGGTCGTCAGGCCGCCGCTCTGGGAAATGATGCCGATCGAGCCGACGTCACGGGGTGCGTTGTCGGGAAAGGTCAGTCCGCCGCGCGGCGAATAGGTGCCGAGGCAGTTTGGACCGACGACGCGGACGCCGCCGCGGTGAGCCTTCTCGACGAGATCGCGCTCCAGCGCGCCGCCGCCCTCGACCTCGGAAAAGCCGCTGGAGATCACCTGGGCGAAGCGCAGGTGACCGTCGGCGGCGGCGAGAAGCGGAGCGATGCGCTCGGCCCCGAGGGCGACGAAGGCATAGTCGATCGGTCGCGGTGTCGCCGCGATGCTCCGATACGCCGGAAGCCCCTCGATTTCCGCCGCTTCCGGATGGATCGGATAGAGATCGCCGGAAAACCCGAACGCCTTCATCCTGCGGATGAACGTGTTGGCGAGCGCAATGCCGCCCTTCGCGGAGGCGCCGAGCACGCCGACCGTCCTCGGTTCGAACAGCGGACGGAAGCGCTCGAGCACGGGCAAATCGTCGCAAGGCGTCCTGCTCGGCGCGAGGTGTCCGAGATGTGGTTTGGTCAGGATGACGCGCGCATCGACGGCGACGAGCCCGCACTCGCCCACCACGATCGGATTGATATCGAGTTCGGCGATGTCTGACGCCAGCCGCATCAGCAGGCCGTCGCGGCCACCGACTTTCAGCAACGCATCGATCAGCGCCGCCTTGTCGACCGGCGGCTGCCCGCGCACGCCGTCGAGCAATGCGGCGCAACGCAGCTCGCCGAGCATGTCGCGAGCATCGTCGACATCGATCGGGCAGATGCGGAAGGCGACGTCCTTGAGCACTTCCACGAAGATGCCGCCGAGGCCCACCATCACCACCGGCCCGAACTGCGGGTCGCGATAGCCGCCGATCACGACTTCCTGCCCCTTCGGAGCCATTTCTTCGATGAGCCAGCCGTCGATTCCGGCCGCCGCAATGGCAGGAACCGCATTCATCGCTGCAATCGCGCTCGCAGCCGCCGCCGCGTCGGGAAGGCCCAGCCGCACGCCGCCGACATCGCTCTTGTGGAGCAGGTTTCTGGAGACGACCTTTGCGACGAGCGGCGCGACGAGCTCGGCGGCCTTGACCGCGGCCTCCGCTGCATCCCGCACCACGACGCCACGCGGAACGGGAATCCCGGCACTCGCAAGCAGGCGTTTGCCAGCCGTCTCGTCGAGCGCAATCCGCCCCTGCCCGCGCGCCTCGGCGATGATCTGCGGCGCGGTTGCTGTGTTTGTCGTCGCGTCAGGGATGGTCATGCAGAACTCGGGCGGGATCATAGGGAGTCGGTGCGGCACGGGCAAGCTTGCGGGCCATGCCCGGACGCGTCAGGATGCATGCGCCGCGCAACGACGTCGGCCGAGGCAATCCGACAAGACCGCACGGGTGGAGAGTCCAAGATGAGAGCGCGATCGGTCGTGGCTTCGTTGACGGGATGGGCGACGATCGTGTCGGCGATGGCCGTGTGCGCGATGATCGTGCGGGCGATCCTGCCGGTCTCAGGCGCGCTGGCGCAAGGCGCCTACCCCGAACAGCCGATCCGCTACCTCCTCCACGTTTCGCCGGGCGGCGCCACCGACGTGATGGCACGCAAGCTGGGCAACGGCCTCGAGAAGATTCTAGGCAAGCCTGTCATCGTCGAGAACAAGCCGGGCGGACGCGGCGCCCAGCAGATGTTCGAGCTCTCGCGCGCCAAACCGGACGGCTACACCATCGCCGCGGTGACATCGTCGCATATCGGTGCCTTCAATCAGACGCTGAAGCAATTCAACGTTGCGAGTGTCGACTGGATCGCCAATCTCGTCGAGGAGCCCTATCTCTTCGTGGTTCCGAACGACAGCCCGATAAAGAGCATGAAGGACTTGGCGGACGCGATCCGCGCCAAGCCGGGATTCGTCGTCGCCGGCTTCGTTCGCGGCTCGGGAAGCCATTTCGCCTGGGAAATGTACGCCAAGGCCGCAGGCCTGCCAAAGACCAACGTCAACTGGGTTCCCTATGACAGCGTGGGCGACGCCGTCACGGCCGTGCTCGGGCATCATGGCCAGGTCACCATTGCCTACCTCGATCTCGTCAAGGATCACGTCGAAGCGCGCAACCTGCGGGTGATCGGAACGATGACGGCGAAACGCATGTCCAAGTTGCCGGACGTGCCGACGTTGCGCGAACAGGGTTTCGACGTCGACACCAGCTGGCAGCAGTTCCGCGGCATCATCGGTCCGAAGGGAATGCCGGAGGCCATCAAGCAAAAGCTCTACGAGACTGTAGCGCAGGTGATCCGCAGCGACGACATGCAGAGGTACATCAACGAAGCCTCGCTCGAGGTCGACCTCATGAATCCCGCCGAATTCACCGCCTATGCAAGGAAGCAGGACCAGCTGACGAAGGAGTGGATGCAGACTCTCAACCTCGTCCGCTAGACACGATCCGCCAGATTCGCCGCAAGGATATGTCCAACCCCTCTCCGGTCGCCCCCGAAAACCAGCCGCGCCTTTCGATCGATCGGCTCGTCGTCCGCGCCGCCGTCATCGACCTTACGGTTGGGCTTACGCTCGTGGTCGTCGCGGCCGTGTTCTGGTTCGGCGCGGCCGACTTCGACGAGGCCGATTCCACTGGCATCGGCGCCGCGACCTTTCCGCGGGGCATCGCCGTGCTGCTCGGTTTTGCGGCGGCCATGCTCGCAGTGCGGGCGATCATGTCATTGTCCGGCCACCGGCCGAACATTCTGAGCGTCACCTCGCGCCCCGGCCACGTGCTCGCAGGCATGGGCCTCGTAGTCCTCTTTCCGGTGCTGATGAGCAATCTCGGGTATTACATCGGCTCGGCGCTGTGGATGCCGGCGCTGTTCGTCGTCGCGGGATATCGCAAGCCGCTCGGCATCGTGGTCCTGACAGCCGGATTTCTCATGTTCGCCAAGGTCGGTTTCGAGATGATTTTAGGCGTGCGGCTCCCGTGACGGTCGTCAAATGAGCAGCGGCTTCCTGCAGGCGCTCGCGCTGTTCGGCTCGTGGCAGGTCGCCACCGCCTTGATGGCGGGCGTGCTGGTCGGCTACGTCGGTCGGCGCCCTGCCGGGCCTGTCCGCCAGCATGGGAATGGCGTTGCTTATCCCCTTCACGTTCGGCCTTTCGCCGGTGGTGTCCATCGTCATGCTGGTCACGCTCTACATGGCATCGGAATATTCCGGCGCCATTCCTGCGATCCTCTGCAACACGCCGGGCGAACCGTCGGCCGCAATCACCGCTCTCGACGGCTATCCGATGCGGATGCGCGGCGAGGCCGGACAGGCGCTGACGCTGTCGATCCTCGGCTCGGCGTTCGGTTCGATCATCTCGACGGCGATGCTCATCGTCGCCGCCCAGAGCATCGCTTCGTTCGCTTTGGCATTCGGGCCGGCCGATTATTTCGCACTGGCCGTCCTGGGCCTGAGCCTCATTTCGTGCCTTGCCAGCGGCTCGCTGCTTCGCGGCACGATCGGCCTCCTGTTCGGCCTGCTGCTCACGACGATCGGCATCGATCCCGTGGACGGATCGACACGCTACGTCTTCACGCCGGATCTTCTGAGCGGGGTGAGTTTCATCGCGGCGCTGATCGGACTGTTCGCGCTGTCGGAAGTGTTCGAGATGCTGGAAACGTCGAACCAGAATCCGGAGCCGCTGCAGGAGATGCCCGGCCTGTCGGGTCAGCTCTCTCTGCTGATCCCGTACCGCTGGACGCTCATCCGCTCGACGCTGGTCGGCTTCGCGATCGGCGTGGTGCCGGGAGCCGGCGCGACCATCGCTTCGCTCACCGCCTATGTTCTGGAAAAGCGCCTGTCCAAGGACCCCGACAGCTTCGGCAAGGGCAACCCGGCCGGAGTCGTCGCTTCCGAGACCGCGAACAATGCCTGCATTCCCGGCGCGCTCGCACCGATGCTCGCGCTCGGCATCCCGAGCAAGGCAAGCGTCGCGATCCTGATCGGCGCATTGACGATCCACGGCGTCCAACCTGGGCCACTGCTGTTCTCCAAGCACCCGGAAATTCCGCTTTCGATCTACATGGCGCTTTTCATCGGCATGCCCTTCATGGTGATGCTGGGACTGTGGGGCGCGCAGTTGTGGATCAGGCTGACCCTCATTCCGACGAGCGTGGTCGCAGTGCTGGTGGCGGCGATCTGCCTGCTCGGCACCTATGCGGAAGCGGGCGACATCTTCGCCGTCTACACCGCGATATTCTTCGGGATCGTCGGCTATTTGCTGCGCAAGGCCGGCATCGGACCGACCCCGATCGTTCTCGCACTCGTGCTCGGCAACATGATGGAATCGAATTTCCGCCGCGCCATGCTGCAGAGCGGCGGCGATCCCGGCGTATTTCTCGCGAGCCCGATCTCGGCGGTGTGCCTCGTCCTCGCCGCCCTGATGTTCGTCGTTCCGATCGCGCAGGATGCGCGTCGCGCCCGCAAGGCGCGCGCCGCCGCGGGGCCCGAGACACCATGAGCGGACAATCGAGGCACCAATGCACCCGAACCGCGTTGGAACATCGATCATGAGATTCACCGCGCGTCTCCTCTGCGCCGCTCTCGCACTCTCGGTGTCGCCGGCCGGTTCGCAGCCGTTTCCGACCCGCCAGATCACCCTCGTGGTGCCGTTCGCCGCCGGCGGCTCGAACGACGTGATCGCGAGGGTCATCGGCGCTCGCCTGCAGAAGGCGTTCGGGCAGCCGGTGGTGATCGAGAACCAGAGCGGCGCCAGCGGATCGATCGGCGTCACGCGTGTCGCCAAGGCGGAGCCGGACGGCTACACGCTCATCGTCATTTCGAGCACGTTCACCATCAACGCCGTCCTGCAGGCGAAGCAGTCTTTCGACGCCCAGGCGAGCTTCGCCCCGGTCGCGCTGCTGGGCCGATCGCCTCTGGTGCTGGCGACCGCGCCGACAATTCCGGTGAAGTCGCCCGCCGACTTTCTGGCCTACGCACGCGCCAACAAGGGCAAGCTCAACTACGGCTCTGCCGGGAACGGCAGCATCAACCAGATCGGCGCCGAGATGCTCAAGAGCGCCGCCGCCATCGACCTCACCCACGTGCCCTATCGCGGCGTACCGCTCGCCCTCAACGACCTGATCGCCGGCCAGGTGCATGTCATCGTCGGCAGCATGCCGGCGATGATGGCACAGATCCTGGGGGGCAAGGTGACCGGCATTGCTGTCACCAGCAGGCGCCGATCGATCGCGTTGCCGGACCTGCCGACCTTGGACGAGAGCATCGCACCGGGCTACGAGCTCTATCAGTGGTGGGCCGTTCTCGCTCCCGCAGCGACGCCCGCGACGACGATCGGCACCCTGAACTCAGCCATCGACAAGGCGCTCGAGGACGACGAGGTGAAGGCGGCTTTCGCGCGCGAGGGCGCCGAGGTGACGCCCGGGCCGCCGGCCGATCTCAAGTCGCTCATCGCCGACGAGATTTCGCGCTGGAGGAAGCTTGCCGCCGAGGGAAGGATTCACGCCGAATGACACGACAAGGCAAGGGAGACGGCGTGCCTTTCGAGACCGAGCTCGACGAATTGCGCAAGCGGACCGAGCACGCCCTCGCCATGGGCGGTCCGGATAAGCTCGCCAAGCGCCGCGCAAAGGGCCTGCTCAACGCCCGCGAGCGCCTCGATGCCCTGCTCGACGCCGGATCTTTCGTCGAGTTGGGCATGCATGCCCGCAGCTTTCGCAAGGAGATGGCGGAGCGCACTCCCGCGGACGGGAAAGTCGCCGGCTACGGACGCATCGACGGGCGCGAGGTGGCAGTCGTTTCCAACGACTTCACTGTGCTCGGTGCGTCGTCGAGCGCAATCAACGGCAAGAAGATCCGCCACGTTCGCGAGGTCGCGACCCAACGCGGCCTGCCCATCGTCTTTCTCGGCGAATCCGCCGGCGCCCGATTGCCCGACCGTATGGGCGCGGCCGGGCGCGCCATTCTGGGGCAGGATCCGGCGGAATACCGGCGCTGTCGTGAAACACCGTGGGTTTCAGCGCTGCTCGGCGACTGTTACGGCTCCTCGACCTGGTACACCTGCCTGTCCGATTTCGCCGTGATGCGCAAAGGCGCGACGATGGCGGTTGCGAGTGAGCGCGTGATCTCGCTCGCCATCGGCCAGCAGGTCGATTCCGAGGAGCTCGGTGGCTGGCGGCTGCACGCCGAAACGACCGGGCTGATCGATGCCGTCGCAGACACCGATGCGGAGGCGCTCTCCACCATCAGGACATTCCTCGCATACCTGCCGAGATCGAGCGCCGAGCCGGCGCCGCGCCATGCCGTTGCCGAAGGCTCGGAGGAGCGGACCGACGGGATCCTCGACCTGATGCCCGCCGAGCGGAGCAAAGTCTACGACGTGCGCGAGATCATCCGCTGCGTCGTCGATCACGACAGCTTCTTCGAGCTCAAGGCGCGGTTCGGCAAATCCATTGCCACCGGCCTCGCGCGGCTCGACGGACGCTCGGTCGGGATCATCGCCAACAACCCGAAGTTCAAAGGGGGCGCGATCGACGTCGACGCCATGCGCAAGGCGACAAGCTTCCTCGTTCTGTGCGACTCCTTCAACATCCCGCTCATCTTTCTGGTCGACCAACCCGGTTTCATGATCGGAGCGGAAGGCGAGAAGCGCTGGGCGCCCGGCCGCATCATGAACTGGATGAACGCCGTCAGCCTCGTCACCGTACCCAAGATCTCGGTCATTCTGCGCAAGAGCTACGGGCAGGCTTATCTCAACATGGGCGGCGGTCGAAATTCCGACGAGGTACTCTGCTGGCCAACGGCCGACCTTGGCTTCGTCGCCCCTTCCGTGGGCGTCAATATCGTTCACGGGTTGAAGCGGGAGGACGACCCCGAGCGCTTCGACAAGCTGCGACAGGAAATCGAACAGGACAGCTCAGCCTGGGCGCTCGCCGCACTCTACGAAGCCCATGCCGTCATCGATCCGCGCGACACCCGCAGCGCCCTGCGACGGCTGCTCGACGTCCACTGCGGCTCCGGAATCGTAGGGCGTCATCAACTGGCGAACTGGCCGACCAGCTATTGAATTGACCAGCGCCTGCCGTTGCCCAGAAAGCTCACTGACTTGGCAACCCGGTCTGCTGCTCCGGCATCCTCCACGCAATCCACTGATTCCTGCGACCGTCGACCAGCGTTTCGGGCCGCGGCGCGCATCGACATCGACGGCATCGTTATTGTGCGAACGTTGCCACGATCGCCCGCGGCAAAAGCAGGGCTCGGAGGCGCCGAAGTCAATGGTGGTACGGTTGCCGACATCATTACCGCGGCGAACGGGGAGCCGGTGCACAGCATGTCCGATCTCGCCGTTATTCTTGAGCGGACCGGCGTCGGAAAGGCCGTGAAACTGACGGTCACGCGTGACGGTCAGTCGCGACAGATCGACGTGACCGTAGCCGATATGTCACAGCAGGCGCAGGGATAAGAATCAAAACCTGTCATCGCGCGGTGACGTGGTTCTGAGGTCGCGCCATCCCGGCGGCTTCCAACGCCGCGACAACCTGCGCCACGATTTCGCGCGGTGGCGGTTCGATAGACACCACGATAGGGTATTCGTCCGGTCCAGGCTCATCGAGCGCTTCGAACTGGCTGTGCAAGAGCTTCGGCGGCATGAAATGTTCATGCCGGGTAGCGATACGGCGCGCAATCAGGGCTTCGTCACCTCTGAGATAAACGAGGCGGACGTCGTCGCGGTCGCCGATCAGTACATCTCGATAGCGGCGCTTCAGCGCGGAGCATGCGATGACACCATGTCGGGCCGATTGTCGCATCGCGTCGACCCAGTCGGCTATCGCGTCGAGCCAAGGCCCGCGATCCTCATCGGTCAGCGGAATACCTCGATGCATTTTCTCGATGTTGGACGCTGGATGAAACCAGTCGGCATCTTCGAATTCCCAATGCAGTCTCGAAGCGAGCAGCCCTCCGACAGTCGACTTTCCGCTTCCCGAAACCCCCATGACAATGACGACGGCGACGGAGGTGGGCGGCCTGCGGGCAGTCGCCAAATGGTTTGCCGACATCAGTTCGCTCCTCTCGCCGACGCGAGGCGATCGATGAACCAATGGAGCTGCCCGACGGGTCTCACCAGAGCCGCCGGTGTCTCGCGGTCCCCGGCGATTGCGCGTGCCACGGCCTCGCGTTTCCCCTCTCCCGTCGCGAGAAAGGCGATGTGGGAACTGCTGTCGAGCGCCGGATAGGTCAGGGTGATCCTCGGCTCCGACCGCGCCCCTTCAACCGCGACAACCCACCGGTGCCGCTCTCGCAATGCCGGCTGACCGGGAAACAGCGACGCGACATGTCCGTCTTCCCCGATTCCGAGCAGCGTCACGTCGAACAGCGGCCGTCGGGGATCAAGCGCGTCGCCTCCGTAGAACTCCTTCAGCGTCGTTTCGTATGCCGTTGCGGCCTGCTCCGGGGTCAATCCGACGGTCGGAATCGCATGTATGTTGGCTTCGGGCACCGGGACTTGGGAAAAGAGGGCTTGGTACACCATCCGATAATTGCTGTCGGGATGGTCGTGGGGCACGAATCGCTCGTCGCCCCAGAACCAATGCACGCGGCGCCAGGGGAAGCGCGCGGCGATGGCGGGCGTTGCAAGCCGTTCATAGAGGGGCCGCGGCGTCGATCCGCCCGAGAGGCATATCGCGAACGCACCCACGCTCGCCTGCGCAAGCGCGCAGAGCCACTCGGCCGCCTCATGTGCGAGCGCTTCGGCAGTTTGGAAGACCCGAATGTCGGGCTTCTCCAAATGCGTTATCGCATCACCCGCGTGGGCCGCGCGATCTCGCTCCGTCATGAGCGATCTCCTACGGTCCTTTCGATGCTCATCTGCGGATGATCGCGATTCAAGATGAACCGACGCACGGCCGCCGCGAAGCCATCCTCGCGATTGCTCTCCGTCACGAAATCAGCGTCCCGCCGCACCTCCGGACTGGCGTTGCCCATGGCGATGCTCAGCCCGCTGCGCGCGAACATCGCGACATCGTTGCTCCCGTCGCCGATGACGGCGATCTCCGCCGGTGGAATAGCTAACAGCTCGGCGAGCTTGGAGAATGCGGCACCCTTGTTGGCGCCCGGGCTCGTGATGTCGAGATAATAGGGTTGAGAGCGCACGACCGTGGCCTCTCCGCCCAACGCGGACCGCAAACTCGATTCACACCGAGCGAGCAATGCCGGGTCCTCACTTACCCCGACGATCTTGGCGGCAGTACCGAGTACCCCGTCGAAATCCGCGACCACTGTCGGCCCGAATCTCACGGTGCGCACCTCATGCGCGACATATGGCGCGCTGGCATCGCGCACCAGCCAGTCCTGCCCGCTGAAGACCCAGACTTGAACCTGCTTCTCTTCCAGCAGTTCGACCGCGCGTCGCGCAGCAGGCTGGGCCAAGAGATCCTGGACGATGATCGAAAGATCGGGCGTCGCCAGCACTGCACCATTGAAGCCACCGATCGGAGCGGTGAGCCCCAACGGTCCGACCAGCATCCGTAGTCCCCGCGGCGGCCGGCTGCTGATGATGGAAAAGGCGATATCGCTTTCGCGAAGTGCCTGCCACGGCCGCGCGGGCAGCGACCGTCAAAGCTTTGTCGTCGGTCACCAGCGTTCCGTCGACGTCGGAGATGAGCGCGCGGATTTTGGCAGACGGACATCGGCGACCTGGCGTCATGACGGATTTCCCGCGCCGGGACGCACGATGGGGCGCCAGTGCCGACCGTCGCGCGCAAGAAGCGCGTCTGCTTCGTGTGGCCCCGAGCTTCCCGCCGGATAGGTCGGCAATTCCGAGTGCTCATCTCTCGCCCAAGCCTCGAGCGCCGGCTGCACCACCCGCCATCCGTCTTCGATGTTGTCGGCGCGCTGGAACAAGGTCGGATCGCCGATCATGCAGTCATAGATCAGCGTCTCGTAGCCGGTATTCGGCGCGGTATTGAAGTGGTCTTTGTAGTTGAACTTCATTTCCACTCCGTCCATGTCCACGTATGGGCCCGGGACCTTTGCGCTGAAGCGCAGCGTCATTCCCTCCTCCGGCTGAATCTTGCAGGATCAGGTCGTTGGGCGTCAGCCGCTCGACCGGCGTGTCGCGGAACAGTGCGAAAGGCGCCTGCTTGAACTGGATGGCGATCTCGCTTCGCCGCGCGGCCAGCGCCTTGCCGGTTCGCAGATAGAAGGGCACGCCGGCCCACCGCCAATTGTCGATGGTGAGCTTGAGCGCGACGTAGGTCTCGGTCATCGAATCCGGCGCGACGCTCGGCGCCTCGCGGTACGGCACGATGGTTTTGCCGCCGATGACCCCCGCCCCATACTGCCCTCGCACAATGTTGCGTCGTGCACTCTCGGCGTCGAATGAACGTACCGCCTCCAGCACCTTGGCCTTCTCCGAACGCACGGCGTCGGCATCGAAGCAGGTCGGCGGCTCCATGGCGGTGAGGGTGAGGAGCTGGAAAAGGTGGTTGGGCACCATGTCGCGCAACGCACCGGTGGCATCGTAGAACCCTGCCCGCGCCCTCGACATCGAGCGTCTCCGCCACGGTGATCTGCACATGGTCGATGTGATTGCGGTTCCACAGCGGCTCGAAAATGCCGTTGGCGAATCGAAACACCAGAATGTTCTGAACCGTCTCTTTGCCGAGATAGTGATCGATCCGATAAACTTGGCTTTCGGCGAGCACGGCTAGAATGTCGCGATCGAGCGCTTGCGCCGAGGGCAGATCGACGCCGAACGGCTTTTCGACGATCACGCGTCGCCAATGTCCGTCCTCTTCGCGCACGAGATCAGCCGCGCCGAGCTGCTGCACGATGGGGGCGAACACCTGTGCCGGCGTCGCGAGGTAGAACAGAACGTTGCCCCGGGTGTGGTGGGTCGCTTCGGTTTTGCTCAAAAGCTCCGCAAGGTTTGCGAAGGTCGCGGGATCGTGGAATTCGCCACGCAGGTAATAGAAGCGTTCGGCGAGCCAGCCGGGCTCGCCGTTCTGCGCGCCCCCCGATTGGGTGCGAAGCCCCAAGTCGCGCCGGAACGTCTCGTCGTCCCAGTCCCGCCTGGCGACGCCGATGACCGCGAATTCTTTCGGCAACAACCCCGCGCTGCAAAGGTTTCCGAGTGCCGGGACCAGCAGACGTTTGGTGAGATCTCCGGCGGCTCCGAAGACGACGAGGACGCAGGGATCGGCGGGCCGAGGCTTCGACTGCATCTCACCGATCCGGCTTGGGTTCGACATGGCCGCCGAATCCGTGTCGCATCGCCGAGAGCAGCTTGTCGGCGACGTTGTCCTTTTCGCGCGAGCGGAAGCGGGCATAGAGCGCCGATGACAGAACATCCGCCGGCACCGCTTCCTCGACCGCCGCCATGACGGTCCAGCGGCCTTCGCCGGAATCCTCGACGAATCCCGAGTACCCCGACAGCTTGCGGATCTTTTGCCAGCGCTATGGCAGTGAGATCGAGAAGCCAGGATCCGATGACGCTGCCGCGTCGCCACAGCTCGGCGATGTCGGTCAGATCGAGTCGATAGCGCAGGTCTTCGGGAAGCTCTTCGCCGGCGGCGCCGTGGAGGATGTTGAAGCCCTCCGCGTAGGCCTGCATGATGCCGTACTCGATGCCGTTGTGGATCATCTTGACGAAACGCCCGGCGCCGCTCGGGCCGCAATGCATGTAGCCGCGCTCCACACGCGGGTCGCGACCCTCGCGGTCCGGCGTAACGTCGATATCGCCGGGGCCGGGCGCCAAGCTCTTGAAGATCGGATCGAGGCGGTCGACCGCCTCTTTTTCACCGCCGATCATCAGGCAGTAGCCGCGATCGAGCCCCCAGATGCCACCGCTCGTGCCGCAATCGATATAGTGAATGCCCTTTGCCTTGAGAGCTTTGGCCCGCCTCACGTCGTCCTTGTAGAAGGCGTTGCCGCCGTCGATGATGATATCGCCCGACGGCGAGAAGCTCGCTCAGCCGGGCGATCGTCGTCTCGGTGATCTCGCCGGCCGGCAACATGACCCAGACCGCTCGCGGCTTCGCCAATTGGGTGACGAACTGCGTGAGACTGGCACTGCCGGTGACGCCCTCGCCGGCGACCGCTTTGACGGCAGTCCTGAGACTGGTCGAAGACGACGCACTGATGTCCGTCGCGCGCCAGGCGGCGAACCATGTTGGCGCCCATACGTCCCAACCCGACCATGCCGATCTGCATCTCGTCGCCTCGCTCCGTGAATCAGTTCGTATGAAGAGCCTTTGCGACGGCGTCGTCCAGCTGCGCCAAGCCCGCCGCCACATGGGGACCGAGGTGGACGCGCAGCGCGCGTCGCCCGCGTTGGGCCAGCACTTCGAGGTCGGCGCGGGCTTGCGCGGCCTTGACGACCCCAAAGGTGTATTTGCGGTCGGGCACCTGGATGTCGGTGGGATCATCGCAAGTGATTTGGAGGAACACCCCGGTGTTCGGGCCGCCTTTGTAAGCCTGCCCGGTCGAATGCAGGAATCGCGGTCCGAATCCAAGGCAAGTCGCGACGCGTTTGCGGTCTCGAATCAGCAGGCGGATTTTCTGCAGGGCATCACGATGGATGCTTGTTGCGCTCGACATAGGCGAGCAGCGCGCAATAGTCGCCGTCTCGAATTAGATCGAGATGCGCCCTGAGATAATCGGCGACAGTGCCGCCATTTCGGACGGCTGCACCCTCCCCGGCAAAGAGCGTGAGGTCGCCTTCCCTGAGCAATGGTTGTTCGGCGGGGAGCGCGCCGCTCTCCTCGTAGGCCGTCGTGAGCTTGCGCGTCCGGTCCTTGCTGGCCTCGACATCCGGCTGGTCGAACGGATTGATCCCGAGAATCGAGCCCGCGACCGCCGTCGCCAGCTCCCAATGGAAGAACTGCTGCGCTATGTGATAGCGATCGGTGAGGACGATGCGGATCACGCGGATGCCCCGCGCGTTCGAGCGCGGCGAGCGCCGCTTCCTGGTCGCGGTTCTCTTCGCCCGACAGCCGCATGCTGACGAACACGCGATCATGCCCATACACGTCGGGCGCCCCGAGCGGCTCGGCGTCGACCGGAATAAGTCCTTTGCCATCCTTGCCGGTCGATTCGGCCAACAGCTGTTCGAGCCACGCTCCGAAATCGGCGATGCCGGGAGAAGCTATGATGGTGACCTTGTCCCTGCCGGCGTTGCCGAGCACCCCCAGAACGGTGCCGAGGACGACCGCTGGATTGTCGGCGGGCGGCACGTGGGCGTCGCAGGAGCGCATGGTTCGCCGGGCATTGTCGAGCAATCTGCCGACGTCGAGGCCCATCACGGCAGCGGGCACCAAGCCGAAATCAGAGAGCACCGAGTAGCGGCCGCCAATGCTCGGCAACCCGAACGCCACATGGCGAAAGCGAGCGCGTTCGGCGACCGCCTCGAGCTCCGACCCAGGATCGGTAACGGCAATGAAGCGGGATCCCACCTCTTCGTCGCCGACCGCGTCCTTGGCGCGATCGAAGAAATACCGCATGAGGATATTCGGTTCGAGCGTCGTGCCCGATTTGCTCGAGACGATGAAAAGAGTTCGCGCAGGATCGATCTTACTCTCGATCGTCCGTATCTGGGCAGGATCGGTCGAATCCAGCACCAGTAGCCGAGGATGGCCCTTCTTCGGGCCGAAAGTCTCCGCAAAGACTTCCGGGCCGAGGCTCGATCCACCCATGCCGAGAAGGACGGCATGGGTGAAGCCTTGGCGCGAAATATCATCACTCAGGCGTGAAATGGAGCTGACGCTGACACCTTCCTCATCGGCGACGCGCAGCCAGCCGAGCCACTTCCCCTCATCGGCGCCTGTCCATAGGCTGGCGTCCGCCGCCCAGAGCCGGCGCACGTTTCCGTTCCGCCTCCACAGTTCGAGCGAACGGACCACGGCCTTCTCTTCCTCAGCGGGGAGATGGCGCGTCTGGCGGTCGAGCTTATCGCCGAGCAGCGACGCGCGCTTACGAGCAATGGCGCCGAACAGCTTGTCGAACGCCTCGGCGAAGAGTTGAACTCCTTCTTCGGTCAGCCTTTGCGTCACCGCATCGATCGAAATGCCGCAGCGAGCGAGCGCTTCCATGACCTCTGCCGCTTCGCCGACGTTCTCCGTCAGCGAAGCCCGCACGCTTCCGTGGTCACGGAATGCGTCCATCGTCGTCGGCGGCATGGTATTCACCGTGTCGGCACCGATGAGCGTGTCCACGTAGAGCACATCGCTGTAGGCTGGGCTCTTGGTCCCCGTGCTCGCCCACAGCAGCCTCTGCACGTGCGCCCCGCTGGCCTTGAGCTTCTCCCAGCGAGCGCCGGCGAAGCGGCGCTGGAAGCGCTGATAGGCGAGCTTCGCATTCGCAACGGCAATTTTTCCGCGTAGGCCCGTCAGATCTGCGCGCTCGCGGGCGTCATTGGTCCGGGCGAGCCGCTCCTCGATGAGGCGTTCCACCGACACGTCGATACGGCTCACGAAAAAGCTCGCGACGCTCGCGATCCGGGTGGGATCGCCACCGGCGGCGAGTAGATCTTCGAGTCCGCCGAGGTATGCCTCGACGACCTCCTCGTAGACCTGCTGCGAAAACAGCAGGGTGATATTGACGTTGACGCCCTCGCCGATGAGCCGACGGATCGCCGGGAGGCCGGCCTCGGTCGCCGGCACCTTGATCATCAGATTGTCGCGGCCGACCGAAGACCAAAGCCGCCGCGCTTCACCGACCGTTGCTTCGGTGTCCATCGCGAGATACGGCGACACCTCGAGGCTGACATATCCGTCTTCGCGGTGGGTCGTCTCATAGACCGGGCGCAGTACGTCGGCGGCATTCCTGATGTCCTCGATGGCGAGCCGCTCGTAGAGAGACTTCACGTCGCAATCTTCCCCACGAAGCACAGCCTCAAGCGCCGACGCATAATCGTCGCCGCTGTCCATTGCCTTTTCGAAGATCGACGGATTGGACGTAACGCCCGACAGTCCGTCATCATCGACGAGCTTTTTGAGATCGCCTCCCGCGATGAACCCCCGAGACAGGAAATCGACCCAGACCGCCTGCCCGAACCGGTGCAAGCGCCGAAGCGGATTCGAGGATGTTTCTTTTTGAGGATGGACGTTCATCGGACCGCGACCCCTTTGGCCATTTCGATCTGGCGTCTCGCGGCAGCCAGCACCTTCGCCGGCGTAAAGCCGAACTTTGCGAGGAGGTCCTTGAGCGGCGCGGAGGACCCGAACGTGTTCATACCGACTGCGGCGCCTGACAGTCCGACGTAGCGGTCCCATCCGATCACCGAGCCCATCTCGACAGAGACGCGCGCCGCGACATCGGGCGGAAGCACGCTGTCGCGATAGGCTTTATCCTGCTGTTCGAACAGCTCCCAGGACGGCATGCTGACGACGCGCGCGGAAAAGCCGTCCCGCCTGAGCTCTTCATATACCTCCACGCAAAGGGACACTTCGCTGCCGGTGCCGATCAGGATGACATCCGGCGCGCCGTCGGGAGCGTCGGCGAGAACGTAAGCACCGCGTCTCAGACCGCGCGCCGGCGCGTAACATGTGCGGTCGAGTGTGGGGAGCGGCTGCCGGCTCAAGACAAGGCAAGCTGGACGATCCTCGAGCTCAATGATGACGCGCCAGGCTTCCACGACTTCGTTGGCGTCGGCGGGACGGAGCGTAATCAGCCCGGGAATGGCGCGTAGCGCAACGAGTTGCTCGACCGGCTGATGCGTCGGTCCGTCTTGCCCCACCCCGATCGAATCATGCGTGAAGACGTAGATGACCGGGAGCTCCATCAACGCACCGAGCCGGATCGGCGGTTTCATGTAGTCCGAGAAGATGAGAAAACTCGAACCGAATGCTCGTATGTTGGACAGCGCCAGGCCATTGACGATCGCGCCCATCGCATGCTCGCGAATGCCGAAATGCAGGTTCCGGCCGCCGGGCGTTCCGGCCTCGAGTTCTCCTGCGCCCTGGAACGTGAGGTGCGTCTTCGTGGACGGCGCGAGATCGGCAGCGCCGCCGATCAGCCAGGGATAGTGCGCCGCGATGGCATTGAGCACCTTTCCCGAGGAGTCGCGGGTTGCAAGCCCCTTGGAGTCCGGGGCGAACACCGGCAGTTCCGCATCCCAATTCTCGGGAAGCTTGCGCGTCTGCATCCGCAGGAACTCGTCAGCGAGATCGGGAAATTTCCGTTGGAAGGCGTCGAAAAGTTCAATCCAGGATTTGTGAAGACTGCGGCCACGGCGGCCGACACCTTGCTCAAAGTGCGCGCGGACGCCATCCGGCACGAGAAATTCGGCATCCTCCGGCCAACCGTAGCTGCGCTTGGCAAGGCGCACCTCTTCCTCGCCGAGTGGCTCGCCATGCGCGGCGCTCGTGTCATGCTTGTGCGGGGCCCCGAAGCCGATGTGGCTGTCAACAATAATGAGCGTCGGTACGTCACCGGAACGCCGGAACTTCTCGAGCGCTGCGGCAACGCGCTCAGTATCATTGGCATCGCCGACCCGTTCGACGTTCCAGCCGTAGGCGAGAAAGCGCGCTGAGACGTCCTCGCTGAAGGCAAGATCAGTGTGCCCCTCGATGGTGACCTGGTTGCTGTCGTAGATCCAGCACAGGTTCCCGAGCATGTGATGCCCCGCGAGCGACGCCGCCTCGCCGGAAAGCCCTTCCATCATGTCGCCGTCGCCGCATATTGCATAAACGGCGTGGTCGAAGATCGTGAAATCTGGCCTGTTGAAGCGCTGCGCCAGCCAGCGCGCCGCGAGCGCCATGCCCACGCTGTTGGCGCAGCCCTGGCCGAGGGGGCCGGTCGTCGTTTCGACCCCCGAAGTCAAGCCGTACTCCGGGTGACCAGGACACTTGCTTCCGATCTCGCGGAACCGCTTGATATCGTCGAGCGTGACTGCAAACTGCCCGGGTTGCTCGTATTTGGCATCGGCCGCCTTTACGCCTGCGAGATGAAGCAATGCGTAAAGCAGCATCGAGGCGTGGCCGTTGGACAGCACGAAGCGATCGCGATTGGGCCACGCCGGATCGTCCGGGTCGAAGCGAAGAAATCGCTGCCACAGAGTGTAGGCCACCGGTGCCAGCGCCATCGGCGTGCCGGGGTGGCCGGAATTGGCGCGCTGAACCGCATCCATCGCAAGGGTACGGATGGTATTGATGCAGAGTTCGTCGAGTCCGTGATCCGGCTCGACCTGCCCGCTTGGAACCGATCTGGAAATGGCGGGCATGGAGTTCCTGCAATTGTGTAGGCGGTACCGAGTGGGGGCGAAGCAACCTCGGATACGGTCCGCGACCCATGGACTGGAAAGTTCCCGGCTCGGCGACACCAAGCGGGTTCTCGGGCCCTTCAACGGCGCACTTTCACTGCAAAGCTTCAAACCGGACTTTCGGTTCCAAATCCCGGGCTGCGTCGACGACCCGCGACATTTTGTAGTCCGACCGTTTGCCCGCGTATCGACCGAGGTGTGCGCGGCAACGGGTCCAGCGCTGCTCTCGGCCTTCGCTCGCTTTGGATCAGTCGAAACATTTGATCCCTAGATCGCGTTGTGTCTGAAACCGTCCGCGGACCGAGGAGAGTTCTAATGCCCGTTCAGATCGTGATGGATACCACCGGCGACACGCGCCACTATTTCGACCCCGCTGACGAAGCGTCGGCCGCTCGTGCCGAGGAGCGCTTCAAGGAATTGACCGGCGCCGGCTTTACTGCGGCGAAACGTACGGCAGCCGGCGCATCGGAGTTGATCCGTACATTCGACCCGACCGCCGAAGAGACCTTGTTCATCCCACGCCTGATCGGCGGATGACTGCCGCCCATCCAGACGAATTGTCGCTTGCTCTGCGCATCGTCGCCCTGGAGCGGCGCCGGCACGCCCTCCAGCAGATCCACCGGCAGACCCCTCAATTCCGATCGAGACCGCAGTCCTGCAGCCACGCGGCCTTCTGCCTTCGGAACGTCCGGTGACCTGTCGGAATTGAACATTAAGCAACAATAAGAACTGTCTTGAAGGGAGCGCCTCATGGAAGATGTCTTCTCAACAACGGGCGATCACGAGTCTAAAGCAAAAAGATACCACCAAGCTGCGACCGATTATGCCGATCGTGCGCGAGACGCTGCAAGTCCGTTCCTCCGCGCTTTCTTTCGACACGTAGCCGAGGAGTATCTCGTGCGCGCTGACGGCGAGTTACGGGTCTTGGATCGGCAGAGCCAAATTCGTTCCGCGCACTGAGGCTATGTTCCACCGAGCGGCGGGCGCGCTGAAGTGGCGCGTCATCCCACAATTTTGCACCGATGGTGACACTCGTGCATCAGACACGGTACCCCGGCCTCCGATACGCTGAGGCCGGGGTCCGCGCGGGCCTGGGGGTGATGGGGCTTGCGGACGGCCCGCACTACTCTGCCGCGTGGGCGGCACGTGACGCTGCGTGTTCAGTGCAAGATGGTCACCGCGAACACGACCATGATGGCGGCGCTGAGTGATCCCATCACCGCGAGCGGCACGAATTCATTATGGTACCGCATTACTACCCCCGGCTTTTCATCAGTATTCGCTGGAGAACATTGGCGGCACGGTTTGGTTCGGTGGAACCATCAAAAAGTTTTTTCCGCGAGAAGGGGAACCGGCGTGCTGCGCTGCCGCGGCATCGGCGCTGCCCGCAATCAACCTGATTCTCGCCGACGTTGACGGCCGCCAACGGAGGATGCTGGACGTCGCAACGGCCGCGCGACGGGCGGCGGCGAAGGGGCCTCGGCCGTGCTTGCGTAGGCATGAGCGAGCTCGGCCAACAGGAGCTTTTGAGCAGGCTCCGACGCCTTTTCTGCGAGGGAAATGCAGGCGTCCGCTCGCTTCGCGCGTTTGTCATCGGTCATTGAGTCACGACGTGAAAGATTTTGCCCGCCCACGCTCAGTTCGAAAACTCAAGACGTCGTTGACTACTTGCCGACGCTCAGGCGCGGCGAACACCAGAATCACGCCTACAATCGGCGGCTGAAACTGCCACGCACTCCGCCGAAAATGAGCGACACGATGAACAGCACGAGCGCGACCACGAAGATGATCTTGGCGAGACCAACCGCCGTCCCGGCTATGCCGCCGAAACCGAGCAAGCCGGCGATCAGTGCGATAATCAGAAGAGTAATGACGAGGTGCAGCATGGCCCGGCTCCGAAGGTGCGCTTCCACATCAAACCGCTATGCTGTACAAAAAGTTCCCTATATGCCATCGCGGTGTCGCCTGACTTCGGGGGAACATGTGCGACTTCGCGGTGTTCATCCCCGATGGAAAATTATGCGTCATGAATTCCGTGAAAATTCTTCGCAAGGCAGACCCGCGTGAGCCCCTGAATATAAGATCCGGCACTAGCCGGGCCGTCGTTGCGCAGGCGATCAGGCAGAGCTGGCAAATCATCAAGGATACCGCGTATGGCTTCATCGCCGATGAAGCGTTGAGCCGAGGGGCTGCTATCGCATTTTATGCCGCGACGTCACTTGCGCAGGTGCTCCTCATTGTCATTGCCATAGCGGGCCTGGCGTTCGGACAGGACGCCGCACAAAACGCGATTACCGGACAGCTCAGCGGGCTGATGGGCGATCAAACGGCGCAGGTGCTGCAGACAGCAATCGCGAGCGCCTCAAATAAATCTTCAGGGACCGTTGCCACTCTGGTCGGCCTCCTCACGCTGATCCTGACGGCTTCGGGCGCGTTCGGCGAGATGCAATCGGCTCTGAATACGATCTGGAAAGCCGAGCCATCAGGAACCGCGATCATTCGGCTGATCAAGGCGAGAGCGCTCAGCCTCGGGCTGGTCGCCGCGCTGGGATTTCTGTTGCTCGCATCATTGGTCGTGAGCGCGGCGCTAACCGCGTTCGGTAATCAGCTCAATGCGGTGCTGCCGTTCGGCAGACTAATTATTTCCTCCATCAATCTCGTCGTCTCTTTTGTTCTGCTCTCGATTCTGTTTGCGGCGATCTACAAGATTCTACCCGACCGGCCGCTGGCCTGGGGAGACGTCGTCCTTGGCGCCGTGGTTACGACCGTACTGTTCATGGCAGGAAAGTCGCTCATTGCTTCCTACATCGGCAGCAGCGCCGCGGTTTCGAGCTACGGCGCTGCCGGCGCACTGATTGCAGTGCTTTTGTGGGTGTACTACTCCGCTCAAATCTTTCTCCTGGGCGCGGAATTCACCAAAGCCCACGCGAATCACCGCAATCCTGACGGCGGGGCCTAGGTGCTCCGGGGGACGAGGCAACTCCAGCAGCGTGCGGCAAGCGCCTGCACCACCTTCGAGGCGCCGCGCCATCAAAAGAGCGGTGCGAGCACCATGCAGACCGCGGCGGCGGCCATGACGCCGGTCGCCAGCCAGCCAACAACTCGGCGATGGCCTGCGATCGTAAAACTGCCCATGATCTTGGGGTTGCACGTGATCAGCATCATCATGGCCATCACCGGGACGGCGACGACGCCGTTGACGACGGCGCTCCAGAAAAGCGCCTTCACGGGATCGATCGGCGAGAAATTGATCCCGATGCCGGCCAGCGTGGCGGCGACAAGAGCGCCGTAGAACGCTTTCGCTTCGAGCGGCCGGCGGCTGAGCCCGCTCGGCCACCTGCAGGCCTCGGCAAGCGCATAAGAAGCGGAGGCCGCGAGCACCGGCACCGCCAAGAGGCCGGTGCCGATGATGCCCAGGGCGAACAGCGCGAAGGCAAACTCGCCGGCCACCGGCCGAAGCGCCTCGGCGGCCTGGCGCGATGTCTCTATGTTGGTAATGCCACGCACGTGGAGCGTCGCGGCGGTGGTGATCACAATCGCGAGCGCAACGAGATTGGAAAGCGCCATCCCGAGATACGTATCGATGGCGATACGGGCTTCCGCGCTTTCGCCCTGCGCAGGAGCGCGCAACAGAGGCTTGCGCTGCGGGACGGCGCGGATGTCTTCGACCTCTTGCGCCGCTTGCCAGAAAAAGAGATAGGGGCTGATGGTCGTGCCGAAAATTGCGACCACGGTGGTCCACAAAGAGGGATCCCGCGACAGCGTCGGAAGAAAGAGGCCCTTGGCCGCCTCAGCCCACGGAATTTTGACGAATAGCACCGTCCCGAAATATGCGAACAGCGACAGTGTCAGCCATTTCAAAACGGCGACATAGCGGGCATAGCTCATGAAGACCTGAAGCAGCGCGCACAGAACGCCGAACAACAGAACGTAAAGGGCGCGCGATCCGCCAATCAGGAGCTGAACCGCATCGCCCATCGCACCGAGATCGGCGCCGATATTCACGGTGTTCGCAAGCACGAGCAACCCGACGATCGTCTGCAATATCCAGTTCGGATAATGCCGGGCGATATTGGCGGCGATGCCGCGACCGGTCGTGCGCCCGATGCGGGCGCTGATCTCCTGAACGACCGCCATCAAAGGGTAGGTGAGCAACAGCGTCCAGCTGATCGAAAATCCGAATTGCGCCCCCGCCTGCGAATAGGTGGCAATTCCGCTGGGATCGTCGTCGGAGGCGCCGGTAATGAGACCCGGCCCGAACGCTCGGAAGACACGTTCGATAGCGCCCGCGCACTCCTCCAGGGCTGGGCGTGGCCGGACGCTTGGGCGTGGCGGGGATTGCAGGGGAGAGACGTCGCTGCGCCGGGGTCTGTCAAGGGGGCGCGTGATACCTTGGCGCCGCTCATTTCTTTTTGGCGGGGACTTTCTTTCCCTTCGTTCGCGCCTTGGAGAGGCCGATGGCAATGGCCTGCTTCCGGCTCTTGACCGCGCCCCCGCGGCCGCTCTTGGCCGTGCCGCGCTTAAATCGATGCATCTCGCTTTTGACTTCCGATCCCGCACTGCGGGAATATTTACGCCGCGACGCCATAGTTATATTCGTCCCATCAGCACTAATATGAGGAGGATGATCAGGACAAGGCCGAGCCCGCCGGACGGATAGTATCCCCAGCCCGAGCTATATGGCCATGTCGGCAACGCGCCCACGAGCAGCAGGATGAGAATGATAAGGAGGATTGTGCCCACGCTTAGCTCCTATCTCTATTCTTTCGATCAACTGCAAAAGGCGAATGAAGTTCCACGTGCGGGGCGAAGGAACTTTGAGCGGAGCTTCGCTTTGACGCCTGGGGACGGGGATTGTCAGCATCCAGCAAGACGCACGATGGCCGATTCAAAGCCCCAGAGATCCGAGCAAAGCATTACCCGCGAACGCCTCGCCGAATTGCTCAACGAAGACCTTTCGCGCGAGTATCAGGCCATCATCGCCTACGTCGTCTATTCTCAGGTTTTGAGGGGCGCGGCCTACATGAACACCGCGGATCAGCTCGAAACCCACGCGCATGACGAACTGGAACACGCGCTGATCATTTCCAGGCAAATCGACTATCTCGGAAAAATGCCGTCGGTGACGCCAAAGCCGGTACGGACATCTGAGAAAGCCGAAGAAATGCTCCGTTTCGACCTCGAGAACGAAAACGAGACAATTCGCCAGTACCGGGATCGCGTACGGCAATGCGAAGCGTTGGGCGAGTTCGCGAGGGCGGAGCAGATTCGGCAGATCCTGACCAAGGAGCAGGATCACCAGATCGATCTCGCCACCGCGCTCGGAGAGGACGTACCCAACGTTTGAAAGCGCACCTTCTGAGGTCGTGAGAATCAGCCCCGGCGCGTGGGCCTGGCGTTGTTCGCCGCCGGCAAGTTCGCCGGGCGATCAGGGCGGCAGCGGCGCTGCACCCCGCTGGACGCGGATATGCAGCCGCTTTGAGGCCTGTTGCGCGCGCGGCTCCTCGGTTATCTGACCGTAGTGGGACTTCCGAGGGGCATCATCGCGACGACGCAAACGCATCGACTGTTCGGCAACGATTGCCTACGCAGTGGAATTCCCTGAAGGAGACAACCGGCGTGGCAGTGTTCGTTTGGTTATTTGGCGCGTACCGTCACCGAACCACGGGTATTCGAGCGCGGACTGGGCGCAAATTGGCACGACGCTTCAGCCAATTCGCGTGTGAAGAAGCCCGAAGAATTCGTTCTGAGCCGGCCCGATCCGCAATTTGGCCCGGCGCAGCAGCCTCAGAATCGCCAAGAACTGCGCCTGAAATTTGCCCGGATATGAAAGTCAAGACATGAGGGGGATTATCCACATGAAAGTGCCGCAGGGTGTCTGGTAGTCGTCGCGTGAGTGGGACGAAGTCTCGGCTGTGCATTTCAAGCTGGATCGCCGCGGCGGCGATCTTTGGCAGCTTTGAGGCGAATGCCTTCGTTTGCCTTCCATCGGCCGAGGCGGTCAAACAGCAGGACCCTGCGGCGTGGCCCACGTGGACTTCGCGCGCTCCCGGGTTCGAAGGAAAGAAATGCTGGTACGCATCCACACGGGCTGGCGCACACGATCATCAGAAGCTTCCGGCGAAGGAGCCCGCCGTTGTTGTCAGAGCACCTCGCGAGCCCCAGCGCGAGCCCGAGCCCGAGGTCACCGGATCGGCCACTGAGTTCGAACAGGCTCGACCGTCCGCGTCGGACTTGAATTCGACGTTCGAAGATCGGTTTTTGGCGGTGTGCCCAATTGCCGAACGCCCGGTTCCGGGGTGCGGGTCGCAGCCGGGAATAATCGGCCGACGGAACGATCGCTCAAAATTCTTTTAACTGGCTACCGCGTCGCATGTCCGGACCCGATCCGGGGCGCCGGACCTGTTCTCGCAACTCGCGTCTCTTCTCCACAAACCGGACCTTCCCACTTTTCGCGCGGACGCTCGGGGAAAGTATCACGCCCGGATTGCGAGCTTGTCTGCCAGAGAGCTCACATCGTCGGTGCGATCGAGCGACCACAAGGCTTGCAGTATGGCGTCCGTGTCCTCCTGCAAAACGCGTCTGCCGAGGTTGCTGCGAAACTTGCGTTCCACGTCGGCGCGGGTCATGGGTTTTCCAGGAAAGCCCGGCATGTCGTCGACCTGATGCGTGATGTGGCGGCCATCGTTAAGAATAGCCGTGACGCGCGTTGGCGGTGCATTACCGACCGAAGCGGCGAATGCCGGGTCTTCCTTCACAGTCGTCTTGCTCATCAAGGCAAGCGCAGGCGGATCGCGCAGCCGTTCCGCTGCATAGCTTTCGTTGCTGATGTCGCCATCGAGCATGGCGCGTGCTGTGATGTAGGGCAGGCTGTGGTCCGCAGTGTCACGGTTCTTCGGGCTCCATTTCTCTCGGTCGCGTCCGGCCTGCTCGTAGCCGCGACGGCTGGTCGCAATCTCGATCGCAGCGATGCGATCGAGATCGCCTACCTCTTTGGCGACCATGAGGCTCGCCACGATCGCCGTCTGCGCATAGACGACGGCCGGATAGGCCTTCATGCCGCACTGATGGATCAAAAACGATCCGCCCCTCCCCCCGAAGACGCCGAGATTCACCTCGGCCGGCGCGGAGACCAGCTGGAAGAAGCCTTTGCGCCCCTCGAAGATGGGCTCTGGCCCAGTGACACCGCCCCGCGCCAGCATGGCAGCGAAGACTGCGTTGCGTCCGGCCTCGGCATCGGCCAGGCCTTTCCAGTCGGAATTAGCCTGGGTCCGGGTCTGCCCCATCGGAATGTGGTCGTTGATCGCCAGGTTGACCGCCTGCACGAGTTGGTCCGTGGAAAGCTTCATCAGCTTGCCGGCGGCCAGCGCGACAGCGGGCAGGCTAAAGACCGGCGCATCCCAGCCGCGCGTCATCGCATCGGACAGATCCGCCATGCGGCAGTTGACCTCGTAGGCGATCACGATGGCGGTGATCAGCTCCGCGCCATTGGCTCGTTCGGCCTCGGCGACGGCCAGGCAGGGCGCGACATGATCGCTCGGGTGCACCGCTCCCGAGGGAGAGGCGTAGACGTCATTGAGGTCGAAGTACCGCACAGCTGCGCCGTTGGCGAAGGTGGCAAGCTCGGGGGAGGTCCGCGAGCGGGTGCCGATGACCGTGGCAGCACCCCTGGACCCGGCGAGAGCGATGTCCCGACCAACTTTGACCGGCCGCTCGTCGAAAGCCGCAATCCCGCAGCCGAGTGCATCAATGACATGCGCTTTGGTCCGCTCCACGGTGGAGCGATCGATATCGATAAAGCGCAGGTCATTGGCATAGCTTGCGAGTTGCTCGGCAAGCGGCCGGGAGCCTTGCCCGAGTGCGCCGCGATGGAAAGCCGGCACTGCAACGGCGCCCACCGCCAGACTGAAGAACTTGCGACGAGCAAGGTTCATGCTGCTTCCGCCAGTTGTCCCGGTGCAAGGATAGCACGTCGCCGCGAGCGCACTCTAATTCGCCGTGCGCGAGCAATCAGGCGTCCGAAGTACCAGCCCTTCCAGGGATGGATCAAACGAAGTGAAGGCCGCCTTTGCCTCACCGCGTCCTTGCCGCCGAAAACGGGCCAATCTCGGGCTTGGCCTGCGTATCCGCATACTCACCGAGTTCGGCCTTCACTCCACGCGCGATCGCCGCCATCTCATTGCCGGCCTGAAAGCACGTGAAATCGGGCCGCTCACGCCACGCCCAGGGGCCGCAGAGTTTCACGCCGGCATTGATGGCTGCGTCGTGGACAATGTTGATCTCACGCTCATAGTCGGGATCGCCCTGCTTGTAGCCGCTGAAATTCCCAAGATCGCTGCTCGCCGCGAAGATCGCGTGCACGCCCGGCACCTTGGCGATCTCGTCCGCGTGCTTGAGGCCTTCGAGGGTTTCGATCATCAGGATCAGCACGACGTTGTCATTGATGGTGTTGCGATAGCCGCCCGGCACGCTGCCCCACATATCGGGACCGAACGCAAAGCCGCCGCCCAGGCTACGCTTGCCGAGCGGCGGGAAGTAGGTCCAGTCCCGTGCCGCCTTCGCCTCCTCGACGGTGTCGACCGTCGGTACGACCACGACCAGCGCCCCGGCATCAAGTGCGTGCTGAATCTGGAATTCATCCGCGTAGGGCACACGCACCCCCGGCACTGCCTTCGCGTGCGGGCAGGTATGCCATGCCTTGGCGACCTTATCCCACGTGTTGTTCGCGTGTTGCATCTCCGTCCAAATGAAGTCGTAGCCGGCATTCGCCATAGCGCAATAGGTGGTCGGATCGGTGCCGGATGAGACTGTACCGCCCACCAACTTGCCGCCGGACATGAGCTTGATCTTGGCTGGATTCCATATCTTGGTTCCGGGCGGCGGTGTAAAAGCGTTGCCGTATTTCCAGGTGTTCATATCGAACGGACCCTGATTGACCGCACCAGCGGGCGCGACCTCCCGCGCCTTGCTGTCCACGCCGGCAGGGGCTGCTAGTGGAAATTGATTTTGCTGCGCGTTCGCGACGGCGCCAGACATGCAGACCGCCAAACATGCGGCGGATATGCCAACAACACGTCTCTTCATTGTCTCCTCCCCGATTTGGCTCCGACCTGGAGATCAGTCGGTGCTTCTAGGCGACCGGGCATCGGTGCCCTTGCATCTTAGTACTTTACTGGTTCTGCACACCTATGCGCTGTTGGCCGCCAGCACGGCAGGCCGCATCTGAGTATTGCCGTCGCCGCCCGTGCATTCGACCGCAGTGGCGCCACAACACCTGGGTTGCACCGCCTGCAACCGGTTCGACCGACCGCAGGATGCGCTGCATCCGCAGTCGGTCCGCATGCGCCGCGCACCGTCCACGTCGGCGCGCGAGTTCATCGGCGCCGACGTGGACAGGGTTTGCCCATGGCGAAGTCAGAAAATCGCCAATGGATTGAGCGGAGATCCCGTTCCTTTTTCGATGCGAAGCGGGGCCGCAGTAAAGAGAAATTCGAAACGATTAAGTCTCCTCGCCTGCTCGACCGCTCGCTCGAAATCGAGATTGTCGAAAATGTTTATGCCCATCGAGACCAACGCCAGGCGATGCAAGGGATTTGGGACAGATGCCGGCAGACCTGTCGGCACGACGTCGTTTGGCCCGTCGCCTCCGATGAAGGAGACGCCACGCTCTTTGAGGAAATACGCAACATCGGCGTGATATCCGGCGAACCCGGTTTCCCTCGGCCAAGCACCGAGCGCGGCGCGCCGCTTCCAACGTCCCGTGTACAGGAGGATGACGTCGCCCGGCGACACCGTCACGTGTTCCAGCTTTTCCAGGGCCTCGAGGTCCTCCCGATGGATCGCCGTTCCCGGCTCCAGCCACCCTTGAGACGTGGCCTTCCCCGGCAGGAGCGTCGCATCGAACAGGATGGCTCGCGTGACGACACCATCCTTCAAGGCGTTGATGCTCCCTTTCGGGCAACCGCCTGCGGCCGTGATGGCTTCCATGGTCACGCCGTTGTAGCCCTTGCCGTCCACCATCATGTGACAGTCCAAGGAGTCGAGATGGCTGTGAACGATGCCGTGATATGTGCCCGTGTACTGGTATCTATCGGCGGTGCCGGTCGGCAGCACCGGATTGAGGGTGCGCTCGAGGATGTTGGGTGCGTCGGCAGCATGTTCCTGCACGATATCGTGGGCGAGCGAGACCGGCATGCCTTCTGTGACCAAGGCCACGGCCTGTTTCCGCTTCGCCGGAGTGATCAGGTTGGCCGCGCCGAGTTCGTCGTCGTTTCCCCATCGTCCCCAGTTCGAGAGTTCTTTCATCCCACGGCGGAAGTCTTCCTCGTTTGCCATGGTCGGGCGCGCACTCGTCTGACTTAGAGCCTGCGGGACGGAACCCGCCACCGCCCCAAATGCGATCAAACCAATCACCAGGGTCCTCATGTTTTCCTCCGCTGACTGAGCCGACTTGAAACCGGCGTTGATCGATGAGCCGGTTCAGGGCACTAAAGACATATCGGGCAACGCACGATATGTCATCGAAGTTGTGAACGCCGTTTGCGCGCTGCAGGTCAGCCGTTCCAGCCTGCTCGGCCATCGCGGACGCGCTCGCTGCGTGCAGAAAATGGCTTGCTTGTGCTCCCAATCTCGCAGCGGGGCCTTGCAGCTGCGACAAGGACGTGAAGCCAAACTCCGAGTTCGTGCGCCGGATTGGAACACTCGCGAAGAGCGGTTGCCGTCACGCCGGCCGGCGACTATCTAAAAGTGACCGTGTCGGAGCGCCTATGGCCTCAATCGTACCATCGTTCTCCCTGAGCCGGTTGCAACCGATCTTCAATGCCTCCTGGCATTGGATCAACAGACCCAGCTACCAAATAAAGTTACGACACCAATTCGAGTTGGGCGGCTTCGAAGTCAAAGACGGACCAAGCATTGGACTCGACCCGATAGGCCTGGAGTGGATGCGCACCTTGGAATTGTCGTCGCGATGTGCTGGCATCAAATACAGAATGTTGCGTTTCGACGACATGGACGTGATCCTGCCTGGCTTTCCCGGACCGTCGCCGGACATGCTCAAGAAGATGTACGGGTCACGTTTGGTGGGAGATTTCTAAGCATCGCTCGTCGGAATGATCGCGGCGGTCTCCACCATGAGGATCACGCTTCGCTCCGGCGCGCGCATACAGTACGTCACTCCTTTTGCAACGGCGAAGCCTTGACCGGCAAGAGGCCGCTGCGTCGCTGACCGAAATGGACCGCGCGGCAATCCCAGCACCGCTGCTTTGACCCGGTCACCAGTTCGATTGAGCTAGTCAGGTGCTATGGGGATCTCGGGCGACAGAGCGCGGTCGAGCGCAACCGGTCGCTCCTCCTTGATGGCCCGTGCCGCGCTCTCCCGCAAAAATGCGCTCATCGTCGTGCCAATCCGGCGAACATGGCGAAAAAGCTCGTCATATTCGTCCGGCCGTAGCTTGACGATGACCCGCACTGTGAGGCCAATTTTGTCGTCCGTGTCCGGCATTCAAAATCCTGGACCATTTACCAGTCCCGATGCGAGCCATGTCGTCGGGCTGGTTGTCTGTCCCGGTGCGGACCACCCGCGCCACAAGTACAACCTCGATCCGCAGTTCGGCCTCATCGAGACCCGAAGGTGAAGACATTGGGACGGTCCACAGTTGCCGCTCGGTCGCTTGACGCCAAATATAGCGGACATCGCAGAGGATGCGCGGCTGCAGGTAGCGCGGTAGCCTGTCGGCAGAATACTCCGCTAAGGCCTTAACACATACGCGGGCGCCGTCATGTTCTGACCCTTATCGCAGCATCCCGCGAGGAAGTTCGGGCGGTATGGGTTCGCGAAGCTGTTGTTGCCTTGCGGGAGTTGTCCGACCTTCGGCGCACCGTTGATACGCGCGAGAACGCGCTCGCGTGCTTGCTCGATCTGCCCCAACAGTGCGTCGACATTCCAACCCACGAGCTTGCTCTTCCAGTACACGACCTTCCCCGCGATCAACACGTCACGCACATGTCTGGGGTTCATCATCGTCACCACCGTGCCTGGCACGTTGTTCATCGGCCACGTGTTGATGTTGCGCGCGTCGAGAACGACAATATCGGCCTCCTTGCCGGGAGTGAGTGTTCCGACTTTGTCGAGAAGGCGGGTCGACGCGGCGCCCGCAATAGTCGCCATCTCGATGACCTGTCGGGAGGTGACGGCTTGCGGCACCGGCAGACCGCCTGGATTGCTTTCCGGAAATGCGAGATCGTTTGCGAGCGCGCGCTGCAGACAGAATGCACCGCGCATCAGCGAAAACGGATCCGTGGTCATGTTCGTGTCGACGTCCGGGCTGAGACTCGGCAGAATGCCGTGATCGAGTGCGTACTGAAACGGCGGCATCCCGTGCCGCATCTGCATCTCGATCAGGACGGCGATTGAAACGTGCGCGCCGCGGTCGCGCCAGATCTCCCACGCCTTGGATCTGTTTCCGTTCGGATACCCGTACGAGCCGTAACTGATCTGCGCGAGCGGTTCATCCTGCCATCGGGTGGCATGGATGAAAGTGACGTCCGACCAGTCGGAGCCGTTACGAACATCCGCGGCCGCATCGATCACGACTTTTGGGGCCCCCACATTGTGATTGTGAATCGACGCGCCGAACGCGCGGGCGAGCTGCCATCCGGTGTAGTCGGCGCCCGGCGCTGCCGGCCCCGGACCGCCGCCGAATCCAAGTGTCACCAGTTGATCTCTCGAGCTGAAATATGTTTTCGCGATGCGACCAATCCCCTTCGCGGTGTCGTTCATCGCTCCCGGAAACTCGTACGGGATACCGCCGCTGCTGCGATCAATGCCGGGGCTGTAGGCGTAGACCATTCGCCGGCCCGAATCCATGAGGCCTTTGATCATCGCGTCGGTGTGTTCGGGAGTATGCGAGGACTGAGAGGTATCGGTTCCCGTGGTGATGCCCTCGGTGATTTCGCTGAGGCATGCGACGAGCTCCGAGATGTAACAGTCCTCCGGATCGTACGGCGCACGACCCAGGTCCCAGACGACATTGTTTGGATTTGCAGGATCTGCGATGCGCCCGGCGGTCCAGATATTCTGGACGACCGAACCGTAGCTTTCCTGCGGCCACGCACCCGTGAGCAAACCATCGGGAATCATGCTGCGTTGCAAGGTTTCGTACTGGTGATGGTGCGTGTGGATGAAGCCCGGCATGACGATTGTTCCGGCGCAGTCGATAATCTCGGCGTCGCCTGCGACGATCGTTGGTGCGACTTCGGCAATTTTCTTCCCGTCGATCAGGACGTCGGCCTTTTCGAAGTCGCCCACCCTCGGGTCGAGACTCAGCACGACACCACCGCGCAGGAGAATTCGTCGCTGTCGGCCGTCGCCGACCAGGCCTTGGAGGTCCGAAGAATTCGCCGAACGCAGGCTTCCGAGCGGCCCCTGACTCGGAGGGTTATCCGCGGCGCTCGTACTGCCGGCGGCTGGAATCGTGGCGGCTGCAAGTCCCGCTGTACTCGCGCTGATGAAATCGCGTCTGTTCATCGGACCCCTCTTGGCGTTCGTCGCGAAGCGGCCTTCGTTCGCCGCACAGTGATTGTATCACCATAAGATACAAGTCGGCCCGCCCGGATAAATGAGCGGTCTCGGCAAATCCCACACATCCTCTCGCTACCGCGGGCTCAGTCCCGCACTTTTCACGATCGCCCGGTATCGGGCGAAATCAGTCGTGAGCAGTGTTGCGAACGCGTCGGGGCCGGCGAATGAGACCTCATCTCCCTCCTGCTCGAGCTGAGAAATCAGCTCTGGATCTTGCAAGGATTTGCGGATGCCTTTCTCTAACTTGGCCACAACGTCGGCAGGAAGCCCTTGTGGCCCGACCACACCATACCAGCCGTTCACCGCGAAGCCTGCGATCCCCGATTCCGAGACGGTCGGAATGTCGGGAAAGGCCCGCACGCGATAGTCGCTCGATACGGCGAGCGCCCTGACCTGGTTCGCCTCGATGAAAGCGCGCGCGCCCGCTAGGCTCGAGAAATATACATCGACATCACCACGAACGATTCCGACCATCGCAGGGCTGCCGCCCGCATAGGGGATATGGCTGGCGGTAGCGCCTCCCAGGCTTGCAAGAAGCTGCCCGGCGAGATGAGGCGCGCTGCCGGCGCCGGAAGAGGCATACGTGAAATGGGCCTCCCTACGCAGGGGACCGGCGATGAGATCGCGGACGCTCGTTATCGATGAATTCGCGGTAGTCACGAGAACGTAGGCCGACCTCGTAATCTGGGCGACGGGCGTGAAGTCGGTGAGCGGGTTGAAGGGCAGAGTCTTGTTGATGTGTGGATTGATGGTGTGTGCGGGAGATATCAGCAGCAGCGTGTAACCGTCAGGGGACGCGCTTGCAACGGCAGCCGTGCCGACGACCGTTCCGCCTCCTGGTCTGTCTTCTACAATGAAGGGCCGACCCAGCACTTTGCTCAGCTTGTTCGCCAGCAGACGGGCGACTAAATCATTCGCGCCGCCGGGAGCGAACGGAACGATCAGACGGACGGGACGGTCCGGATATTCCGCTCGGGCCGGTGCCGATATCGCGACCGTCACTGCCACGCTGGCGACGATCAGGTCCCTTATCGTGTTTCGCCTCCTCAAATCCGAGGCTCCTTCCATACAAACGAACTGTTGGGTACGGGTCGCTCATCTTTGGGAAGTGGAAATCTTGGCGGATACCTCAATCGGCGATGTCTTAGGCCTTCAGATCGGTCGATCCCCCTTGAGCATGACGCGGTAAAGATACCGGACGTCGCTGACGGGGTAGTCGCCGTTTGCTTTATGCATCAGACAACGATTATCCCAGATCACGACATCGCCGGCCATCCATTTGTGGCGGTATTGGAATTTCTCCTGCGTCGCGTGTTCGAGAAGATCGTCGAGCAGCAACAGTGCCTCTTGTTCCGACATTCCGACAATCTCTTCGATGCGGATCGGGTTGATATAGATCGCCTTGCGGCCTGTTGCCGGATGAGTTCTGACGATCGGATGAATGACCGACTCTGAGGCAATCTTCTTCCGCTCCTCCGCGAGTCCTGGGAGCTTTCGCGCGCTGTATTTGCTTTGATAGACGTGTCGCGCCTGGAGACCGTCGATGCGTTTCTTCATGTCTTCGGAAAGCGCATCGTATGCCTCATACATGTTCACGAATTGCGTGTCACCGCCGCTCTGCGGGAGCTTTACCGCATAAAGCGCCGTCGCTTTTGGCGGCTCGATATCGTTTGAGTGATCGGTATGGTAACCCTCGCCGGGAATGTAGACGCGCCCATCCTCCAATTTCTCCTGATTGGAGATGTAGTGGATTTGCGGACATTCAGGGATCGCGAAGCGCGGATTATGCTGCGGAAAGATCTCGCCGAAGATCTTCATCGCCTCGAGAAACTGTGGAGCGTTGAGGCCTTGGTCGCGGATCGCAATCACCGCGTGGTCGAGAAAAGCCTGATTGAGCCTGACGCGGGTTTCTTCATCGACTGGACCACTGACATCGAGGCCGGCAACCTCGGCGCCGGTATGAGCGGACAATCGCGTCACCGAAACGGAACTCCGGTTCACGGCAGCTTCCTCCATGAGGTTCTTTCCATAGAGTACGACGCAATGACAACCTGCTAAAGGGTTGTTTCCCGTGCTCCGGCGGGACTGGAGACGTCTCCCGATCCGAGTTGGGCGCCGCGATTTTCTTCTGAAGTGACCACTGGTTGGGATGACGCGGACGCCAGAACCCGCGCTCGCAAGGGCAGTTGTTAATCCCAGGCCGACATCGGGCTCCTGACAAGTCAGCGGCGCATCTACGCTTGCTTCCGCTGAGGATAGCGATGCGGGGACCGGGCCTCATGCGCGGTCCCCGCAGATGCCGACATGATCAGCGGTGAGACTCAGTCGTAAAACGCGGGCGCGATCTTCCGCTTGATGCCAGAAACGTAATCGTGCTGGATCCAGAGCTGCGCGTGGTTCGCTTTCACGAAATCCTCGATCTTCTCGCGACTCTTCGCGGTCTGCTCCCTGTCGGTATCGAAGTTCGGGACCTTCTTGTACGTGATCTCTTCCGGATAGTGATAGAGATCGCCCGACAACAGCACATTGCCGGTGTTGGGGAGCTTGAGGAACAATGACTGGTGCCCCGGCGTATGCCCTGGCGAGGACTTGATCACCACGGTGCCGTCACCGAACACATCATGGTCCTCGCCATTGAGCACGATCGTCTTGGCGCCGGCGAGGCCCTCGAAGAATTTCGGGTCCGGCACGCGGCTACCTTGCGGCCGCGGCGCGAGGATCGCGTCCCGGTCGCCTTTTTGCACGATCCAGGTGGACTTGGCGAACTGGGTGGCGTTGGCGACGTGGTCGCCATGGTAGTGCGAGAGCGCCAGATACGTGATGTCGGCCGGGGTGTAACCGATCGCGGCGAGTTGCGGGAGCAGCGGCCGATCGACCGTGTAGTTGTTCAGTTTCTGCGGCGAGACGCCTTCCTTGAAGGCGCCATCGGGTATTTCACCGGTATCCCACATCAAAGTTCCGCGCGGGTGAGCGATCAGGAAGCAGGGCGTGACCATTCGAGTGTCGGCCACCTCATTCACCTTCAAGCCGTAGTTGTCGACGTTCGGAGGCGTAATAATTCCGCAGTCGAGCACATAGAGACGTGGCGATTGCGGAGGCTGCGCCTTCTGTTGAGCGTCGGCCGACGGGAGACCGAAGGCCATGGCCGCCGCCATGATGGCGAGCGCGATACGAGTAGACATGGAGTCCTCCCTGTTCTGTTTTCAAATATTGGCCGCGACGGCTGATGGAGAGATCGTCGACCCTTCGCGCCCGCCTTTTCGGCGGTTCACAACCTACACTATGGGTAATCGCCGAGCCACATCGCCGGCACGCAGAGGCGCAGCAAGCTTCCGGCCGGAACTGGCGTTGCAAGATAGCCGGCCCAAAGGTCGGGAGACTCTTTTCCACGTACATCGGCGCGCCACGCCGCGCCGGGCAAGGCTCACGCGTGTTGCCGAGCGTCATCGGCTCGACGTGTCGTCGAAGCGCGGCTTCACCGCCAAAGCCATCGCGCAAACGCCCGTGCCATGGTGTGGGGATGCATCGCCACCGTTGCGATGCGGCCAATCAGGGTCTCCGGCTCGTGAAAAATGCCGAGCTGCCGCAGCAGGGTGGCACGATCATAGTAGGCCCTCTCCCCGGCCAACCGGTCCTTTTCGTCAAAGGTGAATATCCCGCAAAGCGGGAGCTCGACCTGACCGCCGGTGGGGGGAAGTCCTCGCCACGGACCCAGGTGCTGGCCGCGAACAATGACCTCCAGCACGACGGCATCGATGGCCACGTGGCGCCGCTGGACGTCGAGCCTCAGCGCCGGAAGCGCTTGCAGCAACCCGGAATAGAAGGCTCGGACCTCCTCGTGCCCTACGTGATGCGCATTGAAGGGCTCGTCGTCAAAACGGGCCGTCGCGCCGAAGGTGCGCATGATGCCCGCGAGGTCGTGTTCGTTTTCGCGCCCGATGTGTTCATCGACGATCTGAAGACGGGCCGCTGCTCGTTCCTCGGTGTTCATGTCGCCGCTCACGAAGGTTTAGCGAGCAGGTTGAACCGGATCGTGCCTCGGTGACAACCGGTGCTGAGGAGCCAATTCGGGTTCCATCGTTTCGGTCCGGTCGGCCCTCCCTCGGGGAGTGAACCGGAGGACGATTTCATACACTACCCAGGCGTCGGAGGAGAGCTCTCCGCACTTGGGCGAACCCCATGCTCGGCGTTGCCGTCGTTCGGCGCGCCGTTCCTCGACGGGAGCTTCCCTGAGTAGGCTGTTTTGCGTGGATCATAGGAGCTGCTCGTGGACACGGTTTCGATACTCATGTGGGCGGTGGGAATCGCCGGAGGGCTGTTCGCGGCCTACCTCGTCCTTCATTACGCCCTCTTTCTCCTCATGGCGCATCCGAAGGACGCCAGCGACTACGGCCTCCGGCTCAACGAATTCGAGCGGCGCCAGCTCGTCGAGTGGGCGCCGCGTCAAGAGGACTTTCTCAAGCACGACGACGAAGACCGGACTTATGACGACGTGTTCGGCACCTACCGCGACGTCGACATGAACTACAGCACGTGCGTGTTCCCGCGCGCGCCCTTCAGCAACGACAACGAGGTGGAAAATCACCTGCTGGAGCCGAAGGAGGGCATGCGCATCCTGGAGCTCGGGTGCGGGGCGGGCGCGACGGCCCACGATTTCGCCTCTCGCCACGACGTCGAAATCGTGTGCGTGACCAACTCGGCCGTGCAGACCGAGATCTGCCGGAAGAAATTCGCCAAGTTCGGCGGGCGGGTCAGCGTCATCACCACCGACTTCGACAAGCTCGATCTTCCGGCTGAAAGCTTCGACGCCATCTACGCATTCGAGTCGATCGGCTACACCAAGAATCTGGACGCCTGGCTAGCCCGATGCCTGCGCATGCTCAAGCCCGGCGGACGCCTGCTGATCCGCACGCCCGGAGGTCTCGACCATTGCCGTCGCGAGGTGGACTTCCAGAGTGTCTCCGACTTCTTCTACAACTGGCACTACAATTTCCTCGGCGCCAATCTGATCATCTACAAGATGCGCCAGGTCGGCTTCGGCGCCATCCGCTACCGTCAAGTGCCGTTCTGGGCCTGGGGCCTGACCTGGAACTACCTCCAGCTCATGTGGCTTTGGAAGTTCAAGCTCAAGATGCGCACCTTCGTGAACCTCGAGCGGATCATCTGGCGCACGTCGAAGGCCTTCGTCTACGGCAACCCCTACAACCTCGTGCTGGCATTCAAGCCGGTGGCCGTATCGAGCGCCTCTCTACGGACATTGACCTCCTCGCCGTCGGTGGCGCCATCGAGTTCTCCTCTGCCGGTGGCTGCATCGACCTCGCTCGCGGGCTGAAGTGAGCAGCGAAACCGGCGGTTGCGGCGGGATGCCCCTTCATCGGGACAGCCCGCTTGCGATCTCTCCTAGATCGGCTTGATGCCTCCCGGCCGGAAGCAATGTGCCGGAGCTGCCGTTTACTCGGCCTTGATGTTGGCGCTCTTGATGATTGGCCACCATTTCGCGATTTCAGCTCTGTGGAACGCCCCGAGTGCCTCCGGTGTGAGCTGGTCGGGTGGGAAGATCTCCTGCGAAAGATCAACCAGCTTCTGGCGCAGAGCCGGGTCGTTCAAAGCGTCTACCACTGCGGCGTTGAGTCTGGCGATGATTTGCTTGGGCGTGCCGCGCGGCACCCAAAACGCATGCCAGAAGGAGAAGTAGAAACCCGGCAAACCAGCCTCGTCCGTCGTTGGGATCTCCGGCGCCAATGCCAGGCGCGTCTTTGCGGTGACGGCATACGCTTTGATCGTACCGCCGTGCAGTTGCGGCAGGGAAAGGGCCGGGGTGTCCAGCATGAGGTCGATCTGGCCCGCTACCAGGTCCTGCATCGACTGCCCGGCTCCGCGGTAGGGCACCATGGTGAAGTGCGCGCCGATGGCGTTTTGGAATAGAATGCCAGCCACATGGCTCGGCGTGCCGATGCCGGAGTTGCCTTGCACAACCTTTTCGGAATTCGACCTCAGCCAGGCGATCAGCTCCACGAGGTTGTTAGCCGGCATGGACTTCTTCGCGACGACCAAGAAAGGCTGGGTGGCGATGAGAGCGACCGGCTCGAAGTCCTTTAGGAGATCGTATTGAAGCGTGTAGATCGCGCCGCTTGCGACGTTCGTGCCCCATTGACCAATGCCGATCGTATACCCGTCGGGTGCTGAGCGGGCGACGCGGCCAACCCCGATCGTCCCGCCCGCTCCCGTCGTGTTTTCAACGATAACAGGCTGTCCAAGCGATGCCCGCATTCCCTCGGCCATGATGCGCCCAATGACATCCGTCGAACCACCCACTCCGAGCGGGACAACCATGGTGATTGGTCGCGATGGATAGTTCTGCGCCACTGCGGCGTTGACGCTGAGAAGCGCTGCGATAAATGCCGCTGCGAAAAGCATCTTGCTCATTTCAAAGCTTCCCCGTACTGCGACCAAACGGTAGGAAAGACGCCCCGCCGGTTCAGATTGCGCGAGGCGCAAGGCGAAGCAAGTCGGGCCGATAAAGCTCCCTCGCCTCCCCGTAGAGCGGCTTCACGGCCGCGGCGAAGGCGTCATGCTGTTCGGCGGTCAATTCGACGATTTCACAGGACTTTGCCTCGATCGCGGTTCGTGCCTCCTGATCTTCCACCACGGCAAGCTCGCGCTGAAACTGGACCGCGGCGGCCACGCTTTCCCGCATGGCGCGCTGCAAAGTTTGCGGCCATTCGTCAAACGCCGTCCGGTTTAGAAATATGGGTCGAGAAATATAAAAATGGTTGGTTCGAGTATGATACCGATGAAAGTTGTGAACCCCATAGGTCACGGTGTTGGCGAAAGGGTTCTCCTGGGCATCCAAGCTGCCATCCTTGATCGCTGCAATCGCCTCTGTCAGATCCAGGCGGAGCGCAGTGGCGCCACATAACTCGAAAGTTCTCGCCTGGATCTTGCTCGGCAGAACGCGAATGCGCATGCCGGTCAGGTCGGCTGGCGTGTGAACCGGACGCAACCGGTTCGAAAGGTGACGGAACCCGTTTTCAAAATAACCGAGGATGCGATAGTTGGCGCGTTCCTCGATGCGTTCCGCGAGGGTCTTTCCCAGCTCCCCATCCATTGCCGTGCGCGCCTCGCCGTTCGTAGCGAACAGGAATGGAAGATCGACGATCCCGAGGTCCGGCACGCGCTCCGTCAGATAACTGCTTGACTGGTAGCCAACCGTGAGGAGGCCCTGCTCGACCAGCCACAGAATATCCTCGGAGCGATATCCGAGGTCCATGATGTTCCAAACATACTTGATGTCGATGTCGTCGCCGAACTCCGCGAGAAGGCGATCGCCGATAAACTTGAGCGCCAGGCTGAAACACGTCGTCGGTGGGCCGTATCCACCCATGCGTATTTGAATTGGACGTTTCACCGGACTCTTGGGCCCCCCGCAAAGGAATTGCTCGACGTTCTAGCACGGCGTCCAGGGGATGTCTTCAGGCACGGCGGTCCGCGGCGTTTCGCCGTCGCCAGGATAGGGCTCGCTTTTGAAGGGCATGTCTCCCGCGGTACCGGGGACGTTCTGTGCCCAGATTCGGCCTCTGCAATGCCCGGTAGTTGATCTGGTTCACACGTCATCCTGCGCGCCCAGCAGGGCAGACCCAGGCCGCCGCGCACGATTGACCGGCGATATGCATTGCATTGCCCTCTCTCCCGAACGTCGTCGGCGCGAGGTGAGGAACCGTGTTCCGACACGCGAGCCCGCAAATAATTCGATTGTCCCGGCCTCGTGCACTCGCCATGGTGGCTGCATGACCTTCGAGATTACATCGCAGCAGCGGCAAATGATCGCGACCGTGCGCGCGCTCGCGCAGAGCGAGTTCAAGGCCGATGCGATCAAATACATGAACGGCTTGTTCCCCTGGGAGAACATGACAAAGCTCGCCAAGCTCGGCGTGCTCGGCATGTCGGTGCCGGAGGAATACGGCGGCATGGGCCTGCCGGTGTTCGATACCGCGCTGATCCTCGAGGAGATCGCCAAGGTCGACTACGTCACCGCCATGGCGGTGCTCGGCGAGGCCGGCGTGCAGACCCGCGTGATCGCCAAGTACGCACCCGAGGAAATCAAGCGCCGCATCCTGCCGAAGGTCTGCACCGCCGAATGCATCCTGGCGATCTGCATGACCGAGCCGCACGCCGGCACCGACGTCGCCAACTACAAGACCAACGCCGCGGTGAAGAACGACCGCGTCGTCCTCAACGGCACCAAGACCCTGATCAGCCGGGCCGCCGAGGCCGGCATGTTCGTCGTGTTCACCCGCATCGACGGCCGCCCGGGGCGCGAGGGCATCGGCTGCATCCTGGTCGAGTCCGGCACCAAAGGCTTCGCCGTCACCGCCAACTACCACACCATGGGCGGAGAAAACCTGCACGAGGTGCAGTTCAATGACTGCGAGGTGCCGCTCGAAAACCTTGTCATCCGCGAGGACGGCTTTCGCAAGCTGCTCACTGCGTTCAACACCCAGCGCTGCTTGAACCCGAGCATCTCGCTCGGTCTCGCCGAAGGCGCGTTCGACGAGACGGTGAACTATGTCCGCGGGCGGCAACTATTCGGCAAGGCGCTGTCGGATTCGCAGGGCGTGCGCTGGAAGCTCGCCGACATGTACAAGGATGTCGAGGCGGGACGCGGCCTGCTTTATCGCGCCTGTGCCACCGCGGACCCCTTCCCCGATCCGTTCCTGGCGGCGGCGGCGAAGATCTTCTGCAACGAGATGTCGATCCGCGTCACCAGCGAGGCGGTTCAACTTCACGGTGGGTATGGCTTCACCGACGAGTATCTCGTATCGCGGCTTTATCGCGGCGCGCGCTACGGCTCGCTCGGCGGCGGCGCGTCGGAGACGTTGCGCGATCTGATCGGTCGCAAGATCGTCACCGATCTCGACGCCGACGGCATCGCCGGACTGAACGGCGACCTCGACGCGATCGGCGAATAGCCATGCTGCTGGTGGAATCCGACGGCAAGGCGTTGCTGCGCTCATGCGGCATTGCTGTGCCTGAAGGCACCCTGGTCGCAGCCGGGGAGACGCCCGCGCTTTCCGGCGCAGGCCCATGGGTCGTCAAGGCGCAGGTGCCGGTCGGCGGCCGCGGCAAAGCCGGCGGCGTGATCCGCTGCGACGGCCCTGCGGCGGTGAACGCCACACTCAAGCGATTGTTCGGCGTTTCGATCAAAGGCCATCTGGTCCATCGCTGTCTGATTGAACACGCGGCAACGGGCACCGAGACGTATCTGTCGTTGATGCTTGATCCCGCCAGCTACGGCGTGCGCGTCACGCTGATCCGCGAGGGCGGCGTCAATGTCGAAGCGAGCGGATTGTCCGGGCATAACAGTCGCCTCTGCGAGCCCGAACACACCGCCATTGTCGCCGCGCTGCGCGAACTGACGGCCGAGCCGGCACTGCTCGATGTGGGCGACAAGCTGGCTCGCCTGTTTCTCGGTCGTGAGTTGATTCTCGCCGAGATCAATCCGCTGTTCGTTGGCGCGAACGACTGCGTCGCCGGCGACGCCAAGCTCGTGGTCGACCTCAACGCCGCGGAGCGCCAGCCCGAGATCGTCAGGCTGATCGAGGCCGCCCCCGAGATCTATCCTGACGCGGTCCGCAAGCTGCGCGACGGCTTCGATTACGTCGAGGTCGATCCGAAAGGCGAGATCGGCCTGCTCACCACCGGCGCCGGACTGTCGATGATGCTGATCGACGAGATGACGGCGCGTGGCGGCAAGCCGCTCAACTTTTGCGATATCCGCACCGGGCTTTTGCGCGGAGATCCCGCGCGGCTCATCAAGGTGCTGGGCTGGATCGGCGAGCGCGACGTCAAAGTGCTGCTGGTCAATATCTTCGCCGGCATCACCGACCTCGCCGAGTTCGCCGAATTGCTCTGCGTCGCACTGGAACGCACGCCGTCGTTCAAAGCGCCGATCGTCGCTCGCATCGTCGGTAACCGCTTCGACGAGGCGCGCACGATCTTCGCGGCGAAGCGGCCGGACATTGCCGTCGAGGAACAACTCACCGCTGCGCTCGGCCGCGTCGACGCCATCCTTCACGGTGCCGCGTCATGATCGGGCAGCTCTCGCGCAAGACACCGGTGATCGTGCAGGGCGCGACCGGCCGCGCCGGCAGCGTCCACGTCCGCCGCATGAAGGAGTATGGCACCAACATCGTCGCCGGCGTCTCGGCGCGTGGCGCCGGGACGACCGTCGAGGGTGTGCCGGTGTTCGCCGACTGCCGTGCCGCAGTGCTGGCGACCGGCGCTCAGGTTTCGCTGCTCATGGTCACGCCCAATGCCGTGCTCACCTCGGCGGAAGATGCCATCGCCGCCGGCATCAAGCTGATCGTCACGGTCGCCGAGGGCGTGCCAGTGCACGACGCGATGCGGGTCGGACGGCTTGTCAGGGCCGCGGGCGCGCAGTGGGTCGGCGCCTCGACGCCCGGCCTCGCCGTGCCGGGCGAGATGAAGCTCGGCTTCCTGCCGAACGTATCGCTGCGACCCGGCCCGCTCGGCATGATATCGAAGAGCGGCACGCTCTCCTACGAAACCGGGTATCGCCTCGCCACGATGGGTCTCGGCCAATCGATCTGGGTCGGCGTCGGCGGCGATCCGGTGAAGGGCCTGCGCTTTCCCGATCTGCTCGACACGTTCCTCGAAGACGAGCGCACCGAAGGCATCGTGCTGGTGGGCGAGATCGGCGGCAGCGAAGAAGAGGATTTCGCCGATGCGCTGATGAACGCGAAAACCCAAAAACCCGTTTATGCTTTGGTGGCCGGGCGCGGCGCCAAGGAGGGCGTCGCCATGGGTCACGCCGGCGCATTGGTGTACGGCAATGTCGGCACCTTCGCGTCAAAGAAGCAGCGGCTTGAAGCCGCTGGCGCGCGGGTGTTCGCGACCATCGAGGATTTGATCGATACCTGCGGACGAGATTACGGGGGACGATGATGAAAAGGTTTGGGTTGGCGCTGGCGGCGCTGATGATCGCGACCGCCGCAAGTGCCGCCGACTATCCGACCAAGCCGATCAACTTCGTCGTGCCGTTTGCGGCCGGCGGCTCGAACGACATCGTGGCGCGCGCCGTCGGCAAGGGCCTCGCCGACGCCTGGGGCCAGCCGGTGCTGATCGACAACCGCGCCGGCGCGGGCGGCGTGATCGGCGCCGAGGCGGTGGCCCGCGCGCCGAACGACGGCCACACCATCCTGCTGGTGTCCTCGACGTTCACGATCAACCAGGCGATCCGCAAGCGGCTGCCTTACGACACGCTGAAGGATTTCTCCGCGGTCGCCTTCGTTGCGCAATCGCCGCTGCTCGTCACCGCGGCGCCAAAGCTGCCGGCGAGCTCGATGAAGGAACTGAGCGAGCTCGCCAAGACAAAAAGCGTGACCTACGCGTCGTCCGGCCTCGGCAGCATCAACCAGATTGCCGCAGAGCTGATCGCCGGCGCCGTCGGCATCAGGCTGATGCACGTGCCCTATCGCGGCGGCGCGCCCGCGATCAACGACCTGATCGGCGACCATGTCGACCTCTACGTGTCGAGCCTGCCCCAGGTGCTGGAGATCGTGCGCAGCGGCAAGGCCAAAGCGCTGGCGGTGACGAGCTCGCGGCGCTCGCAAAGCCTGCCGGACGTGCCGACGCTCGCCGAGGCCGGCCTGCCCGGCGTCGATGTCGGCTCGTGGTGGGGCATCGTGGCCCCGGCCGGCACGCCGCAGCCGGTGATCACTGCGCTCAACACCGAGATCAACAAGCTCCTGACCTCGGAGGACATGAAACGCTTCTTGCAAGGCGAAGGCGCCGAGGCCAGAGCCATGACGCCGGACCAGTTCGGCGATCTGATCCGCAGCGAAACCGAGCGCTGGATCAAGGTCGCGCGCCAGTCCGGTATTTCGATCGACTGACGCGTACCGAGCGGAGTTGCCGGCGGCAAAGCGCTACAGCATCTCAGGGAGAAGTCATATGGTCTCGAAGCGGCGGAATTTCATTTTGCCAGTCATCTCGTCGGTGGCGGCGGCGTCTGCAGCAGCGTCTCCAGCCCTTGCACAAGCGCCAGGGCTCGCGGGTGTCGCGGATCGCGATGCGCCGCGAACCGCCGCATCGATCCGACCGCGCTGACAGGCCGAACGCTCGTTGACTGGGATACCTCAACCGAAAGCACGCCCACTGGCGTGGAAATGACGAACCTAGAGCAGGGTCCGCGATCTCAACTGGGAGAAAAGCGATGAAAGCAGGGAAAGCTTTGTTGATAATGCTCGGACTTGCGCTCGGTCTCAGCGCGGCGGCTGGACAGCCGACGAAATCACTGCGCGACCAGCTTGTGGGAACCTGGAGCTTCGTGATCGCGGAAATCACCGCCGCGGACGGCAAGAAATCCCTGCCGTTCGGTGACAAGCCGAAGGGCATGCTGATCTTCACTGCGGACGGTCACTTTTCGCAGATACATGTCGCGGGCGGACTGCCGAAGATCGCGTCGAACAATCGTATCGCCGGCACCGCCGAGGACAACAAGGCGATCGTCGCCGGGACGCTCGCGCTGTTCGGCACCTATTCCGTCGATGAGGCCAAGAAGACGCTGACATTCAACGTTGAAGGCAGCACGTTCCCAAACGCGGAGGGCACGGTGCAGACTCGCACGATCGATTTGCTTACCGCGGACGAATTTCGCAACACCAATCCGGGCGCATCGCGAGACGGTCCGGTCGTTGCGATGAACATCTACCGCCGCGCAAAGTAGCCGGCATGGAGACCCGGCCGTCTACTCGACGATGCCGCGAATTTGTTCCGCACGTTAGCCGCGGCCGCGCCATCGCTGCAGCCGATATCGGCCTTTATGAGCGTCGTTAAGTCGGGCCGGTTTGCCGATGACGGGACGCTACCCACCCGCCACCGGCCCGCCGACGCTATAAGCCTATTGCGTTATCGGCGCCCGTTGGACCAGTTCGATGCGCGCTCCCCACGGATCGGTGATGTAAGTGATCGTGGAGCCAGTCGCTGCATTCTTCCGCGGCGGCTCGTCGAGCTTGATGCCCTCCGCCTCGATCTTCTTCACGAAGGCAGCGTGGTCCTTTACGTCGAAGCCAAAATGATCGAGGACACGGCCCTTTGTCGGAGTTTGCGCTTTGTCGGCCTTGGCAAATCGGATTTGCACGCCTGGGATGTCCACCACAGCCTGGTTGTTGCGCGTGCTCGCCTTGCCGCCGAAAGTCTTTGCGTACCAAGCCTGCGCCTTGGCGATCTCGCCTTCGGGCAGGAACAGATGCACGTGCTCATTGCGGATCGGCACCGACTGGGTCTTGTCTTCCAAAATTTCGATCCGCAAGCCGTCCGGCGTCTCGACGTAGGCCTGATCGAGCCGGCCGTTGCTGCCTGGCAGCACGGCGACTCCGTTGGCCTTCCATTTGGCGACCTGCTCCTGGACATTATTGACAATGAAGCCGACGTGGTTGACGACCGACCCCTGAGAGCCGCCGGTTCCCGCCGCGTTTCCAAGTGTCAGATTGATCAGAACGCCGGGAAACCTGACGGACTCGGCATCACCGCGCTTGATCAGTTCGCCCCCCATGCCGAGAAAAATCTTCTTGTTGGCTTCGGCGTTCTGCGAGGCGAGATGCCAATGGCCCATAGTCACGCCGGTCTCGTTGAACGGGGCGGGTTGCGCGTACGCCACGCCGGCCGAAAGCAACGACGCGAGCAACCAACCCGAAAAGAGCGATTTCATTGACGCCTCCCTGTATGGAACTGACTGTCGCTCGTTGACCGAACGCAGGATTATCAGACGCAGACGGCACTTCGCTCGCGAAACGCGGTGTTACCCAAATCGTCACCCAAGACGTTTCGCTCCGCCGCAAACCACCGCCTAAGCTATTGACCTTGCTTGGTAGCGGAGGAGGGATTTGAACCCCCGACACACGGATTATGATTCCGCCGCTCTGACCAACTGAGCTACTCCGCCGCCGGCGGGCAAAGGGGCCAAGCCCCGTTCGCCTTGCGCGGTGGGATATAAGGAGCGGGCGGAAACGGTGTCAAGCTTCGGCGGCGTCGCTATCGGGTCGCCGGCCCGGCGAATGATCAAGTGAGGTGAATTCCAAGCGGAACGCATCTGCTTGCCGCCATGCCTCGCGCGAGTCGCCGCCACCCGTCACGCCGCTTTGGCGAAGCGCAGGAGCGAGAACAGGCCGAGCGGCGGGGTCTGGCGGCGCTCCAGAAGCGGCAGGCCCGCCCGCTTCGACCAGTCGGCAAGGCGGCGGAAGGGGAATTCCGGACGCCAACCGAGCCTGCGGGCAAGCGGGGCGAAGCCGCGCTCGAGGGTCCTCAGCGGCTCCGCTTCGGTCGCGAAGTGGTTGACGAGCACGATCTCGCCACCGGGCCGCACCACGCGGGCGAACTCGTCGAGCGTCTTTTCCGGATCGGGAACCGTGGTGATGACGAACTGCGCCACCACCACGTCGAAGGAGCCGTCGGCGAAGGCGAGCCGGGTGCCGTCCATCAGCGCCAGCATCTCGACGTTGGAGAGACCCTGCGCGTCGACCCGCTCCTTGGCCTTGCGCAGCATCGGTTCGCAGATGTCGACCCCGACCAGCCGGTTCTTGCGCGAGTAGTCGGGCAGCGAGATGCCGGTGCCGACGCCGACCTCGAGGATGCGACCGCCGACCCGTTCGGCCGCCTGGATCGCGGCCGCCCGGCCGAGTGCGAACACGGCGCCGAACACCATGTCATAGACCGGCGCCCAGCGCGCATAGGCCTGTTCGACTTCGCCCTGATCGAGCGGGTTTTCGCTGCCGGCTCGCGCGCGGCCATCCCGTGCGCCACCGCCCGGCGCATTCTCATCCCGTGCCATCGCCCCGCTCCGCTTCGTTATCGCGCCGCAAGCGGCGCCGTCGCTGCTCCCGTATCGGCCGGTCTGCGGTTGTCGCCGAGCGCCACCGCGGAACGGATGAACCCACCGCCCAGCATGCGCGCCTGGCCGCCGACCGCATCGTAGAGCACGCAGGCCTGGCCGGGCGCGACGCCCTCCTCGCCGGCGACGAACTCCACCTCGAAGCCGTCCCCGCTGCGGGCGAACCATGCGGGCTGCGGCGACCGGCTCGACCGTACCTTGACGAACACGTCGTAGCGTTCGCCCGCTCTCAAGTCGTCGAGCGTACCGTCGCCGATCCAGTTGACGTCGCGGAGCGCCACCCGGGTGGTGCGCAGTGCCGGCCGTGGGCCGACCACGACCCGACGGGTCGAGGCGTCGAGCCGCACCACATAGAGCGGCTCGCCGGCGGCGATGCCCAGACCCTTCCGCTGCCCGACGGTGAAATTGATGATGCCGGCGTGGCGGCCGAGCACCCGGCCGTCGAGATCGACGATCTCGCCCGCCTCGGCGGCTCCGGGCATCAGGCGCTCGATCAGGTCGGCATAGCGCCCGGTCGGCACGAAGCAGATGTCCTGGCTGTCCGGCTTGTCGGCGACGGGCAGCGCAAAGTGCCGGGCGAGCTCGCGGGTCTCCGCCTTGGTGAGGTCGCCGAGCGGAAAGCGCAGAAAATCGATCTGCTCGCGGGTGGTAGCGAACAGGAAATAGCTCTGGTCGCGCTCGTCGTCGCGGGCGCGGAAGAGCGCGCGGCCGCCGCCCGGCAGCCCCCGCGAGGCGACGTAATGGCCGGTCGCCAGCACCCGGGCGCCGAGGTCGCGGGCGGTCGTGAGAAGGTCGCGGAACTTGATCGCCTGGTTGCAGTCGACGCAAGGCACCGGGGTCTCGCCCGCCACATAGCTCTCGGCAAAGCGGTCGATCACCGCTTCCTTGAAGCGGCTCTCGTAGTTGAGCACGTAATGCGGGATGCCGAGCGCGCCCGCCACCATGCGGGCGTCGTGGATGTCCTGGCCGGCACAGCAGGCACCCTTGCGGTGGGTAGCCGCCCCATGATCGTAGAGCTGCAGGGTGACGCCGACGACGTCGTAACCCTCCGCCCGAAGGAGCGCAGCCGTCACCGAGGAATCGACGCCGCCCGACATGGCGACGACGACCCTGACGTCCTGCGGACGGCCCCCGACTTCGAGACTGTTGAGCATCGGCTTTCCGGCACGGGACGGACGGCGGCGCCGTCCAAGCGTCCCTGATTTAGCGCCCTTTAGTATATGTCGACCCGACCCCGGCGCAATGTCGGTTCCCACGGCTTGGTCGGGAGCTGTAGCACCTCCAACCTGCAGCTTCCGGGGGCTGCAACTGACCTAAGAGCTGGCCGGACCCACCCACGCGCGGGGGTGATGGGGCCTCGCCCGTGCGCGCTCCCCTCCCCGCGCGCTGGAAGAGGTTCTTCGTTCGGATTCTCCGCAATTCCGCCGCAACTTCGCGGATTGCGCCGATACTTCGTTATCTCCGTCACGGCTTAGTCAAATTTTAAGCCGGCGCACGTACATTCCGGCCGTTAGTCTGGTGCGTTTGTATTTAGTGCGTGAGAGTAACAATGACCGAACCTCACCGCCCGAGGGTGAAATACGTCATCGGTCCTGACGGCAGTCCGCTGACGATCGCCGATCTCCCGGCACCGGGGACGAAGCGCTGGGTGATTCGTCGCAAGGCCGAAGTCGTCGCCGCTGTCCGCGGTGGGCTGCTTTCGCTCGAAGAGGCCTGCAGCCGCTACACGCTGACCGTCGAAGAGTTCCTGGCCTGGCAATATTCGATCGACCGCCACGGCCTCGCCGGCCTGCGCACGACCCGTATCCAGCAATATCGCCAGTAAGGGCGCGATCTCGACGGCCGACAAGCTGCCGGTTCCCGTCCCACTCGCCGAGCGAGGGGACAAACGCCGCAATCCCCACCGGAACTCGCCGCACGGACCGCGGCGCATGCGCCGCATAGCCCCGTTAACCGCCTGGTAACCAATCTCCCCGCAAGATTAACGGGAAGGGTGGTGCCATGATGCCGCCGCGCAGCTGCTGACTCAGGGCAGCGCTTGGCGGTTTTCGGCGAATCATTCAGGCTCACTTGTTGCGGATGGCGTCGCGTAGGGGCGCCGAGCGATCAAGCTACCGGTGGCGGGTCCAGGAGCCAACAGATGGCCGTGTCGAGCGTCGCGCAGAAGCGCAGCCCCATGCGTTTTCGGGGCCGGTCTTATATGGCCTTTGCGCTCACGCCCGAGCCGCCGATCATCGACTGGCTCTCCGAGCTCGACGTCTGGATCCGCTCCTCTGCCGGCTTCTTCGTCGGACGACCTGTGGTGCTTGACCTCGCCGCGGTGACGCTAACGACGCCCGCGATCGCCCACCTGATCGACGAGCTCGCCTCCCGCAACATCAGAATCATGGGGATCGAGGGCATCGACGCCGAGAAGCTCGGCCCCAACCTCCCTCCCCTTCTCAAGGGCGGACGCGCCGCGACCGTCGAAGCCGTGGAGACGCCCAAACAGGCTGCGGCACCGGCACCGCAAGGAGCCGAGCTCGCTCCTCCTCGAGACGCCGGTGCGCTCCGGCCAATCCGTGTTCTTTCCCGACGGCGACGTCACCGTGCTCGGCTCGGTCGGCTCCGGCGCCGAGATCATCGCCGGCGGCTCGATCCACGTCTACGGCACGCTGCGCGGGCGCGCCATGGCGGGCATGTCGGGCAACCGGCAGGCGCGCATCTTCTGCAGCAAGATCGAGGCGGAGCTGCTGGCGATCGACGGCTTCTACCGCACTGCGGAGGACCTCGACATCTCTCTGCAGGGACGGGTCGTCCAGGCCTGGCTCAACGGCGAGGTCCTCATGGTCGCGGCCATGACTTGATGTGAGAGCTGCAGTTGCTGGGACTGGGGTGGGTGTCGCGTCGGTAAAGCATCGGATGGGCGAAAAACAATTCGGAGAAACCAGATGGGTAAGGTCATCGTCGTAACATCGGGTAAAGGCGGCGTCGGCAAGACGACCTCGACTGCCGCGCTCGGGGCGGCGTTGGCGCGCACGGGAAAGAACGTCGTGGTCGTCGACTTCGACGTCGGTCTGCGGAATCTCGATCTCGTGATGGGCGCCGAACGCCGCGTGGTCTACGACCTCATCAACGTCGTGCAGGGCGTCGTCAAGTTGCCCCAGGCGTTGATCCGCGACAAGCGGGTCGAGACCCTGTTCCTGTTGCCGGCATCTCAGACCCGCGACAAGGACGCGCTCACCGAGGACGGGGTCGGCCGCGTCGTCAACGAGCTGCGCGACAAGTTCGACTGGGTGATCTGCGACAGCCCGGCCGGCATCGAGCGCGGCGCCACGCTCGCAATGCGCTTCGCCGATGCGGCCGTCATCGTCGCCAACTCGGAAGTCTCCTCGGTGCGCGACAGCGACCGCATCATCGGGCTCCTCGACTCCAAGACGGTGAAGGCGGAGAAGGGGGAGCGGATGGAGAAGCACCTCTTGATCACCCGCTTCGACGCGGCGCGCGCCGCTCGCGGCGAGATGCTCTCGATCGCCGACGTGCTCGAGATTCTCAGCGTCCCCCTGCTCGGCATCGTACCGGAGAGCGAGGCCGTGCTGCGCGCCTCCAACCTCGGCACCCCGGTGACGCTCTGCGCCACCGACAGCACGCCGGCACGCGCGTACACCGACGCGGCCCGTCGACTCTGCGGCGAGGAGATCGAGCTCACCGTCCCCTCCGCCGACAAGAAAAGCTTCTTCAACAAGCTGTTCGGACGGAGGGCGGCATGAAATTGTTCAATTTCTTCCGGCCAGCCGGTTCCGCGCCGGTGGCGCGCGAACGGCTGCAGATCCTGCTGGAATACGAGCGCAAGCTCGGCAGTCACGTCGACCTCATCGCCGTGCTGCGCGAGGAGATCCTCGAAGTGCTCAGCCGGCACGTCACCGTCGATCCGGACAAGGTCCAGATCTCGGTCGACCGCGGCGCCCACGTCTCGACGCTCGCGGTCGACATCGAGATTCCGAACGGACCCAACAAAGTGCGGGCGCGGGCGTGAGCTGATCCGGCGTCACGGTCGCAACCGTAGACGTCGCAAGACGTAACAATCGAAGAGCGCTGCCGAGAGGTCCTCGGCAGCGCTCTTGATTTTTTTCGATCCCGAGAAACGCGGGACCGCGCCCGTCGTCAGACGCAGCGGCCGCGGACCCACACGCAGCGCGGGCGACGCACGACCATCGCGCGCGGCCGCACCACGACGACGTCGTAGGCGCCGGCGATGCAGGCCGGATTGTAGACGCCTCCGACGCACGTGGCATCCGCGGCGTTCGCGGCCGGCACTTGGGCGGCGACGACGAACAGCGTGGCCAGAGCAGCGACGAGATATTTCATGTCGAATTCCCTTCTTGGATTCGTTGGCGGGGCGTTGCCCGCGCAGGCCGCCGATTCGGCGACCATGCAGAGACGGAACGCCGTACGGGCGCGTTCCGCAACAGCAAAAATCCGCCCCGCGCTGAACAAAAATTCAGAGCCGCGCGTGCCGATCGCTATTGCATGAACCAGCCGTGGCTGACCACGATCGATTGCCCGGTCAGCGCGTTGGTCGGGAACGAGGCGAGGAACAGCGCGGTCTGGGCGACGTCGTCGGTGGTGGTGAACTCGCCGTCCACCGTCTCCTTGAGCATCACGTTCTTGATCACCTGCTCCTCGGTGATGCCGAGCTCTTTCGCCTGTTCGGGGATCTGCTTCTCGACCAGCGGCGTGCGCACGAAGCCGGGGCAGATCACGTTCGCGCGAACGCCGTGCGCCGCGCCCTCCTTGGCAACGACCTTGGCGAGCCCGATGAGGCCGTGCTTCGCGGTGACATAGGGCGCCTTGAGCACCGAGGCTTCCTTCGAGTGAACCGAGCCCATGTAGATGATGCTGCCGCTGCCCTGCTTGTACATCTGGCGCAGCGCGGCGCGCGTCGTCAGGAAGGCGCCGTCGAGATGGATCGCGAGCAGCTTCTTCCACTTGGAGAACTCGAAATCGACGATCGGCGCGACGATCTGGATGCCGGCATTGCTCACCAGCACGTCGATCCGACCGAACGCCTTGATGACCTCGTCGGTGCCTTTATCGACCTGCTCCTCGCTGGTGACGTCCATGGCGACGCCGATCGCACGCTTGCCGCTGGGGTCGATCTCCTTCGCGGTCGCGTCGGCCGCCTTCTTGTCGAGATCGGCGATCACGACCTTGGCGCCGGCGCGGGCGAATACGATGGCGATCTCCTTGCCGATGCCGCTCGCGGCGCCGGTGATGATGGCAACCTTGTCATCTAAACGCATCGCTGAAAGTCCTTTCGGGGGTACGACCTCAGGCGAGGTAGTCGTGAACGACCTTGCCTAGCCCGAGCGTCAGATCGGCGAGGATGTGGGTGGCGGAGACGACTTCGAGCACCGGCAGCTCGTTGAGCGGCGCGAGCGCATGCGAATGCAACGAGAGCGCGGCCGGTCCGGTCCACGCGCCTTTGAGGTCGATGTCGGTCAGCCGGTACTCGACGATCTCGCATATGCGCGGCGTGCCGTCGACATGCGGCATGATCTTGAGGAGGAAGTTCGGCCCCTCCATCGACGCCTTGATCGCGGCGAGATCGGCGGTCTTGTGCTTGTAGCCCATGGTGCCGACCGCGATCTCGACCGAGCCGTAGTGGAGCTTGCCGATCAGCGTGTCGATCTCCTTGACCAAGGTGGGCTTGGCGAGCTTCTTCGGAAAGCCCCACAGCTCGCGGCCGCCGGCGATCGGCGGATGGTCGTCGAGGAACATGCAGTGGGAGTAAGTGCCCTTGCGGCCCTGGAAGGTGACCGGGATGACCTGCCCGCTCTCGGTGTAGTCGCCGAAACCCGTCGAGTCGGGCATGCGAATGAACTCGAAATTGACGAGCGGTGCCGCGACCTCGAGCGGCTCGGGGACGAGCTCGCGCAGCTTTGCCGGGTCGGTGCGGTAGGTGACGATCAGGTACTCGCGATTGTAGAAGCGGTACGGCCCCATCGGAAAGGCCGGGCTCGTCAGCGGCATCGCGAAAGCACGGCTGCGGACTTCACTCGCTTTCATCGCGACTCCTTGAGCTAGAGGGGACGGGGACCGGCCTCGATGATGATCTCCTCGGCGCCCTGTTCGTTGATGCCGAAGTCGAAGGTCTGGACACCTTGTCGCCGATCGGGAGGCTGCATCACCTCCGGATGCTTCAACGCGCGAGCAGCGTCCTGGTATCCGGCCTGCCAATGCTCCTCCATGGTCCGGCGGGAGAACTCGTAGTCCTTGGCCATTCCTTCGTACGCAGCCGAGCGATAGATCAGGTGAACGATGTTGAAGACCTTGTCGTCCGCCTCCTCCCGGAGCAGCTTGACATCTTCCATGTCGAACATCTCGGCCGGCAGTTGTCGCACGACATTCGTGAAGGCCTGACGAAGCCGTTGCGCCCGCTTGACGTGGTTGGTCCCGGCGCGGGTGCGGCTGGAAAACTGGATTTCCTTCTGACGCACCTCGGCATCGATGAGATTACGAGGCAGCTCGCCACGCGCACTCCACAGATCGACCTGGAAGGCGAGCGTGTCCTGCCGGGGCCGGGCATCGAACACCCATTGCAAGGGCGTGTTGGAGACGAGGCCGCCGTCCCAGAAATATTCCCCGTCGACCTCGGTCGCAGGGAAGCCGGGCGGCAGCGCGCCGCTCGCCATGATGTGCTCAGGCCCGATGCGGTGCGTCGTGTTGTCGAAGGAGACGAAATTCCCGGACTTCACGTTCACGGCCCCGACGCTCAGACGGGTGCTACCGGAATTGAGGAGATCGAAATCGACGAGTTCCAGGAGCGTCGCGCGGAGCGGCGCGGTGTCGTAGTGGCTGACCGCATCGACCGGGCTCGACGGCAGCAGCATGGGATGAGGAATGCGGGGCGTGAAGAAATGCGGGGTCCCAAACAGCAGGACCTCGAACGCCCTGATCTGGTTGATGGCGCGGTGATAATCGTCGGTGACCGGCAGCGCCCTGAGGGAGGGCGGGGTGTTGAACAGGGAGTCGCTCACCGCCTCCCAGAAGGCGCGCAATTTCTCGACCCGGCGCCCGGGCGGATTGCCCGCAATCAGGGACGAATTGATCGCACCGATCGAAATTCCTGCGACCCAATCGGGATGAAGTCCAGCCTCGGCGAGAGCCTCGTAGACGCCGGCCTGATACGATCCCAATGCTCCCCCGCCTTGCAGCAGCAGGGCGATGCACTCGAAGGGGGGCCGGCTCCCGCCTCCCGAACCGTTGGTGCCGTCCGGCGCGCTCGCAACCATTCCGTCCTTTCCGTCATTATGAGGCTGACGCACGCAGCCCGCCTCGCGTGACGCCAGCGCTCCCTTCTACACGCAAATTGTTGCAGTTCGGCTTAAGCGCAAGACGCGCAGCCGACGCGGCGGCTCACCGGCACGCACCGCAGCGCGCGACGGGCCTAGCTCATTCCCCTCGCCCCGCCGCCGTTCTTGAAGGGCGGCGTCATCGTCTTGAAGGTAGCCTGCTGGCCCAGCGCTGCGAGTTCCTTGGCCTGGGCGGTCAGCGTGGCGAGTTGATCGCGGGCGTGGCGCGTCGTGATCTCGACGGCGTCGGTCGGCGATTTCACCCGCGACAGCTCGCTCATGTAGCTCAGCACGGCCTCGTTGTTGACGCGGGCGAATTCGAGCAATTTTGCATTAAATTGTGCCGCTGCTTGCATCGCCGAAAGATAAGTGCCTTCCATGAATTCCTTCGTCTTCTCGGCGGCGCTGTTCACCTGATTGAAGGGGTCCTCGTTGGTCGACATGTCACCGTCTCCTCAAAGTTCTGACTCAAAAAGCGGTTACGACAGAGCATCAATCCAAGGCTCAGGCTTGCCTTCACGCCGTCAGACCGCTCCCGTCAGGCTGTCCCCCTGCCTGGAGGGGGACCCGAGGGTCGCTGCCGTGGTCTGAACCGCGGCTTGTCACGAAAGCCCACTCTGGCACTATGCGCGGGGCGACGCAACGCTCGAACCTTTCCGGCAGGAACGGCCCCGGTCGGCACGCATGGGACGATGCGATCTCTCTCCGACATAGAAGCGCGGGATGCGGGCGGGATGCGATGACCTGGTCTCGGCCAGCGACTTTCTGGATCGGCCTCGGCATCGTCTTCCTGGCCGCGCTGCTTCTGCTGCACGAGATCCTGCTGCCCTTCATCGCCGGCCTCGTCCTTGCCTATCTGCTCAATCCGCTGGCGAACCGGCTGGAACGGCTCGGGTTGAACCGGCTGATCGCGGCGCTCATCATCATCGGCGGCTCGGCGATCGCTTTCGTCGGCCTCCTCCTGCTCACCGTTCCCATCATCGCGCGCGAGCTCACCTACTTCCTCGACAACCTGCCGATCTACTTCCGCCAGCTCGAGGCGCTCACCAGTGACGAAACCCGGCCGTGGCTCAAGAAGCTCGTCGGCGAGGGCCTCGGCAGCGCCGAGCAGTCGATCGGGGAACTCGCGAGCCTCGCAGTCGGCTGGTTCGGGCGCGTGGTGCGCTCAGTGTGGTCGGGCGGACAGGCGCTGATCTCGGTATTTTCGCTGGCCATCGTCACCCCCGTCGTCGCGGGCTATCTGATCTACGACTGGAACGACATGCTGGCGGCGATCGACAACTGGACGCCGCCGGCGCACCGCGCGACCGTCCGGGCTCTTGCCCGCGAGATCGACGACACCATCGGCGGGTTCGTGCGCGGCCAGGGTACGCTCTGCCTCATTCTGAGCGTGTTTTACGCGGTGGCATTGAAGCTTGCCGGCCTCAATCACGCGATCCTGATCGGCCTCGCCGCAGGCTTCATCAGCTTCGTCCCCTATCTCGGATCGCTCACCGGCCTCGTCGTGTCGACCTGCGTGGCGGTCGCGCAGTTCTGGCCGAACTGGATCGCCATCGTCGTCATCCCGGTGATCTTCCTCGTCGGCCAGGCGGTCGGGGACTACGTGCTGTCACCCTATCTCGTCGGACGGCGCGTCAACCTGCACCCGGTGTGGATGATCTTCGCGCTGTTCGCGTTCGGTTATCTGTTCGGCTTCGTCGGGCTGCTGCTCGCGGTGCCGCTCGCCGCCGCCTGTCGCGTGCTGCTGCGCTTCGCGCTCGGTCAATATTACGCAAGCCCGCTCTATTCGGGAAACCCGAGTGCGATCGCGAATCCGGGCGTGCCCCCCCTCCGCCGCCCGTGAAGCAGACCGGCTGAGCCGTCACCGCGCCGGGACGGAGTCCTCGGTGGAGCACCACCACAGCGGCCAGGGGGGTCAGTTTTTCGTGTCGCGTGACAGTTCGAGACGCCGATCGTCCATTTTGCGCCTTTCGACGTGCATTTCGTCAAAGGGCCAGAAGCGCGACGATACTGCCGACCCAATCCTTAGTGCGTTGAGCAAGCAGCTAGTGCGATGGCAAGTCCGGTCGCACCTAGATACGCCACCATGTGAACCCACTCTCTGCGGACCTTTGCTGAGCAGGCAAGCGCTCCATAGACACTTGCGAAGCCTAGCTCAATTGCGGGGATCGGGTTCGTCGTTATGCCATTGATAGCTTGTCTTATGATATCTTGCCAGAAAAGAAGGCTGAGTATCGGTTCGAATGCCGATCCGGGCAAGATGACCAGTGCAAGACTAAGGGTTGTAAAGTAAAGTTTCGACGACGACATAATTGCTGGTCCTTCCGATCGTCCCGACGGCCGAATTGCCATCGGGGATTCGGACCTGGGTCCTGACGACGGAAGGATCGGCGCTGAACAAACGCGAAGCTGGGAAGGATTTGGAAGAGCTGGATTTACGGCCGGAAGAGTTGGGAAGAGCAGGCGCCGGTAAGCCTAGGCGTCAAATACTTGCCAGTGGACCATACTGAGTAGCAAGCATGGCCATCAATACGACCAAAATTAGCGTTGCCGCCAGACAGTTTCTCAGAGCTTCGATGCGACCGGAGATGCGGTTCGTCAATGCTGGTTCAAGCATTGCGCGTAATATCGAGGTTGAATTAGTTCGCCGTATAGAGCACGATCCAAAACGCGTAACCCTACTCACTTCTGCGGCAGGTGATGGAAAAACAACGCTCATCTATCGCCTTGCTCAAACTTTCTTCCAAAAGGGTTGGCGTGTGCTCATTTCAGAGGAGTGGCAAAGTTTTCCAAGGTTCGAAGGTGATTTCACCAGAGATGTTCGCCGAGCCACTGTACTTATGATAGATCGTGCGGATGAAATTTCGAATTTGGGTCCGTTGTATGTTTGGATTGCCCGAAACCCTAGCCTAAGAATTGTGCTGACTTCTCGTGAGATTGACTGGCAAAACCGTGGGCACACTCTGAGTGATGCTCGTTTTCACCACATCCGTTTGCCGAGGCTTGAGATCGACGGCGAAATTACATCTCTCGCAGACCTATTCATCAAATACAAGGATCCCGACATAGGAAGGCACATACTCGGCAAACTCTTTGGATTTGACGAAAGCGGGCTAATCCTCAACACGTTTGAGCTTGAACGCAAGCTTGAACAAATTCTGCGAGCAGCGATACGCCTCACCAGAGAATCAGGGCAACTATGGCACAAAAGCGTTTCGACAAACTATCTCGATGAAATGCTGCAATTTTGGTGGCGTTCTCCCCACGTTCCGGACACGAGCGTTGGTAGGAGTCTTTTTCAGGCAGTCCTGCGAGCGTATGGAAATTTCGACAACGACATGCAGCGCGGCAGCGTACTTCTAACGCAGTGGGCTATTTTAGAAGATGAGGCAGGCAATAATGGAGATTTTACCAAAGAGTTCTCTGCGCGCTGGCTGTTCAAGAAGGCCTATGAACTGAATAGTAATAACCGACACGCTCTCAATGCCTGGGGCATCTTGGAAGGTAAGTCGGGCAACGCCGGCGATTTTGCCAAGGAGTTCTCTGCGTGCTGGCTGTTCAAGAAGGCATTTGACATTGTTTGGCATAGAAGCGAGCCGAATCATACTATGCTGTTTATCAGGGGGCGCTACTTGGCCTCGATAGGTGCATTCAATGATTTCGATGGCAAGCGCGGCGCAAGATCATACTTCGAGGAAAGTCTAAAAAATGGCGGCTCCAAACGTAATATCTACAACAAATGGACTGAACTCGAACTTAACAATGCAAGTCGAGAGGCCGCTTCCGAGGAAAAGAGCACAATTCGGAAGATTTTAGCTGATGCGATTGAGCAGCTTGGCAATGGAAAAGTATCGCTGGGCCTTCGCTTAAGATTAGCTGAGTTGGAGGCCAAGCTCGGGAATGTCGGAACGGAAAATCAGGCTCAAAGCGCCAGATCGCTTCTAAGACGGTGCACTTTGGACTTCCCTGATGCCAGGAATGTCCTGACGAAGTGGATAGAAATTGAACGAGTTTACGGAGACGCTGATGCAATTGGTAAATTAGAGGCTGAAGCTCAACGCCTATTCGAAAGAGTTCCTCGTCGGCCAGGCGGTCGGGGACTACGTGCTGTCGCCCTATCTCGTCGGACGGCGCGTCAACCTGCACCCGGTGTGGATGATCTTCGCGCTGTTCGCGTTCGGTTATCTGTTCGGCTTCGTCGGGCTGCTGCTCGCGGTGCCGCTCGCCGCCGCCTGTCGCGTGCTGCTGCGCTTCGCGCTCGGTCAATATTACGCAAGCCCGCTCTATTCCGCGGCTCCGGCGCAGGGCGCAAATCCGCCTCCCGTGAAGAAGGCGGGTTGAGCTCTCACTTCGCCGGAGCGGCCTCTTTCGTGGTGTACCACCACAGCGGCGCTCCGATCCCGACCACGACGGTGATGACGAGCGCGATCAGCAGCGCCGATTGCTGCAGCCAGGCGATCGCCGGTACCCCGAGTGCCAGGATGATGCCGACGAGGCAGACGCGCCATGCGGCGATGTGAACGCCGGCGGTGAAGGTGCCGAGCGCGAGCAGGGTCAAGACGTAGAGCGCACGCGAGTCCGTGCTCATCGTCTGTCCGACGTCGGCGATGTAGAGCAAGTTCATGGCGCCGAGCACCGCTGCCCAATGAAGCGCCTGCGACCATACGAGATGCAGTCGCTCATCGCGGTCCCGGGTCGCGGGCCAGCGCGTCACCACGCAGACGAGGCCGATGAAGGGACCGAGCACGAACCAATAGACCGTCATCGGCGTGCGGGTGATACTCGTATAGGCGACGCCGAACAGCGCGAGTACGAGGATCAGGAGATACGGCCACTCCCTTTTGAGAAAGCCAAGGAGCGGCTTCGGCCAGGCTTCGGGCCGATGTTCAACGGGCGGCACGTCGGTCATTTCGGCGCCCTGAAATTACGCGACCGGCGCTGCGGCCGCGATTCGCACGAGATGCATGCAGCTTCCGGAACTGCGCTCTGCGGCCAACGCGCCGCGCGCTCCGTCAGCTTTTCCCCGAGCTCAAGAGATGCAGCGTCCGATGACATGGGCCATGCGCGGCGCCGCATAGGGGCTGAACGCGCCCTCGCATCCGTCCGGCATTGCCTCGTGCTGCACCGGAGCCTTGGTTTCCGGCTCGCGCGCCACCGGCGCCGTCGGCTTGCGGGCACCGCGCTTCGCGATTGTGGTGACGTGGCTGACTGGATCGGCCCGGAAGATCACCTGGCCATCGCGATCGCGCAAGGTGATCGCCGCATCGAGACGCCCGTTCACCTCGACGTCGATCATCGGCGCATCGGCGCCGATGCCAAACGGACGGGCGATCTGGCTGCCCTTGTGGGCCCGCTCGACCGAAACGACGGCCGGCACCGGGTCATCGATGCGCGGGGCGCCCGCATAGAGACTAGCGCCCGCCCACGCACCGAGGGGAATTGCGCAGATGACGGCGGGGATCACCTGAAACGCCAACCGCATGACACTCTCCCAGAAAAATCAGGCTCGTTGTTTTTGACTCGGTTGTTCACTTAAAGGTTCGAAGACTCCGCGAACCGCGGGTCGATTACCGGAAAAATCCCCCACCGCCGAAGCCGAAGAACGACCCCTGGTTCTGGCGGTAGCGCCGCGCCGAGCCGTCGTACGCGTAGGCATTGCTCGGAACGGCGGACTTGGTGCGGGCCGCGGTGCGCGCCTTGGCGGGCGGGGTCGTGACGGGCGCCGGGTCCGGGGTCGCCGAGGCGGCTGCCATATTATCGCTCTCGGGCGAGGGGGCAGCAGCGCGGCGGATCGCCGGGTCGACGCTCAGACCGACCGTTATGGCTTGGGTGCCGGTTTGCGCACCCGCGCGCTTTGCTTGATCACCGTCGGCGCGGGGCGCGGTCCAGTCCAGGCACTTGCGATCGGCATTCGGCCAGGACTGCATGCTGCACGGCACTGCGGGGGGGTCGGCAACGCGGGCGACTGCCGTGCGGGCTTCGGGTGCCGGTGAGAGCAGGCAAAGCCCGGCATATCCGCCGACCATTCCGCAAACGAACAATCCCGCAATCGAACCAGCAAACGAACTCATCAAACTCTCCCTCCACCGGCGCCAGGAAGGCCTCCGGCCCCCCAAACTCACCCACTCAACTGAACGTGCCGACGCTCTTGCGCGGCTGGCCACCGACCGGAGCCGGCGCGCTTCCCTGCCAACCCGCGGCCCGACGGCGCTGCGCCGCTTCACGGATCGCTTCGATCGACATCCGCAGCGCTGCCGACTTCTGCGCCGACACCACCGGCCGCACCTCCCGTGCCGGGGCCTTGGTGACCTTGACCGAAACCGGCTCGGGCTTCGCCGCCGCGCGCTTGCGCCGCGCTGAAACCACCTGCGCCATGGTCGCGAGCGCCTTGGTGGCGGCCTCCGCGGTCACGTCACCGGCAGCTTCGCCGGCGAGATCGACCCGCACCGCGCCCGTCGTGAGCGAGCGCAGGTAGCCGGGGCTCATGCAGTAGCGCGCGAGCGCCCACTGCAAATGCTCCTTGTTGATGTCCGGCATCGCCTCGTAGATATCGGGGGCGATGCCGATCTTGAGCGGACGGCGACGGGCCTCCACCGTGAAGAACGTGGACGGGAACCGTTCGGCCAACAAGGATACGGTCGCCAAAACCGCGGCCTTGCGCTTGCGGGATGTCATGACGCTGCCCTTTGTGACGTTTTCTCTGTCCGACCAACGCGGCTTTTGCCGTCGCTGAAACTTATCTGGAGAACCTTTCGACCACGCCAATCGTCATGGGCAATTTTGAGCGTGCCCGTTGACGATCACTTTCCCGTCATTGCAGGAATCCCACGGCGCAGATGCGCAAAGGCCGATGACCGGAGCACGAAAAGCCGGTCGCGGCCGCCAGCGGCGCCACATCCGGTTCCCTTCACTCCGTCCTTCATGCTCATTCACCCCACTCCGCAGGAAGCAATTTACCTTCCGTTCACCTTTGTCTTCTGAGTACGAAGCGAGGTTCAAAGTCGCTATGCAAAAAGTGACGCGAAAGGCCCGATGTGACGGATTCTCCTTCACTCCCAGGCCTTCGCTGCGGTAACCGGCGACGCCACGCTGCTGCGAATCGGACGGCGCGGGATTGCCCAGCACCCGACATCCATACCTGCCCAGGCGCGGCGCCCCGCCATGACAATTGCCCGCGCGGCCGATCGCCTCGCGCGGCCCGGGGACGCGCCTCGCCTTCACGCGGAGACGCCGACGGAGAAGACCAAGCTCGAATCGGATGGTTAACGCGGCTGCCAGTCCGCGGTATTCAGCGATGGGGAAAATTTGTCGCCGGGGATGAGACCGCAACCCGACCGCAACTTGCCGGTGTGTCGCCGAGGACGTTTTGGCCGCTTTGCCATGAAACGACGGAACAGGATGTTCGGGCAGATTTGTCCGCGGCTCGAATCACGGCGCCTGGACGCGACAGGCGGGATGTGGTGTTGCCGGCGCGAATCCGCGCGCGGAGATCCGACATGACAAGTCTGCTCGCCCGGGCGAGCGCATTCGGCATACGCGTTCTACGAATCGGCAGCCCCTATGTCAGCGAGGCGGCCCTCGCCCGCCATATCGAGCACAATCGCATCGGCCCGGTGCCTCCTCCGCGGGCGATGCGGCGCCGGCTCGATGTCTCGTCACGCCTTTTCCGCGGACGCGAAGTCTTCACCGTCGGCCCCAAGCCTGGCGCGCACCGCAACAACCAGGCCGGTCAGACGGGCCAGGTGCTCTATCTCCATGGCGGCGCCTTCGTGGAGGGCATCTTCTGGTGGCACTGGTACTTCATCGCCCGGATGGTCGAACGGCTGGGAATGACATTCACGGTACCACTCTATCCGCTCGCGCCCGAGCATGACGCCGCGACGATCGGCGCCTTCACCCTCGATCTCTATCGCAAGCTCCTCGCCGACCGCCCCGAGCCATTGGTGGTCATGGGTGATTCGGCCGGAGGCGGCCTCACCGTTGCGCTGATCCAGCAAGCGGTCGCTTCCGGACTGAGGGCCCCGGCGGCGCAGATTTTGATGTCGCCATGGCTCGATCTCACCATGACCGACCCCGCCCAGGAAGCGCTCATCGGGGTCGATCCACTGCTGTCGCGGGCGGGACCGGAGGCCGCAGGGCGCTGGTATGCGGGCTCCTGGCCAACCACGGATCCCCGCGTAAGCCCGATGTTCGGCGACATTGCTGCACTGCCGCGGACCCTCCTCATCTGCGGCACCCATGACATCCTGGTGACGGACGCCCGGCGTTTCAGGGCGTTGGCGGACGCGGCCGGCGTTCCCGTCGAGTATCACGAGGAGGAAGGGCTCATTCACGCCTATCCGCTCCTGTTCTTCCCGGAATCGCGCAAGGCGCGGGACCGGATCACGCATTTCGTGAACGGGGCGGTGCGCGAAGCCGCCGGCACACGTGATGGACGCAAAATCCCCGCGGCCGGCGACGGAGCCTACGCGTCGAGCTGAAGCAACGCCGCGGCGCAGCGCTTTCGGAGCGGCGCAGACCGGCTCTTCCGGCGCGCACCATCAGCATCGTGCGATGCGCAAAAATCGAGGGCTCGCAACGAAAATCCCTGATGTCAGGCCCGGCTGAGATTTGGGCCACGCGGAGCTTATGCCTGTGACGTGCCGGGGCGAGCACATCGCACGGGGCGGCCCGTGCACATCTGCCCTCCCCTCAAGGAATCGACGCCGCCGAGGCCCCTGGCGCCGGCTCGGATGTCGGCTTCAAGTTCAGGACGTTGAACGCCTTCACCGGCCTGCTGAAGCCTTTGAGGGTCAGTTCATCGGTGAATTCGATGTCGGCATGGGTCTCGGCGGCGCTGCGGACGCTGATGTCGACGAGTATCTGCCCGTCCTTGGCCTCGTTGCACAGCCGCGCGGCGAGGTTCGCCACCTTGCCCGTCACCGAATACTGCAGGCGCCCCGCATATCCGATCGTGCCGAGCGTCGCATAGCCGTGCGCAATGCCGATGCCGAAGCCGATGTCGTGGCCAGAGCCTCTCCATTTCTGCGCAAGCTTCGCGACCTCATCCCGCATCTCGACCGCCATGTGCACCGCGCGGAGCGACGGATCGGCGCACGGCATCGGATCATTGAAGACGGCGAGAAGCCCGTCGCCGGTGAAACGCTCCACCGTTCCCTCGTATTTGTCGGTGAGGGCTCCCAGGGTCTTGTGGTACTCGCGCAGCACCAGCATCAGCTCCTCGGGTTCCGCGAGTTCGGAAAACGCACTGAACCCGCGCATGTCGCAGAACAGGACGGCAACGGCGCGCCGGTGGCTCTCGAGCAGGTTCTCGCGACCGGAGGTGACCACGAGCCGCGCGATCTGCGGCGGCAGAAAACGCTTGAGCCGCGCGATACGCTCGATTTCGGCGACCTGCTCGCCGACACGCCGCTCCAGAGTGCGATTCCATTCGGCGAGATCGGCTGCCTGCGCGACGGTCCGATCATGCAGGGCCTTAAGCCGCAGCACCGAGCGCACGCGCGCCACCAGCGCCGCCTGATCGAGGGGCTTGGTGAGATATTCGTCGGCTCCCGCCTCGAGCCCGGCGACGACATCCCGCGTATCGGCTTTCGCCGTGACCAGGATGATCGCCATGAAAGGAAGCGTCGGATCGTTCTTCAACAGGCGGCAGACGTCGAAGCCGTTCATCTTGGGCATCATCACGTCGAGCAGCACGAGATCCGGTAGCAGGGACTTGGCCGCGGCGAGCGCCTGCTCGCCGTCTGCAGCCTGGGCGAGCTCGTAGCCGTGGAGGGCGAGACGCGTCGCCAGGATGTCACGGTTGGTCGGATTGTCGTCGACGATCAGAATGCGTGCCGGGTCGTGCATCGCTTGGGCCGAATGCGAATTCAACCGGCAAATTGACGAATCTTGTCGAGCAGCGCCCTCGGACTGAAGGGTTTCGCGACATAGGCGTCGCAGCCGGCGGTCCGCGCCTTGGCCTCGTCGCCGCTCAAGGCGTAGGACGTCACCACGATGATCGGGATGTGCTTGAGAGTCGGATCGGCCTTGATCCTCCGCGTCGCCTCGTATCCGTCGAGAAGCGGAAGCTGAATGTCCATCAGGATCACGTCGGGACGATGCTCGGCGGCCGCCGGCAGCGCCTCTTCGCCGTTATCGACCTCGACGACCTCGAATCCGGCGTGCGTGAGAAGATCGCGCAGGATCTGCCGGTTGTCGTCCTGATCCTCCACCACAAGAATACGTTTCGTCATGCGTGCCCCGCCTGCTGCTCGACTTTAATCGGTACGTCGATGAAAAAAGTGGACCCATTGCCCGGTTCGGACGACACCCAGATGCGGCCGCCGTGCAGACCGACGATGCGCTTGGCGATCGACAGTCCGAGCCCGGTCCCGCCCTTCACCTTGGTCGAGGAGCTGTCCGCCTGCTGGAACTCCTCGAAAATCTTCACCTGATCGGACGAGCTGATGCCCGGCCCGGTATCCCGCACCGACAGCGTGTAATGCCCGTTGCTGGCGGCCGCCCTGATCACCACTTCGCCCTCGTCGGTGAACTTGATGGCGTTGCCGACGAGGTTGAGCATCACCTGGGTGAGCCTGCGCTCGTCGCCACGGGCCACCGGGAGGTCGTCTGGCAGCTCGATCTTGAGCGCGAGGTGCTTCTCCTCGGCCAACGGCTCGACCAGCGTGAAAACATTGTGGACGACGTCCCTGATCGAATAATCCTCGAGCGACAGCTTGAGCTGGCCGGCCTCGATCTTCGACAGGTCGAGTACGTCGTTGATCAGCCCCAGCAGGTGCTTGCCGTTGCTCTGCACGCGCTCGAGCACGCTTCGCATTCGTTCCGGCACGTCGCCGTAAATGTTGTCCAGTATGAGCTCGGTATATCCGAGGATCGCGTTGAGCGGCGTGCGCAACTCGTGGCTCATATTGGCGAGGAACTGGGACTTGTGCTGGCTCGCGACCTCGAGCTCCTGGCCCTTGACCTGGATTTCGTTGAACAGACGGGCGTTCTGGATCGCCAGCACCGACTGTGCCGCGAAGGTCTGCAACAGGTCGATCGTGCTCTGGGGAAATTCGCCTGCCGCTTTCCGGCGCACCACGAGGGCGCCGACGATGCGGTCGGCACCGAGAAGCGGAATGAATATCCGCGCGAGGTACCCGGCATCCACCACGATCTTCTGCAGCGAGTCGGTCTGCGGCAACACCGACGAATTGCGCAGGTCGGCATCCTGGACCGGCTGGCGCAACGCGGTCGCCCGCGCCAGCCAGTCGGAGAGCTCGTCATGGTACTGCTGGAACGCGCCGATCAGCTCTTCGCTCATGCCGTAATTGGCGCGAACCTTGAATTCGCCGGCGGCCTCGTCGAAGACGAAGATGGTGCCGGCGTCGGTCGACGACAACTGGACGGCCTTGGCGACGATCGTGTCGAGCACCGTCTGCAGGTCGAGGGTTGAGTTCACCGCCTGGCTGACCTCGCCGAGCGCGCGCAGCTCCTCGACCGATTGCGCGAGCTCGCGGGTGCGCAGCCCCACCTTGCGCTCGAGGCCCGAATAGGACTCCTGCAAGCGGCTCGCCATGTCGTTGAACTGATCGGCCAAACCTTCGAGCTCGTCGCCGGTCTTGATCGAGATGCGCTGGCCGAGGTCGCCGCCGCCGATGCGCTGGGCGCCGGCCCGCAGCATCTGAATCGGGACCACCATGCGGCGGGCGAGGAGGAGCCCGGAGAGAAAGGCGAGCATCAGCCCACCGAGCATGATGAGGCCGGACCGCTGGATCGAATTGTAGAGGGAGGCATAGGCCTCTTCCACAGGCAGCTCGACGAAGACCAGCCAGCCCAGCGGCGACACCGGCGCGTAGGCGCTGAGCACCTTGCCGCCGTGAAGATCCACCGCCTCCTGCACCGGACCGGCATGCCCGGAGCGCGCCGCCGCGACCTGGGCGAGCCTCGTCATGTCGGTGTTGCGCAGCACGAGGCTGATGTCCGGATGCGCGATCAGCCGGCCGTCGCTGTCGACCACATAGGCGACACCGCGCTCGCCGACCTTGATCTGCGAGACCACGTCCCAGATCAGCTTGAGATTGACCTCGGCGACGCTCACGCCGGCGTCGCGACGGGTGCCGGCGAGGGAGAGCGTCATGTAAGGCTCGGACTCGCGGCGGAAGTAGACCGGGCCGTAATAGACCTTCTTCGCCACGGCCTCGGTGAATTTCGGAGCCTGCGAGTAGTCGGTCTGCGCAGCGCCGAGGTCCATGACGAGACGCGAAACGCGCAGCTGCTCCTTACCGGTGGGATCGAGCTGCGCGAGCTCGGTGATCGCCGGCACCTGGCGCAGCAGCCGCAGGCCGTCGAATCGCCGCTGCTCGATCGTGCTCGCCGACCAGGTAAGCTGCGTGGTCCAGCCGATCTGATTTTCGATCTCCTTGATGAAGTGCGCGATCTTTTCCGCCGCGCCCTCCGCCTGCTCGCGCTGAATGCGGATCAGCGCGTCGGTGTGCTCGCGGTAGGAGAACACGATCTCGAACAGACCGTTGCTGAGCAGCGCGACGCAGACGACCGCAAGAAAGAGACCGACATACTTGCGGAACAGCGGCCCGCTGAACTGGCGCCATCCGCGCTGTCCGGCCGACGGCGCCGGGATGGTCCCGTCACTCATCGCCGAACTCGTCGCCGTGGTTCTCTCGACGCTCAATGATCATCCGTCGCTCGGTTAAGAACGCCTTACACCAGTATAGCGAACCCCGCGGTTAATTTTACAATCGGCGTCGAAATCGCACGCCAAGCTCACAACGGGTTTGGTGACGAACGATACGACGCAACGCGCCAGGGTTCAATTCTTTGAAATCGCTGGTTTTCAACCCTTCTGGTGCGGCACCGGCCGGCGTCCGGCTTCGGCACTGCAACGGCCTCAAGGCTTGATGCTCGTTATGTTAAATGCCTTCACCGGCCGGGCAAAGCCCTTAAGGGAGAACTCTCCCAAGGCCACCGCATCGACCCGCGATTCCACCGCACTGCAAACGCTGATGTCGACGACGATCTGCCCGCTTTCCGCCCTGTCGCAAAGTCTCGAAGCGAGATTTGCCACCTTTCCCAACACTGAATACTGGAAGCGGCCTTCGTATCCGATGGTACCAAGCGTCGCATAGCCGTGGGCGATGCCGATGCCGAAGCCGATGTCGTGCCCCAGCCGGCTCCACTTCGCCGCCAGCGTGGCGAGCTCGCTGCGCATCTCGACCGCCATCTGCACGGCGCGCAGCGACGGCTCTTCGCATGGGACAGGGTCGTTGAAGATGACAAGGAGGCCGTCGCCGGTGAAGCTGTCGACCGTCCCCTCGTACTTTTCGACCATCTTTCCGAGCGCGTCATGATACTCGCGCAGCACAATGATGACCTCCTCCGGCTCGGCAAGCTCGGAGAAGGCGCTGAAGCCGCGCAGATCGCAGAACAGCACGGTCACGGCGCGCCGGTGGCTAGCGAGGATGCGCTCCTCACCCCCGGATACCACGAGGCTCGCCACCTGCCGGGGCAGGAATTGCGTCAACCGGCCGACGCGCCGGATTTCGTCGACCTGGTCCACCACCCGCTGTTCCAGGCTTTCGTTCCACCGGGCGAGGTCGGCGGCCTGCGCGCTCGCTTGGTCATGGAGCGCCTTGAGGCGCAGCACCGACCTCACCCTCGCCACCAGCGCCGCCTGATCGACGGGCTTCGTCAGGTATTCGTCGGCCCCGGCATCGAGCCCGGTGATGATGTCCTTGGAGTCCGCCTTTGCGGTCACCAGGATGATCGGCATGAAAGGGAGGCTCGAGTCACCCTTCAGCCGGCGGCATACGTCGATACCGTTGAGCTTCGGCATCATCACATCCAGCAGTATCAGATCGGGCAGGAGTTTTTGCGCTGCCGCAAGCGCCTCCTCGCCGTCGGCGGCATGGTGCAACTCGTAGCCGTGAGTCGCCAGCCGCACTGCGAGAATGTCGCGATTGGTCGGGTTGTCGTCGACGATCAGGATGCGCGGCGGATCGTGCATGGCCCTGCTGCGGAGCGGAACACTCTTTCTACCCGGTCGAGGTGACAAGGTGGGTGCGCACACTGTAGCATAGGCATCCGGTGGTCCCGATCGCCATGTCCATGGCGAAAACCGGAAGCGGCCGATCGGCCTGCAGCGCCTCGGCGGTTGACCACGACAGAGGGCCGGGCATCGGGCCGGCCGGTGACTCCGTTAACTATGAGCACCGACCTGACCTTGAGCGGCGACGAGGCATGAGATGAGACGCCGGGAATTCATCGCGGCGCTGGGAGGTGCGGTGGCCGCCTGGCCCTCGGTATTGCGGGCCCAGCAAGGCGATCATCGCATCCGCGAGGTCGGAGTTCTTATGTCTGTCGTGCCGGATGATCCGGCCGGCGACGCCGACATCGCGGCGTTGCGGCAGGGCCTCGACGACCTCGGCTGGATGGACGGACGGAATGTCCGCCTTCACGTGCGCTGGCCGGGCGGCGACGTCGAGCGTGTGCGCGCGCTCGCCAAGGATCTCGTCGACCTCAAGCCGGATGTGCTGGTCGCACGGTCGACGCCGACGACAATGGCGCTGCGAAGCGAGACCGACGCGATCCCGATCGTCTTCGTCAATATCTCCGAGCCGGTCGAGTCCGGCCTCGCCCAGACGCTGGCCCGGCCGGGCGGCAACGTCACCGGCTTCAGCAATTTCGAGAGCTCGATCGGCGGCAAGTGGCTGCAGCTCCTCAAGGAGGTCGATCCGCGGATCTCTCGCGTCGGCCTGATCTACAATCCCCAGACTGCGCCGTTCGCGGGGCTTTTCCTGCGTTCGGTGCAATCGGCAGCGCCGCTGCTATCCGTCCAAGCGGTCGGCCTGCAGGTCGAGACGGCGGCGGACATCGAGACGGCACTGGCGACGTTTGCGCGAGAAGGCGGAGGAAGTCTGGTCGCGATCCCGGACAGCTTCACGACTGAGCATCGCCATTTGATCATCGCGCTGGCGGCGCGTTACCGCCTGCCTGCCGTCTACGCGATTTCTTCCGCGACACGAAGCGGCGGCTTGATCTCCTATTCCGTCGACACCCGTGATACCATGCGGCGCGCCGCGGGTTACATCGACCGCATCCTCAAGGGGGCGAAGCCCGCCGACCTGCCGGTTCAGCAGCCGACGCAGTTCTCGCTGTCCGTCAACCTCAAGGCGGCAAAGGCGCTGGGCCTCGAAATCCCGCCGAGCCTCGTCGCCACCGCGGACGAGGTCATCGAGTAGTTCTGGCCCGAGCTGGGTGATTTGCATACAAACTCAGTCGGGTTAGAGTATCGGGGCAACCGCCGGGATTTACGTATTGCAGCAGCAGAAATCATTTTCGAGCCCGGCGCTCCGGGGCGCGCGCCATTGGAAAACGAAGCCGCTTATAGCCTGACCGAGGACGCACGCCGGTTCTTCGGCGAGTGCGGACTTTTTCGCGAGCTCGGTCCCGACGAGAGAAAGCTCCTGCTCGCCCGCGTGGGGGTGCGCAGCTACGACGCCGGCGAAACCATTTTCACCAAGGGATCGCAGGGCAACAGCATGATGGCGGTTCTGCGGGGCAGCGTGCGGATCGGTGTCAACTCCGTCGACGGACGCGGGATCGTGCTCGCGATACTCCACCCCGGCGAAGTGTTCGGGGAGATCGCCTTGCTCGACGGCAAGGAGCGCACCGCCGACGCGGTCGCCATGACCGCATGCAGCATCGCCGTCCTCGCCCGGCGGGACATACTCGATTTTCTGGAGCGGTATCCCGCCGGATGGTCCTATGTCGTGTCGGTGCTGTGCGACCGCCTGCGCAAGACCGACGAGCATCTCGCGGAAGTCGCCCTGCTGCAGATTCCGGTGCGCCTCGCCAAGGCGCTGATACGGGTGATGGCGGACGATCCGCAGGCGAAGCTCGAACACAAGATCTATCGCATGCGGCTGCTGCAGCGCGAATTGGGCGAGCTCATTGGGGTGACCCGCGAAAGCGTCAACAAGTGCCTGCACTCCTGGCAGCGCGACGGCATCCTGCTCATCGAAAAGGGGCAGATCACGATCACCGACCGGGAAGCACTCGAAGAGGTGGCCGGGGGCGCGTGAGTTTTGTACGACTTGCGCGATTGCCCCAGCACGCGTCAGGAGCGACCCGTCCGGATCGGGGAGCAGTCCGTTCCACGCACGTAAGTCATTGATTTATTGTATTAAAAAAAAGTCTTGCAATGTGAAATCGGTCACATCCTACAGCGCCCGCATTTTCTATATTGGTGCGATCCAGACCTGATCTGGGGTTGTCTTCATTTCCCGCCACGACATGACGGAGATCACGAAAATGAAAACGTTCGCATACGCCGCCCTGCTGACGGGCTTCGGCGCCATCACGCTGGCGGGCTCGCTGGCGACCTCGGTTCCGGCCTCCGCCAAGTGCATGGTCGACGAGGGCAACGGCCGCTACACGCCGTGCTCGGCGCTCTATACCAGCAAGAAGTGCATGGTCGACGAGGGCAACGGCCGCTACACGCCGTGCTCGGCGCTGGTCAAGCAGCAGAAGAAGACCGCGAAGCAGTAACGCTGTCGCCGCGGGCAGGTTGTTAGACGATCCAAGCTCCAGGCCCTGCAAGATTACATGCCCGCCGTGGCCGTCGCCACGGCGGGCATCGTGCTTTGCGCGCACGCATGCTGCACCTCACGACGCCGGTGCCGCCGCCTGCTCCAGCGCGCGACGGGTGACGACAGCGACGAGCTCGCGGCGATAGATCGCGTCGGTCTGCGCGTCGGTCAGGGGATCGATGGCGGCCGCCGCGGCGGCTCCTGCCGCCGTGAAAGCGGCGGCGCCGGGCGGTGCGCCCTCGAGCTTCGCCTCGGCTTCCGCAATCCGGCGCGCATGCGCCTCGGCCCCACCGACGCCGACACGCGGCGCCGCGATCACGCCGTTGACGACGTCATAAGCGACGAGCGCCATGCCGAGCGCAAAATCGCCGGCGCGGCGGTTGAACTCGTAGAAGCCCCAGCGGGTCGTCGCCGGCAGGAGCGGCAGCCGCACCTCGGCGAGCAGCTCGTCGGGCTCGAGCGCCGTCGTCATGATGCCCTGGAAGTAGTCGGCCGCCGCGATGACGCGAACTCCGCGGGTCGACTGCGCCACCATCTCGGCACCGAGCGTCGCCGCGACGAGGCACCACTCCGATGCGGGATCGGCGTGGGCGACGCTGCCGCAGAACGTGCCGCGGGTGCGGATCGGATAGTGGGCGATGTGATGCATCACCGCTGACAAGAGTTCGCCAAGCGGCCCTGCGACCACCGGCCGCCGGAACGCCTGGTGGCGCACGCCGGCACCGATGACGAGGCGGTCGTTCTCGACGGCGATGCGATCGAGCGACGCGATGCCGTTGATGTCGATCAGGTGATGCGGCCGCGCGAGACGAAACGCCATGGTCGGCACCAGGCTCTGGCCGCCGGCCAGCACGCGGCCGTCGTCCGGCGCATACTCGGCAAGCATCGCCACCGCCTCGTCGATCGTCTTCGGGGCGTGATATCGGAATGCGGCGGGTTTCATGGGCTGATCATCGCTGTCCGCCGAACGCGCTTGCCGTGCCCGGCCTTCCGCGCGTTCCAATTTTGAAACGGCGGGTTTTTTTTGGATTGATACATGATATGTGATCTAAGTAAAGGAACGGCCGCCGCTCCGGCGCCGCACGTGTTCGACTACAGAGCCTGATGAAGCCGCCTCCTTTCAGCTACCACGATCCGAAGACCGTCTCCGAGGTGATCGGCCTCTTGTCGACACTGGAAAATGCCAAGCTTCTCGCCGGCGGCCAGTCGCTGATGCCGATGCTCAACTTCCGGTTCGTGCAGCCGGACCACATCATCGACCTCAACCGGGTCGAGGGCCTCGCCTACATTCGCGACACTGCCGACGGCATGGAGGTCGGCGCGATGACGCGCCAGCGCGACCTCGAGTTCTCCGACCTCGTTGCGAAGAAATTTCCGCTCATGCACGAGGCGATTCAGAGCATCGGCCATCGCCAGACCCGCAACCGCGGCACGATCGGCGGCTCGCTGTGCCATCTCGATCCGTCAGCGGAGCTCGTATCGTGCGCTATGACCCTCGACGCGACCGTCGTGGTCGAGGGGCCGCGCGGGCAGCGCGAGGTCAAGTTCGCGGATTTTCCGGTGGCTTATCTCACCTCGGCGGTGGAACAAGACGAGGTTCTCACCGCGATCCGGTTCACCGCATGGCCGGCGAAGCATGGCTATGCGTTCCTCGAGTTCGCCCGCCGGCACGGCGACTTCGCGATCGTCTCGGCGGCAGTGCTCCTCACCGTCGACGGCGCCGGCAAAATCACCCGCGCCGCCGTGACACTCGGCGGCATGGGCACGGCGCCAGTGCGGGCGAACGCGCTCGAGGCGACGCTGATCGGGACGGCGCCCGACACCGCCTTCCTGCGCGAGGCCTGCGAGAGCTGCCGCAGCTTCGAGGCGCTCGACGACGTGCATGCGCCGGCCTCATACCGCCAGCATCTCGCCACCGTGATGTCGCGCCGGGCACTCGAAAAGGCGTATGCCCGCGCAACCGGAAAAGCGTGAGGCCGGCAATCATGGGTCAGACGCGCAAGATCGCCCTCATCGTGAACGGCAAGCGCTACGAGGAAGAGGTCGAGGTGCGGGTGACGCTCGCCGACTTCATCCGCCATCAGCTCGGCCTCACCGGAACGCATCTCGGATGCGAGCACGGCGTGTGCGGCGCCTGCACCATTCTGATCGACGGGCTCTCCGCACGCTCCTGCCTGATGCTCGCGGTGCAGGCGGACGGCCACGAACTCCTCACCGTCGAGGGCATCGCGCCGAATGCGGAGACGCTCCATCCGCTGCAGCAGGCTTTTCATGAAAATCACGGCCTGCAGTGCGGCTTCTGCACCCCCGGGATGCTGACGACCTTGCTCGAATTCCTGCGCGACAATCCCGATCCGACCGAGCAGGAAGTGCGCATCGCCATCTCCGGCAATTTGTGCCGCTGCACCGGCTATCAGAACATCGTCATCTCCGCGCTCGATGCGGCGAAGCGGCTGAAGGCCATAGCGGAGCAGAAAGCTTGAACGGCACATTCAGCGAGGTCCTCTCGTCCGTCTCGAAGGCGCGCCTCTTCTCCCTCCCCCTGAAGGGGAGAGGGTCGGGGAAGGGGTCGCGGGCGGCAGGAACGACGAGTCAGAAGACCCCCACCCCATCTCTCCCCCTTTCAGGGGGAGGGGGAGCGCAGGAACTCGCCCGCACCATATTCACTGTTGTCGCCCTCGCAGCAGCGTTTGCGCTTGCTGGGGCGTCCACGCCGGCCGCCGCCGAGGACACCGTCAAGGTCGCGCTCGGCCAGCGCGGCAACTGGGAAACCGCAGCGTCCGATCTCGGCCAGAATGCCGGGCTGTTCCGCAAGCGCGGGCTCGAGCTCGAGCTGCTCTATACCAACGGCAGCGCCGAGACCCTGCAGGCAGTGATCTCGGGCAGCGTCGACATCGGCATCGGGCTCGGTACCGCCGCCGTGATGGGCGCCTTCGCCAAGGGCGCGCCGCTGCGCGCCATCGGCAATGCGAGCTCCGGTTCCAGCGAATACTGGTACGTCCCGGCAGATTCCCCGATCCGGACGCTGGCAGACGCCAACGGCAAGACCATCGCCTACTCTACCAACGGAGCGTCGAGCCATCTCATCGCGCTCTCGCTCGTCAAGGCCAACGGCCTGTTCGCGCGAACCGTAGCGACCGGGGGCCCGGCAGCGACCTTCACCCAGGTGATGTCCGGCCAGATCGATGTGGGCTGGGCCTCGCCGCCGTTCGGTCTCGATGCCGTCGCCGACGGCAAGATCAGGATCGTCGCGCACGGCAACGACCTCCCGGCATTCAAGGACCAAACCATCCGCCTGATCGTCGCCAACGCGGGCTTTCTCGAGCACCGTAAGGACGTGGCGGCGCGTTTCATCCAAAGCTATCGCGACACGCTCGACTGGATGTATTCGGATCCTGCGGCGCTGGAAGCCTATGCGGAATTCGCCAAGACCACGCCGGGACACGCCCGCGAGGTACGTGACCTCTACTATCCGCGCGATCATCTCGCAGTCGACTTCATCAAGGGCCTGGACGCCGCGATGCTCGACGGCATCGCCTTCCGAACCATCGCCCAGCCGCTCACTGCCGAGCAACTCGACCGCCTGTTTGCGATTCCACCGCCGATCAAATGAGGACCGGCTGCGGCCGGTCTTGTGCATGGCGATCCGCTTCGACGACATCGGTCACCGCCTCAAGGCCTTCCGGCTCGGCTCGGGGCTGAGCGCCGACGAGATCGCCGCCCGGCTCGATATTTCCCGCACTGCGCTCTATCGCTTCGAGAAGGGCGAGCTCGCCAAGATCGAGACGCTGGAGAAGCTCGCCGAGCTGCTCGGCGTCTCGGTGCCGACGCTGCTCGGCGTCGGCGTCGAGTTCATCGGCTCGGCGATCGCCTATTTCGAGCGCATGCGGCAGATCGAGGAAACCTCAGAGCACATCATCGTGCTCGCCGGGCCGATCTCCTACCTGCTCGCGTCGGACGGCTTTGACCACGCGCTCGCCGACATTCTGCGCGAGAACATTCCCGAGGGCGCCGAGGGACGCGCCCGTGCGCTCGCCGAGGTCGACGAGCTCATGGACGTGCTGCGCCAGCGCAGAGAAGCCTATCAGCGGCGCCGGCCCGGCATCGTCAACCTGATCTCGGCAGTGGAGATGCAGCATTTTCTACGCAACGGCCTGGTCGGCCGCATCGACCTGCCTGAGAAGGTGCGCCGCGAACGCCGCGCGCTCGCCCGCGCCGAGGCCGAGCATTTCGTCGCCCTGATGCAGGACGAGCCGATCGGCGTGCAGATCGGCATCGTCCCCGACACGCTGCCCCACGCGAGCTTCCAGATTTTCCGCCAGCCGGACCGCCAGGTGCTGGCGCTCTCGCCGTTCCGGCTCGGCGAGGAACCGAACATCCGGGTCGGCGTCGCCATGATCACCTCGGCGCCGGAAGCGCTCGCCCTTCATGACCGGATGGCGAAGGATCTGTGGCGCCGCGCCCACAAGGGCGCCACCGCCGTGGCGCTGATGCGCGAGATGATGGAGTAGCGCGCGACCGCGAGCGGAGCGGCGCGCCCCTGCCCGCCCGCGCCATCATTCCGGTGCGACAACCGAACTCGAAATCGAGCCTGCGGCAGCGGTTCCACGAAGGGATCTGGATTCCGGGTTCGCCGCAGACTCGGCGCCCCGGAATGACGGCATTGCATTCCTTATGTCGCCGACCACCTTCCGCCGCGACAACCGTCGGTGTAGCCTCCCTCCAACGAACAAATCATCACTGGGAGGAGACGATGGCTCACTACCGTTCTCTACGGACTGTGCTTCTGGCTGGCACCGTGATCGCGGGTCCGGCGCTCGCGGCCGAGGTGACGCCGGCGCGGCTCGCCAGTCCGGAGCCGCAGAACTGGCTGATGAACCACCGCACCTATGACGGCCAGCGCTATTCGCCGCTCGACAAGATCAACAAGACGAACGTCAAGAATTTGAAGCTCCTCTACACCGTGGCGCTGGGCGGCGTCGCCGCCAATCAGTTCGTCCAGGCGACCCCGCTCGCCGAGGACGGCTTCATCTACATCACCGATTCGGCAGGCGTGCTCTACAAGATCGACGGCACCTCCGGTGAGGCCGGCCGTATCGTCTGGCGCATGGACCCCGGCCAGCAGACGCAGGACCGCAATCGCGGCGCCGCGCTGTGGGGCAATCTCGTCATCACTGCCGCCAAGGACCCGCCGCGCATCATCGCCACCAACAAGGATAACGGCCGCGTCGTGTGGGAAACGGGCTTCCCCGACACGCCGGAGGTCGCGCTGACCTCCGCGCCGCTCCCGATCAAGGACAAGATCATCATCGGCGCTGCCGGCGGCGACAACGGCGTGCGCGACTGGATGGCCGGGCTCGACGCCGCGACGGGAAAGATGCTGTGGCGTCATTACACGGTGCCGGCACCCGGCGAGCCCGGCAGCGAGACCTGGAAGGATAAGAACAACGCGTGGCAGACCGGCGGCGGCGCCGTGTGGGTCACCGGGACCTATGATCCGGAGTCGAACCAGACGATCTGGGGCACCGGCAACCCGGTGCCGATGTTCGACCCGACTTACCGGCCGGGCGACAACCTCTACACCAACAGCGCCATCTCCTACGATCCCGACACCGGCAAGATGAACTGGTATTTCCAGTTCACGCCGGGCGACATGTGGGACTTCGACGAGGTCGGCACCCACATCCTGATCAACGGCAGCATCGCCGGGCAGCCGCGCAAGCTGATCACACACTCGGCGCGCAACGGCTTCGTCTACACCATGGAGCGCGCCAACGGTCAGACCGTGATGGCGAAGCCCTACATGGAGGTCAACTGGACCAAGGGCATCGACCAGAAGACCGGCAAGCCGGTCGACTACGATCCGACCAAGGACATCCAGACGTATGCCGGCGTCGCCAACATGACGCCGAGCTCGCCGACCAAGAAAGTGTGCCCCGGCCACGCCGGCGGCAACAATTTCTGGCCGTCGACCTACAGCGCGAAGACCGGATTGCTCTACATTCCGACGCTGACCAATTGCGAAGACATGTCGATCGACACCACCAAGCACAGCAAGACCGCCGGTTGGAACGGCGGCAGCTTCAAGACCGGCGAACGCTACGAGAGCAATCTCACCGCGGTCGACCCCCTCACCGGCGATATCAAGAAGAGCGTTCACCTGCGCTACCCGAACTACTCGGGCACGCTGTCGACCGGCGGCAGCCTCGTGTTCAACGCGCTGCTCGACGGCAGTATCTCTGCATACGACGATACCACCCTTGACGAGCTGTGGAAGTTCAACGCCGGCTCCGGCTTCAACGCGCCGATGATGACCTTCGAATTCAACGGCAAGCAGTACCTCGCCGTCGCCTCGGGAGCGGGGCCGTCGGCGAAGTCGCGGCTCGTCAACACGCCCGAGCTCAAGGAGCAGCGGAACGCGACGGTGCTCTACGTATTCGGGCTGTAACACGCAGTGACCGTGGGTAGGCAAGCCAATCGGTCCGGCCTTTGGCCGGCCCGATGACAGGTTCCGGTGCCCACGCTGTGGCTGATGACAAAGAACGCATGGGCACGGCGCTAAGCGCCTTTCGCCCACTCTGCGGACACCACTTGAAGAAAGCCCACCCTACCCTCCCCGAAGACGGGGAGGGCAAATCAAAAATCATCGGGAGAAACACCATGGCCCATCGCACTCATATGATCCGCGCGCTGCTCGCCGGCAGCGTGCTGGCGCCGGCAGCGGTCTATGCCGCGGACGTGACGCCGCAGCGCCTCGCCAATCCGGAGCCGCAAAACTGGCTGATGAACCACCGCACCTATGACGGCCAGCGATACTCGCCGCTCGACAGGATCAACAAGAGCAACGTCAAGGGACTCAAGCTCGCCTATGCGGTGGCGCTGGGCGGCGGCGCCGGGAACGAGTTCACCAACGCGACTCCGCTCGTCGAGGACGGCTTCCTCTACGTCACCGACTCCTGGAACGTCCTCTACAAGATCGACGTTCGCTCCGGCGACGCCGGCCGCATCGTCTGGCGCATGGACCCCAAGCAGGACCGCCAGATGCGGAGCCGCGGCGCGGCGCTGTGGGGCAATCTCGTCATCACCGGCGCCGGTGGTTTCGGCAACGCCCCGCGCATCATCGCGACCGACAAGGAGAGCGGCACGGTCGTCTGGGAGTCCTCGTTCCAGGACACGCCGGACGTGACGTTCACGGCGGCGCCGCTCGCCATCAAGGACAAGATCATCGTCGGCGCGGCCAATGGCGACACGGGCGTGCGCGACTGGATCGCCGGGCTCGATGCCGCAACCGGCAAGCGCCTGTGGCGCCAATTCATCATACCGGCGCCCGGCGAGCCCGGCAGCGAGACCTGGAAGGATAAGAACAACGCGTGGCAGACCGGCGGCGGCGCCGTGTGGGTGACGGGCACCTATGATCCCGACAGCAACCAGACGATCTGGGGCACCGGCAATCCCGTGCCCATGTTCGACCCGACCTATCGTCCCGGCGACAACCTCTATACCAACAGCGCAATTTCCTACGATCCCGACACCGGCAAGATGAACTGGTATTTCCAGTTCACGCCCGGCGACAGCTGGGACTACGACGAGGTCGGCACCCATATTCTGATAGATGGCCAGGTCGGCGGGCAGGCGCGCAAGCTGATCACCCATTCGGCGCGCAATGGCTTCCTCTACACCATGGAGCGCGCCAACGGCGCGATGGTGCTCGCCAAGCCCTATGTTGAGGTCAACTGGACCAAAGGGATCGACCAGAAGACCGGCAAACCCCTCGAATACGATCCGACCAAGGATATCCAGCTCTATGCCGGCGTCGGCAATCTGACGCCCGGCGCGCCCCTGAAGAAAGTCTGCCCCTCGATCGCCGGAGGCAACAACTACTGGCCGTCGTCGTACAGTCCAAAAACCAAGCTTCTGTACATCCCAGCCATGACTGCCTGCATGGAAGTGGCAGTCGATCGTGAGAAACATAACAAGCAAAAAGGGTGGAACGGCGGCTCATACACGACCGACGAGCGCATGGAAAGCAATCTGACGGCCGTCGATCCGACCACCGGCGAAACCAAGAAGAACGTCCATCTGCGCTATCCGAACTATAGCGGCACGCTCGCGACCAGCGGTGGACTCGTCTTCCTTGCGTTGCTCGATGGGACCGTCGCCGCTTTTGACGACACCACTCTTGATGAAATGTGGAAGATAAATGTGGGTTCCGGCTTTTCTGCCCCACCCATGACCTTCGAGACGGGTGGTAAGCAGTACATCGCGATCGTATCGGGACCGAGCCCCTCAGCAAAGAGCAGGCGGGTCAACACTCCGGAACTTAACGAGCAGCGCAACGCACTCGTGCTTTACGTCTTCGGATTGTGAGCGAAGGCTGCTCTTTCCCTCCCCGTCTTCGGGGAGGGAATTCACGAGGTGACAAGGCTCAAATCAAAATCATCGGGAAGGAATGCATGGCACATCGCACCCATCTGATCCGCGTGCTGCTCGCCGGCAGCGTGCTGGCGCCGGCAGCAGCGTATGCCGCCGACGTGACGCCGGAACGGCTCGCCAATCCCGAGCCGCAGAACTGGCTCATGAATCACCGCACCTATGACGGCCAGCGGTTCTCCCCGCTCGACAAGATCAATAAGGGCAATGTCAAAGGCCTCAGGCTCGCCTATGCGGTGGCGCTCGGCGGCGGCGCTGGCAACGAGTTCACCAACGCGACTCCGCTCGTCGAGGACGGCTTCCTCTACGTCACCGATTCCTGGAACGTCCTCTACAAGATCGATGTCCGCTCCGGCGATGCCGGCCGCATCGTCTGGCGCATGGATCCCAAGCAGGACCGCCAGATGCGCACCCGCGGCGCGGCGCTGTGGGGCAACCTCGTCATCACCGGCGCCGGCGGTTTCGGCAACGCGCCGCGCGTCCTCGCGACCGACAAGGAGACCGGCACTGTCGTCTGGGAGTCCTCGTTCCAGGATACGCCGGACGTGACCTTCACCGCGGCGCCACTCGCCATCAAGGACAAGATCATCATCGGCGCAGCGAACGGCGACCAGGGCGTGCGCGACTGGATCGCCGGACTCGATGCCAAGACCGGCAAGCGGCTGTGGCTGGACTTCACCGTTCCCGCACCCGGCGAGCCCGGCAGCGAGACCTGGAAGGATAAGAATAACGCCTGGCAGACCGGCGGCGGCGCGGTGTGGGTGACCGGGACCTACGATCCCGCCACCAACCAGACGATCTGGGGCACCGGCAATCCGGTGCCGATGTTCGATCCGAACTACCGGCCGGGAGACAACCTCTTCACCAACAGCGCGATTTCCTACAATCCCGACACCGGCAAGATGAACTGGTACTTCCAGTTCACGCCGGGCGACATGTGGGACTACGACGAGGTCGGAACCCACATCCTGATCGACGGCCAGGTCGGCGGGCAGGCGCGCAAGCTGATCACCCATTCCGCGCGCAACGGCTTCCTCTACACGATGGAGCGGGCCAACGGCGCCATGGTGCTCGCGAAGCCCTATGTGGAGGTCAATTGGACGAAGGGCATCGACCAGAAGACCGGCAAGCCGCTCGACTACGATCCGACCAAGGACATCCAGAGCTATGCCGGCGTCGGGAACCTCACCCCGGGTGCGCCGCTCAAGAAGGTCTGCCCGTCGCAAGCCGGCGGCAACAACTACTGGCCATCGTCCTACAGCCCGAAGACCAAGCTTCTCTACATCCCGGCTTTGACGACCTGCGTGACCGTCAGCGTCGACCCCGAGAAGCACACCAAACAGAAGGGCTGGAACGGCGGGTTGAGCCAGACCACCGAACGCTGGGAGAGCAGCCTGACCGCCGCCGATCCGCTGACCGGCGAGATCAAGAAGTCCGTGACGCAGAAGTATCCGAACTACTCCGGCACACTCACGACTGCCGGCGGCCTCGTGTTCACCGCGTTGCTCGACGGCAGCATCCTGGCTTATGACGACACCACCCTCGACGAGCTGTGGAAGATCAACGTCGGCTCCGGGTTCTCCGCGCCGCCGATGACCTTCGAAGTCAACGGCAAGCAGTTCGTCGCGATCGTGTCGGGGCCGAGCCCGGTCTCGCGCGGCCGACTCTCCAACACGCCCGAGCTCAAGGAGCAGCGCAACGCGCTCGTGCTCTACGTGTTCGGATTGTGAGGGAAGCGCTTTCCCTCCCCGACTCCGGGGAGGGCGGGGTGGGGTCTTGCTTAACCCACTGGAGCGACACGTAAGGTGGGCGAAGCGAAGCGTACCCACGCTGTCAGCCAAGAACGCAGGCACAGCGCGAAAGCGCGCGCCTTTGCCCACCCTACCGGTTAGAACATGAAGTAAGACCCCACCCTGCCCTCCCCGAAGACGGGGAGGGAAAGTGTAGGCCTCTCCGAAGACGGGGAGGGAAAATCAGAAACGAACGGGAGGACTCCAATGCCACACCGCACACATTCCCTCCGCGCCGCCCTGCTCGCCGGCAGCATGCTCGCCGTCGCGCCGGCGCTCGCCGCCGAGGTGACGCCGGAGCGCCTGCTCAATCCCGACAAGGAGCCGCAGAATTGGCTGATGAACCATCGCACCTATGATGGTCAGCGGTTCTCCCCCCTCGCCCGCATCAACAAGGACAATGTGAAGGGACTGAAGCTCGTCTATGCGGTGCCGCTGTCCGGCACCCATGGCAGCGACTTCCTCGAAGCGACGCCGCTCGCCGAGGACGGCTTCCTCTACATCACCGATGCCTGGGGCGTGCTCTACAAGATCGACGCGACCTCGGGCGATGTCGGGCGCGTCGTCTGGCAGATGGATCCCAAGCAGGAGCGCGCGGTGGCGAACCGCGGCGCGGCATTTTGGGGCAATCTGGTGATCTCGCCCGCCAGCTTCCCGGCGCGCATCATCGCCACCGACAAGATCACCGGCAAGGTGGCGTGGGAGACCAACGTCTCGGATGCCGAGAAAATCACCGTCACCGGCGCGCCCCTTTCCATCAAGGACAAGATCGTATTCGGCGCCTCCGGCGGCGACAGCGGCGCGCGCGACTGGATGGCGGCGCTCGACGCCGCGACCGGCAAGCTGCTGTGGCGCAAGTACACCATTCCGGCGCCGGGCGAGCCGGGCTCCGAGACCTGGAAGGACAAGACCAACGCCTGGCAGACCGGCGGCGGCGCGGTGTGGGTCACCGGCTCCTACGATCCCGACACCAACCAGACCTTGTGGGGTGTCGGCAACCCGGTGCCGATGATGGATGCGCGGTCGCGGCCCGGCGACAATCTCTTCACCAACAGCGTGGTCTCCTGGGATCCCGACAGCGGCAAGATGAACTGGTATTTCCAGTACACGCCGGGCGACATGTGGGACTTCGACGAGGTCGGCACCCACATCCTGTTCGAGCGCACCATCAACGGCGAGCGGCGCAAGCTCGTCACCCATTCGGCGCGCAACGGCTTCCTCTACACCATGGAACGCGCGAGCGGCGCCATGGTCGGCGCCAAGCCCTATGTCGAGGAGGTCAACTGGACGAAGGGCATCGACCAGAAGACCGGCAAGCCCCTCGATTACGATCCCAACAAGGACGTGCAGACCTATTCGGGCCTCGCCGATCCGACGTCGGCCGAACCGATCAAGAAGGTCTGCCCGACCCGCGTCGGCGGCAACAACTACTTCCCGTCGTCCTACAGCCCGAAGACCCAGATGGTCTACATTCCGGCGCTGACCGCCTGCGAATGGGTGACCAACGACAAGACGATCGGCGCGAAGCGGAGCGAGGGATGGTATGTGCGCAGCGGCGGCGGCTACAAGGTCGACGGTCGCTATGAAAGCACCCTCACCGCGGTAGATCCGGTGACGCAGGAGATCAAGAAGAAGGTACGCCTCCCCTACCCCAACTACTCCGGCGCGCTCTCGACCGCCGGCGGCATCGTCATCGTTGCGCTGATGGACGGTACGGTGGCGGCGTTCGACGACCAGACGCTCGCCGAGCTCTGGAAGATCAATCTCGGCTCCGGGTTCGGCGCGCCGCCGATGACCTTCGAGGTCAACGGCAAGCAATACATCGCGATCGCCTCGGGGCCGAGCCCGACCTCGCGCACCAAGCTCCTCGCGACGCCCGAGCTCAAGGACCAACACAGCGCGACGGTGCTTTACGTATTCGGGCTCTAAGGTGAGCTGAGAAAGTCGTCATTCCGGGACGCGCGAATGCGCGAACCCGGAATGTTTTTTTGCGCAAGAGGCTGGATTCCGGGTTCCGCCTGTGGCGGCCCCGGAATGACGCATTCCTGGCGGCTGCGGCACCGCATGCCTCCGCCCGCGTCACGAATTCGGGATAGGCAGCCCTGTGGCGCGCAGGAGTCCGGTGGCGATGCCTGTCCGAGGCGCCAAAGCCAGACCGAGCAGCCTCCGCTGGTCGTAGGGGCCAGGCAGCGACAGCCCTGCGCCGCTCTTTGCCGAGAATCCGAAGCGAGCGTAGTAAGGCTCGTCCCCGAGCAGGAATATCTCGCCGGCGCCGCAGCGCCTCGCGGCCGCGAGCGCTCGCGCCATCAGCGCCGAACCGACGCCGTCACTGTGATGTTCCGGGTCGACGGCGAGCGGACCGAGCATCAGCGCCGGCCGGCCTTTGCCTGCCGCCACGTGCCACAGCCTGATGGTGCCGATCAGCCGGTCGCGCCAGCTCGCCACAAAAGAGAGGCCCGCGGCCGGCAACCTACCTTCGCGCAGCCGCTCGCAGGTTTTCGTGCGGCGCAACGCGCCGAACACGTAATCGAGCAGGCCCTCTCGCGCCGCCACGTCGGCGGGGCGCTCATTCCTGATCAGGACCATGGGAAGCCTCTTGGGTGCGATGGCCGACGGCAGTTCGAACCGAAGCTGCGCCCGGCGCGGGGGAATGATCGAATGAAGGCTCGCTCGCCTCTCGCGACGGCTCGAGGCCACGAGAGGCGCGCATGAACGCTGCTTCCAGGCCACGGCAACCGTAGGCTCGCGTGATGTCGGCCGGCGTGCCGATCGCAACGACGCGCCCGTGGCGCATGATCACGACGTAATCGCACAACTGCTCCACCTCCTGCATGTTGTGCGAGGAGAGAAGAATCGTGGCGCCCCGACGCGCTTGGTATGCGCGCAGGAGGCCGCGAATCCATTCGGCCCGGTCGGGATCGAGCGACGCCGTCGGCTCATCGAGAAGCAGAACTTCCGGATTGTTGAGGAGTGCCTTGGCGAGCGCCACCCGGGTCTTCTGGCCGGCGGAAAGACGCGCGGTCTCCCGACCGAGCAAGTCGCCGAGACCGAATTCCTCCACCACCTCCCCGATCCGTGCCTTCACCTCGCGGACGTTATAGAGGCGGGCGAACACCTCGAGATTCTGCCGCACCGTCAGTTGTCCTGGCATCGCGACGTAGGGGCTCTGGAAATTCATCCGCCCAAGCACCTTGTGCCGGGCGTAGGTCATGTCGTGACCGAGCACTCTCGCACTGCCGAAAGTGGGGATCACGAGCCCCATGATCATCGCAATGGTCGTGGTCTTGCCCGCGCCGTTGCCGCCCAGGAGACCGAGGGTGGCGCCTTTCGGCACGAAAAAGCTGACATCGTCCACGGCAAAATGTGAATTGTATTTCTTGGTCAGATTTTCCAGCACGATGGCGGGCGCGTGTCGCGGCTTCACCGGCGAGACCGTTCCTGTCGTCGCAACGAGAGGCCGCTCCGCTGTTGCCGCATCCCGATCCGGCGGCCGATGCTCCGAGCGCGCCTGCTGCAGATCGTGACGCGCCCACCCACCGTCGCCGATCACCGGCGGTCGGGCCGGAATCTCGGTCCCGTCGCTCCAGAAGTTTTCCATTCGGTTCATGACTGTTGCTCCCTAGCGCCTGCGATCATTCGCCCATCGTCAGGAGCGCACCCTTGTGACGTGCGCTCTGCATCAGCAGGAGAAATGCTCCGAGCGCGATGCCGAGATAGAGGACGTTCAAGGCGAACGCCTGCAGCATCAGGTCGGCGCGGAATATCCCGTCGAGGAAGGCCGTGCGCATGCCCTCGAACACGTAGGTCGGCGCCAGGCACCAGGCGATCGGCTGAAGCCATGCCGGCAGGATCGTCACCGGGTAATAGACGCAGCATACCGGCAACAGCAGCATCATCACCGACCAGGCGAAGCTCTGTGCGCCCGAACCGTTGCGCAGGACCAATCCGCACACCACGAGGCCGACCGCCCAACTGGTCAGCACGAGATTCGCGAAGAAAGCCACCAGCGCGAGCCCGAGCCCGTAGATGTTGAAGCTGAACAGGACCAGCGCCAACAAGGTCACCGGCGCCATCCCGATGACGAGCCGGATCAGGCTCATCAGCATCAGCGAGACCGCAAGCTCCACAGGATGGAGCGGGCTCATCATCAGGTTGGCGACGTTGCGCGACCACACCTCCTCGAGGAACGAGAAGGTGAGACCCAGCTGCCCGCGAAACAGCACGTCCCACAGCATGACGGCGGCCAACAAGCTGCCGGCCGTCTCGACGGCGGTCGGCTTGTTGTCGGTGAACCAGAAGGTGAGAAGCCCCCAGACCACCATGTTCATGGTCGGCCAGTAGACGAGCTCGATCAACTTCGCCCCCGACGCCCGGAGCAGGTACCAGTACCGCAACGTCATGGCGGCGACGCGTCCGAAAGAGTTGCTCATGGGATGCTCCGTTCCTGCAATCCGCGCCGGGAGTGAAGCGACGCCTCGGTCAGGAGACCTTGACGTCGCAGCGGATCGGCCGGCGCTTGCCGGATTGCGCCGGAAACGACGCGACCACGTTCGCCATGACGTTGACGGGGTGTTCGAGGCACATCGCGAGGAGATCCTCGAGATGGGAGATCGCGGCGCGCAGGCGGGTTTCAGCCGTCGCGCCCCCGAGCACGAACGTCGCCACCACGAGATCCGGACGCTTCTGAACGAGCTCGAACTGCGCCAGGTGAAGATTGCTGTCGAACATCCAGCGATAGGTGACGTCGAGCAGGCTTCCGGCGGGCACCTTCCGGCCGTGTTTGTTCAGGAAGGCGTCGTTCATGCGCCCGTCAATGCTGGAGATCTGCGACCAGTTGATTTCGCACGGCTCGGGTTCGGCCGGCTGCGTGACGAGATCGCCCTGGACATACCTGATGAAGGGCATCGCCGAGTTGAGCAGATTGGTGATGACGGCGATGCCGGACTGGCCCGGAATCTGCGGCTTCAATGTCGCGGGATCGAGCACGTCGAGGTGCACCGAGTCTTCGCACACGTGATAGTGGCCGCAGGGCATCTCGAGCGCGATCCTGGTCGCCTCCTCCGAGCTGTATTCGTCGAGCACCGGGCAGCCCAGCCGCTCGCCCCATGCCGTGCGGGCCTGGCGCGACGAGTATTCCGAGTGCGTGACGGCGAGATAGAGATCCGAATTGAACTCCTCGGCATGCGGCACCAGCGCCTCGAGGTTCGACGGATAGCAGGACAGGATCCGCGGCGCGATCTCCCGCAGATGCGTGGCCACGCGCGCCGGCGGGATGACGTTGGAAATGAACGCGGTCGGATATTTTCCGCCGACCGAGTCGTACCACCACGGCACGGTGTAGACGTGCGCAAGCAGATCTTCGGGGCGGTACTTGTTTCCGCTCTGGATGGCGAACTGCCTGATGCCCTGGATCGTGTCGGTGAGAACGGCGTCATAGTCCACCCGGATCAGCAGCGTCTGTCCGGAGGAGCCCGACGACCGCGTCGCGAACAAATCCTCGCTGCGGTAGCGCGGGTTGAGGCAACGCGTCGGAAAGGCCGCGATCAGCTCCGGCTTGGTGATCACCGGAATCTTCTCGATGTCGTCGTAGCTCCGCAAATCCGAGGGACTGAACCCGGCCGCCTTATATTTGTCGCGGTACACCGGGATGTCGGAATAGGCCATCTCGACGAGATCGTAGATGCGCTCGAACTGCATCTGTTTGATCTGCGCCACCGGCAGATACGGATGCGCCATGCAGCGCTTGAGATAGTCGAGCCCCGCACTCCGGAAGTATTCCGGCGTATCATCTCCGGCACGTGTGTAGTCCGGGCGTGTTCGCTCGGACTCCCAGAATTCGAGCTTCCCGCGCGGAGCAGCACGCTGCTGCTGGACCAATTCGAGCTTGGGCCGATCGTTCTTGGCGGTCGGCAGATTTGATGCGATCGTGACGTCAACGTCGTCCGCGATCGCCCGGTTGAGTGACGTTTTCATCTTGCTCTCCAACTTCCCGACCGCTTGCCCATCGCGGGCTCGCTTCCTTGTGTCGGGCTTTCAATCGGTTAGATGGCTGGAAAGTCGGAGCGTTCAGTGTGATTTCTCCCAACGCCGCCACGTGTGACCATCGTCACCAAGCTGGTCGGCGGCGGTTCATCGACCGTTCATCGACAGATCGACGCGGCGGAATGCACAGCGAGAATGATTGCGTGAGTGAGCGAGAGAGAATTCCAAACCGGGCGGATACTGGATCGCCGCCGCTCGGCCGTTGCGACGACCTGCGTCGCCGGGCGCACGCAACTGTGCGGTCAACCCGTTGCCAATGGAGAGCGCCGGAGGGCACCGGAGGCTTCGCGGCGGATCCTCCGCTATGGCTCGGAAGCATCCTTGGCCCGCATCCAGTTCTGGCCGTTGCAGAACAGCCCGAGGACGCAGCCTTCAACCCGCAACACGTCGGCGCTTTTGAGTGTCATCGTTGCCGCGTATGTGTAGCCGCTCCGCGCGCTGTAGACCTGTCCTTCCCAGCGCTGTTTGTTGGTCGGCCTCATGTCGATCAGAACCGGCACACCGAGCAACGGCCGGTCCCGCTTGCCGGGATCCGGATTGCGCCAGTCGGTATCGTCGAGACGAGCCGCGGCGATGAGGCCGCAAAGCGCTTGTCCACAGGGATCGATGCGCACGCGCCCCTCGCCATTTTCTGCGATCCAATTGCCGATTGGGCTCGGCGATGCGGAGCGCGGCGCCTCGGGCGCGGCCTTCGTCGCGGGCGGCGCGATGTCGTCCTTTGCTGACGCTACAATGCCCGGCCTCTCGTCGCTTGGTAGAGCAGGACGCGCGGCGGATTGGACGATGGCCGGCTCCTCGTTTCGGCCTGGCGCAATCGCAGGGTCCTCGGCGTGGTCTACGGTTCCGGCGGGCGGAGCGGCTTCGGCCAGCTTCGGCCTGTCGACGATTACTGTCTTGTCGCGCTCTGCCGGAACCGGCTTGGTCTTGGGGTCAAAATCCTTGAAGAGAGCGGGAATGTCGGACCTTCTCACGACGAATTTCTGCCCTCCCCACGAAACCACGCCACAGCTACCGGTGCTGCAATTCCTGACGGTGAACCGCGCGCCGCTGCTGTTGATGAGGGCGCTGATGAGCGAGCCCGCGTGCGCCGAGGAGGCGTCGAGCACTGCAAGAAGCATGACGGCACACGATGTTTTCATGGCGAACGTCCCCTGCGGCTACGCGCTGGGCTTTGCGTAGGCCTCAAGGAGGCGGACCATCTGCGACGCAGATCACATTCGACCGCTCGGCCTCTGAAGACGCCGTCATTCCGGGGCGCGCGCAGCGCGAACCCGGAATCCAGTTTTTTTGCGCAGAGGCTGGATTCCGGGTTCCGCCTGCGGCGCCGCCGGAATGACGCGTTGCTTGTCGCGACCTTTCGCGACCCCCGCCGTCACTTCGCCGATTGCGCGTTCGCAGCCTGCCACTTCGCCGATAGCGCGGCGCGCGGCACTTCCGCGCCGCGCAGATAGACCTGGGCGATCCTGCGCGTGTTGGCGATGTTGTCGAGCGGGTTGGCGTCGAGCACGATGAAATCGGCACTCTTGCCCGGACCGATCATGCCGAGATCGTCGAGATGCAGGATCTCCGCCGCGGTATGGGTACCGAGCGTGATCGCCTGCATCGGCGTGAGCCCGGCCTTGGTGACCAGAAGCTCGAGCTCGACATGGGAGCCGAGGCCGAAGAACTGGCCGCCGGTCACGCCGCCGGTGTCAGTGCCGAGGCCGAGCCGCACGCCCGCGGCATAAAGCTTCGCGGTGTTGCGCAGATTGGTCGCGCCGAGCATGCGGGCACGGGCGACCGCCTTCGGATCGGCCTTGGGGTCGGGGGTGAGCTGCTCGCCGAGTTGCTTGATGTCTTCCGCCGAGAAGGCTTGGCGCAGGGTGGGATCGTCGACCCAGGCCGGCTTCTCGGTGTAGAGCGCGCGCCGCTCGCCCCACAGCGTCTCGACGAAGAACACGTCGGGCCGCTGCTTGAGCATACCGATGAGCTCGTCGTCGACGTCCTTGTCGCGCACCATGTGAGCGAAGCCGTCGATGCCCGAGCGCACGAGATCCTTGACGTCGTCGAGGGCGAACACATGCGCCATTACCCGCACATTGTGCTTGTGCGCCTCGTCGATGATCGCACGGTAGAGGGCGGGCGTGAGCTTCGGCACCGTGCCGTTGCGGTCGTCGACCCAGATCTTGACCATGTCGGGCTTGTGGGCGGCGAGCTCGCGGACGTCGCGCCGCGCCTCCTCTTCGGTGGTGACGCCATAGGCGCTGTCACGCATCACTCCGCCCGGGCCGGCATTGGGCATGCCGAAGCCCATGCCGGCGGTGAGATAGCGCGTCGAGGAGTGCGCCGCGGCACGGACTTCATACGGCAGTTCGCCGCGCCCGGTGCCGGTCTCGAGGATCGCGGCGACGCCGTAGAAGGCATAGCGGTCGAGCATGTCGGTGAGGTTCTCGCGCGTGTAGTTGTCTGCGGAGAAGCTCGTGCCCTTGCGGTAGCCCATGTGGACGTGATCGTCGACGAGCGCCGGCATCACCGTCTTGCCGGAGAGCTCGACACGCACCGCGCCGGGCGGCGGCGGCAGCTGGCCGCGCCGTCCGACTCCGACGATGCGGTCGTTGGCGACGATGAAGGCCGAGTCCTCGATGACGACGCCGTCACCGGTGAGGAGCCTCGCGCCTTCGTAAGATGGTCACGCGCGGCGCCTGGGCGAACGACACGGAGGTGCCCAGCGTCGCCAACGATGCGGCGATGACAGCGACGACCAAGCTCCAACGACTGTGGCGCATGAATTTCTCCTGCAAAACATTCTTGCCCTCCCCGTCTTCGGGGAGGGCAAGGTGGGGTTCTTTCTTTGCTCGCTGCGCTCGCGGACCCCACCCGACCTCGCTATCGCTCGGCCACCCTCCCCGAGGCCGGGGAGGGAAAGCGTTACTTCAACACATCGCTTTGTTCGGCGGCGGCGATCAGCGCCTTCTCGTCGGCCGGCAGCAGAAAGCCCGCGGCGGCGGCCTTGGCAGCGGCCGAGGTCACTGCCGTAACGTAGCCCGCGTGATTGCCATAGCGCTCCTCGAGCGAGGGGCGCGGGTCCTCGTTGGCGAGCCGCTCCGCCTTGGTCTTGGCGAAGGGGACCATGCCGCCGGCGAAGTTGCACTCCTTGCCCTTGTAGAAGCCCGCCGCGGTGATGTTCCATCCGAGATAGGTGCCGAGCGGCGCATCACGCAGCACCACCGGCACGCCGCCGAGCTCGTTGCCGTCGGCATCGACCCGCGGCACCTTCAGGCCGATCACGCGCTTGACGTGCGGCGGCACGTTGGTCTCGATACCGGAGCCGTCGACCGGATCGAAGCCCGGACCGAAGTCGTAGTCGATCGCCGGATTGATGAGGCCGGTCGGTGCGTGCGCCGGCAGGCCGGGGATGGCCGGGAAGCCCATCGCATCCGCGGTCGCATCGACGAGTTCGCCACCCTTCAGGGTCGGATAGCGGCTCGGCGGCGGCGCGGTGTCCTTCATGACCCAGTTGCGGAAATGCACGCGCAACGCATTCACCGTCTGGGTGTGCGGCACCGGATTGTTGGGGAGCATGCCCGTGCCCCATTCGACGCCCGGACACGCCGGCGGCGCCTCCGGCGCGGTTGCGAAGCCGCCGCGGCCGCCGCCGTGCTGCGTCGACGGAATGTAGTAGCGCCGCACATTGTCCGGCAGCGGCAGGTCAGTCTTTGCGTCGAGGCCGATCCACTCCGGCGAGAGCTTCAGGCCCCAAACCTCGGCGGCACCGAAGTGTTCGATGATCTTCGGGCAGGTGTTGCTCGCGTTGCAGCGGTGGAGAATACCACCCGAGGCCAAGCCGCGGACCGGATCGGGCGCGTCACCCCACCACTGCGGACCTTCGTTGCCGGGCTCGTAGAGCCGCGACACGCCGTCGGGCGTGGCGAAGCGGATGTTGAGCGCAATGCGGCGGCCGGCGATGATCGGCCAGGCGCCGTCATAGAGCTTGCGGCCGGCCTCGTCCTGGTTGAAGCCGAAATGCAGGAAGCCGCGGACAAAATTGCCGGACTGCGAGATGCCGCGGGTGATCGCCCAGTTGACGCCATCCGCGACGGGATTGGGCGTGCCCGCATCATCGGCCTTCGCATATTTGAAGAACGAGCCGACGTCGCGAAACGCGGCGAAGCCGATGCCCAGCACGGGCGGGTCCTTCGCGGTGAACACGACCTGGTAGAGCAGGTTCGCATCGAAGCCGTTCTTGAGGCAGACCTGGGTCGGATCGGCCGTGCCCGGAAACGCATGGTCGGCGTCGCACTTGGCGAACGCCCAGTCGCCGGGCGCGATGTCCGCCGTCGCGCCGATCTGGCCATCGATGGTCTCGGAGGCGTGCGTCGTGAGGCTCGCCTCCTTGGTGTCGAGACTCGCCGGCTTGTACGGCATCGGATTGGAATAGACGTGCATCTGATGCGAGGCTTTGCCCGACGCATTGGTGATGCGCGCCATTACCTTGCCGGTGATCGCCGAGCCGTCCGGGTTCTTCGCGACGGGAACGACGACGTAATCGTTGCTCGGCCCGGGCACGGTGCGCCCTGCGGCATCGCCCTGCCAGCCGCTGGAGAGGCCGACATCGCCGGTCGCCCGTTCCGCCGGCACGATGGTGAGGCGGCCGCCCCGGTTCGGCACGTCGTGCCACATCAAGTGGCTCGCCTTCGTCATGTCGACCGGCTTCACCAGCTGGAACGTCGTGGTGTACTCGACCATGCCGTTGGCATTGCGCGGGGCGAGCTTGATGTCCTGGATCAGCGCATTCTTGGGATCATTGGGATCGAGCTCGCCGAAGGCGCGGCCCACGATCGTCTCGTACTGTCCCGCGGCGCCGAAGCTCGTGCCGTCAAAGGCCGGCGACACCTTGTTCTCGATGACGATCTTCGTCACCCGCGCCTCGGCGCCCGACACCACCATGGCCGCGAGCCCCGCGGTCGCAACACCGATGGCGGGGCCGAACGCGCGCCGCTGTTTCCGTGATCCCGTCATGTGTCTCTCCCGAATAATGTTTGAAGGAGTATGGAAAATCCGCTCTGGGGCCCGACAACCCCTGACCTCATCCTGAGGAGCCGGCGCAGCCGGCGTCTCGAAGGATGGCCACACACGCCGCGGCCTGCCGCCGTCCTTCGAGACGCGTCCTGCAGACGCCCCTCAGGGCGAGGGCCACAAGAGAATTGGGCCCTCGCGAGGTCACCCGCATCGCGCGTGACTTCACCGACCCGCTCACACGTTGAGCCAGTCGACCGTCTTCTCGTTCTCGATATTCTGGATGCGGTCGAACAGCGGCTCGGTACGCGCGGGATCGAGCCGCTTGGTCAGCATCATGAACTTCTCCTTGAGCTCCGGCCGCGCCAGTGGGCGCTCCGGGGTGCCCTTGAAGCTCGACACCGTGCGCGAGAACTCGCGCCCGTCCTTGAGCCGCACGGTGACCGCGGCCGTGAGATTGCGGCGGTCCTGTCCGGGCACGATCGGCATCTTGATGCGCGACGACATGTCGAGAATCGCGCGGTCGTGCACGACGCCATCGTCGAACGAGCGCGGGTCGACCGGATCGCGATAGAGCGCGAGCGCGACGCTGAACGGAATGCTGTACTGGGCGAGCATCTTGTCCGGCGGCGCCGGGATGTTGTTGGTCTTCGCCATGCGCGCGCTGCCCGCGATCTCGATCGATGCGACGTCGGCGGCGGTGAACTTGTGCTCGGACCGCAGATCGAGAATCGCCTCCACCGGATTGTGCGCGGTGATGTGGCAGGCATAGCGCTTGATCATGATATCGAGGGTGAGATAGGTCTTGCCGAGATCGCGGGTGAGCTCGGCGACGTCCCAGTCGTTGCAGAACACGCGCAGGAAGCCGGCTTCGCCCTCGAGCACGCTGGTCGGGCCGGTGAAGCCCTCGGCCGCAAGGCTCGCGGCGAGGATTCCGCTCTCGGCGGCGCGTCCCATGTGCAGGCGCTTCACCATCGCGCCGTTGCCGGCATGGGCGAACTCGAGCAGGCCCGAGGAGCACGAGCCGGCGACGCCGAGCGCATTCGCCATCTTCACCGCGTCGAAGTTCATGAGCCGGCCGACGGCTGTCGCGGCGGCGAACGGGCCGGTGGTGCCGGGCGCATGGAAGCCGCGCGCCTCGTTCGAATGCTTGGTGGCGTGGCCGATCCGCAGCGCCACCTCGGTGCCGGCGACGAAGCCGGTGAGGAGCTCGCGGCCGGAAAGCCCGCGATCCTGCGCAACGGCGAGCGCCGCCGTGAAGATGGTCGCGCCGGGATGCACGCCGGAATCGGGCTTCGTCAGGTTGTCGAGCTCGAAGGCATGGGTCATGGCGCCGTTCGACAGCGCCGCGGCGCCGGGATGCACGGGCGCGCCGCCGGTGCCGAGGATGTAGCTCTTGCCGGCCGGGCTGTTCGCCCGCGCATAGGCAATGATCATCTGGCTCCACGGCAGCTCGCCGCCGAAGATGATCGCGGCCACCGTATCGGCCATGGTGTCCTTGGCGCGCTGCACCACCGCAGGAGGCAGATCCTCGAACTTCACCGCGGCGGCATAGGCGGCAAGCTTTTCGGTCTCGTGATTGGTTTCGTGATGCGCCTGGGCCGCGCCGCCCTCCTGGGCGCTCGCCACGCCGGCACCCACCGTCGCCGCAGCCCCACCGATCAGGGCCGGGGCAAGTGGCGCGGACCCGGCGACCGTCGCCATCTGCTTGAGAAAGGTGCGGCGGCCCAAACCTTCGTGTCCCGAGCCTTCATGCTCCGTCATGGAAGTCCTCCCAAAGCGCGTCCTTGCGACCGGCTTTGGGGCAGTGTAGCCGGGATTTGGCTGCCGCTCCATCCGGGGAAATCCCCTCCCCGCCTGCGTTATCGAACCGCATGTTGGAGCGGCCGGGACCCCTGCCCTCTGCGACTTCGTCCGGCGGTCGTCGAGCCGACCGAGTTCCGCGAGCTGTTCCGTCCGCCGGGAAAGGACGCTCCGGGCACGCTCAGTTTTTCGGCTTGGCCCGAAAAACGATCGGAAGCGTAAAGCTCAGTCCGGAATCCGCGACGCGCGGCGGTGGCGCGGGCACCGGGTCGGCACGCCGCATCATGGCAAGTGCGGCGTCATCAAAGGACTGGTCACCCGAACTCCGAACGACCCTGACGGAAAGCACACGACCGGAGCGATCCAAGTCGAAGCCCAATACGATCTCGGCGGCCTGGCTCGCGCGGTCGTACGGATAGCGCTTGTGCCGGTCGAGATGGGCCGCGAGCTCCTTCTGCCAAGTCAGGCGTTCACGCCGCGTGATTTCGCCGGGCCCGATGACGGGGGACCAGGACCGTGGTCCTTCCGCAGCCCTTTCGGCGCTCGGCGCGGTTGTCGCTTCCGATTCGACCGACTCCACTGACGGGATCGCTTGGGCCGCGGTTATCTTGGGATCGTCGTCGTTCGGCTTTTTCACGTCGTTTGGAGTCACCAGCCGGTCGGGATCATCGGTCTCCGTCGGCACCGCCTTCGGCAGGTCGGTTTGCTCGACGACGACCTTCTGTTCCACGACGGCGGGAGACGCCGCAGATGCGTCTGCTTCCGGCCCCGGCGGCAGATCGATGTGCTCGGTCGGCGGCGAAGTCCACTCGACACCGATTTCGATGGCGAGCGCGCCCGTCACCGCTTCCACATCGTCCGGCACAATGAACGCGAGCGCAGCCACGACGCAGCCGGCATGGATCGCGACGGCGCCCGCTGCGGCCAAGCCCCAGCCCGACTTGAAGATGCCCTCGGGGTCGTCGACATCCGACATCACGCAACGCTCTTCCGTCCGGCTCAAGGTTGCGCGTTTGTCGGCGGCGGCGTCTTTTCAGGAAGGCCCTCCAGGGCCACCAGCGCCACCTTCAAATATCCGCCGCTTCTGAGGATCTCGAGGACATCCATCAGCTCGCCGTACGGCACTGTGCGGTCGGCACGCAGGAAAATGCGGCGGTCCTTGTCGGGGTCGCCCATGCCGTCGATCACGTGAACGAGATCAACCCGCTTTATCGCGGTTTCTCCCACCGCCACCGCAAGGTCGGCCGCTATCGTGACGTAAAGCGGCTTGTCCGGCTTTTTTTGCGGGGCGGCTGTGGAGGACGGCAGGTCGACCGGAAGATCGACCGTCGAAAGCGGCGCCGCGACCATGAAGATGATCAGGAGCACCAGCATCACGTCGATGAATGGCGTGACGTTGATGTCGTGCACCTCGGAAAACTCGTCTTCCAAAGGATCGACATCGAGCAGATCGGAATTTCCGATGGAACCGCCCATGGGTCACTCCACGCTACGGCCGGGCGCGTTCGCCTGGCCGCTCTCGAGCTCGCGCGACAGCATCCGGATCACCGTGCTCGACGCACGGCCCACCAGCTCGACATAGATTTTCGTCGCACGCGCGAAGTGGTTGTAGATGATCACCGCTGGTATGGCGGCGGCGAGCCCGACGGCCGTCGCGAGCAAGGCCTCGGCGATCCCGGGCGCCACCACGGCGAGATTCGTGGTCTGCGCTTTCGAGATGCCGATGAAGCTGTTCATGATGCCCCACACCGTTCCGAACAAGCCGACGAACGGCGCGGTCGAACCGATCGTGGCGAGGAGACCCATTCCGGTCCTCGCCACGCGTCCCTCGGAACGAACGACGTCTGCCAAGCGGGATGCGGCGCGCGCCTGAACGCCACCGGCCTGAGTACGGGCCGAGACGCGCACCTCGTCGACCACCGTGGAAATCAGTGTCGACAAGATATTTTTGCCGCCACCCGTTGCCGATTGGGCATCGGTCAGCGTGGCGGCGGCGGAGATACGCCTGAGCCGCTTGCGCAGACGCCGCTCCGCCAATGCCAACTGCACGGACTTTGCCAGAAATACCGTCCAGGTGATCAAGGACGCCAGGACCAGGCTCAAGATTACCGCTTTCACCAGCGGATCGGCGGCCATGAACATGGACCACGGCGACAACTCCCGCGGATTCATCGATCAGAACCTGGCGGTGGCCGATACGCGGAGGGTGCGCCCCGCGCCGGGTGAAATATTGTTGTTGCCGTCCGCCGAGGCCCAGTAGCCCTTATCGAACAGGTTCTCGACGTTGAACTGTGCCCGCCACGTCTCGTTTATGGTGAGGAAGAGCCCCGCATCGAAACGCCAGAAGCCCGGCAATTTCACGGAATCGTCCGATGACGCGAACGAATTCGAGAAATAGATCACGCCGAGCGCTGCGCCCCAGTACGGGTTGATCTGGTATTTGTTCCAATATGAAAACTGGTTGAACGGGACCAGCTGGATCCGGTTTCCCTGGACGATCGTCGCCGACGTGGCACTGGCGACACGCGCATCCGTGTATGCGTAACCGAGCGTCGATTGCCAGGCGTCGGTGACGTATCCGACCAGCGAAGTTTCGACGCCCCGGATGTCGTTGCGCCCCGATAGGATGAAAAATCCGGGATTTGACGGGTCGGGCAGCGGAATATTCTTACGATCGAGATCGTAGACCGCCGCGGTGTAGAGAAGCCGCGGGTTGACGTTCCATTTGAAGCCGACCTCGTTGCTCTCGAATTCCTGTGGCGCGAGAATAACGTTGCCGTTGTTGAGCGCGCTGAACTGATCGCCGGACGCCGGCAGGTAGGACTTCATGTACGTGTAGTATAGCGATACGTTGCTCAAGGGCTTGAGAATGGCGCCGAACGACGGAGAAATAAAGCTGTTGTCCTGCACCCGGGGCGTGCCCGTGTTCATGTCGAGGGCCCACAGGTCGAAGTTCTCGAAGCGAGCGCCGGCGATGAACTGCAGCCAAGGCCCGACTTCGAGCGTATCGCGCACATAGGCCGACGACAGGTTCGCGCGATATCTGCTGTTGCCGTCCGGCGTGCTGACGCCGGGCGAAAACGCGCCGGGATATTGGTGCACGAAATAGATCGGCCCGAAATAGGTCGGATTGAACGGATCGGCTATCGTCGTATTCGTCCCGTTCGCGAAGATGCCCGTGTTACGCACATCGATCCCGGCCTCGCGACCGATCTCGGATCCGAATGCGAAGGTATGAAAAAGCGGACCTGTGTACCCCTTGTAGATGAAGTCGGTCTGGTTGAAGACGTTCTGCCGATTGGTGGTGTGCTGGTACGCCGCGAGGTTGAACTTGGTGTCGTCCGGATACACTGCACCGGCGAGCGGCCCGTTGCCGGGGTAAACGTTTTGATACCGGCGCGTATAGTCCGCGTAGATGGTGCCGTTCTTGACGGTCAACCCGTTCTGGAAGTCGTGGTCGATGATCGCCATCGTGGTCTGCACGTAGGCGCGCGCGAGATTGAGACCGGGACTGCCGAAGAACGTGGTCAGATCGCCGTTGGGCGCAAACGGATTGGCGGGGCTACCGCGCGTCGACGCTGGCGGTGTGGCGCTGAGCGCCTGCGACGGGTTACCGCGATCGGCCGTGCGCTGATCATGGAAGTATTCGTAGCTGAACCTGACCTTGGTATTGTCGTCGGGAAGAAACGTGATCGTCGGATTGACGCCGTACCGCCCGAGCTCGTTGTAGTCGCGGAACAAGCGGCTCTCTTCGTCCATGAGGTTCAAGCGTACGGCGACGTTGTCGTTGACGGCCTGGCCGGCGTCCAGTGTGAAGCGCCGATCGCCAAACGAACCGGTCTGGAACGTCGTGTCGTAGACCCTCGTGCCGTCCGCCTCCTTGAGCGTTCGGTTGAGAAGGCCGCCGCCGACCCCTCGGCCGAACGTCAGGGCGCTCGGACCGCGAAGGATCTCGACGCTCTGCGCGTTGTAGAGATCGCGAAAGTATTGAACGTCATCGCGAAATCCGTTGACGAAGAAATTCGCGCTCGAGTCCACACCGCGAATGATCAGCTCGTCGCGGTTCCCTTCGCCCTGATGCACGGCGACACCCGGCACATAGCGGGTGAGGTCGGTGACGCCGAGCAGGGCCTGATCCTTGATGAAGTCCTTCGTCAGAACGCTGACCGATTGCGGGATATTCACCAGCGGCGTGTTGACCTTCGTCGCCACCGACGTGCTGTTCGAGTAGACACCGACCGTTCCGGTACGTGCGCTCTGCGATTGCGCCGCCCAGGGCCCGCTGGCCGCCGTCGCATTGGCGGTCTCGGTTTGCGGTTTCGAAGACCGTGCAGGCTTCGCTGCCGTTCGCGGCGTGTCGCGTCTCGGCGCCTGACGTGCCGGAGCAGTGGTCGTCACCTGCTTGCTGGGCTGCGTCGTGGAAGTCCGCGGCTTTCGATTGGGCTCGTCCACGCGCAGCGGCGGGAGCTGTGAATCGCCTTCTTTGGTCGCACCCGGCTCACTCGTATTCGTATTGCTCCGCTCTCCCGCAGGAGCTGTACTCGGCGGCTCTGCATCCTGCGCCCACAGCTGCGACGAACCTGCGACAGCGAGCGCAAGGTAGCTCGCGGAAAACAGAACAGCTCGGGAATAGGTTCGCAATGGCCGCACGCGACCAGAAAGACTCGTCATGACTCGCCCCCAAACGCGACGCTTACCCCAAGACGTCGCTCCCACTGTTATTTTTACTAGGATCGAGTGTGACGAAGCAAGGCTATAAACGTTTGTTTAATTGTTTTCTGATTCTAGAACTAACCAACCGCAGGTACTTATCTCCATATATTATGAGTCCATTGCAATTTGCGCGTTTTATTTTGAATTGGAATTATTACAGTTCGCATTTTGGCACGAAAACGATATGAGCGTTTCGTCGCGTTCGACGAGCAAACTATACCCCTGCATCGTTTAACGGGGCAGCTGCCAAATCAAAGGAAGGGTGCGCTAAATGACGCCGCACCTGAGCGCGAATCCAACGGTACCGCGCGACCAACATGCACGTGAGCAATGAGACATGCGATCAGCGAGAAGGCACCGATGGCAAGCATCATGGGCCGACTCGGGCCTCAAAACAATCTCTTGGAAGAGCTCGCTCTATGATTTCGTCGGGGACGGTGGAGGTGCGGCACCCCGCGGCGGCGCGATGTCGGCGTCGCTGATCACCATGCCGGACATCGGCTCGACCCAGGTGAGGTGGCTGACCACCTTCTTCACGCCTGGAACGTTCTCGGCGAGCACCCGGATCGCCTCGCCCTGGGAGCCTTCGAGGATGGTGCCCCACAATTCGACGACGCCGTCCTTGACCGTGGCATCGATCAGCGCCACCGGCACCCACGGCTGCTTCTCGAACTCGGCGAGCAACTGCTTGCGGATCGCCGCATCGCTCTGCGCCGGAGCGGGGACCTCGCGGCCGACGGCGGCGAGCGCCCGCATGAGGTTGGCACGGCTGACGATCCCGACGACCTGCGTGCCGCGCATCACCGGCAGCCGCTTGACGCGGCGATGTTCCATCTGATGGACGACCTCGGCAAGAGGGGTATCCTCGGCGATCGTGACCAGATCGCGGGTCATCACCTCGCCGACCTTGCGCGCATGGGTCTCGACATATTCCTCGGCGAGGCGGCCGGGCCCGACCAGGAATTCGAGCCAGCGCGGCCGCTTGCGCGCAGTACCTGTCTCGGCGCGGCGCAGGAAGTCGCCTTCAGTCACCATGCCGACGAGGGCGCCCGATGCATCGATCACCGGCAGGCCGCTGATGTGATTCTTGGTCATCAGGTCGATCGCGTCGAGCACGGTGGCGTCGGGCGAGATCGTGATGACGCGTCCGGTCATGATGTCGCCGGCCTTCATGGCAGTCTCCTCATCGATCGCATCATGTGGCGGCCGGGTCCGGCCGTCCCGATCGTTGCGCCGATCCGCGCCGCCGGGTCAAGTCCGATGAGCGACGGGCAGATGTGCGGCGCCGTCCTTGCAGACGTGCATTCAGAACGAGCCGAAGGCTGATCCGAGCACGATCACGACGACAAGCGCGATGAGCGCACTGACGATGCCGACCATCACGATATCGAAATAGCTCTCGCGGTGGGTTGTCCCGCACACCGCAAGCAGCGTCACAACCGCGCCGTTGTGGGGAAGGCTGTCGAGCGTCCCCGATGCGATCACCGCGACGCGATGCAGCAGCGATGGATCGATCCCATGCTCGTTCGCCAGCGCAAGGTAGGTGCCGCCGAGAGAATCGAGCGCGATGGTGAGCCCGCCGGACGCGGAGCCGGTGAGCGCCGCGAGCACGTTGGTCGCCGCCGCAAGCGAGACCAGCGGGCCGCCGCCGATGCCGAGCACCCAATCGCGCACCAACGCGAAGGCCGGCATCGCCGCGACCACCGCGCCGAAGCCGACGAGGCTCGCGACGCTCAGCGCCGGCAGCACCGAGGCGACGGCGCCGGCATCCATCGTCGCCCGCAACGACGGGAGCCGCGACCAGTTGATCGCGATCACCGTCACGATCGCAGCGGCAAGCGCCGTTACCACAGCCCACACGCCGCCCACCGCGTGGATCGATGTTGCGCCCCAGCGCTCGTCGGCGAGGAAAGACGTATCGAGCCGCGGCAGCACGATGAACGACATCACGAGATTGACGAGAACGACCACGATCAGCGGCAGCGTCGCGAGGCTTATGGGAGGCACGGTCGCGGCGTGCAGACCGTGCGGAAGCTCGGCGGGGTCGAATTCGCGCGCGGTGGTGGCGCGATCGCGCAGCGCCTGGTCGCCGACGACTTCTCCCATCTCGGCGGGCTCGCCGGCGCCGAACGCCTCGCCGGCGCGCCGGGCCGCGGCTTCAGCGCGGGCCAGCCACCACAGGCCGAAGCCGAGCATGACTGCCGAGGCGATGATACCGAGCCCGGGCGCGGCGAACGGCGTGGTACCGAAGAACGGCATCGGAATCGCGTTCTGGATCGCCGGCGTGCCCGGTAGCGCCGACATCGTGAAGGTCGAGGTGCCGAGCGCGATCGCCGCCGGCATCAGCCGACGCGGAATGACGGCGGCCCGGAACAGGGCCTGCGCCATCGGCGCGAGCACGAAGAAGGCGACGAACAGGCTCACCCCGCCATAGGTGACGAGCGCACCGGCGAGCACCACGGCGAGAATGGCGCGGCGTTCGCCGAGCCGGTGGGTCATGAATTCGGCGATCGCGGTCACCGAGCCGGAGTCGTCCATCAGCTTGCCGAACATGGCGCCGAGCAGGAACAGCGGGAAGAATTGCGCGAGAAAGCCCGCGGTGCCGCCCATGAAGGTCTGGGTCCAGTGGGCGAGCAGCGGCTCGCCGGCAAACAGCGCCGCGAGGAGCGCCGCTGCCGGCGCCAGCAGCAGCACGCTCCAGCCGCGGAACGCGAGCGCGAGGAGCAGCAACAGCCCGAGCGCGATGCCGAGAAGACCCATGACGTCAGACGCCCGCGAGCAACGCGTCGAGGTCGAGAGAAGAACCACAACCGAGGTCCGCGCCATGGGTCGAGAGAAACTCCTCCCCCGCCTTCCGCCCCTCGTCGCGCAGCATGGTCAAAAACGGCCACTCGGCATTGAGCTTCGAGGAATAGCCGAGGTCGACCATCACCTTGTTGGGCACCATGTGGATGCGCATCTTGGCCCATTTCGCGCCTTCGCTGTCGCCGGGCGCCGCCACCTGGCGCAGCAGCGCGATCATGCGAAGCTCCTTGACCAGCACCGCGTTGAACGACACCTCGTTGAGGCGGTCGAGGATATCGCGGGCCGAGCGCGGCACACCCGCCCGCTCGACCGGATTGATCGGGATGAGGATGGTGTCGCTTGCCGCGCATTCGCGCACCAGCGGCGTCATGGTGGGATTTCCCGAATAGCCGCCGTCCCAATAGAATTCGCCGTCGATCTCGACCGCCTGGAACATGGTGGGCAGGCACGCCGACGCGAGCAGCACGTCGGGGGTGAGCTCGGTGTTGCGGAACACCCGGCCCCGCCCGGTGCGCACATTGGTCGCGGTGACGAACAGCTTGATCGGGCTCCTCGGCAAGCGCTCGAAATCGATGGTACCGGCGAGCACGTCTGAGAGCGGATTGGTTCCGAGCGGGTTGAGGTCGTAGGGCGAGAACAGCCTCGACATCATGTCCATGGCGACGAAGGTCGGGGACTGGTCGAGTGTCCAGCGGCCGAGCAGGATGTCGAGCGGGCCGCGCCGGAACGGGCTGAAACGCGCCGCCTGCGAGACGCTCTCCCAGAACGCGGCGAGCGCCGCGCGCGCCCCTTCGGGCCCGCCATCGGTGTAGCCGTCGGCAAGCACCGCGGCGTTCATGGCGCCGGCCGAGGTGCCGGAAATGCCGTCAATCTTGAGGTGCGGCTCCTCCAGCAACCGATCGAGCACGCCCCACGTGAAGGCGCCGTGCGCACCCCCGCCTTGGAGTGCGAGGTCGACGGCGACGTCGGCGGTGATTTTTGATGCCGCAGGGGATGCAGATGTTGGCATAGCTTCTCCGGAGATGTTGCGCGCGTGCTCGCTCGGCCGGATGTTCCCCTCTTCCGCCCTCTGTAACACATGCGGATGACATCAGGGATTGCAGCGCTTCTGCAGTCCGATGGTTACTGTATCGCGCGGTCAAGCCGGGTGATGACACCAACAGGTTGCGGCCCTCACTCCGGGTCGGCCTGCTCGGGATCAGCTCGCACGACACCGGAGTTGTCGCTCGCCCGCCGTCCGCGCAACGCGACGCGCTCGGGCTCGAGCAGCTTGAGCTTGCCGTCGGGGCCGAGTGCGAGCTTGTGGACGTAGAAATAGGTGTCCTCGTCGTCGGTCGCTTCCATCACCGGCGACGGTGCCGAGACGATAAGCAGGCCGCCGCATTCGCCGATCCAGTCGATGTGGCGGTGGCCATGCATGACCACCGCGTTGTCGGCAAGCCCCTGCAGGCGCCGCACGAACCAGCTGCCGTTGATGAGCGCGGTGCCGATGCGCACCGAGAGCGCCTTCGCGGGCTTGGGATATTCGACGACGTGGTGATGGAGCGCGATGATCCAGCTTGCGCGGGGATACTGCGTGACGGCGATATCGAGGCCCTTCGCCTGCTCGTAGGACACCATGCCGAGCGCATTCGTGAACGAAAAGTGCGTATCGGCGTTCGAGTTCAGGATGATGATTCCGAGCCCGTCCTCGGTGTCGGGCGGCAGCACCATCGGGAACACGGTCGCCCACAGATTGGCGAGACGCCATGAGAGGCGATGCGAGCCCTGGTCGGCGAAGCGCTCGATCTCGCCGCGGTGCGGTTCGATCTTCTGCGCCAGGGTGCCGCCGATGCGGCCCGACTTCGTGTCGACGACCCGGGCCCGCGAACCCTGCAGGGCAGTGAGCGCGGAGACCGTACGAAGCTGGCGCAGCCGCTTGGTCGGACTGGTCGGCAAATCCATGCGCGCCGGGTTGGAGCGGTCGACGACGTTGACATCGTGGTTGCCGGGAAGGCCGACCAGGAGGGGCGCGAGCTTGGGGTAGAGCGCGAGCGCGTCGAGCAGCTCGGCCCACTCCGCCGACACGCCGGCATCGGTCATGTCTCCGGAAAGCAGGATGTGGTCGAGTGGCTCGGTGGCGTGAATCTCGTCGAGCCGGGCCAGCGCCTGTCGCAACCGTTCGTTCCCGCGCGGGCCCGAGCGACCGCACTCTATCCGGAAGCCGTAACGCTCGCCGACCGTATGAAGGTCGGAGATATGCGCGACGCGCCACGTCCGGGCACCCCGCGGTGGCGCATCGAAGGAGCGCAGGTCGCGCGCCTGCGCCATCGTCGCATCGGCGAGGCCCCAAATCAGCGCGGCGAGGCCGAAATAGGCCGAGACGATGACGACGGCATTGGCGAGCGCCAATTCGATCAAGGGGCGCAGCGGGGGGAGCTCGGAGAAAGTGACAGCCCACCTGGTGTGAGGCCACGCGAGCGCGACGATGCCGAACGCGACCGCGCTGAACAGGATGCCCGACATCGCGGCACTGGCGGCGCGGACGGAGGCGCGGCCGGCCGCACTCACGCCCCGCGGCAGCCATTGCTCGACGACCTGCCGGAATCCTTCGCGGCCGACGATGTAGAAGGGTTGGACGCCCAACGCGTTGAGCGCCCAGAAGCTCGCCTCGGCGAGCCGCAGCAACGGACGCCCGCCGAACCAAGCGAAGCCGACGAGGATCGCGATGATGACGAGGGGCGAGATGCCGGTCAGGATATAGGAGACCCGCGACGTCGTCGCATGGAACCACAACGACACGACGACCGGCGCGAGTCCCAGCGCCACGCCGGGCAGACCGATGAGCAGCACCCAGGCGACCGCGAGCTTCGGCAGGCTGATCTCGGCGAGCAGGCTGCCCGCGAGCGAGAACAGCGATCGCTGCTTCGTGCTCGAAGCATCGTCCTCGATGTCGCCGTCGCGCGGGTCGATGATCGGCTTCATGGCGCGGGGCGCCCAATCGGTCTACGGATGCGGGCCACCAGGCGCGAGGACGGCCCGCATTCGGACCTATGACCAGGTTCGAATGACATAGCAGGCGAATACACGAACTTCGTCCGCGAATACAGACGGGGGCGCCGCACCTTGGCGCAGCCGACCCGATAGACTTCCCGGGAGCTGCGTCCTACAAGGTGTCGCTAAGGCCTCGACGAATCTCGTTTTATTGCGAGGGAGCGACCCATGCGCTGGTTCCACTTCATCGTGGTCGTGTTGTTCGCGCTCGCCACCGCCATCTTCGCCTTCCAGAATCTCCAGACGGTCACGCTCGCGTTCTTGAGCTTCAGCATCGCCGCCCCGTCTGGCGCTCTTCGTCGTAATCATCTACGTGCTGGGCATGGTGACCGGCGGCAGCCTGTTCGCGCTGATTCGCCGGTCGATCACGGGATCGCGGTTGATGGGGTAAGGGACGTGCCGCCTGCGCGGCTCGTTGCGTTGGCAGAGGCGCGCGGCGCCGTGCCTACGCGGAAACGGAACCCCTAACGACCTCATCCGGAGGTGCCGTGCGCATCACGGCGTCTCGAAGGTGGCCCCATTTACTGCGGCCTGTGGCCGTCCTTCGAGACGCCGCTTCGCGCCTCCTCAGGACGAGGTCTCCAATTTAATTTTTGGGCCCTCAGGTAACGCCCTCACTACTTCGTCGGATCGAGCGAGGCGACATAAGCCGCGATCGCGACGACGTCCTCTCCGGTCAGCTTGTCGACCACCGCCTTCATCAGCGCGGCCGAGGGGCCGCCGCGGTCGCCGGTCTGGAAGTAGTAGATCTGGCGCGCGATGTTGCCGGGCGAGCGGCCGGCGAGGCTCGGTACGTCGCCGAGACCTTGCAGTCCCGGCCCGTGGCAGATCGCGCAGGGGATGGTCTTGCCGCCGCCTCCGGAGGCGACGAGCGCCTCGCCCTTCGTCACGCTGCCGGGCGGCACGTAGGAGACGAAGCTCGCATGGGGATCGCGCAGCTCGACCTGCTCCGGGTTCTCCGGCACCTCGATGATGCGGTTGCCGATCGGCTCGGTGCCGCCGGCGGGATGCTGCAGCCGCCGCGTTCCCTTGAAGAAGGTCTTCGGCACGGTGTCGGCCTCGACCACCCGCGTCCAATGGATCGGCTTGAGGCCGGCGAAATACTCGGTTGCGCCCTTGATTTCCTCGGGCGTCATCTCCTTGGAGAACCGCATCATCGCGCCGGCCCCGGCGCCGCCGCGCGCGCCGGTTTTGAAGTCGGCCAGTTGCCGGGCGAGGTAGGAAGCGGTGGTGCCGGCGAGGCGCGAGTTCTCGGGATGGCCATTCCCGTGGGGGAGATGGCAGCCGATGCAGGCGCGGACCGTGGTGCCGTTGCCGTGGGCGACGATATTCGGCATCGGCGGATGCTCGTTCGGGAACCAGTCCGGCGAATCCATCTGTGAGTCGATCTGGGCGCGGGTGTAGGTCTTGGTCGAGCCCGGCGCCTGCAACGGCCGGTCCCCCTCGTTTTCGACCGGAACACGCTCGGCCTGGGCCGGCGGATAGGCCCAATCCGGCCGCTCGGCCGCAAGCGCCGGCCCAACGAGACCGGCAAGCACGAGGACCGGAGCGAGCTTCCACATGACGTTTCCCCTTACTTACTTGATGGCGCTTTGTTTGGTGGGCGCGATCCTACCGGGGAATGGGCGGGCGGCAAATCCTCACCCCCCGATCCGCACTGGCGCGGATTTAGGCGGTCGCTCGGCCGTGAATCGAGGTGAAACGCGAACGGCTCATAGGCGATGTGCAAGGTTCACCATTGCCAAATCCAATGGGTGGAGCATATTGCGCCGGCAAATCGTTACGACACACGGTCGGAATCGGAAGCGTCCGCAGAACTGCGGCCGGAGGTTCCCGGTTCTCACCCGACGGTAATGCCGCGCCGAGCGGTCTAACGAGAAGCGCGGGATGGGGGAGGACTGAGGGAGGATACGTTGGCTAAGACGAAGGCTGCCGGTGGTTCCAAGCGCAATCAGTCGGCAGCGAAGGGGCGAACGCGCAGTGCCGTTCGCCTCCGCGACAGCGACTGGTATGCCAGGGCCGCCCGTTCCATCGGAATCAGTGACAACCGCGACCGCAAGGGCCGCGACGCCGAGCGCGAGAGCCTCCGCGCCTCACCTGCGTCATAGCGCAAGAACTACTGTTTCAGTTTGACGCATCATCTGCGGCGAGCGAGCCGGTCACGCCGGCTCGCTCGCCGCAGATTCAGGGCTGGCTGCCGTCGGGCGCCGCGAAGTCGGTCGCGACCACGGCGCGAAGCATGGTGCGCAGCTGCGCGGCCTGTTGCGGCCCGAACGTTTCCTCGAACCGACCCTGTGCCTCGCTCCATCCCTTGAGCGCTGCCTCGTGACGCTTCGCGCCGGCCGCCGTGAGATGCAGCTCCTTGGCACGGCGGTCGTGCGCTGCGGGTTCGATCCGGATCAGCCCATCGCGTTCGAGCGGCAGGATATTCCGCCCCAAGGTGGTGCGGTCCATCGCCATGTCCTCGGCGAGCCGGTTGATCGTCATCGGCCCTTTCCGCTTGAGCTTCGAGAGAATCGAGAACTGAGTGGTGCGCAACCCGCTCGACGCCAAGTGCTGGTCGTAGAACTGGGTCACGTGCCTCGCCGCCGAACGGACGGCGAAGCAATTGCATTCCTGCGTCATCGTCGGAGCGCCGGAGGACATCATCGCATTCCCAGTCCTTGACATGAGTGCATATGCACCTTTATATGCGCATGTACGCTAAAGTCAATGGACCAGGGGTCTGTCGATGACCGTGCATCCGACGAACCTGAAGGCGGTTTCGCCCGAGATCCCAGTCGTCCCGTCAGTTGCGGAGAAGCGGCGCGATCCGCGCACGCGCATGCTTCTCGAAGCGCCGATCACCCCGACCTTGCTGCGGCTCGCCGCCCCCAATGTGCTGGTCATGGTGACGCAGGCCTCGGTCGGACTTATCGAGACTTATTTCGTCGGCAAGCTCGGAACCGCGGCGCTCGCCGGCGTCGCGCTGGTGTTTCCCGTCGTCATGCTGATGCAGATGATGTCGGCGGGCGCGATGGGCGGCGGCATCTCCTCGGCGATCGCCCGCGCGCTCGGCAGCGGACGCCGCGACGACGCCAATGCGCTGACGATCCATGCGCTGGCGATTGGGGGCATCTTCGGCATCGCCTTCATGGTGATCGCGCTCGGCTTCGGCCGTCCGCTCTATGCGGCGATGGGGGGAAGCGGCGACTCGCTCGCCGCCGCCCTGACCTATTCCAACGTCGTGTTCTCGGGCGCGCTCCTGGTCTGGCTCTTCAACTCGCTCGCCAATGTGATCCGCGGCACCGGCAACATGATGGTGCCGGCGATCGTCACCTGCACCGGCGCCGCGGTGCTGGTCCCGCTTTCGCCGTGCCTCATCTTCGGCTGGGGGCCGTTTCCGCAGCTCGGCATCGCCGGCGGCGCGGTGGCGGTGATCGCCTTCTACGGGCTCGGCAGCATTGCCTTCCTCGCCTATCTGTGGACCGGACGCAGCGTGGTGCGCCTCGTGCTCAGCGGCGGCCTGCAGCGGGTGCTGTTCTGGGATATTCTGCGCGTCGGGATGGTCGCCGCGCTGATCACCGTCGGGACCAATCTGACCATCGGCATCGCCACCGCGCTCGTGGGACAATTCGGACCCGCGGCGATCGCCGGCTACGGGACCGGATCACGCATCGAGTACCTCCTCATCCCGCTGGTATTCGGGCTGGGCGGCCCGCTGGTCGCGATGGTCGGGACCAACATCGGCGCCGGCCAGCGTGACCGCGCGCTGCGCACGGCGTGGATCGGCGCCGCCGTGGCGGCCGCCTTGTGCGAGACGATCGGCCTCACGGCGGCGGCGTTTCCCGGAGCGTGGCTCTCGCTGTTCGATGCCGATCCCGGGATGATCGAGGCCGGCACGCGTTACCTTCACGCGGTCGGCCCGGCCTACGGCCTGTTCGGGCTCGGCATGGCACTCTACTTCGCGTCGCAAGGCGCCGGGCGCCTGCTGTGGCCGCTCGTCGCCAACATGACGCGCCTGGCGATCGCGGGCGGAGGCGGCTGGCTCGCGCTGCGCTGGACCGGCGATTTGTCCTACGTGTTCGCGGTGCAGGCGCTGGCGCTCGTCGTGTTCGGCTTGATCATCGCCGCAGCGGTCGCGAGCGGCGCCTGGTTTCACGGGCCGGCCGTACAGCGCGCGAAGTGATGCCTTCGCGATAAGAGAACGAGTTGCGCCTTTTCGGGTGGCAGCCGCCGCCTGCTTGTGGCAGCTCGCGAAAACGGGCAGCATCTCTGCACAAGCCGCGCGCGCCGCAGCTCACCTGCCGGCGGCAAAAAGCAAGCTCTCGCGGAGGACACATGAAGCTTCTGTTGGCTGCCACCACGCTGTCGATCGCCGGCCTCCTGGCTGGAAACGGGCCTGCCGGCGCCCAGGAGATTCAACGCAAGGTCCTGCTTCAGCAGGACGGTCCGCCGGGCTACCAGACCGTGCTGACGTCCGTGGAAATCCCCGTTGGCGTGAGCGAGATCAGGCATACGCATCCCGGCATGCTTGTCGTGTACGTGATCGAGGGGACACTCGCTCTCGAGACCGAAGGGCGTCCGCGAACCACCTACAAGCCCGGCGATTCCTTCTACGTCGACGCCGGGAAGATCCATCGAGGGATCAACACCGGCACCGTGCCCGTGAAGATCGCCGCAACGCTGGTCGCCGAGAAGGGCAAGCCGATGAGCACGCCGGCGCCATGACACGGAAGAGGGGACAAGCGCATGGACCTTTGCGCGAGGCTGCTCGGCGTTACGGCGATCGCCTCGATCGCGGCAATCGGTGCTGCGAGCGGACAGACGCCGCCGGCGCCGGTCGTGCATGCGCCGGCCGGCGACATTCAGGGCCTTTCCGCTTGCCGGCGTCGGCGAATTTCTCGGCATTCCCTATGCGAAACCTCCGGTCGGCGACCTGCGCTGGCGTCCGCCGCAGCCGGTGGCGCGATGGGGCGAGACCCTGCAGGCGACGAAGTTCGCGAACACCTGTGTGCAGCCACAGCGCGGCGTGTTCGCGTCCCCGAGCAAGACCGAGGACTGTCTCTATCTCAACGTATTCACGCCGGCCGCCGAGCCCGGGACAGGCGCCCGGCTGCCGGTGATGGTGTGGTTTCACGGCGGTGGTCTGTTTTCCGGCGAAAGCAACGACTACGACGGGTCTAAGCTCGCGAGCCGCGGCCGAGTGGTGGTGGTGACGCTCAATTACCGCGTCGGGGCGCTGGGCTTCCTCTCGCATCCCGCGATCAATGCCGAAGGCCACCCCTTCGCGAACTACGGGATCATGGACCAGCAGTTGGCGTTGCGCTGGGTGCAGACCAATATCGCCACGTTCGGCGGCGATCCCGGCAACGTCACGATCTTCGGGCAATCCGGCGGCGGCACCGCTGTGATGGCCAATCTCGTTTCGCCGCTTTCGAAGGGTTTCTTCCACCGGGCGATCAACCAGAGTGGAACGCGCATTGGCGTCACGCCCCCGGCCACAGCCCTCAAGCTCGGCGAGGAATTCGCGGCAATGGCCGGATGCGCGGACCAGAATCCGCAGTGCCTGCGCGCGCTGTCGGTCGATCAGGTGCTTGCGCATCAAGGCGGCATTCTCGGCGTCGTCCCCGACTTTCCGTCGATCGACGGCAGCATCATCACCCGTGCTGCACTCGATGCTTTCGAGAGCGGGCAGTTCAACCGGGTGCCGATCATGACCGGGCTCGTGCGCGACGAGCAGGCGTTCTTCCTCCCCGAAGCGAACACCAAGAAGCCGCTCACCGCGGATGAGTTCATGCGCTACACCATCTCGTACGGCGCCGCGCACAAGGACAAGCTCCTCGCCAAATATCCGCTTGCCGATTATCCGAGCCCGAGCCTCGCCGAGATCGCCATGGCGCAGGGCGCCAAGGCCTGCACGGCACGGCTGCTCGACCGCACCTGGTCGAAATACGTCCCCGTGTATGCCTATGAATTCGCCGACCGCACGGCACCGTCCTATTTTCCGGACGTGAGCTATCCGATGCGGGCCTATCACACGTCCGAGCTGCAATACCTGTTTCCGCGATTCCGCGGCGGCCAGGGCACCTCGCGTCCGCTCAACGAGGCGCAGGAGCGCCTGTCCGACCTGCTGGTCGACTACTGGACGACGTTCGCACGCACCGGCACGCCCGACCAATCGGAAGGCCACGCCTTGCCGCCATGGCCGCGATACTCGGCCGAGAAGGACAACGTGCTCGTCCTCGACCTCCCCGGCATGAAGAGCGAAGACGATTACGGCAAAGCTAACGATTGCGCTCTTTGGGACGGGATACTCGACTATCGGTAAAGTCCCTTTACTGTCATTGCCCGGCTTGACTGGGCGATAACAAGAAGGGCCAGACCCATAAGAAACCCGCATCGCGCGTGCTTTTTGCGCCTCGATGTGCGGCGCGCGTGCCGCAGGCCCGCAGGATTGACAAATCGCGCCCTCCTGTCAGTTTACGACCATATTTACGGACCGGCGAGAAGCCGGCGTGCCGCCGGGAGAAAACGCATGTCGACGATTGCCAGGATTTTGGGAGGCGCCCTGCTGCTTGCGCCGGTCGCCGCGTCGGCGCAATCGACTGTCTATATTCCCGACGTGGTCGAATTGTCCGGCGCAGGCGCAGTATCCGGAACGAACTGGCGCGACGGCATCATCCTCGCCGTCGACGAAATCAACGCCAAGGGCGGCATTCTCGGCAAGAAGCTCAACGTGCCGCATATCGATACCCAGAGCGACGCCGGCATTGCGCGCGCGCAGATCCAGAAGGTGATCGACAACGATCCCTATGTGATCCTCGGGCCCGTATTCTCCGGTTCGGTGCTGGTGACGATGGAGCTCGCGAAGCAGGCCGAGATTCCCGAGATCACCGGCGCCGAAGCCGCCGCCGTCACCCAGCGCGGCAACGGCTACGTTTTCCGCACCTCGTTCGGCCAGCAGTTCTCGATGCCCAAGATCGCCGACTACATGCGCGACGGCGTCAAGGCGAAGAAGGTCGCGGTGGTGTGGGTCAACAACGATTTCGGCAAGGGCGGCCGCGATTTCTTCATCGCCGAGATGAAGAAGCGCAACATCCCCGTCGTCGCCGACATCTCGACCGAGTCCGGCCAGGTCGACTTCGCCGCCGACGTCGTCAAGGTCAAGGGCGCGAATGCGGACGCCGTGTTCGTCTATACGAACGAGGAGGAGAGCGCGCGCTTTCTGCGCGAGGCGAAGAAGCAAGGCCTCAACGTGCCGCTGATCGGCGAGACCACGTTGCTCGGACAGAAGGTGATCGAACTCGCCGGCGACGCCGCGAACGGCGTGCGCGGCCATGTCGGTCTCAGCGCCGACGCTCCGGTGGCCTCTTTCCAGAAGTTCGGCGAGAAGTTCAAGGCGCGGTTCGGCTACGCCAACGACCATAACGGGATCAAAGGCTATACCGCGATCTACGCAATCAAACACGTCACCGAGAAAATGGGCAAATTCGATTCCAAGCTGTTTGCCAAGACGCTGCATGGCCTGACCATCAAGCCTGAGAACGAGCCCGGAATCCTGCTCGAGGCGACCTGGGACGGCAACGGCGACATCGACCGCGAGAGCTTCCTCGGCGAGGTGGTCCAGGGCAAGCAGAAGATCGTCGGCACCCTTCCCAAGCTCGGCGTGAAATAGGCGCGCAATCGGAGGCCGCTTCGGTGGCGGCGTTTCTGCAACTGTTCGTGTCGGGTCTCGCGACCGGGGCGATCTACGCTCTGGTCGCGCTCGGTTTCACGCTGCTGTGGCAGACCTCGCAGACCATCAATTTCGCCCAGGGCGAATTCGTGATGATCCCGGCCTTCTTCGTCCTCGCGGCGATGAAGTTCTTGGGATTGGATTTCTGGTCCGCGTGTCTCGTCGGACTCGTCGTCGCCCTCCTCGTCCTCGGCCTCCTCTTCAAGCGCCTCGTCGTCGATCCGATGCTGCGCCACGGCGTGCTGCCGCTCGTCATCTCGACCATCGCGTTGTCGCTGTTCCTGCGCGAAGCCGCCAAGGACTTCTATTCGGCGCAGGCGCAGCCGTTTCCGCAGCTGGTGCCGGCGCACGACATCGAGGTGTTCGGCGCCGTGATCTCGACCCAGAGCCTCGTCGTGCTCGCCGTCGCGGTCGCCGCCGTCGCCGGCGTGCAGCTCTTTCTCTCGCGCACGCGCACCGGCCGCTGCATGCAGGCGACCGCGCAGAACCCGGTGGTGGCGCGCATCCTCGGCATCCCCGTCGAGCGGATGATCCTCTACACGTTCCTGCTCAACGCCGCGCTGGTGACGCTCGCCTCGGTGCTGATCAGCCCGATCTATCTCGCGAAGTTCACCAATGGCGAGACGCTCGGCCTCGCCGCCTTCGTCGCGGCGATCGTCGGCGGGTTCAACCAGGCGCGCGGCGCGATCGTCGGCGGGCTCGTCCTCGGCGTCGTCGAGAATCTCTCGGCCGCCTATATCTCGGCGCAATATCGCGGCGCGTTCCCGATGCTGCTTCTGGTGCTCGTCATCCTGTTCCGTCCGCACGGCCTGCTCGGGCGCCCCGAGGAGCGCACGGTATGAGCGGCGTCTGGCCGCGCCTGGCCGCCGCGGCCGTTGCCGCCGCCGTGCTCGCCGCGGCGCCGTTCGTCCTCAAACCGTCCGGCGTCTATCTCATGAGCTATTGGGCGGTGACCACCATCGCCGCGCTCGGCCTCAACCTGACGCTCGGCTATGCCGGCCAGATTTCGCTCGCGCAGGGCGCCTTCGTCGGCATCGGGGCCTATACGGTCGCCATTGCGACCGCGCATTCCGTTCCCTTCGCCGCCGCGTTCGCACTGGCGGCCGCGCTCTCCTTCGCGATCGGCTGGCTGCTCGGCTATCCGGCGCTGCGCGTGCAGCATCATTATCTCGCCTTCGTCACCCTCGCCTTCTCGACTGTCGCGTTCCTCGTGATGCGCAACGAGGAATGGCTCACCGGCGGCGTCTACGGGATCAACGGCATCGCGCGGCCGAGCCTATGGGACGTGAGCACGCTCCGCGAGCGGTTCGGCTGGTCCGCCGCGCAGGCGCGGGCCGTCGACTTCTATGTCATCAGCCTTGCGATGTTGGCACTGTTCTCCGCGGTAATGTGGTGGATCATACGCTCGCCCTGGGGCCGCGCCTTCGTCGCGCTGCGCGAGAACCCGACGCGCGCCCTTTCGCTGGGCGTCGACACCCGCCGCTACACGCTGATGGCGTTCGCGATCGGCTCGTGCTTCGGCGGCTGCGCCGGCGCCGTCTACGCGCCGCTCGTGCAGTTCATCGAGCCGAGCTCGTTCGCGCTCGGGCTCTCGCTCAACCTGCTGCTGATGGTGATCGTCGGCGGCTCGGGCTATTTCCTCGGGCCGTTCGCCGGCGGGCTCGTCGCCATCCTCGCACCGGAATGGCTGCGCTTCACGGAAGGGTATTACCTCCTCGTCTATGCGCTCCTCGTGATGGTGCTGATGGCGATCTGTCCGACCGGCCTGATCGGGCTCGCCGAGCGTTCGGCGGCGGCGCTCTCGCGGCTGCGCGCCGCCCGCGCCGCTCCCGCCTCCGGCACCGAGACTGCTCTGCCATGAGTACCGTGCTCGAGGTGCAGGGACTGCGCAAGACCTTCGGCGGCATCGCCGCGGTCGACGGCGTCTCGTTCGCGGTGCACGAGAGCGAGATCCTCGGCATCATCGGCCCGAACGGCTCGGGGAAATCGACGCTGTTCAACTGCGTGCTCGGCCAGTATCGGCCGACCGCCGGCCGCGTGTTCGTCGATGGCAGCGAGACGACGGGGATGCGGCCCTGCGACCTCAATCGCCTCGGCGTGAGCCGCACCTTCCAGCTCCTGCAGGTCTTTCCGCAGCTCTCCGCCCGCGACAATCTCATCCTCGCCGGCCAGGAGCATCGGGGATCGATGGCATCGCGACTGTTCGGGCGCGGCGATGTCGGCCTTGGGCCGGCCGCCGATCGCATGATCGAGTTCTTCCGCTTGTCGCACGTCGCCGGCCACAAAGCCGGCGGGCTGAGCTACGGCCAGCAGAAGCTCCTTGACGCCGCCATGGCGTTCATGGCGGGCCCGCGGCTCGTGCTGCTCGACGAGCCCGCCGGCGGCGTCAACCCGACGATGCTTGCCGCGCTGCGCGACCGCCTGCGTGCCATCAACACCGAGCAGCGCGCGACCTTCGTCGTCATCGAGCACAACATGGATTTCGTGATGTCGCTGTGCTCGCGCATCCTGGTGCTCGCGGAGGGACGGATCATCGCGCAAGGCACACCCGCCGAGGTGCGCGCCGATCGCAAGGTCATCGAGGCGTATCTTGGCCACTGATACGCCCGCGCCCTCGCCGGTTCTCGAGCTTGCCGAGGTCGTCGCCGGCTACGGCGCCATGACGATCCTCAACGGCACAACGTTCCGCGTCCGCCGCGGCACAATCACCACCATCATCGGACCGAACGGCGCGGGGAAATCGACCGTGTTCAAGACGGTGTTCGGCCTCCTGCAGGCGCGCTCCGGCCGCGTCACCTTCGACGGCACGGACGCGACCAATGCGTCCCCGCGCCGGCTGATCGGGCGCGGCATGATCTACCTGCCGCAGGGCCGCAACATCTTTCCCGAACTCAGCGTGCGCCACAATCTCGAGCTCGGCGGCGTCGCGACCAAGACGCACGACGTCGCCGCGCGGGTCGAGGCGGCGATGGACCGCTTCCCGGTGCTGCACCGCAAGGCCGACCGGCAGGCATCGACGCTCAGCGGCGGCGAGCAGAAGCTGCTCGAAATCGCGCGCGGCCTCCTGCTCGATCCCAAGCTCATCCTGATCGACGAGCCCTCGATCGGCCTGTCGCCGCTCATGGTCCAGGAGACCTTCGATATCTTGAAAGACCTGCGCAGCCGCGGCGTCACCGTCCTGATGGTCGAGCAGAACGCCAAGAGCGCGCTCGAAATCTCCGATGATGGGCTGGTGCTCGAGCTCGGCCGCACGCGCATGAGCGGCAGCGCGCGGGCGCTCCTCGAAGATCCCCGTGTCGGCCAGCTCTTCCTTGGCGGCACCATCGAGAACGAGCCGGTGTCGTGACCGCGGCCGGCGTTCGCGATCGGGTCGCGGTGGTGACCGGCGCCGCACGTGGCATCGGGCTTGCCATCGCCCGCCGGCTGTCGGACGACGGATGCCAAGTCGTCATCTGGGACCGCGACCTCGAACCGCTGGCGCGTTCGGACTTCGAGCCGGTTGCCGCCGAGGCGGTCGATGTCACCAATTACGATTCGGTCGAGCGCGCCTTCGCGGTCGCTGTCGCCCGCTTCGGACAAGTCCACATCCTCGTCAACAATGCCGGCGTCAACGGACTTGTGGCCCCGGCCGAGCACTATCCGCTCGATGAATTCGCTCGCGTGCTCGCCGTCGATCTCACCGGCGTTTTCCATTGCTGTCGGGCGGCCATTGCGCATATGAAGGCGAACCGCTACGGGCGCATCGTCAACATCGCGTCGATCGCAGGCAAGGAGGGGATGCCGGGAATCTCGGCCTATTCGGCGGCGAAGGCAGGCGTGATCGGCTACTCCAAGGCGATCGCGCGTGAGCTCGCAACGACCGGCGTCACCGTGAACTGCGTGGCGCCGGCGATCACGCAGACCGAGCTGTTCCAGGAGATGACGCAGGCCCACATCGACGCCGCGCTCGCCCGCATCCCGATGGGCCGGTTCTGCCTGCCGGAGGAGATCGCCGCCGTCGTCGCCTTTGCGGCGAGCGACGCCTGCAGCTTCACCACCGGCTTCGTGTTCGACGCAACCGGCGGCCGCGCGACCTATTGAGGACATCCGCGCCACATGGGCGGCGCCGAGGAGTGGAACGAGAGATGAGTCACCCCGACCGTTTTTGTCTCGCCGGCGTCATGGGCTGGCCGGTCCTGCATTCGCGCTCGCCGCGGCTGCACAATTACTGGTTCGCCAAGTATGGCCTGATGGGCAGCTACGTGCCGCTGGCGATCAAAGCAGACGGGCTGCGCGCCGCGTTGCGTGCCCTGCCCGCGCTGGGGTTTGCCGGCTGCAATCTGACGATCCCGCACAAGGAAACTGCATTCGAGATTGTCGACGAGGTCGACGAAACCGCGCGGCGCATCGGCGCGACCAATTGCATCGTGGTGCGTCCCGACGGATCGCTGCTCGCGCGCAACTACGACGGCTGGGGCTGGGCGGAGTCGATCATTGCGGCTGCACCAGGCTGGCGCGCGGACGCCGGGCCGGTCGCCGTGATGGGGGCCGGCGGCGGCGCTCGCGCGATCGTGGTCACGCTCGCCGAGCGCGGCGCCAAGGAAATCCGCCTCGTCAACCGCACCTTCGAGCGCGCCAAGCGGCTCGAGAGCGAGATCGGCGCTCCGGTGCGCGCCGTCGCCTGGACGGAGCGCGCAAACGCGCTCGACGGCGCGACGATGCTGGTCAACACCACGAGCCAGGGCATGGTCGGCCAGCCCGCGCTCGATCTTGCGCTCGACAAGCTGCCGCGCACGGCCCTCGTCTCCGACCTGATCTACATTCCGAAGGAGACACCGCTCCTCGCCGCCGCCCGCGCGCGCGGCAATCCGACCGTCAACGGCCTCGGCATGCTGTTGAACCAGGCGCGTCCGGCGTTCCGCGACTGGTTCGGCATATTGCCCGAGGTAACCGCTGAGTTGCGCGCGATGATCGAGGCGACGCTGTAGCGCTGCTTCGATTCACACATGGAATTGTCATGGCCGGGCTTGACCCGGCCATCCCGCTTACCAAGGCACGGTCGTGCCATACGATCGGGATCGCCGGGTCAAGCCCGGCGATGACATTGGATGAGTCAGGGTTTCGCCGACGGCTTGAAATACCGCAGGTCCGGCGGCGCCTGGTCCTTGCGCGCGGGCATCAGCAGGCCGTCGGCGCTGAGATAGTAATTGTCCTTCCCGATCACGACGTGCGGATTGTTCTCACCGCAAATCCACTCCCGCGATTCAGCCTGCGGATAGGGATTGCGGCGGTAGCTCTTGGTCACCGTCCACGGCCGCGTCAGCGCATGGTCGATTGTGGTGATCTCGTCGTGCAGGAGATTGCGGTCTTGCCTGTCGAGGAAGATGCGCTCTTTGAAGATGCTTTCGTTGTCCTCGTGAAGCGGCAGGCCGCTCGCATCGTAGGCGCGCGGTCCCTTGAAACCTCGGCTCTCGACCTCGAGCGTGTCGTAACGTCCGTCGCCGTCCTCGTCGATCCATTTGCCGATCGAATACCCGACCCAGGTGGGTTCGATCTCCGCCGGCCAGTTGCGGCCGTCCGTGTAGATGTGGCGGCTGTGCTCGATGTGATCGATCAGGACGTAGGTGATGTCGGGCGTGATGATGATTTCGAGCGGCTCGTAAGCGGACATCATGCGCGGCATGCCGTTCGGAAGGCAGGTGAAGGTGGCCGAGGTGCCCTGCCCGCCTTTGGCCTGGTCGGCGAGATTGGCTTCGAACCTCGCCTGGTATTCCGGCGTAAGCGGAGCCTGCTGGCCGCGGCCGGACGGCTTCGACGGATCATGCGGCGGCTGACCCACCGCGCCGGGGACCCGTGCGCGCGTCCACAGCCCTTTCCAGTCCGGATAGATCGCATCATCGAACGCGCGCGCACTGCTCGCGGCGCCGATCAGCGCCGCGCCGGCGACCGCCGCAATGACGGCCAGGGACCGCACCGTCCGGCCGCCCCTCTTCGCTCCAACCTGTAGCTGCTGCATTGCACCTGTTCCCGTCTCGCCCCGGGGTCATTTGACTGTCATCGACTGCGCCGGTGACGCAAGACCTATGCCCGCCGCCGCGTGGCAGACGGCCGCAGCGCAATTTACGCCGTGGCCGGCAGAACCAAAACTTGGGGTGGCGACGCTAAGGGGTTAATATGAGTGAAATCCATCCCAGATATGTTCCGGACGCGATCCCGTCGGACCGAAAACGTTAGGGATTTCAAGGAGACCCGCGATGAACGACGTCGCCGCACCGCGGCCGAGGCACAACACCACCGCCGTCCAGGTCGGCTCCGTGACCGTGGGCGGCGGCGCGCCGGTCGTGGTGCAGTCGATGACCAACACCGACACGGCCGATATCGACGGCACCGTCCGCCAGGTGGCGGCGCTGTCGCGGGCGGGCTCCGAGATCGTGCGAATCACCGTTGACCGCGACGAAGCGGCGGCAGCGGTCCCCCACATCAAGGAGCGGCTTCTCAAGATGGGGGTCACCACGCCGATCGTGGGCGATTTCCATTACATCGGCCATAAGCTGCTCGCCGACCATCCGGCCTGCGCCGAGGCGCTCGACAAGTATCGCATCAATCCCGGCAATGTCGGCTTCAAGGAGAAGAAGGATCGCCAGTTCGGCGCCATCATCGAGAAGGCGCTCGAGCACGGAAAGCCGGTGCGCATCGGCGCCAACTGGGGCTCGCTCGACCAGGAACTGCTCACCCACCTGATGGACGAGAACGCGAAGCTCGCCGAGCCCGCCGACGTACGCGCGGTCACTCGCGAAGCAATGGTGCAGTCGGCGCTGCTCTCTGCCGCAAGGGCGGAAGAGATGGGCATGCCGCGCTCGCGCATCATTCTCTCCGCCAAGGTGTCTGCCGTGCAGGACCTGATCGCGGTCTATATCGATCTCGCACGCCGCTCGGACTATGCGATCCATCTCGGCCTCACCGAGGCCGGCATGGGCTCCAAGGGCATCGTCGCCTCGTCGGCGGCGATGGGCATCCTGCTCCAGCAGGGCATCGGCGACACCGTGCGCGTGTCGCTCACGCCGGAGCCGGGCGGCGACCGCACGCTCGAAGTGAAAGTTGCGCAGGAATTGCTGCAGACCATGGGTTTCCGCGTCTTCGTACCGCTGGTCGCGGCGTGCCCCGGCTGCGGCCGCACCACCTCGACTACCTTCCAGGAGCTGGCGCGGGAGATTCAAAACTTCATTCTGGTCTCGATGCCCGAGTGGAAGACACGTTACCCCGGCGTCGAAGGCCTCAACGTCGCGGTGATGGGCTGCATCGTCAACGGACCGGGCGAGTCGAAGCACGCCGACATCGGCATCTCGCTCCCCGGCACCGGCGAGCAGCCGACCGCGCCCGTGTTCATCGACGGCAAGAAGGCGATGACGCTGCGCGGCCCGACGGTGGCCGCTGACTTCAAGAACATCGTGATCGATTACATCGAGCGCCGGTTCGGCGCCGGCGCCGGCCGCACCGCGGCGGAGTAATCCCGCACGTCGCGTGATGCGAACGCCGCGACCATCGTCGCGGCGTTTCCCTTCATGGTATTTCGGGTTTACGGCACTTCGGACTGCGGCCGCTGCGACGCGCGGCCGTTACCGCGCATCGGCCTCTTGCCCCGCGGGCGCCCGTGTGGCTTCGACGTGAGCGGCCTCGACGCGATCTCCACCGGAACGATCGGCGTGATCCGGCTGACCATCATCCGCGACGGTGGCTTGACTCGGCTGCTCCACCGCCGTTTCGGCGCGTTTCTCGGCCTGGCGCACGACGCTGAGCGAAACCGAGGCCAAGCTGTCGATGCCGAGCACTCGCGCCGCCGCCGGACTGAGATCGATGACGCGACCGCGCACGAACGGTCCGCGATCATTGATCCGCACGACGACCGAGCGGCCGTTGTTTCGATTGACGACCGTCACACGCGTCCCGAACGGCAAACTGCGATGGGCCGCGGTCATCGCGCCTGAACTCATCGCCTCGCCGCTCGCAGTGCGGGAGTCGCTGTAGACCGAGGCTATGCCCGACGCGCCGCCGTCGCCGGTCTCTCCACCGGTCGCGCGAGACGTTGTCGCATGGGGCCCCCGCTGGAGCGCGAATAGTCTTACGCGTGTCGTCCGTCGCTCTTCCCGATCGCCACGGGACGCGGCGGTTTCTGTCTTCGCCTTCTTCGCTACAGACGCATGTTTTGATGCTGCCGTCCCGTGGGCATAAGCGCCGTGCGGAACACCTGCCGCAGCTACGGCGGCGATGGCACCGGCGACGAGAGCGTCTCGCAACATGCGTCGATGCGAAATGCGAAGATCATCCAATGCTGTGCCCTCCAGGGAATGCGATCGCACGGCGAAGTTGCCGGGCGGCGCGATGTCACGTTGACATTTCGGTAACTGAACGCCGACGCCCCGCCTTCGTTCCGCAGGAGCCATTCGCGTTCCGCATGAATGAAAACGTTTTACCACCGCGCCGTCGCCGTCACCGTGGGTTTCGCAGGCGCTACGGATGCGGTCGCGTTTTCAAGGGCTCGCGGGAGAAGCCCGGCTGACGCAACAGCAGCGCGACAGCATTGCGTCAAAACACCGGAAGGATCTCATGGCCGAACTTCGCAAGGTCAAAGCCGTGTCGCTCGATCGAGGCACCGCGCGCTATTCCGACTTGATCCCGAGCTTGCGCACGAGGGCGCCCCACTTCGCCTCGTCTGCCGCGATGTCGGCGGCCTGCTGCTCGAGCGTGCCGGGCAGCGGTTCGCCGCCTTCTTCGGCAATGCGTGCGCGTACGTCCTCGTTCCCGAGCGCCTTGCGCAGCTCGCCATTGAGGCGCTCGGCGAGCGCGCGATTCATTCCGGCCGGCGCCACCATGCCGTAATGGATCACCGCCTCGTAGCCGGGCACGCCCGCCTCGGCGATGGTCGGCAGGTCGGGGAAGATCGGTGAGCGCGTCGCGCCGGTCACCGCGATCGGCCGCAGCCCGCCGCTGCGCAGTTGCCCGAACACCGACGGGAACGTCGTGATCGACATGTCGACATGGCCGCCGGCGAGATCACCCTGCATCGCGCCGGTGCCGCGATAGGGCACGTGGGTGAGCTTGATTTTGGCCATCGCCTCGAACAGCTCGGTCGACAGGTGCGAGCCGGAGCCGACGCCCGCCGTGGCGTACGTGATCTTGCCGGGGTCCTTGCGGGCGAGCGCAATGAGGTCGGCGATGCTGTGCACCGGCACCGACGGATGCACGACCACCACCTGCTGGTAGGAGGCGATGAGCCCGATCGGCGAGAAGTCGCGCTGCGGCGCATAGCCGGGATCGGCATAGAGCGCCGGTGCGACGCCGAACACGCCGGAATGGCCGACCATCAGCATGTAGCCATCGGGCGCCGCCTTGGCGACGGCGCGCGCACCGATGGTGCCGCCAGCGCCTGGCCGGTTCTCGATTACGAACTGCTGGCCGAGCGCCTGCCCCATGTGCTGGGTGAGCAGCCGCGCCAGGATGTCGTTCCCGCCGCCGGCCGCGAACGGCACGATGACGGTCACCGGACGCGTCGGATAGGCCTGCGCCGCAGCGCGCTGCGCCGCACAGGACAGCGCGAGCGCCGACACCAGCGCCGCGGCGAACACCTTTAGCGATTGTCGAGGCGCGAGAGCGAACATGGGGACCGATCCGGATTCTGACCCTGCATCCTAGCCGATCGGAACATGTTCTGGACACCGGCATCTGCCCTGTCTAGTTGTCACGTCCGCGCAGTGTAACCCTGCGAAAGCCGCGGGACACATGCGCGCTGGAGCCGTGTTGGGGAAGCCATGAATGTAGAGCTGCCGCGCGAAGCGCCCGACGTCCTCGTCGTCGGGGCCGGCAATGCCGCGCTGTGCGCCGCGATCTCCGCGCACGAGAATGGCGCGCGCGTGCTGATGCTCGAAGCAGCCCCCTTTGAAGAACGCGGCGGCAATTCCCATTTCACCGGGGGCGCCTTCCGCTTCGCGTTCCGCGGCGTCGACGATCTCGTCTCGGTGCTGCCTTCGCTCGCGCAGGAAAATCTTGAGAACGTCGATTTCGGCACCTATACCGAAGATGAGTTCTTCGACGATCTCTTCGCGCTCACGCAATACCGCAGCGACCCCGATCTCGCCGAAATCCTGGTGCGTTCGAGCCGCGACACCGCGGCCTGGACGGTGCGGCAGGGCGTCAAGCTGCAGCCGGGTCTCGGGCGCCAGGCCTACAAGGTCGACGGCAAGTTCAAGTTCTGGGGCGGACTCGCGCTGCACATCTGGGGCGGCGGCCCGGAGCTCCTCAAGGCGCTCTATGCCAACGTGGAACGGCGCGGAATTCCGATCCTCTATGAGACGCCCGCCGTGTCCATCCTGCGCGAGCACGGGCGCGTCGTCGGTGTCGTCGCGGAATACCACGGCGAGCCGGTCGCGATCCGCGCCGGCGCCGTCGTGCTCGCCTGCGGCAGCTTCGAGTCGAACCCGGAAATGCGCGCGCGCTATCTCGGACCGGGATGGGAGCTTGCGAAGATTCGCGGCACGCGGTTCAACATGGGCGCCGGCCTGCGAATGGCGATGGATATCGGCGCCCGGCCCTATGGCAACTGGTCGGGCTGTCATTCGGTCGCCTGGGACGTCAACGCGCCGCCTTATGGCGACCTCACGGTCGGCGACCAGTTCCAGAAGCACAACTACCCGTTCGGCATCATCGTCAACGCCAGGGGCGAGCGCTATGTCGACGAGGGCGCAAACTTCCACAGCCATACCTATGCGAAGTACGGCGGCGAGATCGTCAGGCAGCCCGGCATGTTCGCCTGGCAGGTGTTCGACGCCAAGGTGAGCCATCTGTTGCGCGGCGAGTATCGCATCCGCCGCGTCACCAAGGCGGAGGCCGGCACGCTCGAAGAGCTCGCCGAGAAGCTCGACGGCGTCGATGCCAAGGCGTTCCTGCGTACCGTGCGTGAGTTCAACGCCGCCTGCCGCACCGACGTGCCGTTCAATCCGAACGTGCTGGACGGCCGCCGGACCGTCGGACTTGCGATCGACAAGACCAACTGGGCCAATGCGCTCGATACGCCGCCGTTCCACGCCTATCACGTGACGACCGGCGTCACCTTTACCTTCGGCGGGGTGAAGATCTCGACGCAGGGCGAGGTCGAGGATCTCTATGGCCGCCTCATCCCCGGGCTCTATGCCGCCGGCGAGATGGTCGGCGGGCTGTTCTTCCACAATTATGCAAGCGGCACCGGCCTGATGTCGGGCGCGACCTTCGGCCGGCTCGCCGGACGCAACGCCGCGCAGTTCGCACTGGCACCCGCGCGCACGGCGGCGCAGTAACCGCGTCCATCTTTCTCCCGTCCTTCCCGGGGCCGCCGCAGGCGGAACCCGGAATCCAGCGCTTGTGACAGCGCCGATTCCCGGTTTCCGGGAACGAGGTGACGCGCGCCCCGTAATGACAGAGATCAATATGCCGCGCGTCCGCGGAATGACCGTTGCGCCGCTTCTGCTAGACTGTTCGAAAGCAAAACCGAGGGAACGCCCATGAGAACGCCCACCGGACGATGGATCGTTTTCGCATGTGTCGCGCTCGCCGGCATTGCTTCCGCCGCGCGCGCCGAGGTCTACCCTTCCCGGCCGATCACCGTGATCGTTCCCTTCGCTGCCGGCGGCCCGACCGACTCGCTGATGCGAGTGCTCGCCGAGCCTATGCGCGCCGCACTCGGGCAGCCGCTGATCATCGAGAACGTCACTGGCGCGACGGGGAGCCTCGGCGTCACCCGCGTCGTGCAGGCCGCGCCTGACGGCTACACCGTGAGCATCGGCAACACCGCGACCCACGTCATCAACGGCGCCGTGTTCAATCTCAAATACGACCTGATCAACGATCTCGAGCCGGTCGTGCTGTTGCCGCGCACCTCGTTCCTGCTCGATGCCCGCACCAGCATCCCCGCGAAGAGCCTGCAGGAGTTCGTCGCTTGGGCAAAGGCCGGCGGGAAGCCGCTGGTGGCAGGAACGCCGGGCGTCGGCTCGATACCGCACATGGCCGGCATCTTGTTCGGCGAAGTCACCGGCGTGCGCCTCTCTTTCGTGCCGTATCGCGGCGCGGCGCCGGCGATGCAGGACCTGATCGCCGGCCAGATCGACATGATGTTCGATCAGGCGTGGAATTCGCTCCCCCAGGTACGGGCGGGCACGGTGCGCGCCTACGCTGTCACGGCGCCGGTGCGACTCGCTTCGGCACCGGAGATTCCGACGGTCGACGAGGCCGGCCTTCCCGGCCTCCATGCCACCATATGGAACGGCTTCTGGGTGCCGAAGGGCACGCCGGGCGAGATCGTCGCGAAGCTCGCCGCCGCCGCCACCGATGCGCTCGCCGATCCGATGGTGCGCCAGCGGCTCGCCGATCTCGGCCTCGAAATCCCGCCGCGCGATCAGCAGACCGCGCAAGCGCTCGCGGCGCTCCAGAAGGCCGAGGCTGCGAAATGGTGGCCGGTGATCAAAGCGGCGCACCTCAAGATGGAGTGAGCATTCGGGGGCCGATTATCTTCGCATCGTCATTCCGGGGCGCGCGTCAGCGCGAACCCGGAATCCAGAAATCGGCGGTTTCGTAAGTGCTGGATTCCGGGTTCCGCCTATGGCGGCCCCGGAATGACGACGAATTATCCCGGAATCGGGAAACTCAATTCGCCGAGACCAGCGCCCGCGCGATCCAGCTTCGCGGCGCCTCCTCGGCCTTGCCGCGAGCGCGGCGCGGCTTGGCGAAGCGCGCGCATACCACGTTGACGGCAGCGACGATGAGCCCCGCGGCGAGCACCAGCCAGGCCGGGTTGAGCATGCTGATGTTGTCGACCAGGCTTTGCAGCGTCTCGGAAAGCGTGCCCTCGGTGTCGACGTCGAAATAGAAGGTGAACGCCGTTCCAATGACCGTGAGCGGCGAGACGTGGAACACGAGCGCGACGCCGAGCGCCTGCACGATGAGCGTCAGCGCGGCTACGACGACGCTGAGCAACGCAAGCCCGGCGCTCGACAGCTCACCGCGGATGCGCCGCACCGCGAACCGGTAGCACATCAGCCATCCGAACAGGCCGGCGACCAGCGTCGGCACGCTCACGTCCGCCTTGGTCTGCTGGAAGTAGTGGATCAGCGCCAGGAACCCGATGACGTAGACGATCTGGTGCAGCCGGGCCCAGCGCATGCCGCCGAGGCGCCGCACCATCCCGTCGGTCGAGGTGATGGCGAGCACGGTCAAGCCGGAGAGCGCGACGAAGCCGATGATGAGATAAATGCGTTTGACGATCTCGCTCGCGACTTTCACGAGATCGAACTGCTGGTCGAGCACGTAGAGCGAGATGTGCAGCACCGCGTAGCAGAACGCGCCGACGCCGAGCATGCGCCTGATATCGAGCAGCTGGCCGTAGCGCGTGATACGGCGCATCGGCGTGATGGCGAGCGTGATGATGAGAAACATCAGCGTCCAGAAGCCGGCGCGATGGATGAGATCGTTGACCGGCCGCGCCCCGCCCGCGATCGCCTCGGCGTTCCAGGCGGCCAGCGCCAGGGGCCACAGCAGCAGCGCCAAGGCCGCGATGCGCAGCCCTGAGAGCCGCCCGCGGCGATCCCGCCAGATTTCAAAGCCAGCCATACCCCGCCACTACCATCGTCATTGTGCCGGTGCCACTCACAATGGCGGCGTGGCGGCGTGATGGCAAATGACGAGCCGTTGAAGCCCGTGTGACTTTCCCTCCCGGCTTCGGGGAGCGCAGGTGGGGCTCTTTCTTGCTTGCTCGCTGCGCTCGCGGACCCCACCCCATCCCTCCCCGAAGCCGGGGAGGGAATTGCTGTCATCACCCGCGCGGGGTATGCGAGGCGATGATCGCCTCGCCCATGCGCACGAGGCGCGCGGCGGGGCCGTCGGCGCCGACGCTCTGGGCGCTGACGCGGGCGCCCTCGAGCAGCAGGAAGAGCTCGTCGGCGAGGAATTCCGGCTCGGTCAACGCCGCCGCCTCGCACAGCCCGACCAGGCGGTTGCGCTGGGCGCGCTTGACCTCCTCGATCACCTTGCGGGCGGGATGATCCTTCTCGGCGAGCTCGACCGCCGCGTTGGCGAGCGCGCAGCCGCGTCCGCCATCGGCGACGATGTGGTCGGTCATCTTGGTGAGCCAGGCCGTGAGCTGGGCCAGCGGATCCCCGGGATACGCCGCCGCCAGGCGATCCCATTCGGCTTCAGACTCCCGGGCAAACGCGCGCAGGCACTCCGCGACCAGCAGGTCCTTGGAGGCGAAGTGACGGTAGAGCGTCATCTTGTTGGTGCCGGCGGCCGCCGCGATCTCGTCGACGCCGACCGCCCGCACGCCACGCTCGTAGAAGAGATCGCGGGCAACCGAAAGAATGCGGTCCCGCGGGCGTCCGTTGGCGCGTTCCGCGGTGAGTTCAGCGGCGAGTTCGACGGTTTCAGCGGGTTTGGTGATCATTTCGATCGAAAGCCCTTGACAAGGGTGTTACCGGTCAGTACCCATTAAGTTGTGTTACCGGTCAGTATCACAAGGCCGACAGAAAGTCACGCCTCTGTGACGACCACAATCCAGGGAACCTGCAATGTCCAACATTCTTTTCGTGACCAGCAGCGCCCGGCGGGCCGGCTCGTATTCCAACCAGGTCGCCTCGGCGCTGGTGGAGAAGCTCGAGACGGCGGCTGCGGGCGCGATCGTGACCATCCGCGACCTCGCGAGCGAGCCGCTTCCCCATATCGACGATGACTTCGTCGCGGCGATCCGCGGCCCCGGCGGCCCGCAGACCGACGTTCAGCGGGAGATCGCGCGCCGTTCCGACGCCCTCGTCGAAGAGCTGATGGCAGCGGACACGGTGGTCATCGCGGCGCCGATGATCAATTTCACCATTCCGACCACGCTCAAGAGCCTGGATCGACTACGTCGCGCGCGCGGGACGCACGTTCAGCTACAGCGAGAGTGGGCCGAAGGGCCTGGTGAGTGGCAAGCGGGTGTTTCTCGTGGTCGCGCGCGGCGGGGTATACAGCGACAAGGTGCAGTTCGATTTCCAGCTGCCGTATCTGCGGCATGTGCTGGCATTTCTCGGCATGACCGATGTCGAGGTGATCGATGTCGAAGGCACGGCCTTCGGGCCTGAAGCGGCCGAGCGCGCAGTCAATGCCGCCCTCGCCCGGGTGGAAGCGGTCGCGCTCGAGCAGCGCGCGGCGTGATGTGCCCGCAGTTTGATTTCAAGGAGGACAAGTCATGACGGAATGTTTTTCGGAGCCCACCCTCGACGAGGTGCTCTCGGACCCGCTGGTGCAGGAGGTGATGGCGTCCGACGGCGTCGATCGGGCGGACCTCGAGGCGTCGCTCAACGAGATCGCCGGCGATATCCGCCGGCGACGCTCATCGCGCGAACGGCGGGAGGCTGCGTGATGCTTCTCCCTCTCCGGCCTCAGGGCCGGTTGGGGTGGGTTCCGCGAGCTCAGCGAGCAGGCAAGAAAGTGCCCCACCCTGCCCTCCCCGAGTCCGGAGAGAAAGGATCAGCCCGCGCGCTCCGCTTCGACGCGCGCGAGCGGTGCAGCCGGCACGCTCTCCTCGCTCACCACGTCGGTGCGCACCTCGAAGCGCTTGAGCGTGTTGGCGCCGAAGGTCGTGCTGATCGCGACGTCCGCCGCATCGCGGCCGCGCCCGATCACGATGCGGCCGATCCGCGGAATGTTGTGGCGGGCATCGAAAGTGTACCAGCGGCCGCCGATATACACCTCGAACCAGGCGGAGAAATCCATCGGCGTCGGATCGGGCGGCACGCCGATGTCGCCGAGGTAGCCGGTGCAGTAACGCGCCGGAATGTTCATGCAACGGCACAAGCGTGACGGCGAGATGCGCGAAGTCGCGGCACACACCGCGGCCTTGAGCCAGCGCCTCGACCGCGCCGCGGGTCGCAGCGGCGTGCTCGTAGCCGAACTTGATTCGATTGTGGACGAAGTCGCAGATCGCCTGAACGCGCGTCCAGCCCGGCGGCGTCTTGCCGAACAAATTCCACGCGGTCTGCATCAGCCGGTCGGTCTGGCAGTAGCGGCTGCCCAGCAGGAACACCAGCGCGTCGTGCGGCAGGTCGGCGATCGGATGTTCTTCCGCGCCGGGGTGGACGGGATCGGGCTTGCCTGAATCGGCGACGATCGCGTCGCCGGCGATGCGGATTTCGCCGGCCGGCGCGAGCAGGCGCACGCACTTGTTGCCGAAGCCGTCGGTGTAGGACGTGATCGTGCGCGCCGGCGTCACCCGCATCCGGTCCGAGGTGAGCAGATCCGCGGCGCGCGAAGGATGCACGTTGAGCATGAAGACCATCGGCGTCGGCGCCACGCAATCATAGATGAGGTCGTAACCGACATGAATTTTCATGTTTCGTCCTGATTGAAATGGGTCGCCGATAAACGATGAAGCCGATGGTGTGGTTCCGATGACAGAACCGAAAACATGCACCCGTATATATGGCGTCGCCCGGGCCTTGTTGCCATATAGGGCAAGGGCGCGCCTGCCCAAATTTGTCGCAACGACAGGGCGTTAATTCACCTTCCGTTCCCCCGATCACGCGGAGTTTTCGTTCATGGACAAGATCAAGCCGCTCTATACCGCGACGGCGACCGCGACCGGCGGCCGCAACGGCCATACCGAATCATCCGACGGCATCGTCCGCGCGGACCTCTCCGTTCCGAAGGAGATGGGCGGCCCGGGCAAGCCGGGGACGGCGACGCCGGAGCATCTGTTCGCGGCGGGCTACGCAGCCTGCTTCGGCGGTGCGCTCGACTTCGTCGGCAAGCAGCACAAGAAGGACGCGAGCAAGGCGAAGATCGTATGCGCCGTCTCGATCGGACCACGCGATGCCGGCGGCTTCGGCCTCGCGGTAAAGCTCCACGTCGAGGACAAGAGCTTGCCGCAGGCCGAGCTCGCGGCGCTCGCGCAGGAGGCGCACGAGAAGATCTGCCCCTACTCCAATGCGACGCGCAACAATGTCGACGTGACGTTGGAGGTGGTCGGCGCGTGAGACGCGCGCGCAAAGGCACGGCGCGTGTAGCCCGGATTGAGCGCAAGTGAAATCCGGGAATCTGCCGACGGCGATCGAGGACGTGGGTCCCGGATTTCGCTCCGCTCAATCCGCGCTACGAAGCCCTACGGCTTGATGCGCGCCCGCACCGCGCCGCTTCGCGTAGGCGCGGGCGAAGCCGTGCATGCCGCCGAACCATTGCATGGCGACGACCGCGCCCTTGACCGGCGAAAGCAACGCGAGTGACAGCAGTCCGGTCAGCGGCACCCACAAGCGCGACCTGCAGCCACAGCGCCGGCGCAAATTCGGTCTCCACCAGCAGCGAGAGCGGCACCACGGTGTGCCCCACCAGGACGATGACGAGGTAAGCGGGAAAATCGTCGGCACGCTGGTGGAACAGCTCCTCGCCGCACACCGTGCAGCGATCGGCCACTTTGAGGAAGCGGGAGAACATGCGCCCGCGGCCGCAATTCGGACAGCGACCGCGCAACCCCCGCATCACCGCCTGCGACGCGGTGACCTCGGCCCCACGATCGTGGCGCGGCGGGGCGAGGAAGAGCGAGGTGAGCGAGGACAACGTCAGCGCGGACATGGGCGGCAACCCTTCTCTGTCGTTCCGGCGCTGGCCACCTCTTCGAACGCACCCGGCGCGACGGTGTCGAGACGGTGACCGCGTCCCTATACATCGCTCCGCTTGGCACCCGCTTCAAGTGCGTGTAAGGATATTGTATGGATTGGTTCCCTACAATCACCGACCGCGCCGGCCCGCTCTACCTGCGCATCGTCGACGCCCTCGCCTCCGACATCGGCGCCGGCCGGTTGCGGCGCGGCCAGATCCTGCCGACCCACCGCGCGCTCGCCAGGGCGCTCGGCATGGACCTCACCACGGTAACGCGCGCCTATGCCGAGGCGCGGCAGCGCGGGCTTACTGAAGCACGCGTGGGCCAGGGCACGTTCGTCGCCGAGACCGCTACCGAGATTCATCTGCCGCCGCTCGCGCGCGCGGAGATCGATCTCTCGATGAACCTGCCGCCGCAGCCCGCGGAGGCGGACCTCGACGGACGCACCGCGCGCGGCATCGCGGCGCTTTCCCGCGAGGTCGGGCTCGCGCGCTATCTCACCTACCGGCCCGCCGGCGGCAGCGAGGAGGAGCGCACGGTCGGCGCGGCCTGGCTGCGCCCGCGTTTGCCGGGGATCGACGGCAGGCGCGTCGTCATCAGCGCCGGCACGCAAGCGGCACTCGCAGCATTGCTCGGCAGTCTCGCCAAACCCGGCGACACCGTCGTCACCGAAGCGCTCACCTATCCGGGGTTCCGGGCCGCCGCGGGGCTGTTCGGCCTCACCGTCGTCGGCGTCGCCATGGACCGGCACGGCGTGGTGCCCGATGCACTGGCCTCCGCATGCCGGCGGGTGAAGCCGCGGCTCGTCTATCTCACGCCGGCAATCCACAATCCGACGACCGCATCGATGACGGCCGCCCGCCGCAAGCAGGTGGCCGCGGTGATCGAGAAGGCGAACGTCGTCCTCATCGAGGACGATGCCTACGGCCAGCTCGATCCGGAGCAGGCGACATTGGCTTCGCTGATCCCCGAGCGGACCTATCTCGCCGCCAGCCTCTCGAAATGCATCGCGCCGGGGCTGCGGGTGTCGCTGGTCGCGGCGCCCGACGCGGGCGCGGCCGCGAGGCTTTCCGGCGCGCTCGGCGCCACCACGCAGATGTCGACACCGCTCACCGCGGCGCTGGCGATGCGGTGGCTGCGCGACGGCAGCGCCGACACCATCATCGCCGCGATCCGCGCCGAGGCCGCGTTCCGCCAGACGCTCGCCGCGCGGGTGCTCGCCGGTCACCGCTTCGCGGCGCATCGCCACGGCCATCATCTGTGGGTGCCGCTTCCAGCCGGCTGGAGCCGCGCCGAATTCATCGGCCATGTCGAGCGGCGCGGCCTCGCCGTCGTCGCCAGCGATGCCTTCAGCGTCACGCAGGAAGTGCCGCACGCGATCCGCGTCTCGCTCGGCGCGGTGCCGACCCGCGCCGAGCTCGCCCGCGGCCTCGACATTCTCGCAGCGGCGCTCGGCAACGCGCCGGCCGCGACGCAGGTCATTTGAACCCGCCGGCCGAAGGCTGGAGGGGCGCCGCGCGGTCAGGCGTAATAGTCGGCGGCGGCCGTGCTGTCAGCTTGCTTGGCGCTGATCGCGTTCATCACCGGAGTGAGCACGATGGCGACGACGAGATTGAGGATCAGCGTGTAGAACGCGGTGTAGCCGGGGAAGGTCCAGTCGCCGACATGCAGCGGGAAGGCCGCGGCGAAGTTGACGGACCACGCCATCCAGGTCCCGGTCGCAGTGCCGACTGCCCAGCCGATCAGGAGGGCCCACGGGTTGAACCAGCGCGTATAGAGGCCGATCAGCATCGCCGGCAAGGTCTGGATGATCCAGATGCCGCCGAGGAGCTGGAGCTGGATCGCGTACTGCAGCGGCACGAAGACTATGAACACCAGCGCGCCGAGCTTGACGATGAGCGACACCCACTTCGCCATCTGCGCTTCCTGCTTGTCGCTGCAGGTGCCGTGCAGGAACTCGCGATAGACGTTGCGGGTGAACAGGTTCGCTGCGGCGATCGACATGATCGCGGCCGGCACCAGCGCACCGATGCCGATGGCCGCGAAGGTGAGGCCGGCGAACCATGCCGGGAAGCTGTGAAGCATCAGCGCCGGCACTGCGAAGTTGTTGCTGAACTGTTTGAAGCCTCCGGCGAATTCCGGAAGTTTGTCGACACCGGCCGCGAGCGCGAAAAAACCGAGCAGGGCGAGCAGGCCGAGCACGAAGGTATAGGCGGGCAGTAGCGCCGCGTTGCGGCGCACCGCGTGTCCGCTGCTCGCACTCAGGATGGCCGTCATCGAATGGGGATAGAGCAGCAGCGCGAGCGCCGAGCCGAGCGCGAGCGTCGCGTACACGCTGTAGGCGCCGGTGGTGTTGGCCCCGGGGGTCGCCAGAATCAGCTTTTCCGGCGGCACCGCCGCGAAGATGTTGGCCCAGCCGCCGAGCTGGGCCGGGATGACGATCACCGCAGCGAACGCCGTGATGTAGATGAGCGTGTCCTTTACGATCGCGATCATCGCCGGCGCCCGCAGGCCGCTCGAATAGGTGAAAGCGGCGAGGATCAGGAAGGCGACGAATAGCGGGATGTCCTTGACCCAGCCTTCGCCGGTGACGCCCATCGCCCCGATCACGACCTCCAGGCCGACGAGTTGCAGTGCGATGTAGGGCATGGTCGCGACGATGCCCGTGATGGTCACCGCAAGCGCCAGCCATCGGTTGCCGAACCGGCCGCGCACGAAATCGGCGCCGGTCACGTAGCCGTGCTTGCGACAGACGTTCCATAGCCGCGGATAGATGATGAACAGGATCGGATAGATGATGATGGTGTACGGCACTGCGAAGAAGGCGATCGCACCGGCGCCGAAGGCAAGTGCAGGGACGGCGATGAAGGTATAGGCGGTGTAGAGATCGCCGCCGACCAGGAACCAGGTGATCAGGGTGCCGAAGCGCCGGCCGCCGAGACCCCATTCATGCAGTTGGTCGAGGTCGCCGCGGCGCCAGCGGGCGGCGGCAAAGCCGAGCCAGGTGATGAAGCCGAAGAGCGCGATGAAGACGGCGAGCGCAGTCCAGTTGACGTGTTCCACGGGCGTACGTCCTTACCGGCTTCGAGTGGATTCTGTCATGAAATAGACGAGGGCCGTGACGGCCGCGCTGACCAGGACCAGCGCCATCTGGAACCAATAAAAGAACGGGATGCCCGCAAGCTTCGGCTCGACGGAGTTGTAGAACGGGACCCACAAGGCCGGAATGAATTGAATAAGGAGCAAGTAATACCACGGGCTCCAGGCCCGATCCTGATTGCCGTCCATCGGCGTTTCTCCCTTCGAGCGCGGCTCCAAGAAACTGGGCCAGAATGCTCGATCACTCTTCCTGCATCGCGCCCATCGTTTTCGATGCGATCACGCTGCCGATCCTCGAACGAGATCACGCGCAGGGTATACCCACGGTGACTGCGCCTGCACAAGGAGCTTGTCACAGGGCCGTCACCGCGTCGACGGCTGGTCTGCAGGGAGCGCAGACCGCGCCCCGCAGTGCTAGTGACCCGCAGTGCTAGTGACCCGCAGTGCTAGTGACCCGCGCGTAGCCGGTCCAGGAGCTCCACGGTCGGATAGGAGTCCGCCGGCAGGCCGAACTTGATCTGCATCGCACGCACCGCGTTGCGGGTCGATGTGCCGAGCTTGCCGTCGGCGCCGCCGACGTCGTGGCCGGCCTTGATCAAATATTGCTGCAGCTCCTTGGTCTGATCCATGGTGAACGCCGTCACCGAGCCGGTGCCCTTCTGCATCGCCGGCGCGCCGGCGAGCCGCGTCGCGTAATAGGCGGCGGTCGTCGAATAGGTGAGCGACGCGTTCCACTTCAGGTAGGCCTGGAAGTTGTCGTAGGCGAGGAAGGTCGGGCCGAACCGGCCCATCGGCAGCAACAGCGAGGCCTTCATGCCGTCGTTCTGCAGGGCGTGGCCGTCGGGACGGGTGACGCCCCAGGTCACCCATTGCGAGCGCGGATGCTGGACGGTGAGGTCGGCCTGGTCCCAAGGCAACTTGGCCGGCACCCGCACCTCCTCGAGCCAGGGCTCGCCGCGTTTCCACCCCAGGCTGACGAGATAATTCGCGGTCGAGCCGATCACATCGGGCACGCTGCGGATGAGGTTGCGCTTGCCGTCGCCGTCGTAATCGACGGCCCATTTGATGTACTCGGACGGCATCATCTGGGTCTGGCCGAGCTCGCCCGCCCACGAGCCCAGCATGTCGGCCGGCGCCAGGTCGCCGCGTTCGATGAGCCGCAATCCGTCGAAGAGATGGCCGCGGAACATGTCGGCGCGCCGGCAGTCATAGGCGAGTGTGGCGAGCGACTTGATCGAGTTGTCCTTGCCCTGGTTCGAGCCGAAATCGCTCTCGAGCCCCCAGAAGCCGGTGATCACCGCGGCCGGGACGCCGTACTGCTTCTCGGCGCGGTCGAACACGGCCTGGTTTTTCTTGATCTCCGCCGCACCCTGCTGCAGCCGGTAGGGCGGCAGCATCTTGCCGGAGAAGTCGAGGAAGCTCTGCGCGAAGACGCGCTGGCCGTGGTCGATGTTGACGATGCGCTGGTCGTATAAGAGGTAGGGCCCTGCCGCGGCAATGGCATTGCGCGAGATGCCCTGCTTGATCGCCTCGGCCTTGAAGCGCTCGAGCCACGGCTCGAAGGGACCGTTGTCCCGGCAATCGGCGGCGAGCGCCGCCGAGCCCACGAACAACACGGCCGCCACGGCGGGCGCCGCACACAGGTACCTGAGATCGATCCGTTCCATGGGTACCCCCCTCGGTAGTGGGAATCGCCCGCGATTTTGACCACAGGCATGGCAGCATCGTGGCCGGTTCTTCTCCCTCCCCGGCTTCGACCGGCTTCGGGGGGGCCGGGGTGGGGTCCGCGAGCGAAGGAAGCCCCTACCGTCCTCTAAGACGGGGAGGGAAAGGAAATTTCGGTATACAATTGCCTGCGGTCTGCGGCGCCCGCGAAGACGGGCCGGTCGCGCCGACGGGAGGACGACAATGAGGAAGACTTTGACGATCGTATCGTCGCTGGCGGTGGGGGCTGTGCTCGGCCTCGCCGGTGGGAACAGGCTCTTGAACCCGCCGGCGGAGGCGCAGACGGCGGCAGCACCGACCGCGTTCGGCGCGGTACCGACTGCCCTCGGCGAGGAGGACGTCTCCGGACCCTACGAGGTGCAGCAGGGCTGGCCGCAGGACCTCGCGACGCTCCCGGGCCACGAGAAATGGACCTATGGCGGCGCGCGCGGCATCTTCGCCGAAAGCCCCAACCGCGTGTTCCTGCTCGGCGGCGGCGAGTTGCCGAACCTCAAGCGTCCGCAGCAGCGATTGCTGACCGACATCGGCCCGAACGTGCTGTTTCCGGTGACCGGCCTGCCGTGGCGCAATGCCAACATCGCGACACCGCCCGGCGCCGGCGGATCGCGCCAGGATCCCGCCAAGGGCATGGAGATGTGGCGCGGCTCGTCACCGCCCTATCGCGAGATGGGCGTCGATGCCCGCTGGGAGCATTGCCTGATCGTCGTCGACGCAACCGGCAAGATTATCGAGGAGTGGACGCAGTGGGATCACCTCTTCAAGCGCCCGCACGCCGTCTACATCAGCCCCTACGACCCGCAGAAGCACGTCTGGGTCGTCGACGACCATACCCACGCGATCTACAAGTTCACCAATGACGGCAAGCAACTGGTGCAGACGCTCGGCACGCCGAACGTGCCGGGTGCGGACGGCACGCATTTCAACCGCCCGACCTTCATGGCGTGGCTGCCCGACGGCACGTTCTATGTCGCCGACGGATACAATGGCACGCGCGTCGCGAAATTCGACGCCAGCGGCAAGTTCCTGCTCGACTTCGGCAAGTCTGGCGAGCCTGAGAAGGAGACACGGCCCGGCTATATGAACAACGTGCACGGCGTCGCGGTCGACGTCCCGACGCGGCGGGTCTTCGTCAACGACCGCGACAACCACCGCATCCAGATCTTCGACGAGAACGGCAATTACCTCAAGGAATGGAAAATCGCCGTGCGGCCGTCGAGCCTGCACTTCGTCGTGATCGGCGAGGACCGCACGCTCGCGACCTTCGATCGCAACACCCACAAGATGCTCAAATACGATCTCGACGGACACCTCATCTATTCGTGGGGAACGATCGGCGATTTCCCCGGCACGCTATGGGGCGTGCACGGCATGGCGACCGACCAGGAAGGCAACCTCTACGTCGCCGAGGTCGATTCCGGGCGATTCCAGAAGTTCAAGCCGCGTCCCGGCGCAAATCCGGCGATGCTCATCAGCAAGCCGGTTTATTCGGCCTGGCGGTAGAACGAGGCGGTTCTCCCTCCCGGATTCGGGCAGGGCCGGGCTTGATCCGCGGCCGATCCCGCTGCAAGTGAAGCACGGCCGCGCCATACCCTCCTCGGGATCGCGCGGGGGAAGCAGCCGTGCGACGACGCGAGTGAATCTATCCGCGGCCGAACAGTCGTTTGAGCCAAGCGACGAACACAGCGCCTGCCAGCGCGAAGCCGGAAATCGGTTTCGCCGCGGCGGGCGGCGGAGGTGATGCGACGGCCGTGGCCGACGGGGTCGACGGGCGCGGCGGATGCGCTCACCGCTGGCGCAGGCGCCGGTGCCGGAGCGCTCGGCGCGCGCAGCAGCAGCCGCCGGCGCGAACTGCGCTTTCAGATTGTTGGCGAACTGCGTGATGATCTGCGCCGCGGTCATCTGAATGATGCCGACACCGCGGCCGTATTGGGCGACCGCGCCGGAGAGCGTCAGATTGGTGTGCACAAACACCTTGGAGCCGCCGGTGACAGGCTCGAGATGAAAGGTCGCGGTGGCGTTCGCCGCGCCGCGCCCCTTGGAGTCGCTGCCCTGCGCGGAAATCTTCGCGCGATGCGCGGCATCGTCGATCTCGTCGAACTTCACCGTCCCGGCAAAGGCGAGCGACACCGGACCGAGCCGCACGCCGACCTTGCCCTTGTAGGTGCGGTCGTCGACCACCTGGGTGAGCTCGGCGCCGGGCAGGCACGGCGCGATGCGCGTTATGTCCATCAGGAGCTTCCAGGCCTCGTCGACCGGCAGCGCCACCTCGAACGAATTATCGAACTCCATGATCTTCACCCCGGCGGCCGCGACGCCACGGCCGCCTCACTCCGAGCTTGTCCGAAATCCATTGCGACACCGCGAGCAGGTGGGTGTCGCCGTGCCGCGGCCCGACCAGCTGGATCCCGACCGGCAGCCCGTTGGGGCCGGCGGCCGCCGGCAGCGTCACGGCCGGCGTGTGCATCAGCGTCCAGATCGCCTGGAAGGCCGGATCGCCGGTGTGGTGCAGGCCCTCCGGCGCCTCACCGCGAACGCACGGCGCGAGCAGCACGTCTGCCAGCGCGAAGACGCCGGCGAGTTGCGTACGGCAGCGCTCGGCGAGCCGCACCGCCGCGACGTAATCGGCATGCGCGATGCTGTGCCCGCGCTCGATAACCTTCGCGAGGCGCTCGCTGATGGCGGCGCGGTGGTGCTGCCACTCGTGCGCCATGCCCATGGCACGCTCGTAGTCGTTGATGATCTCGCGGGCATGGCCGAGCTCGGCGAATTCGTCGGGCAGCGCGATCTCGACGATCTCGGCGCCGGCATCGTTAAGCCGGCGCGCCGCGTCCTCGACGGCTTCGACCGTCTCAGGCTGCGCATTCGCCCACATGTGGGTGCGGGTAAGCCCGATCCGCGGCGCCGCGGTGATCGCGGCGAGCGGCGCCGGCGTCGCGCCGATGAGCACGGCGCGCACCAGCGCGACGTCCTCGAGCGTGCGCGCGATCAGGCCGATAGTGTCGAGCCCTTCCGCGGCGGGCTTCACGCCGAATCGGTTGAAGGCATTGTAGGTCGGCTTGTAGCCGATGACGCCGCAATAGGACGCCGGCCGCAGCACCGAGCCGCCGGTCTGGGTGCCGAAGGCGATCGGCACCATGCAGTCGGCGACCGCCGCCGCGGAGCCGCTCGACGAGCCGCCCGGCGTGTGCGTCTCGTCGTGCGGATTGGTGGTCGGCCCGGCGGTGACGCCGGCGAACTCGCAGGTCACGGTCTTGCCGAGGATCACCGCGCCGGCGGCGCGCACCAGCGCGACGCAGGCGCCGTCGGCCGGCGGACGGTGGCCTCGATAAATCGGCGAGCCCATCTCGGTCGGCATGTCGAAGGTGTCGATGATATCTTTGACGCCGATCGGAAGCCCGTGCAGCGGCCCGCGGGCCGAGGCGCGGTCGAGCGCGCGCGCCTGCGCGAGCGCGGCGTCGGGATCGAAATTGACCCAGGCCTGGATCACGCCGTCCTGGTCGGCGATGCGGGCGAGGCAGGCGCGCACCACCGCCTCGCAGGTGAACGCGCCGGCGGCGACGCCGCGCACGATCTCCACCGCGGAAAGCTCGTTGAGATGCGTGGCGGGCGCAGTCACGCGGGGCGTCTATTCTGCGGCCGCAGAGGCGACGCCGCCGTGGGCCTGCGACCAGCCGGCCGGGTCGTGCATGAACTTCTCGACCTCGGCGAGCATCTTCGGCTCGAACTTGTTCGAAGCCTTGGCGACGCGCAGCACGTCCCACCAGGTCGCGAGTGTGTGCATGGTGATGCCGAGGTCGCCGAGGATTTTTCGCCCCTCGGGATAGATGTCGTAGAAGAAGAACACGAAGATGTGGTCGACCTTGGCGCCGGCGCCCCGCAGCGCCTTGCAGAAATTGACTTTGCTGCGCCCGTCGGTGGTGAGGTCCTCGACGAGCAGGATGCGGTCGCCCTCGGTGAAATAGCCCTCGATCTGGGCGTTACGGCCAAAACCCTTGGCCTGCTTGCGCACATAGAGCATCGGCAGGGCAAGCTTGTCGGCCATCCATGCGGCAAAGGGAATGCCCGCGGTCTCGCCGCCGGCGACGGCGTCGAACTGCTCGAAGCCGGCGTCGCGCAGGACGGTCGAGGCGCCGAAGTCGATCAGCGTCTGGCGCACGCGCGGAAACGAGATCAGCCGCCGGCAGTCGGTGTAGACCGGGCTCGCCCAGCCCGAGGTGAAAATGAAGGGCTTGTCCGCCATGAACTGGACCGCGCCGACCTCCAGGAACATTTTCGCGGTGAGATCGGAGATCACCTGCTTGTCGGGAAAACTGGTCATGGGAGTGCCTTGCTGTTGGGGCGGCTCACTGTCATTGCCCGTCTCAAGGCAATGGCAGCTTGTAGCCCGGATTGAGCGCTAGCGAAATCCGGGGACGGTCTCGCCCTCGTCACGACGGCGGTCCCGGGTTTCGCGTTCGCTCAACCCGGGCTACGAGAGCAATTCGCAGGCGCGGGCGAACATCAACTTGCCGTCACCTTCCACTCGATCGTCTCCCCGCCACGATAGACGATCGCACGTTCGTCCGGTCCATCGACCTTGACCTCCTCGGGCGCGACCCACGGGATCTTCTCGAGCGTGATGGTCTCGGTGTTGACCGGCAGCTTGTAGTGCTTTGCGCCGTTGAGCGAGGCGAAGGCTTCGAGCTTGTCGAGCGCGCCCTCCTCCTCGAATACTCGTGTGTAGGTCTCGATCGCGACCGGCGCGTTGAACATGCCGGGAATCCCGTTGACGGAAAGCTTCTTCGCCACCGGATGCGGCGCGGAATCGGTGCCGAGGAAGTAGCAGGATTCGCCCGACGTCGCCGCCTTGCGCAACGCGTCGCGGTCGCGCGCGGTCTTGATGACCGGCATCACGTACATGTAGGGCTTGAGGCCGTGGCCGAGCCAATCGGTGCGGGTGAGGATCAGGTGATAGGGCGTGATGGTGCCGCCGACCTGCGGCGCAGCGCTCCTCACGAAGTCGACGCCTTCCTTCGAGGACAAGTGCTCGAGGATCATCCGCAGGCCGGGGAACGACTTCGTCAGCGGGATGAGCTTGCGCTCGATGAACACCGCCTCGCGATCGAAGATATCGACGTCAGGATCGACGACCTCGCCATGCATGAGGAACGGCATGTCGATCTTTTCCATCCGCTCGAGCACGCGGGTGACGTGCTTGAGGTCGGTCACACCGGCGGCCGAATTGGTGGTGGCGTTGGCGGGATAGAGCTTCACGCCGGTGAACACGCCTTCGCGGAAACCGCGCTCGACGTCGTCGGGGTCGGTGTCGTCGCGCAGGTAGCAGGTCATCAGCGGGGTGAAGGTCGAGCCCGCGGGACGTGCAGCGAGCGCCCGCTCGCGATAGGCGATGGCGTCCTTGGTCGTCATCACCGGCGGGATGAGGTTCGGCATCAGGATGGCGCGGCCGAAATGCCTGGCGGTGAACGGCATCGCCGCCTTCGAGCATCGCGCCGTCGCGAACGTGCAGATGCCAATCGTCGGGCTTGCGGATGGTGAGCTTCATGCGCGCCCTCGGTTCTGCGACGACCTCAGCCGATCGGCGCCGCCGCGGCGGCGAAGGTCTCCATCGGGGGATCGTCGATCATCGCGCCGGTGAGGTCGGAAACGCGCGGAAATCCGCGCTTGCGGCACCAGTCCTCGAGGCCGTCGAGGATCGCGATCATGCCCGACGGGTTGCGGAAGATGATGTAGCCCATCATCACCGCGCTGGCGCCGGCCAGCATGTACTCGACGACGTCCTCGACCTTGACGATGCCGCCGCAGCCGATGATCGGAATCTTCACCGCCTTGGCGCACTGATAGACCATGCGCATGATGATCGGCTTGACGCCCGGCCCGGAGATGCCGCCGAACTTGTTGCCGATCGCCGGACGGAACGTGTCGATGTTGATCTTGAGGCCGAGGATGGTGTTCGACACCACGAGTGCATCGGCGCCCGCGGCCTCCGCCGCCTTGGCGATCGCGACGACGTCACCGGCGTTGGGGGAAAGCTTCGCCCACACCGGCTTCTTCGTCTGGGCACGGATGCCGGTCATCACCTTGAAGGTGTGGTCCTCGTGCATCGCGAAATTGCCGCCGCCGGGATTGCGGGTCGGGCAGGAGATGTTGACCTCGATGATGTCGACGTCGGGCACGTCGACATCGCGGGTCATCGCCTCGAAATCCTCCGCAGTCTGGGCCGAAATGCTCGCAACCAGCGGCGGCGTGAAGCGCTTGTAGTCCGGCACCTGATGGCTCAGAAAATACTCGATCCCCTTGGTCGGCAGGCCGATCGAGTTGATCATGCCGCATTCGAGCTCGGCGACGCGCGGCGGCGGATTGCCGATCCGGAACTCGCGCGACACCGTCTTCGCCACCAGCGCGCCGAGCCGATTGATGTCCATCACCTGGGCGAGGTCGGTGGAGAACGCGCCGGAAGCCGGCATGATCGGGTTCTTCAGGGTCACGTTCCCGATCTTCACGGACATGTCTACCATCCGACTGCCTCCTGCAGATCGAACACCGGGCCTTCGATACAGACGCGGCGCAGCTCCTTCTTGCCGTTCACCTCGAAGGTGCGCACGCACACGTAACAGGGGCCGAGCCCGCAGGCCATCACCTGCTCCATCGCCACCTGCCCCGGGATGCCGTGCGTCTTGCCGAGCCGCTTCATGAGCTGCATCAGACGGTTGGAGCCGCAGGTGAAGAACGCGTCGGCGAGCTTCGCCGCAATGAGCCCTTCGATGATGCGCTCGACATTCGCGACATCGCTCGAGCGGTCGGCGTCGAGCACCGGCACCACCGTGCCGACCTTGCCGAACAGGTCGTCCGCCATCACGAGCTCGCGGCTGCGGGCGGAGAGGATCGCGGTGACGCCGACGCCGTTCTCGCCGGCGAGTTGCGAGATCGGCGCGAGCGTCGCGAGCCCGACACCGCGGCCGAGCACGACGATGTTCTTCCAGGCCGGATCGAGATGGAACCCGACGCCGAGCGGCCCGACGATGTTGAGGGTGTCGCCCGGCTTCGCCGTAGCGAGCCCGTTGGTGCCGCGGCCGACGCACTTATAGAGGAACTCGATGCGGCCGTTGGCGCGGTCGATGCGATAGACGCTCTGCGGCCGGCGCAACCAAAGCTCGCCGGCGTCCGGCGACGGGCACAGCAGGTTGAAGAACTGCCCCGGCTTCACGGCCAGCGCCTTCTCCGACGCCGCGAGCACCATGTGCTTGTATTCGTTGTTGACCCAGTCGTTGGCGAGGACCGGGCACAGCGCCTCTTCGGCTGGGATGTGGGAATCGATGGGGGAAGGCTCGCTCTTGCCGACCACGAACGGCGCCGATGCAAACACTTCACCCATGACCCGAACCCTGGCACGGCCGCATGGCCGGCTACCCGTTCAGGTAAACACGGACTGTACCAAAATCAAGATTTTTTCCATTTTGTGAACAGTCCGTCTCGCCCTCCCCGGCTTCGGGGAGGGCCGGCGGGGGTGGGGTCCGCGAGCGAAGCGAGCAAGAAAGAACCCCACCCTACCCTCCCCGAAGTCGGGGAGGGAAAGGCGCCCACTTCTACTGCGACGCCGCCGTATAGGGCGTGAGTTCGTTGCGGATGATCTTGCCGCCCTTCATGACGAACTTGACCCGCTGCATCTCCGTGATGTCGGCGAGCGGATCGCCGGACACCGCGACGATGTCCGCGAACTTGCCCTTCTCGACCGAGCCGACGCGGTCGGCCATTCCCAGCACCTCGGCATTGACGATAGTGCCCGACCGGATCGCCTGCGCCGGGCTGATCCCGGCGCGCTTGACCATCTGCTCGAACTCGAGCGCCTGGGTGCCGTGCGGGAAGGTCGAGCCGTCGACGCCGCTGCCGGCCATTAGGCGCATGCCCTTGGTCTTCGAGGCGAGCGTGACCGCGCGCTCAAAGCTCGGGATGATCCGATACTTGCCGCCGGTGTTCTTGGCATCGTTGTCATCCATGTAGGGCTCGACATAGCGCTGGAACGTCGGGTCGTAGGCGAGGCCCTTGGCGACGATCATGTCGGCCTGCTCCTGGTCGAGGGTGAAGGCATGCTCGATGGTGTCGCAGCCCGCGAGGATCGCGTTCTTCTGGCCCTCGCCGCCGTAGACATGGCAGCCGGCCTTGTGGCCGAGGCGATGGGTCTCGTCGATCAGCGCCTGCAGCACCGGCATCGGATAGGTCAGCACGAATTGAGGCTCGCCGGTCGGGCTGAAGGAATAAGCGCCGGTCGGGAACAGCTTGATCCAGTCGACGCCGTGCTCGATGTGCTCGCGCACCGCCGCCTTTGCGTCGTCGACCGAGCGCACCACGTACTGCGTGAGCGGATTGGCCGGACCGTTCGGCGGCGTCGCGCCCCATATGATGCCGCGGCCCGACACCACGTAGCGCGGACCGTCGATACGGCCCTCGGCGATGGCATTGCGGATGTCGACATCGCCATAGCCGTTGCCGTGGGAGCTCATGTCGCGCGCGGTGGTGAAACCGGCGGCAAGATCGGCCTGCAGGTTCTGCACGGCGATGAGCGTCGAGGTCTCCCGCGACATCCCAGGCCGCGGCGGATTGAACATGTGGGTATGGGCGTCGATCAGGCCGGGCAGCACGGTCGCCTGGCTCAGATCGATCACCTTGGCGCCTGAGGGCACTTTGACCTGGGATTCCGGCCCGACCTCGGTGATGCGCTCGCCGTCGAGGACGATGATCTGCTTCGGCCGCATCTCACCGGTCTTGCTGTCGAACAACTGGCCGGCGCGGATCGCCGTGAGTTGCGGCGCCGGCGCGCACTTGTTGGCGGCGCCGTCGCTGCCGCGGCACGGGGCTGGCCCGGCGCCCCGCCATGGTCCGGTCGTCGACCCTTCCTGGGCATGGAGCACCGTCGCCAGCGCGGTGGCGGCGAGAAGTCCCAGCGTCGCCGATCTCAATCCGGTTACGTATCGCATCGCGTGATCCTCTCCCAAGTTCTTTCAACCCGGATCGCGGTGTCGCCCGGGATGCCGGGATTTATACATCGACCGGCGCTCGCGGTCGCGCGGTTTCGCACCGGCGTATTCGTGTACAATGGGGACGCCGAAAACCGACGCATTGACGACGTGGTTCAACAACAAGGGAGGATTTTCCATGCAGTGGCACGGCACAGCAGCGGCCGCTCTGGTCGCGGCAATAGCGACGCTCGCGAGCGGCAACTCGCAGGCCCAGGTGCGGCGGTTCGTGACGCCGAGCGACCAGGTGGTGGCGATCCGCGCCGGACACCTGTTCGACTCGCACTCCGGCAACATGCTGGCGAACCAGATCATATTGATCCGCGGCGAACGCATCGCCGACGTCGGCCCTTCGGTCGCGATTCCAGCCGGAGCGACGATCATCGACCTCAGCCAGGCGACCGTGATGCCCGGCATGATCGACGCCCATGTCCATGTGAACACCGGCGGCGCAAGCCTCGCGATGCGGGCGATCACCGCGCTCGCCAATGCCCAGACCGACCTCGCGGCGGGCTTCACCACCGTGCTCGACATGGATTCGCGCGGCGGCTTCTATACGGTCGAGCTTCGAGACGCCATCAACAACGGGCTCGTCCAGGGCCCGCGCATGCAGGTCGTCGGCCAGTCCCTCAACCCGCGCGCCACCCGGTACTACGACGACGTCCAGACGTCGCGTTTCTACGAAGGATTCGTCGAGAACAAGAACATCAACGGGCCGTGGCTCGCCCGCGCCGCCGTGCGCGAAGCGAAGCTCCACGGCGTCGACTTCGTCAAGATCTACACGACGCAGGATTTCGCCGGCACGACCCACATGTGGAATCCGGATGCGACGCTCGTCAACAGCCCGTCGCTGACTTACGAGGAGGTCGAGGCGATCGTCGACGAAGCGCACCGCCTCGGCGTGAAAGTCGCCTGCCACGCCTATGGCGGCGAAGGCATGGACAGTTGCATCAAGGCTGGCGTCGATGCGAACAATCACCTGCTCATGCTCGATGACAAGGGCGTCAAGATCCTGCTCGACAAGAAGCTTCCCTTCGTGCCGACCGTCGACGACCTGATCGCGCTCGACGAGCCCGACCTGAAGGAGACCAACGGCCGGAACTCGCGGCTCAGGCTCCTCGAGCAGGCGTTCCGGAAAGCGATCGCCGCCGGCATTCCGATCGTGTTCGGCTCCGGCGCCACCTCGCCCGCGATCCCGCACGGCACGCAGGCGAACCAGTTCGCCTATTATGCAAAGTGGGGCCTGACCCCGACCCAGGCACTGCAGACCGCCTATCTCCCCGCCGCCCGCATGCTCAACTACGACTGGGAGAAACACATCGCCAGCATCGAGAAGGGCAAGTTCGCCGACATCATCGCGGTGTCGGGAAATCCGGTCGCCGACCTCTCCGAGATGCAGCGGGTGAAGTTCGTGATGAAGGGCGGAATGGTGGTGAAGAACGGTCTCACCGCGAACACGAACTGATATCCTCCGTCATTCCGGGGCCCCGCTTCTCCCTCCCCGACTTCGGGGAGGGCGGGGTGGGGCTCTTTGCTCTTGCCGCGAACTTGAAGAAAGACCCCACCCTGCCCTCCCCGAAGTCGGGGAGGGAAAGGAAGGGCTCCTCATGAACCACCCCACCCTCGACGACCCGCGCATCAAGGCGATCCTCGCGCAGCCCTATGGCCGGTTTTCCGACGCCGAGTTTGCGCGGCGGCGCCGGGCGCTCGTCGAGGCGATGGAACGCCACGGCTGCGATGCCCTCATCGTCTGCGGCGAGGAGCGCGCCGGCACCGGCGTCGTCTGGCTCACCGGCTGGCCGACCTCGAGCCAGGCGATGGTGCTCTTTCAAAAGGGCCGTGAGGACGTGCTGTTCGTCGAGCACTACAACCACGTTCCCAATGCCCGCGAGATCGCCCGCGACGCCGATGTGCGCTGGGCGCGGCGCGAAGGCGCGAAGGCGGTCGCCGAAGAGCTCGCGCACCGCGGCGCGAAGCGCGTCGGCGTCATCGGGCTGCTGTCATGGGCAAAACAGCGCCAGCTCGCGGCGGTGAGCGACCTCGTCGACCTCAACGACGAGTACCGCTGGCTGCGTATGCGCAAGTCCGACGAGGAGATCGAATGGATGCGGATCGGCGCCGCGTTCAGCGACCTCGGCCTTGCCTCTCTCGTGGAAAACGCCGCGGTGGGGATGACGGAACGCGAGCTTGGGGCCCTGGTCGAGGAAGGCTACGCGAGGCTCGGCGGCGCGACGGTGATCCATTACATCGGGGTCACCGCGATGGAGAACCCCTCCCGTTGCGTTCCGCCGCAGCATCATTCCACCCGCCGCCTGGAGCGGGGCGACGTGATGTTCGTTGAGATCAGCGGCACGTTCTGGGATTCACCCGGCCAGGTGCTGCGGACCATCACGGTCGGCGCCCCACCGACGCCGCTCTACGAGAGCCTCCACGACACTGCGGAGGCGGCGTTCGGCGAGATCACGAAAATCCTACGCGCCGGTATCACCGCGCACGAGATCATCGCGGCGACCGGCATCATCGAAGAGGCCGGCTTCTCGATCTACGACGACATCGTCCACGGCTTCGGCGGCGGCTACTGGCCGCCGGTGCTCGGCACCGCGAGCCGCCCCGCCGGTCCCGTACCCGACATGACGCTCGAAGCGAACATGACCGTCGTGGTGCAGCCCAACGTCATCACCCGCGACGAGAAGGCCGGCGTGCAGACCGGTGAGATGGTGCGCATCACCGAGACCGGCTTCGAGCGCATGCACGTCGCACCGCTGGGCCTGCTGCGGATCGGATGAACCGCGCGGCAAGGGTACGCCAGTCGCACCGGTGAAGCGGTGACGGACGCCTTCCTTGCCAAGCCGCGTATTCGGCGAGAAAACCGTTGCTTCCTTCCGATCGCTCTCATGGGTGCATTCATGGTCAACGGTGCTTCGACCCCTGGGCACAGCAGGGAATACATAAAGGCCGAGCGGCCGCAGCAGCGCGCCTATTCGCAAGCAGTGATCACCGAGGGCGGCAAGACCGTCTGGCTCGCGGGGCAAATGGCGACGGTCGACGACGACGGCAAATCGCTGGCAAACGACTTGGACGGCCAGGTGCGGCAGGTCTTCAGGCTGCTCAACGCCACCCTCGAAAAGGCCGGCGGCAAGCTCGCCGACATGGTGCAGATGACGGTGTTCATCACCGACGTGCGCTATGGCGACCGCCTCACGCAGGTCCGCCGCGAGATTTTCGGCGACAATTTTCCCGGCAGCGCGCTCATCACGATCACGGCGCTCGCGAACCCTGATGCCAAGGTCGAGATTCAGGGGTTCGCGGTGATCGGCGGGAAGTAGTCGTGAGGGCTTCTCCACTGGTCATCGCCGGGCTTGTCCCGGCGACCCCGATAAATGGGGCACGGCCGTGCCATACGATCGGGGTGGCCGGGACGAGCCCGGCCATGACGATTTCATCAGAAGGACCGTTCCCGGCTAATCCCCGATGTCGAACTTCACGCCCTGGGCGAGCGGCAGCGTGGTGCCGAAATTGATCGTGTTGGTGGCGCGGCGCATGTAGGCCTTCCAGGAATCGGAGCCGGCCTCGCGGCCGCCGCCGGTTTCCTTCTCGCCGCCGAAGGCGCCGCCGATCTCGGCGCCGGACGGGCCGATGTTGACGTTGGCGATGCCGCAGTCCGAGCCGGTCGCCGAGACGAAGCGCTCGGCCTCGCGCATGTCGAGGGTGAAGATCGATGAGCTCAGCCCCGCGCCGACCGCGTTGTGCATGGTGATCGCTTCGGCGAAATCGACGTAGCGCATCACCCACAGGATCGGCGCGAAGGTCTCGCGCAACACCGGGCCGGTCTGCACCGGCATCTCGCACAGCGCCGGACGGACGTAGCAGGCCGCCTCGCCGCCGATCCCGGCGACGCGCTCGCCGCCCTGAACCTTGCCGCCGCCGGCGCGTGCTTCGGCGAGCGCGCGCTGCATCCCCTCGAACGCGGCAACATCGATCAGCGGCCCGACCAGGGTGCCGGCGTCGCGGGGATCGCCGACCGTGACCGAGGCGTAGACTTTGCCGAGCCGCCGCACGAGGTCGTCGTGGATCGCGTCATGCACGATGAGCCGGCGCAGCGTTGTGCAGCGCTGGCCTGCCGTGCCCATGGCGGCGAAGGCGATGGCGCGGACGGCGAGATCGAGATCGGCGGACGGCGCGACGATCGCGGCATTGTTGCCGCCGAGCTCGAGGATGGGTCGGGCGAAGCGCCCGGCGAGCCGCGGCCCGACCGCGCGGCCCATCGCGGTCGATCCGGTGGCGGAGAGCACCGCTATTCTGGCGTCGTCGACCAGCGCCTCGCCGACATCGCGGCCGCCGATCAAGAGCTCGCAGAGGCCCGCAGGCGCGTCGCCGAACCGGCGCATCGCGCGCGCCGTCACGGCTTGCGTCGCAAGCGCCGTAAGCGGCGTCTTCTCCGACGGCTTCCACACCACGGGATCGCCGCACACCAGGGCAAGTGCGGCGTTCCACGACCACACTGCGACCGGGAAATTGAACGCCGAGATCACCCCGCAGACGCCGAGCGGATGCCATGTTTCCATCATCCGGTGGTCGGCGCGCTCGGTGGCGATGGTGCGGCCATAGAGCTGGCGCGACAGTCCGACCGCGAAGTCGCAAATGTCGATCATCTCCTGCACTTCGCCGAGGCCTTCGGAGACGATCTTCCCCGCTTCGAGCGTCACGAGGCGGCCAAGATCGGCCTTGGCGGCGCGCAACTCCTCGCCGAGAAGCCGCACGAATTCGCCACGCCGCGGCGGCGGCACCACTCGCCACGCCTCGAAGGCGGCCGCCGCCCGCCCGATCGCAGCGCCGACCTCCTTCGTACCGGCGGTGCGGACCGTCGCGATGGTTTCGCCGGTGATCGGCGAACATGCAGCGAGCCCATCGCGTGCGAAGGCATCGTCCGTCACGCCGAGCCGGGAGAGGATCGCCAGCGCCTCGTCGCGGACCGGTGGCGAAGGCGCAGTCATCGTCCCGCCCCCGCGAAACGCTGGCCCGGCCCGGTCTCAGGCTTCGCATAGACTTGGCCGAAACGGTTCGCCAGAAAGACCTTCAGCGGGATGTCCTCCTGGCGGATGAACCCCTTGGTCGGTAGCTCGCCGCCCGCGAGCAGGTCGAGCACGGTGCAGATCGCGGCCGCGGTCGTGATCTGGATCGCGCTCAGGGTGCGGCCGTCCACCTCCCGGCTGTAGATCTTGTTGGCGTAGGTTTCCTGCACCAGCTGGCCGTGAATGCGGCCGCTCACCGTGACGAAGATGATCACGACGTCCTGCAGGGTCGTCGGCACTGCATGCTCGAGGATGTCCTTGAGCACCTCGCGACGGTCGCGCAGCCGCAGGTCGTTGAGCAGCGCCCGCATGATCGCGGCGTGGCCGGGATAGCGGATGGTGCGGTAGTTGAGATTGCGGACCTTGCCTTCGAGGGTGTCCGCAAGCGTGCCGAGCCCGCCCGAGGTGTTGAAGGCTTCGTACGTGACGCCGTCGAGCGAGAACTCCTCCTTCTCCTCGAGCGGCGGCACGTCGCGCAGGACGCCGTTCACGATCGCCTCGCACGGTTCGCAGTATTCGTTGATGACGCCGTCGGTGCTCCAGGTCAGATTGTAGTTGAGCGCGTTCGAGGGATATTGCGGCAGCGCGCCGACCCGCAGCCTGACGCTGTCGAGCACCTCGAAGCGCTTCGCCATGTCGAAGGCGACGATCGAGACGAAGCCGGGCGCGAGCCCGCATTGCGGGATGAAGGCGACGGGGGCATCGGCGGCGAGCGCCTTGACGCGGTGCGTGCTCGCGACATCCTCGGTGAGATCGAGATAGTGGGTCCGCGCTGCGAGCGCGGCCTCAGCGATCACCGTGGTCAGATAGAACGGCGCCGCACTGAGCACCGCGAACTTGCCGTTGAGGAGCTCGACCAGCTTCAGGCTGTCACCGACATCGACAGCGACAGCGTTGATGCGCTCGTCGCGGTCGCGGGCAGCGAGAATCTCCGCGGAACGGTCGACCAGGGTGACATTGTAGTCGCCGGTGGCGGCGAGCAGTTGGGCGATTGTAGAGCCGATCTTGCCGGCTCCGATCACGACGACGTCCTTCATGCCTTCTCCGGCCGTTCGAGCGGACTTCAGAGCATCATTCCGAAAAGTTGAAGACTTTTCGGACAAGATGATGCACCGAATCAAGGCTCGGAGCGCGATCGAACGCGCTCTGGCCGGACGATGACTCGGTCGGGCCGGTCAGGGCAAGCCTAGCCGCCGACGTTCGTGTTGAGCGAAGCGTAGCCGTGGTCCTGCCTCGAATGCGGCCGGTGCCACTGCGCATGGGGCGCCTGGGGGTTGGCGGCCGCCCGGGGCGCGTGGAATTTCCCGGTCTTGGCGTACGCCATCGCCGACGCGAAGCACAGAATGCCCAAAGCTGTGATCAGGCCCTTCATCGCGGCCTCCTCATGACCGGATCGATTTGCGCCACATTAACCGCGATTCCTCGAATTCTATGTGACGCGGGTCACAGCCGCCGTGAACCTTCCAAATGGAAACCCCCGGTACGGTATCGGCCATTCTCCGGCCCCTGGCTGCTCAAAATATCAGTTGCGGGGAAATTCAAATCGCGCTGGTCTCTCCCGCGATGAGGATTGTGCGCGTTCGGGAGGAAAAATGAACAAAGCTGCATCTCGTTTCGTGTTGCCGGCGGCTGTGGGCGCGTCGTTGCTCGCTGCCGTTGCCAGCGCACAGCAACCCGCGCCGCACGAGCCGGAAGAGGAATATGGCGAGTGGCTGGCGGCCCCGGCGGAGCTGGCGACTGTCCCGATTGACCGCATCCCGCGATCCCTCCGGCTCAACGGGCAGGCGATGCTTCTCGGCCAAAAGGTTTTCGCGGAGCACTGCGCTGGGTGTCACGGCGCCAACCTCAAGGGCCTGCCCGAACAGCACACGCCGGATCTGACGGACGCCGAGTGGCGATTTGGTGGTGACGATCTCCCTTCGGGTGGAGCAACAAAATATCCCTCCGACGTGGAATGGACGGTTCGTTACGGCGTCCGCTCCGGAGACCCGTACACGCGCGGTGCGGAAGTGAGCATGCTCGCTTTCGACCCGCAATATCGCACCAAGGAAGACACGGAGGACTTCGGCGGCGGTTGGTTTATCAACCTTGAAGAAATCGACGATGTGGTCGAATACGTGCTCGAGATCAGCGGCCGTCCGTTCGACAAGGCCAAGGCCGCGCGCGGCGACGTCCTGTTCCATGACGGCGCCAAGGGCAATTGCTACGACTGCCATGGCGACAATGGTGCGGGCATCGATACATTCGGATCGGCAAATCTGACCCGGCCCGACTTGTATCTCTACGGTGCGGATCGCGGCTCGATCCGCGAATCCATCATCAAGGGCCGACACGGCAAAATGCCGGCATTCGGGGGCGTGCTCAAGCCGGAAGAGCTCAAGGCGGTCTCCGTCTACGTGTTCTCGCGTGCCGCGCAGAAGTGATGCACCGCGCGACGCACCGGCGATGCACGAGAGGCGCCCTACGCCTCCGCACCGCCGTCGCGCTCGCCTGAGACCGCAGACAGCGCATCGGTGACGGCGGAGGTCAACGCAGCGAGCCGGAACGGTTTCACCAGCCAGCCGAGCGGCCGCGCGGGCTCCGCCCGCAACCGGGTCGCATCGTCGGTGTGGGCGGTGACGAAGAGCGAGCGGACCCCGCATTTTCCAGCGAGCGCCAGCGCCGCGTCGACGCCGTCGTCGCCGTTCGCGAGGTGGATGTCCATCACCGCAATGTCCGGGCAGTCGACGGACGCGAGCGCCAGCGCCTGCTGGCAGTCGATCGCGATCCCGACCACAGCGTATCCAGCGTTGCGCAGCGCTTCCTCGATCATGGAGCCAAGCAGGAAGTCGTCCTCGACGACGAGGATGCGCGGCTGATCGGCGGAGTCCGGCCCGCTGTTGGCTTCTTCAATTCCCATCCGGCCCTTGTTGAAGAACGCATGGCGCGCCCTGTCAACCCCGCATGAGTTCCGCCAGTGCGGGCAGCGTTTCGACCGAAGGGCGCCATCCGATCCGCCGCAGCGCGGAGCAGTCGACGACGAGCGACCGGGTCAAGCGCTCGTAGAGTTCGTCTCTTCCGATGAGGCGCAGCGAAGTGCGCAGCACAGGTGCCGGCACTCCGAACAGGAGCGGGCTGCGCCCCAAGCCCCGGCGCATCGCCGCGATCATCTGCGCCACGGTGACCGGGGCGTCGTCGGCGACGATCAGCGTCCGCCGCAACGGCTCGGGCGCGACGAGCGCCGCGTGAACGGCGTCGGCGAGATTGTGGAGCGAGAGCAGCGAGCGCCGCGCATCGAGCCCGGCGAGCGGCAACGGATAGCGTAGCCGCGCAAGCCGCATCAGCTGCGCCATGTTTCCCTTCACGCCTGGGCCGTAGACGAGGACCAGCCGCAACGCGACCCAATCGATGTCGAGCCCGGCCAATGCCTGCTCGGCGGCGAGCTTCGACCTGCCATAGGCGTCGGTCGGACGCGGCTCCGTCTCCTCGGTCAGTAGCCCTGGCGCCCACGGCCCGCACTGCGCACGAATGGAGGAGAGAAAGACGAAGCGCTTCACCCCCGCCTTGCGCGCGGCGTTCGCCAGATTGACGGTGGCGTCGGTGTTGAGCGAACGGTAGTCGTCTTCCGGGATTCCCGTCATCTCGCCGGAAAGTCCGGCGGAGTGCACGACCGCGTCGACGTCCCGCAGGGCCGCACCCATGTTCTGCGGCCGCGACAGGTCGCCGATCACGGCACTCGAGCCCTGCACCTGCATGTCGCTCGGCCGACGGAGCAGCACCCGGATGCGATAGCCGCGCCGCGGCAATTCGCCGAGCAGGAATTGCCCGATGAACCCGGTGGCACCGGTGAGTGCGATCAGCGAGCTCATCAATCCTCCCGCACTTTCGGGTCCTACGCTCGCGCCGTCCGCGCAGGCGCTGCCGTATCCCTACTTACCCGGCGGGCGCGATCAACCGCAAATCAGCGTTTCGGGCGCAGGCGATCTACCGCCTCCGCCACCGGGATGCAGGCGCACCCCGCCTCGACCGCCGCGGCCACGGCAGCGTGGAGAAAGTCCGGCGTCACGCCGTAGGGGGTTGGCCTCTCGCTGACGTCGTGCGTGAAAAAGACGAGCCAGCCCGACTTCGCGACCGCCTGCGCGATCCAGCGCCTTACGCCTTCGTCATCGAGCGTGCTGGAATAGAGCGGAACCGCCTTGAGCATGCCGGCGTCGATCCGGCCGGCATTGATCCCCGGATAGATGCCGCGGCAGGTGTCGAAGCGCGATTGCAGGCGCAGCTTCTTGCCGAACGAAATCCCGCCGAACGGATAGGCGAAGTTGCGCAGGCCGCTGCCACTGATCTCGGAAAGGGCCTCGGCATTTTTGCGCAGGCTGACCTCCAGCGATGGCCAGTCGATCGAACGCACGTCGGTATGGGCAAAGGTATGGCACCCGATCTCGTGGCCGGCGCGGGCGAGCGAGCGCGCCTCGCCGCGGTCGAGCAGCGGCGTGAGATCGCCTAGGCCGCCAAGCAGGCCGCCGCACAGGTAGTACGTCCCGCGGACGCCGAACGCCTCCAGGATCGGAGCGCCCGCGCTCGCGGCGCTCGCCGGCGCGTCGTCGAACGTGAACGAGACGATCGCGCCGGCAGGTTTCGCCCGCCACGTCGCCACCGGCAGGTGCCTCGCCAGGCGATAGGAGAGCTTTTCACCCAGGGTCGAAATGGGGTGTGCCATGGGGTCCAGTTGGGATCCGGGATCCAGGCGGGATCCAGGTCAGTTCGACGACTGTTTTGCCAACCGATTATCTATCATGAATGCCCCGTTCACTGACGTTCCTTTCGACGCATCCAGAACGAGCCCACGAACGGATGCTTGCCGCCACGAGCGACCACCGGAAACGCCGCCTTGAACTGCGGCAACGTGAGATGCATGAGGTGGTTGAGCGAGCAGATGATCTCGAACTCGCTGTTGAACGAGAGGAAAGCTTCGAGCAGGTACTGCTCGTTCCAGAACCGCCGCTCGTCGTTGAGCCATTGCGCCGGGTAGTCGCGCGGCGAGAAGATGTCGTGCACGTGGATGAGCACGCCGCCCGGCAACTGCGGCAGGATGTGCAGGAATTCGAACTCGACGTCGCCCATTGGCCGCTGCGTATGGGACGAGTCGATGAAGACGATGTCTCCCGCGGTGAGTGACCAGAACAGCGACGGATCGGCGCGTTCGATGCGCTCGCGCCGCACCTCGACGCCGAGCTGGTCGAGCCAGGGGTTCTCGAACGGCTCGAAGCAGGTCTGCCGGCACTGGTATTGCGGGTCCGCGGCGGTCGCATCGGCGATCGCGAACCTCCCCACGAGGGTCGACTGTCCGCATCCGATCTCGACGATCCGGCGCGGCTTGAAATGCCGGATCATCGAATAGAGCGCCTCGGCGTCACCGGCCCCGAACCAGCCGTTGTCGTAGCTGAAGGTCCGTCCGCGATAGCTGCGGCCTTCCAGCGCCAACAGCTCGGCGGCGTAGGTGAATTGCTCAAGCAGCGCAAGCTGTCCGTTCAGGTTCCAATCGATGCCGGCGAGCGTGCGCGGCTCGTCCGGGTCGCGAAAGATATCGGCCGCGGTGTAGGACGGCTCGTAGTAGTGATTCGCCATCACGGTGACGCCGGCGCGGTCGAGCAGGCCGCGGACGGCGTGGAGATAGGTCCGGCGCGGTCCGGCGAAGCGCAGGAACGGCAAGGCGGGAAAAAACAGCGCGACCGCCAGCGCGTCGCGCAACCTGGATTTCATCGTGTTCTCAGCCATCGCAAGCCTCGGTGACGAGAGGGCCGGATGGTCGCAAACTCGCCGGTTGTCTCCTGTGATTTGTCACAGTGGCACCGTGTCGTGCCACAACCGTCCGGTACTTCTGGTACGTGGCCAAGCAGCGTTCGAGCGGCGATGGCAAGGTCGGGTTGACATTAAATCGCATCTCTACCGACTGCGCTGATCGCCCCGCCGGGCGTGACCAGCGGCAATGATGTCGATGCCGAAACCAGTCGAGCACGCTCTTGCCGCCGAGGAGGGCCTATAGCACCGGGCCCGAACATTTGCAGGCTGTTTTCTACAACAGGTCGGTGCAGAATTTCGCACGGCGATCGATACAATCCGATTGATCGTCGGCGCGGCTACCCGCGCTCGCGGGGATTGCTCGGATTGCAGTTTTTCGCGTCTTTACCTATGTACCGCGGGGCGGGGGATTGGAGCATGGATATGCGGCGGGCGATCCTCCGAGTTGCGCTCATCACTCTTGCTGGCCGGCGGCGCCTCGGCACAGGGCGGCATGACCTCCACCGGCACGCAAACTCCGGGAGCGCTGACTTTACCGGGCACGACGACGTCTCAAGGCATGGGACCAGGCACCGGGCTCCCGAGCGGAGTTCCGCAGGCGCCGGTCGGGCACCGCCAGCCGACGGCGACCGACGTGCCGGCACTCAAGCCGTCCAACTCGATGACGTCCGATCAGACGATCACGCCGACCACTCCCACCACGACCGCGAGCGCCCCGGCGCGGGGACGGTCCGCCCAGACCCGCGGCGCCGGGAAAGGTGGCGGCGGCGGCCCACCGGTGCTGCAGGTCGTCTCGAGTTGCGAGGCTGCCGGGCGCGGGGCCGTGGTTCTCGGCCGAAACAAGGAGGCCTGCCTCGCCGATGAGACCGCAGCCCAGGACACGCTCAAGCAGAATTGGGCAAAATACGCGGCCAACGATAAGACCCAGTGTGTCGGCATGACAAAGACCGGCGGACCGGCGAGCTATGTCGAGCTCCTCTCCTGTCTCGAGATCATGCGCGACGCCCGCCAAATCCAGAACGCCGATCCGCTCGAGAGCGACAGCGCGACCGCCGCGAACACGACCCCGACCTCCCGCCGGCGACAGCGGTAAAGGCGTCCGCGCTCTCGCGACGATGGCGGCGGCATGACCGCCCGCCGTCGCGCGCGCCGCGGCCCGGCTCCCACCCCCGGATTGTCGCCGAAATCCCGGCGGCCACTCGCCCTTCGCGCGACTCGCCGCTTGGCGCACTCCCCTTCGCGCATTGGGCCACCTGATGTAGCTTTGGACGCATGCGCATCGCCGGTCTGACGGCATGGCGCATCAAGAAACTCCGGGGAGGAGCCCATGCTTGTTCACTGGTCGATCCGCGGGACGGCCGCGGCCGCCGCGCTCGTGGCGATGATCGGCAGCGCCGCCGCATTCGACGACACCAAATATCCCGATCTCAAAGGGCAATGGCGGCGGTTCGGTAATGTCGGCCTGCTCGCCGGCGGCGCCGGCGGCCTGCGCTGGGACGAGAGCAAGCCGCCGAAGCCTGGTATGCCGTCGCTCGGCCAGGAGCCGCCGCTGACGCCGGAATATCAGCGGGTCTACCAGCAAAATCTTGCCGACATGCTCAAAGGCGGCCAGGGCGTCGACCCCACCTATTCCTGCGTCTCGCCAGGAATGCCGCGCATCATGATCGCCTACGCCCCGATGGAGGTCGTCGTCACGCCGGAGGTCACCTACATCCTGATGGAGCGCGACCACGACCATTACCGGCGCATCTACACCGACGGGCGCGGCTTTCCTTCGAACATGGACGTGGAGCCGCGCTTCCTCGGATACTCGATCGGCCAATGGCTCGACGAGGACGGCGACGGCAAGTTCGACACGCTGGTGGTGGAAACCCGCGGCCTGAAAGGCCCCCGCGTCTACGACGCGACCGGCATCCCGCTTCACGAGGACAATCAGAGCATCATCAAGGAGCGCATCTATCTCGACAAGGCCGACGGGAACCTTCTGCACGACGACATCACCACCATCGACCACGCGCTGACCGAGCCCTGGCTCGTCAAGAAGACCTACCGGCGCTTCGTTTCCGACAAGCCGATCTGGTTCAATCACAGCGTCTGCGGCGAAGGAAACGAGCATATCGGCATCGGCAACGAGGTCTACATGCTCTCGAGCGACGGCCTGTTGATGCCGACGGTGAAGAACCAGCCGCCGCCCGACCTGCGCTATTTCAAGACGCTACGAGCGGTAGGCGGTCGCTGCCGGTCGGGGAGCTCGAGGTCGAGCAGCGAGGAGCTCAGCGTCTTGCCGTGGGCATCGAGCGAAAGCGAGCGCGTCACGCCGCCGCCCAGCGCCTCGTGCATGACGAAATTGAGCGCACCGATGCCGGGCAGCTCATAGCGCTCGACCGGTCCGCCGACGATGTCGGCGAAATGCGCCTTCACGCGCTCTGCGGTCACGTGCTCGGCAAGAAACGCGTAGTCGCCGGGCTCGTAGGCGATCACCGAGATGTTCGACACGTTTCCTTTGTCGCCGCTGCGGGCATGGGCAAGCTCGCGGAGCTTCATCGTCAGGTGACCTCGTAGCTCACGCGCGGCGCGACCTCCGACCGCGGGAACAGCGTGGACGCCGTGGCGAGCACCTGCCGCGCCGATTTCCAAGCCCCGCCGCCGCCCGCCGGGCCGTTGAGCCACAGCGCCTCCACCTCGTTGCCGATGCGGACCGCGTCTTCGAGGCTGTCGGTGCGGGCGACGACGCGAATGCGCGCCTCGTTCGGCTCGGCGCCCGAGCCCACGAAGGCGCCGCGGTGCACGCTGTCGACCCCGATGATCTCGAGGCGCAGCTCCGCCGTCGCGATCCCGATGAGCGCGAGGCGCTCCTTCACGATGTCGAGCGCGAGCCGTGCCCGGGCGGCGGCACCAGCGCCGGCATAGGACATCTGCCCCTCGCCGACGTAGCCGTCGAGATAGCCGATCGTGACCTTCAGCGTGTCGGTGCGCGGCCGTCCGGTAGCGCCGGACGCCGCGACGCGATCCGGCCCAACCACGTCGAATCGCACCTGCGAGAAGTCCGCGACGACGTCCGGCTGCACGTAGCGTGCGGGATCGTGCACCTCGTAGAGCAACTGCTCCTTGCAGGTTTGCAGGTCGACGGCACCGCCGGTGCCCGCGAGCTTGGTGATGATGGCGCTCCCGTCATCATTTACCTCGGCGAGAGGAAACCCCAGGCGTGCGAGGTCCGACGCCCGCTTGTAGCCGGGATCGACAAAGTAGCCGCCGGTGATCTGCCCGGCACATTCGAGGAGATGTCCGACGAGCGTGCCCTTGCCGAGCCGATCCCAATCATCCGCGCGCCAGGAGAACGCGTGCATCAGCGGGGCGAGGAACAACGCCGGATCGCTCACGCGACCCGTGATCACGATATCGGCGCCACCGGCGAGCGCGGTCACGATCGGCTCGGCGCCGAGATAGGCATTGGCGGCCACCATCCGCGGTGCGACATCGGCGACGCGGCCCCGGGTTTCGATCAGCGGCAGGTCGCGGCTGCGCAAAGCATCTGCGACATCGTCGCCGGTGACGGCCGCGATCGTCAGTCCGAAGAGGCTCATGTCACGCGCAATCGCCGCCACGGCGCGCGCGGCGCCGGCCGGGTTGGCCGCGCCCATATTGGTGACGATCTTCACCTTGTTGGCGACGCAGGGCTGCAGCACCGCGCGGAACCTTGCGGCAAGCAGCGGATCGAAACCTGCCTCGGGATCGCGCCGCAGCGCTTCCTGCGCGAGCGCAATGGTGCGCTCGGCGAGACATTCGAACACGAGATAATCGAGCTCTCCGTGTGCAGCGAGCTCGACCGCAGGCTCGATGCGGTCGCCCGAATATCCGGCACCGGCGCCGATGCGAATGGTCCTCATCGCCACATCATAACACCGCGCAGCCACAGTCGCTTTCGGCTCCAACCAGGGGGAAGCACGCAAGCCAGGCTGGCCGGCCTCGTGCTATGGAAGACAGACCGCGGCCTGACGCGCGGCCCCACCGGGAGGAACGCATGAAGCTCGTGCACATTGCGGCGGCCTGCGCGCTCGCCATGCTCCCGGCTTCCGCTCCGGCCCAGGATTATCCATCGCACGCGATCAGGTTCGTGGTGCCATTCACCGCCGGCAGCGCCACCGACGCGCTCGCCCGCATTCTCGGCCAGAAGCTCAACGCGGCCTTCGGCTGGACTGTCGTCGTCGAGAACATCGCCGGCGCGAGCGGCCAGACCGCAGCCTCGAACGTCGCCCGCGCGGCGCCCGACGGCTACACCGTGTTCGTCACCAGCAATACGACCCATGCCGCCAACGCGAACCTCTACAAGAAGCTGTCCTACGATCCGATCGCCGATTTCGAACCGGTCACGAGACTGGGCAACATCACGCTCGCGCTCGCCGTGAGCCCGTCGGTGCCCGCCGCAACCGTCGCCGAGCTCATCGCGTACGGAAAAGCCAATCCCGGCAAGCTGTCGTTCGGCGCCGGCTCGACATCGGCGCGCATGGCGAGCGAGATGCTCAAAAGCCGCGGCGGGTTCGAGATGCTGCATGTGCCCTACCGCGCCAATCCGCTCGCCGTCGCGGACCTCCTCGGCGGCCAGATTTCGCTGGTGTTCGCCGACATCTCCACGACCCTGCCGCAGATCCGCGCCGGCAAGGTCAAGGGGCTCGGCGTTTCGAGCTTGGCGCGCTCGCCGCTCGCTTCCGACCTGCCGACCATGGTCGAAGCGGGTTTGCCCGATTTCGAGATGATCGGCTGGTTCGCCGCATTCGTACCAGCCAAGACCCCGCGGCCGGTGATCGACAAGCTCAGCGCCGCGTTCAAAGCCGCGATGGCGGACAAATCGGTCGAGGCGGCACTCCTCACCGCCGGCATCGAGCCGGTGACGAGCACGCCCGAGGCGCTGCGCGCGTACGTCGCCTCGGAAACCAAGAAATGGGCAGAGATCGTGAAGACCGCCGGCATCGAGCCGGAGTGAGGCGACGCGTTCGACAAGGAGACCGAGTGTGAGCGGCCGAGGGATACGAAGTCTCGGCGCTGCAGGCCCCCTCCCCACCCTCCCGCAAGCGGGAGAGGGGGCGATGGAGCCGCTGTGACCGCGCAAGAGAATAGGTCGGTGAAATGCTGGAGGCGCGTGGCTCCCTCCCCCGCGTGCGGGGGAGGGTGGGGAGGGGAAAGCGGCCGCGAGCCAACCTCCCGTGCAGAAACTACCGCCCCGACGCTTGCCCGAATGCGCGCTGCCACTTGGCCGCCTGCTCGGCGCGGGGCACTTCCTGGCCGCGCAGATAGACTTTGGCGATCTTTCGCGTGTTGGAGATGCTCTCCAACGGATTGGCGTCGAGCACGATGAAGTCCGCGCTCTTGCCAGGCGCAACCATGCCGGTGTCGAAGTGGCCCATCTCGGCGCCGTCGTGGGTCGCCGCCTTGATCGCCTCCATCGGCGTCATGCCGATCGCCACCATGCTCTCGAGATCGAGGTGATTGAAAAAGCCGATCAGGAAGCGAGTCTGTCCAGTGTCGGTGCCGCCGACGATACGCATGCCGGCGGCCCGCAGCTTCATCGCGTTGCGACCGTCATTCTCGAAGTTCTTGCGCACGCGCGCGAGCGCCTCGGGCGACATCTTCTTGAGCGGCTCGCCCCAGTATTTTTCGATCTGCTCCGGCGAATAGGTCGCGCGCAGCAGCGGCTCGTCGAGCCAGGACGGCCGGGTGCCGCCCGCGGTGTTCGCCCAGGCCGTGATCAGGCTGGGCGTGATCCACGGCTTGTCGCCACGCGCGATGCGGTCCTTGACGATGCCGACGATCTCGTCGTCGACGACGTCGCCCTCGCGTACGGGAACGTGCAGCCAGCCCTCGACACCGTCGCGCAACAGCTCTTTGGCGTCGGCGAGGGTGACGTTGTGCACGCCGACCGGAACGTTGAACTTGTGGGCCTCGTCGGCGATGGCGCCATAGAGCTCGGGCGTGAGCGTCTTCTTGGTGCCGCGGCGGCTGTCGACCCAGATCTTGATGAAGTCCGGCTTGATCTTGACGTAGTCGTCGACCGCGGCGCGCGCCTCCTCCGGCGTCGACACCGGATAGGCAACGTCGACCCGCGACGGATCGCCCTGCGCACCCGATCCCGGCCACGCCATGCCGGCGCCGGAGGTGTGGAACAGCGCCGCGCCCGGCACGACCTCCTCGCGCAACCGCAGCGGGACGTCGCCCCACCCGGTGCGGCCGCCATGCATGTCGGAACGGTCGACGAGATCGCCGACCCCGACCACGGCGCCGACGCCGTTGAATGCGAGCCGCTGGAGATGATCGATCAGGTTCGCGCGGGTGAAGGTCTCCTTCGACATCGTCCCGGCAGGAATGTTCTGGAAGCCGAAATGGCCGTGCATATCGACAAGCGTCGGCATCACCGTCTTGCCCGAGAGATCGACGCGCGCCGCGCCGGCGGGCGCCTGCACCTCGCCGCGCCGGCCGACCGCGGTGAAGCGGTTGTTCTCGACGACGAAAGCCGAGTTCTCGATCGCCGGACTGCCGTCGCCGGGGATGAGACGCGCGCCCTCGAACAACGTTGCGTTTTGCGCCAACGCCGGCGCGCCCATCGCAAGGGCGGAGATCATCAGCGTAGACGCGATCAGTTTCGCGCGCATGGTCAGCTCCAAAAACAGAGGAAGGGGAACCGGAATGACGAGGTCATCGGCGGCCGGCACCAGCCGACCGCCGCGTTCAAGGCGCGATCACTGGTCCCGGATCACAACCAGCCGGTCGTTGCCGGATTCGCCGCCCCAGGTTTCGCCGGGGCGGCCGAGCATCTGGCGCACGCTGGCGCCACGCTTGTCGCTCGGGAAGGTCTCGAACTTCTCGGTTGCGGGATCGAAGCGCTGGATGGCGTTGGCGAGCCAGTCGGTCGCCCACACGCGGTCCTTGTCGTCGACATAGACGGCATAGGTGCCCGACTTGCTCTTGGGCATCGGATAGACCGTCCATGCTTTGGTGTCGGGGTCATAGCGCCCGATCCCGCCGGCGTTCCAGAAGCTCACCCACAGCTTGCCGTGGGAATCCGTCCAGATGCGGCGCGGCCCGGAGCCCTTGCGTGGCGGATCGACGACGGTGACAGCACCGGTATCGGTGTCGACCTTGCCGATGAAATCGCCGGCAAGCGAAGCGAACCACACGTCGCCGCCGGGTGTGGTGGTGATGCCGTAGCTGCCGGGACGCGGCGAGTGCCAGGCGTCGACCTTGCCGGTCGCCGGATCGACCCGGCCGTGCACGCCGCTCTGTCCGGTGAACCAGAACCTGCCCTTCTTGTCGAAGGTCCCGGTGTTGAGATTGGCGTTGGCGAACTCCCTCGGCAGCGGGAACAGCTTGACCTGCTTGGTCGCGGGATCGACGCGGGCGATCGCGTTCTGCCCGCCCTCGGTGACCCAGGCCGCGCCGTCGGGGCCGACGATGACGCCGTGCGGCGCCGCGCCGGGGCCCAGCGGAATCTCCTCGTTCTTGCCGGTCTTGGGGTCGAAGCGGCCGAGGAAGCCGCCCTGCTGGCCGCTGTACCACACCGTGCCGTCGGGCGCCGGCGCGACGTCATGCGGATAGGCGTTGGGCGGAAGCTGGTAGTAAGTCGCCTGCGCGGCGAAGGCGCTCGTGGAACAGGCGAGCGCGACCGCGGCGGCGATCGAGAAAGCGACGGTCTTCATCTGCGGACCTCCCGGTGATCATCGTTTTGACGAAGCTTACCACACCGGCATGCGCACTCAACGAAGCGCGTCGGCGGTGAGCCAGAACACCTCGCCGCTGCTCTCCTCGGTGTCGAGCCACAGGAAGGGCAGCTCGGGATAGCGCGCTTCGAGCACCGGACGATCGCGGCCGACCTCGCAAAGCAAACCGCCGTCCTCGGTCAGGTGCCGGCCGGCCTGCGCGAGGATGCGCGCGATGATGTCGATGCCGTCGCGGCCGCCGTCGAGCGCCAGCGCCGGCTCGTGCCGGCACTCCGGCGGCAGGGCAGCCATGCCGTCGGCGTCGACATAGGGCGGATTGCTGATGATGAGGTCGTAGCGCTCTCCCGCGACCGGGGCGAAGAGATCGCCGCGCAGGAGGGTGATGCGTTCGCCGAGCCCATGCTCGCGGACATTTTGTGCCGCGACTTCGAGCGCATCCGCCGAAATATCGACGGCATCGACCGCCGCATCGGGAAACCGCATCGCCGCGAGCACGGCGAGCGCACCCGATCCGGTGCAGAGGTCGAGCACCCGCGCGACCTCGTCGGGGTCCTTCCAGGCGAGGCCGTCTTCGCTGCCGGCAAAGGTATCGCCGACGATGAGCTCGCCGAGATAGGAGCGCGGCACGATCACCCGCTCGTCGACATGGAACACGACGCCGGCGGCGTAGATGCGTCCGAGGAGATAGGCGGCCGGCTTGCGCGTCGCGATGCGCGTTTCGATCAGGCCGAGAATGCGCGCGCGCTCCTGCGCGGTGACCCGCGCAGGAGCGAACCATTCGAAGCGATCGGGCGGCAGGTGCAGCGCCTCGCCGACGATGAAGGCGGCTTCCGCGACGGGATCGGGAGTGCCGTGGGCGAACACGAGCTGCGCTTCGTTGAAGCGCGTCACGGCATAGCGGACGAGGTCGAGCACGGTGGCGAACTCGATCGGATCGCGCGCGGCGGACGACGGCCGCCTCGGCGGGCGCGTGGAGCGGCGGACGCGTTTGACCACGGGGGGTTGATCCGACGGGAGCGATGGTGCGAAGTGCCGCCGCTTCATAAGCACGCCGTGGCGCGGCGCGCCAGCCGGAGTGCTGATAATTGGGATGCGATTTCGGAGCCGGGTGCTTCCGATTTTGCTCAAAACCGAACGTTGTTGCGCAAAAATCGGGGTGTGCGCGGCGCTGCGTCGTCTCACGCGATCGCATTTGATGCTCTATCATGATGTGACGTTGGCGCTGGCGGAACATGTTCGCACCCCTCGTCATTGTCTTACTTGTGTTGTCCCTTTGTCCTTCGCTGGAGATTGCATATGGCGCGAAAGACCACCGTGGCACGCCCCGTGGAGCCGACGCTCCCAGCCCAGGAAAAAATTCCCGTCACCCTGATCGTCAACGGTGTCGAAAAACGCCTCGAGCTCGCACCCTGGACGACCTTGCTCGATGCCCTGCGTGACCGACTCGACCTGACCGGCACCAAGAAAGGGTGCGACCACGGCCAGTGCGGCGCGTGCACGGTGCTCGTCGATGGCCGCAGGGTGAACTCCTGCCTCACGCTCGCCGTCATGAAGGACGGCGCGCAGGTGACGACGATCGAAGGCCTCGCCAAGGGCGGCGCGCTGCACCGGCTCCAGCAGGCCTTCATCGACCACGATGCCTTCCAGTGCGGCTACTGCACGCCCGGCCAGATTTGCTCCGCCGCCGGTCTGATCGCCGAAGGCAAGGCGCACAGTCCTGACGAGATCCGCGAGCTGATGAGCGGCAACATCTGCCGCTGCGGCGCCTATCCCAACATTCTCGCCGCGATTCAGCAGGCGATGGGGACGCGGCCATGATCAATTTCCACTACTCGCGCGCAGCCAACGTCGCCGACGCGGTGCGCCAGATCGCCGCCGATCCCGCCGCCAAATTCATCGCCGGCGGCACCAACCTCGTCGACCTCATGAAGGAGGATGTCGAACGCCCCTCGCGGCTGATCGACATTTCGCAGCTTCCGCTCACCAAAGTCGAGGGGACGCCGGGCGGCGGATTGCGCATCGGCGCGCTGGTGCCGAATTCTGACCTCGCCTATCACCCTCTGATCGAGAAACGCTATCCGCTGCTCGCGAGTGCGATCCTCGCGGGAGCGTCGGCGCAGCTGCGCAACATGGCGACGACCGGCGGCAATCTGCTGCAGCGGACCCGTTGCGCCTATTTCTACGACACCGCGACGCCCTGCAATAAGCGCGAGCCGCGCAGCGGCTGTCCGGCCATCGACGGCCTCAATCGCGGCCACGCCATTCTCGGCACCAGCAAAGCTTGCATCGCGACCCACCCCTCCGACATGTGCGTTGCGCTCGCCGCGCTCGGCGCCACCGTTCATGTCGCCGGACCTGGCGGCGCCCGCACCATCGCTTTCGCCGAATTCCATCGCCTGCCGGGGACTACGCCGCAGCGCGACACCAATCTCGCACCGGACGAGCTCGTCACCGCGGTGGAGCTGCCCAGCCAAGGATTTGCCAAGCACTATTCCTACCTGAAGATCCGCGATCGCCTCTCTTATGCGTTCGCCCTCGTCTCCGTCGCCGCCGCGCTCGAGCTCGACGGAGGCAGGATCGTCGAGGCGCGCCTCGCGCTCGGTGGCGTCGCCCACAAGCCGTGGCGCGATACTGCCGCAGAGGCGGCGCTCGTGGGCGCGAACGCCGACCGCGCCGCCTTCGCACGCGCCGCCGGCGTGCTGCTGCGCGGCGCCAAAGCGCAGACCCACAATGGCTTCAAGATCGACCTCGCGCGGCGCGCGATCGTGCGCACGCTCTCGCAGGCGGCGCACGGAACGCCGCAGTCGCAATCGACAAAGAAGATCGCGTGAGCAGCCCCATGCACAGCTACATCGGAAAATCCGTCTCCCGGATCGACGGCCACGACAAGGTCACCGGCGCAGCGAAATATGCCGGCGAGTTCAACGAAAGCGGGCTCGCCTATGGCAGCGTCGTCACCTCGACCATCGCCAAGGGTCGCATCGCGCGCATCGACGCGAGCGAAGCGCTTCGCGTCGAAGGCGTGCTCGCTGTCCTCACCCACGAGAACCGGCCGGCGATGGCGAAGGCGGACCGTGCCTACAAGGATGACGTCGCGCCCGACAAGGGCAAGCCGTTCCGTCCGCTCTACGACGACAAGGTGTGGTTCAGCGGCCAACCGATCGCGCTGGTGCTGGCGACGGAGTGGGAGATCGCCCGATTCGCGGCGTCGCTGGTGCGTGTCACCTACAAAGAGAAGCGGCATGCCACCGACATCTTCGCGAACCGTAAGCGGGCTTTCGAGCTCAAGAGGCCCGCGAAGCCGCGCGGCAACGCGAAGAAGGCTTATGCCGCAGCCGCGGTGCGCCACGAAGCGGAGTATTTCGTTCCGACCGAGTACCACAATCCGATGGAACTTTATGCCGCCACGGCGATCTGGAACGGCGGCGGCAAGCTCACGGTCTATGACAAGACCCAGGGCGTGCAGAACGTGCAGCGCTATCTGCACGGCGTGTGCAAGATGAAGCCAGAGCACCTGCGCGTCATGTCGCCCTATACCGGCGGCGCATTCGGCTCGGGGCTTCGCCCGCAATACGAGGGCGTTCTCGCGGTGCTCGGCGCGCGCGCGCTCGAGCGCTCGGTCCGTCTCGTTCTCACCCGCAGGCAGATGTACGGGCTCGGCCACCGGCCGGCCTCGATCGAGCGCCTCGCACTCGGCGCCAACTGCGGCGGGACGCTCGATGCGATCAGCCACGAGGCGATCGCGGAGACGTCGCAGTACGAGGATTTTTTCCGCAACGACACCACCTGGTCGGGCCTCCTCTACACCTGCGCCAACACGAACTACGTGCACAAGCTGGTGCGGCTCGACCGGCCGACCTCATGCGACATGCGCGCGCCGGGCGCCGCGACCGGCGTCTATGCACTCGAATGCGCGATGGACGAGCTTGCCGTCGCGCTCGCGGTCGATCCGATGGAACTGCGTCTGCGCTGCTATTCGGAGCGCGACCAGAACAACGACTTTCCGTACACCAGCAAGGCGTTGCGCGAATGCTATCGGGAGGGCTCGCAGACCTTCGGCTGGGAGAAACGGAACCCTGAGCCGCGCTCGATGCGGGACGGCACCGATCTCGTCGGGTGGGGCATGGCGACCGGCGTCTGGGACGCCCTGCGGATGCCGTTCGACGCCCGCATCACGCTGACTGCGAACGGTCACGCCGAGATCGCCTGCGCGGCATCCGACATCGGCACCGGCACCTACACCATCATGGCGCAGGTGGCCGCCGACAAGCTCGGCCTGCCGCTCGACAACGTCACCGTGAAGCTCGGCAACTCCTCGCTGCCGCTGGCGCAGGTCGAGGGCGGATCATGGACCGCGGCTTCGGTGTCGCAGGCGATCACAAACGCGGCCGACGAGATCCGCAAAGAGCTCCTGCGCCTCGCCAAGACGATGCCGCACTCGCCGCTCGCGTCGGCGAGGCCGGGTGACGTCGACCTAATCGACGGCAAGATCGTGAGCCGGGCTGATCCCCGCCGCGCCGTCTCGATAGCGGATGCGATGCGCCACGGCGGCGCCACCCGCATCGTGCGCAAGCGCGGGAGCGACTTCAAGGACGACCGCGAGGGCCACAAGCACGCGCGCAACACCCACTCGGCGATCTTCGCCGAGGTGAAGGTCGACGAGGAGCTCGGCGTCGTCCGCGTCACCCGCATCGTCAGCGCCGTGGCGGCGGGGCGCATCATCAACACCAAGACGGCACACAGCCAGATCATGGGCGGGGTGGTGTGGGGCATCGGCATGGCGCTCCACGAGGAAGCGTTGATCGACGACGCCTTCGGCCGGGTCATGAACGCGGACTTCGCCGAGTACCATGTGCCGGTGAATGCCGACGTGCACGCCATCGAGGTGATTTTCGTCGACGAGCCCGACGCGCTCGTCAATCCGCTCGGCATAAAGGGCGTCGGCGAAATCGGCATCGTCGGCGTCGCGGCGGCGATCGCCAACGCGATCTATCACGCCACCGGCAAGCGGGTGCGCGACCTTCCGATCACGCTGGACAAGATTTTGGGGTAACTCCCTCTCCCGCCTTGCGGGGGAGGGGGACGCGGCGGTTGGCCGATCTCATTCGCCGTGGCACGTGGAGACTCAGAGGCCCTCTCCCCGACCCTCCCCCGCAAGTGCGGGAGAGGGAGGACGCAGTGCCTTCCGCGCGGGCGTCACCACCTTCGTCTGGCACGAAAATCGATGTGAGCTACTCACTCCGCCGCGTGGCGAGGCTTCTCCCAGCGATCGGCTGCGGCGTCGTCAGTGTCCTTGGCGGCGACCCACGTCGTGCCGTCGGGCCGCTCCTCCTGCTTCCAGAACGGCGCCCGCGTCTTGAGGTAGTCCATCAGGAACTCGGCCGCCGCGAAGGCGTCGCCGCGGTGGGAGGCCGCGGTGACGACCAGCACGATGTTGTCGCCGGGCACGAGACGGCCGTAGCGGTGGATCACGGTGACGCCCATGAGCGGCCAACGCACCTGCGCTTCCTCGACATGGCGGCCGATCTCGGCCTCCGCCATGCCGGGATAGTGCTCGAGGGTGAGCGCGGCGACCGGGGCGCCGGCTTCCGAGCCGCGACAGATGCCGGTGAAGGTGACGACCGCGCCGACGTCGGTACGTCCGGCCGTGAGCCGTCGCGCCTCTTCCGCGGCGTCGAAATCTTCGCTCTGCAGGCGAATGGTCGCTGACATTTCCATCGCGCTCCGCGTTGTACTCCCTCCCCTTGAAAAGGCTATCGGATTCACACTTCTCAGAAACCGACTCGAAAACAGACACTTAGATGACCCCGATTCCGAAATGCTTTGTTTCCGGGGGCCAAGCAACCGCTGAAAAAACTCGACTTTTTTCAGCATTCGATCGCGCGTGGAAAGATGTGTGCATTCGATAGCCTTGAAAGGGGAGGGTCGGGGAGGGGATCGCGGGAGACAAAGCACGTCCTTCGTCGAACCGCCAAGACCCCCTCCCCGACCCTCCCCCTTTCAGGGAGAGGGAGCAGAATCTACCCTCCCGTCATCGGGGGGAAGAAGGCGATTTCGCGCGCCCCGGAGATGGCGGTCGTGGCCTTGACGTGGGCCCGGTCGATGGCCGCGCGTATCACCTTCGGATTGTCGAAGGCGTGGGCATATTCCTCGCCGCGTCCGGCGAGCCAGCCCATGAGGTCGCCGACGGTCGCGACCGCGGCCGGCGGCTCGACCGTCTCCTCGGCCTTGCCGACCCGTTCGCGCACCCACGCGAAATAGAGAATCTTCACGCTCATTGCTCGATCAGGTGCTGCACGCCGGCGCGGAAGTAGTCGTAGCCGGTATAGAGCGTCACGATCGCCGACACCCACAACAGGGTGAGGCCGGTCAAGGTGACGACCGGGATGACTTGGTCACCCGCCTGTCCCGCCAGCAGAAAGCCGATGGCGACGAGCTGGGCCGTCGTCTTCCATTTGGCGAGCCGGGTGACGGGAACGCTGACTCGCAGCTCGGCGAGGTACTCGCGCAGGCCCGACACCAGGATTTCGCGGCACAGGATCACGATCGCCGCCCACAGCGACCAGCCCCTGATGGTCTCGTCGGCGGCGAGCATCAGCAGGCAGGATGCAACCAGGAGCTTGTCGGCGATGGGGTCGAGCATCCGTCCGAAGCTCGACTGCTGGCCGAGGCTGCGGGCGAAATAGCCGTCGAGAATGTCGGTGATGCCGGCCGCGATGAAGATCGCGAGCGCCACCCAGCGCAGCCACAGCCCGCCGTTGAGGATGCTCTGCCAGTACAGGCAGGCAACCACGACGGGAACCGCGGCGATCCGTCCATAGGTCAAAAGGTTGGGGATGGCCAGCGGCCGTCCCCTCAACGAATGTGAAGTGGCTGCATCCATACCCCCCAACATAGACGCACCGGGCGTCCGGCAAAAGTCCTCGCAGACGCGGAATTTTTCACGATATGCCCAATAAACCGCCTCTTCAGCGGCCGGCATCGTGGAAAAAGTCATAAATCCGTCGCGCAGTCTCGTCGCTGACGCCGGAAACTTGGCGCAGGTCGGCGACCGAGGCTCGCTCGATCGCCTTGAGCGTTCCGAAATGGCGCAGCAGCGCGCGCTTGCGGGTCGGCCCGATGCCGGCGATCTCCTGCAGGCCGGCCTCGCGGATGTCGCGACGGCGGCGCTGGCGGTGGGAGCCGATGGCGAATCGATGCGCTTCGTCGCGTAGACGCTCGACGAAATAGAGCACCGGATCCCGCGGCGGCAACTTGAACGCCGCCCGCCCCGGCATGTGGAAGGTTTCGCGGCCGGCATCGCGGTCCGGCCCCTTCGCGATCGCGACCATCGGTACGTCGGTAAGGCCGAGTTCCGCGAGGGTCTGGCGGGCGGCATTGAGCTGCCCGGCGCCGCCGTCGATCAGGACGAGGTCGGGCCAGGCGACGGCGTCGTGGTCCGCCGCTCCGCCCGCTTCGAGCGCATCGGCAGCCGCCTCACCGGCATCGGCCGCTTCGCCCGCATCGACCGCCGGCACGTCGGCCGGCGACGGCTCGCGCTCCGGCTCATCGGCAGATGATGAGGGTGATGCGGAAGGTTTCAGCGCTCCGGCATCACCTGTGGGCGCACCTACATCGGTGTGCGGCCTATCGATGGCCGTTGCCGCGGAAGCCGGGCGCGGCACTTCATCGAGGAGCCGCTTGAAGCGGCGGCGTAGCACCTCGCGCATCATCCCGAAGTCGTCGCCCGGCGTGAGCTCCACCGACTTGATGTTGAACTTGCGGTACTGATTTTTGCGCAGCCCCTCCGGCCCGGCGACGATCATCGCGCCGACCGCATTGGTGCCCTGGATGTGGCTGTTGTCGTAGACCTCGATGCGCCGCGGCGGCGCGGCGAGGCCGAAGCTCGTGGCGAGCGCCGCCAGCAGGCGCTGCTGCGAGGCCGCCTCGGCGAGCTTGCGCCCGAGCGCTTCGCGCGCATTGGCGAGCGCATGGGCGATCAGCTCGCGCTTCTCGCCGCGCTGCGGCACACTGATCTCGACCTTGCGCCCGCTCTTGATCGACAGCGCTTCGGCGAGCAGCGCGCAGTCCTCGGTCTCGTGGGACAGCAGGATGAGGCGCGGGCACGGCTTGTCGTCGTAGAATTGCGCGAGGAACGCGCCCAGCACCTCCTCGGGCGACAGGGTGCGGTCGGCACGCGGGAAGTAGGCGCGGTTGCCCCAGTTCTGACCGGTGCGGAAGAAGAACACCTCGATGCAGTTGAATCCGCCATCCTGGTGGATGGCGAACACGTCCGCCTCCTCGACACCGCGGGGATTGATGCCCTGGCGCGCCTGCACCGCGGAGAGCGCGGCCAGCCGGTCGCGCAGCGCCGCGGCGCGCTCGAAGTCGAGCGTCTCGGAGGCGCGATCCATTTCCTCGGCAAGGTCGTCCTTCACCGCGCGGCTGCGTCCGGAGAGGAAGTTCGTCGCCTCGCGCACGAGCTCGTCGTAGCCGGCGCGTGAAATCTCGCCCGTGCAGGGCGCCGAGCAGCGCTTGATCTGGAACAACAGGCACGGCCGCGTGCGGCTTTCGAACACGGCATCGGAGCACGAGCGGATCAGGAAGGCGCGCTCGAGCGCGGTGATCGTGCGGTTCACCGCATTGACCGCGGCGAACGGCCCGAAATAATCGCCCTCGCGGTTGCGGGCGCCGCGATGCTTCACGATCTGCGCCGGCCGTTCGCCCGCGGTGATGAGGATGTAGGGAAACGACTTGTCGTCGCGCAGCAGCACGTTGAAGCGCGGCCGCAGGCGCTTGATCAGGTTCGCCTCGAGCAGCAGCGCCTCGGTTTCGGTCGCGGTCGACACGAACTCGATGCTGGCCGTCACTGCGACCATGCGGGCGATGCGGGAGACGAGGCCGGTCGGCCGCGCATAGGCGAGGATGCGCTTCTTGAGGTTCTTCGCCTTGCCGACATAGAGCACGTCACCGCCGGCGCCGATCATGCGGTAGACACCCGGCGCCGAAGGCGCATGGCGCGCCGCCTCGGCGATGACGTCGCGCCCGCGGCCGAGGCTGCCGGCCGACTCGATCTCCACCCCGCCGTCGTCCGGCAGATCGGGCAGCGAGGGCTCTTCCTCGTCGTCCTTGAGCTCGATTTCGGGGTCGAGGTTCTTCTTCTGCATGTCACATCTTAGCGCGGCCGATGTGGGCCGCGGTGGAATCGGACGCGGGCGCTCGCTTCCTATCTAATCGCTGCTCGCCGGATCGCCTCGCCAGCTCAAGCGCTGGCCGCCGTCCACCGCGATGGTCTGGCCGGTCACGCTGCGCGCGCCCGCGAGGAACAGCACGGCCTCGGCGATCTCCTCCGGCGACGGCCCCCGCCCGAGGGGCATCGCGCGGGAAAGCCGGGCGAAGGTCTCGGCATCCTGGCGCGTGTTGGGCAGCGCCGGGCCGGGCGCGATGGCATTCACGCGCACCCGCGGAGCGAGCGCCTGGGCAAGCGTCGTCGTCGCTGCATAAAGCGCATTCTTGGCAAGACCATAAGAAAGGTAATTCGGCGTCGACTTGTAGATGCGCTGATCGAGCAGGTTCACGATCGAGGCGTCGGTGCCGTCCGGCAATGCCGCGGCCTGCGCGGCAAAGGCTTCGGCAAGAAACACCGGTGCGCGAACGTTGACGGCGTAGTGAAGGTCGAATCGCGCGCGGTCGAGGTACCCGATGCCGTCCGGCTCGAACACGCTCGCATTGTTGACGAGCAGCGTCAGCGGCCCGACCTCACCGGCCGCCGCCGCGACGAGGCCGATGACATCTTCGTGGATTGCGAGATCGGCGGCGACCACCGCCGCCCGGCCGCCGGCCGTCGCGATTTCGGCGGAGAGTTCCTCCGCCGCCGCGAGCGAGCGATGCGCATGGATCGCGACCGCGTATCCCGCGCGGGCAAGCGCGCGCACGATCGCGCGGCCGATCCGCTGCGCCCCTCCGGTGACGAGAGCGCTTGCTGCAACGCGTGGGTCGGAAGCCATGGCGATGGATTCGCACGAAGGCTGCGGCATCGGCAAGCCGAGACGATCGATGTCCGGCCGCCGGCCACAACAGACGTTCGGCAACGGCCGCGGACGCCGCTCCTATACGGATGATTATCCCTAACTTTTGCCCACCGCCGGGATTAAGCGGCGCTTAACCAAGGGGCTGCGATCAGAGTTCCTGAAGAATGCCGCGGCAGGCCCGTTGTCCGATGCCTTGACGCGGCGGCTGCAGGCGCATGTGGCCTGCCCTCGCCCCCGATCCAGAGCGCCGGAGCGCTGTTTTCGAGAGGCGACAAAGCAGATTTTGGCGGCATCGCGGCAAATATACTTGATAAAGGCCGCTTTGCGGCAATATCTAGACAGTATCCGTTAGAATAGACTGGAGATGTCACAGTTCCATTTCGTGTGTAACCTTCCGTAAACCATGAAATTTATAGTGGAATGGTGTGCATTTTCTTCACTAGACACGGATCGATATTGCCATAACGTGCAGCCACGCTGAACTGGAGGAAAAGAAATATGAACCGCTTTCTGTTCGCGGCCACGGGCCTCGTGGCCCTCACGGGAACGCTCGGCCCGCTCGCAGCGGCCGACATGACGCGGCCGGTGTACCGGGCACCGCAGCAGGTCTACGTCGCGCCGCCGCCCTTCAACTGGACCGGCGCCTATGTCGGTGCGAACGCCGGCTACGGCTGGGGCAGCACGAACTGGAGCGCGCTCGGCACAAACTTCAACGTCAACGGGGGTCTGGTCGGCGGCCAACTCGGATACAATTGGCAGTTCGGCCAGTTCGTCTACGGCGTCGAAGGCGACATCGACTGGACCGACATCAAGGGCAACAGCGCTGCCAACGGCTTCGCCGGCTGTTTCGGCAACGTGTGCACGACGGCCAATCACTTCCTGTCGACAGTGCGCGGCCGCGCCGGCGTCGCGATCGATCGCTGGATGCCTTACGTGACCGGCGGTCTCGCGGTCGGCAACATCGAAACCACGACGCCGTTCACGACCGGCGTCAACCAGACCAATGTCGGGTGGACCATCGGCGCGGGCCTCGAATACGCCTTCGCGCCCAACTGGTCGGCGAAGGCCGAGTATCTCTATGTCGACCTCGGCAACACCTCGTGCGGCTTCTCCTGCGGCTTCCCCGGAGGCAACACGGTCGACTTCACCACCAACATCATCCGCGGCGGCGTGAACTACCACTTCTGAGTGGCTCTCGCGCAAGCAGTCGTGATGGAAACGAAAGCCCCGGACCTACCGTCCGGGGCTTTTTCGTTCGCCTCCGCCGATTACGGATGTTGCTGACTTGCCGCGGATCTTCGGGCGAACACCGGCCGCTTCGCAGTGCGCCGATTAACCAAGCTTTAGCCGTGCCGTTGGTAAAGTGACGCTTCATTTACCAATCGAGGAAGGCATGGCACTTCGGACCACCCTCGTCGCCATCGCGGCGCTTGCAGCCGCGATGGCGACACTCGTCTCGCTCGAGCCGGCGCCGGCGACCGAGCTTCCTGTCTATCCGGCCAATGCCCCTCATCGTCCTGCCAATGCTCCCGTCGCTCCGAGCCCCGGCCTCAACATCATCACCACCGACACGACCCCGCCGTTACAGCTCGCGGTCAACAAGTCCATCGTGGTCGACTTGCCCGGAGACGTGAAGAACGTTCTGGTCGGCAGCCCGAATATCCTGACCGTCGTCATGCGCACGAGCCGGCGCGCCTATGTCAGCGGCGTGCTGGAAGGACAGAGCAATGTGTTTTTCTTCGACGAGCGAAATCGACCGATCGGCCTGCTCGATGTCTACGTGACGAACCGCGCACCGTTGGCCGTTCCGGACTTGGTGACCGTTCTGCGATACCGGCGCATAGAAGGGAAGGAAGTCGATTACAGCTACCTTCGTTGCAATTACGATACGTGCACGACGTTGCCGTACTACGTGCCCCCTCAGACGACATCGCCGGCTATCGTGATCCCGCCGATGCCGCTCGCATCGCCGGCGCCGCCGGTACAATAGGTTCCGGCTCGCGGCTTCAACACCACTCTCAGCCTTGCAGACGGCGGGCGCGCGTGCGACCGGCGGCGATCCGGCCGGCGCCGAAGCTTGGCAACTCACCAATTGAAGGAAAGACGCGGGACGCGCGCACGCGCGCCCCGCATCGGAATCAGGACAGGACGAGGTTTACCGCCTTCGGCCCCTTGCCCTTCTTGTCGGGCTCGACCTCGAAGGTGATCCGCTGACCCTCGTTCAGCGCCTTCAGTCCCGCCTGCTCGACGGCGGTGATGTGCACGAACACGTCGCGGCCGCCGTCATCAGGCTTGATGAATCCGTATCCGCGTTCACCGTTGAAGAATTTGACCGTACCCATCATCGACATAGGGATAACTCCTCTCCCTGTGGTTGCCCACCGCCGGCCACACGCGCGGCGGCCAGGCCGGACATTCGCAGACAGGAAAAGGCATCGGCCTATACGGCCTCAGTCACTCCACGACCTCCGAGGAGGCCCTCCCCGCTGCACCGGGAGTCGAACGTCAGAGCCCCGCGACACTTTAACATATGTCGGCCGACGAAAAATAGGGTGTGTGTCCTTACCGATTGGCTTCCATCACGATTTTTGGTCGGACTCGGCCCCGATCCAGTCCGAGCGGTGGCGCCCGGCGCCCCCGAAAAGCTCCGTCAGGGCGCCAAGCACCACCTCCGCCTCGTCGGCGAGCCGCCATGGCGGGTTGATGACGACGAGCCCACAACCCGCGAGCGGGCCATCGGCGGCAAGCGGACCGATCGCGATTTCAAGGCGCAGAGCCTTTTCGATCCCGCTGCGCGCGAGGGTTCTCGCGAGAGCATCCGGGCCGTCGCGGCTTTTGATCGGATACCAGGCCATGTAGATGCCGGTGCGCCATTTGCGCCATGCCGAGATGAGCGCCCCCGCGAGCCGCGGGAACTCGTCGGCCGCCTCGTAGGACGGATCGAGCACGACGAGCCCGCGCCGCTCGCCCGGCGGAATGTAGGCATTGAGCGCAACCCAGCCGTCGATCGCGACAGCCTTCGCCTGGCGGATGCCGTGCAGGCGACGGCCAAGCGCCGCGGCCGCAGCAGGCTCGAGCTCGCACGCGATCAACCGGTCGTTGGCGCGCAGAAACTCGGCAACGATGAGCGGCGAGCCCGGATAGTGGCGCAGCACACCGCCGGGGTTGAATGAGCGCACCGCGGCGAGGTAAGGCGCGAGGAGCGCGGCCGCCTCAGGGCGAAGCTCGGCTGAAAACAGGCGGCCGATGCCGTCACGCCATTCGCCGGTGCGCGCTGATTCGTCAGATGTGAGATCGTAGAGCCCGGCACCGGCATGGAGGTCGATCACCCGGAACGGCGCCGGCTTGTCGCGCAGATGCACGAGAATGCGGGTGAGGATCGCGTGCTTGAAGACGTCGGCAAAATTTCCGGCGTGAAAGGCGTGGCGATAGTTCATGGTGCGCCGGGCTCAGCTCGCACGCTACTGGTGCTGTATGCCGCGAACGCCCGTCAGCCGCCGCGCACCGGCGGCATCAGCAACCGGTCGCGCCGGCAGGAGCGGCGCTCGACCTCCGGGCAATCGCGGAACTGGAGCGTGCGCGACAGGCAGATGTGCACCTCGTCGAGCCGGCGGCCGCCGCAGGTCAGCGAGATGCCCTCGCGCGTCATCCCCGGATTGGCGGCGACGAAGGCATCCTCGACTTCATCCGGCGTCACCGTCAACGGCGAGCGAAGCTCAAGATATTGCCTCGGGATCTTCACCACCGCGCGGGCCTTGCGGATGGTGTCGAAATACGCGCTCTGCGACAGCCCGGAGCAGGTCCCATGGCGGTCCCACTCGTGGTAGATGAGCCGCGGGCTCGGCATCAGGTCGAGCATCGCGCCGACGATGTTGCGGGAAAGGCGTGGCGCCGGCACCTGGCAGAACTCCGGAAAGCCGCGATCGTACTGCGGCCACATCCCGTGAACCACGAAAGAGTACGGCCGGGGTCCGCATTGTGGGTCGGGGCGGCGGAACGGCCGCTCGGCGTTGGCCGCGCAGTAGGACGGCGACCATGACAGCGAGAGCACGTAGAAATCGAACTGTCCCGGCTCGTTCTGACGGCGGTCCTGGGCTTCACCGCAGCCGCCGAGCGCGACCACAAGCGCGAGCGCAAGCACAAGGCGAGTTATTGAATATCCGACGGAATGCATTGAAGTCCCCGCAAGACCGACGGAGAACCTTATACCGCCCTCGCGAACATATCAAGAACATGTTACCGCCCACTCAGGGCGGCAAAGCAGCGTTATGGTTTCGCGCGCTGGCAGTTCTGCTGGTAGGCCCATTCGCGGTCGAGACCGACCACGCAGAAATCGACGCCGATGCCGATCCCGATCATGCCGCCGTCCTCGGTGATCGAATAATACATCGGTCGCCGCACGCCGTCGGTCACGACGGCGGTGGCCTTGCAAAACCGACGCGGAATCGTGCCCGGCGCCCAGGCCTGCCAGGCCACTTCCTCGATCCGCTCGAAGCCGGCGATCTTGAGGTCGGAATTCCAGAACTTGCCTTCCTTGGTGCTGAAGCGCCGCCGGATCATGTTCAGCGGCTCGGGCTCCTCGCACAGCGGCACCTTGGCCGTATACATCGGCCCGGACAGCCAGAACTCTTTCTCGAAGATGGTCGCCGCATCGGCGGCGCAAGACAGCCCAACAGCCGCCCACAGCGACGCCAGAACGAAGACAACACCTGCACGCATCGGCAAATCCCCCTGCCCGCGGCGGTAACCGTGGCCCGGGCTTGGGGCAGGGTCAAGTCAAGAAGGAGCCGCCGCTGGCGAAAGTCGAACCCTGTTGCGATCAGGACGCAGATACCGAGCCCTTTGAGAGGCAAGGGCTATTCGGCAATGGGCGGCGCCGGCTCGCCGCGCCAGTCGCCGGCGGCCGCCTGCACGATGGCGAGCGCGGCGACCGCCGCGGTATCGGCACGCAGAATCCGGGGGCCCAGCGCGATCCGCGAGGTGTGCGGCCGGCGCAGCAGAAAGGCCCGCTCGGTGTCGTCGAAGCCCCCTTCCGGACCGATCAGCACCGCGAGGGGAGATCCCGGCGCCGGCGGCACGCCCGCCGCGCTGGCGAGGTCGCGGGTAAGGGCCGCCACCGGGTCTTCCGCAGGCGCATCCTCGTCGCAAAAGACGAGATGTCGGTCCGGCTCGAGCGCTGCGATCGCGCGCTCCAGGGCGAGCGGCGGCATGATCTGGGGAACGCTCAGGATGCCACATTGCTCGGCCGCCTCGATGGCATTGGCCCGCATACGTTCGAGATTGATCCGTTCCGCCTGGGTGTGCCGGGACATTACCGGCTGCAGCCTGGACACCCCCATCTCCACGGCCTTTTGGACCATGTAATCGAGCCGTGCCCGCTTGAGCGGCGCGAACAGATAGTGCAGGTCGCCGGGCGGGGTCTGCGGCCGTGTCTGGCGTTCGACCCGCAGCGCAACCTTTTTGCCCACGGGAGCGAAGGCGCACAGCCATTCGCCATCGGTTCCGTTGAAGGCAAGGACCCGATCCCCTTCCGACAGGCGGAGGACCCCTGCAAGGTAGTGCCCCTGGGCGGGCTCCAGCGCGACCGTCCCGCCAGCGAGGAGGGGCTGTGCGACAAAAAGCCGGGGGCTGCGGAAGTCGTAACGGGACATGTCGATTTGCGCGGTAGGCGACGTGAGCGGGCTGGATTCTAAGTCTAATATTACAAAGCCGGGGTTCCCCCCGCCCCTCAATCGCCCAAATCCTAGCCCTATTAGCCGGTTCTACACGGAATCGCCGACATACGGTGGGCGGCGAGGGTGGGGAGTCCCGTATGATAAGGGCCGGCTATCTTCCCTTTGTTATGGCCTTTGTGGTCGCACCGGTGCTTCAAGCCGGCGCACAGAATCTGCCGTGGCCGGGGAACGCACCCACTGCGGCGCCGCAATCGCAGGCTGCCGTAACTCCATCACCAATGTCGCCGGCACCGATGACCGCCCCGACCCCGATGATGGGATCGCCCATGATGGGAGCACCGATGGGCGGAGCTCCGATGGGCGCCCCTCCTGGCGGAATGGGCGGCGGCGGAATGGGCGGTGGAGGAACTCCGCCGCCTTGCGTCGTCGAATTCGGCAAGATGCGCGAAGATGTCCAGAAGAAGGGACTGGCCGCCAAGCAGGCGAGCGAAAAGCACGTGCCCCGCGAAGAGCTCTGCAAGCTCATCACCGCCTATGGCGCGGCTGAGCAGAAGTGGCTCAAATTCACCGAGCAAGGCGTTTCGGCGTGCGGCATCCCGCCTGAGATTGTGAACCAGCTCAAGCAGGTGCACGGCCGCACCGAGATGGCGCGGGAGAAGATCTGCGCCGCCGGGCCGGCCAACGCGGCGATGGCTGGCCCGAGCCTCAGCGAGGCCCTGGGCACCTCGCGCCCGACGCTCGAGAACAAGCGCACCGGCGCCAACACCTTCGACACGCTGACCGGTAACGCCATCCAGAAATGATTGCCGGGACCGGTCGCGTCGCGGACTCGACCGGCAATTGGGTCGACCGCGTCGCCCCCCGGTGGTCCAAGCCCTATTTGCGCCTTGCCCGCCTCGATCGCCCGATCGGCTCGTGGCTGCTGCTCATTCCCTGCTGGTGGTCGGCCGGCCTCGCGGCCATCGCAGCGCGTCAGGCGCTGCCGAGCGTGTGGCACCTTCTCTTGTTCTTCGTCGGCGCTTTCGCCATGCGCGGCGCCGGCTGCACCTGGAACGACATCGTCGACCGCGATCTCGACGGCCGCGTCGAGCGCACGCGCTCCCGTCCGATCCCCTCCGGTCAGGTCAGCGTCGCCCAGGCGGCGGCGTTCCTGGTCGCACAGGCGCTGGTCGGGCTCCTCGTGCTGCTGCAGTTCAACGGCTTCACCATCGCGACCGGGATCGCCTCGCTCGTCATCGTCGTCGTCTATCCCTTCATGAAGCGCATCACCTATTGGCCGCAGATCGTGCTCGGCCTCGCTTTCTCATGGGGTGCGCTGATGGGCTGGCCCGCCGTCTTCGGCCGGCTCGATGCCGCCGCGCTCGTGCTCTATGCCGGGTCGATCGCCTGGGTGATCGGCTACGACACCATCTACGCGCATCAGGATCGCGAGGACGACGCGCTGATCGGCATCAAGTCGACGGCGCTGCTGTTCGGACCGCGCACCAAGCCGATGCTCGCCCTGTTCTACGGCCTCGCGGTGGTGCTGATCGGAGTCTCCGGCGTTCTCGCCGGCGCCGGCATCGTCTTTGCGCTGGGTCTTTTGGCTTTCGCCGGCCATCTCGCCTGGCAGATTGCGCGCATCGACATCGACGACCCCGACGACTGCCTGCGGCTCTTCAAGAGCAACCGCGACGCCGGGCTGATCTTGTTCGCCGGGATGCTGGCCGACGCGTATCTGCGGGCCGGTTAGGTCGTCCTCGTCTTCTGCAGATGGTCATGGCAGGGCTTGTCCCGAGCCATCCCGCATTGCGAATGGCGGCATGACCGCTGCCCGACGACGGGGTCGCCGGACGAGGGCCACGGCGATGAACGCAGGATCGAACTTGGTCATGTCCGAACATGAAAGCGAGCGCCAACGAAGCGCATCGCTGACCGCTAATTCCTGGCGATGATCTCGCGCTCGCGATGCACGACCGCCGTCGCCGGGACGCGCCCGGGCTTACGGCGCATCAGGATGCGCGGGCGGCGGCGGGCGAGCGTCGCGCGGACACGTCGGCGCGGCGACGGCGCTTCGACGCGGACCGCTCCGAGATGCGGGAAAGCTTCGGATAGCTTGCCGTCGCGGTCGGCGATCAGCATCGGCATCGCGAAGGTGCGGGCCCACAGCTGCCATTCGGCGAGCACGTCGTCGCTGTCGGTCGCGGAGAACAGCGGGATCGACAGCGCGGGATCGCGGTGCTCGAGAATGACGGCAACGCGTGCAGCGCCGGTCTGATCCTGCGGATAGAGCCGGACCGCGACACCGAGGAATGCCGAGACCGGCAGCGCCACTGCGATCGGCATGCCGCGTACCGAGCGGCGCACCACCACGCCTTCGTGATGGACTTCGACGAGCCGCACATGCCCGTCGGCATTGGCATCCGCCGCGCGAAACCGCATCGGCAATGCATGGGGGTCGAGCCGCAATTCGCGGCTCGACCCGGCAGGCTGGGCCACGCCGGCACTCATTCAACGCCTCACCAATTCCTGTCGCGACCGGAGCTCTTTTCGGCCCCGGGTCGACACGGACATTACCGCGATCAGGTCCCGATCCGCTTAAAAGTCCTGGTTAATCCGCCGTTGTGGCGCTGCTTCGAAAATGATGCTTGATGAGACGTTGCCGAACCCGCTCAAATCCGCTTGTTTGCGGGGCCGACATGCCCATCTCTCTGATGCAGCAGCCGGCATCCTTCCCAACCCAATCGAGCCACGACGTATCGCCATGAGCAGTCTCTTCGATCAATCGGGCCTCACACAGATCGCCGAACGGCTGGTCGAGGCCGCCCGCCGTCACGGCGCCGACGCGGCAGATGCGGTCGCGGTGCGCGGCATCTCCCAGTCGATCGAGGTACGCGACGGCAGCGTCGAGGCCTCGCAGCGCTCCGAAGGCGACAATGTCGGCCTGCGCGCGTTCGTCGGCCGCCGCCAGGCGGTGGTTTCGACCAACGATCTCTCCGGCCACGGCAACGGTGCCGTTGACGCGATCGCCGAACGCGTCGTCGCGATGGCGCGCGCCGCACCGGAGGACCGGTTCGCCGGTCTCGCCGAGCCGCAATGGCTCGCGCGCGATGTGCCCGACCTCGACTTGCTCGACGAGGCGATGCCGAGCGTCAACGAACTCGAGGCGCTCGCCGCCGCCGCGGAGCGTACCGCGATTGCGGTCAAGGGCGTCACCAAGTCCGGCGGCGCCTCGGCCTCTGCCGGCATCGGTGGCATGGTTCTGGTGACGAGTGGCGGATTTCGCGGCGCCTATCTCGGATCGCGCCACGGCGTGTCGATCGAGGCGATCGCCGGTGAAGGCACCGCGATGGAGCGCGACTACGATTTCGCCTCGGCGCGCCATGGCGCCGATCTCGAGGCGGCGGAGAAGATCGGGCGTACTGCGGGCGAGCGCGCGGTGAAGCGGCTCAATCCGCGCAAGGTCACGACGCGCCGCGTGCCCGTCGTGTTCGACCAGCGCGTCGCGGCTTCGCTCGTCGGACATCTTTCCTCGGCGATCAACGGCGCGGCGATCGCGCGCAAGACGAGCTTCCTGCAGCACGACATGGGCAAGGAGATATTCTCCCCAGTCGTCACCATCATCGACGATCCGCTGCGGCCGCGCGGGTTGCGCTCCCAGCCCTTCGACGCCGAGGGCGTCGCGGCGTCGCGCCGGGCGCTGGTCGAGAACGGGGTGCTCAAGACTTGGATTCTCGATTGCGCGAGCGCGCGCGAGCTCGGCCTCGTCACCACCGGCCATGCACAGCGCGGCGTCTCGTCGGTGCCGTCGCCCGCGTCCACCAACCTGCATCTCCAGGCCGGACACGTCACGCCGCACGAGCTCATCGAGGACATCGCCGATGGGCTTTACGTCACCGATCTCATCGGCATGGGAGCCAACACCGTCACCGGCGACTACAGCCGCGGCGCGGCCGGCTTCTGGATCGAGCGCGGCGAGCTCACCTTTCCAGTCAGCGAGGTGACGATCGCGGGCCATCTGCGCGACATGTTCCGCGCCCTCGTTCCGGCGAACGACCTCGTGTTCCGGCATGGCATCAATTCGCCGACGGTGCGCCTGGAGGAAATGACCGTTGCCGGCTTATGACCGTGCCGCTCTCACCACCGTCGCCGCACCGCTCGCCGATGCGGTGCGCTGCGCCGGCGCACTCGCGCTCGAGGCCTCCCGCAAACCGTTGAAGACCTGGACCAAGGAGCACGATTCCCCGGTCTCCGAAGTCGATATCGCGGTCGACGCCCTCCTCAAAGAGCGGCTCACCGCGCTCATGCCCGACGCCGGCTGGTTGTCGGAGGAAACCGAGGACGATCCGGCGCGGCTCTCGGCGCGCCGCGTATGGATCGTCGACCCGATCGACGGCACCCGTGCTTTCATCGCCGGCCGTTCGGACTGGACCATCTCGGTTGCGCTCGTCGAGGACGGCCGGCCGATTGTCGCGGCGCTCTACGCCCCGGCGAGCGAGGAATTCTTTCTTGGCGTCGTCGGCACCGGCGTTACCCGCAACGGCCACCCGATCCGTGCCAGCGCCGGCGAGGAACTCGCGGGCGTGCGGGTGTCGGGCCCGAAGCGGCTCGTCGACGAGGTTGTGGCAGCGGCGCCCGACGCAGTGATCGTCCCGCGGGTGCATTCGCTGGCGCTGCGGCTTGCGAGGGTCGCCGATGCCACGCTCGACGTCGCGTTCGCCGGCGGCGCCAGCCACGACTGGGACCTTGCCGCCGCCGATCTTTTGGTGCACGAAGCCGGCGGCCTTCTGACCACCCTCGAAGGAGGCACGCTTTCCTATAACGGCGCGGTTCCGACGCATGGCACGCTCGTTGCAGCGGGGCGTGCGCGCCACCGGGCACTGAGCAGGCTGCTGCGCCCCTCGGATGCACCGGTGCGCTTATGACCGGCATCACCGCCGGCTTTTTGGGAACGATCGATGACCGGCGACGACACCAAGCCCAAGCAACTGCTCCACCTCGTGCTCGGGGGCGAGCTCTCCCATCTCGACAGCAGCGAGTTCAAGGACCTCGACAGCCTCGACATCGTCGGAGTTTATCCGAACTATGCAACCGCCTACGCGGCCTGGCGTGCAAAGGCGCAACAGACCGTGGACAATGCGCAGATGCGCTATTTCATCGTTCACCTGCACCGGCTGCTCGATCCGGAGGCCACCCCCGCCAAGAAGGCTTGAGCGAAAGTTGCAGACTTTTTCCCCTGGATCATGCTCAAATCGCATGAACCTCATGCTCGCCGGAGGGCTGACCTTTCGGCCGGGCGGCTGAGAACCAAGCGGTCGCGCTGAGAACCAAGAAGCCAAGAAGCAAGAAGACACCCACGAGGATCTGAGCGCCCGCCCGATCGGACCGGCCGCGCTCAACGGGGAGCCCGCCATCTCGCATGCTGTCGTCACGGCGCATTGCTCAAACGCCCGCAGTCCAGAAGGCGATCGGCTTGCTTGCCGCAGAGTATCTGCGGCTCGTGTGGTGGACGAACCGCCTCGTGCTCGAGCCTGCCGACTTCTACGAGCGGGTTGCGCCCGAGCTCCCGGTCATCGTCGGCTTCTGGCACGGCCAGCACTTCATGACGCCGTTCCTGCGGCGCGGCCACAAGGTGAAGGTGCTGATCTCGCGCCACCGCGACGGCGAGATCAACGCGGCGGCCGCGCGGCGGCTCGGCGTCGACCCGATCCGCGGTTCCGGCGACCACGGCCGCCGCTTCGACCTCAAGGGCGGAGTGGGCGCGTTCAGGACCATGCTGGCGGCGCTGCAAGACGGCTGGAACGTGGCGCTCACCGCCGACGTGCCGAAGGTCTCGCAGGTCGCGGGCCCCGGGATCGTGATGCTCGGCCGGCTCTCCGGACGCCCGATCTATCCGGTCGCGATGGCCACCAGCCGTCGCATCACGCTCAAGAACTGGGACCGCTCCGCTGTGCACCTGCCGTTCGGCACGATCGCCATCGTCGTCGGCGATCCGGTGAAGGTGCCGACCGATGCCGATGAAGCAAAGCTCGAAGAGTGCCGCGTCGCGGTCGAGCAGGGCCTCAAGAAGGTCACCGCCCGCGCCTATGCGATCGTCGACAAGGGCCGTCATGCCGGCGAGAGCTGAGCGGCTGCCGGCGACGCTTGCCGCCTATCGTGCCGTGTCCGGCGCGGCGACGCCGCTCGCGCCGCATTTGCTCGACTACCGGCTGCGGCGAGGCAAGGAGCACGCCGAGCGCATGAGCGAGCGGCGCGGCGAGCCCGGCGCGACGCGGCCCCCCGGTCCGCTGATCTGGATCCACGGCGCGAGCGTCGGCGAGCTCATCGCAGTTCTGCCGCTGGTCGAGCGCATGCGCGGTCGCGGCTTCTGCGTGCTCGCCACCACCGGCACGGTGACGTCCGCCGCACTCGCAGAAAAGCGGCTGCCGCCGGGCGCGCTCCACCAGTTCATCCCGCTCGACCTGCCGCCTTATGTGGCGCGCTTTCTCGACCACTGGCGGCCCGACCTCGCGCTGTTTGTCGAATCCGATCTGTGGCCGAACCTGATCATGTCGGCGGCCGACCGGCACATCCCGATGGTCCTGGTCAACGGCCGAATGTCGGCACGCTCGTTCGAGCGCTGGCGAAAATTCCCGCGCACGATCGAGGCGCTGCTCGGCCGGTTCGACCTGTGCCTCGTGCGCACACCCGACGATGCCGAACGGTTCGGGGCACTGGGCGCACCGCGGATCGCGACCACCGGGAACTTGAAGCTCGACGTGCCGCCGCTGCCCGTCGATCCCGCAAAGCTCGCGGCGCTCACGAACGCCACGAAGGGGCGCGTCGTCGTCGCCGCCGCCTCGACCCATCCGGGCGAGGAGAGCGCAATCATCGAAGCGCATTGCCGCCTCGCGGCGACGTTCCCCGCACTCCTGACCATCATCGCACCGCGTCATCCGCAGCGCGGGCCGGCGGTCGCCGACATCGCGACCACGGCGCGGCTACGGTCAGGCCTGCGCTCGCGCGGCGATTTGCCCGGCACTGGCACCGACGTCTACCTGTTCGATACTCTCGGCGAGCTCGGCCTCGTCTACGAGCTGGCGCCGATCGTCTTCATGGGCGGCTCGCTGATCCGGCATGGCGGCCAAAACCCGATCGAGGCGGTGCGGTTCGGAGCGGCGATCCTGCACGGTCCGCATGTCGAGAACTTCGCCGAGATCTATGACGAGCTCGACGGCTGCGGTGGTGCCGACACGGTGACCGATGCCGGCACGCTTGCGGAGCGGATCGCCGCGTGGATCGAGGACGGCACGGCGCGCCAGCGCACGGCGGCCGCCGCGAAACAGTGCGTCGACCGGCTCGGCGGCGCCCTCGAACGCACGATCGGCGCGCTGGAGCCTTATTTCATGCAGCTGCGGATCAAGAATTCCGGCGATGCGTGAGCTTGATGCGTGAGCCTGGCTTCTGGTGGCGAAGCGACGCCGCCGCGGCGCGTCTGCTCGCCCCGGCCGCGGCGGCCTATGGCTTCGTCGCGGCGCGCCGCATGGCGCAGCCCGGCTGGAGGCGCGGGCGTGCCCGTTCTCTGCATCGGCAATTTCACCGTCGGCGGCAGCGGCAAGACGCCGACCGCCATCGCGGTGGCGAGGCTCCTGACCGAAGCCGGGCGCCGGCCGTTCTTTCTCACTCGCGGCTATGGCGGCTCGCTGGCCGGGCCGGTGCGCGTCGACGCGCAGCCTGCCGCGGACGTCGGCGACGAGCCGCTGCTCCTTGCCCGCGTCGCGCCGACTATCGTTGCCCGCGACCGTCCGGCCGGCGCCCGCGCCGCGATCGCCGCCGGGGCCGGAGCGATCGTCATGGACGACGGCTGGCAGAATCCGTCGCTCGCCAAGGACCTCGTCATCGCCGTGCTCGACGGCCGCCGCGGCATCGGCAACGGCCGCGTGTTTCCTGCCGGCCCGCTGCGCGCCCCGCTCGCTTCCCAGCTCGACCATGCCGACGCTGTGCTGGTGATCGGGCCGCCGGGCCACGCCGCCGCGGCGGCGATCGCCGCCGCCGATCAGCGCCGCCTGCCCCGCTTTCGCGGCGATCTCGTCCCGGATCCGGCCGCTGTCACGAGGCTTGCCGGCACGCGTGCGTTCGCATTCGCAGGGATCGCCGATCCCGACAAGTTCTTTGCGACGCTCGAGGCGAGCGGCATCGCCGTCGCCGTGCGCCGCGGCTTTCCCGACCACCACCGCTATACGGCAGACGAGATCGCACATCTCATCGCGGAGGCCGATGCGCAGCGGTTGACCCTCCTCACCACGGAAAAGGACTTGGCAAGGCTCGCGGGCGATCCCGCCGCGCTTGACCTTGCGACACGCGCGGTCGCCTTGCCGGTGAGCCTCAAGGTCGCCGGCGACGGGTTCGCGCGCATGGTGATCGACGCCGCGCGGCGGCGACTTAACCGGTGAGGCACGGGTTCCGTGGCTCGTGCAAGCTCGGAGCGTGATCACGAAGGCGCACACCTCAAACGCATTTGCGAGACCGGGCCGACACTTGCCGGCGCCGGCTCGCGTCGCGTCGGTGCGAGAAAACAATCGGTGAGCCCGCGATCGTTAGAAATTGCCTTTGTTTCTCGACATTAAGGTTTACCCCAAGTTGCTGTGATCTCACAGCAAAGGCCACATTTCCCCCCGCTTGTCCGCGGCACAATCGTCGAGCACACAGGGGGCGTGTATGCAAAGGCAAGGACTACAGAACGCGACGAACATCGTGACGTTCGGGAGACGAAAAGTGAGACCGCGCGTTTGCGTCGCCGAGGACAAGGTCCACGTCCGGACCTTTCTGACGGACGCATTCGAGGATCTCGGATTCGTCCCCAGCGAAATTCCAGGCGCAGCCGACCTCGCCGTCGCGCTCGATACCCATCTGCCCGACCTCATCGTGCTCGGCCCCTCGGCGATCGGTGCCGAGGCGGCAGAGATCATGCAGACGCTCGCGTCGAAGGGATTCGACGGCAAGGTCCTGCTGCTCGGTCCGGGCGACTGCCCGGCGGCGGCCGCGACCCGCGAGCTGGCCGAGCACCTCGAGATTGCGATGCTGCCGCAGGTCGAGACGCCGTTCGGCGCGGCCACCCTGCGCCGCAGCGTCGCCTCGCTCCTGCCGACGGAAGAGATCGCCGATCCTCCGATCGACGTCGGCGAGGCCCTGGGCGCCGGCTGGCTCGAGCTATGGTACCAGCCCCAGTTCGACGTCCGTTCGCTCTCGGTCAGCCAGGCCGAAGGGCTCGCGCGCATCCGGCATCCGACCTGGGGAATCATTCCGGCCGCCTATTTCATACCGGACGACGGCGACCCGCATTTCCGCGCCCTCTCCGAATTCGTCATCGGCCGGGCGATCGAGGACTGGCACTACTTCGTCACCCAGCGCGGCAAGATCGACCTCTCGATCAATCTGCCGATCGCCTTTCTCCAGACGGAGGAGTCGGTCAAGGACCTCTGCGAACGGATTCCCGATCACCCGGCGTTCGCCGGCCTCACCGTCGAGATCAGCAGCACCGAGATCATCCGTAACCTCGAGCTCGCGAGGTCGCTCGCGAGACACCTGCGGTTTCACAACATCGCCGTCTCGATCGACGATCTCGGCACCGACTGGCCGGAACTCGACCGCCTCGACGACTTTCCTTTCTGCGAGATCAAGGTCGATCGCAAATTCGTCACCGGCTGCGCCAACGATCGTCTGAAGCAGACGGTGTGTCGCCGGATTCTCGAGCTCGCTGACGGCTATGGGGCGCGCACGGTTGCCGAAGGTGTCGAGACGCAAGCCGATTTTCTCACCGTGCGCGAGATGGGCTTCCACAAGGCGCAGGGCTATTACCTCGGCAAACCGGCGAGCGTGAAGAAGTTCGCGAGGTCGACGTTGGGGCGGCACGTGAGCCTGCCGCAATGACAAGCGGCGGCTTCAGCGGCGGGGAAACCCAGGAAGCGGACACAGCACCCGGCGTCTCAAGCCGGTGCTTTCGGCGGATGCAGGCGCCGCAGCACGGCCTCGGGACCGGCATAGGCCTCCTGGCGCTCGACGCTCCAGTATTTGAGCTCTTCGAGAGGGATCATGCTGCCGGTAACCGCGCAGCGCACGAAGGCGCCGGGCCGGATCACCCGGAAGTCGCCGTCCAGATACTTCACCTCCGCTTCGCCCGCCGACGGTGAGTTTGGATCGAAGCGATTGAGCACGAACAACCTCCTGGACCGATCTATCCTTGGTGTCGCCGCGGCGACGAAGCGTTCACAAAGATAATGTTTCCGCGCGCGGGGTCAAAGCCCTGACGTTCGTGTCCAGGCGTCGTCTCGTCCACCACGAAAACGCCGTCATTCCGGGGCCGGCCGCAGGCCGGAACCCGAAATCCAGACTTCGCGCGCTGATTCTGGATTCCGAATTCGGTGCGGAGCCTGTCATCGGGCCGGCCAGAGGCCGGACCCGTTGGCAGCGCCCCGGAATGACGGCGCATAAAGTAGAAAGGTGCCACGATCGGGTCGGCCAAAACAAATCTCAGCCGACCCCGACCACGACGATCGGACGCAAGCCGCTTCAGTTCTGCGCGTCGATGCGCCGGAACCGTTGGATGCGGGCACCGGTCGCCACCTCGGCAGTATAGATGTTGCCCTGGTGATCGACGGCGATGTTGTGGACTGCGGTGAACTCACCGGCCTGGCGGCCGACCCGGCCGAACTTGCCAAGCACGTCCTTCGACGCGTGATCGACAATCCGCACCTCGCCGTTCGCCCCATCGACCATGTAAATGTACTTCTGCGCCTTGTCCGGCGAGAAGGCGATCTCGTAGACCGAGCCGGTGCCGCGGGTGTTCTTCTCGTAGAAATATTCGGCGACGAAGGTGCCGTCCTTGCGGAACACCTGGAGGCGGTCGTTGGTGCGGTCGCAGACATGGACGAGCTCGTCCTTGTCGATGCGCACGCAATGCACGGGATTGCCGAACTGGGCGGACGCGGGCTTTGCCGGATCGTAGGGCGGCAGCTTCTCGTCGCTCGGCTTCTTGCCGTAGGCGCCCCAGTGCCGCTTGTAGGCGCCGGTCTCGGAATCGAACACCACGATGCGCCGGTTGGCGTAGCCGTCGGCGGCATAGACCTCCTTGGCCGCCGTGTCGACCGCGATGTCGGCGGGCGATCCCAGCCGTTCGGTCGAATTGCTGTCATGGCCCTCGCCCGACTTGCCGATCTGCAGCACGAACTTGCCGTCCATGGTGAACTTCAGGAGCTGGCCGTCCTTGTCGCCGCTGCCGGCGAGCCAGACGAAATCGTTGCCGTCGATGTAGATGCCGTGCTCAACCTGCGGCCACTGATAGCCCTCGCCGGGGCCGCCCCAGGTCTTGATGAGATTGCCGGAAACATCGAAGACCAGCACCGGGGGTGCAGCGGCGCAGCATTTGGAGATCGGCGGGTTCTGCTCGGCGGCGCGCTCGCGTGGCGTCAGCGAGCCGGGCCGTTGCACCACCCAGATGTGATCGAAGCGGTCGACCGCGATGCCCGAGACCTGGCCGAGAATCCAGTTGTTCGGCAGCGGTTTCGGCCAGAACGCATCGACCTGGAATTGCGGCAAGCCGCTCGTCCCGGCACCCTGGGCGTGGGCCGAGAGCGGGGCGACGAGGCAGGCCGCCGCCACTACGAGTTGGCTCAAGCGTTTCATGACATTCCTCCCGTTCTTGCGGGTGCTGACGCACCTTCGCGCGGCATTTGGCCCTGAAAAGCATGCCCCGTAAAGCCCGCACGCGGTGATCGGTCGCAAGGGCCGGACTCGGTTCAGCCTCTGTTCACCGGCGGCATCGTACCTGCGGGTGTCGTGCTATCGTCATACAGAACCGTGATCGCTCAGGGTACGCTCATGCAGCGCTACGCGTCGCCTGTTCCGACCACTGTCTCGGCCTTGCTGCTGGCCGCGACGCTGCTTGCCATGCTTCCTGGCACGGTCGCCCTGGCGGCGGGAGCGGAGGCCGTCGACTTCCGCGAAGGCGATCTCACCCTCAAGGGCATGCTGTTTCGACCCGAGGGCAACGGTCCGTTCCCAGCCGTCGTGGCCATGCACAATTGCGCCGGTCTGATGAATCCGTCGGGCACGATGCGGACGCGATATCGCGACTGGGCGCAGCAACTCGTCAAGTTGGGCTTCGTCGTGCTGTTTCCCGACAGCTACGGGCCGCGCGGGCTCGGCAACGAATGCAACGACCGCAACCAGACCATCCGCTCCGACCACGAACGCGTCGCCGACGCGCTCGCCGCGCGCCGCTGGCTGCAGCAGCGGCCCGAGGTGAAGGGCGACCGCATCTCGCTGCTCGGCTGGTCGAACGGCGGCACCAGCGTTCTGTGGACGGTGCGCCCGCGCGGTAAGCGCGAGGACAAAAGCGACTTCCGCTCCGCCGTCGTGTTCTATCCGGCGTGCCGACGGCTCGACACCACCGCGTGGAGCGCCCGTGTACCGACGTTGATCCTGATCGGGGCGCTCGACGACTGGTCGTCGCCGCAGGAATGTGAACGCATGGTGGCCGACGCCAAGGGCCGCAGCGCACGCGCTTCGATCGTCGTCTACCCCGGCGCGCTCCACGATTTCGACCACCCGTCGCGGCAGCCGCAGGTCCGCAGCGGCTTCGCGTTCTCCGCCGACGGCTCCGGCCGCATCCACACCGGCACCAACGCCACCGCCCGCGCCGACGCGCAGAGGCGCGTGTCGCAATGGTTGGAGCGGTGACACGCGCGAACCGGCCCAGACACTATCGGTGATAGGCGCCGGCCCGGTCAGTCCCACTCCACCGAGAAATGTTGCGGAAACGGTGTTCCGCCGCTGTCGATCCGGCCGGCATCGCCCGCTGCGCGACGCAAGCCGGGCTTGGCGATCAGCGGCTTCAGGATCGCCGGGATGACTGCGCGGTTGATATAGGCGCCGAAACACGTGTGCAGCCCGTATCCCCACAGCATGTAGTCGCCCCACGGCCGGTCGGTGCGAAATTCTTCCGGCGCTTCGATCTTCAGCGGATCGAACATGGCGGACAGGTTTGCCGCGAGCACCATCGTGCCCTTCGGAATCCTGCGCGCGCGCAGGCTGCCGGCAGCGATCCGTCGTATCCCGAACGGCGCGCCGGTAGATCAGCGGGTTGACGGGGTTGAACCGGAACGCCTCGAACACATGGGCGGCAAACAATGCATCGTCACCGGCAAGCGCGGCTGCCCGCGCGGATGCGAGGGCCTGCGGGCCGGTCGAGCAACTGGTCGAGCGCCTGCACACTGGCCTTCGAGATGGTCGGGATCGCGCCGATCAGCAGTCCGATCAGATTGTTGCGAATGCCGAGATCATCCATGCCCGGCAGACCGGCTTTCTGAAGGACGAGACAGCGCCCGAGGACGTCGTCCTTGGCCTCGCCCGTTGCCTTACGGTCCGCAATCGCGGCATCGATGACCGAACGGCACGAGGCCGCGGCATCGAACGCCCTGCATTCGAGCATCGGATCGCCGGCGAGATCGACGAAGAGATACCAGAACATCAACGTCGACCAGGCGACGAGATCATCTTTGCCGCCATTGGCGATGCCGAAATAGTCGGTGACGATCGCCGTCGGCACCAGCAATGACAGGTCCCTCGGGACGTCGATGCGGTTCGACTGGTCGCCGACCAGGTGCGCGGCGAGCCCGCGCGCAAGCGGCTCGACGATCGTGTCGACGTCGGTCCGCCGCATCGCCAGCCGCATGTTGGAAACGTCGCGGGTGTAGAGCGCCGTGTCCTGCATGCCGAGAAAGAAGTTCTCGCCGCCCGTGATCGCCCGCATCTTGGGCTCGTACACGACCTCGAAATCCGCATCACGGTCGAGAACCTCGACGACGTCCTGGTAGCGCGTGACGATCGCGGTGCCGCTGTTCGGATAGGCACCGATGAGCTGCCGGGGCAGGACGAGATTCGGCAGAAATGCCCGCAGCGGGCGCAGTGCGAGGCGCTGCAGCCGCGGGTCCCCAAACGCGGCGGCGGCCTTCGCTTTCAATCCGTCGCCGTTCGCCGACAGGATCGCCGCGCCGATTTGAAAGAACGCCGCTATTCCTTCGAATGCGATGCGCAGCCGCAGAAAAAGCACTGCGAAGAGATCGGTCAGAGCGGACATGCTTGCCCTTCGATATCGCACTGGCGTTCAGGTCGGGTCGACGATGCCCATACCTATCATGCGCAGCGCCGTCATGCTTGGCACGAAGAAATATTCGCCGCCGCGAGGCTCGACGAATTGCGGAATTCCTTCCAGGATGAACGGCAACCGTCCCGTTTTCGGATCGGAGGGGATGACGAACTTGGCCTTCGGACAAGTTCCGGTCCCCAGCGAATGATTGCCGACCAGCGGGTCGGTGTCGTTGCCGGCGTTCGCATCGAGGCCGTAGTTGATCCATTGTTGCTGCACGAACTCGAACTGCCGGAACAGATTCGCGCAGACGGCCAGCATGACGATGCCATGCTCGGCCGTGTCGGGCGCCCCCTGTGACGAGTCGCCGTAGGGCAGACCGCGCCGGAGAATGCGCCGGCGATTGTTGAGAACCGACCCCTCCTTGCCGGTCGGCGCCATCCCGTCGCGGGTGTTGACGCGGCGCATATGGGAGGTGACCGGGCAGCGGAGCCCCTGCTTGTCGTCCCCATAGGTGAAGCGGATGACGGCACTGCCGCGGACCTTGTACCCCTCGGGGTCGGCCTCGGGCGAGACGTCCGGATATTTGCGATTGAACGCCCGCCACTCGTCGGCTGTCGGTGCGAGCGCGAGCGGAACGCCGTCGGACCAGCGGCCCGCGATCTTCGCCTTGAGGGTCTCGAAAGCGTCCGAGGGATCGGAGATACCGGACACGGCGCCGAAACGCGCTGACGCTTCGTTCATGAAGGCATTGAACGCAACGACGTTCTGGTGAAGCTTGCGATACGCCATGAAGGTGCCGTTGCGGCTGAAGTTGAGCGGCATGGCGGCGCCGGCGATCTCCTGCGCTTCGTCCGGATAGCCGAGCAGGAACTCGCCGGTCGCGAGCGGCCGCCATTTGCCGGCGCCGTCGACGGCGCCGTTTCCGTCGATCTCGAACTCATGGGAGCCGTCCCCTTGGAAGACCGGATCGCCCAGCGCGTCCGTGAACCCGAAGTGCTCCTTCGGCACGGCGCCCACCGTCCCGTCAGCTTTGCGGTACGTGATCGCGGAGAGGTCCTGATATCTGGCAAGCGGGCTGTCCTGGAGGACTGTGGCCCGGCAGGATGTTCACCCCCCCGATCGACGCACATAGCTCTTCGATGAAGCGTGTCTTGGCATCGAGCGCCGGGACCGCGGTCCCGTCGGGCTTCATCCGCGCGTTCAAAGTGACGAGTATGTGCACGGTGTTCGGGTCGGAAAGACGAGCGCCCTTCGCCGCGAGCCACACCGAGTCCCACCCGTCCGTCCCCGCGCCGAAGTCGTCGCCGAGCATCGGGGCTCGCGCCCTCATCCCGTCGATGAACTCATCCGGCATCCCGCGCAGCGTACGGACCGGAAGGTCGAGCGCGACCAGCCCATACCATGAGAACGCGATGTTGACGGCAACGTCCGGTCGCGGCACCGGGCCTCGACCCGCCGATTTCGCCGACCGTTCCGACCGCCATCGCAGCGCGGTCGTGATCTCCGGCAGCAACGCGTTGACGAACTTGCGTCCGCCGGCGGGATCACGGACGTTCAGCGTGATGTACCGGCCTTTCGGAAAGCCGAGCTTTCCATAGGCGCTGAGGATATTGCCCTGAATGTCCGCGAGGTCGAGATCGACGGCCATGGCGAACCTCTAAATCCCGATGACGCCGGGCGCCTGGGTCGGATTGCCGAGGTCGCCGGGCCTGTTGGCGGCAACGAACGCCGCAAAGTTGTCGTAGAGCGCGCGGGCCGAGGCTTCGTCGTTTCCCGCCGCGTGCATCTGATTGTCGATCGCAAAGCGCGTAAACATCCGCTGGAGATGGAGCGCCTTGAGAACCGACGGCAGATTGGAATCGAGCGCCGCCGGAAACGGCCTCGCGCCGGCCATGCTCAGGCTGACATAGGCCGCCGACAGGATGACGGCGAGTGCCGCAATGCCGCCAAGCGTAAGCTCCACGGCGAAGCGCAGCCCCGACTGCCACGACGGCGCGAACAGTTGTGCGAACAGTAAGACCACAGTCATTGCAACGCCCACCGCCAGGGCGCCGGCGCTCGCGAACACCCCAACTCTGAAGGCCGTGGTCCGCCAGGCCGGCAGCGCGGGGGGGTCGGCGTAGTAATCGTTGAACGACATCGTCGTTTCGATCTGACAGGCGGCGATGTACGCCGCGAACGATGCGGCATCCTTCACCTTCGAATCGAAGCCCACGCAGAAGCTGAAAATCCGGCGCAGGTCCGCTTCCATGACGCTCCACAAGTCGGCGAGATAGGAATCGCGCTCCTCGTCGGCGCCGGTCTGGGCGTCGAAGTCTGCGCAAAAGAGCAGGAACGGGCAGGTCAGGTGATCCTGCGACTGGGGGGCGGTGAGATCTTGACCGGCGAGCGTCACCAGAGCCACGTTGCGCCCGTCACGCCCATTGTAGGCGACGTCGTCGACGATCACGAACCGGGCGAAATGGGTGCGCGCGCTCCGCGTGAACGGGCTCGCGCCGCCGCCGACGCCTGGCGTTTCGACGGCGGAGGGCAAAATGCTCAGGCGCTTGCGCAAAGCGTGCACGGGTGACGTCGCGGCATCGTCATCCTCGACCGGTGCGGTCCGGATCGGGACGAGGACGGTCAGAAAATAGTGTCCCCCATCGAATGTCGGCATCGGTCATTCCTCGGTGTGCCGGCCTGAAGCTCACAGCAGCTTGGCAGCGGCCTCGGGGTGATCTTCAACGTATTGGCGGCGGTTGATCTCGGCATCCCTCGTGTCGTTGCTCGCCACGGGCGCGTAGCCCTGGTAACGCAGGTCGTTCTGTATCCCGACCTGCGTGGCATCGTTCGGCACGCCGACCCACGTGCGGATGTACAATTTCCGGAAGTCGGCGGGAGCGAGCGAAGCATGCTGCGCGGCCAAGGCGAGGATCGCCCGCCTGACACGCAGCGCGGCCTTGACGTCGCGTTGCGCGGAGCCCGGGACTGAATTGTAGTAATAATCGGTGTCGATCTGGTTCGCTCTGATGTAGTTCTTGAACGGCGTGATCGGGATCGAGTGGGGATACCTCGTGCTCGAAATCCACAGCAGATCGAGCCCGCTCGGAATTCCGTCGGCGAACGCGTCGATATACTGGTCCCACGTTCCGTTGAAATTACTGCAAAACAGCATGTAGTCGTTCCGCAGCTTCTGCTTGCCCTGGCCGAGATCCGGCCACTGGTTGCGCTTGATGATGGCCCAGCGCGCGAAGTGGATGATCGAGAGGCCGAGGAGGCCGCCCAACGTGTCCGGCAGCGCGCGCGCCACCATGAACACGAAGCGGTTGATCCACGTCAGGTAGGGACGCATCGGCGTTATGACGTTCATGCCATAAGCCTTACCGGCGACATTCGACATCGCAGCCTCGCCTGTGTCGGAGCAGTGACCCTGTAGCGGAGCAACGTGAAGATCGAGCGACCTGACGATCGATCCTCGTATTGGAGAGGTGGAGGCGGACCTTAGGTGCCTTTGCCGCCCAGGGGTATGTTCATCGTCTTGTTCACGAGGCAGTGTGTGCCGTCGGCCGGATCTTCCGTCCGCCGAGGCCGTTTGAGCCGGCACTCGTTGCGGTCGGCCGGGTTATTGATTCCGTAAAAGGCATTGATGATGGCCTGCTCCTGCTCATGGTTGAACGCGTTGGTCTGGCCGAACATCACATATTGAAATATCTGCGGCTGGGTTTTGGTCACGAAGGAGAAGTCTTCGGATTGGGGCAATTCACCCGTCGCGCAGCCTTGATAGGCCTTCGGACGCGCCAATTTTATACCACGAGTCGATTTTCCGGAGAGGGCGTATGTGTAACACGCTCGCGGTTTTGACATCTGGCAATAATAATGGATCGTAAGATCGGACCAGTCGGTCGGAGCCAATCCGGTCTTGAGACAACCGGTCAGATAGTTATACCCCTGATCCGTATGTTTGGGCTCGCCTGAGCGGCGGCTGCCGAAGATATCCGCGCTTTCGTTCATCGCCGCCAATATCGCTGCCCCTGGGAGACCTAGATTTGCCGCCGGTGCGCCGGGTCGGTAGTCCGTATAAGGCGCGCTCGGATCGTCGGTTTTCTTGGCCACGAGGGTGTCCAGATCGTCTTGCGTGGGCGGAGATATCCAATCCGAGACGGCAACGGCCGTACTCGCGGAACTCCCGATTCCGAGCTTTTCGAGCGTGGCGGAATCGAGGATGCCGGTAGCCGGAAGCCCGGATTGAGTTTGAAACGCGAGGACTGCCTTTCTCGTGTTGCCGCCGGCTATCCCGTCCAAAGTCCCGGGATCGAAGCCACGTTCTGCGAGCACCGATTGAGCTTGTTGAGTGACCGCGTTGTAGCCGGCGGCTAGCGCTCCGGACAGCCCCAATCCCACGGTCATCATCAGGCAAGTCAGCAGAGTATTCCGCGCAGTATTCGCCATGATACCCTCTCCCGCTAAGCTTCTGTCCATCCTGCGACAGGTTCACGTGTCGGAACACAGCAATCGGGAAGTCCGCGTGCTGGACACCATAGCATAATGGTGTTTGGAAACGGCATACGGTTTCCCGATGCCGCGGGATTTCGAACTTCTACAACTGAACGGGTCGGGCTCAGTGTGATTGAACTCACACCGAGCCCAATCCTTTTGCCCGTCGGAAACGCAATCAAGCGGACGCGCATTGCGCCATCCGGGATGACTACGGCGCTATGAAGCGACGGCACCCCACGATCGCCGATGTCGCTGCGGTGTCGAACCGAACGAGTCAGAACAGCGATCCCTGGCCGGGGTCGAAGCTGCGGCGCCGTCGCGGCCGCGGCGGCTCGGGAGGCCGCAATCGGGTCGCGCCTTCGCTCGTCGCGCCGACGCGGCCGTCGGCGAACTCGATGTCGAGCCGCATACCGGCGCTGACCGCTGCGGCGCTGCGCACGGGGTCGCCGCTCTCGGCGCCCCGCACCAGCGCAAAGCCGCGCGCCAGCACGCCTTGATAGGAGAGCGCGGCGAGAAGCTGGCTCGCGCGCTCGAGCCGCGCGTATTGCCGATCGATGAGGATCGCCGAGGCGCGGGCGGAGCGCACGCCGAGCGCATCGACGCGTTCGCGGCCGCGCGCGATACGCACCTGCTGCGCCTCGACATTGGCGCGCAGCCCCGCCGAAAGTCGCGCCGCGAGCGCGGTGAAGCGATCGCAGCGGCGCTCGCCCTGCACTCGCATGCACTGCCCGACGCGGCCCGCCAGCCCGGCGACACGTTCGCGGTTGCGCAGGATCGGCGTGCGAAGCGTATGCGGATTGAGCCGCGCGGCGACGCGCGAATAAGCGGCGTGATGCGCCTGGGCGTTGGCGATGAGCGCGCGCGGCAGCCGCTCGGCCGCGACGTCGAGGCGCTGCCGCGGCACCGCGAGAAGCTCCTCGGCGGATGGCAAGGCGCGGACGGCGGCGCGCAACTCGGTGCGCCGATGGTCGTGCGCGCGGGCCCAGCAGGCGAGCGAACGCCGCGCCAGGCCGCCGACGCGCTCGATGAGCTCGATGCGGACCGGCACCGCCATTTCCGCGGCCGCGGTCGGGGTCGGCGCACGGCGGTCGGCGACGAAGTCGATCAGCGTGATGTCGGTTTCGTGGCCCACCGCCGAAATCAGCGGAATGAGGCTTTCCGCGGCGGCGCGGACCACGATCTCCTCGTTGAAGGCCCACAAGTCCTCGATCGAGCCGCCGCCGCGGGCGGCGATGATGAGGTCGGGGCGCGGCAGGCCTGTCACCAGACCGTCCCCGATCGCGTTGAAGCCGCGGATCGCGGCCGCGATCTCCTCAGCAGCTCCGTCGCCCTGCACACGCACCGGCCAGACGAGGACATGGCGCGGAAAGCGGTCCGACAGGCGATGCAGGATGTCACGGATGACGGCGCCGGTCGGCGAGGTCACCACGCCGATCACCGCGGGCAGGAACGGCAGGAGTTGCTTCCTCGCCTCGTCGAACAGCCCTTCGGCCGCGAACTTCTGCTTGCGCTGCTCGAGGAGCGCCATCAGCGCGCCGAGGCCTGCCGGCTCCAGCGTCTCGATGATGATCTGGTAGGTCGAGCGCCCCGGATAGGTGGTCAGTCGTCCGGTGGCGACGACCTCGAGCCCATCCTCCGGCTTGATGCGCATGCGGGAGAAGGTGCGCCCCCACACCACCGCATCGATCCGCGCGGTCTCATCCTTGAGCGCGAAATAGGCGTGGCCGGAGGAATGCGGGCCGCGATAGCCGGAGATTTCGCCGCGCACCCGCACCTGGCCGTAGGCGTCCTCGACCGTGCGGCGGAGCGCGGCCGAGAGCTCGCTCACCGTCCATTCCGGAATATTGATGCGCGGTTCGTTCATTTCTCGTGGTGTTCTCGCATTCCAAGCGCCGATTCCGATGCGCCCGGCCGCCCCAACTCGGCCGGCGCTTGGGAGTAATAGCGCTGTAGCGGCCGCGGCAGGGCCGGTCCAGCCGGGTCAGCCAATAGTCCCCCCAGTCGGGGCCGGAAGTTCCCGCGCTATCCACAAGTGCCGACGGTCCGCGGCGCCACGCCATATGGATGCGGGACGGTATCATGCTACACCGGTGTTTCTGGGACGCACTCATGAACATTCTCCTGATCGGCAGCGGCGGACGCGAGCACGCGCTCGCCTGGAAAATCGCGGTGAGCCCGCTGGTGGAGCGGGTCTACTGCGCGCCTGGCAATGCCGGCATTGCGCGGGAGGCCGAGTGCGTCGCGCTCGACGTCGCCGACCATGCCGGGGTGATACGCTTCTGCGAAGCGAAGGCGATCGACTTCGTGGTGATCGGCCCGGAGGCACCGCTCGCCGCGGGAATCGTCGACGACCTCGAGGCGGCCGGCATCAAGACGTTCGGGCCCAGCCGCGCGGCGGCACAGCTCGAGGCTTCAAAAGGCTTCACCAAGGATCTGTGCCGGGCGAACGGCATCCCCACCGCGGCCTATGAGCGGTTCCAGGCGGCCGGGCCGGCCAAGGACTACCTGAGGCACGCGGCCGTGCCGATCGTCGTCAAGGCCGACGGCCTCGCCGCCGGCAAGGGAGTGGTCGTAGCGACGACGCTCGCCGAGGCCGAAGCTGCCGTCGACGCGATCTTCGCCGGCGCGCTCGGCGACACCGGCGTCGTCATCGAGGAATTCCTCAGGGGCGAGGAGGCCTCCTTCTTCGTGCTGTGCGACGGCGACAACATGCTGCCGCTCGCCACCGCGCAGGACCATAAGCGCGCCTTCGACGGCGACCGCGGTCCCAACACCGGCGGCATGGGCGCGATCTCGCCCGCGCCGGTGATGACGCCGGACCTCGAACGCCGCGCGCTCGAGGAGATCGTGCAGCCGACACTCGCCGCCATGAAGGCGATGGGTGCGCCCTACAAAGGCGTGCTCTATGCCGGGCTGATGATCACGACGGACGGTCCGAAGCTCATCGAGTACAACGTGCGCTTCGGCGACCCCGAGTGCCAGGCACTGATGCTGCGCATGATGTCCGACCTCGTGCCAGCGCTGATCGCGGCGCGCGACGGTGTGCTCGGCGACTTCGCGCTGCGCTGGTTTCCCGACCCCACGATCACCGTGGTGATGGCGGCGGACGGCTATCCCGGCGACTACGCCAAGGGCTCCGTCATCGGCGGCCTTGACGAGGCGGCCAAGATCGACGGCGTCGAGATATTCCATGCCGGAACCAGCCGCGACGGCGCCCGCATCCTCGCCAATGGCGGCCGGGTGCTCGACGTCACTGCGTCGGGAAAGACACTCGGCGAGGCGCGCGAGCGCGCTTACGCCGCCGTCGACAAGATCGTCTGGCCGGAAGGCTTCTGCCGCAGCGACATCGGCGCACGCGCGGCGGAGCCGGAACATTCCGCGGGTTGAAGCGCGCCTGCCGGCTTTTGCGGCATCGCGCCGCCTTCAACTCGTCATCGCGAGTCGCGAGTCATTTTAAAAAATTGTTATCGATGTTTGCTCGAAGTGTTCGAAGTGGCCTTGTCTGCCCGTAAACCTCCTTGATCATAGTCTCGCGGACAGCTCCCTCCATCGGATGGCCTGATCGGAATGTGGAGAGGGTGACGCCTTTTTTAGTCTTCGAATTCCGGGAACACCATGACATCCCCCGATGGCGCTCCAAATGAAGCGAACCCGACAGCGGTCGCACCGGAAGGTGATGGGCCGGCATTTCTGTCCACCGCGACCGCGGGAGCCGGCGAGCGCCGCATCGCGCGTGTATTCCTCCTGCTGTCGATCGCGATTTTTCTCGCCGTAGTTCCATTCGCCAAGACGCCGCTCGCCGCGATGCCGGGCTTCATCGCGATCTATGAGACCGCGCTGGTGATCACCGATTTGATGACGGCGGCATTCCTGTTCACCCAGGCCGATGTCGCGCAAACAAGAGCGATCCCGGTCCTCGCAAGCGGCTACCTCTTCACCGCTTGCCTCGCCATCGCTCACGCGCTCAGCTTTCCCGGCCTGTTCTCGCCCTCCGGCCTGCTCGGCGCCGGCCCGCAGACCACCGCGTGGCTCTACATGTTCTGGCACGCCGGGTTTCCGCTCTTCGTCATCGCCTACGCCACGATCGACCAGCCGTCGAGCCGGGCCGGGCGGTCACCCGTCCGAGACTCCTTCGTCGCGTGGACCGGTATCGGCTCGGTCGTACTCGCTGGCGGGCTCATCTTTCTCGCCACGCGGGGCCACGACGCGCTTCCTTCGATAATGCGGGACAACCATTACTCGGCGGAAATGGCCGTCGTTCAGCTCGGCGTCTGGATTTGGAGCCCTATCGCGTTGATCGTGCTGTGGCGACGGCGACCGTATTCGGCGCTCAATCTCTGGCTCATGGTGGTGATGTGCGCCTGGTTTTTCGACATCACCCTCAGCGCAGTCATCAACGCCGGCCGTTTCGACGTGGGCTTCTACGTCGGCCGGGTGTACGGACTCGTGGCGAGCAGCTTCGTATTGGTGATGCTGATGCTCGAAAACGGCAAACTGTATGCTCGCCTCATCATGACGCACAACAGCGAACGCAAGCGAGCTGCCGAGCTTGCGGCCTTGGATCCATTGACGGGAATCGCCAACCGCCGCGCCTTTGAGGAGGCTCTCGGCGCGGAATGGCGTCGGATGCGCCGCAACAGGACGCCTCTGTGCCTGCTCATGATCGACGTCGACGACTTCAAGAGCTTCAACGACGTTTATGGCCACGTCGCGGGTGATGGCTGCCTGCGGGCGGTGGCGCAGGTGCTGGCCGACAACACCAGAAGGGTCGGGCAGATGGCGGCTCGCTACGGCGGCGAGGAGTTCGCGGTCCTCCTGCCCAATCTCCATATCGACGAAGCGTATCGACTGGCACAGCGAATTTGTGAAGAGGTTCGCGATCTCAAGATTCCCCATGGGGAATCGACCGCGGCGGCCCACGTCACCATCAGCGCCGGGGTAGCAAGTGCGCTGCTGGTGCTGGCGTCCGAACAAGGCGCGATGTTTTCCCCCCGCGCAAGCAGTCCGCCGGGAACTCGGGAGTTAGGACCGACATTGCTCGTCGAAGCCGCGGACCGCGCCCTCTACGCCGCAAAGAACGCGGGTCGCAATCGCGTGTTCACCGCGTCGACCGATGGTCGAGTCCGGGGCGCCAAGGAGCAATCCGCCGCGTGACCAGAGCCTATGCGGCGAAGACATCCCTCGTCAGCTCGCCGGCATTGCGGCAGCCGACATAAGCGAGCGTCTGGGCGTATTCGCGACTCAGCAGCGCCAGCGCCTTGGCAACGCCGGCCTCGCCCGCCACCGTCGTTCCGTAGAGCGTGGCGCGGCCGATCATGACCGCCTTGGCGCCGAGCGCGAGCGCCTTGACGATGTCGCTGCCGCGCCTGATGCCGCTGTCGACGATGACGGTGGTGCGCGTGCCGACCGCGGCGACGATCGCCGGCAGCGCATCGATGGCGGCGACGGCGCTGTCCATGGTCCGTCCGCCGTGGTTCGACACGATGACGCCGTCGGCGCCGCAGTCCACCGCCTTCGCCGCATCCTCGGGATGCAGCAGGCCTTTCACCAGAAGCTTGCCGGGCCACACTTCGCGCAGCTTCGAAATATCGTCCCAGGTGAAATCGCAGCCGCGCAGCCGGGAATGGTGCACATTTGCGAAGGCCGGCGGGTTGTTCGCCTGCTTCGGCGGACCGGTGGTCACGAGATAAGGCAGCAGCACGCTCGTGAACCAGCCCGGCTTGAACAGCATGTCGCGCGCGGTCTTGTAGGTGAGCCGGAATGGATTCTGATAGCCGTTGCGCGCGTTGTATTCGCGGTTGTAGCCGATGCCGAGGTCCGCGGTGACGACCAGGGCTTCGTATCCCGCCTTGGCCGCGCGCCGGGCAAGGTCATGGGAGAGACTGCGATCCTGCCAGAGATAGAGCTGCAGCCAGAGCTGGCCGCCGGCCTTCTCCGCCACGTCTTCGATTGACGATGTCGAGCCGGTGGCCATGGTGAACGGCACGCCGAACTTCGCGGCGCCGCGCGCGAGCGCGATCTCGCCCTGATACCAGCACAGGCCGGCGGCACCCGTCGGCGCGATGACGAGGGGCAGCGGCAGCGGTTTGCCGAACAGCGTGGCGCCGAGCGCGCTGCCGGTGAGGTCGACCAGGACGCGGTTGCGCAGCTTGATGCGCTGGAACGCCTCGCGGTTGTTGGCGAGCGCCCATTCGTCCTCGCTGCCGCGATCGACGAACTCGAAGATCCACTTCGGCAGCCGCCGCTTCGCCTCGGTGCGAAGGTCCTCGACGTTGTAGCAGCGGTCGAGCCGCGCCATGCGGTTCAGGCCGCGTGCGTCGCGGCCGGCGCCGTGCCGTCGACCTCGCGCAGGAAGCCGAGCGCCGTTTCGGCGCAGAGTCCGGGCGCGACGGCGGCCGGGTGGAAGCCGCCGCCGGCGATGACGGCAAGCCGCGAATTCGGAATTCGGCTCTGCCAGGGAACGATGTGAGAGAGCGGCCGATACGCGCTGTCGGTTGCTACCACCAGCGTCGGGCAGCGGATCGCGCCGACCTCGCCGCTGACGTCGGTCTTGGAAAGATTGCGCAGGAAGCCGAGCATGGTGGAGACATGGGTTGCGCCCATGAAATCGGTCCACCAGGTCTTGGCGACCGCCGGCATCTCCGAGCCCATACGCGCGTCCATGGTCATCGCCGCCCAGCTGCGCGCGCCGTGCTCCTCGATGTGCTTCGCCCAGGCTTCCCCGTTCGGCGCGGTGGCCGGCCCGCCGCAAAGGACGAGGCTTTTGACGAGGTCGGGCCGCTTGACAGCGAGCCGGATGCTGAGCGGGGTCGCGATCTTGCAGCCGATGACGTGAGCGCCGCCGGGCGCCTGCGCCTCGAGGAACGAGATCGTGTCGTCGACCATCCGGTCGAGCGTCCAGGGAAAATCCGCCGGCATCGGATCGGATTTGCCGAAGCCGCGACGATCGATGCGCAACACGCGGTAGTCGCGCGCGAGATGCGGCACCCAAGCGCGCCACGCCTCATGCGTCTCGGCGAAGCCATGGATCAGCAGCACGGTCTGCGCGCCTTTCCACGGGTCGGTGAAATCGTCGGCGCACCAGTAGAGCCGGTGTCCGTCTGCGAGCGTGTGATAGCCGTTCTGCATGTTTCCGTCCCCGAACGTTTCTGTTGGATGTTCTCGTCAGTCCTTGATGTTCAAGGATTTCACCAGGGCGCCGTACCTCGCATAGTCGGCGCGCATGAGCGCCGCGAGCTCTTGCGGCGTGCCCGTCGAAATTTCCGCGCCGTCGCGGGCCAGGATCTCGGCGACCGCCGGATCGCGCAGCGCTCCCAGGATGGCGGCGCGCAGCTTGTCGACGATCGGGGTTGGCGTGCCGGCGGGGGCCGCGACGGCGAACCACGTCTCCATCTCGTAGCCGGGAACGGTTTCGGCGATCGCAGGCACGTCGGGCAGGACCGCCGAGCGCTTGGCGCTGGTCACGCCGAGCGCCTTCACGTCCTTCGTTTGCAGCGTCGGCGCGACCGCCGACAGGGCGCCGACCGCAGCCTCGACGTCCCCGCGCAGCAGCGCCACATTGACTTCGCCGGTCGAGCTGTAGGGGATCATCAGCATGTCGAAGCCGGCGGCCTGCTTGAGCAATTCGAACGAGAGGTGCGGAGGCCCGCCGACGCCACTCGAGGCATAGGTCAGCTTGCCGGGCGCGTTCTTGGCGAGCACAATGAGGTCGGCGACCGAGCGCGCCGCGATCCGCGGACCCGCAACGAGGAGCACCGGGCTGCGCGCGATCAGCGTGACCGGTGCGAAATCCTTCAGGGGGTCGTAGGCGACCTTGCCGAGGAACGGCACGATCACGAAGGCGCCGCTCGTGGTGAGCAGCACGGTGTAGCCGTCGGGCTCGGCCTTCGCCACCGTGTTGGCGCCGATCCGCGCATTGCCGCCGGGCCGGTTCTCCACCACGACCGGCTGCCCGAGCCGCTCCTGCATGCCGGGCTGCAGCTTTCGTGCGATGAGGTCGGTGCCGCCGCCGGGGGTGAACGGAACGACGATGCGAATGGGCCGCGAGGGGAACGCCTCGACCGGCTCCGCGGCGCGCGCCACGGTCACCGCGAGGACGACGAGCGCCGCCGCGGCTATGCCCCGCTCGATCCCACGCTGGGCTATGCCCCGCGCGATCCCATGCGCGATCCGGTTCACGGCGGCCGCAGTCCGCTACGGCATCACACCGGCGGCCTTGAAGGTGTCGCGCGAGGCTGGGCGCGCGAGGTAAGCCAGAAAGGCCTTCGCCGGCTCGGCCTCGGTGCTCGTTGCCGGAATGTAGGCCGAATACTCGTTGACGAACTCGATGTCCTTCGGCAGCGAGCCGACCACCCTCACGCCCTTGACCGGAACGAACTCGGTGGTGAAGCCGATCCCGAGCTCGGCGTCGCCCTTGAGCACGGCGCCGATCACCTCGCGGCCGGTTTTGAACGGCACCGCCTTCGTCTTCACGGCCTCAGTGAGCCCGAGCCGATCCAGCAGGCCGGCGATGAAAACTGCGGCCGTTCCACCGCCGGACGGATCGGTGTACGAGACCGATTTCGCGGTGAGGAGCGCTTTCTTGAAGGCGTCGGTCGTCGAGATGTCCGGCGCCGGCGTGCCGTCGCGAACGGCGACGCCGATCTCAGCGCGACCGACGACGGCGCGGCTCCCGGCGAGCGCCGTCCCATCCTTTTCGGCCGCCGCCGTGGCCGCGGTCGACAGGATCACGATGTCGGGCTTGGCGCCGGCCTTGAGCTTGTTCTGGATCGCGCCGACCGAACCGAACTCGACGTTGATCTTGTTGCCGGTGTCGTGCTCGAACTCATGAGCGACCGCCTCGAAGGGGTGATCGATCGCCGCCGCCGCCAGCACCTTGATCTCGGCGGCATTTGCCCCGGTGTGGGTCGCAAGCCCGAACAGCAACGCCGCGGTCGCGATGGTAAATCCTGTCTGCCGCATTGGGCTCCTCCCGTGTTGTCGTTGTCATTGTCGTTGTCGTGGGCAGTATACCGGGAGCTTACTTGCGCAGGAACACGTAGTCTGCGGCATAAGGCGCGGCGCGGGTCGCGCCAGCGGCATCGCAGGCGCCCTCGAGCTGGCCGCCCTTCGTGTTGATGCGCTGGATGGTAGCGACGCCCGCGAGCATGCCGGGGCCGTGCGGCTCGACCGCGTCGAGCTTGAGCCAGGGGATGTCGGCCGCGGTCGCACCCGGCGCGCGGCCCGCGGGCTTGCCCTGCACGCGGCTGCCGTCGACATGCTCCCAGGTCGGCCCGGCATAATGGCGGCCGACGGTCTTGCCGTCGAGCATGAGTGTCGCGATCGGCTCGCGGAACTGCCAGGTGAGCTTGCCGCCGGCGTCGGCCTTGCACTCGTAGACCTGTGCGCCCTCGGCATGAACCGTGAGCACCGGCGTCTCGCCTTTGGCGGCGATTGACTCGGGCACTTGCGCGGCGGCGCTTGACGCGGCAAGCGCCGCGGCCGCGGTAACGAGAGCGATCGGGAACATCCTCATTGGCCGCCTCCTAGTTGTCTCTACAGCTTCGGCAAAGCGGCGCTTCCTTTCCCTCCCCCGGCTTCGGGGAGGGCAGGGTGGGGTCCGCGAGCGGGAGCGAGCAAGCAAGAGCCCCACCCTACCCTCCCCGAAGCCGGGGAGGGATTAAGAGCGTCACATCGCCATCTCTTTGCGCAGGTTCTCCGACACCTTGTCGAGGAAGGCGGTGGTGGAGAGCCACTTCTGATCGGCGCCGATCAGGAGCGCGAGGTCCTTTGTCATGTCGCCGGACTCGACGGTGCCGACGGTGACCTTCTCCAAGGTCGAAGCGAACTTCGCGAGCTCGGCATTGTTGTCGAGCTTCGCCCGATGGGCAAGCCCGCGAGACCAGGCGAAGATCGAGGCGACCGAGTTGGTCGAGGTCTCCCTGCCCTTCTGGTGCTCGCGGTAGTGCCGCGTCACCGTGCCGTGCGCCGCTTCCGCCTCGACCACCTTGCCGTCCGGCGTCATCAGCACCGAGGTCATCAGGCCGAGAGAGCCGTAGCCCTGCGCCACCGTGTCGGACTGCACGTCGCCGTCGTAGTTCTTGCACGCCCAGACGTAGCCACCCGACCACTTGAGCGCCGCCGCCACCATGTCGTCGATCAGGCGATGCTCGTAGGTGATCTTGTTCTTCTCGAACTCGGCCTTGAACTCCTTGTCGAACACCTCCTGGAAGATGTCCTTGAAGCGCCCGTCATAGACCTTGAGGATGGTGTTCTTGGTGGAGAGATAGACCGGATATTTCCGGTTCAGCCCGTAGTTCAGCGAGGCGCGCGCGAAATCGCGGATCGAGTCGTCGAGATTGTACATCGAGAGCGAAATGCCGGCGCCCGGCGCGTCGAACACCACGCGCTCGATCACCTTGCCGTCCTCGCCTTCAAACTTGATGGTAAGCTTGCCCTTGCTGGGGAAGCGGAAGTCGGTGGCACGGTACTGGTCGGCATAGGCGTGGCGGCCGATGATGATCGGCTTGGTCCAGCCCGGCACCAGGCGCGGCACGTTCTTGCAGATGATCGGCTCGCGGAAGATCACGCCGCCGAGAATGTTGCGGATGGTGCCGTTGGGCGAACGGTACATCGCTTTGAGGTTGAATTCCGCCACCCGCGCCTCGTCGGGGGTGATGGTCGCGCACTTCACGCCGACGCCGACCTTCTTGATCATCTCAGCGGCGTCGATAGTGATCTGGTCCTCGGTCTTGTCGCGGTATTCCATCCCGAGGTCGTAGTAGAGCAACTCGAGGTCGAGATAGGGATGGATCAGCTTGTCCTTGATGGCTTTCCAGATGATCCGGGTCATCTCGTCGCCGTCGAGTTCGACGACCGGATTTGCAACTTTGATCTTGGCCATTGATTCCGCGACCTTTCGAGCGCTCGAGACAGGCGGGACAAAGCGGCGCGCGCTCGACGACCGGCGCCGTGCCCCGTATTCCGGCGGCCGTCGCTATAGCATCGCTCTCGCGCCGGAGAAAGCGCGGGGCGCCGGCAAAAATCGCTTGCGGCGCGATCGCTTCGGGTCCCGTTGGATCGCGCTTGGAACTGCTTGATTCTCGGGCACGATCCGGGTTCTCTGCAACCCGTCGGGAACATGCTCGCCTTTGGGGAAGCACATATCGTGCCGCTCATCCCGTAGCACGGCTCACCTGGTCGCGCCGTTCATTTGGCGTAGCGCGCCTCGACAGCGCTGCGGATATCGGGGAAGCGGTCGTACTGGTGGCAGATTGGATAGAGCCGGCCATCCGGGCCGTGGATGCGCGCGGCGGCATCGAGCGAATAGAGCGCGCGCGGCTCCAGTGCCATGGTGGCGATGTGGCCGTTGTTCTCCTCGACGACGCCCGAGATGGCGGGGTCGAGATAGACGAGGTAGTTGTGGATCGCCTGGTCGTAGCCGTGACCGATGGTGCGGTAGATGCGCATCGGCATGGCTTCGATCTTCGCCACCATGTGCTCGAGATAGGTCACGATCTCGGCGGTACCGCCGATGGTGATGCCGCTGCAGCTGATGGGATGATGCGCCAGCGCTTGCGCCTCGGCGGCGGTGAAGCAGCCGCGCACCCAGCGCGCATTGGTGGGGTCGGAGCCGATGGTGCGCCCGGCCGCCTCCAGATAGAAGTGACACTTCGCGCTGTCGATCCCGGCGAACGGATGGCCCTGAAAGACGACGTCGCGCACGTCCGACATCATCACCTGGTCGTAGTGTCCGGCGCGGGCTTTGAGGTAATCGAGATAGATCGCATAGCGCCGCGCATGCACCGAGCGCGAGAACGAGCGCGTCTGAAAGACCCGCGTGACGTCGACCCCGCGGCCCTTGAGATAGCGTCCGACCGCAAGGCCCGGCCAGCCGATCAGCATCATCACGTCGCCGCCATAGCCCGTGCCGCGCAGCGACTCGACGAACACCCGCACCTCGGCCACGCCGAATCCAATTCCCGCGCCGAGCACGAGCCGGCGCGCATCGGCGGACGATGTGGAAAAGGTGTTGGACAACGAGCCCCCTTGGACAAGCGGCAGCAGGCCGCCCCGTTGGCGGCTCCACTATCCCCGTTGGCGGCGGATTGCAAATCGCGGAGATTGGCGCGCCGTGCGAGCGAGGGTCGGACGGATCGGCGGCGCATCATCCCTCCCCGGCTTCGGGGAGGGTGGCCGAGCGATAGCGAGGTCAGGTGGGGTCTGCGAGCGCAGCGAGCAAGGAAGAACCCCACCCTGCCCTCCCCGAAGACGGGGAGGGAAAGTGCTCATCGTCAACCGATGGTCTCAATATTGTCGGTCATTCCGGGGTCGCGTCCGCGCGCGCGCCGCCCGCGCGCGACAGTGGACCCGGGTGCCAACGCGGAAACTTGCGGCCGGGAAACGCGCCGATGCCAGGATCGGGGACCGACCACACCAAGGAATGGACCGCCATCGACGGACCGGTGATCGTGCTGGTCGAGCCGCAGCTCGGCGAGAACATCGGCACCGCGGCACGCGCCATGGCGAATTTCGGCCTGACCCGGCTGCGCCTCGTCAAGCCGCGCGATGGCTGGCCGAACGTTCATGCCCGGCGCGCTGCCTCGGGCGCCGACATGGTGCTCGATAGCGCAGAGCTCTACGACAGCGTCGAAGCGGCAATCGCCGACTGCAATTTCGTGCTCGCCACCACCGCGCGCGCCCACGACCAGGCAAAGCCGGTGGTCGGCCCGGCCGCAGCAGCGATTGAAATGGCCGAGCGTCGTCGCGCCGGCGAGACCGTCGCCGTGCTGTTCGGGCGCGAGCGCTGGGGGCTCGAGAACGACGAGGTCGGGCTCGCCGACGCAATCGTGACGTTTCCGGTCAATCCGGCCTTTGCCTCGTTGAACCTCGCCCAGGCGGTGCTCGTCGTCGCCTATGAATGGTTCAAGCATGCGAGCGGCGAAGCCTTGCCGTTCGCGATGCCGCAGCGCTCGCCGCCGGCCGGCAAGGAGCAGCTGTTTGCGTTCTTCGCGTCCCTCGAACGCGAGCTCGAAAAGGTCGAGTTCTTTCGCCCGCCGGAAAAGCGCGCCACCATGACCATCAACCTGCGCAACATCGTGACGCGCATGGCGCCGATCGCAGCAGGACATCCAGACGCTGCACGGCGTCCTGATGGCGATCGTCGAGGGCCGCAAGGGCCCCGCGAAGGGTGGAATCCTCGACGGCGCGCAGGCCGGCCAGCTGCGCGCCCTCATCGCCGAGCATTCCGGCGGCATCGTCCCCGGCGAGCGCGGCCCGGTGCGCGGGCTCTCGCGGCTCCTGCGACGTAATCCGACCGATGCCGAGCGCACCGTGTGGGAGGCGCTCACGCGCGACCGCCGCTTCGCCGGCCGCGGCTTCAAACGGCAGGTACCGATCGGCCCACACATCGTCGACATCGTCTCGTTTCCGCTGCGCACGGTGATCGAGCTGGTGCCGGCGGACGAGGCCGCCGAGGCGGAGAAGGCGCGCGCGGAGCGCCGCACCTGGCTCGCAGCGCGGGAATATGTGGTGCATCCGGTATCGACGCTGTCAGTCGATGCCGACGTCATCGCGGTGCTCGATGATCTCGCGCAGGCGATGGGCCTCGACGCACCCGCGCGGTGAGGGCCTCGGCATGAAGGCGGTTCGCCCAGAGGACCATCTGTTTTTATGAGCGTCATGGCCGGGCTCGTCCCGGCCACCCCGATGATCGTTGCACGGCCGTGCCCCGCTATCGGGGTCGCCGGGACGAGCCCGGCGATGACGGCGGTGGATAGGTCATCCGCCGCCGCAAACAACAAAGCGGCCGCGGCGCAATCGACGCCGCGGCCGGGCCGGCGAAGGGACAGCCGGCACACGCAGGACAGGGTGGGGGCTAGGGGGGTGTCCTGCGTGAATTTCAACCCAAGTGAAATCTGGCGAAGCCAAACGGCCTCGCGCTGCATCCGAAAGCTTAGCTTTCGAACTCGAGGCCTGCACCGAGCCCCGAAGCTCGAAGCGTTATTCGTCGGCCTCGCCCTCGCCGGGCTCGCCGGCGAGAATCTGCTCGGCGATCAGTCCGGAATTCTGCCGGATCGCGGCCTCGATCTTGGCGGCCATGTCGGGATTGTTGCGCAAAAAGGTTTTTGCGTTCTCGCGGCCCTGGCCGATGCGCTGGCTGTCATAGGAGAACCACGAGCCCGACTTCTCGACGATGCCCGCCTTGACGCCGAGATCGATGATCTCGCCGAGCTTGGAGACGCCCTCGCCGTACATGATGTCGAACTCGACCTGCTTGAACGGCGGCGCAAGCTTGTTCTTGACCACCTTGACCCGGGTCTGGTTGCCGGTCACCTCGTCGCGGTCCTTGATGACGCCGATGCGGCGGATGTCGAGGCGCACCGAAGCGTAGAATTTGAGCGCATTGCCGCCGGTCGTGGTCTCGGGGCTGCCGTACATCACCCCGATCTTCATGCGGATCTGGTTGATGAAGATCACCATGGTGTTGGAGCGGCTGATCGAGGAGGTGAGCTTGCGCAGCGCCTGGCTCATCAGCCGCGCCTGCATGCCGGGCTGGTTGTCGCCCATCTCGCCCTCGAGCTCGGCGCGCGGCACCAGCGCCGCAACCGAATCGACCACCAGCACCTCGACGGCGCCGGAGCGCACCAGCGTATCGGCGATCTCCAGACCCTGCTCGCCGGTGTCCGGCTGGGAGATCAGGAGGTCGTCGATATTGACCCCGAGCTTGCGCGCATAGACGGGATCGAGCGCGTGCTCGGCATCGACAAAGGCGCAGATGCCGCCGCGCTTCTGCGCCTCGGCGACGCAATGCAGCGCGAGCGTGGTTTTCCCTGAGGATTCCGGTCCGTAGATCTCGACCACCCGGCCGCGCGGCAGGCCGCCGATGCCGAGCGCGATGTCGAGCCCGAGCGAGCCCGAGGAGATGGTCTCGATCTCGATCGGCTTGCCGCCCTTGCCGAGGCGCATGATCGAGCCCTTGCCGAAGGCCCGCTCGATCTGGGACAGCGCGGCATCGAGCGCCTTTGACTTGTCCATCGCGCCCCCTTCAACCACTCGCAATGCATTCTGGGCCATCTGTCCCTCCTTATGACCGCGATTCGCCGCGCCGGCAAAGCCTCTCGTGGAGTGCACTGTACACGATCTGTTCTCGTTCGCAATATGTTCTTTTTCGGAGCGTGGTGCTGGCCGGGTTCATGGTTAATCCGGCCTTCCGATAGGCCGCGCAGGCGCTGGATTTGCGAGGTTCATCCCCCGGTCCTAGCAATGTTGCCGCAGGAGAACGAGACGAACGCCAACGCCCGCTATTGGACGCTCCATGGCTCCGGGTTTTGCTGTGGCCGTTGCCGGTCCTGTCGCTGATGCGAGTTGGACGCGCGGCAGTCGGCGCTGCTTCGCCGTCGATAGCTCGGCTGGCGGCCCCCGTCCTAAAGGGCGGCGCATCGAAATAAAAAGCCCCCAGCCGGCTGGGTATATCGGCTGGGGGCTTTCGTTTACAGGGCCCCACATCGGGAAGGCATGACGTAAGGCACGCGTATTTTTGCGCGAGCTTTGCTGCGATGCGAGATCAAACATTGAGCACGCTTAACTATCGGTCGTTCTGTTGCGCGAAGGCAACATCGCGGCAGGAACGAGACCGTGCGACTCTGCGTCGTTTGATGCGAAGATTACAGCTTGGTAATGTTCGTCCGTCCATCGGGGGCGATGGTTGCCAAAGCTGACGTGCGAGACACCCCTTGGCCGGCCGGAGCGATCCGGCCGGCCTTTTTCACGTTTCGCTCTCTCCACGATATGCGGCGTGCTCGCTATGTGCAGGCAGCATGACACCGCCCGGCCGGCCATGCCCTCTTGTGATAAGCGGAGCACCGCCGCGGGCGTCCTGCAATCGGCTGAACAATCGCGGACGGCCCAAGAAACCGCGAAAACCTGGTCCCAGCGCCGGTTTTCCCGCTTCTGGCGTATCGGAGCGTCCCGCGATGCGACAGAATTATGTGCGTCGCACAAATTCTTCTTGACTCTTTCCAGTTTCAGACGGGAAATAAAATTCTTCTTGGAGTGTGCGTCATGCGGCATCCGTCCGTTACTCCGTCCCGATTGCCGACCTTCCTGCTGCCCTGTCCGTTCTGCGGCCACCGCATGGCGATCACGGCAGTCAAGCCCGCCATGTACGCGATCGAGGTCGAAGGCCAGGACGGCCAAAACAGCGGCCAGGATGCCGAGCTCGAGGACGTCACCCACGGCTGCGTCCAGTGCGGCACCACGCTCACCCGCACCATCCTGCCGATGGCCGCGGCCGCGCACCGCGACATCTGAGCCGACGGCCGCGCGAGCGGCTTTTTCTTTGACTTCCGTACAACTTGGTCAGCGCCGGGCTTGTCCCGGCAATTCCGATCATGTGGTACAGCCGTGCCTCGTTAATTTAAGCGGGGTGGCCGGGACGAGCCCGGCCATGACCTCCGAGGTAACTCACCCGACGCCCAGCCGCATCATCTCCAGCGCGGCGCGACCGAAATGGCCGTAGGGATTGTTGAGCGTCTCGCCGATCTCGAAGTGATTGTAGTCAGCGACGACGATCAGGCGGACCGGCTTGCCGGCAGCCTTGAGCGCAGCGGCGAAATCGCGGGTCTGTCGCTGGAACTCCGGCGTCTCCAGCGTGCCGTGGAGCAGCGTCACCGGGCAGGTGATGCGGTCGAGATAGCGCTGGGTGCTCAGCGCGTCCTCCATGGCGTCGGTGAACTTCACGTAGTCCGAGCGCGCCGAGAGCCGCGCCGGCTTGAGTTCGTACATGCCCGAGCACAAGGTCGCGCCCTTGATGACGTCGGCCGGCACGCCGTAGCGCGGCCAGTCGGTGATCAGGGTGGCGCCCGCAAGATGCGCGCCCGAGGAGTGGCCGATAATGTAGACGCGAGCCGGATCGCCATTGAAGCTCGCAGCGTTTTTGGCGACCGCGGCGACGCCGCGGCGCACGCCCTCGATCATCGGCATGAGATCGCCGCCGGTCTCGGTGACATTGGGGAAATCGACCACCGCGAAATGGGCGCCGGCGCGCACGAAGGGCTCCGCGCCGTAGCAGCTGTCGGCCGCGAGACCGCGGCGCCAGGCCCCGCCGTGCACGAAGACCGCGATCGGTGCCGGGGCATCGGACTTGTGCGTGAGGTAGACGTCGACGCCATCGATCGGCGCAGAGCCATAGGCGATGCGGCGCGGCGCGCCGAGGCGCTCGCGGACGGCGGCGCTGCCGGAGACGCGGCGGCGGTTCATCTGGTCGCGGTTCGGCGCGTATTTCGCCTGGTTGTAAGCGTCGTCGAGCTCCTGCTGGTCGAGGTCGAGCCAGACCAGCGGACCCTTGACGTGCTTCGCAGGCGGCGCGGCCGTTTCCGCAGCCTCGGCCGCGACCGCACCCGCCGCGAGGCCCGCGGCTCCGATCACGGTGCGGCGTGACATGCGATCTCCCTTGTTGTCCATGCGTTTCCTCCGCGAGTCCGGGCCGGAGACTACAATGAGTGCAGCCCTGATGTCTCGCGGCGGCGCAGCGCGGGGTGCGGCAACCCTTGTGGCTGTCATCGCCCGACTTGACCGGGCGATGACCGTGCTCGGGTGGGCGCGCCGACATTGTCGCGGCCTGGATTCCGGATTCGCACGATCACGGCTTTCTACGAGCTATGCGCCACGATAGGTTTCCGACTCGGTAAAGACGTTCATGGTCAGCATAGATCGCCAGTCCGCGTTTTCCGGCACCAAGGAGGTCGCCGCACCGCTGCGCTTCGATGAAGCGCGGCTCGCGACTTACCTCGAATTCAAGGTCCCGGGTTTTCGCGGCCCGCTCGCCGTGCGCCAGTTCAAGGGCGGGCAATCGAACCCGACATACTTTCTCGAAACGCCGCCGCGCTCTTTCGTGCTGCGCCGCAAGCCACCGGGCAAGCTCTTGCAGTCGGCGCACGCGGTCGACCGCGAATTCCGCGTCATCTCGGCGCTCCACCGGCAGGGCTTCCCGGTGCCGGAACCGGTCGCCTATTGCGACGATCCGGATGTCGTCGGCACGGCATTCTTCGTCATGGGTTTCGTCGAGGGCCGCGTGTTCTGGGAGCCGCATCTGCCGGCCTCCAAGCCGGCCGAGCGCGCGGCGATCTACGACGCGGCGAACGCGACCATCGCGTGCCTGCACGGCTTCGATCCCGCCGCGATCGGCCTTTCCGATTTCGGCCGCGGCGAGAATTACGTCGCGCGCCAGGTCGAACGCTGGTCGAAGCAGTACCGCACCTCGCAGACCGACGACATCGACGACATGGAGCGCCTGATCGAATGGCTGCCGCGCCATATCCCGCCGGCAGGCCCGGTGCGGCTGGTGCACGGCGACTTCCGGCTCGACAATACGATCATCGCCGCCGATGCGCCGAACATCCTCGCGGTGCTCGACTGGGAGCTCTCCACGCTCGGCGATCCGCTCGCGGACTTCACCTATCATCTCATGAAGTGGCACATGCCGGAGACCGACACCGGCGCCAGCACCGGCTCGCTCCTCGGCCACGACCTCATAGCGCTCGGCATCCCCGCGATGAGCGATTACGTCGACGCCTATGTGGCGCGCACCGGGCTCGATCCGCGGCCTCACCTGCCCGTCTATCTCGCCTACAACTTCTTCCGCATCGCCGCGATCTACCAGGGCATCGTCGGGCGCGTGCGCGACGGCACGGCGACGAGCGAGTATGCCCCCGCCAAGGCGGCGATGGTGCGTCCGCTCGCGCAAACGGCCTGGGCGTTCGCCTGCGAGGCGCGATGAAGAGCTTCGCCCTCGCGCTCGGTGCCGGCGGCGCCCGCGGGCTCGCGCACATCGCCGTGTTCGAGGCGCTCGACGAGCTCGGCCTCACGCCCACGGCGATCGCCGGCTCGTCGATCGGCGCCGTCGCCGGAGCGGCCTATGCCGCCGGGATGACCGGGCGCGCGCTGCGCCACCACGTGCTCGGGCTCGCCCACAATCCGACCGAGGTGTGGCGCCGGCTGGTGGCCGCACGCACCGGCCGGATCGGCGATCTCTTCTCCGGGAATTTCTCGGCGATGCGGCTCGATCCGGAGAAGCTCATCGAGATGTTCCTGCCCGATGCCATCCCGGACGACTTTGCGGCGCTGCGCCTGCCGCTCACCGTGATCTCGTCCGACCTCTATCGCCGCTGCGAGGCGGTCTATGCCGAAGGGCCGCTGCGCAAGGTGCTGGCGTCGTCGATCGCGCTCCCCACCATCATGTGCCCGGTGGTGGTCGGGGAGCGCGTCCTGATCGACGGCGGCGCGACCAACCCGCTGCCGTTCGATCTCCTGCGCGGCTGTGCCGACGTCATCCTGGCGGTGGAGATCTCCGGCCCGCCCGACCACACCCGCACCGGCGTCCCCAACACCATCGAGGCGATGACCTCAACGGTGCTGGTGATGATGCAGGCGATTCTCGCCGAAAAGCTCAAGCACGAAACGCCGGACCTGCTGCTGCATCCTCACGTCGGCACCTTCCGCACGCTCGATTTCTTCCAGGCGAGCGCGATCCTGCGTGCTGCCGAGCCGATCAAATCCGAGCTCAAGCACAAGCTCCTGCCGCTGTTGAAGTAGCGCTGGCCCGAATCGCGGAGTGTAGCTGTCGGTGCCGCAAACCACCCGCCGTCATCGCCGGGCTTGTCCCGGCGACCCCGATCATGGGGCACGGCGGTGCCTTGACAAGCGGGGTGGCCGGGACAAGCCCGGCCATGACCGTTATAGGCGGGCGGTACGGCCCCCACCCTCACCGCCGTTCCGCAAAGAACCCCCGCAGCAGCGTTGCCGCCTCCTGCTCTCCGATGCCGCCATAGACGTCGGGGCGGTGGTGGCAGGTAGCGGCAGCGAAGAACCGCACGCCACTTTCGACAGCGCCGCCCTTCGGGTCGGCGGCGCCGTAGTAGAGCCGGCGCACGCGGGCGAAGGACAGCGCACCTGCGCACATCGTGCAGGGTTCGAGCGTCACGTAGACATCGCAGTCGACGAGGCGCTCGGAGCCGATCGCGGCGGCGGCCGCGCGCAGCGCCAGCATCTCCGCATGCGCGGTCGGATCGTGATCGGTGAGCGTGCGGTTGCGACCGCGCGCGACGACCTCGCCGTCACGAACGACGACACAGCCGACAGGCACCTCGCCCGCGGCGGCCGCGGCGCGCGCCTCGGCGAGCGCCAAATCCATGTAAGACTGGGCCATAAGGGTTTGCGTCTTGGATGCTGCCACCCGTCGCCCGGGGGTCCGTGTTCAGGCCGAGGCCTTTCTTAGCATGTCCCGATCGTGGGCCCTCGGTTCCAGGTGCCCGGCATCGTCGCGTGAACGGCAAAAGCACCGCGGTGCGCGATCAAGCGGGCGAGCGGATTTCGTTGTCGGTTTGCGGCGAGATGCGCTATCAGCGAAGCAAATGTCCCGCCCCCCAAGAGATGACCGGCCGAAAAGCCACGACAGGCCCAAACGCGACCGGCCCAAGCGCGACCGGCCCGAGCGCGCCCACGCCCGCCCAAAGCGGGCCGGTCCACCGTCTGCAGGCGACGCATCGGACGATGGCGACCGCATCGCCAAGGTGATGGCGCGCGCCGGCCTGTGCTCGCGCCGCGACGCCGAGGACTGGATCGCGGCCGGCCGCATCGCCGTCAACGGGCAGACGATCGCTTCGCCGGCGGTCAACGTCACGGCACGCGACCGCATCACCATCGACGGCAAGCCGATTCCGCAGCGCGAACGCACGCGCCTGTTTCTCTACAACAAGCCGGTCGGTCTCGTGACCACCAATGCCGACCCGCAGGGCCGGCCCACGGTATTCGACGCCCTGCCGGCAGGCCTGCCGCGGCTCATGAGCGTCGGCCGGCTCGACATCGGCACCGAGGGGCTGCTGCTGCTCACCAACGACGGCGGTCTCGCGAGAGTGCTGGAGCTCCCCGACACCCAGTGGCTGCGGCGCTACCGCGTGCGCGCCCACGGCCGCGTCAGCCAGGCCGAGCTCGACCGGCTGCGCGACGGCATCTCCATCGACGGCGTGAACTACGGGCCGATCGAGGCGACGCTCGAGCGCGAGCAGGGCACCAACATGTGGCTCGGCTTCGCCATCCGCGAGGGCAAGAACCGCGAGGTCCGCAACGTACTCAGTCACATCGGCCTCCAGGTGAACCGGCTGATCCGCATCGCCTTCGGCCCGTTCGAGCTCGGCGAGCTGCGCGAAGGCACGGTCGTCGAGGTCGAGACGCCGGCACTGCGCGCGGCGCTCGGCGACGCGCTCGCCGCCAAGGCCGGCTGCGATTTCGCAAGCCCCGTGACCGCGCGGGGCGGCGCGCGCTCGCGCGAGGAGCGGCGCGAGGAGCGCTACGAGCAGCGCCGCGTGATCCGCCAGCGCGAGCACGGCGAGCGGGGGCCGGCGCGCATGCGCGACGAACCGCGTCGCGAACGCGATGGGCCGCGGCGTGAGCGGGACCGGATACCGCGCGAAGGAGATCGGGCACCGCGCGCGGGGGACCGAATAGCGCGCGACCGCGGAGGGCCGCTGCACAAGCGCGATGATGGGCCGCGGCGCGAGCGCGATGATGGGCCGCGGCGCGATCGCGATGGGTCGCCGCGCGGCGGCAAGCCGTTTCGCCGCGGCAGGGCCCGCGAGGACGATCGGCCGGAGAAGCCGCCAGGGCGCCCCCGCCGCGGCCACGCCTGGCGGCAGGACGATGCACCGCTGCGTCAGACCTATCGCGGCTCGCGGCGCGCCGACCTCAAAATCCCCGACGAGGACCGGCCGGACAAGCGCGCCGGCCTCCTCAAGGACCGCAAGGGCCGCCGCATCCTCGTCGAGCGGTTCGGCACGCGGAAGCCGAAGCCGGAGCCCGCACCCAAAGCACCCGCGCGGGGCGGCCCTCGCAAACGGCGGACATCCGATCGCGCTTCCGGTCCACGCCCGTCGCGGCCGCGGCCGCGCGACGACCGGGATCGCTGAAAACGGATCGATCGAATGCAGATCACCTGAATGCGCATCGTCGGCGGCCGGTTCGGCGGGCGCACCCTCGCCGGCCCGAAATCGCAAGCCATCAGGCCGACCAGCGACCGCCTGCGAGAATCGCTCTTCAACATCCTCGCCCACGCCCACGGCGATCCCGTCACCGGCGCGCGGGTGCTCGACCTCTTCGCCGGCACCGGCGCGCTCGGTCTCGAGGCGATGTCGCGCGGCGCGAGCTTCGCCCTCCTGATCGACGACGGCGCTGAAGCGCGCGCGCTGATGCGCCAGAACGTCGAGGCGCTCGGCCTCGGCGGGGTCACCCGCATCTTCCGCCGCGACGCGATGAAGCTCGGCCCGGTGCATCCGCTCGAGCCGTTCTCGCTCGTTTTTCTCGACCCGCCCTATCGGCACGGCCTCGCCGAGCGCGCCCTCGACTCGCTGCGCACCGGCGGCTGGCTCACGCCCGACGCGCTCATCGTGGTCGAGGAGGCGGCCGACGCGGAGTTCAAGACGCCGGAGGGATTCGCGGAAACGGACCGGCGTCGCTACGACGACAGCGAGTTTATTTTTCTCGGGATAGCGGCGGCTGCTTGAGGCGGGCCCTCCCACGTCGTTGCGTACCTCCGGTGACGGTGCGAATGTCCGGACGACATTTTCCGAATGCGCGACGCACGGGAGGAGCCGATGAACAAGGAAGAGGTCATCAAAGCCGTCTCCGAAAAGACCGGCGTCGCGCCCGATGCCATCGAAAAGGTCGTCAAGGCGTTCGAAGGCCAGGCCGGCGACGCACTCACGACTGCGTTTCAGGGCGTCAAAACGGATCGTGCGACCCTTCTGGCCGGCATTTCGCAGCGGACCGGCATCCCTGCCGACACCTGCGACAAGGTCCTGACCGCGCTGGAAGGAACAGTCAGCACGGGGATTTCCGAGAAGCTCGGATTCCTGAAAGGACTGTTCACGCGATAACGGGATCGTCGTGAGAACGCGATTGGTTTCACAGAGTGGTCATGGCCGGGCTTGTCCCGGCCACCCCGCTTAACAAAGCACGGCCGCGCCACATGGTCGGGGTCGCCGGGACAAGCCCGGCGATGACGGCAGTGAGGTGACGGCGCCACGCCTCGCGCCTCGCCCCCGCACTCACATCCGGTTCTGCGTCGCGACGTTGACCAGCGCCGGGGTGCCGGAGCGGATCGCCTCGAAGCCGCGCGTGAGCGCCGGCATCAGTTGCTCCACCGTCTCCACCTTCTCGCCGTGGCCGCCGCAGGATTCGACGACCATCTCGAAGGCCGGCGCCGGATTGAGCTCGACGAGCGGCATGGTGTTGGCCTTGGCGGCGTGCCCGTCGGGATAGACGTCGCGGGTCGCCTGGCGCACCGCGCCCCAGGCGTGGTTGTTGGCGATGACGGTGAGCGTCGGCAGCCGCTCGGCGCGGCCGACATAGTGATAGGCGAGCGGGTTGCCGAAGTAGTAGGAGCCGTCGCCGACGGCGGCGATCACCTCGCGCTCGGGCGCCGCGAGCTTGGCGCCGAGGCCGCCGCCGAGCCCGAAGCCGAGGCCGCCGGCGAGACTGGAGCCAAGATAGCTGCGCGGCGTCGTCAGCTCGAGGCCAGCGGCCGGCAGGCCGAGCTCGTTGACGACGATCGCGTCCTTGGCCTTGAGCTCGTTGAGGCAGTGGGCGAGATAGAGCGGATGCACCGGGCTCTGGCTCTTGACCTGCTCGAGGAGCTTGCGGCGCTTCGCCAGCATCTCCTCGCGCATCGCGGCCACCGCCTTGCGGCGCCCGGCAACCCCCGCGCCGTCTTTCTTGAGCACGCCGCGGAGCGCCTCGCGCAACATCATGAAGGTCGCGCAGGACTCGCCGGTCACCAGGAGGTCGCCCTCGAATTCGCGGAATGGATAGCGGGTGAACAGCGGATCGGGGCCGAAGCAGACCACCTTGGCGTCACGCCGAAGGGCGTGAGCGCGCGGGATCCACGGCACCGCGCTGTCGAACACCAGGAGCACGTCGGCCTTGCCGACATAAGGGCCGGGATCGAAGCCGAGGCACATGGCGTGATCGGTCGGCAGGCTGATGTCGCGCGCTTCCGACTGCACCACGGGCAGCGCGAACTCGTCGGCGAGCGCGGTCAGCGCCGCCATCGCCTCCGGCGTGCGTCCGGCCGAAGCCGTGAGGATCAGCGGGAACTCGGCCTTGGCGATCAGCGCGGCGGCCTCTTCGATCGCAGCTTGCGAGGGCATCGGCGCGCTCGCACCCATCGGGCGCATGCTCTCCCGGCGCGGCGCCACTGCGGGCTCGGCGAGCACCTCGCGCGGCAGCGTCAGGTAGACCGGACCGCGCGGCTCGCTCATGGCGATGTCGATGGCGCGGTCGACGACGAACTCGGCCGCCTGCCCGGCGCGCAGCTCAAAATCCCACTTCACGAATTCGCGGGTGAGGCCGCCCTGGTCGAACATCTCCTGGCCCCAGTGGATCGAGCGGTTGCGCGAGGCCTGGTGGCCGACCTCGGTGAGCGGCGTGCGGCCGGCGCCGAGCAAGATCGGCGCGTTGTCGCGCGCGGCGTTCATCAGGCCGCAGATCGCGTTCGCGGTGCCGACCGTCACGTGAACCATCACCGCCGCGGGCTTGCCGGCGACCCGGTAATAGCCGTGCGCCATCGCCACCGCGACGTTCTCGTGGGGAACCGTGATGACGCGCGGATATCTGCGGTTGGTGCCGGGATTGCGCGACAGCGCTTCGATGATCGGCGCGAAATCGGTGCCGGCATTGGCCATCACGTAATCGACCCCGCGCTCGGCGAGGCGGGTGAGGAACGACTCGGCGGTGATGCGGGATTCGGTGTCGGTCACGGGGGCTTCCTTGAGGTTTCCTTGGGGCGGACGGTAACAGCGGGCGGCGGAGGTTAGCCTATCTATCACACCCGCGCACCGCCCCGGCTTTGGAGGCGAAGCGTGGGGGCGAGGACGATGATGAGGAGCGCGGCGACGGCAATCGGCACGAACCCGGTCGCCGGTACGCCGGTGGCGTCCCACACGAGACCGCTGACGATCGGCACGATCACCGCGCAGGAATAGCTGATGGTGAACATGCCCGCGGCCATCCGCGGCACGTCCTCGGGCTCGCTCAAGAGCGGCGGCAGCGCCAGCATCAGGATGAGGACGGCGGAGGCAGCGAACCCGACCAGTGCCGCGGCGGCGACGATCGCGAGGCCTTTGCCGAAGATGATCCCGAGCGCAGCGGCAAGCGTCAGCACGCCGAAGATGAGATATGTGGCGGAGCGCTTCTCCACCCGCCCGACCAGCGCGAGGAGCAGAAACGACGCCGGCAGCTGCCCGACGTTGAGCGCCGTGAGAGCCGGTCCGATCAGGTCGGCGCGCCCGAGCTGGCTGAGATAGTCCGGCAGGAAGGCATTGGTCGAGAAGTAGGAGGCGTTGACGCCGCCAAGCATGAGGCCGAGCCGCCACAGCAGCGAGCTCTTCCAATCCGGCCACCACTTCCGCGGCAGCGCCGAATCGAGCGGCGCCGCCGCCGGACGCGGCGCCAGAGCATAGAGGGCCGCCGCGATCGCGAGGCAGGGCACGCCCCAGGCCACGAAGCCGAGCCGCCAGCTGCCGCCGAGCAGCGGCAACACCACCGGAATCATCAGCGCAACCGGGAGAATTTCGCCAACGATCAGTCCGTTGCTGTAGACCGCGGTGGCGAAGCCGATGCGGTCGGGAAGCCAGGCCCGGACCAGCGGCGGCATCGACGGCTGCATCACCGCGACACCGAAGCCGGTCACAATGGTCGCGCCGTAGAGCATCCACACGTCGGGCGCCGCTCCGCGCAGCACGGACCCGGAGCCGGTGACGACGAGGCCGATGATTGCCGTCGTGAGCGCGCCGAATCGGGCAATCAGCGCCGAGCCGGGGATCGCGGCGAAGGCGAACAGCACCACCGGAAGGCCGGCGAGGATGCCGACCTGGGTTTCCGACATGCGGAATTCATCGTGAATCGCCGGGATCAGCGGCGGCACCGCGAGGATCGTCAGCCGCAGCCCGTTCCCGGCAAGCCACAGTAGCGCGATCGCGGTCAGCACCTGCCGGCCGGCGTCGCCCCCTCCCCGCTCCGGTTGCGGTGCATGCATCTTCGTGGTCCCGCTCGTCCGCGGCTCGAGTTGGAATAGGGCGAGCCGCCCCAAGAGGGTCCGCGCCCGGCATCGCGGGGTTAGCACGGCGCGCGGCGGCGAGACAGCCGCGGTGATGCACAGCACTCATGACGCGCCCCTTCCCCCTGCAAGGGGGAGGGAGAGGGCATATGGTGGCGGACTGACGGACTTTACGGCGGGCTCAGACCCTTGCGCTCGAGGACCGGCGCGAGCCTCGGTTCGGCGAGGAAGGAAACGAGCTTAGCGCCTCCCGTGGGGTTCTTCGCGGCGGTGAAGATGGCGGCCGCAAACAACGAGATTTTCTGCAGTTCGCCCGGCAGCGGGCCGACGATGTCGATGCCGGCGACCGGCATCAGCTCGCTGATCTGCTGGACCGCGATTTCGGCTTCGCCGCGCGCCACGATCTCACCCATATAGGCGTCGCTGATCACCGCCTTGCGTCGGATCTCGTCGGCGATGCCGAGCCGCTCGATCACCTCAGCGAAGTGAACGCCGCTTGCGCCGAGCCGGGAGAACGCGATCGATTTCGCGGCGAGAATTGCGTGCTTGAGAGCCTCGACGGTCGAGATGTCGGGCTTCGGCGCGCCCGAACGCACGGCGAGCCCGACACCGGATTGCGCAACGTCTCGAGTGCTTCCCGGCACGATCTTGCCTTCCGCGGTGAGCCGATCGATCGCCTCGCGGGTGATGATCGCGACATCGGCAGTGGCGCCCCCGGCGATCGCGATGAGCTGGGCGTTCGTCGATTTGTAGCGCGCCGTGATCGCAAGGCCGGTGCGGGCGCGGAACTCGGGTTCCGTTTCGACGAGCACGCCGCGCAACGCGAGCGTACTCAACACGTCAACCAGGTCTGCATCGACCGCTTGCGAGTCGCTTGGGTTGGTCACATCTGCCCCCCGATATTGGTATGCCGCAATCCGGGACGCGCATGCGACGATTTGCTAGGAGCATTCGCAATCCCGATGCATGCAGATAGCACGAACGAACACATGATGAAGGGGAGCGACGTCATGGTTATTTCGCGACGCAACATGATGGCGGGGGCGCTCGCAGCGCCGGCCGTGATCGCGACGGCGAGGATGGGCGCTGCAGCGCAGACGCTGAAGATTTCCCACCAATTCCCGGGCGGCACATTGGAAGAAGGCGACTTCCGCGACCGCATGTGCCGACGCTTCGCGGCCGAATTGGAAAAGCGCACCAACGGCGCGGTGATTGGCCAAGTCTATCCCAACTCTTCGCTGATGAAGACGGTGGCGCAGTTTTCCGCGGTGCGAAAGGGGGCGCTCGACGTGAGCCTGTACCCGATTTCGTATGCGGGCGGCGAATATGCCGAGCTCAACATAGGCCTGATGCCATGCCTGGTCAGTTCCTACGCGCAGGGCGCGGCGTGGAAGACCTCGCCGGTCGGGCAGAAGTTTTCCGCCTTCCTCGCCGAGAAGGGCGTCGTCATCCTGTCCTGGATCTGGCAGTCCGGCGGCGTCGCAAGCCGCGGCGCGCCGATCATCAATCCCGCCGACGCCAAGGGCCTGAAGATCCGCGGCGGCAGCCGCGAGATGGACATGGTGTTCCAGGCGGCCGGCGCGACCACGCTGTCGACGCCATCGAACGAGCTCTACGCCGCAATGCAGACCGGCGCCTGCGATGCCGCCACGACCTCGTCGACCAGCCTGATCTCGTTCCGGCTCGAAGAGGTGGCGAAGAGCCTGACCACCGGCCGCGGCAAGTCCTACTGGTTCATGCTCGAGCCGCTGATCATGTCCAAGCAGATCTTCGACGCCATGCCGAAGAACCAGCGCGACATCATCGTGGCGCTGGGCGAGGAGCTGGAGAAGTTCGGCACCAAGGAGGCGATGGCGGACGACCAGAAGGTCGCCGAGGTCTACGCCAAGAAGGGCGCCAAGGTCGCCGATCTCGACGACGCCATCGTCGAGAAATGGCGCGTCATCGCCCGCGACACGGCGTGGAAGGACTACGCCAAACGGACACCGCTGTCGGCGGAACTGCTCCAGCTCGCCGAGCGGTCACGGTCTCCTGAGGACGAGGCAGACTTGCACAGCGGGCCATGGCTCACGTCTTCGAAGGCGTCGATCAGGCGCCGCCGGAGGCTGATCCGGGCGCCGGTGGACCGGTCGGCCGGTTCCTCGCCATGGTCAACAGCGTCATCGTCGCGTTGTCGTCGGTGGCGCTCGTCATCGCGTCGTTGGTGCTGACCTACAGCGTCGCCAGCCGCTACTTCCTGCATCTGTCGACCGACTGGCAGGACGAGCTCTCCGTGTTCCTGATCGTCGGCGCCGTCTTCATGTCGGCGGCAGCGATCCAGGCACGGCGCGGCCACATCGGGATCGAGGCGATCGTCGGATTGCTGTCGCCGCGGGTGAACCACTGGCGCCAGCTCGCCGTCGACGTCGCGAGCTTCCTGTTCTGCGCCTTCTTCGCGTGGAAGTCCTGGCTGCTGCTCGACGAGGCCTGGACGGAGAACTTCCACTCGGAATCCACCTGGGGTCCGCCCTTGTGGATTCCCTACTCGCTGATGTCGGTCGGAATGACCCTGCTCAGCCTGCAGCTTCTGCTCCAGATCATCACTGGGCTGACACGGCGCCCCCAATGACCACCGCGGCGATCGGACTGCTCTACGGCGTGACGACGCTCGTCGTCATGTTCTCAGGCATGCCGATCGCGTTCGCGCTCGGCGCCGTGGCGACCGTGTTCATGATCCTGTTCATGCCGGCGGCCTCGGTCGATACCATCACCCAGAACGTCTATGAGGAGATGGCCTCGATCACGCTGCTCTCGATCCCGCTGTTCATCCTCAAGGGTGCGGCGATCGGGAAATCGCGGGCCGGCCGCGACCTCTATGGGGCGCTGCATGCCTGGCTGCACCGTTTCCCCGGCGGGCTCGGCATCGCCAACGTGTTCGCCTGCGCGCTGTTTGCGGCGATGGCGGGATCATCGCCCGCGACCTGCTCGGCGATCGGCTCGGCCGGCATCCCGGAGATGCGCAAGCGCGGCTATTCCCCGGGCTTCGCGGCCGGGCTGATCGCCGCCGGCGGCACGCTCGGCATCCTGCTGCCGCCCTCGATCACCATGATCCTCTATGCGGTCGCCGCCGAGCAGTCGCTCGGCCGGCTGTTCCTCGCCGCGATCGGTCCGGCCGTCCTGCTGGTCACCCTGTTCGCGGGCTATGCGGCATGGCGCTTCCAGTTCGAATACCGGGCGGCGCTCGCCGAATTCCGGCAGAGCGGGGCGATGTCCGAGCTCCTGGTCCCCGACAAGCTCTCCTGGCGCGACCGCTTCAACCTGCTGCCACGGGTGCTGCCCTTCGTGATCCTGCTCACCGGCGTGATGATCGCCCTCTATGGCGGGTTCGCCACCCCCTCGGAGACCGCCGGCCTTGGCGCGGTTCTTGCCTTGGTTTTGATCGCGTCAATCTATGGCGTGTGGCGCCCGACGGAACTCGCGCCCATTTTGACGGCAACGCTACGCGAATCGACCATGCTGATGTTCATCATCGGGATGTCGCTGCTTTACTCCTACGTCATGAGCTACCTCCATATCAGCCAGTCGACTGCGCAATGGATCGTATCGCTCGAATTGTCGCGCTGGTTGCTGCTCGCCGCCATCCTGTTCATGGTGGTGGTGCTGGGCTTCTTCCTGCCGCCGGTGTCGATCATCCTGATGACCGCCCCGATCATCTTACCTCCGCTCAAGGCGGCGCAGTTCGACCTGATCTGGTTCGGGGTCATCGTAACCATCGTCATGGAATTGGGTTTGATTCACCCGCCCGTCGGCCTAAACATCTTTGTCATCAAGAGCATCGCCCCCGACATCCCGCTGCGCGACGTGATTTGGGGCGTGCTGCCCTTCGTCGCCCTCATGATTTTTGCCGTGGTCGTCCTATGTATCTTCCCAGGTATTTCCACCTGGTTGGCGGACGCGGTGATGGGCCGGTGAGATGAACACGTCGTTTTTCGGCGAATTGTTGCAGACGATCTCCGACCGCGGGCGCTCGCTGATCGACCGCCGCGAGCGCCGCGGCGTCACGCCCCAATCGACCGCGAACCTCGTCGATCTCTGCGAGGAGCTGTTGTCGAACCGCGGCGAGGCGTCCGGCGCCGCGCTGGCGCGGGAAATCCTCGCGCTCTACAGCGAGCTCACCATCGGTCCGCGGATCGCCTTCTTCGAGTCGCTCGCCACCAAGTTCGGCACCGACAAGTCCCGCATCGAAGCGGCGCTGCAGGCTTGGCGCGACGCCCCCTCCGACATCAATGCGGCGGCGATCCACGAGGCGTCGGAGCCGCGGCGGCAGGAATTGCTGCGCCGGCTCAACCTCGCACCCCAGGGCACCAAGGCGCTGGTCGAGATGCGCGGGCAGTTGCTCGACGTGCTCTCCCGGCGAGAAGACCTCGCCGCGGTCGATTCCGACTTCGAGCATTTGTTCTCGTCGTGGTTCAACCGCGGTTTCCTGGTGATGCGGCGGATCGACTGGTCGACGCCCGCCGTGATTCTTGAAAAGATCATCCGCTACGAGGCGGTGCACCAGATCCGCGACTGGGACGACCTGCGCGCCCGCATCGATCCGCCTGACCGGCGGTGCTACGCCTTCTTCCATCCGGCGCTGGTCGACGAACCGCTGATCTTCGTCGAGGTCGCGCTGACCCGCGACATCCCGCGTGGGATCGCGCCGATCCTCGCGACCAAACGCGAGCCGCTCGATCCGGAACGCGCCACCACTGCGGTGTTCTACTCGATCTCGAACTGCCAGCGCGGGCTCGCCGGCGTGAGCTTCGGCAGCTTCCTCATCAAGCAGGTGGTCGCCGAGGTCGGCCGCGAGATGCCGCGGCTCTCGACCTTCGTCACGCTCTCGCCGGTGCCGGGTTTCGCCGCCTGGCTGACGCGCCAGCGCGCGACCGCGGCACCGACGATTCCTGAAGGCGACCGCGCCGCTCTTTCCGCACTCGACAGCGACGTCTGGTGGGAGAGCCAGGGCGCGATCGAGCAGCTGCGCGAGCCGCTGCTGCGCGCCGCCGCAACCTATTTCATGGCCGGACGAACCAAGAGCGGCGCGCCGATCGATCCGGTGGCGCGCTTTCATCTCGGCAATGGCGCAAGACTCGAAAGGCTCGACTGGCCGGCCGACCTCTCCGAGCGCGGCCGCAAGCAGTCCTACGGGCTGATGGTCAACTATCTCTATGACCTCGGCGACATCGAGAAGAACCACGAGGCCTATGCCGAGAGCCGCGCCGTCATCGCGGCTGGCCCGATCCGCAAGCTCGCGCGGCCGGCCCGCGATTTGGTGCAGGCGGCGGGGTAGCGGCCGGCTACAGCCTCGCAAAATCATTCAACGCATCGAGGACCAGCGGCACGAACTTTTGGCCGCCGCCGTGGCCGGCGTCGTCGAGGATTTCCAACCGGCTGGTCGTCCATCGCCGGGAAAGTTGCCAGGCCGTCGTCAGCGGTCCACTGACATCGTAGCGTCCATGGATCAACACGCCAGGGATGCCGTTCAGCCGCGCGGCGTCGCGAATGAGTTGGTCCTCGTCGAGAAACGCAGCGTGCCGCCAGTAGTGGGTGACCAACCGGGCGAAGCGTAGGCGAAACGCGGGGTCTTGGTAGCGCGGACTTGGTGTGTGACCCGGTGTGAGCGAGACGTGCGCGTCTTCCCAGAGACACCACTCACGCGCCGCGTGATCGCGCACCGCGGAATCGGGATCAACGAGCATCGTGGCGTATGCGTCGACTAGGCGCAGATGCCGCAAGCGCTCCGGGACGGCGCCGGCGAACCGCTCCCACTCCTGCGGAAAGATGCGCCCCACGTCCTCGGTTATCCATTGCACTTCGCGACGCGATGTGGTGGTCACAAAGCCCAGCACCAATGCGGTCACCCTTTCGGGGTGAACCTGCGCATAGGCAAGGCCGAGCGTCGTGCCCCAGGACAGGCCGAGAATGGTCCAGCGATCGACGCCGTGCACGACACGTAACGACTCGATGTCCGCGATCAGGTGCGCTGTCGTGTTCGTCTTAAGGTCGGCATCGGGCTCACTCGCCGAGGGCAGGCTGCGCCCACACCCACGCTGATCGAACAGCACGACACGATAGAGGTTCGGATCAAAGAAGCGCCGCTGGCCGGCCGAGCAGCCCGATCCAGGCCCCCCGTGCAGGAACAGCGCAGGCTTGCCGGCCGGGTTGCCACAACATTCCCAGTAGACGCGATGTCCATCCCCAACATCGAGCATGCCGCTGTCAAATGGTTCGACAGGAGGGAACTGCCGCGACATTGGCACACTCGCGATTGATCAAGCGCTGGCCGGCACAGTCACGCGTGCAGACCGTACGCGGAGAGATGTCGGGAGAAGAACTACGCTTCCCCGATCTCGCGCAAAATCTCCGCCGTATGCTCGCCGAGGCGGGGGGCGGAGTGTTCGCTCGCCATCGCGGCGCCGTCGATCGTGATCGGCGTGCGCACGCCGGGTATCGTACCGCCCTTGGCATTCGCGTTGGCGATCTCGAGCTTCATGCCGCGGTGGATCACCTGGGCGTCGGAGAACACCTGGTCGAGCCGATTGATCGGGCCGGACGGGACGCCGACGGCCTCAAGCCCTTTGAGCAGATCGGCCTGGGACATCTTGCACGTCAGCGCGGAGAGCTTCGCGACGATCTCGGCGCGCCGGCCGAGCCGGTCGGCGTTGGTGAGATAGGCGGGCGCCTTGGCGAGCGCCGGCTCGCCGATGACGCCGCAGAACTTGGCGAACTGGCCGTCATTGCCGACGGCGACGATGACGTGCCCATCCGCCACCGGGAACACCTGGTAGGGCACGATGTTCGGATGGGCATTGCCGATGCGCTCGGGCACCTTGCCGGAGACGAGATAGTTGAGCGCCTGGTTGGCGAGCACGCCGACCTGGGAATCGAGCAGCGAAGTGTCGACGAGGCAGCCGCGGCCGGTGCGGTCGCGCTGGATGATGCCGGCGAGCACCCCGATCACCGAATAGACGCCTGTGAAGATGTCGGCGACCGGCACTCCGGCACGGGTCGGCTCGCCGTCCGCCGTGCCGGTGATGTCCATGATGCCGCCCATGCCCTGCGCCATCAGGTCGTAGCCGGCGCGCGCGGCATAGGGGCCGTCCTGGCCGAAGCCCGTGACCGAGCAGTAGACCAGGCGCGGGTTGACCTTGGAAAGGGTCGCGTAGTCGAGGCCGAATTTCGCAAGCCCGCCGACCTTGAAGTTCTCGATCAGGATGTCCGAGCGCGCCGCGAGCTTGGTGACGATGCGCTGGCCGTCTTTGCTCTCGAAATCGAGCTCGATCGAGCGCTTGCCGCGGTTGGTCGAATGGAAATAGGCGGAGCCGATATGGCCACCGCCCGCTGCTTCGACAAACGGCGGGCCCCAGCCGCGGGTGTCGTCTCCGGGGCCCTTGCGCTCGACCTTGATGACGTCCGCTCCGAGGTCAGCCAGGATCTGCCCGGCCCACGGCCCTGCGAGAATCCGGGCGAGTTCGAGAACACGCAAGCCATCGAGCGGACCGGGCATTGTCTTCCTTCCCCGAGCGGCAGGGTTTTAACCTTCAGCGCTCTGAAAAATTGAGTTTCAGGCGTGATCCGATTGCGAAGGACAAGCCTTCACGGATCACGCCCACACGTTGCAACGCGCCACCTTGGCAGCGCCGATGGCGGGCTTGTGTGGCGCGGCGGGAGGGGTTTGTCCAGCCCCGATCACACCTTACCCGATCGCACATTGCCCGATCACACCTTCCCGTACACCGGCACGATGGCGCCGCGGGTGACCTGGTTCGCCGGCGACGCGAGGAACAGGATCGTCTGCGCGATCTCCGCGGGCTTCGGCCATGCCGCGTGATCGGCGTCGGGCATCGATTTGCGGTTAGCCGGCGTGTCGATGGTCGACGGCGCGATCGCGTTGACCAGAATGCCGTCCTTCACCACCTCCTGGGCGAGCGCAACGGTCAGCGCGGCGACCGCCGCCTTCGTCGCCGTATAGGCCACCATGCCGGCCCCGGTCCGCCATTCGAGCCCCGGACGCGCGGTGACGTTGACGATGCGCCCGCCACGGCCGGCCATGGCGACACAGGCGGCGCGGCAACACAGGAAGGTGGTGACGAGGTTGGTGTCGACCTGGCCCATCAGGACCGCCTTCCCCGTCGTCGTCACCGGCCCCGCCGCAAAGCCGCCGGCGATGTGGATCGAGGCCCAGAGCTGCGGCACCTTCGCGTAGAGCGTGGTCACCGCCGCCTCGTCGGTAAGGTTGCCGCCGGGATAGGTCGCGACCTTCGGATGGGCGCGGTGGGGAAAGTGGGTCAGCTCCGCCTCGTTGAAGACGGGAATGTGACAGCTCGCGCCCGCCTCCAGGAGGGCGCCGACCACCGCGGAACCGAGCGCCCCGGTGCCGCCGGTGACGATCACGCTGCGATCCTGAAAATCCATCTGGCTGTCCCTCTCGCTCGTTTCGGCCGCTCCGGCGGCACCTGTGCTTCGCCCCAACTCTAAGCCAACCGCTGCGATTGCGGGAACGGCAGGCAGCGCCGAGCCAGCGCAAAGGAACTTCCCAAATTCCCGTGGCGCATTTATCGATTGAGCCGGGATCTGAGGAAACCACAGGATCGCCTTCCGGAATGAGACACCGCGCAACGCCAGGGCCGGACGATGCAGGCGATCCGCTGGTGCGGTTCGCCGCCGTCTCGAAGCGCTTTGCCGGCGTTCCCGCGGTCAATGGGCTCAGCCTCGACATTTATGCCGGCGAGTTCTTCGCGCTGCTCGGCCCCTCCGGCTGCGGCAAGACCACGCTGTTGCGCATGCTCGCCGGCTTCGAGGCGCCCGACGAGGGGCAAGTGCTGCTCGCCGGCGAGAACCTGGCGGCGATCCCACCGCACCGCCGTCCCGTCAACATGATGTTCCAGAGCTACGCGCTGTTTCCGCATCTCACCGTCGCCGGAAACGTCGCCTTCGGCCTGCATCAGGATCGGATGGCGAGTTCGGCCATCAAGGCGCGCGTCGAGGAGATGCTTGCCCTCGTCAAGCTCGAAGGGCTGGACAGTCGCAAGCCGGACCAGCTCTCCGGCGGCCAGCGCCAGCGCGTCGCGCTCGCGCGTTCGCTCGCCAAGCGGCCGAAGGTCCTCCTCCTCGACGAGCCGATGGCGGCGCTCGACAAGAAGTTGCGCGAGGAGACGCAATTCGAGTTGATGGACCTGCAGGAGAGGCTCGGCACCACCTTCGTCATCGTCACGCACGATCAGGAAGAGGCGATGACGGTCGCCGACCGGATCGCGGTGATGGACAAGGGCGAGATCGTCCAGGTCGCGGCGCCGAGCGAAATCTACGAGCGCCCGAAATCGGTCTGGGTCGCCGGCTTCATCGGCGACATCAACTTGATCGAGGGTGGCGTCGTCGAAGCGAGCAGCGCCGGCGCGGTGATCGAGGATAGTGGCGGACGGCGCTTTCACGTCGCCGAGGCCGACGGCGTCGCGGTCGGCGCCAAGGTCGCGATCGCGCTGCGGCCGGAGAAGCTGCGGATCGCCGCCGCGGTCACCGCCGCGGACGAGGCCAACACCGTGCGCGGCCGGGTGTGGGACATCGGCTATCTCGGCGACAAATCGGTCTACAAGATAAGGCTTGCCGATGGCAGCGAGATGAAGGCCTCCGTCGCCAACGTGACGCGGATCGTCGAGCGGCCGATCTCGTGGGACGACGAGGTGCTGCTCTCGTGGTCGCCCTCGGCCGCCGTGCTGCTGACGAGGTAAGGCAAGCGCGATGCCCGCACCTGCGCCACCGCCGCCCCGATCGTCATCGGCGAAGCTCGTGGTGCTTGCGCCCTATCTCTGGCTCATCGCGTTTTTCTTCGTGCCGTTCCTGATCGTGCTCAAGATCAGCCTGTCGCAGACGGCGATCGCACAGCCGCCCTACCTGCCGGTGCTCGACCTCGCGGCCGGCTGGCAGGGCATCAAGGACTTCGTCGGCGGTCTCTCGCTGGAAAACTATGCGTCGCTCGCGTCCGACGATCTCTATTTCTTTTCCTATCTGCGCAGCCTCACCGTGGCGGCGGTGTCGACCGTGATCCTGGTGCTGTGCGGATTTCCCATCGCCTATGCGATGGCACGCGCGCCGCGCCGGTGGCGGCCCATTCTCCTGATGCTCGTCGTGCTGCCGTTCTGGACGTCGTTTCTGATCCGCGTCTATGCCTGGATCAACATCCTGCAGCGCGACGGTCTCCTCAACCAGGCGCTCCATGCGTTGGGCCTCATCGACCAGCCGCTCACCTGGCTCGCGACCGACACGGCGATCTATATCGGCCTCGTCTATTCCTACCTGCCGTTCATGGTGCTCCCGCTCTATGCGAGCCTCGAGAAGATCGACGACAGCCTGCTCGAAGCGGCCGCCGATCTCGGATGCCCGCGCTGGAAGGCGTTCTGGACGGTAACCGTGCCGCTGGCACTGCCGGGCCTCGGCGCCGGCGCGCTGCTCTGCTTCATCCCAATCGTCGGCGAATTCGTCGTGCCCGATCTCCTCGGCGGCTCCGACACCACCATGATCGGTCAGACCCTGTGGACCGAGTTCTTCGCCAACAAGGACTGGCCGGTCGCCTCGGCCGTCGCGGTGGTGCTGGTCGTCCTTCTGGTCGGGCCGATCGCGATCTATCAGCACCTGCAGGCCCGCGCGGTCGAGAACCGCTGACATGCGCCGCCTCTCGCTCACCAATCTCACCGCGCTCGCGCTCGGCCTCGCCTTCCTCTACGCGCCGATCGTCATTCTCGTGATCTATTCGTTCAATGCGTCGCGCCTCGTCACCGTGTGGGGCGGCTGGTCGGTCCGCTGGTACCTCGCGCTGCTCGACGACAGCGCCATGATCGCAGCGGCGCTCGCGTCGCTGGGCATCGCGCTCGCCTCTTCGGCGCTCGCGACGGTGCTCGGGACCATGGCGGCGCTGGCATTGATGCGGCTTGGCCGCTTCCGCGGCCGCCTCGCGTTTTCGGCGATGATCTATGCACCGCTGGTGATGCCGGAAGTCATCACCGGCCTGTCGCTACTCCTGCTGTTCGTCGCCGTCGACCTCGATCGCGGCTTCACGACCGTCATCATCGCCCACACCACGCTCACCATGTGCTTCGTCACCGTGATCGTGCAGTCGCGCCTCGCCGGCTTCGACCGCAGCCTCGAGGAGGCGGCGATGGATCTCGGCTGCCCGCCCGGCCGCACCTTCCTCGCCATCACGCTGCCGCTGATCATGCCGGCGGTGATCGCGGGCTTCCTGCTGGCATTCTCGCTCTCGCTCGACGACCTTGTGATCGCGAGCTTCACCACCGGCCCCGGCGCGACGACGCTGCCGATCCGCATCTATTCGGAGGTGCGGCTCGGCGTGAAGCCGGAGATCAACGCGATCTGCACGATCCTGATCGCGGTGGTCGCGGTCGCGGTGATCGCCGCCTCGCTGATCGGCAAGAGCAGCGAGCGCGGGCGAACCACGTGAACCCGTGGCCTGTCCGCCGGCTATTCGCGGCTCTCGCGTGACGGCCGCAGCAGATACGCGAGGACCCACACCGGCACGATGACGAGCGCGCCGAGCGCGATGTTCGGCAGCACCCAGGCGAGCGCGTCGCGCAGCAGCACCTCGACGGGAGCGGTCGGGATATGCACGTCACCGAGCAATGTGCCGATGGTGAGCCCGAAATGCGCGAGGATCGTCCCGACGATCAGCGAGCCGACCGCGACGTTCACGACCGTACGGAACAAGCTGTAGAGCATCGCTCCCCGTCTGTGCTTCCGTTCCTCGAAGTGAACCGGTCTCGATCTCACGCGCTCATTTCGACCGCACGATTGATCGAGATGACTCCCCGCGCCCGCCCGCCGCGGATGATTCGCCGCCAATCATAGATGATTCGCGTCCCGCCGGCCTACCCGCACGCCGAACACTCGAATGACGAAGATGGGGGACGGCGGGGCATCCGCGCCGCCGGGTCAGCGCTGCCCGCGGTCGGCACCCGGCAGGGTGAGCCGGCGGATCGCCGATTCGACCGCGTCGCGGGTCTTGCGGTCGCGCACGGCGTCGAGCAATGGCGCCCCGGCGCCGGAGCGCCGGATCAGGGTCTGCGCATCGGGCAGCATGATCGGATCGTCCCACGGCCCCTGCACGACGAAGGGAAGCTCGAAGGCGTTGCTGGTGTCGGCGGCGGCATTGGTGAGGCTCGCAGTGCCGGAGAGATCGAACTCGCGCTCCGGTATCGACGTGGTGCCAGTGAGCCCGAGCTTGACGTTCGGTCCGACCATCTCGACGTCATCGATGGTCGCGGTGCCGCGCGTGATCTGCAGCGCGATGTTGAGCCGGTCGAACGGCGTGCGGCCGGTGCGGAAATCGCCGTTGCCGGACAGCGGCCGCAGCGCGAGGCGGCGCAGCAGTTGCTCGACGTTGACGCCGGTCAGAGCGCCGTCCCGCGCGGTGATATGCGCGGTGCCGTCGAGATTGCGGGCAAGATCGCGAACGTTGGGGCCCGAGCTTTCCATCTCGAGCGAAAAGCTGCCGAGGCCCTCGGCCCGGCGCATCCGGAACAGCTCGATCATCGTCTTGTCGAGATCGATGTCGGTCGCCTGCATCTGTGTCTTGAACTCGGCGCCGTGCTCGGTCTTGCCGAGCGACACATTGCCGGTGATCACGCCGCCGAACGATTGCGATTCGCCGACCGTCAGCACCAGCCGTCCCGACCGCATGGTGGCGGCGACGGCGGTACGGCCGAGCCGCGCATGGGCGAGGCGCACCGCGGCGGCGGAGAGGCGCAGATCGGCTTCCCAGCCGTTGAACCAGTCGAGCGCGATCGGGGTCGAGTCCCAGTTGCGGGTGTTCTCGGCCACGAGGCGGACCGTCGAAACATAGGGCGTGAGGTCGAGCGTCTCGACGGCGAGCGTACCCTGGAGGAGCCGCGACCCTGTCGTCGAGTAGGTGATCACGCCTTCCGCGACATTGCCGTCGAATTCGGCATTGACGTTCGACAGCGCGAGCGTTCCGTCGTTGACGGCGGCACGGGCCTTGAGCGCGAACCGCCCGAGGCCTCCTTCCGGCAGCGCGGTGTCGCCGGTCCAGCGCAACGCCTCGCGCAGCGAAGCGGCATCGGCGGCGAGCGTGCCGTCGACCTTGAGATTCGGCGCATAGCTCATGCTGCCGTCGAACGCCGCGTTCAGCGGGCCGGCGTTCAACCGGAATTTCAGACCGGAGTTCCGGCCGGATAGAGCCGAGGGAAAATCCGACATCGCGATGTTCGCGACGACCGTCTCCTTGTGCCAGTTGAAATGGCCGGTGGCGGCGAAGCTCTTGGCGATCGAGGGCCAGGCGAGCGACAGCTCGACCGCCTCGAGCGTCTCGGTGACGCCGTGCGCGGGATCGCGGATGGCGATGGTGCCGTCGTTGATCCGAATTTCGGAGAACGAAAGCAACCGCTCGTCGTGTTTGGTGTCCGGCCGCAGCGCGCGCGCCAGCGTATCGACGAGCGGCGACCAATTGGTATGCCCGTCCGCGCCGACGTCGACGGTGATGTGCGGCTTGATCAGCGTGATGTCGCCGATCTCGATGCGTCCCGCGAGCAGCGGCATCAGGCGCAGGTTGACGATCATCTGCTCGACCGCGACCGCCGGCTCCTTCGCAGCGGCATCCCCGAGCACGACATCGGAGAATGAAACCATCCGGGCCGGGAAGACCGACATCGAGACCGGACCGCGCAGGTCCGGATCGAGCCCGGTGGCAGCGCCGATCTCGGTCTTGACCGCCTCGCTGATGGTATCGATGGGAATGGCGTGCCTGGCCACGATGAGGGCGGCAGCGCCAGCCACGGCCACGATCGCGATGAGGGAGACGAAGCGCTTCACGCCGGTCGATCCGATCTTTGCTGTCGGGCGGCAGAAGCAAAAGCCAAGCCCGTGGCTCGGAATGTCCTGCGCTGGCCTGAACGGAGTACGATTACTGACAACTGCTGCGATGACTCGCCGACTTGTCCCGCGCGCTCGCGTGCTGGAGTCGTCGGCCCCCCGACGGTCGCGAACTTGGGTTAGCTCTGTGACGCTTTCGTGGCCGGGCGGACGAGCCACAAGGTGGCGAATTTGCGGCATGGAACGGCGCAGCCCCGTTATTCACGGGGTTTCTCACCGGCCCCGGGGATGCCGTGCACAGATACCCACAGATATTTGGGAAGGAAAATAAGCCGCGCCGGCGCGCCGCCGCCACGGCCATCGGCTCAGGCTTTGTCCCCTCCCGGCGGCAACCGGCCTTTCCAGGGCTGCGTCCCCAGGTACCCCACGATCTGCAAAAGCGCCCCGATGGCTATCAACTCAATTCCCGGAAACCTGGTCGTAACGCTGATTTGCCCCGGCGCGACGCTGGCGGTTTGCTGCTGCTGCTGGAAGCCGGACTGCTGTGAAGTGATTTCGGAATAGCCTTGGTAGGCGACCATCGCAATTCCGCAGAGGATCAACAGCGCCCCCGAGGACATGATCAGCATCTGTGGTCGCATGTGATCGGCTCCGTGTCGCCCGCATCAGATCGCACTTCGGGCGCGCTAGAGCTTCGGCGACACCGTGTAGTCCGCTTCGGTCTTGGCGCGGATCTCGTCCTTGGTGACGCCGGGCGCGAGCTCGACCAAAGTCATTCCGCCGCCTTTGCGGTCGACGGTGAACACGCCGAGATCGGTTATCACCATGTCGACGACGCCGGCGCCGGTGAGCGGCAGCTTGCAGCGGTGCAGCAGCTTGGGCTCGTCCTTGGCGGTGTGCTCCATTACCACCACGACCTTCTTCACGCCGGCGACGAGGTCCATGGCGCCGCCCATCCCCTTGACCATCTTGCCCGGGATCATCCAGTTGGCGAGGTCGCCGTTCTCGGCGACCTGCATGGCGCCGAGCACGGAGAGGTCGATGTGGCCGCCGCGGATCATGCCGAAGCTGTCGGCGCTGGAGAAATAGCTCGTGGTCGGCAATTCCGTCACCGTCTGCTTGCCGGCGTTGATGAGATCCGGGTCCTCCTCGCCCTCATACGGGAACGGACCGGTGCCGAGCATTCCGTTCTCGCTCTGGAGCTGCACGTTCATCCCGTCCGGGATGTAGTTCGCGACGAGCGTCGGAATGCCGATGCCGAGATTGACGTAGAATCCGTCGCGAAGCTCCTTCGCCGCGCGTTCGGCCATCTGCTCTCTGGTCCAGGGCATGTCGGTGATCCTTTCAGGCGCGTTTGCGCGTGGTGCGCGCTTCGATGTGCTTCGCCGCATCGGGCACGGCGACGATCCGCTGCACGAAGATGCCCGGCGTCATGATGTGATCGGGCTCGATCTCGCCGGGCTCGACGAGGTTCTCGACCTCGGCCACCGTGATCTTGCCGGCCGTTGCCATCATCGGATTGAAGTTTCGCGCGGTCTTGCGATAGACGAGGTTGCCCTCGGTATCGCCCTTCCAGGCGTGCACGATCGACAGATCGGCGACGAGGCCGGTTTCCATGATGAAGCGCTCGCCGTTGAATAAGCGCTCTTCCTTGCCCTTGGCGATGTCGGTGCCGGCGCCGGTGCGGGTGAAAAAGGCGGGAATGCCGGCGCCGCCGGCACGGATGCGCTCGGCAAGCGTGCCCTGCGGATTGAATTCGATCTCCAGCTCCCCGGCGAGGTACTGCTTTGCGAAGGTCTTGTTCTCGCCCACGTACGACGAGATCATTTTTTTGATCTGATGGGTGTCGAGCAGCACGCCGAGCCCGACGCCGTCGATGCCGGCATTGTTCGACACAACGGTGAGATTCTTCACCCCGGAATCGCGGATCGCCAGGATCAGCGTCTCGGGGATTCCGCAGAGGCCGAAACCGCCGGACATGATGAGCATGCCGTCCTTGAGGACGCCGGCGAGCGCCGTGCGCGCATCGGGGTAGACCTTTTTCATGAACGCGCCTCTCCCAGTTGTTCGACCCTCGTGTAGCCGAGCCGGGGAAACGGCATCAAGCCTGTCCCGCTCGGCCTTGATCGGCGGCCATCAGATAATTTCCGGTTGCGGTGACCAAACGATTGTCACCGCCCGGCGTCGGGCGGTGACACAGAGGTGGGTCACCCTTGCGCAGCCGGCCGCCTGCTCACCGGCGTTGGCGGTGCACGCGCCGTGCCAGCGCCACGCAGGTGTGCGCGCGGGTGCTAGTGCGCAGGCGGCGGGGTGGAGGCCGGCGTGTTGGTCGCCGGGCCTTCGCCGACGATCAGCAGGACCGCCTCTTCGCCCTTGGCGCCGTCGTAATGGATCTCCTTGGCGAAGTGCGTGACCGCGCTGCCGGCGGGAACCGGGGTCGTCGTGTCGGGATCGAACGGCTCGCCGGTGCCAACCCACCAGGTGCCCTTGAGCACCGTGATGAAGCGGTCGTTCGGATGCCAATGAGGCCGGCTCATGTTGCCGGGCAGCCACTTCTGCATCACCGCGTAGAGGCCGGGCTTGTCCGGATCGCCGTAGAGAACCGCAGCCTCGGCGGTTCCCGCGGCATTGCGGACCCATGGAATCTTGTCCGGAATCTTGATCGAGATGGCCTTCGGATTGAGCGGCTTTTCCGCCGCGCGGATCGCGCTCGGGCCGATCGCGGCCAGCGACAGCGCGGCGGCCGCCAAAATCATCGTAACAGGCTTCATGAACTCCTCCGGGGGGCCGGCCTGATCACCCAAGTTTGTTGCACGGAAGTCCGATCGTTCACCTCCGATCGTTCAACTCCGACAGGCCGTGCGCGCATCGTCCCGCAACGCAACACCGCTGGCAAGTCGGCAAACCCGCGCGCCCATGCAGGTGCCGCAAGCGAGAACGGCGCCCCAGAGGGGCGCCGTCGATCGGCTTTCACGCTTCGCGAATCACCTCGCCAGCGGGTCCGGGCGCATCTGGAAATGCACCACCTTCGGCGAATTCACCTTGCCGCCTTCGAGGTGGAACGGGGTTCGGTTGCCGGTGTTCGACCACACGCCCCTGCCCTTCCAGCCGGCATTGGCATCGTCGATGCGGCCGTCGAGGCCCTTCGCCCAGAAGCCCTGCGGGTAGGGAACGACCATGTTGATCAGCTTCCCGTCCTTGAGCGCGATCAGCGAGTTGTTCTGATTGCCGGTGGCGATCGGAACGTCCTTGCCGAGCCCGAGCGTGTCGTGCTGGTCGACCCAGGCGTAGTAGGGCGTCTCGCCGCTGCCGGCGTCGGCGACGCCGCCGAGCTGCGGTCCCGGCAGCGGGTAAAGCGTCCAGCCTTCCGCACACTGCTTGCCGGTGGCGTTCGGGCCGTTGAGCGGGCCTTTGCACTTGCGGCGGTCGAACGAGCCGAGATGTCCGCTGGCCAGCGCCGACCACATGACGCCCTGGCTGTCGATGTCACCGCCGCGCGGCGAGTAGCCGGGCAGCGGCACCTCGTAGATTTCCGAAAGCGCGGTTTCTGACGGATTCGGGCCCGGGTCGACGCGCACCACCGAGCCGGGATAACCGGTCACGGTGCCCCAGATCGAGCCGTCTGCGGGGCTCGGCGCGATCGAATAGAAGCCGACGCGGATGCGCTTGTCCTTGGCCGGATCGACTGGCTGGTTGGGCTCGACATAGTCGTCGCGCTTGCCGTTGCCGTTGGTGTCGACCACGAACGGGGTCCAGCCCTGCGACTTCATCTCGTCGCCGGTCTCCTCGAGCATCTTGGTGTTGACCCAGCCGAGCACGGCGGCGCCGATGCCGCCCGAGCTCGCCCACAAGGTGCGGTTGGCGTCGAAGCCGAACTGCACATGGTGGGTCGGGAAGCACGTGCTCACCAGCGTGAAGTCCTTGGTCGCGGGGTCGAGCATGATGACGTGGCGGTTCGACGCCGGGATCGGGAAGACCTTCGCCGACGGATGGTCGGAGCCGGCCTTGCAAATGTCCGGATTGGCCGCCGCGCGCACGCGCGCGGCGTACCATACCCGCCCTTTCTCATCGAGCATCAGGCTGTGCGGAATGGTCTGGGCATTCCACAGCTTCTCCTCGCCCCACCACACCGACGGCGCCATCTGGACGGCGTTGATCGCGGACGGCGTCTTGGGATCGCGGACCGGGAGCTTCACCGTCGACGCGACGCTCTTCATGGGATCGAAGATCGGCACGAAATCGGTGCTGTTCTCGGTCGCGCCATAGAGCGAGCCGTAGGCGTTGACGGTCGGATTGCGCTTGTCGGTGGCGACCTCGTCATGGAGATAGGCCTTCGGGTTAGCCCAGTCCCACACCGTGATCACGACGTTGCGCTCGAGGCCTTGTGGCCGCGGCGGCTGCGAGGCCGGCAGCTGGCCGCCGGCGATCCCGTCGGTCCAGTCGGCGAGCATCTTGGCGCCGCGGAAGGTGCCGAACCGCTCGATCGTCTCGACCATGTCCTTGCTGGCCTGACCGGACTGGATGCGGCGAAGCCAGGCATCCTCGCTCGTTTTAAAGTCGCCGAGCGCCGGCGACAGCGTGCGGGTCGCCTTGGTGCCGATGGCATGGCAGTGGAAGCAGCCGTCGGTCTTGAACTCGCGCAGGAACTGGGTCTGCGACTTGATGTTCGGGTTGATGCCGTTGCCGTCATTGCCGGTGCCCGGGAATTCGGTCTTGCCCGGAATCTTGATGAGCGACAGCCAGTAGACCGGCGGATAGTACTCCGCCGCGGCGGCCTCGTTAGGCGCCTTCACTGCGGTGATGTTGACGATCTTTCCGGGCGTCGTGGCGGCCTTCGCGGAGTCGACGAGACCGTAGCCGCGGACCCACACCGTGTAGTTCGCCTTCGGCAGGTCGGGCATCACGTAGCGGCCCTGATCGTCGGTGACCACGATCTTGACCATCTTGGTCGGGAGATCGGCGGTCTCCGCGATCACCCACACGCCGGCCTCAGGACCGTTCGGACCGGTGACGACGCCGCCGATGTCGGTATCGCCGATGCTGACCGGCGCGTTCTGCTGCGCCCGGACCGGCGTCGACGCGCCGACCACGAGCACGGCGAAGGTGATCGCCGCCGCGCCGGAATACAAAGTCCGCCTGATGCTCATCTCGATGTTCCTCCACTGTCTTCGTTTGATTAGCGGGTGCTACGACCGGTCTCGGTGCGTGCACCCTTTTTTGTGAGTGTTGCCGCAAATTTCTTGTTGCAAGTTTTCTTGGGCGCCGATGCGCCTGCACCTGTCGTCTATTTATTACTGCGGCCTGTTTACTTCGGCGCCGCGCCCCCGTCACCTTGCAAAGTTGCCCAATTGCGCATTCTTGGGAAAACGATTGGCGGCAATCTCGGCGATCAGCTTGTTGAGGATGGCTTGCCCGAAGGACTCGAAGTTCTCGGCCACCAGCACGAAGGAGCCGGGTCCGCCGGTCACGTTGTTGCGGTAATAATTGTCCAGCCCTCCCGGCGGGTTGGTGTGATCGGCATTCCACGACATCGGGCGCTCGCTCAAAATGACGAGGCCGTTGATGGTGACCCCCTGCTTGAGCGCCTCGTCGCGGGCGTCGGTGACGTCGCGACCGGCATTGTTGGTGCCGTCGCCGGAGACGTCGATGGTGTGCCGGTTGGAGCGGAACGGCGCACGCGCGAGCTGCGCCATCGCGAAGTCGATGCCGCCGCTGATCGAGGTGCGGTCGGCGAAGGCGCGCGGCGCCTCGATGACCTGTGCGGAGAAATCCTTGGCCGACGCCTCGTCGTGGATGATGGTCCAGTCGATGACGACCTTCTGCGCGCCGACGCCCGACCATTCGACGAATGACACCGCGATCTTGCCCAGCGCACCGGAGCGGATCGCCTGGATGACGCGCGGATTCATGATGGCTGCGGCGTAACCGTCGCGCTGCAGCTTGAATTTCGGCGCGTCGATGCTGCGCGATACGTCGGAGGACAGCACCAGGAGAATATCGACCTCCTCGGCAGCCCGCGCTGCCGTCGCGCCGAGGACACCGGCTCCAGTCGTGACGGCGAAAGCGAGGGCCAAAGCCCGGCGGGTCAGTTCCTTCATGCTGCACCTCCGCACCTGCACCCGTAACACCGGGCACATTTCCTCAAGCTTAGCTCATTTCTACGGGGTTGCTAATATTATCGCGTGCCATCCACGGAACGCGCCGTGACGTCGTCGAGCACCGACGGCCGCGCGGGCGATTGCTCCGGCGACGCCAGGAAAACGAGCTCGAACAGCGAGCCCTGATGTGGCTTGCTGGTGATCGTGAACAGGGCACGATTGGCCTCGGCGAGCGCGCTCACGAGTGCGAGACCGGCGCCGCGGGCGCTCCCTTCCCAGGTGCTGGCGTCCCGCGGATCGGGGGGACGACGCGAGCGGCTGTTGAGCGCCGCCTCGATCGCCTTTTCGTTCAAACCTTCGCCGCTGTCGCGGATGCGCAGAACCGTGTCCCCGGCCGGCGAGCGCCCGGTCGAAACGATCACCTGGCCTCCTGCTGGGGTGGTCTGGAGCGCGTGGCTGAGCAGGTTGAGCACCATCGATTTGACCCCGGCGGCGTCGGCCAGGATCGGGGACAGACCGCTCGACAGGGCGGTGCGAATGACGACGCGCGCCGTGCTCGCCGCATCCTGCTGTCCGGCGACGCAAACATTCACGACCTCGTTGAGGCTGACGCGGACCGGCGACAGGCCAGCGGTGCCCGTCATGACTTCGGCGAGCTCCGTCGCCTCGACGAGACGCGACATCACTTCCGCGCCGGACTTCTTGATGTCCCTGATGTATTCGCGGTAGCGCGCGGAACCGATCGGCCCGAATGCCTCCTCCAGCATGATGTCGCAGAAGCCGACGATGGCGGTGATCGGGGCGCGCGCTTCGTGGCACAGCCGTCCGAGTGCCGCGGCGACGTCAAACGGGGCCGCCGCGGGCGCGGGCGCGTCACGCTCTATCGGCCTCGCCGCCGATGCGTCGCGGAGCACGACGCTCATTTGTTCGGCGGCTGCCCCCGGACCGACGGGGGCGCGGAGAGGGGCGATGGTCACCGTCATCGGCCGCAATTCGCCCGTGCCTCCCAGCACCATGCGCACGGCGCTCACGGTCCCACCGCGGGCGACCGCGGCAAGTTGCGCCGCGGCTCCGGCGCGGGCATCCGGCGCGAACAGGATTTCGAACGACGCCCCGACGAGCGTGCGGCCGCCACGGCCGAGGAACATCTTGCCGCCACCGTGGACGGACAGGATCGCGCCGGCGCGATCGACCACGAGGACCGCATCCTCGACCCGGTCGAGCAGAGCTTCGAGCTCTTGGGCGAGCGCCTTGGCTTGCCCCGCGTCGCCTTCGACAGAACGGATCCGCTCATCCGCCGCACTCCTGAAGAGCAGTGTCGCGAACGCGGACTGACCCTCCCAATGGATCGCGAACAGCCTCGCTTCGACGGGTATCCGTTCCCCGCCGCGTGCGGCAAGCGCGAGGCGTCGTCCGTCCCCGGCGGACGGAGCAAGCGCACCCACTCCGGCATCGGGGAACAGAGCCTCCAGCCCCCCTGCTGCGCGCAATGCCGCGAGATCGGCATAGCCGGTCCAGGCGAAAGCCGTCCGGTTGACGAACAACAGCTCTTCATAACGGTACACGAGGATTCCGGCCGGCATCCGATCGAGCAGCGCCGGGTCGTCCGCGGCGAGCACCGCATCATCGCCATCGCCGGCCGGCGCGCCGCGCGCCGGAGCCTGCACCGCCGGCGCCAACCGCCCGCTCGACGCCGTGCCCGCGAGGCCGGGCGGCGAAGCCGGCGCTTCTATTGCCGGCTCCATTGGGGCCGGCTCGCTGAGCGCCAACTCTGTCGATGCCGGCGCACGCAACGCCGACGATACCTGTGCCGAAATTCCGACTGTGCGCTCCGTGGGTGCCGGCCCGGAAGGCCCTGTCACAAGCCCGGCGACCGCGTCGGCGGACTCGGTGGGTGCGAGATCGGCAGCCTGCAGGCGGACGGTCAACTGCCGGGCGAGCTCATGGAAAGCACCGTGCTCCCCCGACCCGAGCGCCGCCGGCTCTGCTTCGAGGGCGCGCACTTCGGCAAACGGCCCGGCACCAGGGAAGCGCACCACGTTGGGGGCGATCAGCGATGCCGCGGCGGCGATCTCCTTTGCGCCGACGTCCTTCGGCGCGGCTTCGGGTTGATCGGTCGGAGGTGCTTTCGCGGTCAGGGCCGATCGCCGGCGCACCGCCAGCCGTTCGAGTAGGGAAACGTCCCGGCACACGCCGAACCCGCGATATCCCCGAAAGTCGCGGTTCCGGTCGAAGGTAGGCAGGCCCGATAGCTCGGCATCGATCCGCTCGCCATCGCCCTCGGCCGGCCATGACACCGCGATGTTGCTCCAGGTCTCACGCGAGGCGACGGCGCGGGCGACGCGCTCTTCGGGATCGATGGCGAACTCCGCGTTGAGCCCGGACCACGTGCGGCCCGAAATATCTTGCGCCGCGCTGCCGAGCAACGCGGCGAATTCCTCCGAATCGAGGAAGAACCGGCCCCCCGCATCCATCTGCCAGACGAACCGCAGGGGGTGGCGCCGCTGCTCCGGACCAGCCTTCGGCTCGGGCGCGGGCGACTCGGCCGGTTCGACGTGAGTAGGTTCGACGTGAGTAGGTTCGACGTGGGTCGGTTCGACGTGGGTCGGCTCGACGTGGGTCGGCTCAACGTGGGTCGGTTCAACGTGGGCGGTTTCGAGGGGGGACGTTTCGGTTTCGCCCGTTTCGGCGGCGACCGGATCGGAGAAACGGGCGAGCAGCACGGTGCTCGTCCCCCGGCCGATCCGCTGGAGGACCACCGGGCCGACGTGCGATGTTCCCCGTGCGCCGCCGGTCGCGAGAGCGGCCGTTGCAAGCACGGTGGCGTCGATCGCGCCGAGCCCCGCCGCCCCGGCAAGCCGCTGATCGGCCGCGGGAGTCGCGAACAGCCTCGTGCCGTTCGGGGAGAACGCCGCGACAGGATCGCCTTCCGCGAAACCGAGAAGGCGGACCCGCTCGGCGAGCGGCAGCTCCGCGCCGACCGGCTCGGTTGCGACGACGAGGACACAAGGCGTGCCTGCGAACTCGAAGCGCGCGCAGGAGCAGGTGAGCGAGGTCCAGGCGGCTCCGGCAAAGCCCCGCAGCCGAAACAGCCGCGCGCCGCCCTCCTCGGGAAGGCTTTCGGCGAGCCGCTCGATGTGCCCGCGCATCGGGTCGCCGACGGCGAACCGGCGCTCGAGGAGTGCTTGCGGGCTCGCCGCGCCGAGCGCCGCACTTCCCGCCGGATTGGCCCATACCAGCCGCGAACCGTCCGCGGTCCACAGCCACACCGCCATCGCGCTTATGGCGTGGGCTGCGAGACGGGGATCGCCAAGATCGACCGATGCGGAGATCGTCTCGTCCATGATCGTGTCGTCCATGATCGCGTCATCCATGATCGTGTCGTCCATGGAGGCCCAATCGTCGCGCACGAGCAGAAAGGCGCAATTTACTGCAATTGTTAATAATGCCGGAGTGGCCCTCCGTCCACGCCGGCGGGGAAATCATCCCCGCTTACCTCCTGCTAACCTTAACAGCAGATGTGCTGTCCGCGGCGTGACGTGAGGTGGCGCCCGAGCGGGGCGCAATCATTTGCTCGCAGAAGTAAAACCAAGGTAGCATTTTGCCGTCCGCAGTGCCGCAATGCCGTTGCAAATCTCGGCTATACGTCGTTCCGAAAAGGTGGCCGCCATGAACAACGCCAAGGATGGAATCCCCCACTTCGAAGTTCCCCCCGAGCTGCGCGCCATGTCCGAAAAGAGCATGGAGCAGGCGCGCGTGGCGTTCAACACGTTCATGACCTCGGCACAGCAGGCGCTTTCCCACTTCGAGGGACAAGCGAAGGTGATGCAGGCGAGCGCCAAGGACGTGAGCGAGAAGGCGATGAGCTTCGCCGAGCGCAACGTCGCCAACGCCTTCGCCTTCGCCGACCGCCTAGTCCACGCCAAGGACGTCCAGCAGGTGATGGCGCTTCAGACCGAATTCATCCAGGCGCAGATGAGGGAGCTTGGGGAACAGGCAAAGGAGCTGGGCGAAGCGGCAGCCAAGCTCGCCATGAAGTCGGTGCCGCCGAAGTCTTGATCGAGAGGGGTTAGGGGTGGGTCGCTCCGTCGTGAATTGCGCGGCGGGGAGCGGGTGCGCTTGGCAAAAATGCTGCACTGCAAAAATTTATATTGCAGTGCATTATTCTCTCCCTATATAAGGGCCAGAACTCGCGGAGCCGGCATCCACCGGTTCCAAAGAAGCGTTTTCGAGCGCCGGGATCGCCCGCGGCGGAGCCTCCGGCGTGCGTCGAATAATCCGCCAATGAGGTCGTCCCATGCAAGAAACCAATCCCATGCAAGGCTTTGAAGGCACTGCAAAAGAGGCCACTACGGCGTTCCGCGAAATGGCCGAGAAGGGCATCGTCCAGGCCAAGGAAAACTATGCCAAGATGAAGACCGCCGCCGAAGAGGCGACCGGAATCCTCGAGCACACCTATGCCAACGCCTCCAAGGGCGCGGCCGATTACGGGCTCAAGGTGATCGAAGCCGCTCGCGCCAACAGCAATGCGGCGTTCGACTACGCGACCGAGCTGCTCGGCGCGCGCACGCTCGCCCAGATGGTCGAGATTTCGACCGCCCATACCCGCAAGCAGATCGAGTCGATCAGCGAGCAGGCCCGCGAGCTCTCGACTCTCGCCCAGAAGGTCGCCACCACGACCGCCGAGCCCCTTAAGGAAGGCTTCACGAACCTCGCCAAGAAGGCGGCCTGAGCCAAGCCTTCTCGTACGCGCATGTGGCGCGCCGACTTTCGGCGCGCCGTCATCCCGGCCCGGACCCGTCCGGGCCTTTTTCGTGCGGTGTGGGACGCCCCTCCCCGGCCTCGCCGCCGCCCCGACACCCGGAGTTTTTCGCCGGTCGCATCGGCGCTGGTTCGAAGCGCCGGTGTATTGGAAGCGCCCTTGCCAAAAACCGGCCTTGCCCATAGGTTCGCGGCGCTCGCGTGCAGCTGTAGCTCAGTTGGTTAGAGCGCCTGACTGTGGATCAGGAGGTCGGTGGTTCAACTCCCCCCAGCTGTACCAACAATTTCAAATACTTAGATTTCCCTACCTCCGTCGAGATCGCTAGCGGTAGCGGATCGGGGTAAGCGGCCGGGTCAATGGCCGGCAGTCTCTCCTTCGTCCCGGTCGAAGAAAAATCTCTGACCCCGTGTCGGAATGGGCTCGGTTCAAAAATCTTCACGTAGAGGGCCACCGCCCTTTGAACCTTTTCGCCTCTCGGACGTCTAAAGGTTCAGGCGCCCCCAAGGGCGTGCTTTCGCGGCCAGGCCTCTCCACCCCCCACCCCCCACCCCAGAGGGGCCTGGCTGCCTCTCCCTCCCCCGACGGCAAATCCGCACCCCTCTACATTCTCAGGCCTTCGCCTGCGGATAGCTCGGTCGAGCACTCAAGCCTCACGGCTATGCTCCAACACGTCCTTCGGCGGGCGTTAACCGTCCGTGGATTTGGTGCTCCCAGGGCGGAACATTTCAGCGAACATTCGACCGAAATTGCGGTACGGTGGCCGCCCTCAGATTCGACCCATGGAGGCTTAGATGGCCAATCGCGCGACAGACTTCGCCAACCTAACGCGCATCTGCGAGTTCGCCCGCCGCCTGCACCAGCTTCACCGGCTCGGGGGTGAGGACGCGGTCGACGAGGAGTTCGGCGCGGTGTGCCGCGCGATATGGGGATTTACCCTCGACGACTTCACCGATGACGACCTGTCGGCGCAGGACCACGCCTGGCTCGATGAGCTCACCCAGGAGTGCGCGATCGATTTCGCCGCCGAGCAGGGCTACGACCTCAAGGACTACATCCACGGCGGCTGCGTCGCCGATTGGTGGGGCTTCAGCTGGATGATCCTGGCCGAAGCGAGGGGCGTGCTGACCGCGGAGAAGCGAGCAGCCGCGTGGTGCAGGCACGGTGAGAAGACGTGGTGGGCGCAATAGCGGGCGCGCTGCGGGGTGCGAACCCTCCCAAATGCCGTGATAGCCTGCTCGGCGCGAGCTTTCGGCAATCGTTCCCCGAGCAACGCAAGAATAAGCAAGCGACGCCGGAATAACCGCTCCATCTCCCGAGTGTAACGGAGGCCCCCCTTCGAAACGCTGCCGCAGTGGCAGCACGGGAGAGAACCATGAAAACATCGCGATACGTCATCGGTGCCCAGGTCCTTGGCGCAGTGATTGCCGGCGCGGCCCTTGTCCTGACTACGGACGCCGCAAGTGCCGCAAGGTATTTGCCGCGAGGACACGCGAGCGAATACCGAGCGTCGCAGCACGCGTCGCCCGGGGACAATTGTACGAATCGCTCGCCAATGGTCGTCAGCCTTATCAGAACCCGGACCGGCAGCTTTACCTGCCGGACTGATGGCAATTCGACCAATATCGACCCTTCGGCGCCGGCTACCGCCGGGCGCCGAAACTGATCAGTGGGCGCGATGTGTCCGCGAGGATTTTCGTGATTGCCGCAGCGTGACATCGAAGCTGGCGGACTTTCTGCGAGGCCGTGTATCTTCGCAACGCACTCGCTTGCCGGGCGCGGACTGCCCAAGTCGATTTGCGCCACCCGATCGATCCGGCCGAAACGCACACATGCGATTGATGCCTCGCTCCTCCGCTGTTCCGCTGCACCGGCGGTGGATCGCCGACATCATCCATCTCGGCAGAAAGGCCCATACGGTCGGCGCCGACCTCGTCGTCAACGTGGCCGCAGCCGCGAGCGGCACGCACGGCGCGGCAACCGCCGGTTTCCTGGGTGTCGATATGGGTGCGGGCCGTGGGGCTCGTCGCCCGAAACCGGCCCGAGCTGCGCACCGCCTACCTGCCGTTTCCATGGCCGCGGATCTACGTGCATCCCTCGCTGGCGGTCACCGTCATGACCGAGCGTCAATGGCAGGGCGCGCCCGCGGTGTTCGCTCAGCCGATCCCGAACGCCGATACCCGCACCGTGTGCGAGATCGACGACGTCTTCGTCCCGTTGAAGAGTCTTCCGGTCGAGAACGTCGGCGCGTTTCGCCACATCATCCGCATCTCCAGATTTCCGCTGCCGCTGCGGCGCATGCTGTGGAGCATCGCGCATGACTGGTCGGGCCGGCTGCGCTCGAAATATATCGGCAGCGTCGCGATCAATTCGCTGCCGCGCACGCGGATCCGGATCACGCAGATCGCCTCGCCGTGCTCGTTTCTCATCTATTTCGGACAGGCCGAGCCGAACGGCGACATGCCGGTGCAGGTGTTCTGGGATCACCGCGTGATGGATGCGATCGAGGTCGATCGCATGTTCCGCGAGATCGAAGCGACCCTCAATGGCGAGGTGGTCGCGGAGCTTGGGAAGAAATAGCGTCGATCCCGCCGGCTATTCGGGTGGGTCCGTCTGCAAGACGCGCGGCGAAGGCGCGAGCGTGACGCCAACCTCCATCCGTGTTGTCACCACCGACCCGGGTTGATATCGTGCCGTGCGGGTCCGAGCGCTTGGCCGCCCGCGCGGGCGAACCTGGAAATTCCATACAGATTCAGCATTCGAAGACTCTGAACTCGCATCATGCAATTTGCATTCGCGATCATGAATCTATTTCCCGGCGGCGGCCTGCAGCGGGATTGCGTGGACATCGCGCACCGGGTCCAGCAACGCGGGCACGCTGTCACGATCTTCACGTCGCGAAATGTGGGCCGCATCGCCGAGGATCTGTCCGTGCGCATCCTCCCGGTCGTCGGCTATACCAATCACGGCCGGCAGCGCTCGTTCTCGGAGGTGTTCGCGAAGAACGCCGCGGGCCGTTTCGATCTTCTGGTCGGCTTCGACAAGCTCGGCGGACTCGACCTTCTCTACTGCTCGGACCGCTCGGTGCGGGCGCGGGCGACGCGAAATCCGCTGCTGCACCTGCTGCCGCGCTACCGCGGATACATGGGCCTCGAACGGGAGTGCTTCGCGCCGCACCATGCGACGGAGATCCTGCTGTTGTCCGAGTCTCAGCTCGACGAGTATTGGAACGCGTGGCGGACCGAACCGAGCCGGCTCGTCATGCTGCCGCCCACACTCGCGCCTGCAAGACGCAAGCCCGAATATCGCGCGAATGGCGTGCGGACGGGATGGCGCAAGCGCCTGGGCCTGCGGCCGGACGATTGGGTGTGGATCGCGACCTGCGTCCAGCCGACGACCAAAGGCACCGACCGAAGCGTGCGCGCACTGCGCCACTTTCCCGATGCCCGGTTGCTCGTCGTCGGACTCGGCGAGGACGAGACCAAGTCGGCGAAAACCCGGCAGCTCGCCCAGGAGCTCGGGGTCGCCAACCGGATCAAGTGGCTCGGCCATCATGAGGATGTGCCCGAGCTGATGGCCGCAGCCGACGTTTTCGTGCATCCCGCCCGCTACGACACGACGGGCACCGTCATTCTCGAGGCGATCGTCAACGGTCTGCCGGTGATCACCACGTCCAACTGCGGCTACGCCAAGCACGTCACCAGCGCGAACGCCGGAATCGTCGTCCAGGAGCCGTTCCGTCCGCAGACCTTTCTTGCTGCGCTGGGGATCGCGCGCGATCCCGCGTGCCGGCTGCGCTGGTCCGGATCGGGACGCGAATACGGCAAGCAGGCCTCACTCTACGAGGGAAGGGCTCGCGCCAGCGAGCTGATCGTCGCGAGTGGCTTCAGGCACGCCGCCGACGCGCGTGGGCGCACCGGACGCGAGGCTCTCATCGATCCCGCCGTCAGCGCCGCGGCACGGTGAAGCCACGCGGGGGCGGGAGCGCGCGCCTCGATCAGTCCGCCACTGCGTCCGGATCATCGGGCAAAGCTCGCCCTCCACGCGAACGCCAACGCCCGTCCCGGGTGCAGCAACGCGACCAATGCAGCGACTCGCAGCCGCTGCGGTGCGTGCCCGGCTTCATCGAGTATCTCGACGAGTCGCGCCTGCGCGAGCTTGCGCTCGACGTGATTGAGATCGAACAGGCGGCGCTCCACGGCGGCAATGTGTTTCGGCGCGGCCGTCCGATCGGAATCGAGGAACTGGTAGAACCCGACATCCGGAGCGAAGAACGAGGTCTCGGCCTCCGGTCCCCACCAGTCCGGCGGCTCCGCGAGAGCCGCGGCCGGGTCCTCCGCACCGGTCCGCCGCGAGGCTGCCGAATGCTGCGCCAAGCGGACCGAGAACGCCTGCCGCACGGCATTGCGTCGCGAAATGCTCGCATCGTGCCGGCGCAGCGTGACGAGACGCTCCGGCAGGTTGGCGATGCCGCCATTCTCCGCCATGCGCAGCCACAGGTCATAGTCCTCCGCCGCAGCGAACGCCCTTCGGTAGCCACCCAGTCGACGCACCGCCTCGGCCCGCATCATGACCGACGAATGAACGAAAGGATTGCCGCGACGGAGATGGCGCGCGAGCTTGCCGGGATCGGTCGGCGGCGCAATTCGGCCGGTCGCTGCCCCGTCTGCGTCGATGACGTGCGCAGCGCTGCCGACGAGGTCGACGCGGTCGTGGCGCTCGATGAAGCCAAGCTGCAATGCCAGCCGGTCGGGACGCGCGACGTCGTCGGCGTCGAGCCGCGCGAGATAAGGCGCGCGCGCCGCGGCGATGCCGAGATTGAGCGCCGCGACGATGCCGAGGGGCGTCTGGCGCAGCACGCGCACGCGATCATCGGCGCGGGCGCATTGCTCCAGCAGGTGCACCGTCTCGTCGTCGGATCCGTCGTCGACGATGACGAGCTCGAAATCGCGGAATGTCTGATCGCGGACGCTGTCGACCGCTTCGCGCAGCCATGCTCGCGCCGTTGCGCACCGGCATGAGGACTGATATGAGCGGCGTCATCGCGGTGCCGATCCGGACAGCCGGTTCTCGCGCGAGGCGCGCGGACCCGGAGCGCCGCCCGCCGATCGCCTGCGGCCAGCCGCGCTACGGTTCTGCACGCATGCCGAAATCATTGCGCGAATACTCGGCGGACGATTGGCGCCATTTGCGCCCGGTGACACAGGCCGTCAAGTCCCTGCGCTACCGCGCGATCGATCGCAGCTACCGGCGCAGGCCCTCGCGCGTCGGCGACATTGCCGCCGCCTCGCGCTCAATCCGCGACCGCCGCGTGCTGGTCACGATCGCGTTCGGCGATCCTGCACTGATCGAATGGCAGACCCGGCTGGTGCGCCATTACGTGCCCGACGTCCGGCATGTCATCGTCGACAACTCGCCGGCGGACGAGACCGCAGAAGAGATCCGGCGCATGGCCGATGCCGATACTTATCTGCGCGCACCGGAGAATCCGTGGTCGGGCGACGCGGCGAGCCGATCGCACGGCATCGCGCTCAACTGGACGTGGGACAACCTGATACGTCCCGGCGAACCGGAGGCGTTCGGCTTCCTCGATCACGACATATTCCCCACTGCGATCGACGATCCGTTCGCGCCGCTCGCGACCCAGGACGTCTACGGCGTCGTGCGCAGGGTCGGACGGCGCTGGTTCCTGTGGGCCGGATTCTGCATGTTTCGCTTCGCCGCAGTGAAGAATGCGCCGCTCGATTTCGGTCAGGACTGGTTCGCCGGACTGGACACCGGCGGCGGAAACTGGAACGGCGTCTACCGGCGCATCGACGTCGAGACGCTCACGCAGCCGGCGACGAGCTTCGTCCCGTTCAAACCGGGAATTGCCGTCGCCGACGGGCCGTTGCAATGGTGCGGACCGTGGCTCCACGAGATCGGGCTGATGGGCTCTCCCGGGCTGTTTGCCGAGAAGCGCCGCGTCGTCGCGGCGATGCTCGCGCCCCATCTCGACGCGGCGCGGGTGCCGCTCACGATCGATGCGGCGTGACCGCGCCGGCGATGGCGAGCGACAGCGGCCGGCCCGCTCCGAAAATCCTCGAAATCGGCGCGACGCCCTATATGTGGCACGCGTTTCCCGACACGACCGAGTTCTATTCGACCTGGCCCGATGAAACCTTTGCCGCGCCTTCGCGCGGCCTCCACATCGTGTCGCTCGCCACGCTCCCCGGTCTCGCGCGCCGCATCGCCGATCCGACCATCGACCTCATCGTCGCCCACGCGCCCGCTTCGCCTCCGTGGTCCGGCCGCGCACTCGCTCGGGCGCTGTTCCGCCGCAGCAGGCTGCGCGGCAACCTTGCCGTTGGGCGCGGAATAGGCATCGAGCTGCTGCGTCGCCGCGCCGCCGCGCCGCTCGCCGTTCTCGATTTCGAAGAACTCGATCGGAATCGAGCGCAGCAGTCTGTTCCTGCTCGACAAGGCCGTCGCCTACTTCAAGCGCGAACTGCCGATCGACCATTGGCAGGTGCTGGCGAGGACTGCGCACCGGCGTGTCCCGACGCCGCGATTTCGCAGCGTCGAGCGCAACGGCGAGCGCATCGCAAAGCTCCACCCGATTTCACTCGGGCTTCCGTTGGCCGCGGCCGATCGGCTCGTCGCGTCGCCGCCGTCGGGAGAGAAGACGATCGACGTCTTCTTCGCCGGGCGCATCCACGATTCGTCGACGGTGCGGCACCGCGGCTTCGACGAGCTCGTGGCCTTGCGCGACGAAGGTTACGCGATCGACGTCTCCGACACGGCACTGCCATTCGAGGCGTATCTCGCGCGATGTGCGCGGGCGCATCTCGTCTGGTCGCCGGAGGGGTTCGGATGGCAGACCTTCCGCATCTACGAAGCGGCGATCTGCGGCGCCGCTCCGTTGGTGAGCCGGCCGAGCATCGAACGATACCGGCCGCTGACCGACGGCATTCACGCCGTCTATTACGATGTGGAGCCCGGCGAGCTGGCCCGCACAGTCAGGGCGGCGCTCGGGGATCGCGATCGGTTGCGCACCATCGGAGGTGCGGCGCGCGATCATGTGAAGGCGTTTCATACGCCGGCGGCGATCGCGCGCCACGTCGTCGAGACTGCGCTCTCCGCGGCCGGCCGTCGCGCGGCCCCGGCGGAACGAGTCCGATGAGCGCATCCTCCGCAACGCAGCAGGGCATTACCCTCGAAGAGGCGAGCGAGGCCGCGCCGCGCATTGTGTTCGATCTCACCACCACCGCCATGTGGTCGGGACCTCCCGTCGGGATCGTGCGGGTCGAGAGCGAGCTCGGCCGTTGGGGCCTGCGACATCTCGACCGGCTCGTTCCCGCGTTCTTCGATCCGGGCACCGGGGGATTTCGCGAGCTCGGTCGCACCGTGGCGAATGATCTCATTGCCCAGCGCATCGCCATCGACACGCTGTCCTTCGTCAGTCCGGCGCGGAAGGGCAAGCGGAAAACCGATCGCATTCCCCGTCCGTTGCAGCCGCTCGCCATGTGGTTGCTGCAGTCGCGGCGCATGGCGTTGCAAACGCTCGAGCGCATCCGCCTCGCCCATCCAAACAGCCGCACGGCCAAGGTCGCGGACACGGTGCAGCGGGCCATCATGGGCGACAAATACCGCGCCATGATGGTACGGCCGGACGGATCGCGCCGCGCCTATGTCACGACCGACATGATTCTCGGGGCGCCGATCGAGTTGACGGCGCGCGATACTCTCGTGTGCGCGGGCGCAGGCTGGGCGCACGGCGATATCAGGGCGATAGCGGAGGCGAAACGCCGAACCGGCTTTCGTTTCGTCCTGTTGTGCTTCGACATCATTCCGTTGATGTTTCCGCAGTTCTACAAGGACGCCGACGTCGCGATCCATCGCGACTATTGCCATATCGCCTTCCCGCTCGCCGATCTCGTCGTCTTCAACTCGAACGCCGTAGCGAGAGACGTGAATGCCTATTGCGGGGCCAACGGCCTCGCGCTTGGCAGGACGGCGGTGAGTGCGCTCGGCGCCGACCTCCGCCCTGCCGCGCCGCCCGCGCCGCTGCCGGCTGGTCTCGAGCCCGATCGATATGCCTTGCTGGTTTCGACCATCGAGCCACGCAAGGGTCATCGCATGATCTACGAGGCATGGCTCGAGTTGCTCGATGCCGGCGTCCCCCAGCGCGCGCGCTTCAAGCTCGTCTTCGCGGGGCGGATCGGATGGCTGGTCGAAGACCTCGTCGCGAAGCTGCGCGGTGATCCGCGTCTCGAGGGCACACTCGAAATTCTGACCGATTCCGACGACGACGAAGTCGCGGCGCTCTACCGACATGCCGCGTTCTGCCTCTACCCTTCGCAGTATGAAGGATACGGCCTCCCCGTCATCGAAGCCTTCTTCCACGGCAAGGCGGTGCTCGCCTCCACCGGCGGCGCCGTTCCCGAGGTGGTGGGCGATTTCTCGCCGTGCCTCGATCCCGACGATGCCGCGGCGTGGAGCGACATGCTGCGCCTATGGATCGAGAGGCCGGAGGCGCGCGCGACTTACGTCGAGCAGATCCGATCGTCGTTTCATAGCCCCACCTGGGACCGGTCGGCCGAGGCGTTCTTCGCACTCGTCTCGCCATCGGCGGACGCAGCCAATGACGATTGAACCCCGATTTCCCTTGCAGTTTGCCGGCCCGGTTGCGGTATGGAGCGGAACCGGCAGGCGCCGCCAGCCAGGAGGCATTCCGGCGCTCTACACCATGCGGGACCCTGGCAAATGCGAGTAGGCTCGGTGCGGGGATCGATCTTGATCGACATCACCGAGTTCTTCGATCAGTTCCGCCTCGCGAGCCATCCGACCGGCATCAGCCGAACGGTTCTCAATCTCGCTGATCAGCTCATCGCCGATCCCGGTGCCGTCTTCGAAAGCACCCGCCCGCTGTTCTGGCATCCGCTGTTGGGGCACCCGATCACGATCCAAGGCCCTCGGCTCTCGCCATTGCGCGACTTCTTCGCGCAATTGCGCAGCTCGTTCGAGACCGCCGGCCTCGAGCCAACCTCTTATTCGTCGCCCGCCATGAAGGCGATTGCCACATCGCTGCCGCGGCCGCTGCGCTACCGGCTGTTCCCAGCCGACAACGGCGTGGTCTTGTTCACGCATTGGGCGCGACGCGAAGGAATCCGGCTCGTTCCGGCGAGCTTCGGCGCCGGCGACAGCCTGTTCTTGCCGGGATCGTTCTGGCTCGGCAGATACCTGCCGCAGCTCCTCGCACAGGCCCGCGCCGCCGAAACGCCGATAAGCGCCTTCGTTCACGACATGTTGCCGATCTCCCAGCCCGAATGGCTTCCGGAGCGCCATGCCCGGCAGTTCCGCCGCGGCTGCGACGTCCTGTTGCCCGCATGCGCGACGATCGTCTGCAACTCGCAGCACACGAAGGGCGAGCTCCGTCGTCTCGTGCGGCTGCCCGAAACCATGCCGATCGAGGTATGCCGCCTCGCCGACGAACCCTTCGAGGGCCCGTCGATGCCGGTGCCCCCGGCCATCGCACAATGGCTCACAGCGCGTTACGTGCTGTTCGTCTCCACCATCATTCCCCGCAAGAATCACGCTCTGTTGCTCGAAGCGTGGCGCCGCCTGTGGGGCCAGATGGGGCCCGCGACGCCCCATCTGCTGATCGCCGGCGGCGGTGCGCTGGACAGCCGGCTCGCCGCCATGGCGGAACGCGACAGGGCCGAGGGCGGCCGCGTGATCTGGCTCGGCAGCGTCGACGACCCTTCCCTGGAGGCACTCTATCGCGGCGCCTGGATGACGACCTATCCGAGCCTCGGCGAAGGTTACGGACTGCCTGTCGCCGAAGCTCTCGCGCGCGGCAAGATCTGCCTCGCCGCACCGAGCGGCGGAATTGCCGAGGTCAGCGCCGATCTGATCGACATCATCGACCCCCATGATCCCCAGAGCGTCGCGGACCGCGTGAGCTTCTACGCCGCAAATCCGAAAGAGCGCGCAGCCCGGGAAGCGGCGATCGCCGAACGATACCGCCCGACCGGTTGGACCGATGTCGCTCTCACTATCCGTCGGATGCTCGAAGAGTCCGCGCAACGGCCGGGCTGACGCCGTCGCCGAGAAGCATCGGAATGGCATCGACCACAAAGTCGCGTGGGGGCGCCATGCGTGTATACTTTCGCGGGCGACCACCGTCGCTTTCCATCTCGGAGCCGCCTGCCCGGCCATGGCGAGCATCATCTTTGCCGATGTCACGTCCGACTACGACGGGCGGCACATCGAGACGCGGCCACTCGGCGGCACCGAAGCGAGCGTCATCCATTGCGCCCGCGAGCTCGCGCGGCGCGGACACGCGGTCACCGTCTACACGAATTGCGCCGCACCGATCGAGCATGATGGCGTCTCCTGGCGCCCATTGCGTCGCGGGCTACCGGCGACGTGCGATCTCTACGTCGCGGTTCAGCAGCCGAAGCTACTCGGTCTCGTCCGCAGACCGGAACGTCTCGCCATCTGGGTGCTGTGGCCCTCGAACCAACTGCGGCATTACAAGAAAATCTGGCGCATGTGGCTCCGCCGGCCGCTCCCGGTGCTCGAGAGCCGCTACCAGGTCGACTGCTACTCGCCGATGCTGCCGCGACGCGGCCGCCACGTCCTCATTCCGCTCGGGCTGGCCGATGACGTCCGGGGATGCGGGACGCTCGGCTTCGTGCCCGCGCGCCGCGCGATCTTTGCTTCGAACCCGCAACGCAATCTTCGGCGCCTCGTCGAGATCTGGGCGACGTCGATCCTTCCGAATGTGCCCGACGCGGTGCTCGACGTGTACGGCGTCAACGGCCTGCGCCCGGGCGACGACGCGTGGAACGCGTGGGAGGGCGGCATGCTGCCGCCCGGCCTGCCCCGCGAGGTGAAAAACTCTGTCCGCGTCCATCCGACAGTCGACCGGGCGGAACTGATCGCGGCCATGCGTGCGTCGCGGGCGATGCTCTACCTCGGGCACAAGTGCGAGGCTTTCTGCCTGTCCTTAGCCGAAGCCCAGGCACTGGGGGTGCCCGCGGTGATCGCGCCGGTCGCCGCGCTGCCGGAGCGTGTGATCGACGGCGTGACCGGCTTTCACCATTCCGATCCGCAAGCCTTTGCCGGGGCGGCGATCTCCCTCTTGACGGACGACAGCCTGTGGCGACGCCAGCACGAGGCGGCGCTAGGTCATCAGCAGGGGATCAGCTGGTCGGAATACGCGGCACGCTTCGAGCGCGCCCTGCTGGGCGAAGAAACGCAGATGCTCCCGCTGCAGATGCAGTCGCCCTGCTGACCATCCCGCAGGGAACCGCCGCGATCTCGCAAATTGCGTCCGCGGCCGGAATGAGATAGTCAATCCAAAGGGATCACGCATGCTGGCACTCCGAATTGCCCTGACGGGCACGCCGGATGACAGGTCGCCTGCGGACGGGGCGAATCGAACACGGGGGGCCAATCGTCCAAAACACGCCAGGATGCCGCGACGCTCGAACTGCGGGTGACTTGCCGTAGCGCGAATTCAACCGGTGGCCGTTGTCAGTAATGCCGATGGGCTCGATCGACCGCTATGTCTTCCGCACCATCTTGAGTGCGTTCGTGCTGATTCTGCTCAGCCTGACGGCGGTCATCTGGATCACGCAAATCCTGCGAAGGATCGACATCATCACCAACCAGGGTCAGACGACCCTGGCGTTCCTCGGGATCACCGGCCGGCTGGTGCCGATCCTGATGCTGGTGATCGCGCCGATCGCGATCGTGCTCGCGGTGTGCTACGCGCTCAACAAGCTCAATGGCGATTCCGAGCTGGTGGTGATGAATTCCGCCGGCATGGCGCCGCGTCGGGTCTATCGGCCGGTGCTCGGAGCCTGCCTTCTGGTCGCGGCGTTCGTCGCGTTCATCAGCGCCTATTTCGCTCCGCTGATGCAGCGGCAGATGAACAACGAGGTCGCCAAGATCCGCACCGACGTGGTCGCCAACCTGGTGCGGCCGGGCGCCTTCACCTCGGTCGAGCGCGGCCTGATCTTTCACATCCGCGACCGCATCGGCGAGACCCAGTTCCGCGGCATCTTCATCGACGACAACCGCAATTCCGAGGAGCACACGACGGTCGTCGCCGAATACGGCCAGATCGTGCAGCGGCCGGAAGGCGCGTTCCTGGTGATGCGCGACGGCAATATCGAACGCCGCCGGCCCAAGGAGCGCGATCCGACCATCGTGAGGTTCGAGCAATATGCGTTCGACCTGACCCGCCTCGCCCAGACGCCGCAGAGCGTCATCGGCCTGCATGAAATGTACATCTGGGAGCTGTTGTTTCCCGCACCCGACAATAAGGCGCTGCGGACCTCCGCAGGGCAGTTCCGCGTCGAGCTGCACGAGCGGCTGCTCGCGCCGATCTATCCCCTGGCATTCGGGGTGATCGCGTTCACCGTGCTGGGCTTTCCGCGCACGACGCGACAGAGCCGGACGGTGTCGGTGGTGGCGGTGATCGTCGGAGTCGCGGCCCTGCGGCTCGGCGGTTTCGCGGTGATGGTGATGGCGGTGACCCACCCGCTGGTCGTCTTCGCGCTTTATGCAGCGCTCGCCGCAACGCTCCTGCTCGGCGGCATCGTGATCTGGCGCGGTCGGCCGCTCGACCTCGACGAAAACATGAAGGTCGTGACGAAGTCGCTCCTCCCGCTGGTCAGGCTCGAGCATCTCGCCGCCGCGAGCCGGATGCTGCTGCCGTTCCACGGCCTGCTGCGCCGGTTCGGCGGCTCGGCGGCGTCCGGGAAGCGGTGAACGGGCTTCCGCCGGCGGCGCTTTCGCCGCCAGCTTGCATGGACAACGGGATCGCCGTCCGCTACAGCCCGAGGGCGTGGCCCTTGGCGCCCGCTCGATGCGCCGGTTGCTTATGCTCGACCGATTGAATCGTCGCCTGTTCGCGAACCCGAGGAGCACACCGGCATTGCTCCGCCGCCTGCTGACCGAGCAGGCCCGAATTCATTGGCGGCGCTACAGCTTGGTGGTCGTGCTCATGGCGGTCGGCGCCGCGTGCACGGCGCTGCCGCCCTGGCTGCTCGGCCGCGGCATCGACTTCACCTATGTGTATCGCAGCATGGACAGCGTCGCTTTCGTCGCGATCGCGATGATGGTGGTCTTTGCCGTCAAATGGGTCACGGGTTATGCGCAGGCCGTGAGCATGGCCCGCATCTCCAATCGCGTCGTCGCGGAATACCAGAAGCGAATGTGCGACAAGCTGCTGGCGCAGGACGCCGCTTTCTATGCCGACCGCCACTCCTCGGAGTTCGCGGCACAGATTACTTTCGGCGCCGGGTCGGCGGCGCGCGTGCTCGACCTTCTGAGCAATACGCTTGGACGCGACCTCTTCGCGCTGGTCGGCCTCGCCGCCGTGATGGTCTACCAGGCGCCGCTGCTGTCGCTCGCCGGCATCGCGGTGATGCCGCCGGCGGTGCTCGGAGTGCGCAAGCTCATCACGCAGGTGCGCTCGATCGTGCTGACGCAATTCGGCGGCGGCGTCGAAATCCTGGAGGCGATGCGGGAGACCGTTCAGGGCTTCCGCTTCGTCAAGGCGTTCAATCTCGAAACGGCGATGCGCACACGCGTCCACGCGAGTGTCGAAAGCATCGAAGCCGCAGCGAACCGTCTCGCCGCCGTATCGAACCGATCGGCACCGCTGATGGAGGCGCTCGGGGGGATCGCCATCGCCGTGATGCTTCTCTGCGCCGGATTCAACGTGCTGGTCCTGGGCGCGGCACCTGGCGCATTCTTCTCCTTCGTGACGGCCTTCCTGCTTGCCTACGAACCGGCGAAGCGCATTGCGCGCCTCAACATCGACCTGCACAACAGCCTTCCCGGGGTGCAGATCCTGTTCGACATGCTGGATTTGCCCGATGCCACTTCGGGCAAGGTCAAACCCGACGTCGCGGTCGGGCGCGGTGCGATCGAACTCGATGAGGTCACGTTCTCCTATCGGCCCGGCCGGCCGGTGTTGCGCGATCTCACCTTCGTTGCCCGGCCCGGCAAGCTGACCGCCTTCGTCGGGCCGTCCGGCGGCGGCAAATCGACCATCTTCAATCTGGTGCTCGCGCTCTACGCGCCGCAACGCGGCACGATCCTCGTCGACGGCCAGAGCTACGACGCCGTTTCAGCCGAATCGATCCGGCGCAACATCGCCTACCTGGAGCAGGACGTGTTCCTGTTCCACGGCACCATTCGCCAAAACATCGCGCTCGGCCGCCCCGGCGCCACCGAAGCCGAGGTGATCGCCGCGGCGCGCGCCGCTCATGCGGACGAATTCGTATCGCAGCTGCCGGCGGGCTACGACACCCCTGTCGGCGAGCGCGGCATGCAGCTTTCCCACGGCCAGCGCCAGCGCATCGCGATCGCCCGTGCGCTGATCCGCGATGCGCCCGTCATCCTGCTGGACGAGCCGACGGCAGCGCTCGACGCCGAGTCCGAGCGCCGCGTCGGGGACGCCATGGCCAAGCTCATCAGGGGACGCACGACCCTCGTCATCGCCCATCGCCTGCACACCATCACTCATGCGGACATGATCCACGTGGTCGAGAGCGGCACGATCGTCGAGTCCGGGAGCCACGCAGATCTGATGGCGCGCGGGGGACGCTACGCCCAGTTCTTCGCGCTGCGGTTTGGACGAGAAAACGAGACGACGGCCGCCAAGGTGCCGGAGCCGGTGGGGGCGGAGTAGGCGCCTCCTGGCCACGACCAAAACAGTGGTCGTGGCCGGGCTTGTCCCGGCCACCCCGAATACCGTGGCACGGCCGTGCCTCAATATCGGGGTCGCCGGGCCAAACCGGCAATGACGCGCTTTAGAACTGGAACTCGCGGTAGCGCCCGGTCAGCACCGGGCGTCCCGTGAGATCGATCTCGGGGCCGCCGTGGCGGTCGCGCTCCTCGCGCGTGGTGCCGTTGCGCACGCCATCGAGTGCCCAGCCGGTGCGCGGCGCGGCCTCCCGCGCGGGCGGAAAGGCGTAGGGCGGGGCCACAATGCCGGGGTAAAGGCCGGGATAGACGCCAGGATATCCCCCAGGCCCGAGAAGGAGGTCGGCCGCATGGGCGGGCATAGCAGCCGAAACCAACGAGACGGCAACGATCGCGATCACCGACATCATCCGCATGGCGGCCCCTCCAACGGGCGCTCCGCAATAGAACGGCATCTCGTTTCCCTCCGCTTAACGCCTGCACCGGGCCGCGGGCCACTCAAGAAAACGCAAGAAAACGGCGCACCTTGAGCCGTTTCCCCGGATTTTCGCGACGGGATGCCGTATCGAGGCACCATTCACCGCAATTTCGCCCGCTGCTTTGCCGGAGCGTGTGACCTTTCTGCAACCAAAAGCTATGCGGTTTCGGCTAAATTGCCTCCGTCCTCTGTTGGATGTTTTCTCCCAAGATACCACTTGGCCCCGCGCAAGCGGGGCCTTTTTCTTTTGCGCGGCCTCAGCGGGGCCGCCTACGCATTGCACCGACGGTGTGACATTTCCGCAACCACAGTGCGCTCCTTTTGCGCTACATATCACGTGTCCTCTGTTGGATGTTTTCTCCCAAGAACAGACTTGGCCCCGCGCAAGCGGGGCCTTTTTCTTGTCTGAGAGATTGATCGCCGCTCAATGCCCTTGGCGAAGCGCGTTCGCGCGGTTCAGCGGGCGTCCGTGCATTGCAGATCAGCGCCGACGACCAGCGGGCCGGTATAAGCCTTTTTCACATCCGCCACGGCCGCATCGAGATCGAACGGCCCGATGTGGCTGAGCACGAGGCGCTTGGCGCCTGCATCCTGCGCGATACGGCCGACGACCGCGGGCGCGGCATGCAGCGGGCTCGTCGTCCCCGCTGCAATCGCCATGTGCATCACCAGAATGTCAGCCCCGCGGGCGAAATCGACGAACTTCGGATCGGTGCCGTTCTGGTCGGTGCTGAACACCACCGTGACCCCGCGTGTCGTCGCCCGATAGGCGAGCGCCGGCACGTTGCCGTGGGGAATGCCGATCGCGGTCACGGTGAGGCCGTCGCCGTCGAACACAGTTGTCGGCGTGTCCTTCTTCACGTCGACGGTGGCGATCTCGAGAGGAACGCCGTTCCCCTGCTTGGCGCCGACCGTGTGCCCGAGCACCTGATACGCCCCGGTCTTCTCGTCAAACAGGCGATGCAGGAAGGTCGGGAAGTCGGGCGCGATCTCGTTGCCCGACGGGCCGACGATCGGCAGCGGCGCCTTGCGCATCTGGTGGCTCATCCACATCAGCGCGGGAAGATCGGAGATGTGGTCGGGATGAAGGTGGCTGACCGCCATCAACGCCACATCTTCGAGGTTCGCCCGCGACTCGCCGAGGCGATGCGACGTCCCGCCCCCCATGTCGACGAGCATCTTCGCATGGCCGTCGACCCAGAGCAGGTAGCTCGACGACGCGCGCTGCGGATCGATGCGCGGACCGCCTGATCCGAGGATCTCGACCGCGACGGGATTTCCCGTGCAGCTTTGTGCCGATGCGGCGGACGAGATCGCGGACGCCGCGAGCACCGTGCAAACCAGAAAGCGGATCATGGGGCGCACCTCCGTGTCTTGCGCCGCTCAGGCTAGCGCATTTTCAAATCACGGTAAGCGAATTCGTAAACCGCTTTGCGTCAAGCCGAACGCCCCCCGCCATTTGTCTGCGGAAACGAGGCAACGCGCTGCAATCCTGTCAGGACATTCACAAAAAACCCTTCGTTTCTAGGACCTTTGTACATTTGTCGGGTGACGCGACTTGCGACACAATCGCTTCACTTGGGGTGGGCTTTGAAACAGGAGGCTCACCATGAAATGCGGGCTGCTCGTCTGTGCTGCGGCGGCTCTATCAGCGTCGCCGGTTCTCGCCCAATCCGTCTATGTGGCACCCGGAGGCGTCTACATCGCGTCCGCGCGCGTCATCGTAGCGCCGGGAGGCGGTGCTCCCTACGTGGCCCCGGATGCGCCGCCGGCTGCCTACGACGGACCGGGATACGGTCCGGGATACGCGGCTCCCGCGCCGACCGCCTATGTCGATCCCGGTTATGCCGCACCGGACCCCGTCTATTACGGCAATGGGGGCTATGCGCCGCCCCCAGTCTACGGCGCTCCCGGCTATGCAGCTCCCGCCTACGGTCCTGCGGGCTATCCGCCGCCCGCGCGGGGTTATGGTTATGCGGCGCGGGCTCCCGGTTACGCTGCGCCCGGCTATGGCGCTCCGGGCTATGGTGCTCCGGGCTACGGTGCTCCGGGTTACGCGGCGCCCGGTTATGCGGCACCCGGCTATGGGCCGCCCCTCGCGACGAGGGCCAGCTACGGCCGTCCCGCGGTTTACGCCGACCGCAGGCTCACGAACGTAAACGCCTACGCAGCGGAAGGTCCGCCGCGGCCGCCCGCGGCCATCCCGCGAGGCGGCGTGACACGCTGCGTCGTCAATCTCGGCAACGGGCGTTGGGCGGCCTGCCACTGAGCGGCCCACACCGGACAACCCGCATCGGACCGGGAGGGCGGCTCGCAAAACGAGCCGCCCTCTTCCGCGGCAGAAGTTCGAGAGGACTCAGCGCGGCGTCAATCCCGACTTCGTCTTCGCCGGTCCCGCCGCGGGGGAGGCGAGAAACTCGACCAGGGCGCGCGCCGCTGCCGGCGTCGCGGCATTTTTGTTGAGGCCGGCCGAAATCGCCGTCATCTCCTGAATGTCGGCGGGCAGCGGCCCTACGAAGGTCACGCCTTTGACCTCGAGCCATTCCGCCACCTGCAGGAAGGCGATGTCCGCCTCGCCGCGCACCATCGCAGCCGCTACTTGCACTGAGCCCGGTAGCCGCACGATCTTGGGCTCGAGCTCTTCGGCAAGGCCCCATTTCTTGAACAGCGCGGTCAAATAAATTCCGCTCACGCCGTCCGAGAGCATGATCTTGTGCGCCTTGCGCAGGGCGCCCCGCAGCGCCTCGGTCGAACCGATGTCGATCGGCAGCAGGCCTGACTTGATCGCAACACCGATGCCGGAGTCTGCAAGATCGACGCGGCCGCCGGGGACGAGCCACCCGCGGCCGGTGAGATCGTCGATCCACGGCGAAGGTGCGATCACGACGTCGAGCGTCTCGCCGGCGGCGAGGCGCCGAACGATCTCGTCGGTGCCCGCCCACAGCATCTCGATCTTGTCGCCGCGCGACGCCTCGAATGCCGGCGCGAGCTCCACGAGCGCACCGCGGAACGAGCCGGTGCTGATGACCTTGATCTCCGCGCTCCCGGCAGGCAGCACGAACGGCGCGCCGACGAGCGCGGCGCATGCAACGAACAATGAGACGACGAATGAGACGATGATCTTGCGTATCGCCATGGCAGCGTTCCCGCGGTCGGAAGGTGTGATATCGTTCCACGAACTTCCAGGGAGAACAAGAATGCGCAAGCTGCTGGTTGCCTTGCTGATGTTCGCCGCGTCGCCGGCGCTCGCCGAAGATAACCTCAAGCCCTCGGCGATCGATGCCAGCGTCCGCACCTTGCTGGCGTTCAAGGTCCCCGACGCGGTCGTCCAGAAATATTTGCCGCCGGGCTTCGAGTCGAACCCGGTTGCCGCCGGACCCGCCAAAGGCTCCAACCTCGGTATCACCCTGATCGACTACATCATGGTGCAGGATCCCGAAGGCAAATCGATGCCGCCGCGCAATGCCGTGGTGATCAACATGCCGGCGAAGAAGACCGCGACCGGCGAAGCGGTCGGGCTCGTGTTCAACGGCTTCACTGTCTCGGCCGGCGTTCCCGGACCGTACGGCGTGTTCGGGCCGGCCGATATTACCATCGACCACGCGTTCCACACCGACCCCGACGGCAAGACCGTCATCAAGGAATCGTGGCAGGCCAAGGGCGCCGACGGCAGCGCACTCGCCGTCGCGCTCGAATTCATCCGCGGCACGCCGGTGCGCGGCAAGGTCGAGGCCAAGCTCCACTCGGCAGCGAAGCCCGACTTCTTCCGCGTCTATCGCTTCGAGCAGGGCGCCGACGTGGTGCGATCGAGCGCGACCGGTGTCGACCACGTGACCAACTTTTCGTTCAAGGCGTCCGGCCCGCGGCTCGCGCCGATCTTCGACGGCAACGAGCAGCTCATCGCCATCACCTCGGTGCCGCACTACTCGCGGACGATCTATCTGCAGGCGATGTAAGCAGTGACGGCGCCATTACCATTTTCAGTGTCATGCCCCGCGAAAGCGGGGCATCCAGTAACCCCCGCGCCACCGATCTCGCGGAGCCATTGCCCCATCGAGAGTCCGGTGGTTACTGGATCGCCCGGTCAAGCCGGGCGATGACAGTCTGACGACGCCATCGGAGCATTACTGCCGCGGAATGTGCGCGGCCTTGACCAGCGCGAGGTTCGCCTCGACGTCGTCGCGGAAGAATTTGCCGAATTGCTCGACGTTCATGTCGAGCGGCTCGACGCCGAGCTTGTCGAGCTGCGCGCGCACGTTCGGCGTCCCCAAAGCGGCTGCAACTTCGGCGTGGAGCTTCTCGACGATGTCGCGAGGCGTGGCGGCGGGCAGGAACAGCCCGCTCCAGAACGGATAGAACGAATCCGCCGGCAGGCCGGCCTCGACCGTCGTCGGGACGTCGGGCTTGAGCGCGGTCCGCTTCGGCGCGCTCACGGCGAGCGCGACGAGCTTGCCGTCGTTGATGAGTGCGAGCGACACCGTGAACGGCTGGATGCTGAAATCGGCGCGCCCGGCGACGACGTCGGTGATCGCTTCCGGGGCGCCCTTGAAAGCGATGTGCTGAACCGAGATTCCGGCGCTCGCCAAAAGCCGCTCGGCGCCGAAATGCGACGCCGAGCCGATGCCGGCCGAGGTGTAGTTGAGCGCCCCGGGCCTCGCCTTCGCTGCCGCGATCAGGTCGCCGAGCGTCTTGTAGCCGCTCGCGGGGTACGTCACGACGGCCAATGGCTGCTGGCCAAGCCCGATCACCGGCACGAAATCGCGCAGGGTGTCGTAAGGTATCTTCGAATAGAGTGCGTTCGCGATCGACAGCGCGCCGTAGGCGAGCACGGTATAGCCGTCCGGCGCCGATTTCGCGACCACGTTGGCGCCGATCGTGCCGCCGGCGCCCGGCCGATTCTCGACGACGATGGTCCGTCCGAGCTGCTTGCCGACCTGGTCCATGACGACGCGGGTCATCACATCGGTCGCACTGCCGGCGCCGAGCGGAACGATCACCGTGATGTTGCGCGACGGCCAATCCTGAGCGGACGCGGGGGCCGCGAGCCCGATCAGCATGCCGACGACCGAGAGCATGCATACCGTCGCCGGGGTCGACCGTCCGAGCCTCATTGTCTCCTCCTCCAACGCTTAAACCCTTGCCGACCTCATCCTGAGGAGCGTCCGCCGAAATCAGGCTTGCCTGACTTCGGCACTCAATAATGTCGAAATCGGCAACAGCCGATTTCGATGGACGCGTCTCGAAGGACGGCCACAAGCCGCAGCGGCTGCGGCTATCCTTCGAGACGCCTGCTTCGCAGGCTCCTCAGGATGAGGTCAGAATATACATACAGCCCGTCATTATCCGGAGACGGCCCGTGGCCGCAAGACGAGGGCGCTCGCGACTCTGCTATCATTGGATGCAAGCGGTGCGCCCGCTTGCGACCCAACACCGCTACGGAGACGACGGATGGCCGTCTTGAATGCCTTCATCGCGAGGACAATCGCCTGGTATCTCGTCATCGCCGGGGCGATCACCGCGACCTCGATCCTGTTCGCGGTCGACATCGGCCTGTTCACGCCGATCTTCGGCGGGATCGTCGATTACACGCCGGCGAGCGTGCCGGCGCTGCGGCACTGGGGGTTCTTGATCTTCGGGATCGGCGCGCTGATGATCGTTGCAGCGTTCCGGCCGTGGCTACGGTTCGAGACGATGCTGTTCTGCACGCTGGAGAAGTGTTTCATCGTCTATCTTTTCCTCGCCAACCTCGGTCAGCCGTGGAGCAAGGGATATCTCGGCGCCGCGATCGTCGACGGCTCCATCGCGGCTTATGGCATTCTGTATTTCCTGAGCGACCAGGGCCGCCCCTCGCGCTGGATCAAGGACGAAGGTATAGATCGGCGATGAACGACGCGAAGAAAATGCCCTCACCCGTGCTCAGCCGCCGCCTCATGCTCGCGGGCCTCGCCACGTTGCCCGCGGCGTCGGCGACATTCCATACGGCTGCGGGGCAGGCCGGTCCGCTGCCGTCGTGGAACTACGGGCCGGCGAGGCAGGCGATCTTCGACTTCGTCCGCGCGACCATCGATCGGACCAGCCCGAGCTATGTCCCTCCCGAAGACCGCTTCGCCGTTTTCGACCAGGATGGCACGCTGTGGGTCGAGCACCCGCTCTACACCCAGTTCGTATTCTGCCTCGACCGCGTCCCCGCGGTGGCAGCGCAGAAGCCCGCATTGAAGAACACCGAGCCGTTCAAGACCGTGCTGTCGGGAAACCGCGACGCGATCGCGAAGCTTTCGGTGCAGGACTTCGAGAAGATCGGTGCCGCGACCTTGACCGGGATGACGGTCGAGCAGTTCAGCGCCGAGGTGCGGACCTGGCTCGACCGCGCACGGCACCCACGATGGAACAGGCCTTACACGGACCTCGTCTATCAGCCGATGATCGAGGTCCTGCAATACCTGCGCAATAACGCTTTTCGGACCTACATCGTGACCGGCGGCGGCCAGGACTTCGTGCGGGTCTACGCGAATAAGGTCTACGGCGTCCCGCCCGAGCAGGTGGTCGGCACCGCGCTCGCGACGAAGTTCGGCCACGCCAAGGACGGCAAGCCGGAGCTCACCAAGGAGCCCAAGCTGCTGTTCGTCGACGATCACGCCGGCAAGCCCGAAGGCATCAACCTGATGATCGGGCGGCGGCCGTTCGCGGCGTTCGGAAACTCGACTGGCGACCGCGACATGCTGGAATGGACGGCGGCCGGTGACGGCGCCCGGCTAAAGATGCTCGTGCTGCATGACGATGCCGCGCGGGAATATGCCTACGGACCCGCAGCGGGCCTTCCCGACAGCAAGGTCGGCACCTTCACGCAGGCGCTTTATGATCAGGCGATGAAGAGCAGCTGGACGGTGATCAGCATGAAGAACGATTGGAAGCGAATCTTCGCGTTCGAATGAAATCTGCGCCGTCATTTAGTCTTCGTGTCCGGGCGCTACCCCCACAGGACGCGGTTGCCGGAATTGCATAGTCCGACTTGCCGCATCAGCCGATGTATGTCGGCCTCGGCCACTTCCTCAACGGAGGGCAAGACCATGAAGATCATGCGGAAGTTATGTCTCGTGGCGCTCGCGCTGCTCGCGGCCGTCATCGTGACGATGCGACCCGCCGCAGCACAGCAGCAGCGTCCGAACATGATCGTGATCATGGGCGACGACATCGGCTGGTTCAACGTCGGGGCCTACAACCAGGGCATGATGTCGGGCCGGACGCCGAATCTCGACCGGCTCGCTGCCGAGGGCATGCGGTTCACCGACTACTATGCCGAGGCGAGCTGCACCGCAGGCCGCGCGAACTTCATCACCGGTGAATTGCCGATCCGCACGGGGCTGACCACGGTCGGCCAGGCCGGCGCCCCGATCGGCATGCCCGACCAGGCCCCCACCATCGCCACGGCGCTCAAGTCGATGGGCTACGCGACCGGCCAGTTCGGCAAGAACCATCTCGGCGATCTCAACCGATTCCTGCCCACCGTGCACGGCTTCGACGAATTCTTCGGCTACCTCTATCACCTCGACGCGATGGAGGACCCCTGCCACCCGAACTATCCGCAGGCGCTCAAGAACACGGTCGGCCCACGCAACATGGTGCACAGCTACGCGACCACCGTCGACGACCAGACGGTGCAACCGCGCTGGGGCAAGATCGGCAAGCAGCGCATCGAGGATGCCGGCGAACTGTGCCCCAAGCGCATGGAAACGGTCGACGACGAGATTCTCGCCGAGACGACTAAGTTCATCGACAAGTCGCGAGCCGAGAACAAGCCGTTCTTCATCTGGCTCAATCCGACGCGCATGCACGTCGTCACGCACCTCTCGGAGAAATACGAGAAGATGCGCAATTCGGACAACGGCTGGACCATCGAAGAGGCCGGCATGGCGCAACTCGACGACGTCGTCGGCGCGGTGATGCAGAAGCTCAAGGACGCCGGGATCGAGAACGACACCGTCATCGCCTTCACCACCGACAACGGCGCCGAGAACTTCACCTGGCCGGACGGCGGGCAGACCCCGTTCGCCGGCGGCAAGGGCACCGTGCTCGAAGGCGGCTTCCGCGTGCCGATGATTCTGCGCTGGCCGGGCAAGGTGCCGGCAGGCAAGGTCGAAAACCAGATCGTGTCGGGGCTCGACTGGTTCCCGACGCTGGTGTCGCTCGCCGGCAACCCCAACATCGCGGACGAGCTCAAGAAGGGCAAACAGATCGGCGATCGCACCTACAAGGTCTATCTCGACGGCTACGACCAGACCGATCTCTTCACCGGCAAGGGCAAGACGAAGCGGAGCGAGATTTTCTATTTCGCGGAATCGACGCTCGGCGCGGTGCGGATCAACGACTTCAAATACCGCTTCATCGATCAGCCCCAGGGCTGGCTCGGTGGCACCGTGAAGATGGACTGGCCGATCCTCACCAACCTGCGCCTCGACCCGCTCGAGCGCACCGGCATCGGTGCATCGTTGAATTTCGCCAGCTGGTACACCTACGAGTTCTGGCGCTTCGTCTTCGTCAAGGACGAGGTGGGCAAGTACGCCCAGACCTTCATCGACTACCCGCCGATGCAGCCCGGGGCGAGCTTCAATCTCGAAAACCTGAAGGTCGAGCTCGAAAAGAAGATCCAGGCGCACGGCGCCCAGTAAAGCTCGCGCAAACCATGCCGCGTGTTCCGCGCCGCCGCGCGGACCACGCGGCCTTGCGCGGCGAAGGGACGCGGCATAAGCCTATCCGTGACGGATTGCCGCGATCGCCGGGATCGGCTCGGCTGCGGTCGCGCGCGAGGAGATCGGCCATGGGCCCCTTTCGATTGCTGGCGCTCGCGGCAATGATCGCCGCTTCGGCAGGCACGGCTCACGCGGGCCCTTGCTCGGCGCAGATCGATTTGATGCAGGCGCGCTTCGATGCGAAGCTCGGGGCGGCGGCCCGCGGCGGACCGACCGCGCGCGAAACCGTCGCGGCGACCGATCACCGACAGCCGACACCGGATTCGATCGCTGCTGCGGAGGCGAAGCTTGGCGACTTGTCGGCGACGACGGTCGAAGCGATCGAATCCGGGATGGCGCGCGCCCGCAAGGCCGACGCCGAAGGCAACAAGACCGCCTGCGACGCGGCGCTCGCCGAGGTGTCGCGGGCCATCGGCCCGTAATTGCCATCTTTGCGTCATGTCTGATAGGGACGGGCGTCGTCGGTCAAGCTGAGCTCTGAACCCTTCACTGACCTCATCCTGAGGAGCCCGCGAAGCGGGCGTCTCGAAGGATGGCCACGGGCCGCGGCATATGTGGCCATCCTTCGAGACGGCGCTTCGCGCCTCCTCAGGATGAGGTCGGCAAGGATTGAGCAGTTCGGCGCGGTCGCTCCGCACGACCAAGATGGCCCTATGCCGAACAGGCGGTGACATTGGCGCGCAAACCCGGCAAGCCTCCGAGCAAACGCGGGCCTCAACGTCCGAACCCCGCACCTGCGCCGGTGAAGCGCGAGCCCGCGCCGCCGCCGCACTCCGCGCAGGCCGCCCTACCCCGGCGTCGCACTGCTCCGATCATCGCTGCGGCTGTCGCTGTCGTCCTGATCGCGGGCGTCGTCGCGCTCTATCTCGCGACCGACGGCCTGCGCGACCTTTTCGCCTCCCGCACCGAAGTCGCGGCGGCGCCGAGCTTCGTCGGCAGCGAGACCTGCGCCGGCTGCCATCGCAACGAGGCGACGCTCTGGCGCGCGTCCCAGCACAGCCACGCCATGGCGCACGCGAGCGACGGCACCGTGCTCGGCGACTTCAATGACGCGAGCTTCGACTATCACGGCGTGACGTCACGCTTCTTTCGCAAGGACGGCAAGTTCCTCGTCGAGACCGACGGGCCGGACGGCAAGCTCGCCACGTTCGAAGTGAAGTACACCTTCGGCCTCGATCCCTTGCAGCAGTACCTCGTCGAATTTCCCGACGGCCGCGTGCAGGCGCTCGCGCTCGCCTGGGATGCGCGACCCAAGGACCAGGGCGGCCAGCGTTGGTTTCACCTCTACGCGGAAGAGGACATCAAACACGACGACGTCCTGCATTGGACCAAGCTCAATCAGAACTGGAACTTCATGTGCGCCGAATGCCATTCGACCGGCGTGCGCAAGAACTACGACGCCGCCAAGGATCGCTTTGCGACGCACTTTGCCGAGATCAGCGTCGGCTGCGAGGCCTGCCACGGCGAGGGCTCGCGCCACGTCGCGTGGGCCCACGCGCGCCAGGGATGGTCGCCGTTCGGCAAGACCGACGATCCCCGCATGGGGCTTCTCGCGCGGTTCGACGAACGGCGCGGCGTCGCCTGGTCGATCGATCCGAAGACCGGCAACGCCGCGCGCAATTTCACGCCGGCGACGACGCGCAAGGAGGTCGAGACCTGCGGCCGCTGTCATGCGCGCCGCGGTGAATTCTCCGAAGACTGGATACCGGGGCGCCCGCTGTCGGACACCCATGCGGTCGCGCCGCTGTCGCGCGGCCTCTATCAGGCCGACGGACAGGTGCGCGACGAGGTCTACAACTACGGCTCGTTCAAGCAGAGCCGGATGTTCGCGGCCGGCGTGACCTGCAGCGACTGCCACGAGCCGCACAGCGCAAAGCTCCGCGCGCCCGGCGCCGAGGTCTGCTCGCAATGCCATGCGGCGGAGAAATACGCCTCCGTTGCGCATCGCCACCACGAAGGTGTCGATCCCGCGCCGACCTGCATCTCCTGCCACATGCCGGCGCGTACCTACATGGTGGTCGACGTCCGCCACGACCACGGTTTCCGCATCCCGCGGCCCGACCTCACGGCGACGCTCGGTACGCCGAACACATGCAACGACTGCCACACCGACAAGTCACCAGACTGGGCCGCAGCGGCGATTGCGGGCTGGCACGGGCCGAGTCGTAAGGGCTTCCAGAACTATGCCGCCGCCTTCCGCACCGCTTGGGAGGGCGGGGCCGACACTTCGGCGCAGCTCGCCGCCGTCGCCGCCAATCGGGCGACACCGGCTTTCGCCCGCGCCGGCGCGCTCGCGGAGCTGCACGCGTCGCCGGCAAATCTCGAGACCGCAGAAACGGCGCTCGCCGATCCCGACCCGATGGTGCGGATCGGCGCCCTCGACATGATCGACGGTTTACCGGCCGATCAGCTCTGGCAGCTTGCTTCGCCTCTGTTGTCGGACCCTGTCCGCGGCGTCCGCATCCGGGCGGCAGCATTGCTCGCGGCAATTCCGGCGGGAAGCCTGGCGCCAGCCGACCGCGAACGCTTCGGCGAGGCCGCAGCCGAGTTCGTGGCCGCGCAGCAGCTCAACGCCGACCGTCCGGAGTCGCGCTCGGCGCTCGGGACCTTCTTTGCGCGGCAGCGGCGCTTTGACGACGCCGAGGCCGAATACAAGGCGGCGCTTGCCTTAAGCCCGCGCTACGTGCCGGCATCGATCAATCTCGCCGATCTCTATCGCCAGACCGGACGCGACGGCGACGGCGAAACCGCGCTGCGCACGGCGATCGCCGCGACGCCCGATGACGCGGGACTCCACCACGCGCTCGGGCTCGTGCTGACCCGGCTCAAGAAGCCTGACGACGCGCTCGCCGAGCTAGCCCGCGCCGCCGCGATCGAGCCGGGGCGGTCCCGCTACGCCTACGTCTATGCGGTCGGCCTCAACTCGGCCGGACGCGGCGCGGAGGCGTTGGCCGTGCTGAAGGACAATCTCGCCAAGCATCCTGACGACCGCGACACCTTGCTTGCGCTCGTTACATTCAACCGCGACGCTGGCGACATCGTCGCGGCGCTGGACTATGCCGCACGGCTCACGCGCCTCGCGCCGGACGATCGCGGCCTCGCCGATCTCGTCGCCGACCTGCGGCGGCGCCGAGAGAAGAACCAAGAGAAGAACCAGGAGACGAGCCCCGACAGAAAGGAGTGAGCCACGAGTCGCCGGACGCATCCGCGACCCGGGTTCGGTTCACTCACCGACGTTCTGCGCCCTTGCTGAAACCCGACCCCCCGTCATAGACGCGTCGGCGGCGGCGTCGCGATCACTCATTCCGCCGGGCGCAATGCCGCCGCGGCCGGCACTGCGGCACCGAGCTTGCCTTCGTCGCGGCGCCGTGCCGCCTGCACCAGCGGCGGACAGCGCTTGTCGTCGTAGTATTCGACCTGGCAGTCCAGGCACTGGAAACATTCGGCGGTGATGATCTTGCCAGAGGGCACGATCGCGCGCACCGGGCAAGACCGCTCGCAGAGATGGCAGGGACTGCCGCACTCGGGGCGCCGCTTGAGGAGGTCGACGAGGTGCAGCCGGTCGAGGGCCGCGAGCACGCCCCCGAGCGGGCATAGGAAGCGGCAATAGGCGCGCTCGGAGAACAGGCCGATCAGCAGCAGAATCGCCGCGTAGGTCACATAGGGCCAGGCGCGAGTGAATTTCGAGATGATCGCCGTCTTGAACGGCTCGATCTCGGTCGCCGACCCGGCGCCGTCGGGAGCAAACAGCGCGAGCGCGATCACCGCGGCCGCCGCGACGTACTTGCCCATCCACAGGCGTTGCTCCAGGGCGGGCGACGGACTCCATTGCGGCACGCCGAGCGCGCGGGCAAGCTGGCCGAGCAACTCCTGCAGCGCGCCGAACGGGCATAGCCAGCCGCAGAACACGCCGCGGCCGATCACCACGAGCGAGACCAGCGTGTAGACGGCGATCATCACCATCAGCGGCTCGGCGAGGTAGACGCCGATTCCGAAGCCGCGGAACGGCGCCTGGACGTAGCTGATCACGTTGACGATGGAGAGTTGGGCGCCGGCAGTCCAGCCGAGCCACACCAGAACGACGAGCAGGAAGCCGGTGCGCACGAGGCGGTGCGCGCGCCGCGACCGCGAGAGCCGATCCTGGAACACGAAGATCGCGGTGAGCGCGATGAGCAGTGCGGCAAGGATCGCGACGTTCGTTTTGGCATCGTGCCAGGCGTCGATCCAGGCGGCGGCTCGCGCGTCGACCGGCGGCGCCGGCGGCATGAGGACGAGCGAAGCGGGCAGCTTGTATTCGATCGGGATCACCAGCGCGGGAAGCTGCCCCGCGGCGTTGATCAGGAACTCGAGGCGCCACGGCTTGAGCGGATCGAAGCCGGTGCTCGCAGGTATGGTGAAGAGGCCGGCGTCGCGGTTCGACTGCAGCCCCTCGGCGGCGCCGGTGAGCAGCTTTTGATAGTCGTCATGGACGAAGCCGATGGTGCGGTCGCCCTGGACGATGCGGACGCGGTTGAAGCGGTAACCGTCCGCCTTCCAGAAATGGCTGGTGCCGTGAAAATCATAGGGTCCGTTCGAGGCCATGAAGATGACGTGGGCACCGGCCGGGACGCGGCTGCGGAAGTCCTCGAACCCGCGCACGCCGAGCACGTTGGCGCCGATTGCCGCCGGCGTCATTAGGCCAAAGAAGATTTCGCTGTAGAGCTCGTCCGGCTTGCCGAGCGGCACATCGAGGACCGTATCGGACTTGCCTTCCTTGCCGAGCGCGGCGGCGACGTCGCCCGAGGTGAAGCGCCGGTGCGCCGCCGAGCCGTCGGCGATGAGATCGTTCCACGATTTCAGGATGAAGGCGTCGGCGTCGAGCGTCGGCTCGCTGACGATGCGTCGCCCGACGCGCGTCGCCAGCACCAGCCGCGCGGTATCGTGGACGCCGGCCCGCATCAGGCGCGCCGTGATCGTCGCCTGGGCGACGTAGTCCGGCCGCATCGCATTCGGACTGCCGCCGAGCGGCATCCCGGTCTCGTTCGCGAGAAAGGTGTCGAGCTGAGGCTGCCGCACCGGATCGTGATAGACATAGGGCTCGCGGTGAAACACGACCTTGGCGCCGGTGATGCGGCCGTCCGGCTCGACACCGGCGATCACATCGTAGGGGATCGGCGCATAGGCAACCGCGGCGATGATGTCGAGGGTGGAAAAGATGTAGGCCACCACCTTGTCGCCCTTATAGACGGCAATGGCGGGTGGCGAGCCTTCCTCGGGCCCCAGCCGGTCGGCGCCGGCGGGATAGACCATCGCCATCACGTCGGGGGTAAGCCGCTCGCGCAGCTTGCCCTTCTCCGCAAGCGCGGGAGAGACGAGCGCCGGAGCGACGAGCGCGAGGAGCGCCGAAAAAAGCGCCAGCAAAGCCAAGCGGCAGCGGGAATCGAAAGGCCAGAGGTTCATTCGCGCACGTATTTCGGCTCTCGATTATCCGCCTCAGCGTCGACGAGACCACGAAGCCTATCGCGAATGCACGTGCAATGGAACCGGCACTGCTAGCGTAGGCACTACTAGCGACGGTTCGTCCGCCGGCCGTTTTCCGGTATCCCGGCCGGTGCCCCCGGTGCCCCGGGCACACCGGGCGACGCCCCCGGCATGACGGGCACGCCGGGCGGCGCACCCGCAGTTGCCCCGGTGTCACCGGGGGCCGGCAGCGTGACGGTTTCCTTGCGGTCGCCTTTTTCCAGCATGGCCTGACGCCCCTGCACCGAGCGCAGGACCCATCCCTCATGGGACTCGCCAGTGCGCAGGCGAACCACCTCCTGGGAGCCCTTCTCCATGAACAAGGCGACGCCGTCGCTCTCGCCGGCGATGGTTCCGAGCAGCGACAGGGTCAGCGGCTCCGGAGGCGGCTTGGTCTCGACCCGCGGCGGAGGCGGCGGCGGCGTGTACGGCTTCTCGACCACGGGAGGCGGCGGCGGGCGCCGCGAAGGCGTGAAGATCGGACGATCGCGCGTCTCGCTCAAATCCTTGATCGGGATCGCCCACAGCGGATTCCCACTCGGCGGCGCGCGATCGAGCTCGCCGGACTTGACGCGCGGGGTCGGCCCGAGATCGGCGCGCACCGACACGCCCGGCGTGCCGGGCGCCTGCGCGATTGCGGTCGCGGCAAGCGGCATCGCCGCGAGCGCGAGCGCTCCGATCAATTTCGTGAGTGCGGAATGCGAGATCATTTCGCTGCCTGCCATTGCCCCGACACGGAAATGAGGACGTGCATCTTGACGACTTCCGCGGCCTTGGCCCCGCCGGCCGCCGAGGAGGCGGGCGCCGTCGGCGCTTGCACCACCAGCTGATCGACGAACAGGAACGGCATCCCCGACTCGAGACTGTAGAGCAGCTGCTGCAACGCCGGTTGCTCGACGTCGCAATTCGCCGTCACGCTGATGAAACCATCCTTGATCTGCGGTCCTTGCAAGTCGACCTGGGAAGACAGGATGTTGCCGCCGACCTTGGTGATGGCTTCGGCGACCCGCTGCAACAGCACGGCGCCGGCGACGGTCACCGTCGGGCCTTCGAGCAGCGGCGAGCCGGTCATGCCGCTCGCGCCGGCGCTGCCGCGCTTCGGAAAACGTCCCTCGAGCTGGGCGAGCGTGTCGGACGCGTCGGCCACCGCCGCGCGGCGATCGAGCACGTCGGTGACCGACGTCAAGGTCATGAAGGCGAACAGGAGCACCAGCGCAACATAGCTGCCCGCCGCGCCGTGCGGGACGCGCGCGATGTAGCCCCGGATGAGCTTCCAGAGGTTGTTCATGCATCCACCCGGAAATACGGCTTGACGCGTGCCTCGATGTGGAAGCGTTCGCCGGGCTCGCCGGGCGACTGCGTGGTCGGCGCGAAGAACGTCGCGTGCTCGAAATGCGGCGACTGCTCGATCAGCCGGATCAGCGAAGGCGCGTCTTTGGTGATGCCGGTCACCTGCACCTTGCCGTTCTCGATGCGCAGCTCGAGGACATAGGTGTGGTCGGGAAGCACCTTCGAGAGCGCGTCGAGCACCATCACGGCGGCCGGCGTGGTCTGCTTGCGGCGCTCGAGGATGCGCTGCGCGCCGCCGTCCGCGTTCCTGCGCATCGCGGCGCGCCGCGCAGCGATTTTGTGGGACAGGTCCTGCTGCTCGCTGTCGAGACTGTCGCCCAGGATCGACGACACACCGCTCGATACCAATGCGAGCGCCGCGGCCCCGAGGAAAACCATCATCAGAATCTGGCGGATGCGGGTGACTTCGATCGTGCCGCCGTTACGCTGCTCGTAGACCTTGAGCGCGCCATCTGTGACACCGGCGTCCTGCGGAACCGTCGACACGATGACGGAGGCAGCACCGAGGTCGGCAACCGCACGGACATACGGCATCAGCATCGACCGCGCGGTCGCGGCCACGGTCAATTGAATGCGATCGTTCGACGCTTCGATGGGCGGCGTCCAGGTATAGGCGGCTTCGTTCACACTCCACGGCGTGAGCCGATCGATCTGGGAACGGACGATGCCTTCGAGAAATTCGCCGGCGCGCTTGGGCAATTCGAGCGGCCGGAACATGAACCGGCCGGGGCGTAGAATCACCTCGGCGCGGCTGCCGCGAAGCCAGGTTTTCCAGTCGTCCGACAAGCTTGCAGCTATCGCGCCCTCGGCGATGCGGATTTGCTGGTCGGGCAGGATCAGGTCCTTGGCGTCGCCGAAGGCCTGGAGGGCGAAGTTGCCCTGCTCCTCCTCGGTGAGGCGGACGACGCGCTGCGGGGTCCAGCGGTTGAGCAGCGCATGCACCGTCGCGGCGACCACGTCGATCCACCGCGCGAAGATGTCGCTGAGCTGCCGGAGCCTGTTCATTTCACCCCACTCCGAAATACGCGTGGAGGTTTACCGGTGCGGCGCCGCCGATACAAGCGTTGACCGACACGCGCGGCTCCCGCCGGAGCCGCGCCCGGATCGCGTCGCCGAGGCGATGCGTCAAAGGACCCGGCGCGGCACAATCTCGATCCCTCCGGTCACCCAGTTCACCCGAACCTCGTAGCCCGCACCGAGCCGCGACAGCGTGATAGTGCCGCCACACGACATCCCGGTGGCAAAAAAGCTGATGGTGCGGCGTGCCGGCGCGTCGGCGCAGCGCTGCGGCAGCACGGCGTCGACCGAAACGTCATCCGGAATCCGCACGACGCGCCTACTCGATCCGGACAGAATCGCACGGCCGTCGACCTTGGTCGACACCGCGACGCGGGTCCGCATCGCCGCGGTGCGGTCGCGATTGAGCAGCGCAGCCGTTTCCATCGCATAAGCTTCGAGCCGCGGGCGTGAGGTCGCCCGCGGCAACAGAGGCAGCAATACCGCGGCGAGCATCGCAATGATCGCCATCACGCAGACGGTTTCGAGAAGCGTGAACCCGTCTTGCGTGAGTCGCGGCTTATTCATTCGATGCGGTCGTTATGTCGGCCGCGGGCCCGGTCCCGCCTTCGACGCCGTCGGCGCCGAATGAGGTGATCTCGAAGGGGCTGCGCTCGCCGGGCGAACGGTAGATGTAAGGCTTCCCCCACGGATCGTTCGGCAGCTGGCCGCCCTTGAGATACGGGCCGTTCCATGCGGAAAGTCCGCCGGTCGACTTGACGAGCGCGGTCAAGCCTTCCGACGTCGACGGATAGCGGCCGGCGTCGAGATAGAAGAGCTCGAGCGCGCTGGTGAAGCTCTGGATTTGGATCTTTGCCGCCTTCACCTTGGAGTTGCTCAGATAGTTGAGCACCCGCGGGCCGACCAGCGACATGATGAGGCCGATGATCGTGATCACGACGAGGATTTCGACGAGGGTGAAGCCGCGCTGCAGGGCCCTGCGCGACCGCCCGCGTGTGGATTTGCCGATAGTCCAACCGAAGTGTTTCATGGTGTGCCTTCCCGTTTTTTTCATCCGACGACTTGATTGATCGAAAGGAGCGCGGTCATGACCGAGACGATCAGGCCGCCGACCACGATGCTGATGGTGATGATCGCCACTGGGCCGATGATGGCGACGATACGGTCGAGGCTGCGCTGCAGCTTGGCCTCGTAGAAATCGGCGACGCGGCCGGCGAGGACCGCGAGCTGGCCGGTCTCCTCGCCGATGCGCAGCATGCGGATCGCCATCGACGGCAGGATCGCGGTCGCCGCGAGCGCCTCGGAGAGCTTGCCGCCGTGGCGGACGCGATCGGAGGTCGCGATCCACGGCTCGCTGCGTCCGGTCACCGCCATGATGTCGACGAGGATGCGCAGCGTCGCCGACAGCGTGACGTCGCTGCCGAGCATGATGCTCAGGTTCCGGCAGAACAGTCCCGTGCGATAGAAATTGAACACCGTCGATATGCCGGGCACCTTCGTTATTTCGTTCAGAATCGCACCGCGGACGCCCGGGCGTCGAAACAGGACCCAGCCCCCGGCGAACGTGAACGCAGCGCCCACCGCGAACTCGATCAAATGCCCGCGTATGAGATCGGATAGGTCGAGCAGCATGGAGACCGCCGCGTCGGGCTTGGCGTTGAAATCGCGAAGCACCGAAGAGAATTGCGGCAGCACGACGAGGACGAAGAACAGCAGCACGGCACCGGCGGCGAGCAGAATGAACGCCGGATAATTGAGCGCATCGGTGAGCTTGCGCCGCGTCGCTTCGCCCCGCGCACGTTCGGCGCCGAGCATCTCGAGGATTTGTGTGAGCTTGCCCGACGTCTCGCCGACCTGCACCAGCGCGATATAGAGCGGGGAGAACAGGGTCGGATGGTGGCCGATCGCCTCGGTGAGACTCTCGCCGGAGAGGACGGCGGCGCGGATCTTGCCCACCACCGGTCGCAGCTTGCCGATGTCCTTGTCGCTGGCCAGCAGTTCGAGGCCGTCGTCGAGCCGCGCGCCCGCCTTGAGCAGCAGCGCGAGGTCGCGGGTGAAGATCGTGACGTCCTGGGCGCGCGGAGCGTTGAAGGAGGCGAGCGAAAACTGCGCGCCACCGCCCGCGCCCTCCTCCACCGACGTCTCGATCGGGAAGAGTCCGAGAAACTCGATGCGCTGCGCGACCTCGAGCGCGTTCGCCGCTGCCAGCGATCCGTTGACGATCTCGCCGCCTTGGGTCAGTGCGCGATAGCGGAAATTCGGCATGCCGTCACCGTGTCGTGGTCACGCGCAGCACCTCCGACGGAGAGGTGAGGCCGGCGCGGCACTTGTAGACGCCATCGTCGAACATCGTGGTCATGCCGGCCGCCATCGCGACCTTGTCGATCGAGCTGGCGTCGGTCGTGCTGGTGACGAGCTGGCGGATCTCGTCGGTGATCGGGAGGACCTCGAACACACCGATTCGGCCGCGATAACCACTGCCGCCGCAGCGCTCGCAGCGGCCTGGCTCATGCAGCGCATCGCCGGCCTTGAACCCCAGCATGCCGTAGCGCGGATCGGCGGTGATATCCGCCTCGGTCAGCGTCTTCGGCTTTTTGCACCGATCGCACAGCTGGCGCACCAGGCGCTGGGCGAGCACCGCGCGCAGGGTGGATTTGAGGAGGAACCCCTCGCAGCCGAGATCGAGCATGCGCGGCACGGCCGCCGCCGCGGTCTCGGTGTGCAGCGTGCTCAGCACGAGGTGGCCCGTGAGCGCCGCGTGAATGGCGATATGCGCCGTCTCGGCGTCGCGGATTTCGCCGACCATGATGACGTCCGGGTCCTGACGGACGAAGGCGCGCATCGCGGCGGCGAAGGTGAGTCCGATGCCGGGCTTCGCCTGCGACTGGTTGATGCCTGGAATCTCGTATTCGACCGGGTCCTCGATGGTGAGGATTTTGCGGGTCGGCTCGTTGAGAATATTGAGCACGGTGGCGAGCGTCGTCGTCTTGCCGCTGCCGGTCGGTCCGGTGACGATGATGATGCCGTGAGGCAGCGCCAGAAATTCGCGCAGCTTGGCCTCGTCGGGCGGCGAGAACCCGAGCTTGTCGATGCCGATCAGTCCGCGGTCCTTCGCCAGAAGACGGATCACGGCGGATTCGCCGTGCTGGGTCGGCATGATGGCGACACGGACGTCAAATTCCACCCGCGCGAGGCGCACCCGCGCCGCGCCGTCCTGGGGCAGCCGGCGCTCCGCAATGTTGAGGCCGGAGAGAATCTTGATGCGCGAGATGATCGCCTGCGGCAGCACGCCGGCAGGTGTCGGAATCACGCGGAGCAGGCCGTCGATGCGGAAGCGGATGGTCAACCCGGCCCGAAACGGCTCGATATGGATATCGCTCGCGCGCAGCTCGTAGGCCTTTTCGAAGAGATCGCTCACCGCGCGCACCACCGGCGCCCCGCTCGCGAGGTCGCGCAGGCTCTCGATGTCGTCGTCGGCCACCTGCGGCGCGGCATCGGCCGCAGTAGTCGCCGCGGCGTCCTCCTCGCCGAGGCGCTGGTTGAGAACGGTGGTGATGTCCTCGAACGAGGCGACGGCGACGTTGATGCCGTCGCCCAAAACAATTCCGGCCGCGCGCACCGCCGCGGTGTCGCTCGGATCGGCGACGGCGAGCACGGTCTTGCCGTCCGCAGCGCGGTAGGGAAAGACCGTCATTTCGCGTAGGAAACGCCGCGAGAATTGCTTCACCAGCGGCTCGGCCGCGAGCAGATCGGGCAGCGGAACGCGCGGGACCTCGAAGAACTGCGCAACCTCGTCGGCAAAATCGTTCGCCGAAAGCTCGGTCAACTCCCACAATTTCTGAAGCGTGCGCTCGTTACCGGCCGCAGTGCCGTCGCGCGGCGAAACCTCGCCAGCAAGATGGTTCTTGCTGCGCAAATGGTTCGCGAATTCGTGCGCGACGTCGATCCCCATGCACCCCCCAAGGCGGCCTTTTTCGGCGCGCTCCCGCCGGCATTCGAGCCACCGAATTGCGATTTCATTATGATCGTCGAGGGGTCGGCCGCCGGGATCCGGCGGCACTTCCGACCCGTCCGGTTGCAGCCCACCCTTGCTGCGTGATCACGCGCGCCGACGTATTTGGCCGCGCATGGCGGTGAACCGCCGCTTCGAATCGGCACAGAGCGACGGCGCCTCGGTGCAATATTTCATCGTGGGATTAGTGCGTCCGGCGGGAAAAATCATCGCTGCGGTGATCGCGCGCCTGTCTTTGCGGGCCATCTCGTGCCGTCGTAACTCGCGCAGGCGTCAAGCGTATTTGCGGCGATCGACATACCGTGCGGCGCCCTCACCGCGGGCGCAGCCTCGTGCTCTGCCGCCACATTTCCGATATGAAACGGCTGATACAGATGTTGCCACAATTAGGGGGCAGTGTTCCCCTGAGAAGAAGACTTCGAAGACATAAAACTGACAGGCCATTGAGCGTAGCCTGTTTGGGGGTAATCAGACCGGGCGGTTGGGGTGTAGGGGCGCCGGGAATTGCACAGCGTAAATTGAGCGCTGGCCTTTTCGAAACCTGCCATCTTGCTGATCCGGTTGCTGCCTGCGCCAAAACGGCAGGCAAACAGGGGGCTGGCGTCGGTACGTGGCACGGGACCGTGAGATCCTTGACGTGCAGCGATCGCTTCGTGCGGGATCGCGTGCGGTGCTTTGGGCGATGACGCTCACAGCGCTCGCGTCATGCACCAATCTTCCTGTCGCCACCGAAGACGCGAAAACACCTGACGTATTCGACCGCATCCGCGCGCTCGACATTCTCCCGCGCTCTCCGCAGCCGGTCGAAAACGGTCCGAGCGGTGCTCAGCGCGCGAAGCCGATGATCTACACCGGCTCTCTTCCGGCGAGCGACGCCACCGGCGCGGTGGCATCGATGAGCAGCGGCACCGGCAGCGGCATCGGCGCCGGCGCCGGGGGCGGCGAGGGCTACGAGCTCAACTTCGAGAACACGCCGATCACCCACGTGGCCAAGGCGGTGCTCGGCGACATCATGGGCGTCGGCTATTCGATCGATCCCCGCGTGCAGGGATCGATCAGTCTGTCGTCGGGCAAGCCGGTGCCGAAAAACGACCTGCTGTTCGTGCTCGAAAACGCTCTGCGCATGAGCAACGTGGTGCTGATCCGCGACACCGCGGGCTATCGCATCATCCCGATGGGCGACGCGGTCGGCGGCGGCAACACCGACGCCGTGGCGGGCCAGACCGAACCCGGCTTCGGCGTCTCGGTGCTTCCGCTGCGCTACGTGTCCGGCGGCGCGCTCGTCAAGCTGCTCGACTCGTTCGCGGTGCGGCCCGGCATGGTGCGCGCCGATCCCGGGCGCAACCTCCTGCTCATCCAGGGTACCGGTCCGGAGCGGCGCACCACCATGGAGACCGCGCTCGGCTTCGATGTCGACTGGATGCGCGGCCAGTCGGTCGGCATCTTCCCGATCCAGAACAGCAGTCCCGAGCCGATCATCGCCGAGCTCGAGAAGATTCTCGATTCCGGCGAAGGCGGCATGAGCCAGGGCAACGTCAAGTTCCAGCCGATGGCGCGGATGAACGGCATTCTCGTCGTCACCAAGAAGCCGAACCTGCTGCACGCCGCCGAGACCTGGATCAAGCGGCTCGACACCACCGATACCAACCGCAACGGCGTGCACGTCTATCGGGTTAATTACGGCGAGGCGAAGCAGGTCGCCAAGGTGCTCAACGACATCTTCGTCGGCGGCGGCGGCACCTCGTTCGATACGCCGGGGTCGACTGCGCCGAAATCGGCCGCCGAACGTCTCTCGTCGGGAAGCAACGGCGGCGGACAATCGGGCCTCGGCGGAAGCTCGGGCGGCGGCTCGAGCTTCGGCAGCAGCTCAAGCAGTAGCAGCAGTAGCAGCAGCAGTGGCGGCAGGAGCGGCGGCTCGTCCGGCTTCCAGAGCACGATCGGGCAATCGAACAGCGCCAGCGGCGCCGGCGCCGACGGGCGAACCGGGGGCCTCGCCGGCATGATGGGCATGGGCACCGGCGGCATGGGAGGTGGCGGCGCCAACCAGCCGCTCCTCGAAGGCGTGCGCATCACCGCCGACGCCTCCAGCAACTCGCTGCTCATCTATGCGAGCAACGAGAACTATCAGCTCATCCTGCGTACGCTCGGCCAGCTCGACCGCCCGCAATTGCAGGTCGCGATCGACGCCACCGTCGCCGAGGTCAAGCTCAACGACACGCTCTCATATGGCGTTCAGTTCTTCCTGCAGAACAACAAGCTCGGCCTGGTCAACACCACCGCGACCGCGGCTCCGGCCGCGGGCGGCGTGAGCGCGACCGGCATCGCAACGGCCGCGAGCTCGTTCATCAGCCAGACGTTCCCGGGGTTCAACTTCCTGGTCGGCTCGCAAAGCCAGCCGAACATCATCATCAACGCGCTGCACTCGATCACGGACGTGAAGGTGCTGTCCAATCCGTCGCTCGTCGTCACCGACAACCAGGTGGCGACCCTGATGGTCGGCGACGACGTGCCGATCTCGACGGGCAGCGCGAACGTGCTCACGAGCCAGAACACCGTCGTCAACACCATCGACTATCGCTCGACCGGCATCATCCTTCGCGTGGTTCCGCGGGTGAGCGCCAACGGCAATGTACGCCTTGAGATCGAGCAGGAGATCAGCCAGGTTTCCAACAGCGGCTCGAGCACGGCGCAGAACCTGACGCCGACCATCTCGCAGCGCAAGGTCAAGAGCTCGATCTCGGTTGCCACCGGCCAGACCGTGCTGCTCGCAGGCCTGATCCAGGAGCAGAAGGAAGTCGATCACTCCGGCATCCCGCTGCTCGATCAGGTGCCTGGGTTCGGCAACATCGTCGGCGATACCGGCCACAACATCACCCGCACCGAGCTCATCATCTTCATCCGCCCGCAAGTGATCCGCGACAGCGTCGACGCTTCCTATGTGGCCGAGGAGTTGCGCACCAAGCTGAAGGGCACGCTGGCACCGGTGACGCCTTACGTCGGCCCCGCGCCGCGGATGCGATGACGGCGGGGACCGCAATGTCGGCACGCTGGCTCACATCTCTCTCGGCACCGCGCGGAACCGCACTCTCGGTCGAAGGCGCCGCCGTCGCGATCGCCGCGATCTCGATGGTGGCCGCAAGCATGATCGTGGTGCCGGGCTGGCGCGGCCTCGCCGGCGCCGGCCTCGGCTGCCTGATGATCGGCATTGCCGCGGTCGACGCGCGCCGCTTCATCATTCCAGACGAGTTCAGCGCAGCAGCGTTCGTACTCGGCCTCGTCGATGCGGCGCTGGAGTTTCCCGATGCGCCGGGCACGGCCGCCGCGACCGCGGCGCTGCGCGGCATCGTGACGGCACTGGCGCTGTTCGGCCTGTGGGCGGCCTACCGGCGCCTGCGCGGGCGCGAGGGCATCGGGCTCGGCGACGTCAAGCTCGCCGGGGTCGCCGGCGCGTGGCTCGACTGGCCGAGCATTCCGCTCGCCTTCGAGCTCGCCGCGCTCGCTGCGCTCACCGCCCTGCTCGCGCGATGGCTTGTATCAGGCCGCAGCATCCGCGCGACCACCAAGCTGCCGTTCGGGCTCTTCCTCGCGCCGGCGATCTGGGCCGCCTGGCTTGGAGAAACGTTGCTCCCGCAAATTCTTTCGGCATTGGACTTCGGGTGGTCGCAATGGTGAAGGCGACCCCGCGGTCGATGCCGAGACCGATCGCGTATCTGGGATGGACGAAGCCATGAGGCAGTCGGCGAAACTGATCGTTGGCCTTGCGATGCTTGGAGCGACCCTCGCGGCCCCGGCGAAGGCGGCCGACGACGCGGTGGTCAACGAGGGCACGATCGCCTCCTACGGCGATCCAGCGACCGCGCTGCGACGCATCGGCTCGATGGCCCGGCGCGGCAGCCCGCGCGGCGAGGCGCTGCTCGGCTACATGTACCAGCACGGGCTCGGCGTTCCCCAGTCATGGCCAGCCGCCGTCGACTACTATCTGCTCGCCGCCGAGCACGGAGATCCTACCGGCCAGTATCTGCTCGGCCTGATGTACGACAAAGGCTTCGGCGTCTCGCGCGACGTTGTGCTCGCCTACAAGTGGCTCGACCTCGCGGCGGCGCACGCGCCGAAAGGCAACCGCGAGTATTTCCAGCGGCTTCGCGACGCCGTCGCGTCGAAGATGACGCGGGCCCAGCTCGATCTCGGGCAGCAACTGGCGCTCGAATGGTCGATGCTGCGGATGGGCCGCCAGCCCTGATCGCTGCCGTTGCTGCGACGGTGTGACCCTCGGTGCGCCGAGATTTGAGGCATTCTAAAACGCTCCACTTTCTCCTGCCCGTGCTACAATGATACCGCGCCGTTCGTTCCGGAAGCGTGGCGCACCGGAACGGCGATTAAGAGAACGTTTGCTCGACAAGAGAAGAAGAGGGGTTACGCGATGAGGGCTTTGGTTTCGATTGCCGCGCTCGGGCTGCTGGCGCTGCCGGTTGCGGCTCATGCGCAAGCACCGGCGCAGCCGCTGCCGGAATGGGCTTATCCTGTGGCGCCGGCGCCGAAGCCGCCCGATGCGACGAAGCCGATTTCGCTGCCGGGCAGCACCAAGCAATACACGCAGGCGCAGATCGACAACCGCTTCGGTCCGCCGGACTGGTATCCGGAAGATCATGCGCCGATGCCCGAAGTGGTCGCAACCGGTCGGCAGCCGAACGGCTTCGCCTGCGCGCTTTGTCATCTGACCAGCGGCGGTGGACATCCGGAATCTGCCGGCATCTCCGGTCTTCCGGTGGGCTACTTCCTGCGCCAGATGGCGGAGTTCAAGTCCACCGCCCGCAAGGGCATGCGCGGCGGCATCATGATCCAGATCGCGAAGGGGATCTCGGATGAGGACACCAAAGCCGCTGCCGAATACTTCAGTTCGATAAAGTATCCGGTCTGGTACAAGGTGGTCGAGGGCGACACGGTGCCGAAGTCCTATCTCGGCAACGGCGCCATGCGCTTTCCGGTGGAAGGCGGCGGCACCGAGCCGATCGGCAACCGCATCATCGAGCTGCCGCAGGACGATCTGAGCGCCGAGAGTCGTGACCCGCGCACCGGGTTCGTGGCCCACGTGCCGGTTGGCAGCCTCAAGAAGGGCGAGGAGCTCGTGACCACGGGCGGCGGCGGCAAGACCACCCCGTGCGCGGTTTGCCACGGCGCCGATCTCAAGGGCCTCGGCCAAGTGCCGCCGATCGTCGGCCGCTCGCCGATGTACATCTACCGCCAGCTCAACGACATGAAGATCGGCACCCGCAATGGCGAATGGGTGCCGCTGATGAAGGGCGTGGTGCAGAAGCTCGGCGACGAGGACATGATCGCGATCTCCGCCTATCTCACGTCGAAAGCGCCGAACTGAACGCAGCTTCCGGCCGTTCTACATGTGGCCGGGCTCGCCCCGGCCACATTGCTTTTCGACGGTCCGCGGCGCCGGGGCTCTGGCAGACGGCGGCGCGTCTCCGCTAGAATGAGCGCCGGTTCGCGAGGGCGTTCGGCTTCGCCAAAACGACAGCCGACAACACGATAACAAACAAGAGGGAGACTCGACGATGAGGGCGCTGGCTTCTCTTGCCGTCCTGGGACTGCTGGCAGCACCCGCCATGGCCGCGGACCTGCCGGAATGGGCCTATCCGGTCAATCCGGCCCCCAAGCCGCCGGATGCGGCAAAGCCGATCCAGTTGCCGGGCAGCACCAAGCAGTACACCCAGGCGCAGATCGACGACGGCTTCAATCCGCCCGACTGGTATCCCGGGGATCACGGGCAGATGCCCGACATCGTCGCCCATGGCCGCAAGGAGACCAACGCGCGCGCCTGCATCCTCTGCCACCTCACGAGCGGCGCCGGACACCCCGAATCGGCGGGCATTGCCGGGCTTCCCGTCGGCTACTTCATGCGCCAGCTCGCCGAGTTCACCAGCGGCGCGCGCAAGGGCGCCCGCGCCACCTCGATGATTCCGATCGCCAAGGGCCTCACCGAAGACGACTACAAGATCGCCGCCGAGTATTTCGCCAAGCTCAAGCCGCCGGTGTGGTACAAAGTGGTCGAGACCGACACCGTGCCGAAGTCCTACCTGGGCAATGGCGCGATGCGTTTCCCCGAGGAGCATGGCGGCACCGAGCCGCTCGGCAACCGCATCATCGAGCTGCCACAGAACGATCTCAGCGCCGAGAGCCGCGACCCCCGCACCGGCTTCATCGCGCACGTGCCGGTCGGCAGCCTCAAGAAAGGCGAGGAGCTGGTGACCACTGGCGGCGGCGGCAAGACCCTGCCCTGCACCATCTGCCACGGCCCGGAGCTCAAGGGTCTCGGCGACGTTCCGCCGATCACCGGCCGCTCGCCGATGTACGTCTACCGCCAGCTCAACGACATCAAGATCGGCAGCCGCGGCGGCGCCATGACCCCGCTGATGAAGGCCGTGGTCGACAAGCTCTCCGACGGCGACATGATCGCGATCGCCGCCTATCTGACGTCGAAAGCGCCGAACTGAGCGCGACCCTCGGACACCGGCTCCAGCGCGATCGGACTGGAGCCCATCCTCTTTTGCTGCAGATCTGCGGCCAAGCATCGCACCAGCCGCGGCATGAATGGGAGACGACAGCATGAAAACGGCATTGACCCGGCGCGCGATGATCGCAGGCACGGCCGGCGCGACGCTGGTCGTGAGAAGCGGGCACGCCGCCGAGTACAAGTTCTCCCAGTACCACAACCAGGCGACCGGCGTGCCGCTCCACCGCAATCTCGTCGCGATGTGGGATGCGATCCGCGCGGAGACCAACGGGCGCGTCGAGGCGACGATCTACCCCGAGAACAACAAGCTTGCCGCCGGCGACCCCGCCGCGCTGAAGATGCTGATCGCGGGCGAAATCCAGTTCTTCACCCTGATGGGCGGCATCATCGGCACCGTGGTGCCGGTCGCCGAAGCGCAGCAGGTGCCGTTCGCCTTCAAGTCCGCACCTGAGGCGCACACGGCGATCGACGGGCCGCTAGGCGCCTATGTCGGTGAGGAGATGGCGGCCAAGGGGATGTACCTGTTTCCGGTCGCCGGCTTCGACAACGGCATGCGCCAGGTGACCACCGTGGCGCGCCCCGTGATGAAGCCGGACGATCTTGCCGGCGTGAAGATCCGGGTGCCGCCGGGCCAGATGATCTTCGACACCTTCCAGGCGCTCGGCGCCGAGCCGGTGACGACGCCGGCGAACCTCATCTACGACGCGATCAAGTCCGGCAAGGTCGGGGCGCAGGAAAATCCGCTGGTCATCCTCGAGGGCTTCAAGATCTACGAAGTCGTCAAATACGTCAGCATGACCAATCACAGCTGGTCGGGCTTCAACCAGATGGCGCATCTCGCCACTTGGAAAAGCCTGCCCGACGACATCAAGGCGGTGATCACCCGCAACGTCACGAAATTCGTGCGCCAGCAGCGCGAGGAGCAAGGCAAGCTCAATGGGAGCCTGCGCGACACCTTCGTCGCCCGCGGCCTCGTGTTCAACGAAATCGACCAGGCGCCGTTCCGCGCGCAGCTCGCCGGCGTCTACGCGACCTGGAAAGACAAGCTCGGCAGCAAGTGCTGGGGCCTGCTCGAAGCGCAGGTCGGGAAGCTGGGGTAGAGCCGATCGCGCACGGCTTCGGGAAAGCCGACTTGCGTGATCCGAACGGCACCGCAGTTTTTGGCCAGCTACCGGACGTGCCAACATGAGGCGAGCGCGTCCGAGATCGGCCGGGAAGTGAAGTACGACTCCCTCTGGCGTGACAGCGGCGGGTCTCTTTCGTGGTGCGCCCGCGCGCAGCGAATACCGCAAAGGCGCACGCTGAGGCCGTTCCGATCCGATCCCGTCACCGCCTGTGGACCGTCGGTGGGCTGTTGGACGGCGCTACGCTCGGAGAGCTCGCCGGTGTGCCTGTCCTCGTCGCGGCCAGTCGCGGCCTGGATGTCCGCCGTTGTCTTGATCGATCGCCTGATCATGAGGCGGCACGGCGGCTGGTCCATCAACAGCGCAAGCTGAGCGCGCAGCACATCGGGCAGTAAGGAAGTCTATTCCGAATAGGGCGCCGCCACGAGGCCACCGGCCTGCCAGGACGCATTCAAGCCTCGCGGCAGCTTGTAGGGCGAGCCGTCGCCGAGGTTGCGCCGGTAGATATCGTCATAGGTTCCGACAGCGCCGACCACGCGCTTCTGCCAATCCTTGGCGAGCCCGAGCTCGGGCGCCTCGACCGGTAGCGAGTCGAGGCCTCCTGCCGCCCATTCGGCAGTCCGGATCTCGGCGCGCATCAGCGTGTGCACCGTCCAGGCGACGAGCGCCGCCCATTCCGCATCCTTGGTCGAGGTTGCGGCCATGATCGGGAACGCGGCGAGCGGCTCGGGGAGCATGCGGCTCTGAAGGTTGTTCACGCCGCCGTCGAGGCGCACCTCGGCGAGCTCCGTCACCTCCGACGCAAGCCCCCGGCAAACCTGAACATTGTAGGTGTCGTAAAGCTCGACCTCTTCCTGATAGGCCATGCGCACGAACTCGAGATTATGGGCGGCGAACCACGCTTCGAGATGGCGATGCGCGTTGGTGCCCTGGAGGAAGCAGATCGGCTGTCCCGCCAAATCCCGCACGTGCTGCGCCGGCGATGCCTCCGACACCATGACGGCAGTGGTTTGAATGAACACGGCCGGTCCGGGGACGACAATTCCCGCCAAGTGCTGCTCGATGATTTCCGACGTATCGAGGAAGAAAACGTCGTCACTGCCGTCGCGGACGCCATCATAGGCGTTGGCCGCGTCGTATTGATGGAACTCGAACCGACCTTCCGACCCGAACACGGCGGTCCCGATGGCACGGCAGATGTCCAGGAAAAGCCCGGTCGCCACGCGGTCGGGCCTGATCCCGACCATGCCCGGCCGCGGTTCCCCGCCGCACCGGATCACCCCGGTTTGCCTCACCTTGTCGAGCACGCTACCGGCGTGAAGCGCGGGAGCGTATGCGGCCACGAATACCAGGACCATCCACGCACGCAGACAAGGCACACGCAGGCAAGGCATAAGCGATTTCCGTTGGTTCGAGGCAGGGCCTTGGTTGGATCCGCGTTTATCGCCCAGGGAGACGTCACCTCGGGTCATGGCTAACCTGGTGGGCGACGAACAGCAGACCGCATTCTCGGCGTCCCACCGCTCGAGCTCACCATCCTCTCCGCGAGCTTGTATTCGCGAAGAGGATGGATCGGAAATGAGGGTCTCGGACTCCCTCATGGACATTCGGCTTCAATCGGCACTCTGGCCTTGCACATGCCACGCCGTGCCGACGTTGCCGTAGCTCGCCGTCGACAACATCGTCCCGCCATCCATGAACCAGGCGACGACATTACCGGTGTTGTCGAGCCACAGAATATCGGCGAAGCCGTCGCCGTTGTAGTCGCCGGTCTGGGCGATCGTCCAGGCGCTGGGAACCACACCCAGAGAAGCGGTGGATTGCACGGCCATCGAACCGCCGATGAACCAGATCACAGCCGCGCCCGTATTGCTGTCGCGCCAGAGAATGTCGCTCCAGCCCTCGTTGTTGAAGTCGCCGGTTCCGGCGATCGACCAGTTGGTCGGGACGACGCCCAGGCTCCCCGACTGCAACACTGCAGTTCCATTCATGAGCCAAATTGCGACACTGCCGCCCGTCGTGTCGCGCCACAGGATGTCGGCATTGCCGTCACGATTGAAGTCCCCGACGCTGGCGATGGCCCAATTCGTGGGCAAGTTGCCCAGAGAGCCGGACTGGATGACCGTGCTGCCCTGCATGAGCCAGAGGGCCGTGTTGCCGCTGGCGTCCCGCCATAGGATGTCGCCGAAGCCATCGCCGTTGAAGTCTCCCGTGCCGACGATCTGCCACGTGGTCGGGATGGTGCCGAGACCGGCAGTCGAGGTGACTTGCGTGCCGTTCATGAACCAGATCGCGGTGTTGCCGCTGGTATCGCGCCAGAGAAGGTCGGCGTTGCCGTCAGCGTTGAAATCGCGCTGCCCGGCGATCGACCAGGTGGTGGGCACCGCGCCGATCGAGCCCGTCGAAAGAATTGCCGGGCCATTCATCAGCCAGATCGCGGTATTGCCGCTGGTGTCGCGCCAGGCGATATCGCTGATGCTGTCGCCATTGTTGTCGTGGGATTTCAGGGGAAGGTGGCTGTAGGCCGGCAAGGTCGCCGGCAACGTATTCAAGCCGGGCGGGATGTAGTTGACGATGCCCTGAGCCACATCGACCGGCGTGACGCCGATCGCTTGGCAGCCGTTGCCGCCGTAATGCGGGAACGTCTCGACGACATTGCTCGGGATCATCGCATAGGAGGCCGGCAAGGGCGGCGCCTGGCCCAACAGCTTCTGCGGATCGAAGGCGGATAGCAGGCTGTCGGTGATCGGCGAGTTGGTGTCCCGGGGCCCGAGATAGTTCTGCTGGAAGCCCGGCGGGCCGAACTGGTTGAAGTAGGCCGAATTCCCTTGCACGAGCGCTTGCGCCTCATCGGGAAGCGTCGACAGGGCCGGCCGGCCGAAAATCGCGTTGATCGTCTGGATGACCGAATTGTGGTCGCCTTCGGCATGCGACACCGCACCGGCGTAGGCGAACGGCGAGATCACGATCAGCGGCACGCGCACACCGCGCGAAAGCGGCAGCTTGTCGGGACCGTAGCTGAGAATGCGCGGTGGCACGTGGTCCCAGAAGCCGTCGGATTCATCATAGGTGATGATGATGGCGCTGTGTGCCCAGACTTCGGGGTTGCTGGCGATCGCGTTGATCACGCGGGCCGCCATCGCCTCGCTGAGGTTGCTGTCGGTGTAGCTCGGATGATCGTCGTCGCCGGACTTGGTGAGATTGATCGCGGCGATGTCGCTGGTCGTCAGGCCGCCCGGAGGATAGCTCGGATTCTGAAATCGGCGGCACCTGCTGGGGATATTTGAGATTGTAATATCCGCCGCGGATGTAGAACACGCCGCCTCCCGGCGGAAGAGCGTTGTTCGCCATGTCAGTGAAGAAGTCGTTTTCGCCGCGGTAGTTGCCGCGCTCGGCAGGATTGTTGGCGAGATAGCCGAAATACTGCGCGCCGTTGTGATGGCTGACGTAGTTCGTGTGCGGGAGCGCAAAGTTGCTGTCGGTCGGCTCCGCATCATATCCGTTCTGATACCAGCGCCAGGCGACCGGCGTCTGATTGAGCGACTGGATGAACGGAATGTCCTGCTGAATGTCCGGCAGGTCGAAAGCCGGGTTGAGGTCCTGGTTGGTGGTCGTGGTGATGTTGCTGCCCATCAGGGTCAACGGCACCGTCGCAAACGTCAGGTTGGACGCGATATTGCTCGGGCCCCAGAACTCCTTCGGCGCGTTGGGCTGCCGGAAGTTGTTGCCGGTGGCATCGAAGACCGATCCCCACCACGGCTGCTGATCACCGACGATGGGCGGCCCCGCGGTCGGGCCGGTCCCCGAATACGTGGTGCTCGTGACCGAGCCGTTGCTGGCGTAGCTGAAAACCGTGCCGCTGTAGGGGGCGGTAATTCCGGTATCGATCGGATTTCCGTCGGTGCTCGGATGCTTCACCCACTGGGTCTCACCGGACTGGCCGGCGAGCATGGCGATCGCGTTCGGCGTCGACGGCGTATCCTCGGTGGCGAAGATGTTGTCGAAGATCACGAAGCGGCTGGCGTACTGCCAGAAGAACGGGATGGTGTTGCAATCGATGTGCGACATCACCAGACGCGCGAACTCCGTGCCTTCCTTCTGGCTCGCGGCGTTGCCGGCCTTGGCGTACTTATTGTACTCGTCGAGCGAGAACTGGTTCATCTGCGCCACGCCGTTGGTGACGTTGATCTTCGTGGCGAGGCCGGTGTGGGAATGATCGACGCTGTCGCGGAAAGTCCCGTTCTGCTTGGGCCCGAGCAGGAACGGCTGAACGGTGACGGCGTGGCCGTTCACGTCTTGGTAGGTCTGGGTAAAGCCGGGCGTGTTCGCGGGTGATCGCGGGTTGAGCCCGTCCGAGTAGATGCCATTGACACCCGGAAAGGTTCCGTACTCGTTGTCGAATGAGTGGTTCTCGTTGAAGATCACGAAAACATATTTTATCTGCTGCTGCAGCAGCGGGATAATGTTCGCGTAGGGAGCGACGGTGGGATTCGCACTGTAGTAGGGCGCAACGGCGGGAGCCGGGTTCGGTTGAGCCGTCACGAGTGGACGGGTTTGTGCGGCTGCGCCAACGAGCAACGCAGGCTGCATCAAGCTGGCGGCGGCAACCAAGGCGGTCGCGCTCTTGAGATGGCATTTCACGAGGAGCACCCCCTGTTAGAGTAAGGCGTGCGCAAATGCGGCCACATTCATTGCCGTGAGATGACAGCCCGGTGGCGTGGCGATGAATACTTCACAACTTCCGATCATCACCATGTTTTCCCGATGCTTACGAGGGGCTTCCACCATGGCGCGAACAGCCCTCGCCCTGGCCGCTGTTTCGTTTTTTCTTGCCCTCGCCGAGCGGACCTGGGCGGCCGAGGGAGACTGCCGCGACGCTGAAGTCGCCTACGACACCGCGACGTCCGCCATCACGTCGGTCGAGCGCAACGCGGCGTTGTTTTCCGCCGCATCCAAAGGATGCCTCGCGCTGGCACGGCGCCTGCTCGCCGCCGGCGCCTCGCTTGCGGCGCGCGATCGCCGGGGCGCCATGCCGCTCGCTCATGCGGCGCGCGCCGGCAGCGTTGCCTTGGTTCGGTTGTTTCTCGGCGCCGGCGCCGCGATCGATGCCCGCGATCTCTCGGGCGCGACCGCGCTCTACCGCGCCGCCGAGAGCGAGCATCCGTCGACCGTGGCGCTGCTTCTCGAAAATGGTGCCGATCCAAACCTCATAGGCGGAGCGGACGTCTCGCCGCTCGCGGCCGCAGCGTATCGCGGCAATGACCGGATCGTCGAAACCCTCCTGGCGCACGGAGCGCGCCCGGACGCTCGCGATGCGACCGGCAAGTCGGCAATCCTCTACGCCGCCGCGCGCGCCTTTTCGGTCGTGGTGAAACGCCTGCTCGATGCCGGCGTCGATGCAACGGCGCGCTACGGCCACGGCCTCACCGCGCTGATGTGGGCGGCCGGCCACGAGGACGGCGTGGGACCGCACACGGCAGTGGAGGTCGTCGACCTTCTGGTTATGCGCGGCGCGCCGCTCGATGCCGCTGACGACCGTGGCCGCACCGCGCTCATGATCGCCGCCGAACGCGGCGATGGCGAGGTGGTGGCGGCACTGCTCCGCCACGGCGCCGATCCCGCCACAAAAGACGGGAGCGGCAAGACCGCGCGCGATCTCGCCGCCAACGACGCGGTGCGCGCAGCCCTCGGGGCGCGGTAAGCAGCCTTGCCGAGTCACAAGCCCGCGAGATACGCGGCGAGCGCCGCGATGTCGGACTCCGAGGTCACGAGCATGAGGTCGGTCATGCCGGGATTGTTGCCGCGCGTCTTGTTGCGGAACGCCAGCATCGTGCTTTGAAGATAGGCCTGCGTCTGCCCGGCAAGCCGCGGCTGCGTCCCCTCGCCCTGATATCCCCCCTGGTGGCACCCCGTGCAACCGGTCGCGGTGTTCGCGGTCGCCGCCTGCTGCGCGACCGCGGCCGGGGCGCGGGGCTGCTGAAGATCGGGCCATCGCTGCTTCGAGAAATATCCCGCTAACGCCATCATCTCGTCGCGGTCGAGCGCGGCGACGAGTGGTCCCATCACTTCGCTCTTGCGGGCGCCGCTCTTGAAGTCGCGCAGTTGCAGATAGAGGTAGCCGAGCTGCTGGCCGGAGATCACCGGCCAGGACTTGTCGGGCGGGATGCCGTTGGCGCCGTGGCAGCCGGCGCACACCTGCGCCTTCTCCTCGACAGTCTGGGCACGCGCCGAGGAGGCGGCGAGCGACGCCAAGATCGCCGCGCCGAGAAGACAGCACACCGCCCGTGACGAGACGTCAGCGGCCGATCGATGGCTGCTGCCGCGCCCGCGGCGCCATCTGAGCTTCACGTCGCGCAATCATTCCACCGTGAATGCGACGATGCTGTTGCCGCGCTTGTAGTCGAGCTGCACGTTGCCGCCGGCGGCGACGACGATGTATTGCTTGCCGTTCACCGTATAGGACGACGGCGGCGCATTGACGCCGGCGCCGGCGTTGAAGCTCCACAGCACCCGGCCGTTGCGCGCGTCGTACGCGCGGAACCAGCCGTTTCCTTCGCCTGCGAACACCAGACCGCCTGCGGTCGCGAGCGCACCACCGATCATCGGCTGCGGCGTCTTCACCTGCCAGCGAATCTTGCCGACATTGTAGTCGACCGCGGTGACGTTGCCGGCCTGCTGCTCGGTCGGAATCACCTTGAAAGCGCCGCCAAGCCACAGCTTGCCGTCGGGATAGGCCGAGCTTTCGACGAAGTAGTTCATCGGCTGGTGCAGGTTGACGGCGTAGGCCAGGCCCAAGGTCGGATTGACGGCGATCGGCGACCATTCGACGCCGCCATTGGCGCCGGGCAGCATGCGAGCGCCCTGCGGCGTCGGCAGCGTCCACATGTTCTCTTGCGGCACCATGGCCTCGGAGAAGCGGATCAGGCTGCAGTCCTTGCGGTCGTGGACGTAGATGTGGCCGGTCTTGCCGGCATGGATCACGCCCGGGATCGTTTTGCCGCCGCTGTCGCGGACATTGACGAGCACCGGCGGGCTCACCGCATCGAGATCCCACACGTCGTGGGCGATATACTGGAAGTGGCAGACGTACTTGCCGGTCTCGAGATCGAGCGAAACCAGCGAGTCGGTGTAGAGATTGTCGCCGGGCCGTGCCGCGCCGTCGAGATCGGGCGACGGATTGCCGACGACGAAGTAGATGCGGCCGGTAGCGAGGTCGACCGCAGGGTTCTGCCAGACGCCGCCACCCAGCCGCTTGTAGGGATCGCCGTTCTTGGCGAGCGCTTCCTTCTCGGCGGCGATGTTGCGGTGCATGTCGCGACCGGTCGCGTCCTTCTCGGCCCACACCCCGACCGAGTTCTCCGGCGTGGTGTCGAAATTCCACAGGAGCTTGCCGTCGTTGGCGTCGTAGGCGCGCACGAAGCCGCGGATGCCGTACTCGCCTCCATTGATGCCGATCAGCACTTTGCCCTTCACCACGGTCGGCGCCATGGTCTCGCTGTAGCCGGCTTCCGGATCGGCGATGGTCGATCGCCACACAAGCTTCCCGGTCTTGGCGTCGAGCGCCACCAACTTGGAGTCCAGCGTCGCTAGAAACACCTTGTCGCCGGACACCGCGACGCCGCGGTTGTTGGGCCCGCAGCAATAGGTCGTGATCGGTCCCATGTCGTGCTTGTAGTGCCACAACTGCTCACCGGTCCGCGCGTCGAGCGCATAGACGTGGCTGAACGACGTCGTCACGAACATGACGCCGTTGACGACGATCGGCGAGGTCTCCATCGATTCCCGCACGTCGGTCTGGAAGATCCAGGCCGGACGAAGTTTTGCGACGTTCGCCGCGGTGATCTGCTTTGCCGGGTGGAAGCGCAGCTGCGTGTAGTCGCCGTTGGTGTGAAGGAAATTGTTGGCGTCGGTCGCAGCGCGGTCGAGCATGTCCTGCGTCACTGGCGTAACGGTAACAGGCTTCGCGGTCTCGGCGGCCTGCTGCTTGACCTCCTGTGCGCTCGACGGCGTCATCAGCACGATCGAAAGCGGGATCGCCGAAAACGCGAGTGCAATCACCGAAGTCCCTGCGAGAATCGAGGCCCTCTTCTGCGGCGACATGACGTTTCTCCCGGTTCCTCGGCGGTCGTTGTCGGCGCTCGTCGTCGGCGCGCGATGCTTGGCCGCCGGATGCGTGAGCGTGGGCCCGCGTTCGTGACGCTGTCAAGGCCGCGCAGGCCCCCGCCGCCCACGCTTGGACGCGAGCAGAAGATGCGCGCGTGCTTACCCGCGCCGCCTCTCACATCAGGCGCGCCGCTTGACATCCGGATTGGCGAGCCGCATCGGCTCGCCCTTTTCGAAAGCGACAATCTGCTCGAAGCATTCGCCGAAATAGAGATCGAAATTGGTCGTCAATAGGCCCTTACTCGATCACCTCGTCGGCGGTGGCCAACATCGTCTCCGGGATGGTAAGACCCAGCACCTTTGCCGCCTTGAGGTTGATGACCAGCTCGAACTTGGTCGGGCTGTTGAACTGGAAGGTCGGCAGGCTGGGCACCCTTTAAGATCTTATCCACATAACCGGCCGTGCGCCGATAAAGGTCGGCAACATTCACGCCATAGGATATGAGGCCCCCGGCCTGTGCAATCTCTCTGATTCCGTAAATTGCCGGCAGTCGGCTTTTGGCTGCGAACTCTGTAATTTGCTCTCGATAATCGTTGGTGAGAGGGTCGTTGACTGTAATCAGGGCATCCGGGTGCCCCCGAGTCGCCTCGCCAAATGCGCGATCGAAGTCGTCCGGGCCTCGCACTTCCAAGGATTGGACCTCAATTCCCAACTTCTGGGCGGCGTCCTGCGTCTCCTTGAAGACGACTGCGGGATATGGATTGGCTGCATTCCAAAGCACAGCCACGCGTGAAACCCGAGGCAGAAGCTCCTTGACTATCTCCAGCCGCTTGCCGGCCATGTCCGTCACCATCATGCTCAAACCGGTGACATTGCCTCCCGGACGCGCCAGACTCGCGACAAGTCCGGTGCCCAGCGGATCGCCGGCAGATGACATGACAATGGGGACTGTCGAGGTGGCCTGTTTGGCCGCAAGCGGCGCGAGCGTCCCTGCCGCGACGATGACGTCGACATCGAGACGCAACAGTTCGGCGACCACTTCGGGCAGCCGATCGGGCCGGTTCGCCGCATGGCGAAACTCGAAGGCCACGTTCCTCCCTTCGACCCAGCCAAATTCCGCGAGCGCGGCGGAGAATACCGGGCGCATTTCAAGCAGAAGCGAACCTGCACTGAGCAAGCCGATCTTGCGGACCTTTGCAGGTTGCTGCGCCAGCGCCACAAGCGGCCACGCTGCCGCACTTCCGACCCCGCAATGAACTCGCGGCGTCTCATTCGAGGACCTCGTCGGCGATCGCGAGCAGCGTCGATGGCACCTCTACACCGAGCAACTTTGCGGTCTTGAGGTTGATCACAAATTCAAAACGCACCGATTGCTGGACCGGGAGATCGGCCGGTTTGGCACCCTTGAGAATCTTTCCGACATACACCCCGCCCAGGCGAAAGGCATCAGACTGGCTGGCGCCATAGCTCAATAGCCCGCCGTCCAAGGCATAGTCGCGATTCTGATAGATCGCCGGAATCTTGTGGCGGGCGGCCAGCGCCACGAGTGCGCCGCGATTGTTGGTGAACAGCGGGAAGGCTCCTACGAGGAGCGCGGCGGCGCGGCGTTCGACAAGCAAGGCAAATGCGGTTTCGAAATCGCCCTCGCGGCGCGCTTCCGCGACGACCACCTGGAGGCCGAGCGCGCGCGCCGCCGCCAGCACGTTATCCGTCTCTCTTGGGCCCGTCTGAAATTGTGGTGCCGTCAAATAGCCGATGATCGTCGCCTGGGGCACCAGGTCGTGAAGGAGACCGAGCCGCTTGCTTGCAAGCTCCGAGGTGATGAAGGTCACTCCGGTGATGTTGCCGCCCGGTCGGTTCAGACTGACTACGAGGCCGAGCTCAACGGGATCGGAGCCAGTCACAAGAACGATCGGAGTGGTCGTGGTCGCGGCCTTGGCGGCGAGCGTCGAGGGCGACCCGCCGCCCGCGACTATCACGGCGACCTTGTGGGTCACCAGATCGGCCGCCAGCGCGGGCAGCTGATCCAGTTGATCATTCGCCCACCTGTATTCAATCGCCAGGTTCTCGCCTTCGACATAGCCGAATTCACTCAGACCCTCTCGGAATCGAGCCAAAATTGCGGTGTAACTGCGAGGGGACTGGCTGTGCAGGAATCCGATCACGGTCACCGCCCGCTGTTGCGGATGCGCTGCAAGCGGCCAAGCTGCCGCGGCGCCGCCAAGTCCTGCGATGAACTCCCGCCGTCGCATCAGCGTTCTCCGACTGCTGGATCTAGAGCTTATCGTGATCGGGGTTGTATGTCTGGCCTCGATTCAACCTTTTTGTGATGCGGCAGGCAGAGCGTATTGGGCATCTTGAGCACGGGATTTCGGCGCCGGTCACCAGCTCCCCGCCATAGTCGTCGATCGCGGTGTAGCCGGGGCGCCCCGCCGGGAGCGCTGCGGGGAGCGCGCCCGGCGCGAACACCTCCGCGCGCGAGGTGTGACGATGAGCGCGGTCGGCTTCATGCGTGCAAGCTTGGCCGGGCCGACGATGCCGCGGGCGTCCGGCTTCAGTCGCACGTGGAGCGAGAGCACATCGGAGCGCTCGAACAGATCCTCCTTGCTCGCGGCGATGTCGCAGCCGGCGTACTCCGCGTTGAGCAGCAAATGCGTGGCCGACTCGCGGCACGGTCGCGGCAAGCGCGGCAACGAGCGCCTGCACTGCGACACGATCGGCTCGGCGCGAAAACCGTCTGACGTCCAGCCGTCGATTGAAGAGCACGACGGTGCGCGAAAGATGCCACGTGCGGTTCGCTTGAACTGCGCGCGTTCCGATCAAATCAAATTTGCACGCTCAAATTGCGTAACCGCCGCGTTAAATGGAGACACACAATCGATGCACGGGCGCGAGACAACCTTCCGGCGCACGCAACACGCGACGACACAACGCCGTCGACGGTCTCGGTCGTGCGATGATGCCCGAAAGTGAGCGCGGCGATGCCGAAACAGCAGCGACTGCGACATGTCGCCTAGCACCCATGCTGTTTGGATAAATTTTAATGCAATGTTCCGTTCCTTTTTCCTATAGTCGCCGTACAAATCAATCCTGAGGTGCTTCGCTCCGACATGAGGTTGAATCCACGGCCATCGAACTCGGCACGAAGAGTCGGAAATCCCAGTGATGCGTCCCGCACTGCCGTCCGCGGAGCAGCTACTTCCTTATCTCAAACGCATCGACACAAGCCGCGTCTATTCGAACTTCGGTCCGCTTTCGGTCGAATTGCAGGATCGGATCGCGGCGATGATCTCGCGGAGCAGCTGCTCTGTGATCTGCACCAGTTCGGGGACGTCGGCACTTATCGCCGGCATCCTGGCGACGGCAGGGCCGGCTACAGATCGGCGGCGCTACGCCATCGTGCCGGCGCTCACCTTTCCCGCAACCGCGATCGCCGCCGAGCGGTGTGGCTATTTGCCGTACCTCGTCGACGTCGACCCGACCACTTGGCACCTCGACCCGCAAAAGCTAATGCGGCACCCCCTGTTGCAGGATATCGGTCTCGTGTTGCCGGTCGCGACGTTCGGGAAACCGGTCCCCATCGCGCCCTGGCTTCGCTTTAAAAAGGAAACGCGGATACCGGTCGTCATCGACGGCGCGGCAAGCTTTGCGGCCGCCGCGACGACACCGCGCAGCTATCTCGGGAAGATTCCAACCGCGATCAGCTTTCACGCAACGAAGAGCTTCGGCGTCGGCGAGGGAGGATGCATCGCCTGGTCGGACGCGGATGCGGATCGCCGCGTCTGTGAGGCCCTCAACTTCGGATTCTACGACATGCGATATTGCGTGTCGTCCAGCTCGAACGGAAAGATGAGCGAGTACCATGCGGCCGTCGGGTTGGCGGAGCTTTCGAACTGGACCGACAAGGTCAACCTCTACCATGGCGCGATACGGACCTATCGTCAGACCGCCCGCAAGTTTGGGTTCGCCGATCGCCTCGTGACCTATCCGAGGACCGATCTCATTTATCCATTGCTCATGTGCGAAAACGAGCGCGAAAGTCTCCGCGTCAGGTCGAGCCTCACCGACCATTTGATCGGATATCAACTCTGGTACGGCGAGGGAATGCAGGTGCATCCCTATTTTCGCGATCGGCTGAGCGACGATCTCGACGTGACCTCGTCGCTGACGAGACGACTCATTGGGCTGCCGATGGCCCCCGACCTCACGAACGAGGACATCCGCCGAGTGTGTGCGGCAATCGCGAGCAGCTTGCAGAAATCAGAGGTGAGGCTCGTCTTCCACAATCCCAAGAAGCCTCGTGCGAAAGCGGTCAAGGCACGAGAAGAGCGGGGCACTGGCGATACGAGCTGACGTTGCGCGTGCCCCGAATGCGTCCGGAAGCAGACGACAGCGGCCGACCGCTGCGTCTCGGCACCGTGTTTGCCGCTCCCGAAGCGCGTGTCGATCGCATGTGAACGCGGTTGCGCAAATTGCTGACGGCAGCGCCGCGACAAGAAGCCACCTCACGAAAATTGAGACACGGCATAGCGACCACGGAAGTTCATGTTCCGATTTACCGTCAACGAGACTTTGGCCGTCATGGCCGGCTCATTGCCGCGCGGCCAAGTCGAGACAATCGTCGCAGAACCACGAGTGCATCGATGAGTTGAGAGAGGTTCGGTATGCCTAAAGTGGCGATCTTGCTGGCCGCGAGTCCCAATAAGGGGTTTTACTCCCAAATTTCAGCTTTGAATCTTGCGTGCAGAAAGCTCCCTTGGGGCCGCTGGGAGTGGGAGATTTGCGCCGCGATGGGCTGCCGAACCCCCGGCCTCGACGAAGAAGATGAGTTCGCGCGGTGGCGCATGCATCTACGGGATGTCACTTTCACTTATGTTTCAGAGGCAAAATGGGAACAAAAAGATAACTGGGTTCAGGTAGAAGCTCAACTTTCCATGGCGCCGCGAGATGCCGACGTTTACCTCGCATTGGACGCGGACACGCTGCCAGTTTCCGGTCTGGAGGACGTCCTGGATGAAGTGCTCGCGACCCAGTCGATCTCCGGCGTCATGGCTCATTATCCGCCACCGACATTGGCGGATATTAAATCGTGGCAGAACCTCGCGACGCAGATCGACGCTCCGTCGCCACATTTCGAGTTCGACTACTCCTTGCTAACCAACGATACTCCGGAACACCTTCGGAAGGCGCCGCTCTACTTCAACGGAGGGGTTCGATTTTTCCCTAGCGCGAGTTTCGAGCGCTTCGTCAGAACTCTATTCCGAGTTGACATGGAAAATCATGGATACACTCCCGGTTCAAGCAGAGGACTTTTCCAGTCAGATCGCGTTGCCATTCGCGATTCGCGAAGCGGGCCTTTCCGCCCGTACGCTCCCCATGCGGTATAACTACCCCAACGATGATGCCGCTACCGTCACAAATCCAGGCGAGCTTGAAGTGGCGACAATCTTTCATTATCTGCGAACGCAATTCTTCGATCGCCAGAAGATTTTTGCGAGCGCCGCCGACTTCGAGGCGTTTCTCTCGATGCCGTTGACCGGCGCAAACCTTGCGTTTCGCAATTCCGTGCACCGCCTTTTCGGATCAGATTATCCGTTCTCCTACCAGGGCGACGGGGAGCACTAACGAAGGGCGTATTTCGATCTTCGCCGAAATCGCACGTACGGTCGGGCGGGCACGCCGGCCAACAAGCGGCAAAACGTCATACCGGTGATGAAGGAAAATGACGAAGTTCTTGTTGAAGGACATGCTGGCGGAACGTCCGCTGCGTTTCGGCGATGATTCGACGACGGGCTGCGACCAGTTCGATTACGCGGCCGGACAGCCCAACTTGTTCCTGCTGTCGCAATTCAAGCAGCTGCTCGTAAGAGAGTGCGGGCTGGAAGAGGGCTTCGCGCTCTATCGTCACGCCGTCGTCAAGCAGACGAACGCATCTTTGAAACCGAGACCGCTCGAGAGCCATTACGCATACGCGAAGGAGCGATCGGTAGCTTTTCGCGAGATGATCGCGCCGGGAAAGCGGTTTGCAATTCTGCCTCCCCGAGTAATCGGCGTGGGCGATCACAGGCCTCTGCGAGGGACAACCCGGTCATTTTACCTTTCCTGTCTCGAAGATGTGATCGTACGGGGCCGCTCGTCCATCGTTGAGGCCGCCAGGTCCGCACTTGCCGACTTTCAGGGTGACGAGCTTGCGCGCATCGACGACGACGTCGAATTCGACGGCGCTGTATTCCACCGGGATGGTGAAAACGTATGGTTGATCGAACTACCGCAACCTCCGCTTGAGTTCGACGAAGCTCTTTCGCTACTTGGCTGCCGGACGGATTTTTTCGGCGATTGGCTGTGCGACACCCTGCAGCGTTACGTTGCGGCAACCCTCGACGGTGAACTTGCAAACAAGACAATTTTGATCGACGCGCATATTCCCAAGACACATCGTCAATCTCTCGAGTTGATGTTGACCGGCGGCCCGCGGATAGTCGAAATCGAGGCCTTTCAGCCTGTCCGCGTCCGCCGCCTCTGGTGGCCGCCGAGCTTGGCTTATATGCCCTTCCATCCCGTTCTCAATGATCGATTCAAGTGGGAGTATCTCGGCTATTCGGCGAGTGACCTCGCGCCAATCGAGCAGGAAATGTCGCGTAGGGCCGGCTTGGTGGATTCACCGGCAAACGGCCCGACACGCGTGTTCCTTGCCCGAAAGACTTTCCGGCATCGACACATGGTCAACTGTGAGGAGATCGAAACGATAGCCGCTTCCTTCGGCTTTGCGATCGTCTTCACAGAAGAGCTCGAGTTCGCGGCGCAAGCGCGCCTTCTACGTCGCGCGCACTACGTCGTGGCGCCGGAGGGCTCGTCGCTACATCTTTGCGTGTTCATGGGTAGCGGAGCAAAGGTCTGCATCCTCAATCACGAGAACACCGCTGGGCTCACCCTTTACAACGGCAAGCCGGGGCCCGCCTTCGACAAAGGGAGCGAACTGACCATCATTACGGGTCCAGAAGTGGGAGAGCGGCGCGGTCGCTCGCAGGATATGAATTACTGGATCGACCCGGAACTCTTTCGGGATTTTCTTCTTGAATGGTTCGGTCCCGGGACGTCGGTGGTCGGCGAACATTGACTTTTCTTGCCAAATCGATGGCGCGCGCTCGCCGCCGGATGAAGCGCATCGCAGACGGGGCTCGCCGGCGCCCCGAAGGATCGCAGCGATGACACGCGTCGGCGTCATGCAACCCTACTTTTTTCCGTACCTGGGGCATTTCGGGCTGATCGCCAATATTGACGAATGGATCGTATTCGACGTCACGCAGTACACACCGAAGAAATGGATCAATCGAAATCGCGTACTCCATCCTGCAGGAGGCTGGAACTATATAACGGTGCCCCTCGCCAATTCCTCAGTTTCGATCAAAATGCACGAGGCGCTCGTTCTCGATCCTGGCGCCGCCCGGAGATCCGTTCTCGGCAAGATCAGTCATTACACGCATAATGCACCCTATTTTGAGGCAGTCGTCGACCTGGTCGAGGAAGCGTTCTCTGACACGTCTCACAGGTCGATCGTGCACCTCGACGTCCGCGCGCTCAGCGCCGTCTGCCGCTACCTTGAGCTCCCGTTTCGCTTCCGGATACTTTCTGAGCTCGGCTTGGAGCTGCCAAACAATCCGGGCGCCGGGCGGTGGGCGTTGACCGTGTGCGAGCGAATTGGCGCAACCAGTTACCTCAGTCCCGTTGGCGGTCGTGCGCTTTTTGATCCAGACGACTACGCGCGTCTCGGGATCGAGTTATTGTTTGCCGAGACGGAACCATTCCGATACGCGACGGGTCCGTTTCAGTTCGAACCCGCATTGTCAATTCTCGACGTCCTGATGTGGAACGATCCAAGACAGGTCAAGGAGTGGCTCATGACTCGTACGCGTGTTATCCGGTAAGGCGGCGAGGTGCTGAATGGACGATGGACCGGGCATGAGCCAGACGATCGAAAGCAATCGGGATTGGCGTCTGTTCTGGAACGACGAACTGATCGCCGATTGGGACGACAACCTCTACCGGCAGGTTGGCCGCACCGTCGGCGGTACGCCGACCCCGCCAAAACAGGTCGAGCTCGCCGTCAACGCCGTGACGCGTGGATTGTCCATCGACAAGGACGACATGCTCCTCGACCTTTGTTGCGGCAACGGGCTGGTCACCGTGCGGCTCGCGAGTTTCTGTAGGGCCGTTGTCGGCGTCGATTATTCGACGGCGTTAATCGAGGTTGCGAACGCGCGCAGTGCGTCGCCCAGCGTCACTTATCTCGTTCGCCCCGCGGACGAATTGACTCCATCGGATTTTCACCCGGATCTGCCGACCAAGATATGTCTAAATTGCGCGCTCCAGCATTTTACCTCGGACGAAACGACGCGTTTGCTCCGCGCCTTGCGACAGCTGTCATCGCACCCGATTCCCTTTTATTTGACCGACGTGCCGGACGTTGAGAAGCTGCGCGAGTTTTATAACACGCCCGAGCGATGGTCCGAATTCGAGCATCGCCGCGCGATGGGCATCGAAGCAATCGGCACTTGGTGGAGTCGACGACACCTTGTTTCGCTCTTCGAGCGGGAAGGATACCGTGCTCGCATCGTCGACATCGAGGCCGAGCGCCATACGGCGCACTACCGCTTCGACGTTTTCGCCTTGCCCCTTGGCTGAAATGCGCGAACCGATGAATCGCCGCGGGTCCACGTCGCCATCAGTGAATAATCCAGAAGAGCGAGAGCGCCGGTAATGACGGGCTATCGCAGCCGCGAGTACGCACGATCTCTCGGCGGCTGGGGCGAGGTGCTGGCACTCGATGGCTGCGGTGGCCATGTTCTTCTGCGGCGGGTGCGTAACAGCGTGTTGCGCGATGGGACCGGCTGTTATCCGATCTTTTCGTGCCGACGCTGGGGCGCGCTCGAGGACGACGTGAAGCAGCTCCCCCCCGACCTCATCTCGCTTACCCTGGTGACGGACCCCTTCTGCCCTCTTGCCGAACCAGAATTGCGGCAAATCTTTCGGGTCGTTCGTCCGATGGGTGAGCACTACATCGTCGATCTTCCGAGTTTGTCCGCTGGCTGGCCGAGCCGGCACCATCGCCGTAAGTTGCGAGAAGTTCCGCCCGATGTCGAAATCGCGATCGTCGATGATCCTCCGGCATTGCTGGATGATTGGACTGCGCTATACGATACCCTTTCACAAAGACACGGAATACGCGGCATCCGCCGGTTCTCGCCCGCTATTTTCGGTGCTCAGCTCGATGTCCCAGGTGCCGTTATATTTGCGGCCTGGCTTAGTGACCGTCTGCTCGGCATGGATTGGTATTTTCAAGACGGAGAGCAGGTGTTCGCTCATCTTTCGGCGTATTCAGAAGAAGGGTATAGATGCTCCGTGTCCTATCCGATGATGGCGGCCGCGATAGATCACTTCAAAACCAGAGCATCCGCCCTCGATCTCGGTGGAACTCCGAGCGTGTCAGCTTCTGATTCCGGCGGACTGATTGCGTTCAAGGCTGGATGGGCAACACGCGCGTTGCCATCTTATCTTTGTGGCGTCGATCTCTTGCCGGATGAGTACGAGCGTTTGTGCGGGGGGCGTTTCTCGTCCGAAGGAAACTTTTTTCCATATTATCGGCGCGATGAGTATTGATAACGGTCGCGGAAATCCGCGCAGAGTTCGCGCAAGGCGGGACGACGCCAGAGCACTTGATGCGCGGACGTCGCGAATCCCGGTCTCCCTGAGATCCTACCCTTGAGTATCCTCGAGCGTATAGACGCGCTCCCGGACGGTCACGATTCGCCCCGCGCGTCTGAGCTCTGCCCGTATCGTAAGGACTGGAGACGAGATGAATTCGTCGGGCGTGCTTTTCACTCGGACAGCCAGCGTATCGCCTCCACAGATGTGGATCTGTTCCACGGGGAAGTAAGACTGGTGCCAGTGACTGTCCAATGAGAACGGCGAGGTGTCGAGAATGACGCCCGGCGACAGTTCGAGTTCGAAATAGCCGATGAAACCATGGCATGTTGCCGCGTGCGAGAATGCATGCTCGAACTCGTGTTCGAAGAAAAACGCGCGAGAATCCGATGTGCGGCAATCGACGGCGAGAATCTCGACAGGCTTGAGCAGCGTATGTTTGCCCGCTTGCACGATGATGCGGCGTGTACGGTCGAGTTGCATCTCGTGCACGAGCCGAAAATCAAAGCCCGAGACCGGTCGCTCCCAAAATCCGGGACCGCGCTCGACATAGAGCCTGGAATCCTCGACCGGCGACAGATGGAGCCGCGCCTTGGCGGGTATCACAGCGCCGCCCGGCTTGAGGTTGCTGTCGCGCACGCGGGCAAACGCATCGAAATGCCGCCATTCCTCCAGCAGGTACATGCCGGCCCACTCGCCCATGACGAGGTCGGCGGGCTCCGCGCTCACGAATTGAGCGGCGTCTCCCTCGATGAAGCTCACGCGATCGGCAAGGCCGTTTGCTTCCGCGACCGCGCGGGCGTCGCGAACGATCGGCGTAGCTTCGAGCGCATGAACCCGCCGGGCGCCGGCCCGCGCCGCCATCAGGGACAAGATGCCGGAGCCGGCGCCGACGTCGATCACATGATCTTCCGGCCGAACCTGCGACCTGATCGCTCGCTCGAAGGCCATGACGCGAGCGCTATCGAAGAGCATGCCCCGATGGCTTCTCCAGCCGGCATACGCCGCCGCGTTCTCGTTCGACTGTTCGGTCGTCTGCGTCTCGCGCAACAGGCCCGCCGTCTGAAGATGGTCCCAGATCTCGGCGGCACGACGCGCTGTCAGAAGTCTTCTTTCCGGCAAATTTCCGAAGAAAGGCCTCACGCTCGACCGGTGACTTGAGGTCCGACAATATCGCGACTGCTTCAGAAGTCAGCTGATGCTCAGGCATTCCATTTGCGATCCTGGGGAACTTGGTGAGCGTGGACATGTGGTCATGATGTTGTCAAGGCTGCGAGCCGCAAACGCCCGCGTACGCCGCCGCGATCTGGGTACATGCTCGCGCGAGCACGTCTTCGCGTCGCGATTTCCAGCGCTACACCCGCCGCCGCTTCACCTCCGGGTTGGCGAGTCGCATCGGCTCGCCCTTTTCGAAGGCGACGATCTGCTCGAAGCACTCGCCGAAGTAGAGCTCGAAATTGTCCCATTCGGCCCAGCCGAGATGCGGCAGACATAGCGCGTTTGGCATCTTGAGCAGGGGATGGTTGCCGCCGGTCACCGGCTCCTCGTCATAGACGTCGACCGCGGCGTAGCCGGGGCGCCCCGCCTCGAGCGCCGCGGGGAGCGCGCCCGGCGCGAACAGCTCGGCGCGCGAGGTGTTGACGATGAGCGCGGTCGGCTTCATCCGGGCAAGCTCGGCGGGGCCGACGATGCCGCGGGTGTCCGGCTTCAACCGCACGTGGAGGGAGAGCACGTCAGAGCGCTCGAACAGATCCTCCTTGCTCGCGGCAATGTCGTAGCCGGCGGCGCACGCCCGCTCGAACGAGCCCTGCTGGCCCCAGACCAGGACCTTCATGCCGAGGCCGTGACCGCCGGCGGCGACCTTGGAGCCGATGGAGCCGAGCCCGAAAATGCCGAGCGTCGATCCGCGCAGGCGATGCGACAGCGTGCACGGCCAGTCACCCCGCCGCATTCGCTCCGCCTCGAGGGCGACGTTGCGCCGCGACGCGACGATCAGCGCCAGGGTGAGCTCCGCGGGCGCGTCCGGGGAGTTGCTCTTTCCGGTCGACACCGGAATGCCCAGCGCCGTGCAGGCCTTGAAATCAATGGTACTGGCGTTGCGGCCGACCAGCGCGAGGAGCTGGAGCCTGGGCAGGCGCTCGAGCAGTGCGCGCGAGAACTCGACCCGCTCGCGGATCGCCACGACGACATCGGCATCGCGCAACCGGGCGACGAGCTCGTCGAGATCGCGGGCCGGCGCACGGTAGCGCACGACGTCGTGGGCGCTGATGAGCGAATAGCAGGCGAGCTTGTGGACCATGTCCTGATAGTCGTCGGGAACTACGATTTTCATCTCTTCCGTCTTTCTCGAGCTGGGCTGCACGGGCGCGACCCGCGCGGGGGCGGATCGGGGGCCCTGAAAAAGCAATCACTGCCGTGACGTTTTCTCCTTCCGTCGCCGCGACCAGATCGGGTAATCCATTCGCGCGCCGGCCCGCAAGCGGCGCAGCAGGCTTCAGGGGTTACGGTTTCCAGGGGTTACCATGGTCGATACGGACGTTCTGATCGTCGGCGCAGGGCCGGTGGGGCTCACCCTCGCCGTCGATCTCGGCATGCGCGGCGTGCGCTGCACGCTCGTCGAGCAGAAGGAGGCGCCGCAGTTCCTGCCCAAGATGGAGCGCTGCAACGCCCGGACGATGGAAATCTTCCGCCGCATGGGGCTCGCCGACCGCATCCGCGTCGCCGGCCTGCCGGCGGAGTGCCCGATGGACGTGTTCATCGTCACCTCGATCCTGGAGCCGCCGCTCCTCCACCTGCCCTACCCTTCGGTCGCGGCGGCAAAGCGGGAGATCGCGGCCTCGACCGATGCGTCGATGCCGCTGGAGCCCTACCAGCTCATTTCCCAGTATACGCTGGAGCCGCTGTTGAAGGCGGTCGCAGAGACGCTGCCGTCGGTGACGGTACGGTATGGCACCGAATTTCTGGAATTCAGCGAGTACCCGGAGTCGGTCACCGCCAAGCTCCGCACCGCCGGCGGCGTGACCGACATCACCGCGCGCTACCTCGCCGGCTGCGACGGCGGCGCGAGCGCGGTGCGCAAGCAGCTCGGCATCGGGCTCACCGGCGAGGGCAATCTGCTCGAGCTGCGTCAGGCCCTCTATCGCTGCGACGGGCTCTACGAGCGCATCCCCATCGGCAAGGGCCGGCATTATCACGTGGCGGATTCCCGCAACACCTTCCTGATCGTGCAGGATTCGACCAAGCACTTCACGCTGCACGGGGTGGTCCAGCAAGACGCCGACATGGTCGACCTGTTCAAGGAGACCATCGCGATGCCGCTGCCGTTCGAGACCATTCACATCGGGCGCTGGCGGCAGAATCTGCTGGTCGCCGACAGCTACGGCACCGACCGCGTATTTCTCGCGGGCGATGCCGTCCACCTCGTCATCCCGACCGGCGGTCTCGGCATGAACACCGGCTGCGGCGATGCGATCGATCTCTCCTGGAAGCTTGCGGCGACGCTCGCCGGCTGGGGCGGGCCGAACCTGCTGCGCTCCTATGCGATCGAGCGCCGCCAGGTCGGCGAACGCAATGTCGCCGCCTCGCGCTTCGCCTCCCAGGGGCGGCGCAAGTGGCGCGCGATGTGGCGGCCCAACATCCGCGACGACACGCCGGAGGGCGCCGAGACCCGCACCGCGCTCGCCCGCGTCGCCGATGTCGAGCAGCGCAAGACCAACGAGATGCTCGGCGCCGAGCTCGGCTATCGCTATGTCGATTCGCCGCTGATCGCGGCGGAGCCCGGCGAAGGACCGCCCCACGAGTTCATGGACTATGTCCCGAGCACGTGGCCGGGCGTGCGCCTGCCCCATGTCTGGCTCGCCGACGGCACCGCCGTCCAGGATCGGGTCGGCTACGGCAACGGCTACACGCTGCTGCGGTTTGCCGGATCGGCCGACGTCGCGGCCCTTGGGAAAGCGTTTGCCGCGCGCGGTGCGCCCTATGCGGTGCTCGATCTTCCCGACGCGCGCGCCCGCGATGTCTACGGATACGATCTCATCCTGGTGCGCCCCGACCTTCACATCGTGTGGCGAGGCAACGCGATGCCGGGCGATCCGTCGGCGCTCGCCGCGCGCGCGACGGGGTTTCCGGGTTGAGCAGCGGGGCGGAGTTTGCAGCCTCAACGTCGCCGCGCGATCCACGCTCCCCAAAACAAGCTCGAGAAAAACCGAAGGGGTGCATCGAATCCGCTGTCGTCCAGAAGCCGCGCGACCGCCGCTTCAGAATGCGGCGGATCGGCTCCTTGAAGGATTTTGGCGCGTTTGGCGATTACCTCTTCGGGGCTTGCGCCTTGTTGACGCCAACGCTCGCCCCACGCCGCCAGTAAAAGAGGCTGGCTGGCGTAGGCATAGTGATTGCCCGCGAGGACAAGTGGTGAGCCGGGCTTCAGTCGCGCGGCCAGCGAATGCAGGACCGCGAGCTTGGCGGTGTCGCCGGGCAGATGATGCAGAACGCCGATCAACGTCGCCGCGTCGAAACTCTCGATCGACGGCAATTCATCTATCGCGCCAAGCACAACCGTCGTTCGGGCGAGCAGGCCGTGCTCTTCGAGACGGGCGACGGCCAGTTCCATCATTGGCGTGGACGGATCAACGGCGGTGAAGCGCCAGCCAGGCTGCAGCGCAGCGGCGGTTACGATTTCCTTGGCGCCGCCGCCGGCACCCGCGACCAGAATATGCGCGTCGGATGCTCCACCAAGCGCCGCCGCCAGAATACAGGCGACGAGTTCGTGACAGGCGTCGTACCCTGCCAGCGCGATGCGGCTTTGCTGCTCGTATTCGCCCGCACGCGACCGGTCGAATTTGTCGACTGGATCAGCTGCCTCGCTCATGATGAAACTCTGAAAGGCGTGTATGGGTGACCGCCGGACAAAGTCGCCGTCGTGGAGCGTCGCCGACCGGAGGGCGGTGCACTCACCCCACGCCCGGCAAACCTTCGACGATGTACATGCGCGACTCCGCCTCGCGCTCGCGCGCCCCAAGGATCTTCTTGTATTCGGGCGAGTCGCGCCACGCCTGCGCCTTCTCGAAGCTGTCGAACACCGAGATCACGATGCGCCCCTTGGGCGGGGCGCCCTCGATCCCGACATTGCGCCCGCCGCGGACGAGATAGCGTCCGCCGAACGGATCGACCGTCGCCTGCACATGCGCCGCATAGTCCTTCAAAAACACGTCCATGTTGCCGGTCACGTCGACTTCGGTGACGATGTAGGCCTTGGGCGTGGTCTGCGCAGTGAGCGCGGTGATCGCGCCAGCGCCGACCGCAGCCCCCACGACTGCTGCGATCATCACCGCGTAATAGATGTGCATGGCTCGCTCCTCCCGTGCGTATCTCGTGTGCGCGCAATGATAGACGCGCGCCAGCCGCGATCATATGGCACCGCACGACAACGAACGCGCGCTACCGGCGCACGCTCGACATCGTCATCGCATCCATCGAACGGAAACGGCGGAAGGCCTCAGGCGAGCTGCTTCTGATGCTGCAGCACGGTCAGCTTGTCGGCCACCTGAGTCCATGCCTCGACGCCCTTGGCGTCGCCGGCGCGCTTGAGCTCTTCGATCCGCTTTTTGACGATCCGCGGCGCGCGCTTGCCATACCAGGCCCGGCACGCGCGAGCATAGATGGCAGTGGCGTCATCAAGGCTGGCATACATCGAAGATACACTCGGGTTGGTGGCGAGGGCCCCAACATAACCACCGGCAGGGCCTGCCACCAGCCTGTCACATCCGAACATCACAATTTGATGACAGAACGGGCGGCGCTGGCATCGATTTACCTAGCGACAAATTCCGCTTTTTGCTCAGAGCGTTGCAAGAGCCTCCTGTGGATAACTCTCACCGTCACAAGAGGCAACCGGCCGCGGCTCGTGCAATTTCGTGCATCCACGCCGGGCCACACATCATCAGCCCCCATCATGCATAACGGGCACAAAATTCCTTGATGATGGACGTGATATCGTGATCTTGCGTGCGATGGCAGGCGACAGGCCGATGGCGGTGACGCAAGTCTTCCGAGCCACCGAACACCGCCGACTTTGCCAGGCACGCCCTGGCCCGAACCCTCCGCGCATCACCCGACTACACGAGAGCTCTCCGATGACCGTGGGTAGCGACTTCGTCCTCAACGCTCTCGTGCAGGAGGGACTGACCCACCTCTTCATGGTGCCGGGCGGCCTCGTCGACCCCTTCCTGCCGGCGCTCGCGCGCGTCTCGCAGTTGCGACCCATCGTGGCTGCCCACGAGGGCGGCGCGGCCTACATGGCCGACGGCTATGCGCGCGCCAGCGGCCGCTTCGGCGCGGTTTTGGGCATCGGCGGCCCCGGCCTCACGAACATGGCGACCGCGGTCGCCGCCGCCAAGACAGACGGCTCGCCGGTGCTGGTGCTCTCCGGCGAGATTCCGCTCGACATGGAGAGGTCTTGGCGAGTTCCAGGACGCGAGCCAGACGACGCTCGACGATACCGCGGTGATGAAGCCGATCACGCGGCTCTCCGAAACGGTGCCATCGCCGCGATCGCTCGATCATGCGCTCCGCCGCGCGCTCACGGTGATGTGGTCGCAGCCACAGGGTCCGGTGCACCTGTCGCTCACCCACGACGCGCTGATCGGGACGACGTCTGCGGATTACGCGCCGGTCCGTCCGTATTTCAAGGCAGTCGCCCCGCTGAGCGCACCGGCCGCGATGGCCGCGATCAACGCCCTGCGCAGCGGGCCGAGGATCGTGTTCCTCGCGGGCGCCGGCGTCGAGCACGACGATGCCGCGCCTCTCCTCAAGGCGCTCGCAGAACGGTGGTCGATCCCGGTCGCGACCACGCTGCGCGCCAAGGGCGTGTTTCCGGAGGACCACGAACTCTCGCTCGGCGTCTTCGGCTATGCCGGCACCCGCCATGCGACGACGACGATTCTCGGCGATCCTCCGGATGTGCTGGTCGTGCTCGGCTCCGGGTTCAACGAGCGCGACACCATGCACTGGACGCTGCGCGGTCGCGCTGCGGACCGGACCGTCATCATCCATGTCAACACCGACATGGAGACGCTCACCACCCACGGCACGCCGGACCATATCGTGCCCGGAAGCTGCGGCGCGTTCCTCGAGCTGATGCAGCGTGAGGCCGACGCCGTCGTGCCGTCGCTTGCCGCGATGTGGCGTCGCGGCGGGCGTGGCTTGCCAAGATCAAGCAGGGCTCGCGGCTCTACGACGTCGAGAACCGCGAACGGCCGACGCAGCCGATCCACCCGGCGACAGCCGTCGCGGCGCTGCGCAAGGTCTATCCGCGCGACGGCGTGGTGCTGATCGATTCCGGCGCTCACCGCGCCTTCGCCGGGCATTACTGGGAAGCTTACGAGCCGCGGACCTACATTTCGGCGACCAATCTCGGGCCGATGGGCTGGGCCATCCCGGCGGCGGTCGGGGTGCAGATTGCGATGCCCGACCGGCGCGTCGCGGTGATCACCGGCGACGGCTGCATGCAGATGCACGGCATGGAGATCCAGACCGCGGCACGCTACGGCCTGCCGATCATCTACCTCGTGCTCAACAATGGCGCGCTCGGAAACGTGTGGCTGCGGGCCCATCAGTACGGGCCGCTGCCGTCGGAGCTGACCAGCATCCGGGATCACGACTGGGCGGGGTTCGCCCGTGCGCTCGGCGCAGAGGGTTACACCGTGACCGATCCCGCCGAGCTCGCGAAGACCTTCGCGCAGGCGCTGGCATCCGGCAAGACGGCGCTGATCGATGTCAAGGCCGACAAGGATTGCCCGACGCCGGTCTACGATTTCGCCGCCGGCGCGCGCGCGTGGTCTTTCCACGAATAGAGGTTCGTCATGTCCGTGCTGGAAATGGATCCGTCGCGCCTCCCGCCGGAAGCGCGGGCGCTGTTCGCGTCGATATCGGCGAAGCGCAAGGCGCGCGGCGAGGGTTTTGGCGGCCCCTATGTCGCGCTCCTCAATCATCCCGAGCTGGCGCGGCGCGTCGAGGAGCTCGGCTTCTACCTGAAATTCGAGGGCGTCCTGCCGCGGCCGGTCTATCAGTTCATCGTGCTCAGCGTCGCGCATGCGACCGGCGCGGCTTTTGAATGGCACGACCACGTGAAGCATGCGCTCGCCGCCGGACTGCCCGCGGACGTCGTCGACGCCGCCGGTGCCGGCCGTCCGCAGACGCAGGAGCCATATGTGCTCCTCAGTGCGATCCTCGCAAAGACCATGGCCTGGCAGCCAGTGCCCGACCACCTCCAGGCATCGGCAGCAGCGCAATGGGGCGTGAAGGGGCTCGTTGAGATCGTGGTGGTGTCCGGCTTCTACCAGATGTTCGCCGCGATCAATCAGGGCTTCGACATCCAGCCGCCGCCGGGGTGATTCACATGGGCGTCATGGCCGGGCTTGTCCCGGCCACCCCGCTTAGCGTGGCACGGCCGTGCCCCATGATCGGGGTCGCCGAGACAAGGCCCGGCGATGACGGAGTGGGTGGGTTTGCCTCATCAGAACGCGCTCTACCCGCCCAGCACCTTGCGGAAGTAGACGACCCTCTCGGTCTCGACAAAGCCCCAGCCGCGGTGAGCCGCGTGCGACGCGCTGTTCGTGATCTCCGCATCCGAGCCGATCTCGGCGAAGCCGCGCGCGGCGACGAACGCTTCCACATAGGCGATGAGCCGCGCTCCGACGGCGCGCCGCCGAAATCCTTCTCGAACGAAAATGCCTTCGAGAAACGGCACCGGCCGGCTGGCGCAGCCATTGGCATAGTCGCGGATGGCAAGCTCGGCGAAGCCGGCCGGCATGCCGTCTGCTTCGGCAATGAACCCCCAGGCGCGATCGCTGCGGAGCACGTCATCGATGCCGTGTGCGTGCTCCTGCGCAGTTTCCTCCGGCCACAGCGCGGCGCGCATCTCGGCCCAGGCGAGCCGATCCGAAGCCTCCATCACCCTGACACGAAGATCGTTGGGGTCGAGGCGATCCCGGAGGCTCATTCGATCGGCTGAATTCCGGTGTTCTTGATCATCTGCGCCCAGTAGGCCGATTCCTTCTTGATCAGGGCGCCGAACTCGGCGGGCGTGTTGACGAGCGGAACGATGCCGATCCCCTCGAGCTTCTCGCGGATGTCCGGCCGCGTCATGATCCTGACGGTCTCGCGATTGAGCTTGTCGATCACGGCAGCGGGGGTTCCCGGCGGCGCGACCAGGCCGAACCATCCCGTCACGTCGTAACCGGGATATCCGGATTCCGCGATGGTCGGAACGTCGGGCAGAAACGGCGCACGCGTCAGCGACGTCACCGCGATGGGGCGGATCTTGCCTTCCCGCATCAGCGACAGCGACGCCGTCGGGGGAATGAAGCTCATGGTGATCCGGCCGCCCATGAGATCGGTCACGATCAGCGACGAGCCGCGAAACGGCACCTGCTGCACGTCGATGTGCGCCATGTAGTTGAAGACCTCGCCAGCGAGGTGAGGCGACGTGCCGAGCCCCGAATGTCCGTAGGTCAGCTTGCCGGGCGATGCCTTTGCGAGCGCGACGAGCTCCGCGACCGTCTTCGCCGGCACGTCGTTGTTGACCGAAAGCACGTTGGGATACGCGTAGACCTGGGTGACCGGCGCGAGGTCCTTCAGGGGATCGTAGGCGAGTTTCCGGTAGAGGCTGCCGTTGACGACGATGTTGCCGCCGGCCAACACGGCGATCGTGTATCCGTCGGGCACCGCCTTGGCGACGCGGTCCGCCGCGATGGCGCCCCCCGCTCCGGTGACGTTATCGACGATCACCGGCTTGCCGAACGCGTCGGTGAGCTTGTCGGCCAGCAGCCGGGCTACGACGTCGACGCCCGGCGCGTAGCCGAACAGCATTCGAACCGTTCGCTCAGGGTATTCGGTCTCGGCGAGCGCCGCGAACGCCGTCGCCCACAGCATCATCGCCGCCGCGACAAGTCGCCGCGATCCGCCGGAAACGACCGCCAGTGCCAGCGGCTGCCGGCGCAGCCGGCGGTCGGCGAGCCATTTTTTTTGCACGTCTGTGATCCAATTCACGCGGGAATTCGGGGGCGCAGGCTAGAGTCTCATTATTGGCAGTCAGTTTTTCGCGATTAGAGGGTATCAGCCATGAAGGTTTTCGTCACCGTGCTCGCGCTCGCCGCCTTTGGCGCCAACGCCGCCGTCGCCAAGTCTGTCAAGGCCGACAACGGCGGCCCGTTCTATTCCCATGCGCAGGGTTATCAGGCTCATGAGAATCCGGACCGCGTCTACGGCACGGCAAACGAGCCCGCGGCACAGTGAAGCGGGTTTGCGTGTTTTCTTCCTCCTGATTTTGACCGGTTCCTCCCCAACTTGGCCCCGCAACCGCGGGGCCTTTTTATTGCCCGTGACTCACCTTTTGTGCTCGACGCCGAGGTCCTTGATCACGCGCCCGGTCAAGCGCCGATAGGCCCATTCGGCGATGAAGGAGGCCGCGGCAATGAGGACGAGCGCCACGATCGCCGCCGGCTGCTGCTGCCAGGTGTAGATGCTGAGAATCACGAACATCACGAGGCAGGTGATGAGCGAGAGCCAGACGATGACCGCGTTGGCGCCGGTCTGGCGGAGCACGAGCAGGTGTCCGGCATTCACCGCGGCGTAGATCAGGAGAAACGCCGCGCTTCCCATCATGGCGATGCCCGAAAGGTCGAAGGCGAGCATCACCAGCACGACGAGCGCCGCGGTGAGGAGGAGGCCGTTGGTCGCGCCCCGCCATTCGGTCCGCGACAGGTCGCGCGGCAATTCGCCGTCGCGCGCGATCATGTAGCAGACGTTCGCCGAGCCGAACAACGTGGCGTTGATCGCCGAGGCCGTGGAGAACAGCGCTGCGATCGCGATCAGGCGGAAGCCGAACTCGCCGAGGAACGGCCGCGCGGCCTGCGCCAGCGCATAATCCTTCGAGCGCTCGATCTCGGCGTCGGTGAGATTGCCGGACACCGTGATCGAGACCGCGAGATAGAGCGCGATCACCAGAATGACGCTGGTGTACAGCGCCCGCGGCAGCAGTTTGCGGGGATCGCGCATGTCGGCGGCCGCATTGGTGATGAGCCCGAAGCCCTCATAGCCGATGAACAGCACGCCGGCGCCGAACAGGATCGACTCCGTCCCCGGCCACAACGCGGGCGACAGGTTTCCGGGCTTGACGAAAAACAGGCCGACCGCCGCGAACAGGATGAGGATCGCGACCTTGATGGCGACGATCGCCGTCTCGGAACGTCCCATCAGTTGGGCGCCGAACGCATTGACGATCGTGAGCAACGCGACCGACGCCACCGCGAGCGACTTGAGCAGCAGTGGCGACGGCGTCGTCGTCACGAAGGTCGCGGCATAGCCCCCGAACGCCGTCGCGTAGAGCGCGAGCGAGATGATGTAGCCGAGCCACATGAAGAGGTTGAGGCCGCCGGCGAAGACGCCGTCGCCGAAGCTTTTCACCAGGAAATGCACCGCGCCGCCGGCGGAGGGAAACGTCGCGCCGAGCTTCGCGTAGGAATAGGTCGAGAGCAGCGCCACCACCCCGCCGATCGCGAAGGCGAGCCACATGGCGTTGTGGGAGGCTTGCGCGACCACGCCGAGGATCGAGAAGATGCCGGCGCCGACCATGCCGCCAATGCCGATCGACACCGCGGCGGCGAGGCCGATCTGGCCCGAGCCGGAAGCGGCGGCGGCCTCCGTCGAAGGTTTGGCGCTGCCCGTGCTCATATGGACTAGGCTCCATCACGTCGGTTGCCGCATCGGCGACGTCGCCGCGACGGGCGCGGGCGATGATGAAGGCTAAAGAGCCCCCAAACGGGCGACAAGTCCAGTCCCGGCAGGAGCAAAAAGAAACGGCGAGACCGCCGGTCTCGCCGCATGTCCGAAGGGCGACTACGGCTCGCCGTGACGGCTCGCTTCGTAAAGGAACCAGGTGCGCCGCTCCGCTTCGTCGATCCAAACTTCGATCAGGCTCGCGGACGCGACGTCGTTGTATTTCTCGCAGAGATCGTGGGTCTCGCGCATGGACTTGGTCAGTTGGAGATTGTCCTCGCGCAACTCCGCGAGCATGTCGAGCGGCGTCACGTAATCGGCGTCGTTGTCGGAAATCCGCTGCATCTTGCCGATCTGTCCGGTCGAGCGCAGCGTCGTGCCTCCGATCTTGCGCACGCGCTCGGCGATGGGGTCGGTGGTGGCGAAAATCTGATCGGCCTGCTCGTCGAGCAGCAGATGATAGTCGCGGAAGTGCGGGCCGGAGACGTGCCAGTGGAAGTTCTTGGTCTTGACGTAGAGCGCGAACATGTCGGCGAGCAGCGTGGTGAGCGCGCCGGCGAGATCGCGGACCGCATCGGCGCCGAGGTCGGTCGGCGTCTGCAGCGGGGCCTTGCGGTGTATCTTTGCAGTGGCTGTCGTCATTCGTCTGCTCCTTTGGTTAAAGCATGGGCGGCGCCGCATCGGTTTGCGCCGTCCAACTCGCGGGAATCCCCGCGGTCATGTGCGAAGGCGGCACGCGGTCACGCATGCCGGTAATATGGCGGGCGGAGCGCGCCATCCTAAATCACGCTCGCGTGTGAATTTGTGCACGCGCCGCGTTGGGGCCATCCCAGCCGCCACCTTGCCCGCAGATCACGCCCAGGGCCAGTGCGCCGCCGTGCGGCCATGCGCCCGAAGGCGGCAGGTTTCCAGCCGCGGAAAATCGGAGTAAGACACCGGCAAAGCAAGGAAACAGCATGAGCAGACTGACGTTTTTCGCAAGTGCGCTGGCCGGCCTCGTGCTCGCCGTGATGCCGCAAGGCAACGCCGCCGAATGGCCCACCAAACCAATTCGCTTGGTCGTTCCGAGTTCCGCGGGCGGCGCCGCCGATCTGATGGGGCGCACTTTTGCGATGCCGCTCGGCGCGGCACTCGGCGAACAGCTCGTCATCGACAACCGGCCCGGCGCCGGCGGCATGATCGCGACGGAGACGGTGGCCAAGGCCGCCCCCGACGGCTACACGCTCGTCGTGTCCGGCCTGCCCTACCAGGTGCTTGGTCCGGTAGTGAACGCCAACGCGACCTTCGACCCGGTGCGCGACTTCACCCACATCGCCTATTTCGGCGGCTCGCCGATCGTGCTCGTCGTGCACCCCTCGCTCGGCGTGAAGACCTATGCCGAGTTGGCCGCGCTCGCCGCCAAGGGAAAAACCGATCTCGACTATGTCTCGCCGGGCTTCGGCACGGTCGGCAACGTGGTGGCCGAGTATCTCGGCGCACACGCCAAGATGACCCTGCGTCACGTGCCGTACAAGGGCGGCGGCACCGCGATCATCGACCTCGTCGCCGGCCACGTGAAGATCGGCAGCATGACGTGGTCGACGACGCTCGAGCACATCCGCGCCGGCAAGCTCATTCCGCTCGCGATCTCGACTGGCCAACGCCTGCCGGAATTTCCCAATGTGCCGACCTTCGCCGAGCTCGGCTTTCCCGACCTCGTGCTGACCGCCTGGTTCTCGCTCTCGGGTCCGCCCGGGCTGCCGCCGGCGATCGTCGAGCGGCTCAACAAAGCGGTCAACGACGCCATGGCGAAGCCCGAGGTGCGCGCCGCCATGGAGCGCGACGCCTCGCTCACCCAGGCGATGACGCCCAAGGAGTTCACCACGTTCCTCGAGAGCGAAGTGAAAAAGTGGACCCCGGTGGTGAAGAGCTTCGCGCCTGGCAAATAGCGTCGGAGCGCGCGCGCCGCGGACGCGGACGCTTTGCCCACATGTCCGCTCTATCGGGGGTAGAGGTGCCACGTCGACAAGGCGCTCCTTAGTCGACTGTTGACCCGAACCCGTCCCCGCCGCTGTTTGCCCGCCTCGTCGGCATGGAAGCGGGACTACGTGCCCGCCGCGCGCTTGGTTTGCACACACGCCTGACGCACCGGGCAGGCCACTCCGTGGATGCGGTTGGGATCGAACGGCGTCATTGATGCCGGCACAGGCGGTGCGCCTGTGCCGCCCTGCAGATATGCTTTCCGCTTACTTCGCCGACGCTGGGAACACCGGAAGCTTGCCGACGTCGCGCTCGTCATGCTGGATAATGACGGTGGCCTTGAGGTTGGCGGCGATCTTCTTGAAGCGGTCCAGCGAGCCCACCGTTTGGGTGTGATCGGCGTTGAACACCGGAACGCCGTTAGTGTCGTAGTTCTCCCGGAAGTGCGCGAGATCACCGGAGAGCAGCACGTAACCCTTCTCCTTCAGCTTCACCAGCAGGACGTGGTGGCCGGGCGTGTGCCCGGGCGTGTTGAGCATGACGACGGTGCCGTCGTCGAACACGTCCTTGTCCCCCGACACCGGCTCCACCTTGCTGCCGCCCTTGATCCAGGGGGCGAACGTGGCGGGATTGGCCCTGGGGTTCGCCTTGGCGGGGTCGGACAGCTCTTCCCAGTCGCCCTTGCCGATCAGGAGCGTGGATTTCGGAAACAGGTCCACCTGACCAACGTGGTCACCATCGTAGTGGCTGAGGCCGACATACTTGATGTTATCTGGCTTCAATTCCAGCTTGGCGAGCAGCTCGGGGATGGTTTCCTTCGGCGCCACGGCGCCCGCGCCCTTCCCGAAACCGGTATCCCAGATCATGTAGTCGTTGCCGTGCTTGATCAGGTAGCAGCTGAATACGAGTTGGACTTTCAGGCCATCGAAGTCATAGGTGTCGGAAAAACGCAGGCCGGCACCGGTACGCGCACCGACATCGGTCGGAGCACGCGGCGTCCCGCATTCGAGGCGCGTGAGCGCCACTTCTGGCGCTGCCGCTGGCGCTCCCTGCCCCAGAGCCGAGACGGCCGCCAGCGCATTTCCACCGATGCCGATCGCCAGCATGCATAGTCTTCGTTGCATGATTTCCTCCCACGATGAACGGAAGATCACCAAACTCCCAATCGGGATGCTGCCCGGTTGAGGCAGATGGGTCAGTGTATGAGGTTCCGCGCCAGGCAGGAAGGCCGACATCGTCCGCCGCGCTTCATCCGACGCCTTCCAGGCGCGCTACTTCAACGGCACCATCGCGGTGACGTCGACCTCGACCATCATGCCGGGCCACGCGAGCTGGACGATGTTGAGGAGCGTGTGGGCGGGCGGCGGCGTCGTGCCGAACACTTCCGCGCGGCATTTGCCGTAGTCGGCCTGGTGGCGCATGTCGGTCACGTAGGAGACGATCTTGACGACGTCGCCGAAGCCGGCGCCGTGCTTTTCCAAGAGCCGCTTGATCTTGTCATAGGCATATTTGCACTGGCCGACGAAATCGTCCTTGTGGAGGATGTCCCCGGGCTTGCCGTTCTCGTTCTCGGCGCCGACGCCGGCGAGGAAGATCATCTTGGCCGGCCCGGTCGCGGTCACCACCTCGGAGAAGCGGCCCTTCGCCCATTCGGCATAGTTGTAGTTCTTCTTCTCGAAGGCCGGGGCGCTTTGCGCCATGGCGGCGGTCGAGACAGCGGTGGTCGAGATCAACGTGATGGCGGCAAAACACAGCGCGGGCGCTACGAGCTTCGGCATGGCGGTATCCTCGGGATCGATGGGAGACGGGACCCGATCCTAGCGCAGTTCTCCTCGGCGTCCACGGGCGCGCGCGGCATCGAATCCGCCGACCGCAAGCTTCCGGAAACCAAGGCTCCCCGATCATCCGCGCTCTCAGGTCGCCTTCACCTTGCTGATACTCTCGTCCATTAAGGCGTCCGTGAAACCGGCCGCAGCAACCGGCCGGCGATAAGAAACGTCAAACCATCTCCAACACGAGGGTGCATTCCATGAATGGTTACCGGCGCTACGCGGCCGCCTTGGCCGCTGGACTGGCTTTGCTATCGCTGCCGCTCGGCGCACGGGCGCAGGAGAAACATCCGAACGTCGTCGTGATCATGACCGACGACACCGGCTGGGGCGATCTCGGCGTCTATGGCGGCGGCAAGACCCGCAACGCCCCGACGCCGAACCTCGACCGTCTCGCCGCCGAGGGCACGACCTTCACCGAATGGTACGGGCAGGCGAGCTGCACCGCGGGCCGCGCCTCGTTCATGACGGGGCGCCTTCCGGTGCGCTCCGCGCTCTCGGTCGTGATCGCGCCCGGCGATCCCAACAAGCTCCGTCCGGAGACGCCGACCATCGCCGAGTTCTTCAAGAAGAACGGCTACCAGACCTACTTCTCCGGCAAGTGGCACCTCGGCGACACCGTCGACGCCATGCCGATCAATCATGGTTTCGACACCATGAAGAACTTCCTCGCCTATTACTCGGGGGTCTACGCCTATACCGACGTCAACCTGCACCCCGATTTTCCGCGCGACAATCCGAAGTTCATGGCCGCCTATTGGGCGCAGGTGAACGACGGCATGTGGGAGGGCGAGACCGGACAGGCGCCGCGCCGGGTGGTCGAGCACTTCACCTATACCGACCTCGCGACCATCGACCAGAAGCAGGCGGCGGACGCGGCGACCTACATCAAGGCGCATGCGAACGACGCAAAGCCGATGTTCCTCTACGTCGCCTTCACCAAGATGCACAACCCGACCAACGTCGCGCCCGAATACAAGGGCCGCTCGCATGCCAGCATGTATCTCAACTCGCTGATCGAGATGGACGCCAATTCCGGCACGGTCCTGCAGGCGCTCCGCGACGCCAACATCGACAAGAACACCATCGTACTGTGGACGGTCGACAACGGCGCCTGGATCGACGCCTATCCCGATGCCGGGTATCAGCCGTTCCGCGGCATGAAGGGCACCGGCTACGAGGGCGGCTGGCGGGTGCCGACCATCGTCTCCTGGCCCGGCCACATTCCGGCCGGCCGCAAGACCGACGGCATCACCTCGCATATGGACTTCTGGCCGACCGCCGCGGCGCTCGCCGGCATCACCCCGCCGCCCCATGGCGCCTGGGTCGGCAACGACGGCAAGCCGATCTACTTCGACGGCTTCGACAACAGCCAGTTCTTCCTCGGCAAGGCGGACACGGCGCGCGAGTCGATGATCTACATCGAAGGCGTCGACATGCTCGGCCTGCGCAACGGCGACTGGAAGTTCCTGTGGACCGCCAAGGACACCTGGCTCGGCCCGCAGTTGACCCTCGAAGTGCCGGCGATCTTCAACCTCAAGCAGGATCCGGGCGAGGCCTACGACAAGATGTTCAACGGCGCCGCACCCGCGACCGCCGGCATGCTCAAGAGCTCGCCCGGCCGGTGGTCGGGACAGGATAGCGGCTGGGCCCTCATGCTGGCGCTGCCGCCGTTCCAGGAGATGATGACGTCGATGAAGCAGTTCCCCAACGCCGACATCAAGCAAAGCCCGGCCCTCCTCGGCATCGACCGGCCGCAATTCGTGCCGCCCGCGATGCGGTTCTACACCGCGGATTGAGCGCGAAGCTCCCTCCCCGACTTCGGGGAAGGTGGCATTTCCCATCGTCATTCCGGGGCGCGCGTTAGCGCGAGCGGAATAGGCGGAGCAGCGGTAAAAAAGAGCTGGATTCCGGGATCGGGGCGCTAAGGCCGATCCCGGAATGGCGGCTCATCGAGTTGCGCGCCGAACGGCGTGCAATCAGCCGGCGGCATTGATCAATTCACGGCCTCCGCGCCCAATTTCTTGGCACAGCTCTTGCCCATGCGGGAACGATCCATCGGGAGGTTTCGCATGAACTCGTCTACGCATCCGCAGTTTGGCGATCGCCGCCGCACTCGCATTGCCGGCGCTCGCACCGTCGCTGGCGCAGGAATTCAAAGTGACCCTCAACGCTCCCTATGACGGGTCGAACGCGGCGTTCTTTCTTGCGGAGGAAAAGGGCTATTACGCCGCCGAAGGCCTCAAGCTCACGATGGATCCGTCCAACGGATCGGGCGAGGTCGCCACGCGCATCGGCGGCGGCAGCTACGAGTTCGGCTTCGGCGACATCAATGTGCTGATGGAATTCAACGCCAAGAACCCGGACAACGCCGCCAAGGCGGTATACATGCTATACTACCGTTCGCCGCTGTCCGTCGCGAGCCTCGCCAAGGCTCGTATAGCCCAAGCGTCCGATCTCAACGGCAAGAAGCTCGGCGGCGCCTTGACCGACGGCGCCTACAAGCTGTTTCCGGCCTACTCCGCGCTCGCAAACGTGAAGGCCGATTCCATCCAGTGGAGCTATGGCGATCTGCGACTGCGCGAGACGATGCTGCTCCGGGGCAGCGTCGACGGCATCCTCGGCTTCGACTCCACCATGTACTTCAACCTCGTTCGCCAGGGCATCGCGCCGAGCGACATCAAGTTCCTTTACTACTCCGATGCCGGTCTCAACATTTACGGCAACGCCCTCATCGCATCGAAGAAGATGCTCGAATCCAATCCGAAGGCCGTGAAGAGTTTCGTGGCCGCGACCGCCAAGGGCTGGCGCGACGCCATCGCCAGTCCTGCCCAGGCGGTTGCGGCACTCAAGAAGAAATCGTCGTTGATCGACGAGAGGCTCGAAACCGCAAAGCTCGATTGGCTGATCGCGAACCAGCTTGTCACCGATGAGTCCAAGGCCGACGGCCTCGGCGGAATACGCGACCAGCGCTTGGCCGGTTCGCTCGATACGGTGTCTAAGGCATTCGGACTGCCGAAGGTCGTGACGCCGCAGGAAGTGTGGACGGCCGAATTCCTGCCGCCGGCCGAGATCCGAAAGCTGCCCAAATAGCTCCGAAAAGCAGGTAGCTGCGAAACCGCCCAGCGACTGCCGAGCAGCTTCCGCAAGATTGCCGAACAACGGAGAAGAGGCCGGCCCTCATGCAGCCGTTTGTCGACATTTCGGACGTGACATTGACCTATGGAGATGCAGGGTCCGGCACCCTCGCGCTCGAGCATGCCACGCTGCGCATCGGCAAAGGCGAATTCGTCGCCGTCGTCGGACCGTCCGGATGCGGGAAATCGACACTGCTCAAGCTCGTGTCCGGCCTGCACCTGCCGAGCAAGGGCGGAGTGATTGTCGCCGGGCGCGAGGTCGATCGGCCGTTGTCGATCGTCGGTATGGCTTTCCAGAATCCGATCATGCTGCCGTGGCGAACGACCCTCGACAACGTGCTCCTCCCGCTCGAGATCGTCGCGCCTCACGCCCGGCAGTTCCGGTCGCGGCGCCGCGAATACGAACAGAAGGCGCGGGAGCTGCTCGCCACCGTCGGCCTCGGCGGGTTCGCCGACCACTATCCATGGCAATTGTCGGGCGGGATGCAGCAGCGCGCCTCGCTGTGCCGATCGCTGATTCACGAGCCTGACCTGTTGCTGCTCGACGAGCCCTTCGGCGCGCTCGATGCCTTCACCCGCGAGGAGTTGTGGGTCGTCCTGCAGACCCTGTGGCAACGCAACAAGTTCACGGTGATCCTCGTCACCCACGATCTCACCGAGGCCGTGTTCCTCGCCGACACGGTTCATGTGTGCTCGAAACGGCCCGGCCGCATCGTCGCCAGCCAGAAGGTCGAGCTGCTACGCTCGCGCGACATCTATGCGCCTGCATTCGTCGAGCTGGTTCGATCGCTCAAGGCCGATATCGTCGAGGTGCGGGCAGCATGACCAGGCGTTTCGAAGCCGCGATGCCGTGGCTGTTTGTCGTGGCGCTTCTCGTGCTGTGGGAGCTGGCCTGCGTCGTGTTCGCCATCCCGCAGTTCGTCCTGCCGCGGCCGACGGTCGTGGCCGCCTCGCTGGTCGAGCGGTTTCAACCGATCGCCGAAAATTCGCTGACGACGTTGTGGCGAACCATCCTCGGCTTCGCGATCGCCGTCGCGCTCGGTGTCCTCTTGGGCGTCGCGATCGGCTCGTCCCGGCTCGTCTATCGCGGTCTCTATCCGGTGCTGGTCGGCTTCAACAGCATCCCCAAGGTCGCCGTCGTTCCGGTGCTGGTGATCTGGTTCGGGATCGGCACCATCCCCGCGGTGCTCACCGCCTTTCTGGTGTCGTTCTTTCCGATCGCGGTCAACGTCGCGACCGGCTTGGCGACGATCGAACCCGAAATGCTCGACGTGATGCGCTCGCTCGGCGCGACCAAGAGCAAGATCCTTCGCAAGGTCGGGCTGCCGCGCTCGATGCCGTACTTCTTCGCCTCGCTCAAGATCGCGATCACGCTCGCCTTCGTCGGCACGATCATTTCCGAGACGGTCGCGGCCAATGCGGGGATCGGGTACCTGATGATGGCGGCGACCGCGAATTTCGACACGCCGCTCGTCTTCGCCGGCCTGATCGTGATCTCGGTGATGGGGATCGCGATGTACGCGCTGTTCGCTGTGATCGAGCAGCGCATGACGTTCTGGGCCAAGCGCGGCGATGGCTTGATGACATGAGGACGACATGAATTCTGGTGTCGCGGAACATGCGGCGCCGGCGCACGTGCGCGCCGCTGCGCGTGCGGGTGCGTTGGGCGGTCTGACGACGGGCCTTGCGCCGGGATTCGTGCAGGTCAACCTGGCAATCGTACCCTCGCGCTACGCAGGAGATTTCATCGCCTATTGCCGAGCGAATTCCAGTGCTTGCCCGGTCCTCGCCGTCGGTGAAGCCGGTGATCCCTCGCTTCCCGCGCTCGGCAGCGATATCGATGTGCGGACCGACTGCCCGTCCTACTGGATTCACGCCGACGGACGCCATTCTGCGACCGTGCCGGACATCAAGAGCGCCTGGCGTGATGACCTTGTGAGCGTCGCGATCGGGTGCTGGTTCTCGATGGAAGAAGCGCTCCAGCATGCGAACGTTCGATTGCGTCATCTCGAGATGGGCATTCAAGGCCCGCTGATGCGAACCAATCGGCCGACCATTCCGGTCGGCCCGTTCGGCGGTCCTCTGGTGGTGTCGATGCGGCCCTTCCCGCAAGAGCAGGTCCCAACGGTGAAGGCCGTCACCGCACGTTTCCCGCGCGTCCATGGCGCGCCGATTCACGAGGGAGATCCTGCCGCACTGGGCATTTCCCGCTTCGACTATCCCGATTTCGGCGAGCCGATGGCGGTCCTCCCGGGCGAGGTGCCGCTCTATTGGGGCTGCGGGCTGACGGCGCTCGCGGCGCTCGAACTCGCGCGCATTCCCTTCTTCATCACCCACGCCGCCGGGAGCATGTTGATGACCGACATGCGCAACAGCGAATTGGAAGAACGGACGTCATGACACTCACCCGCAAGGCGACGCGCCTCACCCATGAGGGCGCCCAGGTGCTGCTGGCGGCGGCGATCGCACATGCCGAAAAGATGAAAGTGCCGCAGTGCATCGCCGTGGTCGATGAAGGCTGCAATCTCGTCGCCTTCATCCGCATGGACGGCGCCCGCGTGCTCAGCATCGCGTCGTCGCAACGCAAGGCGATGACCGCGGCGACGACCGGAAAACCCACCGGCGATGTCGCGGAGGACCTTGGGCAGATGCTGGCGCACGCAACTGACGGCCGCATGGTCAACCTGAAGGGCGGCCTGCCGGTGATCGTCGACGGACAGACCATCGGCGGAATCGGCGTCGGCTCCGGCACCGGAGAGCAGGACCGCGAGGTCGCAAACGCCGCCCTGGCGGCGTTTCCCGGCGCGACCGTGTTTTCGTTTTAGCCGTGCTGTTTCAGAACGACGGCCAACCGCTTCACCGTCATTCCGGGGCGCGCGTCAGCGCGAACCCGGAATCCAGCCTTCTCCACACAAGAAATCTGGATTCCGGGTTCACCGCTGCGCGGTGCCCCGGAATGACGGCTGAGCTGGTTGCAGATGCACTCAAAGCGCTTCGATGTCGCGCAGCAGCGCGTCGCCGACCGCGAGCCCATCGCGTTGCGCCTTGGCGCGCAGCGCGAGCCGGCGCGAGCCCGGCAGGCGCGCTCCTGACTGCGCCTCGATCGCAGCCGCAAGCCGCGCGAAGTGCGCGAGCCCACCGGGAAACGCCGCCGGATCGATGGCGATGATCAGCTGTCCGGTGCCTGGCGGCGGCCCTTCGGCATCGAGGAATGATGAGGCCTCGGCGGCGTAATTCGCGCCGGTGAGCCCGGCGGCGAGGAGTTCGACCATCAGCGCCAGCGCAGTGCCCTTGGCGTCGCCGAGGGGGAGCATGGTGCCGGCGAGTGCGGCCGCGGGATCGGTGGTGGGCTTGCCGGCCGGATCGAGCGCCCAGCCTTCGGGAATGCGCTCGCCCTTCTGCCGCGCTGCCAGGATGTTGCCGCGGGCGACCTTGGAGAGCGAGAGATCGACGACGATCGGCGCGGCGTCCGGCAGCGGACAGGCAAATGCGATCGGATTGGTGCCGAACACCGCGGTGGCGCCGCCCCACGGCGCGATAGCGCCCGGCGTATTGGCGAACAGCATCGCAACGAGGCCGGCCTCGGCGAGGCGCTCGACCGGATGGCCGGCCGCCCCACAGTGATGCGATCGCGTGATGCCGGCGCAGGCGATGCCCGCGCCGCGCGCCATCTCCGGCAGCATCGCCTCAGCGAGCGCGAGCGCCGGGAAGGCGAACCCGTGGGCGGCATCGATCACCGCCGCGCCGGGGCGCGGCCGGCTCGCCTGCGGGACGGCGAAACCATCGACCTTGCCGACCTTCGCCTGGGCCGCATAGCTCGGCAGCCGCGACAGGCCGTGGCCCTTGAGCCCGTCGGCCTCCGCCGCCACCAGCGCCCGCGCGACGCAGCGCGCGTTGCCGTCGCCGGTGCGGCAGCGCACGAGCGTCGCGGCGACGAGCGCTTCGGCTTCGGCAACCGCGAGCGTCGGCATCCCGCGCGCCGCTCAGGCGCTGCGGTAGAGCTTGGTCAGCACGAACTCGCGATGACCGAGCGCCTCCGCCGCGGTGAGTCGGCCGTTGGCGGTGCGCTGGATCATCTCGATCAGCGCATCGCCCGCCTGGGAAATCGTCATGTCGCGCCGCAGGATGCCGGAGACGTCGACGTCGACGTGCTCCGACATGGTGCGCACGGTACGCGGGTTGCCGCTGATCTTGATCACCGGCACGATCGGGTTGCCGATCACGTTGCCCTGCCCGGTCGGGAAAGTGTGCACCACGTAACCTGCGGCGGCCATTAGCGTCACGCATTCGGCGGCCGCCGACGAGGTGTCCATGTAGTAGAGGCCGGGGCCCTTGGCCGGCGCCTCCGCCGGCTCGAGCACGTCGATATAGGTGCAGGCACGGCCGATCTTCTCGAGATTGCCGAGCGCCTTCTCCTCGATGGTGGTGAGGCCGCCGGCGATGTTGCCCTTGGTCGGCTGCGAATCCGAGAGGTCGTCAGTCTTGTGCGCTTCGATGACCTCGTCCTGATAGGCCTTCCACACCTTGTACCACTTCTCGCCGATCTCCGGGGTCGCTGCCCGCGCCTTGGCGATGTGCTCGCCGCCGGTGATCTCGGAGGTCTCGCCGAACACTCCATAGACGCCTTGCGGGATCAGCTTGTCGTACATGTTGCCGACCGTCGGACAGGAGGCGAGACCGGTCGTGGTGTCGCTCTCGCCGCATTTCGTCGAGACCCACAGCTCGGAGAAGTCGCACTCCTCGCGCTTGAGCTCGGAGGCTTTCTGCAGATAGTCCTTGGCGACGCGCGAGGCCTTGGCGACCGTCATGATGTCGCCGGTGCCTTCGATGCCAAAGCCGGTCACCGGCTTGCCGGTCTTCTTGATGCCGTCGACGACCCGGCCGGTCCAGCCGTCCTCGATCCCGATCACGACGACCGCCGCGACATTGGGATTGGCGCCGGTGCCGATGATGGTGCGGAAGAACGTCTCGAGGTCCTCGCCGAACTGCAGCCGGCCGTAAGCGTGAGGGATCGCGAGCGTCCCCTTGATGTTGTTCGCGACCGACTCGCAGGCCGCGTTGGAAAGGTCGTCGAGGGGGAGAATGACGACGTGGTTGCGCACGCCGACCCGGCCGTTCTCGCGCCGGTATCCCGAGAATTTCAGGTTGGACTTGCCGTTCTTCGCCATGGCGCTCACCACCGCTTGGTCTTGAGATTGTGGACGTGGACGTGATCGCCCTTGGCGATGTCGGCGACCGCCTTGCCGATGTCCTGGCCGTACTTCAACACGGTGTCGCCGGACTTGATGTCGGCAAGCGCGATCTTGTGCCCGATCGGCACGTCCATCCGGCTCTTGAGGCGGAAGGACGAATCGTCGTGCGTGACGACGCACAGCATGTCGGTCCCGGCGGTGAGGCCCTCGACCACGACCACGCCTACCGTGTCCTTCTTGTCATGTACCAGCAGCTGCGGAGCGCTCATGCTTCCTCCCGTCGAAAAGCGGCCATCTGCTTTGGCCGGACTTATCGGAACAACGGGTGGCGAAGTCAACGCGGGCGCCGGGGGGCTCGGCTGCGCCGAAGTCATGCCTCTTTCCGCCCGATCGGCAAGCGACGGCGCCTTCCCAAGCAGGACGCGGCGCGTGTATCGTGGTCGCCGTGCCGCCAGCCAGGAAGGGCCGCGACATGACCCGACTATCGATCCCCGCCGTTGTGATTTCCGCCGCGCTCGCTGCATGGCCGTTCGCCGCGCTTGCCGACTTCCACCTGCAGGAGGCGACAATCGCCGACATCCATCGCGCGATCCTGGCGAAGGAGCTCACCGCGACCGAGCTCGTCGGCCTCTACCTCAAGCGCATCGCGGCCTATAACGGCCAGTGCGTCTCGGGCGCCGCAGACGCCAGCGGTTACGTGCTCGGCGAGATCGAGCCGATCGAGAAAGCCGGCAAGGTCGGCGCCCTGATGACGCTCAACATCCGCGGCAAGCGGTCGAAAACCGACACGGTCGACAACGATCCGGCCATGCCGGAAGCGCTCGAAACCGCGCGGGCGCTCGACGAGGAGTTCGCCCGCACCGGCCGTCTCAAGGGGCCGCTGCACGGCATCGTGTTCGCCATCAAGGACCAGTTCGACACTTTCGACATGCGCTCGACGAGCGGCGCTGCCGCCGACTACGCCAACGACCGGCCGCCGCGCGATGCCGCCGTCGTCGCGCGGCTGCGCGCTGCCGGCGCCATCATTCTGGCGAAAGCCAACATGGGCGAATATGCCGCCGGGGACCGCAGCACGTTCGGCGGCACGACCTGCAATCCGTACGACACCACGCGGAGCGCCGGGCGTTCGAGCGGCGGCTCGGGCGCCGCAGTCGCGGCGAACCTCGTGACTTGCGCCATAGGCGAGGAGACCGGGCCATCGGCGCGCAATCCGGCCGCCAACGGCAGCCTCGTCGGCATTGTCGCGACCCACAGCCTCGTGAGCCGCGCCGGCCTCATTCCGGCCTCCCTCACCCGCGACCGTCCGGGGCTGCTGTGCCGTACCGTGAAGGATGCCGCGACGGTGCTCGCCGCCGTCGCCGGCTACGACCCGCGCGATCCGGCCACCGCAGCGAGCGAGGGCCAACTGCGCCCGTATGCGGATAATGCCGACGCAGCGAGTCTCGCCGGCGTGCGGCTCGGCGTCGTGCGCGAGTTCATGCGGGTGCACACCAAGGCGGACGAGGACGCCGTCGCCGTGGTCGAGAACGCCTTGCGTGACGTCGCCAAGGCCGGCGCGACCGTGGTCGATCCCGGTCCGGAAGGCGCGCTGTTCACCGATGCGCTCGCAGAAATCCTCCCAAGCCTCGATGCCGGAACGCTCGCGGCGGTGTTCGCCGACGCGTTTCCCAACGGCGACGATCTCGTCGCGACGAGCGTCGCGATCGCCGGCCACGCCGCGAAGCTGCCGTCCGAACTTTCGCTCCGCGTCATTGCCGAACGTGAGCCGCCGACCCAGGGCGAGGTATTGTTCGTCCTCAACCGCTATCTGCGCGACCGCGGCGACAAAAACATCGGAAGCGTCGCCGACCTGATCGCGAAGGGGACCTTCTTCCGCGTGCCGCCCATCGACGGCGTCGCGGCACCGGGAAATGTCCGGCTGCAAGCGGCCGTCACCCGGACTGAACGGCTTATCCGCAAGAGCGACGGCAAGGAACTGGTGCGCAAGGTGCCGATCACGACCCTCGACATCACCGGCTGGCATGCCGACCGCGCCGTTCTCCAGATGCTGATCAACAAGGTGATGGCGGACAACAAGCTCGATGCCCTCGTCTATCCGACGAAGACGGTGCTGGCGCCGCGGCTCGGGGAGCCGGTCGAGCCGATCAATCTCAAGACCGTGCAGGACAAGGTGACGGTCGTCGTCGACGGCGAGCTCTATGAACGCACCGTCGAGCGCGTCATCGACCTGCGGGCGCCGCTCACTCCGCGGCTGAGCCCGCACTCCGGCTATCCGACGATTGCCGTGCCGGCGGGGTTTGCCAAACAGGTCTATGACCGCGCGGTGGTGCGAGGGGCCGACGGGAGCAAGCATGCCGGCGAGTTCCTGCCGCCCAAACCGGCGGAGCTTCCGGTTTCGGTCGACTTTCTGGGGCGCGCCTTCAGCGAACCGCTTCTCATAAGGATCGCTGCCGGGTATGAGGCCGCGACCCGCAATCGCAAGCCGCCCAGGGATTTCGGACCGGTGTCGGGCGAGCCCTAGCCGGCCACTTTTCGGCTAATGCCTTCGTCCCTCAGCGGAAAATCCGGGGGGGTCGTCGAGGAGGGACGCCGTCGCCGCCTCGATTGCGGTCCGGCCCTGCCTTGCAAATGGGCGACGGTGCCCGAAGAACCGCCCGCATTGCGCGTTCCGCGAATGAAATAAGAAATGCAATTCGCCGGTCCCGCGGCTATGATGCCGAGGGGGCAATTATCGGGGGTGGCGTGACCCAATGAACCGGGTGCGGCGGTTTATTCGCCCGGACGTGGTCTTTTCGGTATTCGGGCACTTGGCGATCTTGCTGGTCGGCCTCCTCGTTTTCGGGGCCGGCAGCGTTCGGCCGCCTCCGCCTGAGCCGATGGCGGTTGAGCTCGTGCCGCCCGACGAGGCACCCCCGCCCCCGCAAATCCAGCAGGCCCAGCAAGAATCGCAGCACATCGACGGCACGTCAGAGGAATCCACCACCAACGGGTCGGAAGCCTACTCGACCTCCGACAAAGGCAGCGCGCAGGCCGACTCGAACCGGCCCAAATTCGAACTTCCGGCTCCGCAGGACAAGACCACGACCGACGGCAAGCCCCAGAAGACCGCGAGCCTCGCCGCGCCCCAGCCCCGGCCATCGATGCAAGAGGAGCCCCAGCCCGAGACCCAGCCGAAAGCCGACGAACCTATTTTGCCGCCCGACGCGCAGAAGGAACAACAGCAGCCGCAGCCTGAGCAGGCGCGGACCCAGCCAAACCCGGGAGACGTGTTCGCGCTCCCACTGACCTTGCCCGGCGGCGGGCTCGGCGGCGGCCTGGACGCCCCCTCCCCCACGCCCGCCAAAGCGCCCCATGACGAAACGGCCGCATTCCGCGCCCATGTGAGCTCCTGCTCGCACCTGCCGCCGGAGATCGGCCCCGGCGACCCGATCAAGGTCGTGATGCGGGTCTACTTCAAGCCGGACGGCACGATGGCCGAGCCCCCTGGGATGCTCGATGCGACCTTCTCCCCGAAGTCGTCGGCCCTGATGAAGATCGCGGTGAAAGCGCTCGAGGACTGTCAGCCCTTCACCGAGCTGCCGAAGGACAAATACGACAAGTGGAAGATCATGGACCTGATCGTCACCCCGCGCGCGATGGGCAGATGATGATCGGCCGCGGGACCGTCGATCTGTCGATCTCGGTAGAGAGGTCAGCGAGGGTCACCCGAGCTTGCGGTTGATCAACCGCTCGGCGTTGCCGACATAGATCTTGCGCCGCGCTTCCTCCTCGAGATCGAGGCCGTCGATCACGGCAAGCGTCGGCGCGATCGGGCCGAGCGGCGTGTCGGTCGCAAACACCACGTGGTCGGCGCCGAAGAAGTCGAGGCCGCAGGGAATGCCGTATTTGCCGCCGAACATCGCGGTGTCGGCGTAGAACTCCTTGAAATAGTCGAGGTGCGGCCGCTTGAGCGACGGCAGCACGTTGGAATAGTCCTCGCCGGTGGTGCGCGCGCCGAGCACGTCGAGCCCGGGGCCGACACGGCCGTCGAAATACGGGATCATGCCGCCGCAATGGTGGGTCACGATCTTGATCCCGGGGTGGCGGTCGAACAGCCCGGAGAACACGAGGCGCGTCATCGCGACCGAGGTGTCGTAGGGCCAGCCGAAGCACCACCACATCTCGTAGCGCGATTTCGCTTCGCTCGTGTAATCGGGCATCGCCGCGGTGCGCGCCGGATGCAGCCAGATCGGCAGGTCGAAGGCGGCGAGCATCGCGAACAGTGGCGCAAAGGCGAGCCCGTCGAGCGGCTGGCCGGCGAGCGGGGTGAACATCTGGATGCCGCAGGCGCCGAGCTCGGTGATCGCGCGCGAGGCCTCGGCGACCGCGCCGTCGATGTCGGTCGCAGAGACCGCCGCGACGAATCCGGGAAAGCGGTCGGGGTGCTTCGCGCACAATTCGGCCATGGCATCGTTGCCGACGCGCGCAAGGTGGGCACCGGTCGCACCGGTCGCGATATCCTCGATCGGCGGGTTCGGCAGTGAGACGATCTGCCGGTAGTCGCCGAAGGTGTCCATCTCGCGAAAGCGCTCCGAAAGATCGAACAGCTTGGTGATGGTGCGCAGCCGCTTGCCGAGATTCTCCGTCTGCGGCGACACCTTGGTCATCTCCTGGAAGAAGGCTTCCGGATAGATGTGGCAATAGATGTCGATCAGGGGATAGCTGGCCATCGGCACCCTCGCGCTCGCCCTATGTTCCCTGGAGGGCGTGTCATTTCAGATTCGTGTTATGCACGAGACAAGGGTGTTGTGCACGAGACAATGGCTCACGCCAAAGCTCTTGCATTCGAGCACGATCCTGTCGGAGAAAGTCTGCGACTTTTCACGCATCCGCTGCGGCAAGGGCAGATTGCGCGGCGGACGTCCCCTCACCTTCCACCGATCACGCTAGTAGTGACGCAATGCCTTCCCTCAACGGCGAAACCCGGCTCCACGTCATCGTCGGCGATCCCGTCGCCCAGACCAAGTCGCCGGCCGGTCTCACGGCCGAATTCGCCGCCCGCAAGGTGGATGCGGTCTGTGTTCCCGTTCATGTCACGGCGGAAGATTTCGATGCGTTCATGGCTGCGGCAAAGCGCATCCGCAATCTCGACGGCATCGTGGTCACCATTCCGCACAAGTTCGCGGCGCTGCGCCACTGCGACGAGGTGTCGGAGCGCGCGACCGCGCTCGGCAGCGTCAATGTTCTCTATCGCGTCGCCGACGGACGCTGGCGCGGCGACATGACCGACGGCGTCGCGATGGCCGCGGCGCTGGAGAAGGCCGGCTGCAAGCTCGCCGGACGGCGCACGCTGCTGGTCGGCGCCGGCGGTGCCGGCTCCGCGGTGGCGCTGGCGTTGCTCGAAGCGGGCGTGGCGGCACTCGCGATCGTCGAAGTGGACGCGACGCGCCGCGACAGCCTGATCGGCCGCCTCGCCCCGCGCCATCCAGGAAAAGTGGCGCCGGGGACATCGGACCCCGCCGGATTTGACCTCATGGTCAACGCAACGCCGGTCGGCATGGCGCCGGACGATCCCCTGCCGGTCGACGCCACGCGACTCGCGCCCGGCGCATGCGTCGCCGACCTCATCACCCGGCCCGTGGTGACGCCGCTCCTCGAAGCCGCCCGCCGGCGCGGCTGCCTCATCGTCACCGGCACCGACATGTTCGCCGTGCAGGCAGGCACCATGGCCGACATCCTGCTCAGGGTCGGGAGATAGCGCGCGAGGCTCACTTTTCCCTCCCCGGCTTCGGGGAGGGAAAGCGCGCGGCTTGCATCGCCGCATCCGTTTCGGCATTGCTTCGCACCCGGCTGCGCGCCCGCCAACGAAGAGGAAACACCCGTGCCCATATCCGCCGAATTGCGTCATGAGGTTGCCGTCGCCAACCGGATCCTCGGCCACGAAGGCGTGATCGACGCTTTCGGCCACGTCAGCCTGCGCCATCCGGAACGGCCCGACCACTATCTCCTGTCGCGCTCGCGGGCGCCGGCGCTGGTCGAGCCCGACGACATTCTCGAATTCACCCTCGATTCCGAGCCGGTCGAGCCGCCGACCGTGCAGCTCTATGCCGAGCGTGTCATTCACGGCGAAATCTACAAGGCGCGGCCCGACGTCATCGCGGTATGCCACCATCACTCGGCAGCGATCATGCCGTTCGCCATCAGCGGCGAGGCGATGGTGCCGGTGTTCCATCTCGGCGCCGCGATGGGCCCGGTGGTACCGTTCTGGGACAGCCGCGACGATTTCGGCGACACCAATCTCCTCGTGGTCAAGCCCGAGGAAGGCGCCTCGCTCGCCCGCGCGCTCGGCAAGCATTCCGTGGTGCTGATGCGTCGACATGGCGCAACCGTGGTCGGCGCGAGCCTGCGCGAACTCGTTTTCCGCTCGATCTATTCCTGCGACAATGCGCGATACTTGAGCGAGGCGAAGCGGCTCGGCAATTTCGGCCCGCTCACGCCGGGCGAAGTCGCCATGGCCCAGGAGATCTACACCCGGCCGAACACCCACACCCGTGCATGGGAATACTGGGCGACGCGGCTCGAAAAGCGCGGCGAGATGCCGGCGCCGGTCAAGTCGGTGTCGAAGGCGAAGCCAGTGAACGCGAAGAAGGCCGCGCCCAAAGCCACAGCGGCAAAGAAAGTGGCGAAGAAAACGGCGAAGAAAAAAGTTGCGGCGAAGCCGCGCGCAGCGAAGGGAAGGAAACGCAGATGAACCGGGCTCAGCTGATCGGTTTTGCACTGCTCTCGACACTCGCCGCACCGGCCCTCGCGCCGTCGCCGCTCCATGCCGAGGACACGGTGAAGGTCGCGATCGGCCAGATCAACAACTGGGAGAACCAGGCGCCGACGCTCGGCCAGGATGCCGGCATCTTCAAGAAATACGGCCTCACCCTCGAGACCTTCGGCACCGCCGGGGCCGGCGAGACGTTGCAGCCGATCATCTCCGGCAGCGCCGACATCGGCATCGGGGTCGGCGTCGCCGGCGCGATGCGGGCGTTTGCCGGTGGAGCGCCGGTGCGCATTCTGGCGCCCGCCTTCACCGGCTCATCCGACCTCTTCTGGTACGTGCGGCCGGAGTCCCCGATCAAGACACTGGCGGACGCGACGCCGGCCAACACCGTCGCCTACTCGACCAACGGATCGAGCTCGCACAATCTCGTGCTGGCCTTCGTCGACGAGCTCGGCCTCAAGGCGAAGCCGACGCCGACCGGCAGCCCGCCGGCGACGCTGACCGCCGTGATGTCCGGCCAGATCGACATCGGCTGGTCGGCGCCGCCGATCGGCCTGCAGGAGGCCAAGGACGGCAAGCTGCGCATCATCGCCCACGGCAGCGACGCACCCTCGCTGCGCGGCCAGACCGTCCGCGTCACCATCGCCAACGCGAACTTCCTCAAGCAACGCCCCGACGTCGCCGCGCGCTTCATCAAGGCGTACCGCGAGACGGTCGACTGGATGTACAGCGATCCGAAGGCCGTCGAAATGTATGCGAAGAAGATCGACAAGCCGATCGAGCTCGTGAAGCAGACGATCGCCCAGTTCTATCCGAAAGACGTGCTGCAGACCGACCAGATGGCGGACATGCCAGGCATCCTGCGCGATGCGGTCAAGCTCAAATACCTGCGCGAGCCGCTCACGCCGGCACAGGTGACCGAGTTGGTGCAGACACCGCCGCGGTAGGCTCGCTGCGGCTGTGTAGTCATCTGTCGCCATTCAAATGCACTGTCATGCCCCGCGAAAGCGGGGCATCCAGTAACCACCGGATTGACTAATGCTTCTTGTGCCGTGCCCAACTCAGGGGCCGGTGGTTACTGGATCGCCCGGTCGAGCCGGGCGATGACAGTGCAGATGGAACAATCGGTGTCGCAATGAACCTCGACGAAACTCACGATCCCGCACTGCGCAGCTTCGTTTCGAACGCCAATGCGCCGGACGGCGACTTCCCGATCCAGAACCTGCCCTACGCCGTGTTTCGCCGGCGCGACGAGAGTCCACGGGTCGGCGTCGCCATCGGCGATGCGATTCTCGACGTCGCCGCGTGCGCGAGCCTGCTCGACGGCGTCGCCGCGGCCGCGGCGGCCGCCTGCGCGTCCCCGCACCTCAACGCGCTGATGGAGCGCGGCCCCGCAGGCCTGGGCCGCGCTGCGGATCGGCCTGTCGCGGCTGTTGCGCCACGATGCCGCGCGGCGCGAGGAGGTCGCGCGGCATCTTGCCCCGCTCGACGACGTCGAGCTCATGCTGCCGGTGCGGATCGGCAACTTCACCGATTTCTTCGCCTCGATCTTTCACGCCACCAATGCCGGGCGGCTGTTCCGCCCCGACAATCCGCTGATGCCGAACTACAAATACGTGCCGGTCGCCTATCACAGCCGGGCCTCCTCGGTGCGCGTGAGCGGCACGCCGGTGCGCCGGCCGGCGGGCCAGACCAAACGCCCCGACGAGGCGGCGCCGGTCTATCGCCCGAGCCACAATCTCGACTACGAGCTCGAGCTCGGCTTCTACATCGGCACGCCCTCGCCGCTCGGCGAGCCGGTGCCGGTCGCTGCGGCCGGCGCGCACGTGTTCGGCTTCTGCCTCCTCAACGACTGGTCGGCGCGCGACATCCAGGCCTGGGAGTCGCAGCCGCTCGGCCCGTTCCTCGCGAAGAACTTCGCTACGACGGTCTCGCCCTTCGTCGTCACAACGGCGGCACTCGCGCCCTACCGCACCCGCGCCTATGCGCGGCCGGCCGGCGATCCCGCCCCGCTCCCGCACCTCACGGCGCCCGCTGACCAGGAGGCCGGCGGCCTCGACATCGTGATGGAGGCGCTTCTCCTCACCGCGAAGATGCGCGCCGCCGGTGCGCCGCCGTTCCGGCTGAGCCGCGGCTCGTTCGCCGACGTCTACTGGACGGTGGCGCAGATGATCGCGCACCACACGAGTGGCGGCTGCAATCTCGAGGTGGGCGACCTCATGGGCTCGGGCACGGTGTCGGGACCCGAGCGGGAGAGCTGGGCGAGCCTTCTCGAGCTCACCCAGCGCGGCAAGGAGCCGATCGCGCTCCCCGACGGCGAGACGCGCGGCTACCTCGCCGACGGCGACGAGGTGATCTTCCGCGGCCATTGCGCGAAGAAGGGCTACGCCCGCATCGGCTTCGGCGAATGCCGCGCGGTGATCACGCCGGCGGGCGCATAGTTCGCGCGGCGATATGATGATTGAGCGTCATCGCCGGGCTTGACCCGGCGACCCCGATCAAAGATGCGCGGCGTTTCCATTTCGAAGCGCTTCGCATTGCCAGCGGCGAAACGGTTGTGCGTCGTTAAGCGGGGTCGCCGGGTCAAGCCCGGCGATGACGCTCACGCAGTGGCACCCGCATCGTTTTGATCAATCCGCCGTCAATCCGCGCTGATGCCGGCGGCGCGGATGGGTTTTGCCCAGCGCTCGATGTCCTCGGGCAGGAACTTGGCGAGATATTCCGGCGTGCGGTGCTCCGGCGGCACGATCTCGAGGCCGAGCTCTTCGAGGCGGGCGCGCAGCGCCGGATTCTCCAGCGACTTGTTGATCGCGGCGTTGAGCTTGCGGACGATCGGATCGGGCGTGCCCTTGGGCAGGAAGAAGGCGTTCCACACCGAGGCGTCGACGCCCTGGAGGCCCTGCTCCGCTGCGGTCGGCACCTCCGGGATGATGGCCACGCGGTGCGCCGAAAGCACGGCGACCGGCTTCACCGAGCCTTGCTTAGCGAGCTGCGCGCCGGTCTGGATGGTGTCGCACATGTAGTCGAGGCGCCCGCCTAGCAAATCCTGGATGATCGCGCCGGCGCCGCGATACGGCACGTTGGTGATGTTCACCCCGATCGCGAGGTTGAACAGCACGCAGGGCAGATGGGTGCCGGTGCCGACGCCGGCGGAGCCGAACTGCGCCGTCTTCTCGTTGGCCTTGAGCCAGGTGATGAACTCCTGCAGGTTGTTGACCGGCAGGTCCTTGCGCACGTTGACGATGCGCGGCGATTCCGACACGAGACCCACCGGCGTGAAATCGGTCACCGAATTGTAGAGCGGTTTCTTGTAGAGCGTCTGGGTGAAGGCGTGGGTGCCGGCATTGCCGATCATGAAGGTGTAGCCATCCGGCGCGGCATGGGCGACGCGGGCGCCCGCGGTCATCCCGGCGCCGCCGCCGATGTTCTCGACGACGACGCTCTGGCCCAGGATGTCGCCGATCGCCTGCGCCTGCAGCCGCGCCGAGATGTCGACGCCGCCGCCCGGCGAGAACGGCACGATCAGCGTGATCGGTCGCGTCGGCCAGTCCTCCGCCGCACCGAGCGACGGCGCTGCGGTTGCGCAAAGCGCGACGAGCAAGGCGATGAAGGCGGCGCGCGACATTGGCGTTCTCCTGATCCGATTTCGCCGAGAGTTTAGTGGATGTTCGGCTTCCACGAAATCGTCATGGCCGGGCTTGTCCCGGCCACCCCGATCATAAGGCACGGCCGTGCCACGTTAAGCGGGGTCGCCGGGACAAGCCCGGCGATGACGGCGGATGGAGTTCCCGGGGGGAGCTACCTTCGCCCGAACAGGCGCTCGATGTCGGCGAGCTTGAGTTCCACATAGGTCGGGCGGCCGTGGTTGCACTGGCCGGAATTGGGCGTCGCCTCCATCTCGCGCAGCAGCGCGTTCATCTCCTCCGGCTTGAGCCGGCGGCCGGCACGCACCGAGCCGTGGCAGGCCATGGTCGCCGCGACGTGCATCAGCCGGCGTTCGAGCGGCAGCGACGAATCCCACTCCGCCATGTGCTCGGCGAGGTCGCGCACCAACGCCACGCTGTCGATCTCGCCGAGCAGTCCCGGCGTCTCGCGCACCGCAACCGCACCCGGGCCGAAGCTCTCGATCGCGAGGCCGAAGCGCGCGAGCTCGTCCGCCCGCGCGACGAGGCGCTCGACGTCCGCCTCGTCCAATTCGACGATGTCCGGGATCAGCAGGATCTGCCGCGCCACGCCGCTCCGTTCGAGCGCCGCCTTCATCCGCTCGTAGACGAGCCGTTCGTGCGCGGCGTGCTGGTCGACGATCACCATGCCGTCCCGGGTCTGCGCGACGATGTAGGTCTCGTGGATCTGCGCGCGTGCGGCACCGAGCGGCCGATCGATGGCGTCGGGCTCGATGTCGACCTCGTGCATGCGTGCATCGGCCGAAGGGCCGCCGACCTCGAATGCCGCCTGGGCGGCCTCGGCAAAGCCGAGCGGCGCGTCGGCAAGCGCCGTCGCACCTGCGGCCGCCGGAAACCGCCGCTCCGACGAGGCCGGCCAGTCCCAGCGCGCCGGCCGCGGCGGATTCGCGACGAACGCCCGCAATGTCGCAGCACCACCGGTCGAGGCCGTGCGCGCGCTGTCGCGCATGAGCGCGTCGCGCAGCGCACCGACGATCATCGCGCGCACCAGGCCGGCATCGCGAAACCGCACCTCGGTCTTGGCGGGGTGGACGTTGACGTCGACCTCGCGCGGCTCGATCGAAACGAACAGCGCCACCACCGGATGGCGGTCACGCGGCAAATGGTCGGCATAGGCCGCGCGCACCGCGCCCAGCATGAGCTTGTCGCGCACCGGCCGGCCGTTGACGAAGAGATAGAGCCCGAGCGCGTTCGCCTTGCTGTAGGTCGGCAGCCCCGCAAAGCCATCGAGCGCGAGGCCGTCGCGGCCGGTGCGCACTTCGATCGCATTGGCGCGGAAGTCGGCGCCGAGCACGTCGCCCAGCCGCTTGAGTCTTCCTGGCGCATCGGGCAGCGCCGCCGCCCAGGTCACCGGCGCGCGCTCCTCGCCGGCGAGCGTAAAGGCGACGTCGGGCCGGCTCATCGCGAGGCGTCGTACCACGTCGCGAATCGCCTCGGCCTCGGTGCGGTCGGTCTTGAGGAACTTGAGCCGCGCCGGCGTCGCATAGAAGAGGTCGCGAACCTCGACGCAGGTCCCCTCCCCGAGCGCGGCGGGCCGCGGCGGCGACTTCACGCCGCCGTCGACCGCGATCATCCAGGCATGAGGCTCGCTCGCGTGACGGGTGGTGATGGCGAGCCGCGCCACCGCGCCGATCGAGGGCAGCGCCTCGCCGCGGAAACCGAGCGTCGCGATCGCGAGGAGGTCGTCGCCGTCAAGCTTCGAGGTCGCATGGCGCTCCACCGCGAGCACCACGTCGCCGCGGGTCATCCCGCCGCCGTCGTCGGCGACGCGGATCAGCCGCCGGCCGCCGCCATCGGTGAGGACGTCGATGCGGCTCGCCCCGGCATCGAGCGCGTTCTCGACGAGCTCCTTGACGGCGCTCGCCGGCCGCTCGACCACCTCGCCGGCGGCGATGCGGTTGATGACGGCGGCGTCGAGCTGGCGAACCGGCATGGGGCGGCAACTCAAGTTGATACGGGCGCCATCATAGGCGCGGGCGAGCAGCGGCGGGAGCGGCGAATTGCGATGGCACCCTGATTTTCCGCCAACAGACCTCATCCTGAGGAGCCGTGCGCAGCGCGGCGTCTCGAAGGATGGCCACAGACGCTACGGCCCTTGGCCATCCTTCGAGACGCATGCTCGCATGGCTCTCGGAGCGCGGGTGGCCTCAGGACGAGGTCAGGAAAACTGCTGAACTAGTCGAACGAGGGCTTGCCCTGGCGGCCGGCCTTGATGTCGGAGCGGCGCTTCTTGCCCTCGAGGCGGCGCACCTTGGAGCCGAGCGTCGGACGGGTCGGCCGGCGCGGCGTCGGGCGCACCGCGGCGGCGCGCACGAGCTCGACGAGGCGATCGAGCGCATCCTCGCGGTTGCGCTCCTGGGTGCGGTGACGCTGCGCGGTGATCACCAGCACGCCGTCGCGGGTGAGCCGCTTGCCGGCAAGCCTCTCCAACCGCGCCCGCACCTCGTGCGGCAGCGACGGCGAGTGCCGCACGTCGAAGCGCAGCTGCACCGCGGTCGCGAGCTTGTTGACGTTCTGCCCGCCCGGGCCTGAGGCACGGATGAAGCTCTCGCTGATCTCGCCCTCGTCGAGGCTCAGATGGTCGTTGATGCGGATCATGAGGCGCTCGGGCACGGGCGAATGCGAGGGTCTTATACAGCATGGGACGAGTCGCGGCACCTCGGTACAGCAACGGTGTCACCGCACCTTACAAAATGCTGGCGTGCTCGAATGACACTCTTGCGATGGGTGAAGAAAGCGGACGCCTCTTCTCCCTCCCCGTTTTCGGGGAGGGCGGGGTGGGGTCCGCGAGCACAGCGAGCAAGGAAGGAAGAACCCCACCCTGCCCTCCCCGAAAACGGGGAGGGAAAGGTTACCCCGGAAACCGCCGCTTGAGACCCTGCCAGCCTTCGAAATAGTCGTGCTGCAACTCCGAGGACTCCATGGCGTAGCGGGTGAGCCGCATGGCGAAGCGGCTCTCGAACATGAAGGCCATGGTGTCCTCGAGCTTGTGCGGCTTGAGCTCGGCCGCGCTCGCGCGCTCGAACGTCTCGGCGTCGGGGCCGTGCGCCGTCATGATGTTGTGGAGGCTCGCGCCGCCGGGGAGGAAGCCCTCGGCCTTGGCATCGTAGGCGCCCTTGAGCAGTCCCATGAACTCGCACATCACGTTGCGGTGGAACCAGGGCGGCCGGAAGGTGTCCTCGCCGACCAGCCAGCGCGGGGGAAAGATCACGAAGTCGATGTTGGCGGTCCCGGGAATGTCCGACGGTGCGGTGAGCACGCTGAAGATCGATGGATCGGGATGGTCGAAGCTGATGGTGCCGATCGCCATGAAGCGCGTCAGGTCATACTTGTAAGGGACGAGGTTGCCGTGCCAGGCGACCACCGAGAGCGGCGAATGCGCCATCTCCGCTGCCCACAGGTTCCCCTGGAACTTGGCGACCAGCAGACACGGCGTCTCCGTCGTTTCGTAGGCCGCGACCGGGGCGAGGAAGTCGCGCGGATTGGCGAGCCCATTGGAGCCGAGCGGCCCGAGCTCCGGCAGGCGAAACATCTGGGCGTAGTTTTCGCAGATGTAGCCGCGCGACGGTCCGTCGGGCAGCTCGACGCGGAAGCGCAGCCCGCGCGGGATCAGCGCGATCTCGCCGTTCGCGACTTCGATCACGCCGAGCTCGGTGACGAAGCGAGCCCGGCCCTGCTGCGGGACGATCAGCATCTCGCCGTCGGCGTTGTAGAAGTAGCGGTCGGTCATCGAGCGGTTGGCGGCATAGACGTGGACCGCCATGCCGGTCTGCTCGGCGGCATTGCCGCTGCCGCCGACGGTGACGATGCCTTCGATGAACTCGGTCGGCGCCTCAGGGATCGGGAACGGGCTCCACCTAAGCTGTGAGGGCGTCGCCTCGGTGTCGTTGAAGGGCGCGGTGCGCATCGCGACGTTGTCGATGCGCGCATACGGCTTGTGCACCACCGAGGGGCGGATGCGGTAGGTCCAGGTGCGGCGATTCTCGTGGCGGGCGGCGGTGAAGGCGGTGCCGGAGATCAGCTCGGCGTAGAGCCCATAGGGCGCGCGCTGCGGGCTGTTGCGGCCGATCGGGAGCGCGCCGGGCATCGCCTCGGTCGAGAACTGGTTGCCGAAGCCTGACTGATAGCTGGCGGGTGCGGCGTCGGCACGCGGCGCGGGCTTCGGCTCGGGCTTGGTGTCGTGACGTGAGTCCTGCTTGGTCTGCGCCATGGGAACGCTCCGGACTTCCCCCGTCGGGGTTTGAGGGTCACGGCAGCGATATTAGAACAGTTCTAGTTACAAGTGAAACGGTTTACGGGCATCCCGCACAGCTCTCGCGTCACAGCTTCTCTGCCAGGAATCGCACCAGGCGCGGCGCAAGAAAGCCCGAATAGCTGCCGGGCTCATCGAGCGGATCGCTCACCCAGTAATGGCCAGCGCCCTGCACGATGCAGGTCCGGGCGAAGAACCCGGCCTGCTTGAGGGCGCGCAGGAAGGCATCGGTGTGGGCCTTGCGGTCGACGAGGTCGTCCTCGGTGCCGCAGGCGAGCAGCACCGCGGTCTTGTTGGCGGCGTAGGTCGCGTAGCTCACCGGGCTCGCATCAAAATAGACTTGGCGATTCTCCATCGGCGATGCGCCGATGAAATTCTCGATGTTGTTGTCGAGCGGGCTGTTCAACCGATAGGCCTGCCACATCTCGATGAGATCGTAGACGCCGTAGACGCCGACCAGCGCCTTGACCGCGGTGTCGACGCCGGCAAAGGCGTCGTCGGGATAGCCTCCCGCGAGCGCCGGCGAACGGCCGCCGAGCGCCGCGAGGGCGCAGAGGTGGGCGCCGGCAGATGCACCGAACAGCCCGATGCGGGCGCCATCGATGTCGAGCGCCTCTGCATTGCCGCGCAGATACTGGATCGCCGCGAGCACGTCGCGCACGCTTTCCGGGAATGCCTTCCTGCCCTTCTTGGCGAAGCGATAGCTGACGGTAAACAGCGCGTAACCGCGCGCCGCAAGATACGGCCCCCAGTGCTGGAACGTGCTTCGCGCGCCCTGCTGCCAGCCGCCGCCATGCACAGCAATCAGCGCGGGCGCCGGACCGGCCGCTTTCGGGAGATAGAGGTCGCCCGCGAGGGCGACGCCGTCGTGGGTCGCATAGGTGAGCGCGGGGCGCAGCTCGAATCGTAGGCTCGGCCATTCTGTTCTCCCGAGAAAAGCGAACATCGATAAGGCCGAACGGGAGCAGCGGGCAACAGCGGTGACTACCATCACCCCACGAGATTCGCGCGGTGCAATGCGGTGCGGCGGTGACTACCGAGCGAAGCGAGGGAGGAGGGCCGCGCCGCGAGTTTGAGCGTCAGGAGAGATTTGGAGACTTAGACTCACGAGACCGCCCCCTCACCCCGACCCTCTGGGAGAGGGAGGACGCGCTCGATGTCCGAGGCGATACGTGAATGCGACAGGTACGCGCGGGAACATTGCCAAATCCGCGCGCCGCCGATACCCATGGACGAGACGCTGCGGCACATGCGAGCGCGCAAGAACGAACGGGGAGGCCATGAGCACGATCGGATGCAGGCTGCGATGAACGTCGCCGGAGCCGTCATTGCGGCCGACGCGTCGATCTCGGTCAACGGGGCGAAGCTCGAACTGATCGACCGCGGTCGCGGCCGCCCTATCCTGTTCCTCCATCCCCATATCGGCATCGAGCCGTCCGCGCCGGCGCTTGCGCTGCTTGCCGACGGCGGCCGGCTGGTAGCACCGTCGCACCCCGGCTTCGGCCACTCCGAGCTGCCGCCAACGCTGACCACCGTCGACGACCTCGCTTATTTCTACCTCGATGCCATGGAAGAGCTCGATCTCGAGCAGACGCTGGTGGTCGGAGTTTCGCTCGGCGCCTGGATCGCGGCGGCGATCGCGGTGAAGTCGACCGCGCGAATGTCGCGGCTCGTGCTCGCCAATCCGGTCGGCATCAAGGTCGGCGACCGCGAGAGCCGCGACATCCTCGACATTTTCGCGATGACCGAACCGGAGTTCGTGGAGAAGGCCTTCGCCGATTCGGCGGCTGCGCAACGCGACTACGGCGCCATGAGCGAGGAGGAGCTCCGCATCGTCGCCCGCAACGCTGAGTCGACGGCGCGCTTCGCCTGGTCGCCCTACATGCACGATCCCAAGCTCAAGGACCGCCTGCACCGCATCCGCATTCCGACGCTGGTGCTGTGGGGCACCGCCGACAAGCTGATCGACGAGAGCTATGGCCGGGCCTTCTCCGCCGCGATTCCCGGCGCGAAGTTCGAGTCCATCGAAGGCGCCGGCCACTTTCCTCATCTCGAGCGGCCGAAGCCGTTCGCCGCGCAGGCGCTCGCCTTCGCCGCGCTCAATTCCCGCTACTGAATCCTCACTGAGTCCTGGCAATGCGCGTCTATCAGTTCACCGAGCAGCCCTACTTTCCGGCGTGGACGGATCATGCCGGCTCGCTGCGGGTCAACCTGCCCAACGCGAAGCAGGACCCCGTTATCGCTGCCGACCTGCTGCACCGCTACTACGACGAATGGCGTCTCGCCGACGAGCTCGGCCTCGACATCATGGTCAACGAGCACCATTCGACCGCGACCTGCATGTCGGCGACCGCGATCGTCGCGCTCTCGGTGCTCGCGCGCGAGACCAAGCGCGCCCGCCTTCTGGTGCTCGGTTATCCGATCGGCCACCGGCCCGACCCGTTGCGCGCCGCGGAGGAGCTCGCCACCATCGACGTCATATCGCGCGGCCGCCTCGACATGGGTTTCATCAAGGGTGTGCCTTACGAGTTTCCGGTGTCCAACCAGAACCCGGTCGGCACCATGGATCGCTTCTGGGAGGCCCACGACTTCATCCTCAAGGCGATGACGAGCCACGACGCGCCGTTCAACTGGGAGAGCGAGACCTTCCACTACCGGCACGTCAATCTGTGGCCGCGGCCCTACCAGACGCCGCATCCTCCGGTATGGAGCACCACCGGCAGCCCCACCAATGCACGCGTGCTCGGCGAGAAGGGTTACGTCATGGCGACGCTCGGCACCGGCTTCGCGACCCGGCCGCTGTTCGACGCCTATCGCGAAGGCTACGTGTCGAAGGGCCGTCCGGCGCCCGCGGCCGACCGCTTCGCCTATCTCGGCCTCGTCGCGGTCGCATCCGACGAGGCGAAGGCCCACGCACGGGCGGAGATCGTGGCGAGCTACCTGCGCTCGAGCAGCATCGTCGCCCCGCAGTTCCGCAATCCGCCCGGCTATCTCTCGGTCGAGGACAATATGCGCATCCTGCGCGGCGAGAAACGCCAGCGCAGCAAGACCAGGGACGGCCGCTTCATCGACATGCACGGCGCGAGCGTGCAGGATCTCATCGACGCCGGCATCATGTTCGCCGGGACGCCTACCCAAGTCTACGACCAGATCGTCGACTTCTGCGGATACTGCGGCGGCATGGGCAACCTCATCATGATGGGCCATGCCGGCCCGATGTCCCACGAGGACACCGTGGACAACCTCACGCTGTTCGCGAAGGAAGTGCTGCCGCGGCTCAAGGCCTATGAGCAGCCGCGTGCGGAGGCGCCGGCGCAGGCGTGATCGCTCTTTCCCTCCCCGTCTTCGAGGAGGGCAGGGTGGGGTTGCTGATTCGCCGCGCAGAAAAACCTGGAGAGGCCATAAAGAAAGAGCCCCACCCTGCCCTCCCCGAAGACGGGGAGGGAAAGAGGAGGCTGTGATCACAGGCCCAGAAAAGGACATGATCCCGAAAAGTCCGAAGCTTTTCGGGATCATGCTTTGGCGAGAAACGCCGTCGAGGCCGAGGATACCCGTTTGCGCCAGATCGAACCCCGGCTGGCGCCAGCGTTTGCTCCGGCCCCGACGATCTCGCGTCGAGGCCGGAACACCCGCCCGTCCCCCCACAGGACGCGCGAAGCATTGCCTCCCCACTCTGGCGATTTCGCGGCAGCGGTACGCCAATCCACAGACCCAACCCACGGACGAGGCCTGCTCGGCGAAGTTGCGCACCCTTGCTGAGGGAAACAAGACCCGTCATTCTTAACGCCAACAGGCTCCAAGAAAATCTGCAGAGGGACCCCATGAAGACAATCGTCGACACCGGCCTCGCGGCGCTGTTGCTCGGAACCACGGGCTACGCGGCGCTCGCCGGCACGATCACCGGCACCGTCAAGGGGCCCGACGGGGCGCCGTTCCGCGCCGCCTTCGTGCGTGTGCAGAATCTCTCGAACAAGATCACGATGATGGTCCTGACTGACAGCCAGGGCCGCTACTTCGCCGACAACCTTCCCGCAGGAAATTATGCGGTGACGCCGAGTTCGGTCGGCTTCAAGGCGAGCCCGCTCCGCCGCAACAACGTCGCCATCGAGGACGGCAAGAAGCTGGCGCTCGACTTCACCATGCAGAACGGCATGGTCGAGTGGAGCGAGCTTACCAAATACCAGGCCGGCACGCTGTTGCCGCAAGCCCACGGCAACGGCAAGGACGTGCTGGTCCAGCTGTGCTTCAACTGCCATGCCTTCGGCAAGATCGGTGCGGTCGGCCGCCACGACCTGCAGGGCTGGAAGGACGAGATCGACGTGATGCGCCAGACCGGTGTGGCGCGGATCGGGCCCAATGTGCGCGACGAGGTCGCGGCCTATCTCGCCGCCGCGTTCGGCCCGGACTCGGCAACGCCGGAATCGCCGGCCGAGCTGCCCGGCTACCAGAACGTAAAGCGGGACCGCGACTCCTTTGGCGACGAGGCCCTCAACATCGTCTATGTCGACTACCAGCTCACCGGCGATCCCAAGGATCGCCCGGGGTCGGCACGTCCGGACAAGAACGGCAATCTGTGGATGGAGATGGCGGGCGGGCTGTCGCGGCTCAATCCCGACACCGGCGAGCTCAAGACGTGGCGCCTCTCTGAATTTAACAACGCCTTCATCCATGAAATCCTGCCGACCGACGACGGATCGGTGTGGCTCACCCTCGAAAGGGAAGGCGGCCTCGCGCGGTTCGACACGCGCACGGAGAAATTCGAGGTCTTCGTCGACCAGAAGATGATCGACGACTACAACGTGGCGAAGCCGGTGCAGAAGGATCCCAACGATCCCTTCCCGAATCTGCCCGATCCGCGCGGTCCGCAGGGCGGCGGCGCGCGCAGCCACACGGCGGCGGTCGACCACGACGGCAACATCTGGGTGTCGGGCCGTCCGCTGAAGAAGCTCGACGCCAGGACCGGCCGCTACACCTTCTACAACCAGGAAGCACCGGACTGCTACGGCATCGCCGTCGACCACAAGGGCAACGTCTGGTTCGCGCAGTTCAATGCGCGCGACCACCAGAACATCGGCGTGGTCGACGCCAAGACGAAGAAGATCACCCTGTTCACACCGCCGGCCGGCGTGTCGCCGCGGCGCCTCAAGGTCGACTCAAAAGACATGGTGTGGATCGGCGATTACTTCGGCGGCAGCCTGATTCGCTTCGATCCCACGACCCAGGAATTCAAGGTATTCAAGCTGCCGGGGCCGATGCCGACGCCCTACGGCATGGAGGTCGATCTCGAGGACAACGTCTGGTACGCCTCGATGTACACCGACGTGATGGGCAGGCTCGACCCCAAGTCCGGCAAGGTGACTGAATATCCCTCGCCCTATGGCGAGCGCGGCACCCGCGATATGGTCGTCGACGCCAAGGGCCGGCTCTGGTACGGCGCGCAGCCCTATTTCAAGGCCGGTTACGTCAGGCTACGCAGCGAGGCCGAGAAGACCGCCGCGCTCGGTAAATGAAAGCGACCGATTTCACCCGCATCAATGCACTCGCGCCTCATACGATGAAAGAACGACCATGCTCGACCGTGCCCTGATCCTGGTGACCGCCGCGATGGCGATCACGCTCACGACGTCCTCCGCCCGCGCCTTCGACGAGACGAAGTATCCCGACTGGGCGGGCATCTGGACGAAAGTGCCCGACAACGGCCCGCCGCGCTATGACCCGTCGAAGCCGATCCGCAAGCAGGAAGCCCCGCTCACGCCCGAATACCAGGCGATGTACGACGCGAGCCTCAAGGACATCGATGGCGGGGGGTTCGGGCTCGACCGCCATTATGCGTGCTTCCCGATGGGCATGCCGCGCCAGATGGCGGGCATCGCCGCGATGGAGTTCGTGATCGCACCGGGGGCGACACGCGTCATCTACGACGACTCGACGGCATTGCCGCGACGCATCTTCACCGATGGCCGCCCCTGGCCCAAGGAGCCGGAGCTCAACTTCGCCGGCTATTCGCTCGGCAAGTGGGTCGACAGCGACGGCGACGGCCGCTTCGACACCCTCGAGATCGAGACTCGCTTCTTGAAGGGACCGCGCACCTTCGACCAGACCGGCCTTCCGATGGCCGACGACAATGACGCGGTGTTCAAGGAGCGCCTGTTCCTCGACAAGGCCAATCCGAACATCCTCCACAATGAGATCACCACCATCGACAGTTCGCTGACGCGTCCGTGGACCGTGATGAAAAGCTACCGCCGCAAAAGCGACGAGGAATGGGTGGAGCTCAATTGCGGCGAGAACAACAACTACGTGACGATCGACAAGCAGGTCTATTACATCGGCGGCGACGGGCTGCTGGTGCCCATGAAGAAGGGCCAGCCGGCTCCGGATTTGAAATACTTTAAGTAACGCTGACCGGGCGGGGCCCGCACTGACGCTCTGGCCAATACTGAATCGTCATGGCCGGGCTTGACCCGGCCATCCCGCTTACCGGGGCACGGCCGTGCCATATGATCGGGATCGCCGGGTCAAGCCCGGCGATGACGGCGAGTGGGTTGACATCATCCCAACATGTGCCAGCCCGCCTCTTTCACCCTCGCGCGTACTTGCCGCGGCCGAAAATGCGGTCCTTCGCTTCGTCGGTTGCGACATCACGGCTCGAGGTGATGGCATCGACCTTGGCGAGCGCGCGCTTCACCGCGGGACGCGCCGATATCGCGTCGAACCAGCGGCCGAGATTGGGGTGGTCGGCCCATTTCACGCCGTGGGCGTCGTGGTTGCGCGTCCATGGGAACGTCGCGATGTCGGCGATCGAGTACTCCGCGCCGCCGAGATAGGGCACGGTGCCGAGCCGCGCTTCGAGCAGGTCGTAGAGGCGAAGCATCTCGGTGGTGTAGCGGCTCACCGAATAGTCGTTGCCGGCCGGCGCGAAGCGGCTGAAGTGGACGAACTGGCCGAAGGTCGGCCCGATGCCGGTGAGCTGGATCATCAGCCACTGGATCGCCTCGTAGCGCTTGGCCGTATCGGCGGGGAGGAAGCGCCCGGTCTTGTCGGCGAGATACATGAGGATCGCGCCCAACTCGAACACCGTGTAGGGCTTGCCGCCCGGCCCCTCGCGATCGACGATCACCGGAATCTTGCGGTTGGGATTGATGGCGCCGAACTCCGGCGTGAAGTGATCGCCCTTCCAGACGTCGACGGGAATAGCGCGATAGGGCAGCTCCAGCTCCTCGAGCATGAGGAATATCTTCTGCACGTTCGGGCTCGTGAGCACGTAGAAATCGATCATGGCGATGTCTCATCGGTTGGCGCGAAAGGGCGGCAACCTATCGTCGGGGCGGATGGCGGGCAACACGGCGCCGCGCACGGCAGATGCGACCGTGTAGCAGCCTTCCGACCACGGCGCCTGATATAAGCTCCTCAGGATTGGACGCGGAAGAACCCGTAGGGTGGGCAAAGGCGCGCAGCGCCGTGCCCACGCGGTCGAACCCGACGGCCACTCAGACGTGGGCACGCTTCGCTTTGCCGACCCTACGGTTTGGATCAGTTTGTTGAGAGGACGCGGAGGAGCAGCTTGGGTCTTGGACGTTCCCGTCTCGTAGCCACGGCACTTGCGAGCCTCCTCGCGTGCGCTCCCGTCACGGCGCAGGAATATCCGACGCGTCCCGTCGAGATCATCGTGCCGTTCGCAGCGGGCGGGGGCACCGATCTCATCGCGCGGCTGATGTGCGAAGGGCTCGCCCAGCGGCTCGGCCAATCGTTCGTCGCGGTGAACCGGCCGGGCGCCAATACCAATATCGGCACGCTCGCGGCGATCCACGCCAAGCCCGACGGCCACACGTTGCTCATGGCGAGCATCGGACTCGCTGCCAATCCGTCGCTCTACACGAAGCTCGGCTTCGATCCGCAACGCGACCTCGCGCCGATCGCGCTGATCGCCAACGTGCCGACCATCCTCGTCACCAGCAAGGCGCTGCCGGTCGACACGCTTTCCTCGCTCATCGCCTACGTGAAGGCACGGCCCGGCGAGCTCAACTACGCGTCCTACGGCGTCGGCTCGGGCCCGCATCTCGCCGCCGAGCTGTTCCAGTCGGTGACTGGCGCCCGCATGGTGCACGTGCCCTATGGCGGCGGCGGTCCGGCCGCGCTCGGCGTCATCGGCAATACCGTGCAGATGCTGTTCTCGAGCGTCGTTCCCGTGCTCGGCATGGTGCGCGGCGGCAGCGTCAAGGCGATCGCCATCGCCGCCGAGCGGCGCCTCGCGCTGCTGCCGGAGGTGCCGACCTTCAAGGAGAGCGGCGTCGATTACCTCAGCGGCACGTGGTTCGGCATCCTCGCCCCGGCGAAGACACCGGCGCCGGTGATCGCGAAACTCGAAGCGGCGATCCACGACATGCTCGCCGACCCCGCGATCCGCGCGCGACTCATCGATCAAGGCGCCGAAATCGCCGATCTCGGTCCCGCGCAATTCGGCGACTTCCTGCGCGAGGAGACCGCGCGATTGTCGGCGGTGATCCGCCGCGCCAATATCCGGCTCGATTGACCGCAAGCCCTTCCCGACAACAAGCCTCGACCGACGCCAAGAGAGGACCCGTGAACGCTCCCGACAAGCGCCTGACCGGCCGCATCGCTCCTGATCGCATTCGCATGATGACGACACCGCCCCCGCCGGCGGGCGCAGTCGAGCGCTTCAAGGCGATCGGCGATCCCACCGGGGTGATCTCCGACGCGATGGACGAACTCGGCATTCCATTGGGCGTGATCGGCGCCTCGATCCTCAAGCCGACCATTCCCGGCACCACTATCGTCGGACCTGCCCTGACCGTGCGCAATGTGCTGCAGCGGATCGATCCGCTCGAAGGCGCCGCCGCCTCGGTCAACCGCATGGCCGAGTTCGAAGCGCACAATCTCGCGACCCCCGGCGATGTGCTGGTGATCCAGGGCGTGTCGGCGATCTCCAACATGGGCGGCATCTCCGCCCAGACCGGCAAGCGCCAGGGCGAGGCCGGCGCCATCGTGATGGGGGCAATCCGCGACATCGCCCATTCGCGCGAAGTCGGTTACCCCCTGTGGGCGAGCGAGATCAGCCCGGTCACCGGCAAGTGGCGGCTCGAGACCGTCGAGATCAACGGCTCCGTGCAGATCGGTGAGATCCGCGTCGAGCCGGGCGATCTCGTCGTCGCCGACGACACCGGCGTCTGCTTCATCCCCCGCGCCCGCATTCTCGAGGTGCTCGAGGCCGCCGAGCGCAAGGCGAAGGCGGAAGAGGTTCGCTGCAAGGCGATCGACGGCGGCATTCCCATTCCCGACATCTCGCGCGCGACCTACGGGGAGAAATGATGGCGGCGAAGTACGTGGTCGCCTCGGCCGACGAGATTGCCGCAGGCAGCCGCAAGCTCGTCGAGGTGCGCGGCCGGAAGATCGTCATCTTCAATCTCGCCGGCGAATTCTTCGCGATGTCGGACCGTTGTCCGCACCAGGGCGGGCCGCTCTCGAAGGGCATCACCACCGGCTTCGTCACGTCGCATTCGCCCGGCGAATATTGCTACAGCCGTGTCGGCGAGGTGATCCGCTGTCCGTGGCACGCCTGGGAATACGACATCCGCACCGGCAAGTCGTGGTGCGACCCGCGCCGCGTCCAGGTGCGCAATTTCAAGGTCGACGTCGAGCCCGGCGCGCGCCTCGTCGAGGGCCCCTATGTGGCGGAGACCTTTCCGGTCAGCATCGAGGGGAAATACCTCGTCGTCACGATGTGACGGCCGTGATTCCCTCCCCGTCTGCGGGGAGGGCAGGGTGGGGTGCGACTTGCCAGCGGCAAAAAGATTTGAAGAGGCCGAAGAAAGAGCCCCCCCTGCCCTCCCCGAAGACGGGAGGAGAGGCGGCGCGCGAGCGCATTCAGTCGTCACGCCTTCTCCGCCGCGACGACGGCGGCCGCGGGCCGAAGCTCGCGCCGTTGCTTGGCAATCTGCACCAGCGGCGGGCAGCGCTTGTCGTCGTAGTATTCGACCTGGCAATCGAGGCACTGGAAGCACTCGGCGGTGATGATCTTGCCGGTCTTCTCGATCGCCCGCACCGGGCACGACCGCTCGCAGAGATGGCAGGGATTGCCGCACTCCGGGCGGCGCTTGAGCAGGTTGATGAGGTGCAGCCGATCGAGCGCGGCAAGAATGCCGCCGAGCGGACAGAGGAAGCGGCAATAGGCGCGCTCGGAGAACAGTCCGATCCCGAGCAGCGCGACGGCGTAGAGCACATAAGGCCAGGCGCGGGTGAATTTCGAAGTGATCGCCGTCTTGAACGGCTCGATCTCGAGGGACGCGCCCGACGGGTCGACAGCAGTAATGACGAGGATCAGCACCACCGCCGCGGCGATGTACTTGCCCCACCATAGGCGCTGCTCCAGTGCCGCCGGCGGATTCCATTGCGGCACGCGCAGCGCGCGCGACACCTGGGCGAGCAGTTCCTGCAGCGCCCCGAACGGACACAGCCAGCCGCAGAACACGCCGCGCCCGATCAGCACCACCGAGATGAGGGTGTAGGCGGCGATGATCAGCATCAGCGGCTCGGCGAGATAGAAGCCGATGTCGAAGTGGTTGAACGGCGCCATCACGTAATTGATGACGTTGACGGTGGAGAGCTGGACACCCGCCGTCCAACCGAGCCAGACCAGGACCACCAGCAGAAAGCCGTTGCGCACCAGGCGATGGGCGAGGCGGAAGCGCGAGAGCTGGGCCTGGAAGATGAAGATCAGGGTCAGCACCGTGAGCAGCACGGCGAGGATCGCGACGTTGACCTTGGCGTCCTTCCACGCATCGACCCACGCCGGAGTCCCCGCCTCGGTATCGAGCGCGATCGCAAGATCGCTGTCCTTGTCGGCGTCCGCGGCAGTCGCAGGCTGACCGGCGGCGGCCGGCGCCTGCGCGCCGCGCTCGGCCGAGTCGTCGCGCCTCGTGAGAGCCTCGAGATCGGGGACCTTGTAGTCGAGGGGGAACGCCACGGTAACCGGCCCGGCCGCGCCGTCGCCGTTGACCAGGATTTCGAGGCGCCAGGGTTTGAGCGGATCGAAACCCGCGCTGGCGGGCAGCACGAACAATCCGGCGTCCTCCTGGCCCTTGATGCCCTCGGCGAACGGATTGAGCAGCCGGTAATCGCGCTGCACGAAGGTGAAGGTCTTGTCGTCCTGGACGATGCGAAAACGATCGAAACGATTGCCTTCGGACGGGACGAAAAACTTCTTGCCGAGAAAATTGTAAGGGCCCTTCGAGGCTAGGAAGATCGCCTGCGCGTCGTCGGGCATGTGCCGCTTGTAGTCTTCGAAATTCACCATCCCGACGAGGTTGCCGCCGATCGCGGCCGGCGTGAACAGCGCGGTGGAGAAGGAGATGTAGAGACTGGTGTCCTTGGTGCCGAGCGGGACGTCGAGCTTGGCGCCGGCGGCACCGTCGGCCTCGAGCGCTGCCGCGACCTCGCCCGACGTCACCTGCCGGCTCGCAACGGCACCGGCGGCAAGGAGCGCCTCCCAGGACTTGCGGCTGAAGGCGTCGACGTCGAGCGCCGGCCCCGCAGACGCTGCCGGGCGCGCCATTCGCGGGCGCAGCACAAGGCCGGCGGTGATGGTGACCGCGGAACGCATCGCGCGCGTGCTGATGGTCGCTCCGGACACGAAATCCGGCGACAGGATATTGGTGCCGCCGCGCAGCGGCCGCCCCGCTTCGCGCGCGAGAAAGGTATCGAGCAGGCGCTGGCGCGACGTGTCGTGAACGATATAGGGCTCGTTGTGGAAGACGACCTTCGCACCGGTGATGCGGCCGGTGAGATCGACGCCCGCAATCACGTCGAACGGTGTCGTCGTGTAGCCGGGCGCCGCGATGATATCGAGGGTCGAGAACACGTAGGCGACCACCTTGTCGCCCTGGTAGACCGCGATCGCCGGCGGCGAGCCTTCCTCCGGCCCGAGCCGCTCGGCGCCGGCCGGAAAAACCACTTTCATGACCTCGGGCGTGAGCCGCTCACGCAGCTTGCCCTTCTCGGCGAACGCCGAAGAGGCGCAGCCGAGCGCGATCAGCGCGATACAAATGCGAGCGGCCCAGTCGAGGAGCTGTTGAAAGGCAACGATACGGCACATGATGAGGACGGTACTCGCATTCGCATGTTGAAGCGCAACGGTAGCAGAATATCTGCCGGCCTCCGGTCGGACGTCCCTAAAAAATTTTTAGCATGGTGCGGCGCGGCAGACACTTTCGGCCGTTTCGACTCAGCCCCGGCGCCGCGAAGCCGATCCCGGGCATCACGGGTGATCAGCAGGAGTCGTGGAACTCAGCGGAAACGGCCAGCAAAACGCATGATCTGCAGACTGCTGCAGCGAATTGGTTTTTTCTGAAACCGTTTGCCGCGCCCGCCCGCGCGGGTTTTGGTCGAACTCCGACCTTGCTCCATTTTCGCCTTGTTTTCCCGAATCCTTCACGCTTGCAAAAAAAATTGCATGGCTACTGTCGGCTGTCGTCCGACGTGCCGGTATACGATTTACGCATGATTCCGCATGTTGGTGATTTGAGGGAAGTGAAAACAGGCTCTCGCGAGCACGGACGAGCCTATTGGCAAGCATTCATAAAAAAACTTTAGCGGGCTTTTCTGACTCTTCCGGAGATTCTATTGCCGCGGCCGCACTTTCCCCCACTCGCCGGCTGCGGGGAAGCCGAGCACAGGCTTCGAATTGGCTGCGCGCATTATTTCTCTTTTCCTTGTTTTATGCCCGCAACATCAGCGTCGCGCCCTTGTAAGAAAGCGGACATCGTCGTACCCTGCGGCAAAATAACATAGGTGAACTCTATCGGAGGAAGCGATGTTTCGAACCTCGACCTCGGCCCTGGCTCTCGGCATCGCGGTAGTTGGAGCGTTCTTTTGGCGGTCGACCGTCGTGCCGGCCGAAACACCGCTCTCCCCCACTACCGCCGCGTTCGACCAGCATATGGTTTGGGGAACCTGGAAAAAATATTGCGACACCTGCCATTTCGGCCCCAAAGCCCGTGGCAACGTAAATCTCGAAACCCTCGATCTCGCCAATCTCAACGTCAACGGCGCAACGTGGGAAAAAGTCCTGCGCAAGCTGCGCGGACGCGAGATGCCGCCTCCTGGGGCGTTGCGGCCTGACGAAGGGACCTACAAGACGCTCGTGACGGCTATCACCACCGAGCGCGACCGCTTGGCGGATACGCGCCCCACCCCCGGCCGTCCGACCCTTCACCGCCTCAACCGCGCGGAATACGGCAATGCCGTTCGCGACTTGCTGGGGCTCCAGATCGACGTTTCGGAACTGCTGCCGCCCGACGACAGCGGTTATGGCTTCGACAATATCGGCGACGTGCTGACGGTTTCGCCTGAGTTGCTCGAGCGTTATCTGCTGGCATCCGGCAAGGTGGCCCGGCAGGCCGTGGGCGATACCAAGATACCGCCCGCGTATCAGACTTACACCGTCGCGCACGGGCTCAAGCAGGACGATCGCATGGCCGACGACCTGCAGATCGGCTCCCGCGGCGGCACCGTCGTCGAGCACCTTTTCCCGGTGGACGGCGAATATGAGATCGCGGTCGAGCTGCAAAGGGGCCGGGCCGGCGAGTTGCTGGGCAACGGGCGGACGCGCAAGCTCAACCTGCGGGTCGACGATCAAGCTGCTCATGAGGACTTCACCATCCCCGCCAATCGGGGCCGGAGAGCCGACATCAACACGCAGGTCGGGAAGGACACCGAGCAGGGCTACAAGGTCCGCATCCCGGTGAAGGCCGGCCTGCACACGATCGCTGCGGCGTTCGAGAAAGATACGGTGCTGCGGGAAGGCATTCTGTTCAGGCAGCGGGGCGACGCGATCCAGTCCTATTTCGAGGGCGTCGGCGCCATTTCGATTGCCGGTCCCTACAATGTGCAGGGGCCGGGCGAGACGGCGAGCCGCGAGAAGATCTTCATCTGCCAGCCGGCGAGCGCCTCCGACGAAATGCCTTGCGCGGAGAAGATTCTCACCAACATCGCACACCACGCCTATCGGCGTCCGGTGGCGGTCGACGACATGCCGGCCCTCCTCGCCCTCTACAAGCAAGGCGCCGAGGCCGGCGGCTTCGAACAGGGCATTCGGCTCGCGCTCCAGAAGGTCCTGGTGTCGCCAAGTTTCCTGTTCCGCGTCGAGCTTGATCCGACCGATACTTTGCCCGGTGGCGTTCGTCAGGTCAGCGACATCGAGCTTGCGTCGCGGTTGTCCTTCTTCCTGTGGAGCAGCATCCCCGACGACGAGCTGCTCGCGGTTGCCGAGGGCGGGAAGCTCCGCGATCCGGCGGTCCTCGAGGGTCAGGTCCGCCGCATGCTGGCCAATCCGCGCTCGCAGTCTTTGGTGCAGAACTTCGCCGGCCAGTGGCTGTTCCTGCGCAATATCCCGGCAGTGCAGCCCGATCCGGCAGCCTTCCCGACCTGGGATGAGAATCTGCGCCTGGCGATGAGGAAGGAAACCGAGCTGTGGCTCGAAAGCCAGATGCGCGACGATCGCAGTGTCGTCGATCTGTTGACGACGGATTACACCTTCGTCAATCAGCGCCTGGCCGAGCACTACGGGATGAAGGGCATTTGGGGTAACGACTTCCGCCGGGTCGCGGTGGAAGACCCGAGGCGCCGCGGCTTGCTCGGGCAGGCCAGCATCATGGCGGTGACCTCCTACCCCAACCGGACGGCGCCGACGGTGCGCGGCAAGTGGGTGCTGGAGCAGCTCCTTGGTACGCCCCCGCCCCCGCCGCCCCCGAACGTTCCGTTCCTGAAGGAAGACGCAGCCCACGGGAAGTTGAGCATGCGGCAGCGCATGGAGGATCACAGAACCGCTCCCCAGTGCGCCGTCTGCCACAAGATCATGGACCCGATCGGGTTCGCGCTCGAGAACCTCGACGGGATCGGCAAGTGGCGCGATCTCGGAGGCGACGAAGGCACCGAGCCGATCGATCCCTCCGGTGTTCTACCGGACGGCTCCGCGTTCGACGGGCCCGCGGGCCTGCGGGACGTGCTTGTGAAGCGGCAGGACATGTTCGTGGAAAATTTCGTCGAGCGGCTACTGACCTATGCCATGGGCCGCGGCGTCGAAGAGTATGACCGCCCCGTCATCCGCAAGATCGCGCGCGATGCCGGTCCGGACGACAAGTGGTCAGCCATCATTCTCAATATCGTCAAGTCCAAGCCATTCCAGATGATTCAAACCGGAGAAAAAGGAGCATAAGCAGATGGCCAACGTTATCACGGGCAAAAAGATCGATCGCCGTACCTTCTTGTACGGGACGGGTGCAGCCGTTGCTCTGCCTTTGCTGGACGCCATGACTCCGGCCTTCGCCGTCGAAAGCGCACGGCCGACCCGCTTGGGCTGGTTCCAGGTGCCGAACGGCATCATGAACCTGCAGAATGAGTTCTTCCAAAAGGAGGCCGGCGCGATTGAGTTGAGCCCGATCCTTCAGCCGCTTGCGGACTTCAAGGACCGCGTGCTGACGTTCTCCGGACTCGACTCGCAGCAGGCCGCGGGTCTCGGGTTTGAAATCGCGGGCGACCATCCGCGCGCTTGCACCGCCTGGCTGACGGGAACCCATGCGAAGATGACGGCCGGCGCCGACATTCACGCCGGAAAGTCCGCCGACCAGATCGCGGCCCACCATTTCGGCCAGGAAACCCAGCTCGCCTCGCTCCAGGTCGCCCTGGAGTTTGCGGAAGTGGTGGGTTCTTGTGAAGCCGCCTATAGCTGCGCCTACTTCAACACGATCTCGTGGCGCGACGAGCAGACCCCGCTGCCGATGGAGCATCGCCCGCGCGCCCTGTTCGAGCGGCTGTTCGGCGCTGCCGGCACCACCGATCCCAAGGTGCTCGCCGCACTCCGGCAGGAAGACCGCAGCATCCTCGACGCCGTCGGTGAGGACGTTAAGCGGCTGCGCGCAAAGCTCGGCCAGAAGGACCGCGGCAAGATCGACCAGTACACGGACGCGATGCGCGACGTCGAGCGGCGCATCCAGCGGGCCGAGGCGCAGAAGGACCGCGACATTCCGGCCCTGGAAGGCCCGGGCGGTATCCCGACGGTGTTCTCGGACTACTTCAAGCTCATGTCGGACGTCATGGTCCTCGCCTACCAGACCGACATGACGCGCGTCATCACGTTCCAGATGGGCCACGAGATGAGCCTGCGCTCCTATCCCGAGCTCGGCTTCACCAACTCCCACCACTCGCAGACGCATCACCACGGCGAAGCTGAAAAGATCGCGAAGGTGATCCAGATCAACACCTTCCACACGAAGATGCTGGCGTACTATCTGGACAAGCTGCGCAGCACCCCGGATGGCGACGGTTCGCTGCTTGACCACACCCTGATCATGTACGGCGCGGCGCTCAGCGACGCCAACCTGCACCTTTACACCGATCTGCCGGTCCTGATGGTCGGCGGCGGCATCAACGGGATCAAGGGCGGCCAGCACATCAAGTATCCGAGCCGGACGCCGTTGACCAATCTCCTCCTCACCATGCTGGACAAGGCAGGCGTACCGAAGGTGGGTCAGCTCGGCGACAGCACGGGACGGCTCGACCTCGCGGGCAATTCCAAGTCGGTGGACGCTGCGCAGCGCCGGACGCTCTGACGCATGCTGCTCCTCTCTCCCCCGCGCGGGGGAGAGAGGGAACGCCAATCTTGTCGCCGGCTCGAGTCCGGCGACAATGTTTCCAAAGACGGATCAAGAGCAACCGAGGCGGACTCGGTTGGTACGGTCCGGAAAGCAACGGCGGTTCGGCACCGGCTCAAACCGCTTCACCGGGAGAACGACGATGAACATCAAAGCAATGCTTCTGGCGAGCGTGCTGAGCATGCCGCTCGTCGCGGGCGCCGCGCTGGCCGCGGATACCGGCAATGCGCTGGTGACGGCGGCGAAGCAAGGGCGTCAGGCGGACGTGCAATCGATCCTCAAGAGCGACGCGAAGCAAGAGATTGTTGCCGCGCAGGGCGGAGCTGCACTGATCTGGGCAGCCGCACACAACGACAAGGCGATAGTCGATCTGCTCCTGAACGCAGGCGCGAACCCGAAGGCGGTCAACGACTTCGGCGCCACCGCACTTTATGCGGCCGCGGACTTCTCGGACCCGGCCGTGACCAAGAGCCTGCTCGCGGCAGGCGCCGATCCCAATCTGGCGCTGGCGTCGGGTGAGACGCCAGTCATGTCGGCAGCCCAGAAGGGCAATGTGGATACGGTGCGCGCACTGCTCGAGGCCGGTGCCAACCCGAATGCGAAGGAAAAGAACGGCGGGCAGACCGCCCTGATGTGGGCGACGGCGGGCGGCTACTCCCCGGTTACCGCGGAGCTCGTGAAGCACAAGGCCGACGTCAACGCCCTTTCGAAGACCGGAAGCACCGCGCTGATGTTCGCGGCGCGAGGGGATCTTGGCTCGGTCCGCACGCTCCTCGATGCCGGCGCAAACCCGAATCTGGAAATCCCGGACTGGAAGGGAACGGCGCTGACCATCGCCAGCACGATGGGCCAGCCGGATATCGTCGAAGCGCTTCTAGCCAAGGGTGCCGATATCAACCACCGCGATGAAAACAGCTTTACCGCGTTGCATGCGGCGGTGCGGGACTCCGATTACGGCGAGGAGCGGGAACAACGCGTCCGCGCCGTGGCGACGGTCAAGGTGCTTCTGGCGCACGGCGCCGACCCGAACGCCCGGATTCATCAGGAAAAGCCCACCGTGCGGGCGCTCGACGAGGTCGAGTTCGAAGGCGCGACCCCGATCGCACTTGCCGCGGAGGTCAACAACCTCGAGGCCATCAAGCTGATGGTGGATGCCGGCGGGAATCCGAATACTCCGACCGCGCATGGCACGACGCCGCTGATGTTGGCCTCGGGCGCTGCTACGGACGTGCAACGGGCCCGATCGATCGAGGAGCGCGGGCTCGCGCTCCAGACGGCGAAATACCTGGTGGACCGCGGTGCCGACGTGAATGCGGCGGGACAGTTCGGCTGGACTGCCCTGCACTCGGCCACCTATCAGGGAATCACCGATCTCATGGAGTTCCTGCTCAATAAGGGCGCGAACATCGAAGCCATGGACGGCTTCAGGCAGACGCCCCTGAGCATCTCGCTGTCAGTGCTCACCAAGGAGGCGGGTGCCCACCGCCTTCAGATCCCGCGCCGGTACCGGCCTGACGTGGCCGATCTTCTCCTCAAGCGCGGCGCCGTCCCGCTCGAGAAGTCCGGGGTCAACGTCGTGCTCACCCGCAGCGGCGCTGCCGCGGCGAACGAGTAACCAAGCCAAACATTTTACGAAACACCTCCTGCAAACGCCCCGTCATAATGACGGGGCGTTTTGTTTTTCGCGGGCCTGATGTTTGAAATTGCCAGCGACGAAACTTGCGGTTTGCAAACGCCTAATTGTGCGCAGCAGCGAAACCCGGGCTGCGGGAGTCCAAGTCCGAATATTTAACGAACGTCATTCCCGGCCCGGCCGTACGCCGAAACCCAAAATCCAACCCTTGCGCAGCAAAGCTAAATTCCGGGTTTGGTGCTGCCTGCGCACCGCCCCGGAATGGCATTGCTTTTTTGGGTGCCGCCTCTGGCGCCGGCGGCTGCGTGCGCCTCTGCCGCTTCCAAAGGCCCCCGCCGCGCACGGCCCGTGGTTCGAAAGCGGGAGGGCCCTGCCGGCGGCAAGGCCCCCGCGCATCAGCCGGTCGGGAGCGAGCCGAGATACGCGGTGAGCCGCGCCGCGACGAGGACGGCGCACCAGGCGAGCAGCGTCGGCGCGACGAATTTGACCCCTCGCGAGGAAACCGTCCCGTTCACATCCCAGGCGGCCGCCTCGCGTTCGAGCGTGCGGTAGAAGTAGGCGAGCAGGGCGAAGCCGATCACGACAAACAGTATCTTCAACGTGAAGGCGCCGTCGGCAACGTAGCGCGTCGGCTTCGCCGTCCACAGCACGAAGCCGCTCACCACCTGCACCGCAAAGGCCGTCCAGATCACGGGAAACAGCCGCTTGAGCGAAATATAGGGGATCGTCTCGAACAGCCCGAGCATGCGCAGGTTGACGATGATCACGAAGCCGATCACCACCGCCGTCCCGATCACGTGGACGCTCAGCCAGAACGGCCAGCCCCACACCAATTCGCGGACCCATGCGGCGAAAGGCGAGCCTTCCAACGACGTAAGCACTGTTCAACCCTCCCTGTTATTTTCTCACCGACGTGCCGGCTTTCATCGGCCGCTTCTGTTTATGGCCTTGTTGGCTTGGTATAGGGCGAAAAAGACGAGGCCGAGCACGCTGGCATTGAGCGCGACGACCACCGCGACGATTTGAGCTTCGTTCATGCCGGCTACTCCCGATCAGATGTAGGGCAACAGCCGGCCGCACACCAATACGCCGGCCCACGCCAGAAGGACGAAACCGGCCACCCATTTCGCGGCCATCGGCGCGTCGTCGCCGGCCTTGAGGCCCCAGATGCGGTCCGACACCGAGAAGTAAAGCACCGCGGCGGCGCCGATGGTGATGAGCGCCATCTTGGGTCCGAACAGCATGTCGCCCACGACGTAGCGGTAGCTGTCGGCGAGCATCATCAGCATGCCCGAGAACACGTTCATCAGCACGCCGAGGAACCCGATCATCAGCAGACGGTGTACCGCCGCGAACGACATCGACTTCCAGAACCCGAGCACGCGCAGCGCCAGCGCGAGCACCGAGCCGAAGATCAAGCAGTACCCGAAGAAATGCACGGTCTGCCACGGGATGAACCACACCACGCTGTTCATCATCGTTTCGACCCACGGCGTCACGCCCGCCTCCGGATTGGTAGGCAGCAACTCGGTCGCGAGGCGGATCTCCGGATGGTTGATCTGGCCGCCGCGATGGCCGGTCTCGGCCATGACGCCGAGCGTGACGATCGCAAAGGCGAGGACGAGCGTGAGCGATGTCTTGGAGAAATGCCCGAAATACTTGGTGCGCCACAGCTCGACCCAGGCGGCGCCGCCGGTGAATGCCAGCCCGAACAGGCTCAACAAGGCCATGTCGCGATGGGCATTGATCACCGCCTTGGAAATCTCCGGCTTGGGCGGCTGGGTCAACGCCCACATGGCGGCGGTGCCGGAAACATAGGTCGGAACGCCGACGACGCCACAGATCACGAACAGCACGAGGCTCCCGCGCGTCATCAGGTCGTTTCTCGTCGCGAGGCCGATCAGAAGGAACGCGACGGCGAACACGAATCCCACCGTCGGGAAATGGTTGATGATCATGTGGACATGCGGCCACCACGGCGGTGTCGACACATCGGGAATGACGACGGTCACCTGCAATTCGCTGTGGTTGATCTCCCAGCCGTCGGCGTAGACCATCAATCCGAGCGAGACGACCGCGAGGCCGAGGACCAGGCGGAGGTTGACCTTCGACGAGACGTCGGTGCTGTAGGATCGCCACAGCTCGAAGGCCGCCATCACTCCGGTCAGGATCAGCACGACAATGGACGTCATGCCCCACTGGTAGTGGAAGCTGATCGTGTCCTTGGCGAGCTTCGTGGCGGCGGAGAACGCTTCGACCGCACGGATGCCGCTGAGATAGGTCGGGAGCGCGAGCAGCGCCAGGCCGATGAAAAAGACGAGGCAGGTGCGAATGAGGCCCTTGTTGGCGGCGCAAAGTCCGCTGAGATAGAAGCCGAGCACAAACAGGAGTCCGAAGGACGGGAACACGCTCACAAGTATGTGCAGATGCGACCACGACTGAGGAATAATATGCATGTACGTCCTCCCTGTGCCCCGGACTTTTGCCGGTTTTAGCTCTCGGTGTCCGCTAAATCCCACCCATGATACCCGCCGATAAGATCGAACGCCGATATGATCGAGCGCCGATATGATCGAACGTGCACCGCACGGAGCCACCGGCTCCGCGGGTCGGGAATTGCGGTTTATGATCCGAGATATCCCGTACGCAGCTTACCTCAGGAATTTCAGCAAAACCAGTTGCGCGAAGAATCTTCTCTGCATGCGCTGAAAATCTTCTCTGCCTGCCGCATTGCGGAGAATGTGTGCAGTTCCGCAGCGGGGATCGTGATGATTTTTTGATCGCCGGTCATCGCCGCGCCCGCGGCGCGCGCCTGAGACGCGATCGAGACTCAGGCGCCCTGCGCCTGCGAGGTCGGCGCCGCCGATGGCCCGGGGATGCGGGCGTCGTGAGGCAGAAACGCAATCCGGATCGCATGCTGGGCGAACCGGCGCAGGAGCTCCAGGCGCAGTTCCGTCGACACCGCGACCGACTGCTCGACATTGGCGATCAGGCATCGCAGCTCGAATTCGAGGCCGATGTCGCCGATGCCCATCAGATAGACCACCGGCGGCGGCGCCCGCAGCACCTGCAGATGATCGTTGCCGCACGCGCGCAACACCTCACGCACCTTCTCGGTGTCGCTGTCGAAGGCGACCCGCACCTTGACCACGACCCGCCCCATGGTGTTGCCGTGGGTCCAGTTCTTCACCACTCCGGTGATGAAGTCCTGGTTGGGGATGATGACGGTCGCGCGGTCGAACGTCTCGATCTCGGTGGAGCGCACGCTGATGCGCCGGACCCAACCTTCCTCGTTTCTCACCACCACCCAGTCGCCGACCCTAATCGGGCGCTCGGCGAGCAGGATGAGGCCGCAGACGAAGTTCGATACCACCGATTGCAGGCCGAAGCCGATACCAACCGACAGTGCACCGGCAATCAGGGCGATCTTCTGCAGGTCGATGCCGAGCGCGCCGAGCGCGAGCGCCAGCACCGCCACCAGCGCGGAGTAGCCGGTGAGCGCTGCGATCGAATTCTGCAAGCCGGCATCGAGCCGCGTGCGCGGCAGGAACTGGGTCTCGAGCCAGCGCTGGGCGCCGCGGACCATGACGAAGCCGATAAGGAGGATCGCCAGCGCCGCAAGGATGTTCGAAGGCGCGAGATTGATCCCGCCGATCGCGAAATCCCAGCGCGAGACCTGGAAGACGCTGACGATGTCGTCGGCGAACAGGCCGGAATAGCCGACCAGCAGCAGCACCGCCGCCACGATCAGAAACAGCCGCACCACCGCCGAGACGAGCGCGGTGAGAAGGTCGAGGGCGTTTGGCGTGACGCCGAAGACCGCAGCCATGCGCCGGCCGCGCGGGGTGTCGGAGGCCATCACCTCGGTCGCGAAGGCATCGACGAAGACGAGCGCGATCGTGAGCGCGCCGCCGACCGCGAGCACCGCGAGCAGGCGCACCGCGAGGAAGGCGGCAAAGCCGACGTAGCCGGCAACGAGCGCGACCGCGACCGCGACCGCGACCGGCCATAACAGGACGCGCAGCCAGGGCAGCCGCGCCCCCGTCGCGGTGAGGTTTTCGCTACTGAAATAGATCTGGGCGGAGCGCCACAGGAGATGCATCGTGATGATGACGAAAGCCAGCGCAAACAGCGTCCAGGTGGCGACGACCGGCGCGAGCGGCGCCCCCGAGGCACGGTGCAGGGCGTTGAGAAAGATGGTCAGGCCGAGCGCGGCGGCGCCCCAGCTCAGATGGGCCGCATAGAGGTCCGCCGCCTGGTCGGCCCACGGGATGATGCGGCGGAAGCTCTGACCGGGGGCGAACAGGGCGACCGCCACCCCGCGGCCGAAGCCCGCCACCGCCCACGCCACCGCAAGCCCGAGCAGGAGATCGGCGGCCGGCTGGGGAATGAGCCGGTAATCGCGCAGCACCAGGACGAAAGCGGTGATCAGGCCGGCTGCGGCCAAGGCATGGGCCGCGAGGATCACCAGCGCACGCAGCGCTTTGTCGAATCGGCGCGGGGCGGGACGCGCGGTGAACCGGCGCGTCCAATAAATCGCCACCCCGGCCACCGCGCCGATCGCGATGAGCGTCGCGACCGCCGCCAGCACGCTCGTCGGATCGTAGGTCGCCTGGGCGACGACCATCCACGATCTCAGAATAGAGCGGACCGTCCTGAACTCCGCGGGCACCGCCGCGGCGGCTCCGGTCCAAAAGCCCGGGTCGAACAGATTGGCGCTGTGGGCGAACAGGCGGTCGGTGAAAATCTGCCGGCGTCGGGCGTTGATGCGGTCGGCGAGCTCGTCGCCGCGGCCGGCGAGCAGCCGTGCCTGCTTCACGGCGCTGTCGAACTCGCCCTGCTCCGCCGTGAGGCGGCCGCGTTCCCCGGCGACCGTGGCGTCCTCGGGAGCGGCGCCGAACAACGGGGCCGCGCCGAGCTCCGCAAGGCGGTCGGTGATCTGCTTGAGGCGGGGCTCGAGCATCGCCGCGCGCTGGCGCACCTGGTCGCGCAAGGGAGCCAGGCGCTGCCGCAGCGCGAGAAGCTCCTCCTCGGTGTTGGCGTCCTCGAAGCCCTTCGCGATGTCGTCCAGCTCGGTCTTGAAGGCCTCGAGGTCCGCGGCCGGCGGCCGCTCCTCGGGAACCGGCGGGGTCGCCTGGGGCGCGGCCGGCTGGGGCGCAGCCGCCGGAGGCGCCGCCGTCTGGGGTGCTGCCGTCTGGGGTGCTGCCGTCTGGGGCGCCGCTGTCTGAGGGGCCGCCGTCTGGGGCGTCGCGGTTTGCGGAGCCACCGGCTGCTGCGCGACCGCACGCGCGCCCGCGATAGCGAGGAGCGCGGCGCACGCGAGGATGGGGATGAAGCGGCGAAGCATAGCCGACCTTAGCAGGCCGAATGGCCGATGGGGCAGAGCGGCCGCATCTTCACCCAACGGCCAGCAGCGGTCACGGCCGTCGAGCGCCATGCTTGCGACGCGGACAAGATATGCACTGCGGGGCGGCACGGAGAACATGACAAGTCCCCGGCCTGCCGCGGCAATGTGCATGCTCGCCGCGGCCCCTGCGGGACTTTTGACGCCCCACCCGATGTGTGTATGTAGCTGCCCTCAGGCCGGATTCCTCTCCGGCTTCTTCAGGGTTTGCGTGAAATGACACTGGCCAGGACCAAGCTCCGCGACGGCGTAGAGCTCGTCTACGACATTCGGGGGCGGCTCAAGGATGCGCCGCCGGTCGTGCTCATCCACTCGCTCGGCATGGACCACGCTTTCTGGGACGCGGTGACGCCGGCGCTCGCCGACGAGACCGCAGTGCTCGTCTATGATTGCCGCGGGCATGGGCGTTCCGACAAGCCGGAGGGCCCGTATCGGGTCGAGGGCTTCGCCGAGGACCTTGCCCAGCTCCTCGACCACGTCGGCTGGCGGTCCGCCATCGTCGCCGGGGCATCGATGGGCGGATGCATCACGCTCGCCTTCGCCGCCGCCCACCCTGAGCGCGCCGCGGGGCTTGGCTTGTTCGACACGACCGCCTGGTACAATGCCCCGGACAAGTGGGAGGAGCGCGCGCACACCGCCGAGACAAAGGGCCTCGACGCGCTGCTCGAATTCCAGACCACCCGCTGGTTCACCGATTCGTTCCGCGCGAGCCGCAAGGACGTGCTCGACGAGAGCGTCGCCGTATTTCTCCGCAACAGCCCCGAGGCCTATGCGGAGACCTGCCGCATGCTCGGCGCCTGCAACATGACGGCAGCGCTGCCCCGCCTGCGCATGCCGGTGCGGATCGCGGTCGGCGACGAGGATTACGCGACGCCGGTCGCGATGTCCGAGACCCTTCATCGCAGCATCGCCGGCTCGACCTTGACCGTGATCCGCAACGCGCGCCATCTGACGCCCCTCGAATGCCCGCAGCAGATCGTCGCCGAGCTCGAGAAGCTCATCGAAGCGGTGCCGGCCCAATGATCGTCAGCGGCGAGATCACCATCCCGGCGCCGCGACCGGTCGTTTTCGACGCGCTGCAGAACGCCCCGTTCTTCGCCTCTTGCGTCGAGGGTGTGCGCGACCTCAAAGAGATCGACCCGACCCATTATGACGCGGTGCTTGAAACCAAGGTTGCCTTCATGAAGTTCGCCTTCAAGGTGAGCGTCGAGATCACCAAGATCGCGCCGCCCGACCGCATCGAGGCAAAGATCGAAGGCGCGCCGATCGGCGTGGTCGGCCGCTTCACCGCGGTGTCCACCACCGACCTCTCCGAGGTGGGCAACGAAACCTTGGTGAAGTATTCGATCGACGCCAACATCACCGGCAAGCTCGGCAGCATGGGCCAGCCGGTGCTCAAATCGAAGGCCAAGGAGATGGAGAAGGGATTCGTGGAAAAGATGCGTACGGCGTTCGCGGCGGGAGGGCCCGCAGCGACCTCCGGCGGACCGGGAGCCGCCGCGTGATCCCGTTCGAGCTCGACGAGCCAACGACCTTGCGGGAGGCGCTGCAGCTTCTCGATCCCGACGACGCCTCGGTGCGCCCGCTCGGCGGCGGCACCGCGCTGATGCTGATGATGAAGGCCGGCGTGTTCCAGCCGAGCCGCATCGTCAGCCTGCGCAAGATCGCTGCGCTCAAGCGCATCGCCGTCGGCACCGATGGCGGCCTCGTCATCGGCGCGTTGACGCCGCTGTCCGACGTCGAGCACTCCGCCGATGTCGCGAAACGCGCCGGCGTCATCACGCGCACCATGCGCCGCCTCTCCAATGTGCGGGTACGCAACGTCGCGACCATCGGCGGCAATCTCGCTCATGGCGATCCCCACATGGACCTCCCGCCGGTCTTGATGGCCCTCGATGCGTCGATCGTCGTCACCGGACGCGGCGGCGAACGCACGCTCAAGGTCGAGAACCTGTTCGCCGGCTATTACGAGACCGTGCTCGCGCCGGGCGAGCTGATCACCGAGCTGCGCGTGCCCGCTCAAGGCGCACGCCGTGCCGCCTACCTCAAAGTGACCACGGGCGCGGCCGACGACTGGCCGGCGCTCGGCGTCGCGGTGTCGTTCGAAGCGAACGGCAAGACGCTTTCCGACGTGCGCGTGGTCGCGAGCGCCGCGACCGAGAAGGCGATCCGCCTCAAGGCGGCGGAGCAGGTCCTCTCCGGCGCGACCATCGACGATCACGTGCTGGCGCGGGCCGGCGATGCCGCCGCCGACGACACGGAGACGGTGTCGGACGTACGCGGATCGGCGCCCTACAAACGCGAGTTGCTGCGCGTCTATGTGCGCCGGGCGGTGCGCCAGGCGCTCGACGGCACCAGCGGAGCGAGCCACTGATGGCGACGATATCGGCCACGACAACCACCGGCGGCCAGGTCGGTCGTTCGCCGCCCCGGCTCGAAGCCCGCGAGAAGGTCACGGGACGCGCCGAATACACGCACAATCTGCGCCTGCCGGGCATGCTGTTCGGCAAGATTTTTCGCTCGACTGTCGCTCACGGCCGCATCCGCTCGATCGATACCAGCGCCGCGAAGGCGGTGCCGGGCGTCTACCGGGTGGTGACGTCGGATGACGTGCGCAAGGTCATCCCGCACCCCTATTACGGCCCGGCGTTCCATGACCAACCGATCCTCGCGATCGACAAGGTGCACTACGTCGGTGAGCCCGTTGCCGTGGTGCTCGCCGAGGATCCCCATGTCGCCGACCAGGCCGCGGCGCTGATCGTCGCCGAATACGACGAGCTGCCGGCGGTGTACGACGAGGTCGAGGCGGCGGAGAACAAGATCCTGGTGCACCAGGAGCTCAAGCCCGCCGGCACCTTCGCCGACTTGAAGCATCTCAAGGGCGCCAAAGGGACCAACATTGCGCTCGACTATCAGATGCGCAGCGGCGACGTCGAGAAGGCCTTCGCCGAAGCCGCCCACGTGTTCGAGCACGAATTCCGCACCCAGAAGGTGCTGCACCTGCCCTTCGAGCCGTTCGTCTCGATCGCCGATTTCAAGGACAAGCGCCTCACGCTCTACACCGCCTCGCAGGGGCCGTCCTTCGTGCGTATCGAGATCGCGCGCCTGCTCGGCTGGCCGGAGAATCGCGTCCGCATCAAGGTGCCGTTCCTCGGCGGCGGCTATGGCGGCAAGCTCTATATCAAGCTCGAGGCGCTGGTCACCGCGCTGTCGATGATCGCGAAGCGGCCGGTGAAAGTCGCGTTGCCGTTCGAGGAAATGTTCTACACCATCACCCGCCACCCCACGACCTTCCGCATCAAGAGCGCGGTCGACGCCGACGGGCGGCTCACCGCACGGCGCTGCGAAGTCTTCTGGAACGGCGGCGCCTATGCCGACATCGGCCCGCGCGTCGCGCAGAAATCCGGCTTCACCGCGACCGGCCCCTACCAGATCGACAACGTGTCGATCGATTCCTATGCGCTCTACACCAACCAGCCGCCGTCGGGGGCACTGCGCGGCTTCGGCGTGCCGCAGCTCGTATGGGCCTACGAGTCGCACACCGACATGATCGCGCGGGCGCTCAAGATCGATCCGCTCGAATTCCGCCGCCGCAACCTGATGCACGAGAGCGGCACGCACACCACCGGCACGCCGCTGCGCGGTGCCAAGCTCGACGAGGTGCTGGACCGAGTCGTCGAGCGAATGAGCTGGGGAAAGCCGTTCGACCGCGGCGAGGGGCCGGTCAAGCGGGGCCGCGGGATCGCCATCGCCATCAAGGCGGTGATCTCGCCGACCACCTCTGTTGCGATCGTCAACGTCAATGCCGACGGCAGCACGACCCTCTACTGCGGCACCATCGACATGGGCCAGGGCTCCGACACCGCGATGGCCCAGATGGTCGGCGAAATCCTCAACATCCCGGCGGAAGCCGTGAACGTGGTGCCGCGCGACACCGACATCACCCCCTACGACATGGGCACGCTCGGCTCGCGCTCGCTCTTTCACATGGGCCACGCAGTGCGGCTCGCCGCCGAGGAGGCCCGCGACAAGATCGCAGCGATGGCCCGCGATCTCGGGCTGCCGGAGGGCACCAACTACTCGGTTGCCGATCTCTTTCAGAAAAAGTACGGCATGCAGGCCGGCAACATCGTCGGCACCGGCGCCTACAAGCCGGACTACGTGCCGCCGCAGCCCGGCACCGGGCTCACGCCCAATGTGACGCCGTTCTGGATGGTGTCGGGCGTCGGCGCCGAGGTCGAGGTCGACACCGAGACCGGGCATGTCCGCATCACCAAGCTCGTCAACGTCTGCGACATCGGCAAGCCGATCAACCCGAAGATCTGCGAGACGCAAATCTCGGGCGCAGCGATGATGCAGCTTGGCTTCACGATGTTCGAGAAGATGCAGTTCGACGGCGGCCAGGTCACCAACGCCTCGCTCGCCGACTACAAGATTCCGGGCATCCACGACCTGCCGGCGACGATGATGAACGAAACCGTCGAGGCCTACCAGTGGAACGGCCCGTTCGGCGGCAAGGGCGTCGGCGAGGTGGCGACGTTCTGCGTCTCCCCGGCGATCGGCAACGCCATCGACGACGCAGTCGGTGTGCGGCTGACCGAGCTGCCGCTCAATCCCGAAGCCGTGCTGCGCGCGCTGCGCGCCAAGGCGAACCGTCCGATCGCCGGAGACGAATGATGGGCGGCGTCAAACACACTCGGTCATTCCGGGGCGCCGCGTGCTCCCTCCCCCTGCAAGGGGGAGGGTTGGGGTGGGGGTCCGCTGACTCGTGGGGGTCTGCTAACTCGCGATTCTTGCCGCCCGCGACCCCCTCCCCGACCCTCCCCCTTTCAGGGGGAGGGAGGAGACGGCGCTCGCGAGTGCTGACGGCCGAACTCTTTTGCCGACGGACGCTCGCATGACCACCTCCCGCACCATTTCCTTCACCCTGAACGGCGAAGAGGTTTCGGCGGCGATCGCGCCGCACCACACGCTGCTCGAGGTGGTGCGCAATTCCTTCAGCCTGTTCGGGGCTCGGGAGAGCTGCGGGCAGGGGCTGTGCGGCTGCTGCACACTCATCGTCGACGGCCGCGCGGTGTCTGGCTGCCTCTATCTCGCGGCCTTTGCCGACGGCACGCGCGTCGAGACGATCGAATCGCTCGACGCCAACGGCGCACTCGATCCGGTGCAGGAGGCCTTTATCGAGCACGGCGCGTTCCAATGCGGTTTCTGTACGCCGGGCTTTGTGCTGATGGTCAAGCAATTGCTGGACGAGCACCCTGATCCCGACGACGACCGCATCCGCGACTACCTTGCCGGTAACCTGTGTCGCTGTGCCGCCTATCCGGAGATCATCCAGGCGGTGAAAGCTGCGGCCCGAAAGCGTCAGGCCGCCCGCGCCGCCTGAGGAAAATCGTCACGAGGAGAGCTGCCATGTCGCAGGCCATCGTCACCGAGGAAGTGCCGTGGTACCGCCTGCTCGACCGCAGTCAGTGGAACACGCTGATCGCCTCGAACCTCGGCTGGATGTTCGACGGCTACGAGACCTTCGCGCTGGTGATGTCGGTGGGGGCTGCGCTGCGTCAGCTGCTGGAGCCGTCGCAATATCCGCAGATTCCCGTCTATGCCGGAGTACTGATCGCGCTCACGCTCCTCGGCTGGGGCATCGGCGGCCTGATCGGCGGCGTGCTTGCGGACTACCTCGGCCGCAAGCGCATGATGATGTTCGCGATCATTGCCTATTCCATCACCACGGGACTCTCCGCCTTCGCCTGGGACTGGGTGTCGTTTGCGGTGCTGCGGTTCATCGTCGGGCTCGCGATCGGCTCGGAATGGGTCACCGGCGCCTCGATCGTCTCCGAGCTGTGGCCGGACCGCGCGCGCGGCCGCGGCGTCGGGCTGATGCAGTCGGGGCTGGGCGTCGGCTTCTTCCTCGCGTCGTTCGCGTGGCTGTTCGTCGGCGCGATGGGACCGAATGCGTGGCGCTACATGTTCCTGATCGGCGTGCTGCCGGCGCTGATGACGCTGTGGGTGCGCCGCGCCATCCCGGAATCCGAACGCTGGGAGCGCGTCAACGACCAGCGTCAGGCCGCGCTCGAACGCAAGCGCAGCGGCGAGACGCTCGGCGCTCAGGAGGAGGCACTCGCGCGGTTCACTCTCTCCGACCTGTTCGCCGAGCCGCAGATGCGCAACCGCGTGCTGCTTTGCCTCGCGATATCGTTCGCCACCACCTTCGCGTTCTGGGGCATCTCGACCTGGATCCCGCCCTATGTCGGCGCCTTCGCGGCCAAGGCCGGCCTCTCCGCCCAGGAATGGGCGAGCTATGGCGGCATGGCGCTCAACGGGTGCGCGGTGATCGGCTATGTCGGGTTCGGCTTCATGGCCGACGCGATCGGCCGCAAGCCGACGACGATCTTCTACATCGTGGGGTCGCTCCTGAGTGTCGCGCTGCTGTTCCTGTGGGCGCACGACCTCACGTTCATGCTGATCGGCGCTGCCTTGTGCGGCGTCTTCGTGTCCGGCCAGTACACCTGGATGGCGGCATGGCTGCCGGAGCTGTTCCCGACCCGCATGCGGGCGACGGCCGCGGGCTTCGTGTTCAACACGCCGCGGCTCATCGCCTGGACCGGACCGCTGATCTCCGGCTGGCTGATCGCCGAGGCCGGCGGCTTCAGCCAAGCCGCCGTCGCGATCTCGCTCATCTACATTCTGAGTCTCGCCGCAGCCCCGTTCCTTCCGGAAACCAAGGGCAAGCCGCTGCCGGCGTGATCTGCTCCCTCCCCGGCTTCGGACCGATTTCGGGGAGGGTGGCAGAGCGATAGCGAGGTCGGAGTCGGGTCCGCGTGTCGTCAGCGAGCGAGAAAGAAGAACCCCACTTTGCCCTCCCCAAAGACGGGTGAGGGATTCCCTGCAACGGTTGCCGGTACCGCATAGTCACCACCCGCCCTGCGCGATTGGTGCATAGCAGCGCGCGTTTTTCGCAATGGCGCCGCAATTCCTCCCAACCATCCTGTGAAGACTTTTTTCGTCCCGACCTCTTGACTAAATGTTACCGATCTGTAACATCGGGACGTTACTAACCAGTAACATGGTGGGGTGAGGCCGCCCAAACGGCCTCTCTGGGTGGAGGGACAGCAATTGAAAGCGTGCCCGGTCGGCGCGTTGGGTTGCTTGCTTGGGGTTTCGCCTGCCCGTGCTCGGGTGCCGGCGGAGCGCCGGGCACTGTCCAACGTCGTGGCAGTTGCTTCCCGCTTCGAGCCTCGCGTCGGAGAGGCGCGGCTATTCATGCCTTATGGCGAGTAGCGCTTGGTTGGCCGAGCGCTCCTTCCGCAGCCATAGGTGATTGCCGTGGTCGACTTCTTCACCGAACGGCCGGTCTTCGCATCCGCGATCGCGATCATCATGCTGCTCGCGGGCTCGATCTGCTACTTCCTGCTTCCGGTCTCGCAATTCCCGGAGATCACGCCGCCCCAGGTCGTCGTCAGCGCGATCTATCCCGGCGCCGGCGCCCAGGTCGTCGCCGACACCGTGACGACCCCGCTCGAGCAGCAGATCAACGGCGTGCCCGGCATGATGTACATGTCGTCGTCGAGCTCGAACGACGGCTCGTCGACGATCACCATCACCTTCGAGGTCGGCTATCCCCTGAGCATCGCCGCGGTCGACGTGCAGAATCGCGTCTCGCAGGCGGCGCCGATCCTGCCGCCGATCGTCAACCAGGCCGGCGTGACGATCAAGAAGCAGAATCCGAACTTCGTGCTGATCGTCAACCTCACCTCGCCGGACCGCTCGATCGATCCGGTGACGCTGAGCAATTACGCGTATTTGCAGGTGGTCGATCCGCTCAAGCGCGTGCCGGGCGTCGGCGACGTGCAGATTTTCGGCGAGCGCCGCTACTCGATGCGCATCTGGCTCGATCCCGACAAGCTCGCCGCGCTCGGCATCACCGCGGTCGACGTCCAGAACGCCATCGCGGAGCAGAATATCCAGGTGGCCGCCGGCAAGATCGGCCAGCCGCCGGCGCCGCCCGGCACGCCCTTTGAAATGCAGGTCAACGCGGTCGGGCGACTGAGCGATCCCGCCCAGTTCGGCGACATCATCATTCGCGCCAATCCGGCGACCGGCTCCGCCGTCCGCTTGCGCGACGCCGCCCGCATCGAGCTCGGGGCGCTGCAGTATTCCTCGACCGCCTTCTTCGGCGAAGAGCCGACCGTCGTCCTCGGCATCTTCCAGATGCCAGGGTCGAACGCGCTCGACTTGCAGAACAACATCAAGGCCAAGATGGAGGAGCTCTCCAAGCGCTTCCCCAAAGGCATTTCCTACGCGATGCATTACGACACGACCCGCTTCGTGTCGGCCGCGATGCACGACGTCGTCATCACGCTCGCCGAGGCGCTGGCGCTCGTCGTCGCCGTCGTCTTCATCTTCCTGCAGAGCTGGCGCACCACCATCATCCCGACCATCGCCATTCCAGTGTCGCTGGTCGCGACGCTCGTCGTCATGAAGATGCTCGGCTTCTCGCTCAACATGCTCAGCCTGCTGGGGATGGTGCTCGCGATCGGCCTCGTGGTCGACGATGCGATCGTCGTCGTCGAGAACGTCGAGCGCCAGCTCGAGGCCGGCTTGCGGCCGCTCGAGGCGGCGCGGGTCGCGATGCGCGAGGTCACCGGGCCCATCATAGCGACGACTGCCGTGCTGATGGCGGTGTTCGTGCCGGTCGCCTTCATCCCCGGCGTCGCCGGGCGTCTCTACAACCAATTCGCGCTGACCGTCGCGATCTCGGTCGCGATCTCGGCCTTCAATTCGCTCACGCTCAGCCCGGCGCTCAGCGCCGCATTCCTGCACCACCGCGGCGAGACGAAGTTCGCCCCGTTCCGCTGGTTCAATCGCGGTTTCGAAAAGCTCGCCGACTTCTATGCCGGCAGCGTTCGCGCCCTGGTGCGGGCGCGGTGGGCCGTCATGGGGTTGTTCGTTGCGGCGCTCGGAGCGACCTTCTTCCTGGCCCAGCGGATACCTTCGACCTTCCTGCCGGTGGAGGACCAGGGCTACTTCTTCGTCGTCATCCAGCTGCCCGACGGCGCCTCGCTCGAACGCACCGATGCGGTCGCCAAGCAGGTGCGCGAAATCCTGCAGCGCACCCCCGGCGTCGACATCGTCGGCTCGATCAGCGGCTTGAACTTCCTGACCAATGCGGCGCAGTCGAATTCCGCCGTCGAGTTCGCCATCCTCAAGCCCTGGGACGAGCGTCCGCCCGAGCAGACGGCATCGAAGATCGTCGCTTCGGTGCGGCCGCAACTGCTGGGGCTTCCCGGCGGACTGGCGCTCTCCTTCGACCCGCCCTCGATCCCGGGTCTCGGCGCCATGGGCGGCTTCGAGTTCCAGGTCGAGGACTTGACCGGCCGCGGCAGCGCGGCGCTCAACGAAGCGACTCAGGCGCTGATTGCCGAAGCCCGCAAGCAACCGGAGATCGACGCGCGCCAGCTCTTCACATCGTTCAGCACGTCGACGCCGCAGTTCAAGTACGACCTCGACCGCAACAAGGCGAAGCTCCTGGGGTTGAGCCTGCCCGACGTGTTCAGCACGCTGCAGATCTATCTCGGCTCGCTCTACGTCAACGACTTCAACCTGTTCGGCCGCACCTTCCGCGTTACGTTGCAGGCCGACGCCGAAGGCCGCGGCTCCGCTTCCGCCCTGTCGCGGCTCTATGTCCGCAACTCCGCGGGCGGCATGGTGCCGCTGAGCACGCTCGGCAGCCTCATGCCGACCGTCGGGCCGGAGACGGTGCCGCACTACAACAACTACGCCTCGGCCCTGATCAATGGCGCCGCCGCGCCCGGCTTCAGCTCCGGCCAGGCGGTTGCCGCGATGGAGCGGGCGGCCGCGACGGCGCTGCCGCGCGACTTCTCCTTCGAATGGACCGGCATCACGCTCCAGGAGCTCAAGGCGGGATCGATCGCGAACGTCGTATTCGGCCTCGCCATCGTGTTCGTCTTCCTCATTCTGGCCGCGCAGTACGAGAGCTGGTCGATGCCGTTCATGGTGCTGCTCTCAGTGCCGCTCGCCTTGTTCGGCGCGCTGTTGGCATTGTGGCTGCGGTCCCGGCAGATCGACGTCTATTCGCAGATCGGCTTCGTGATGCTGATCGGCCTCGCCGCCAAGAACGCGATCCTGATCGTCGAGTTCGCCAAGCGCCGGCGCGAGGAAGGCCTCGGCATCGTGGAAGCCGCGACCGAAGCGGCGCGGCTGCGCCTGCGGCCCATTCTCATGACGGCCTTCGCCTTCATTCTCGGCGTGGTGCCGCTCATGCTCGCGACGGGCGCCGGCGCGGCGAGCCGGCAGTCGATCGGAACGACGGTGTTCGGCGGCATGCTCGCCGCCACCATCCTGTCGCTCTTGTGCGTTCCGGTGTTCTACGCGGTCATCGAACAACTGCGCGACCGTCGGACGTCGAAAGACGCCGAGCCGGCCGCGGCCTTGAAGACAACAGCACCAGCCGAATAGGAGCAGATGCAATGCGGCACTGGAAGACGGGGGTGGGGGTCGTTGCTGCGCTGGCGGTGAGCGCTGCAGCGGTTTCGGTGATCCGCCATAACGGCGGCTTGATGGGGGGTGCGGCGCGGGCGGAGGGGGCTCCGCCTGCATTCGTGATGCCGGTGCCGGTGGTATCGGTCGTCAAGAAGCCGGTGCCCGTTTATCGCGAATACACGGCGCGGACCGAAGCGATCCGCAGCATCTCGATCTTGCCGAGGATATCCGGCTACGTGCAGAAGCAGGACACGGCGGACGGAGCGGACGTCCACGAGGGCGACCTGCTCTACTCCATCGATCCGCGCGACGTGCAGGCGGCGCTCGATCAGGTCAAGGCGCAAATGCAGCGCGACAAGGCGTCGCTCGAATATGCCCGCTCCAATCTCAACCGCGGCGCGGCGCTGGTGGGCAACGGTTTCCTCGCGAAGGACGCCTACGACCAACGCATGAGCGCGTCGGGACAGGCGGAAGCGGTGCTCGGCATGGATGAGGCGGCGCTGCGCACGGCCGAGCTCAATCTTTCCTATACGCAGGTCCGTGCGCCGTTCGCCGGACGGCTCGGCCGCAACCAGGCGTCCGTCGGAACGCTCGTCAGTCCCGGCGGCTCGGCTCTCAACACGCTCGTGCAGCTCAGCCCGATCTACGTCACCTTCAATCCGAGCGAAACCGATCTTGCGGAGATCGCGCAGGCGAAGGCGACAGGAAAGGTGATGGCTGAAGTTTTCGTTCCCGGGAACGATCGGGAACGCCAAGCCGGAGAGCTGACCTTCCTCGACAACTCCGTCGATCGCTCGACCGGAACCATCATCGCACGCGCGACCATCGCAAATCTCGATCGCTCCATCCTGCCCGGCCAGTATGTGCACGTGCGGATTTCGCTGCACGAGATCCCCAACGCCTTGCTCGTGCCCCAGGCGGCGATCGGATCGAGCCAGCTCGGAAAATACGTCTACGTCGTCAATCCCGAGAGCAAGGTCGAGCAGCGACTGGTATCGCTCGGGCCGACCGAAGGCGACGGCGTAGTGGTCGCGAGCGGGGTCTCCGAGGGCGACAACATCATCACCGGCAGTCTGCAAAAGATCGGCCCGGGTGCGCCGGTCAAGCCGCAACCGGCTCCGAAGGTGGTTGCCGGCCCCCCTTGAGCGAGGCCGGGCCGCGGGCCCTCTTCTGCCTCCCCGTCTTCGGGGGGTGGGGTGGGGTCCGCGAGCGAAGCGAGCCAGGAAGAATGAACCCCACCCTACCCTCCCCGAAGACGGGGAGGGATTCCGTACCGACCCGCTCCCAACCAATCCGCACCCCAGACCCTTTCCAACGCGGGAGACATCTCCGGCGCGCGCACCTATATGTGTGAGATGCGAGACCTGAAAGCCCTGGCATGATCGAGCCCATGCACGTCGAGACCGACGTGCTCATCATCGGAGCCGGCGGGGCCGGCATGTACGCGGCGATCGAGGCGGCGCGCGACGGTGCCTCCGTGCTGCTCGCCGACCGCAGCCTGATCGGGCGCGGCGGCGCGACGGTGATGGCGCAGATGACGGTTGCCGTCGCGCTCGGCGACGAGACGCCCGATCACTGGACCTATCACCTGCACGACACGCTCGCCGCCGGGCGCGGGTTGTGCAACGAGACCCTCGCTCGCCTGCTGTGCGAGGAAGGCCCCGACTGCATTCGCGCAATGGACGCCTGGGGCGTCGGCTGGGCGCGGCGCGATGGCCACATCGCCCAGGCGATGGCGCCCGGCCACGACCGGCCGCGTTGCGCCTATGTCGATTTCCTCAACACCGGACCCGCCGTGTCGAAGACGCTGCGCACGGTCGTCAACAAGACCCACGGCATCCGCAAGGCGGGCGATCTCCTGATCATCGATCTCGTCCGCGTCGACGGCGAGGTGGCCGGCGCTGTCGCGCTGCATCTTGCGAGCGGCAACGCTGTCACCATCGCCGCCAAGGCGACGATCGTCGCGACCGGCGGCCTGACGCGGCTCTACCGCCGCAACAGCGCGTCCGCCAACATGGGCGGCGACGGCTATGCGCTCGCGCTGCGCGCCGGCGCCTCGCTCATCGACATGGAGTTCGTCCAGTTCTTCCCGATCGGGCACCTCGCGCCGCGGCTGATCGGCATGGACCCGATCATGTGGGACCCGTTCCGCTACAAGCTCGGCGGTCGCCTGCTCAACGGGCTCGGACAGGAGTTCACGTCGCGCTACGGCTCGAACGAGGACGGCGCCTATGTGCTCACCCGCGATCTCGCGACCTACGCCATCATCAAGGAGGTGGAGGCCGGCCGCGGCTCGCCCCACGGCGGCGCGTATCTGAGCTTTGAGCACTGCTCCGAGGCCGCGCTGCGCGAGGCATTCGGCCCGGTGATCGACCGGCTCGCGGCGAACCACATCGATCTCACCAAAATGCCGGTCGAGGTGGCGCCGATCGCCCATTACCACATGGGCGGCATCGCCGTGGACACGGCGATGGCGACCGGCATCCCCGGCCTCTTTGCCGCCGGCGAAGCGGTCGGAGGCGCGAACGGCGCCAACCGGCTCTCCGGCAATGCGGTGACCGAAGCGCTCGTGTTCGGCCGCCGCGCCGGGGCGAGCGCCGCGGCGCATGCCGCCGCGCGCGTCACCCAGCCGTTCCGCCAGCATGCGGCGCTTGACGCTGTCGCGCTTGCGCTCGCGGACCGGGAGGCGGGCCGCGACGAGCCCAATTCGGCCGACCTTATCGTCGAGTTGCAGAACGCGATGGCCGACGAAGTCGGGCCGTTCCGCACCGGCGCAAAGCTCGAACGCGCCATCGCCCGCCTCGACCGGCTCGCGCGCGACGTCGGCGAGCGGCCGTTCGGCGACCGCGCGCCCTTCGACATGCCGCGCATCGACTGGCTCGACCTGCGCAACATGGTGCTGGTGGCGCGCACGGTCGCCGAGACCGCGCGGCTTCGTGTCGAGAGCCGCGGCGCCCATCAGCGCGAGGACTTCCCGGGGATGCTGCCGGAGTGGCGCGTCAACCAGGTGGTGCGCTGGCACAGCGGCCGCCTCAACATCGCGGCGCAGGCGCCTGTCGAGCTTGCCGAGCAGCCGGGCACAGGGCCCGGCCTCGCCGCCGCCCAATGACCGCGCGCCCAATGACCGCACAGTTGAAAATCCGGCGCGGCAGCGACGCGACGGCCGGCGACTTCGAAACCTATGACGTGCCGTTCGAGTCCGGACAGTCGGTGCTCGACGGCTTGCGCTGGGTGCGCACCCACCGCGACCCGACGCTCGCGATCCGCTTCTCCTGCATCAATGCCAATGCCTGCAAGGAATGCATGATGGAGATCGACGGCCGCATCGAATACGCCTGCACCGCCCGCCTCGAGCCGCGCGAGATGACGGTGAAGCCGCTGTCGAACAAGGCACTGGTGCGCGATTTGGTGACGGAGATCGCCCCACCGGCGGAGCGGTTTCGGGGTTAGTTAGCGGGCCGGTCAGAAGTGTTACCCATGTCGCCGGTTAGGACCGCTCCTTTTCCCTCCCCGCCTTCGGGGAGGGTAGGGTGGGGTTCTTTCTTCCTTGCTCGCTGCGCTCGCGGACCCCACCCCGCCCTCCCCGAAGACGGGGAGGGACACGCGCCGCCGCACCAAATTGCCCTCAATGCCGGCCGTACACGCTGATATGATGTTCTCAAAAATCAGGGAGGACATTCGCATGGCCAGGTTTCGCCCAAACGCGATCAGCGCGTCGGTTTCCATCCGCAAGGTCATCGTAACCGCGGTGCTGGCTATCCTTGCCGGCATCCTGCTCGTCGCACCGCCGGCGCGTGCCCAGCAGCCCTCGCCCCGCGACGCCGTCGTCAAGCAGATCGCGCCCGACCTCTACTTCCTGTTCGACTTCGACGGGTCGAACTGCGTGTTCCTGGTCACCGACGAGGGCGTGCTGCTGATCGATACGCGCACGCACCCGCGCGAGGGGCGCGACCTGCTCGAGCGCATTCGCAAGGTTACCGACAAGCCGGTCAAATGGGTGATCAACAGCCATTTCCATGGCGATCACCACATGGGCAACGTCGTGTTCAAGGAGCTCGGCGCGACCTTCGTCGCCCAGGAGGAGACCGCGCGCATCATGGCGCGGGTTCAGCCTAAGGAAATGGCGCGCCGCGTCGACGGGTTCGCCAAGCGCGGCTTCGACCCGGCCGAGGTCAAGCTGGTGCTGCCCGACGTCACCTTCAACGATCGCATGACCATTCGCCTCGGCGGCCGCGAAGTCCGGCTGTTCTACCTCGGGCCCGGGCAGCAGGCCGGCGATACCTTCGTCGCGTTTCCGCATGCCCGCGCGCTGTTCACGCCGGGCGCCTTCGCCAAGCACAGCATGCCGAACATGCTGTTCACGCCGTCGGTCGAGAACTGGATCAAGCTGCTCGACGAGGTCGCTGCCATGGACGTCGACGCCATCCTGCCGGCGCATGGCGACGTCGCGACGCGCGCCGACGCCAAGGAGCTCGCCGCGATGCTGGCGGACGAATACGCGACCGTGAAAGACGCCGTGAACCGCGGCGTCACCCTCGACCAGGCGATCGCGACGCTCACCTTCCCGCAGTACAAGGACTGGCGGAACTACGCGCGGCTGCAGGGCGAGATCAAGGCGCTCTACGAGCTGATCGGGACCGGCAAGCGCAGCTATCTCGAGTAGAGCGCTCCCCATGCCGATCGTCATCACCGACGAGGATGCCGAGCGCCTGCTCTCGATCCCTGAAGCCGTCGAAGCGATGGAGGTGGCCTTCCGCGACCTCGCCGAAGGCCGCGCCGTCAATCCGCCGCGGCTGCGCTACGACATCGCGAGCCCCGACCCGGCGCACTCGCTATTACGCCAATATCCATGCCGGCGCGGTGGGGACGCTACCGCGTCGCCTGCGTGCGCGCCGGCTCGCATCTCCTCGCGGCGGAGAAGAACCCCCAGCGCCGCGACCGGGCGCACCCCGATCCCGTCAACTGGACCGTGATCATCCTCTATGATCTCGGCACCGGCGAGCCGCTCGCCTTCATGCACGAAACCTATCTGTCCGGCTTTCGCGTCGGCGCCACCAGCGCGCTCGCCGTCGCCAAGGCCGCGCGCGCCGATGCGCAGGTGCTCGGCCTGTTCGGCACCGGGCTCCAGGCCTTCCACAATTGCCGCGCGATCTGCGCGGTACGGCCGATACGCCACGTGCAGGTGTTCAGCCCCAATGCGGAGCATCGCGCGGCATTCGCTGCGCGGCTCGCGAGCGAGCCGTACGAGGTCGTCGCGGTCGATGATGCACGCGCCGTGGTGCGCGGTGCCGACATCGTGTGCTGCGCGACCAATGCGCGAGTGCCGGTGTTCGAGGGCGCATGGCTCGAGCCCGGGCAGATGGTGGTGAGCATCGCCAATTCCGACGTGCTCGGCACCCGCCGCGAGGTCGACGAGACGACCTTCGCAGCGCGCCCGCGACATCGTCATCAACGACTGGGCGAGCGTGACCGTGAACCGCCAGGTCGAGCTCACCGAGCCGATCGAGAAAGGCTTGGTGCGACGCGAGAACGTGAACACGCTCGGCGACATCGTCGCCGGCAAGGCGCGGCTCTCGGGAGAACGGGACGCGATCGTCTATTACAAGAACAACACCGGCCTCGCGATGCAGTTCGCCGCCTGCGGCGCGATCCTTTATCCGAAGCTCAAGGCCGAGGGGACCGAGCGCATCATCCCGCGGGAGTGGTTGGCTGGGAGCCAATACGGGCTGTGACAATCCCAGTCACCCGACCGTCGTCGAGCTCCATTATTTCGCTCTCCGGTACAGGACATCGATTCTTGCGCCGGTCGGCAGCGGCCTCACGCTGGTGAGTTTGAGCTCATCCCCAGACAGGCTGATTCCGCTTCTGAAAACAGTGCCCTCGTCATTGGGCCGCAGTGCCGCGTCGAATTCCTGGACCAGAAGCTTCTCAGCTTCGCTGACCTTCCACGTGCCGGCATTGGCGGCAAAGAAATCGTCCACGGCGGCAACGAGCTCGTCGGCGGTCGGCGTGCGCCCCAATTTGAATTTCGGACGCTCGGCACGCGCGATCACTTGCGCGTATCGCCCGCTGGAATCGAAGATCAGGAAGCCTTTTGGATCGACAATATGTTGCTTGGTGCCGTCCGGGTGGATCTCCTCCCATGACACGGCGGTCCACGTCCCAACCAGCTGGTCCTTCAGAGCACCGGGCTGCGAGTAGAGATTGGTCGGAAGGAGTGCCAGCCCCAGCGCGGCCGCCGCAGCCAACATGAGGATACTGCGTCGAATCATGACAATTCCCCTTCCCTTTCACGCTCCGTTTTCGTGACCGTGCCCGTGATCGTGGGAATGGTGGTGATGCCCGTGATCATGCGCATCCCCGTGGTCATGGTGATGGTGTCCATGATTCCCATCCGCATGATGATGCCCGTGCCCGTGATCATGCCCATGCTCATGTGAATGGGCGTGATCGTGATGCCCGTGCTCGTCGTGCGCATGATGGTGCAGCCGCTGGCGGGGCCGCGGGCCGCGCGGGTCCTCGCTGAAGACGAGCGACTTGATGGTGACCGGCACCGTGTTCGAGGGGAGCCGGATGCGGCCGAGGTCGATGTAGTCGAAATCCATCAGCATCAGCCCGTCGATGACGAGGATGTCGCTTTCGATGCCGAGGTCCTCGCGCATGATGGCGCCGAGGGTGTGGGCGACGTCGCCGTCGAGCATGACGAAAATGGGCTGGTGTGCGTCGATGCGGCCGGCGAGCCCACGCCGGATGCCCTCGGCGAAGGCGGCGAGGCGCTCATAGGCCGGCACGCCCTGCCAGCGCAGCGCCAGCGCCACCTCGCGGTCGTCGGCGACGTCGAAGGCGACGAGATGGGCGCGGATCGCCTGCGCGAGGCGTTCGGGATCGACGTCGTCGGGTGCGGCGAAGTCGGGCTGCAGCACCTGCAGATTGCGCCGCGGCAACAGCGCACCGGGGCTCGAGATGTAGCTCGTGCTGCCGGAGAGCTGCACCGAGTATTCCGACGCGCCGAGCGCGGTGGCGCGGATGCATTCGCCGGCGGGCAGGAGCGGCCAGGGCAGCGCGCCGGCATCGATGCGGCGCCGGATCGCGCCGCCGAGGCGGCGACCCATGTCGCCGAAATCGCGGTCCTCGCGGCCATAGACGTATTCGCCGACGCCGCCGGAGAACATGACGCCGTCGATGGTGCCGAAACTTGGGATCGGATCGGTCAGGTAAAGATGCGCCACGTCATGCGGCATCGGCCTCGCGGTGAGCGCGGCGACGAGCGTGTCGGCCATCCCTTCCGCTATCCGATCGAGCTCGGCGGGAGCGGCGGCGCCGCCGCGCTCCCAGGCGAAGCCCGCGCGCGCCGCGTGGTATTTGCCGGCGGGATCGAGGCGGACGATGCGGCCGGCCTCGACCACCTGGAGCCGTCCGCCGATATGCACCGCCGCGGTCGCGACGATCTTGCCGCGCTCGACCACGCCGAGCTTGGTGGTACCGCCGCCGATGTCGATGTTGAGGATGCGCTTGCCCTCCCCGCTCGACAGCGTCGCGGCGCCGGAGCCGTAGGCGGCGAGCATCGCCTCCATGTGGTGGCCGGCGGTGGCGCAGACGAAGTCGCCGCCCTTCTCGGCGATGATGTCGGCGATCGCCTTGGCGTTCTCGCGGCGCAGCGCCTCGCCGGTGAGGATCACCGCACCGGTATCGATCGAATCCGGGTGGATGCCGGCGGCGGTATAGGCGTCGTCGATGATGTCGCCGAGCTTGACCTCGTCGATGTGCTCTTCGCTGCGATAGGGCGTGAGCGCGACGCCGGACTGAAACAGGGTCTCCCGCGACACCACGAAATAGCGGCTCGACAGGTCCTCCCCGAGCCGGCGCAGATGGATGCGCGAGAAGATCACCTGGGTGCCGGAGGAGCCGATATCGATGCCGACGCTGGTGAGCGTCACATGGTCCTGGATCCAGATCGGATTTTCCTCGAGCGGGCCGTCCTCGGGGAAATCGTGGTCGTGATCGGCATAGCCGTCATGGGTATGCTCGAGGTCGAGGCCATAGACATGGTCGTCGAGGGTATGGCTCTTCGGCTCGGCATCGTCTCCAGGCGGCATCGCGGTCTCCGGCTGCGGTTAAGGCTTGCCTACCATGGCTTATGCACTTATTCATCAGTGATCATACCGCTCTGCCGAACGGAGAACCCGATGAACCGCATCGCGCCGCGGCTGGCCGCCGCCTTTCTCGCCCTGGCGACCATTGCCTTCGCGACCGTCGCCGTCCCGACCGTCGCCTCAGCCCACCCGGGGCATGAGGGCGCAGGGTTCGTTCACGGCCTGCTCCACCCGCTCAGCGGTGTCGACCACATCCTCGCCATGGTGGCGGTCGGCCTGTTCGCCGCCCGGCTCGGCGGCCGCGCCCTGTGGCTTGTTCCGGCGAGCTTCGTCACCGCCATGGCGCTCGCCGGCGCCGTAGGGATGACCGGCTTCGCCCTTCCGCATGTGGAGACCGGAATCGCACTGTCGATCCTGGTCCTTGGCGGGGCGATCGCGTTCGATATGACCATGCCCGTCGCCGGGGCGATGGCGCTGGTCGCCTTCTTCGCCGTGTTCCACGGCTATGCCCACGGCGCCGAGATGCCGGAGACGGCGTCCGGCCTCGCCTATGGCGGCGGCTTCCTCGCCGCGACCGCGGCGCTGCATATGGCGGGTGTCGGCCTCGGCCTCCTGATCGGCCGGAGCAGCGAGCTCGTCTCCCGGCGTATCCTGCAGATCGGCGGCGCTGCCGCAGCGCTTACCGGCGCCGCGTTGCTCGCGGGGGCGATGTAGTTTTCTCGGTCATTCCGGGGCCGGCTACAGGCCGGAACCCGGAATCCAGTTCCTTCTCAAGCGCACTGAGGCGGGCGACCACGCGCGTGATCGCTCGCCCTGCCACTTCGTCGTAAGTGGCATCCTCCTTCAGGAAATCATCGAAGGAGGATCCGATGCGGCTTTTGGCTTTCTTCGTCATCTGAACCCGATTTCCGGCTTGCCGGTTCTAGTTATTCTGGGGACGGCTGCCGGCCAGAACCCGGAATCTTTTTTTGCGAAGAAGACTGGATTCCGGGTTCGCGCTGACGCGCGCCCCGGAATGACGATGTCGGAAACCGGTCGCGGCCCTCACGCCACCGAGCGGGCCGGCGACGGCGGCAGGTCAGCGAGTTCGGCCTCATAGGCTGCGTCCATCCGCGGGGTGAGGCCGTGCTTCGCCAGCGCCTCGGCGAAGGTTCTGCGAACCTCCGGCGTCTCGTCGGCATAGTCGATCTGGTCGCCGCCGATGCGGCGGCTGATCCACGCCTTGGGCACGCCCTGGGCGTTCCGGATCGACACCACCTCATGCTTGAAGGCGAGGTAGCGCGCCGGCGTGGTGCCGGTGTTGAAATGCTGGTGCAGCCACATGTTGGGCGGCACGATCATCGAGCCGACCTGCCATTCGTAGCGGCGCGGCACGTCGCCTTCCGGCCACATCAGCGAATAGCCCTCGCCCGAGAGGATGATCACGTGGGCGCCCGGGCCGTGGCAGTGCGCCTTCTTGTAGGTGCCGATCGGGAACTGGGAGATGTGGCTGTTCATCGAGCCCTTGGCCATGTTGAAGCGGATGTGGCCGCCGCCGGCGCCGCGCTCCTTGGCCGAGATCAGCGGCAGGTTGACCGCGTCGGCGACGAAATTGGTCTGCAGCAGCAGGCCCTTCTGCTCGCCCTTGGCGCTGAAATATTCGGGTTCGCCATTGAAGCGGTCGCGGAAGTCGTGCTTCGTCCCGAACACGAAGTCGATGTCATCGTAGAGGTTGATCACCGGCGGCGCGTTGGTCACGGCGACATAGCGCGCGGGCTCGCGGCCGGAGCCGTTGAAATGTTGGTGCCAGGTGTTGAGCGGAATCGCGAACAGGGCGCCCGCCTTCCATTCGAAGGTGATGCGGGCGCCGGCGTCGTTCCACACCGTGGTCGAGCCGCGGCCGTCGAGCACCAGGATCATCTCCTCGAACAGCTGGCGCTGGGGCGCGAGCTTGCCGGCCGGCGCGATCTCGCAGACATAGCAGTCGTTCGAGGTGCGCGAGGCCTCGTGGTTGATGAAGACGCCGGCCCCGCCGCGCCGCGCCCATGGCTTGAGCTCCACGGTGTGGAGGTTCGGCACGTAATGCGCGCCGATGATGTCGAGCCCCTCGCCGCGCACCCAGCGCGTATAGGGCGTGTCCTTCTCGGTGGCGAACTTCTTCGCCAGTTCCTCGGAAACGATGGCCGTCTTTGCCATGCGGGACCTCGCTCTATATTCCTCCCTCCCCGACTTCGGGGAGGGTAGGGTGGGGTCTTTCTTTCGGCGAAGTGCCGCGTGGGGAGGCCGGCCCCACCCCGGCCCTCCCCGAAGACGGGGAGGGAGAAGTTACACCTCGATGTAGACTTTTCCGTCCTCCACGGTGGTCGGATAGGTCTTCATCGGGATCATGCACGGCGGCAGCACCACCTCGCCGGTGCGGATGTTGAACTGGCCGTTGTGAAAATTGCATTCGACCACGTCGCCCTCGATGTAGCCCTCCGAGAGCGAGCCCGGACCATGGGTGCAGGCGTCGTCGAGCACGTAGTACTCGCCATCGACGTTGAAGACGGCGAGGACGAGCCCTTCCGTCTCGACCTTGCGTGCCGTTCCCTCGGCGACATCGGCGGCTTGGCACAGTTCGAGTCGTGGCATGGCGGTCCAGAGCATTCCTCGGCGCTGGCAGCGAGCGGGCGCCATTCGTTGACGCCACGGCTCTCCCGCGCTAGCTTCGCGACCCGAAAAGGCGGCGTTTTGCAAGGGTTTGCGCTCATAGACCATAGGCATTGACCTAGGTCAATTGCATGACGGGCATGACGCTGATCGGACGTGCTTGCACCGATCCGCCCGCGGCGCGACAGTCGCGCAAGCCACTGCCCAAGAAAATCCAGGAGGCGCCGGATGCTGCGCAAAGAACAGAACGATCTCCTCACCCTGACCGGCCCCGGCACCCCCTGCGGCAAGCTGTTTCGCAGCTACTGGCTACCGGCGCTGCTTGCCGAGGAGCTTCCCGACAACGACTGCCCGCCGGTGCGGGTGAAGCTGCTCTCCGAGCGCCTGCTGGCGTTCCGTGACAGCGAGGGCCGGCTCGGCCTGATCGACGAGTTCTGCGCCCACCGCGGCGTCTCGCTGTGGTTCGGCCGCAACGAGGAGGCGGGCCTGCGCTGCCCCTATCACGGCTGGAAATACGACATCAACGGCCAGTGCATCGAGGTGCCGTCCGAGCCCGAGGAGAGCGGCTTCTGCCAGCGGATCAAGCTCAAATCCTACCCTCTGGTCGAACGCGGCGGCGTGTTGTGGACGTATATGGGCGAGCCCGAAAAGCAGCCGCCGCTCCCCGAGTGGGAGTTCGCGACCGTTCCCCCGCGTCACCGCTACATCAGCAAGCGCACACAGGAATCGAACTGGCTCCAGGCGCTGGAGGGCGGCATCGATTCGAGTCACGTCTCCTTCCTGCACCGCGGCGATCTCAATTCCGATCCCCTGTTCAAGGGCGCCAAGGGCAACCAGTACAACATGGCGGACTCGCGCCCGGTGTTCGAAGTGGTCGAGAGCGCGGGCGGCCTCTATATCGGCGCCCGCCGCAACGCCGAGAACGAGCAGTATTACTGGCGCATCACCCAGTGGGTGATGCCGTCCTTCACCATGATCGCGCCGCGGGGCCACCACTCGGTCCACGGCCATTTCTGGATCCCGATCGACGACGAGAACTGCTGGACCTGGAGCTTCGACTATCACCCGATCCGCGAGCTCACCGAGGCCGAGGTCGCGGCGATGAAGGACGGCAAGAGCATCTACGTCAAATTCGTGCCCGGCACCTGGCGGCCGCGCGCCAACAAGGACAACGACTATCTGATCGACCGCGCTGCCCAGAAGGCCGGCAAGACCTACTCGGGCGTCGAAGGCATCGCCATGCAGGATGCTTCGCTGCAGGAAAGCATGGGGCCGATCGTCGACCGCATGAAGGAGAACCTCGTTTCCACCGACAACGGCATCATCATGGCGCGGCACCGGCTGCTGCGCACGGTGAAGGCCCTTGTCGACAAGGGCGAGGTGCCGCCCGGCGTCGATCCTGCGCACCAGAAGGTGCGCTCGGCCGCCGTGGTGCTGCCGCGCGACAAGGCCTTCAAGGACGCGGCGAAGGATGCGCTGCTCGCGCGGCCGGGCGTGGCGCCGGCTTCGGTGTGAGGACATCCGCATGCTGAGCGAAAACGCGAGAATGGCGACTGCCGCGGAGGCGCGTTACCGCATCGATGCGCCGAACTCCAAGCCCAAGCGCGTCAAGGTGATCGCGCTCGACCGGCCGAGCGAGGCGATCGTCAAGGACCTCGCGCGCAAAGCCTGGAACGGCGCGACCTTCCTCACCGCCTCCTCCTTCGCCACCGCCCCGACCGCCGGCAGCTTCTCGATGCAGGGCTGGCTGAGCGACCTTGCCGGCCGGACCAAGAGCCTCGTCGACGAGGTCGACACCTCTGACTTGGTGGTCATGGTGGCGACGGCCGGCGAGAACGCCCAGGCCGCCGCGCTGATCGGGGAGGCCTGCAGCCTCAAGCGGATCACCACCACCGGCCTCATTCTCGGCGCCCCGTCGGCGAGCGACGAGATGCTGTCGAAGACGCTGTCGCAGCTGCGGCCGTGGTCGCTGATGCTGGTCATCGCGAGCGCCGTCGACTACATCGAGGACATGCTGATCGCGTTGCGCGCCTGAGAAACAATCGATGCTGAAACGGTCGATGCCGCTGGAGCCGACGCTGCGAATTCCGGAATGACCGCTCGTCGGATCGTCATCATCGGCGCGGGGCCGGCCGGCGTTTTCGCAGCCATCGAAGCGAAGCGTCGCGATGCCGGCGCTGAGGTCACCCTCGTTTCCGACGAACGACTGGAGCCTTACGAGCGCCCGCCGCTCTCGAAGGCCGTGCTGCTCGGCAAGGCGCGCGCGGTCGACGCCCCGATCGCCGGGCCGAAAGGCGTCGCCGGCCACGGCATCACGCTGATGCTCCACACGCGCTGCGCCGCGATCGATCGTGCCGCACGCGCCGTCGTCACCGCAACGGGCGAGCGGCTGCCCTATGACGCGCTCGTCATCGCCACCGGATCGGTGGCGCGCCAGCTTCCGATGCTGCCGCTCGGCACCCCGCGGGTCCACTATCTGCGCACCGAAGCTCATGCCGACACGCTTGGTGCGGAGCTCAAGGCCGCCAAGCATGTCGCGGTGGTCGGCGGCGGCCTGATCGGCCTCGAGGTCGCCGCATCTGCCCGGGAGCTCGGCGTCGCCGTCACCGTCATCGAGGTCGCGCCGCGCATTCTCGCGCGGGTGTGCGACGAAGAGACCTCGGCCCTGATCGCGGCTGAGCATCGCCGCCACGGCGTGGACATCCGGGTCGATACGGCGCTCATCGCCGCCGCGACCGACAGCGACGGGCGCATCACGCTGGAGACGCGCACGGGCGAGGTCATTCACGCCGACCTCGTCGTGGTCGGCGCCGGCGCCGTTCCCGACGACCGGCTCGCGGCGGAGGCGGGTCTTCGCACCGATAACGGCATCGTCGTCGACGAGGGGTGCCGCAGCTCCGATCCCGCGATCTTCGCGGCGGGCGACGTGGTGCGGTTTCCGGGCCCCCATGGCCCGATGCGCCAGGAGGACTGGCGGCATGCCCAGGACCAGGGCAGCGTCGCCGGCCGCAATGCCGCGGGCGCGGCTGAGACCTACCGCACGACGCCTTCGTTCTGGTCCGAGCAGTTCGGCCTCTACATCCAGGGCGCCGGCTGGCCGTCACCCAGCCCCGACCAGCGGGTGCGCCGGCGGCACGGCGCCAACCAGATTACCTTCGAGTTGAAGGACGGGCATATCCGTTATGCGCTCGGCATCAATGCCCAGCGCGAGATGGCGGTGGTGCGGCGGCTCATCGAGCGGCGCGTCGCCGTCGATCCGGCCGCGCTCGCCGACCCGACAAAAGCGCTTGCCGATCTCCTGAAAGCCAAGCCATGATCTTTCCCGAAAATGCCGGCGCGCGCTCCCTCTCCCGTGTGCGGGGGAGGGTTGGGGAGGGGAAGCAGCGGTTTCTCGTGGTGCGGAGCGTGTGGCTGATTCAGCGAGCCCCCTCCCTACCCTCCCCCGCAAGCGGGAGAGGGAAGCCGAGGCCCTCACAATGAACCGCTTGCCGAATTGCCGAAAGCCAGCATGATCGCGGCCGACACATAAGGATCATAAGGACAACACCCATGCATGACGTTCCCGGAAGCCATTGGCACGAGCCGACCGCCGGCAAGCGCGCCGGATTCGGCAAGTTCGGGCGTCCCAAGACACCCTATGATCTCTTCATGGAAGCCGAGGGCATCCCGGTGTTCCGCGACATCGGGGTGAGCAAGGTGCAGAACCTGCCGCTCGCGCCGTGGAAGCGGCTCGGCGGGCGCGGCACTTACATCCAGCTCCACGGCACCGAGGGCAAATGGGGCTGCTACGTGGTCGAGGTGCCCGGCGCCGGCGCGCTCAATCCGGAGAAGCATCTCTACGAGGAAATCTATTTCGTGGTCGAGGGACGCGGCACCACCGAGGTGTGGCTCGACGCCGACTCCAAGCGCCACGTGTTCGAATGGCAGAAGGGCTCGCTGTTCTCGATCCCCGTCAACGCGATGCACCGCATCGTCAATGCGAGCTCGAGCCCGGCGCTGCTGCTCGCCGGCACCACCGCGCCGAACCTGATGAACCTCATCAACAATGTCGGCGCGATCTTCGACTGCCCCTACCAGTTCCGCGACCGCTTCAGCGGCGCCGAGGACTTCTACAAGTACAAGGACGACATCGAGCCCGACCCGGTGCGCGGGCTCGCGATGCGGCGCACCAACTTCATCCCCGACATCGTCAACTGCGACCTGCCGCTCGACAATCGCCGCTCGCCCGGCTTCCGCCGCGTCGAGCCGTTCATGACCGGAAACACGTTCTACCTCTGGGTCGGCCAGCACGAGAACGGCCGCTACTCCAAGGCGCACGCCCACACCTCGGCCGCCGTCCTCGTCTGCATCAAGGGCAAGGGCTACACCTACACGTGGCCCGAGCACGCCGGCGTCAATCCGTGGAAGGACGGCAAGGGCCATCTCGTCAAGCGCGTCGACTACGAGCCGGTCGGCCTCGTCTCGGCCGCACCCGGCGGCGCGCGCTGGAATCACCAGCACTTCGGCTGCTCGAAGGAGCCGCTGCGGCTCACCGCGTGGTTCGGGCCGTACAATCCCGGCCGAGAGCCCGGCCCGCCCGGCGAAACCCATACCGACTACACCGGCATGGACATCACCGAAGGCGGAAGCGCCATCCCCTACTGGATGGAGGACCCGTTCATCGTCAAGGAATACAACGAGATCCTGACACGGGAAGGCGTCGCCAACCGCATGGATCCGCAGTTCTACGACAAGAACTACAAGGGCGAGTTGCCGAAGGGGGTGTGACGGCGGCCTGAATGTCGGAGTGATGCACGGCGCGACATTGCCGCGCCGGCGCGACACACATCGGGAGCTACTTCTTCAAGCCCTTGCGGAACATCCTGCCAAGTCGGAAGGCATGGTCCGTCCAGTCGCCCTTGGGAGCGGGCGCGGATGTGAGTTCCTTGACACCCTGGCCCAACCGAAACATGAGGCCCGTCCACGCTCGCTCGGGGGGCGCTTCCTTGTTGACCGGAGGCGCTTCCTGATCGAGTTGATCCTCCAGGCGCTCCTTCAGCCGTTCGGCGTTCTGTTTCTCGTTTTCGCTCGCCGCCGGATCGGAAAATACAGCGGCGAGCCCTCGCAATTTCCGGTGAATGGCCGCGGCAGCGCGAGCATTGTCACTGATCGGCATGTGCCAACTCCTGCCGTTTCATCTGCATTCCTCGAAGCAGCAGCCTATCGCGGCCGGGGTTTCATGGAAACGGCCAGCGAGAGCACGGCCTTGCGGCTCATCGGTGCTCGAATCAGCCGCATCGTCATCTCATGCGACCGCAAGTGGCCATTCCCGCAGGCCGAACGCCTCGAGGATGTCATCGGCGAGAGCGCCTTGCGGTGGTGGCGGCACGGCGAGTGCGTCGATCGGCACGCAAATCAGAACGCGCTCCAGCGGATTGTACGCATGCCAAGGCGAGAACCTGGCAACGGGACGAATGAGTGATATGACCCCGCTCAACGCGAGCAGCATGACATGAGCCGGAAGATAGATCGGCCCCAGCCAATCATGCTGGCGCGCGTGTGACAGCTCGTGAGCGAGGAGCCATCGGCCGTGTCGTTCAAGCAAGGCCGGCTCCACGATGATGACGTGGCCGATCGCGACGGCTCTCCAGACCGTGAGACGTCCGGCCGGCAAGCAATAGAGCGACGCGCGCGTTGCGTCGCCGCCGATGTGCTGCGGCCTCCCACAGCCCAACATCCGCGCCATCGCATGGCCGATGAGGTTGGTCGGCGCGGTCCAGGCGTGGCGCAATGCGCCGATCGCACCACCTGGGCGCGCCGTCGGTATCGTGAGCACCTGCATTGGCCTCAACCTTATCATCGGCCGGCCGGTTGAGAGACCGTTAAGGTCGATGTGACGGCTGCGACAATTGATCAGACGGCGGCAGACCGGAGGCGATCGGCCGCGCCTGATACAAAACCGTTGAAATCTCATAGTATGAGGGCGCCGTCGCCCCGGCGGCCGGGCCGCGCCTGCCGGAAGAGCGGGCCCCTCGACCTTCGAAATCCTGATGCAAATCCGGATGAAATGACTAGTGTGTCGCCCCAGGCCGCGGGTCAAGGCGGCTGCCAACTTGGGAGGTTCCTCATGTCCAACATCGTGAAACAGGCCGCGGGCATCGCGCTCGCTTCGACGCTCGTATTCGGCGTCGCATCGCAGGCCAATGCCGAGCTCCTCACCCACAAGGATCTGTCGCTCGCCATAGCGACGCAGATCGCGGTTACCGCGGTCGAAGCCTGCAAGGCCAACGGCTACGCCGTGTCCGTCCACGTGCTCGGCCGCGAAGGCCAGACGATCGTGGCGATGCGCAACGAGAGCGCCGGCCTTGCCACCTTCGAGAACTCGATGAAGAAGGCGTACACGTCGCGGACGTTCTCGCGTTCGTCCGGCGAATTCGCCGAGGGCGTCAAGGGCAACCCGAATGCCGGCGCGCTTTGGCTCACCAACATCGTCCCGACCCAGGGCGCGCTGCCGATCAAGGTCGGCAACGAGACCATCGGCGCGGTCGGCGTCTCCGGCGCGCCGGGCGGCGAGAAGGACGAGGCCTGCGCCAAGGTGGGCATCGACAAGGTCGCGGCCGAGCTGAAGTAAGCGACGTCCGTCAATTTCGGCGGCTGTGGATCGCAGCGCCGATCGCACCTCGTTCCCCAAACGCCGCAGGAAGCGGCATCTCTCTGGGAGAAGTCATCATGTCGAAGACCACCATCATTGCCGGCCTTTCGCTCGCCGGCGCCCTCGGCTTCACCGGCACCGCCAACGCCCAGCTCGTCACCCACAAGGACATCTCGATGCTCATGGCGGTGACGATGGCGCAAACCGCGATCGCCACCTGCAAGGCGAACGGCTACAACGTGTCCGCCAACGTGGTGGGCCGCGGCGGCGAAGTGATCGTCGCCATGCGCGGTGACGCCACCGGGCCGCACACCCTCGAGAACTCGATGAAGAAGGCCTATACCGCCAAGGCGCAGCGCCGTCCGTCCGGCGAGTTCGCCGCGTCGCTCAAGGACAACCTCACCCCCGGCGCGCTGCGTCTCACCAACATCGTGCCGGCCCAGGGCGCGCTCCCGATCAAGGTCGGCGAGGACACCATCGGTGCGATCGGCGTGTCCGGCGCACCGGGCGGCGACAAGGACGAGGTCTGCGCCAAGGCCGGCATCGACAAGGTCGCCGACCAGCTGAAGTAAATCGCGTCACCTGCGCAAATTGGAGCGGCGCAGCTTTGCTGCGCCGCTTTTTGTTGAGCAAAGCGCCGCACCCATTAACTGGTCATGGCCCGGCTTTGTCCCGGCCACCCCGATCGTATGGCACGGCTGTGCCGAGGTCATCGGGGTCGCCGGGACAGGCCCGGCGATGACACACTGCTGTTTGCCTTTAGCCGTCGCGCCTACGCCGCCCGACGATGCATTCCCCTGGCGTTGGCATATTCGCCCTGGATCGCCTTTACCGAGCGATCGATCGAAGCGAACAAGCGATCGATCTCGGACGCGGCTTGGGATTCCTCGTCGAACTCGCGCGCCCCCTGCCCGTCGGCCAGCGCCAACTGGTAGGTGGTGCGGTGGGTGATCTGGCCGAACCACACCGGGGCGCGCAGCGCCTCGAGGCTCTGGCGGGCCGAGGTGCACAGCGGTGACTCCTGGCCTTCGCGGATCGCCGGCGCGCCGTTGATCACGACGGCAAAGGGCTTGCGGCGCACCCGGGCGAAGGCGATGGTTTCCCTGACCGCGTCGAGATCGAACACCGACGGCCGCGCCGGGATGATGACGAGGGTCGCCGCGCGGATGGCGTCGCCGACAATGCCCGTCATCTGCGGCGGGGTGTCGATGAAGACCCATTGGAAGCCCATCTCGTTCGCCGCGGCGATGACGTGCTCGATGCCGCGTGAGGCCTTGCGCAGCGGCGGCTCGCCGGTCTGGCGCAGATGGTGCCACAGGCTGAGCGAGCCCTGCGGATCGGCGTCGATGAGCAGGCACCGCCGCGTCCTTTCGGCGAAGGCAGCGAGGTTGGCGGTCAGCGTGCTCTTGCCCGACCCGCCCTTGCGCGATGCAACGGTGATGACGACCATGGCGCACCCCCCACGGTGAATCGACCTCGCGCCACGAGCCGCAGCGCCGGGATCGACAATTCGAAACGAGCTGGCGCAAGCCGCGCTGCATCGTTGCGCTCAGGCCGCGCGACGCCAGCTTGAATCCATCGAAGGTTGATTCGCAAGCGCGTGGAGCACACCCGCTCCACATGACGCAACGTCGTTGCCGAAACGACACAGGCGGAGATCGCACAGGCGCCGTCTGTTACCGCCGCAACTGGAATGCGCACAGCGCCGCGATCATGACGCCGCCGCCCGCGATTTGGATCGCGGTCAACCGATCGCCGAGCAGCATGGCGCTCAGCACCGCGGTGATCAGCGGCTCGAGGTTCATGTAGAGCGCCGTGCGGAACGGGCCGATACGCTGGGTCGAGACGTAGAGCGTCAGAAACGCGATGGTGGTGGTGAGGCCGATGCCGACGAACGAGACCCAGCCCATCGCGGTGTGGGGCGCGTGCCAGTTCCAGGTCGCGAGCGAGACGCCCACGAATACCGCCATCGACGACCACAGCATGTACCAGGTGACGAGGCGCGCATCGGCGCCGACCAGCGCCGCGCGGGTGATCAGCAGCAAAGCCATGCGGGTGAACGCGGCGCCGACGGCAGCGAGAAGTCCCAGCACCTCGAGCTGCACGGGATTGGCGCCGATGATCAGCCCGAGCCCGAGAAACGCAACCACCGCCGTGATGAAGCCTCGCCAGGTCAGCCTGTCGATTCCCGTGACGGCGCCGACGAGGCCGGTCAGCAGCGGATAGATGAAATAGGTCAGGATCGCGATCGAGACCGGGACGAGCTCGATCGCCTTGAAGACCCAGTAGAGGTTGACGGTGAGCAGCAGGCCGAGGCCGACCGAAACCCATTTGGGCCGCGGCGGCAGCGTCATCGGCGCCTTTCCGAGCCGCATCCAGCCGAACAGAAGCGCGATGCCGACCACGCTGCGAAACGACAGCAGCGTGAGGACGTCGCTGCCGGAAGAGAGCGCCGTCTTTCCCGCGACGTCCGAGATGCTGAACATCAATGCTGCGATCAGCACCGGGCCCAGCTGAGGCGCGAGACCATGAAGACCCGGATTCTTCACATCGCCCTGCACATCGCCTCGCACGGTGCCGGCCGCTGCTGCCGGGGGCGCCTGCATAGCACGGCCGCTCCGCGGGGTCAGGCGCCCGGGCGACATGGCGGCACGTTGGAAAACGAGGGGATAACCGGTGGATAAGCCTGTGAAGAAGCTGGGAATCGCGATGTGGAGGACGGGCGTTGGACGACGTCGCTTCGCTGGCGCTGGCTCGCGACGGCATCGCCACACCGCGCCAGCCCGCGGTTTCGCGGTGCCTTCGGAGAAAAGTCCAGCGTTCGCGCGACTTAGGACCCGGGCCACGAATCGAAGCTCTCGGTTTTCCCGTGCGCAAGCGGTGCTTTTCCCGTGCACAGGCGCAGGAAAATCGCTGGACAGACTGTGCACTGGCGGGGAGAAACCGGGGCATGAACGAGCCCTTCGCCTCGACCATCCTTGCCACTGTGGAAACCGACGGCAGGACCGCGCAGTGCCTTGCCGACGGCCTCACCGAGGCACTCGATCCCGGCGAGACCGCGATTGCCGCTTTCGAGGCGGCGGACCGCAGCTGGACGGTCGAAATCTATTTCGAGCACGCGCCGGATGAGGCGGCGGTGCGCCGTCTCGTCGCCGACCTCGCCGGTGAAGGCGCCGGGCAAGCGCTGGCGTTCGCCCCCGTCGCCGCCCGCGACTGGGTCGCGGCCAGCCTCGACGGCCTGCCGCCGGTCCGGGCCGGCCGGTTCTTCGTGCACGGCGCCCATCACCGCGCACGGGTGCCGGCGAACCGCATCGGCATCGAGATCGAAGCGGCGCTCGCCTTCGGGACCGGACACCACGGCACCACCCGCGGCTGCCTGCTGGCGCTCGATGCCATCGCCAAGAAATGTTCGCGCGCGAGGCCAACGCCCCCTCTCCCCGCGCGCGGGGAGAGGGTCGGGGTGAGGGGGCGGTTTCACGAGTCTGAGCCTGCGAAGCCCAAAACCAAATGGCGCGTACTCGATGTCGGCACGGGGACGGGGGTGCTCGCGATCGCCGCAGCCCGGTCACTACGGGCAAGCGCAATCGCCGGCGACATCGATCCCGTCAGCGTGCGGCTCGCCCGCGAGAACGCGCGCCTCAACCGCGTTCCCGCGCTCGCCATCATTCACGCCCGCGGCCTTGCCGATCGCCGCTTCCGCGATCGAGCGCCCTACGACCTCGTGTTCGCCAACATCCTCCTGGGCCCGCTCAAGGGGCTGGCGAAGCCGATCGCCGCCCTCGCCGCGCCCGGCGCCTTCGTCGTGCTGTCCGGCCTGCTGGCGAGCCAAGCCAACGCCGCGCTTGCCGCCTATCGTACCCACGGCCTCATGCTAGAACGGCGCATCCCGCTCGAAGGCTGGATGACGCTGGTTCTACGTCGGCCGGTGCTGCCGCGGCCGGTGCGGCGCCGACGGTGAATTGTGGCCCCGCCCCTCTCCGCCTAGATTAGTGCTCATGAACGAAACCACCGCCCGCCCGTTCCACGCCGAGTTCCAGACCTTCGACGATCCGCCGGAAGCCGCCGCGGCGGCGCCGCGCGTCGCAGCGCTGCGCGAAGAGCTCGCGCGGCGCGGGCTCGACGGCTTCGTCGTGCCGCATGCCGACCGCTTCCAGAACGAATACCTGCCGCCGAGCGAGGAGCGCCTCGCCTGGCTCACCGGCTTCACCGGCTCGGCCGGGGCCGCGGTCATCCTCGCGGACAAGGCCGCGCTGTTCGTCGACGGCCGCTATACCACCCAGGCCCACGACCAGGTCGACGGCGCGCTGTTTACGATCGAGCATCTCGTCGACAAGCCGCCGAGCGCGTGGATCGAGGCGAACCTGCTGGCCGGCCAGAAGCTCGGCTATGACCCCTGGCTGCATTCGAGCGAGGGCGCGGAACGCCTCGCCAAGGCCTGCGCAGCCGTCGGCGCCACGCTGGTCGCGACCACGCCCAATCCGATCGACACCATCTGGCGCGATCGCCCGGCGCCGCCCCACGGCGCGGTGGTGCCGCACGACCTCGAATATGCCGGCGAAGCCGCAAGCCACAAGCTCGAGCGCATCCGCGCCGAGATCGCCAAGCTCAAGGCCGACGCGCTCGTCGTCTCCGATCCCCACGCCGTCGCCTGGACTTTTAACATCCGCGGTTCCGACGTCTCGCACACGCCGGTGGCCCTCGCCTTCGCGATCATTCCGGCAGAAGGCCCGGCGCGCCTATATGTCGATGCCGATCGCGTGACCGCCGGAGCGAAGGCCGCGCTCGCGGGCCTCGCCGAGATCCGGCCGCCGGCGGCGTTCGAGGCAGATGTCGCCGCGTTCGGCACCGCGCATCGCATCGTGCAGCTCGATCAGGCGAGTGCCGCCTCTGCGATCGCCCAGGCGATCACCGAGCACGGCGGCAAGGCGTCGCGCGGCGCCGATCCGATCGCGGCGATGAAGACGATAAAGAACGATACCGAGATCGCCGGCAGCCGCACGGCCCACCGGCGCGACGGTGCGGCGGTGGTGCGCTTTCTCACCTGGTTCGATCGCACGGCGCCCAAGGGCGGCCTCACCGAGATCGATGCGGTCGAAGCGTTGGAGACGTTCCGCCGCGACACCAATCTCCTCAAGGACGTGTCGTTCCCGACTATCTCCGGCTCCGGCCCGAACGGCGCCATCGTCCACTATCGCGTCACCCGCCGGACCAACCGGAAAATTTCGCCGGGCGAAATCTATCTCGTCGATTCCGGCGCACAGTACGAGGACGGCACCACCGACATCACCCGCACAGTGATCGTCGGCGAGCCGACCGCTGAGATGCGCGACCGCTTCACCCGCGTGCTCAAGGGCCACATCGCAATTGCCCGCGCGGTGTTTCCCGACGGCACCACCGGCGCCCAGCTCGACAGCTTCGCGCGGGCGCCGCTGTGGGGCGCCGGCCTCGACTTCGACCACGGCACCGGCCATGGCGTCGGCAGCTATCTCTCGGTCCACGAGGGACCGCCGCGCATCTCCAAGCTCGGTACGACACCGCTCAAGCGCGGCATGATCCTTTCCAACGAGCCTGGCTACTACAAGGTCGGCGACTACGGCATCCGCATCGAGAATCTGGTGCTGGTCACCGCCGCACCGGCCGTCACCGGGGCGGACAAGCCGCTCAACGCGTTCGAGACGCTCACCCTCGCGCCGATCGACCGGCGGCTGATCGACATGCGCTTGCTCGATGCGGGGGAGATCGCGTGGCTCGATGCGTATCACGCGCGGGTCCGCGCTGAGCTCTCACCGCTCGTCGATGAGGCGACGCGCGCCTGGCTCGAAAAGGCGACGGCGCCGCTGGGGTCGTAGCCGCTCGGATCGTAGGGTGGCAAAGGCGCGAAGCGCTGTGCCCACGCGGTCCTTACGAAATGCAGGTGCCGCCGTGCGCACGCTTCGCTTTACGCACCCTACGGATCTACAGGTCGCGTCACGCTGCGCCTCCCTCCTTGCGCAGCTGCGCGATCGCCTCGGCGTCGAGCCCGGCCTCGGTGAGGACGGCGTCGGTGTGCTCGCCGAGCTGCGGCGCCGGGCGGCGCCATGCGCCGGGGGTGCGGGAGAGCCGCGGCAGGATGTTGTGCATCGGCACGCTGCCGAGCTCGGCATCGTCGGCCTCGACGATGATCTCGCGCTCGCGGAAGTGCGCGTCGGCAACAGCGTCAGCGATGGTGTAGACCGGCCCGACGGTGACCTGCGCCGCCCGCATCGCCGCGAGTCGCTTCGTCGCGGGTCTTGCCCGCGAACCACGCGCCGACCGCCTGGTCGACCAGCGCGCGGTGCTCGATGCGCGCGGCATTGGTGCGGAACCGCTCGTCCTCGACCATGTCGGGGCGCCCGATCACCTCGAACACCCGCCGCGCCATCGTCCCGGTCGAGCCCGACAGCGCGACATACTCGCCGTCGGCGCAGCGATAGACGTTGCGCGGCGCCGACGTGTTGGAGCCCGAGCCGACACGCTCCTTGACCACGCCGGTGAGGCGGTAGATTGCGGCTTCCGGGCCGAGCACGGAAAACATCGACTCCAGGAGCGACAGGTCGATCACCTGTCCCCTGCCCCGGCTTTCGCCGGCGCCGTCGCGCACCCGCAGCGCCGTGACCACAGCGAATGCGCCGTAGAGGCCGGCGATCATGTCGGCGAGCGCGAGCGGCGGCAGCACCGGCTCGCGATCCGGGAAACCGGTGCGGGCGGCAAAGCCGCTCATCGCCTCGACCAGCGTGCCGAATCCCGGCAGCGGCGCGTAAGGCCCGGTCTGGCCGAAGCCCGAGACGCGCACGACGACGAGTCCGGGATTTTTTGCCTGCAGGACATCGGGGCCGAGCCCGATCTCCTCGAGCGTGCCCGGCCGAAAGTTCTCGATCAGGACGTCAGCGGTGGCGGCGAGGCGCAGCAGCGCGTCCTTCGCACCGTCGTGGCGGAGATTGAGCACGATCGAGCGCTTGTTGCGCGCGTAGGTCTTCCAGTGCAACTCCCGGCCAGCGTCACGCCAGTCGCGCAGCGGGTCGCCCGCAGGCGGCTCGACCTTGATGACGTCGGCGCCAAAATCGGCGAGCTGGAGCGAAAGCATGTTGCCGGCGACGAGCCGGGACAGGTCGAGCACCCGCACGCCGGCCAGCGGTCCAGTCGCGGCGGGATCGAATGAGATGCGATGAGGCGGAGGCGGCGGCATCGCGCCGAATGTAGCGCATGTTCGGACGAGTTGAACTCACCCCGTCACCGCCGGGCTTGTCCCGGCGACCCCGATCATGTGGAACAGCAGTGTCTTGTTCAGCGGGGTGGCCGGGACAGGCCCGGCCCTGACCGCGGTGAATGACCGATACGGCTACGCCTCGGCGCCGGCCTCGTCCCCCACCGCGTCGGCGGATGGGCGCGCCTTGCTTTTCGCCGGTGCGCCGGCCGCTCCGTCGCCCCACATCTCCCCGTAATTGTGGAAATTCGGGAGGATCGGATCGGAGCGTGTCGGCTCGAGCAGCGGCAGCAGCCGCGAGAACACCGCGTTCACCGGCCCGGAGGTGTGGCGGACATAGAGATCGATCGGATAGAGCGACTGGCGCAGGTGCCATTTAGGATCGTAGTTGAGGCTGCCGCTGTAGAAGCGCTTGTAGCCGTTCGTAATCGCCCAGCCGATGATGTCGCGGAACACCACGTAGTAGAGGTTGACGTCGAAGGCGACGTCGTAGTCGAAGCCGACATATTCGTGGCAGATCGTCTCGCCGCTGACGGTGCACAGGCCGAAGGCGATGATCTTCTCGCCCTGACGCCACACGAAGTAGCGCACCTTGTCGGGCATCCGCTTGGTGATTTCGCAGAAGAACGTCTTGTTGAGCTTCTCGAACTGCATCGGCGAGCGGTCGTAGACCGCGAGATAGAGCCGATGGATGTCGTCGACGATCGTGCTCACGTCATCGACGAGGCTCATGGTGATCGGCGGCGTGACGCGCTCGGCCGCGCGCAGCTTGCGTCGCACCTTGCCGCGGGTGCGGGGGCTCAACGACTTGTTCACGTAGTCGTCGAAATTCTTGAAGTCGATGCCGAGCGTCGTCATCGGCATCGAGGGAATGCGGGTGAAGCCCGCCTGCTGCATCACAGCCAAGGGCCCGCGATACTTCGCCGGGAACTCCTTGAGCACGACCATGACGCATTTCAGTTCCCGGGCGATGCGGCGCAGCGATTCCGCAAGCAGCTCCGCGGTCGCGGCCTGCACCATCTCGCTGCCTTCGAGATGGCCCTCGCCGCCCGCGCATCCGACCATCAGCGTGCGCGCGCGCATGAAGCGCGGCCATACGCGCCTGATCGCGCCCATGATGCGCTGGACCTGCGCGCCGGTCCCCGCGGTGAGATCCTGGTCGATGACGAAGTAGGGCTGGACGGCACTGACGTTGTCGCCGCCGCCGGCGACAAGATAGCCGTAGTCGAAACCTTCGATGGTATCTTCGAGAAGCTCGTAGTAGCGGCGGTCCTTCCGCTCTCCGGCGAATGCGGATTGCCAGCGCTGCAGCGATGCAACCTCGTCGCGACCGGCGATCCTGATGGCGCCGCCCGGCGTCGCGGACGACGAAAGCTTCGCGCGACCAATGCTTCCATGCATGGAGGCACCCCCCGTTCGAACACCCGGACATGGACTGTAGCACGGATGGGCGCGGCGGATACCCGCTTCAAACGCAATGCCGGCGTGACGTCAGCCGCAAAAAAGCCATGAAGCGGCTGCGGCTCAGGCGGAAAACGCATCGTTCATTTCGAGCCGCAGAACGAAGCCGGGCGATGATGGGAGGCTTGGCGAATTCCCGGTTCGCGCTGGCACGCGCACCGCATGACCGTGTGAATTTCATCGGCTCCACGGTTGTCACGGCCCTGCTCGCTGGTGATGATGGAAGAACTCCGGAGGGCCATGTCATGTTCGCTCTCGCCGCCAGCGGGATCGCTTTTTTGTGCGCCATCGGCGCCGCCTTGCTCGGCATGTGCCTCCGTCCGCGCCTTCCGGCCGACCACGTCAGCGACGACGCCAAGGAGATCGCGAAAATGGTGCTCGCCATCCTCGGCACCCTCGCCGCGCTCGTCCTCGGCCTGCTGATCGCCTCGGCGAAGAGCTCGCTGGACGGCAAAATCGACCAGCTCAAGCAGGCGGCGGCGAGAACGGTCGAGCTTGATCGCACGCTTGCGCAATACGGCCCCGAAACGAAGGAGATGCGCGACCGGCTGCAGAAGATCGCCGAGTCGCGGGTTCGCTGGATGTGGCCGGGCCACGATGTGACGGCGGAAATGGAAGAGGAGTCGATCAGTCGCGGGCGCGGGATCGAAGCCATCCAACGTCGAGTTGCTGAATCTCACCCCGCGCGATGAGGCACAGCGCTGGTTCAAGACGACGGCGCTCGACATCACCAACGACATCGCGGAGGCTCGCTGGATGGGGTACTTGAACATCAGCGGCAGCATCCAGACGCCTTTCCTCGTCGTGCTGATCTTCTGGCTCACGGCGATCTTCGCGAGCATCGGAATATTTTCGCCGCGCAATTCCCACATGGTCGCGACGCTCGCCGTGTGCGCACTCTCGGTCTCCGCAGCGATCTTCCTGATCGTCGAGATGGACAGGCCGTTCTCGGGCTTCATCGAGGTTCCGATCGGTGCCGTCGCGCCGGCATTGAACGAGCTCAACAAGCCGTGACGGGCGACGCTACGCAGGCAACAATCGCGGCGCGATGTCATCTCGCCGGTCATTCCGGGGCGCGCGTCAGCGCGAACCCGGAATCCAGCGCAGCCTCACCGCAACCGAAGCAGAGCTGGATTCCGGGTTCGGTGCTGCGCACCGCCCCGGAATGACGGAGCAATTGGCCTATGTGAGTGCGGCGAGCCTAGACCCTTACCGGCTCCATGATGCCGGCGGGGAAAATCTCCTCCGGTTTGGCGAGGCGGTGGGCGATGCCCTGTTGGTGGCAATAGGCGAGGAAGGTCTCGAGCGTCGCGCGGTTTTCCTCGATGCCGAATGGGAAGGGATCGCCGCCGAAGAGGTCGCGCATGCGGCGCGCGTAGATCGGCAGCCACGGCAGCGGATAGCGCGACACCGCGGGATCATACAGGCGCTCGAGGCTGCGGCGCTTCGATTCCTCGAAGGCGCTCACGAGGTTGCGCGCGATCCAGGGATTGTCGGCGAGCAGGCTCCGCTTGATCGCGATCACGTGCATGATCGGAAAGACCTTGGTCTTGGCGTACTGCTCCTCTTCGCGTTCGAGAAAATCGGGAAACAGCCGCACGATGTCGGGGTGACCGCGCAGGAACGAGTTCGGCGGCCGCGCGATCAGTGCGCAGTCGATCTCGCCCGAAGCGAGCATGTCGCTGAGCGACTTGTCGGCGACGCGGGTGAGCTTCACACCCGCCGGCAGATCGAGCTCGACCTTCTCGATGCGGCCGGCCTCGTTGGCGCCGGCCTGATACCAGTGAATGTCGGTGAGCTTCACACCGGCGTCGTTGTGAAGCCAGCCGCGCATGTAGACCGCCGCGGTGTGCGCCCATTCCGGCGAGCCGATGGTCTTGCCCTTGAGATCGGCGGCGGTTTTGATCCCGCTCTTGCGGTTGACGTAGAACGAGCTGAAGCGAAACAGCCGCGAGGCGAACACCGGAAGCCCGATGATGTCGGGCTCGTCGCGCGTGACCTGGGCGACGAACTTGGCGAACGAAAGCTCGGTCACGTCCCACTCGCGGCCGAAGGTGAATCGCAGGAAGATCTCGTGGTGGCCGAGTGTGAGCCAGGTATGGTCGATGCCCTGCGCTTCGACGACGCCGGTGCGGAAGTCGCGGAAATGGTCGTAGTCGGTGGTGGCGATGGTCAGCTTGACCTTGTGCATCGGCTTGTCCTCCCCGGCGTTGTTATGATTGTCAGGTTGATAGCGTATCGCGCGAAGTGCGCAGCACTTCGCATCTGCGCAGGTGCGCATAGCATTTGGTTGGTCGGAGATGCAGCGCCTGTCTCCCTCCCCCTGAAAAGGGGGAGGGCGGGAGGGGGCGCGGGCGGCAAGAACCGCGAATCAGAGGACCCCCACCCCGACCCTCCCCTTTCAGGGGGAGGGGAAGAGCGCGGGGGGGAGCCGCTCACGCGAGCCCCAGGGCTTGTGGGCGTGGTCGACCGGGTGATCCTCGACGAGATGGGCGCAGCCGGCCTTGTGCGCCCAGTAGCGCCAGGCGCGGCGCGTCTCCAGGGAATAAGGCTTGTAGCCGGCGTTGCGGGCGGCGATCTCGCCGTCATGGAGCGGCTTGATCTCGTTCGAGAGCCGCAGCGCGTTCATCTGGGCGCGGGCGTTGCGCGGCACGTAGACCGCCATCCGCACCACTTCGATGAGCGAGCGCGCCGCAGCGGAGAAGCCGTGCCCGCGCATCAAGGTGACGTTGTTGCCGCCGAGAGAGCGCGCGAGGTCGCGCGCCTGCTCCATGTTGGTCACGAGCAGATTGGTGTCGGTGCCGAACCGGTCCGCCATGTCCCACACCGGCACCGTCGCGCCCATGAAGCTGCCGGAATGGATCACCGGACGCAGGGGCACCGGCACGATGGTGAAGGGGAGCACGTCTTCAGAGTGCGCGTGGACCACCGCCTGCACGTCCGGCCGTGCTTCGAGGATGCCGCCGTGAATGAAGCGCTCGTGATAGAGCGGCCGGCCGTCGTCGCGCACCGGCGTGCAGTCGAGGTTGAGCTCGACGATGTGCTCGGGCTCGACGAGCTCCGGCGCCATCGAGGTCGCCATGAAGAAGCGATGCGGATTGTCGGGATGGCGCACGCTGACATGGCCGTAGGCGTCGACGACGGATTCGCTGGCGAGGATGCGGTTGGCGACGACGAGGTCGCGCACGAGGGATGGAATGTCGGCCATGGCAGTCCGTGGATGTGAAGCGGCAGGGACTTTAGGCCATAACCGGGCGCACGCGCCAATGCAGCAGTTTTGGCGGATCGACGGAAAATCCGGTTGGGCGATCGGTTAGCGAATCGAACGACACAAGAGCCCCACCCCGCCCTCCCCGACGGGGAGGGAGAAGGCTCACGGCTCGAGTTCGCTGTCCCAGTAGAGGTAGTCGAGCCAGCTCTCGTGCAGGTAGTTCGGCGGGAACAGCCGGCCGTTGCGGTGCAGGTGATGCACCGTCGGCTGGAACGGCATCTGCGAGGGGTGCATCCCCGCCTCATGAGGCGTCAGGTTGCCCTTGCGCAGGTTGCAGGGGGAGCACGCCGCGACGACGTTGCCCCAGGTCGTCAGGCCGCCGCGCGATCGCGGGATCAGGTGGTCGAAGGTGAGGTCGTCGTCCGAGCCGCAATACTGGCAGGAGAACCGGTCACGCAGGAACACGTTGAATCGGGTAAAGGCGGGATTGGTCGACGGCTTCACGAAGGTCTTGAGCGACACCACGCTCGGCAGCAGCATCTCGAAGCTCGGGCTGCGGACCGTCTTGTCGTAGTTGGCGACGATGTTCACCCGGTCGAGGAATACCGCCTTGATCGCGTCCTGCCAGGACCACAGCGAGAGCGGATAGTAGCTCAACGGACGGAAGTCCGCGTTCAGGACCAGGGCCGGAAATCCGCTGGGCGATACGTGGGCGTTCACTGCAACGCTCCCGAACCTCATTCTCTCATCTTCGCTGCAGAGCAGCACCCGCGGCTACTTTATAGGCGGACGTTACAGCAATGTGAAGCGTGCCGGCAACGGCTGTGCCACAACGGGTAGGCATGCGGCGCTCGCACGCGCTTCAGCGCTTCACTGAGAATCGGCGCGCCAGGAACTCGCCGCCCTGGCGCAATCCCTCCTCGTCGATGCCGTGGCCGAGGCCGGGCGAGAGGTGCCATTCCACCGGCGTGTCGAGTTGCGCAAGAAGTCGGCGGACATCAGCAGCGCCTGGGCCGGAATGAGGTCGTCGCGATCGCCGTGCAGGAGGAGGATCGGTGGACGGGCGCGCACCTCCGGCTTGATGGCTGCCGGCTCGGCGCCATCGGGGAGCACCAGCAGCCCGGAATAGCCGACGATCGCCGCAGGAGCCACGGTCCGGCGCAGGCCGACATGGAGCGCCATCATGGTGCCCTGGCTGAAGCCGACGAGGGCCAGCGCCGACGGCGGCAGCTGGAGCCGTCCGAGCTCCGCTTCGATGAAACGTTCCAGCGTCGGCGCCGCTTTGTTGACGCCGATCCAGCGCTCGTCGGGATCGCGAAACGTCAAAGGAAACCATTGCCGGCCGACCGGCGCCTGGCCGCACGGCTCGGGCGCGTGGGGCGACACGAAAGCGGCATCGGGCAACGCCCCCTGCCACGCCCGGCCGAGCTCGATGAGGTCGTTGCCGTCGGCGCCATAGCCGTGGAGGAAGATCACGAGCTGGCGCGCCGGCCCGCGGGAGTGCGGGGCAAGGCGTGGGCCGTTGAGTTCAGCCATCTTTCCTCCAGGCGGGACAGGGTGGCACGGGACCGGGTGGCACGTTCACGTGAGGAACGCCCTTGCCGGCCGCTGCGCGAGGCCCGCAAGCCCGCCGCTTTTCCGACGGGAGCGGCGCCGAGATCAAGTGGCTTTCGCGTTCGGCGCGGCGAGCGGCGCGCCATCGCGTTTCTTGGCAGCCCGGTAATAGGCCCACAACAGGCGCGCCGCGACGCCGCGCCAGGGGCGCCAGGCCTCGGCGAGCGCGACGGTCTCTTTCAGCGAGGGCCGTGCCGGCAGCGCAAAAGCGAGCCGCGCGGCCTCCTGGAGTGCAAGATCACCGGCCGGCCAGGTGTCGGGATGGCCGATGCAGAACAGGAGGTAGATGTCGGCAGTCCACGGGCCGATGCCGTGGACCGCACACAGCGCCGCGTGCGCGTCTTCGGTCGGCAGATCGGGCAGCGATTCGCAGTCGAGTTGGCCGCTGGCTATCGCCTTGGCGATCTCCTTGAGCGAGCAAATCTTCGGCGCCGAGAGGCCGAGCGAAGCGAGCCGGGTCGCGCGGGCGCGAATGAGCCGCTCCGGGGTGAAGGGATCGTAGGCCGCCACCAGCCGGCCCCAGATTGCGCCGGCACTCGCGGTCGAGAGCTGTTGCGACACCACGATGCTGGCGAGGCCGGAGAAACCGCCTGCACGCCGGCGCAGCGGCAACGGGCCCGCCTCCGCCGCGACCGCGGCGAGACGCGGGTCGGCTTCGAGCAATGCGGTCAATCCAGCGGCGATATCGGCGTCGGTGTCGATGCGGGTCATGGTGGGACGGTTGAGAGATCGTTAACGATATCTTTCCGGTCGGCCGGGTGTAAATATGGTCGCGGCCGGCGTGGCGCCGCCCTTTCATCCCATCATGACAGCCATTTTCCGATTTGCGCCGAGCCCCAACGGCTATCTGCATCTCGGCCATGCCTATTCGGCGGTGCTCAATGCCCGCATGGCCGAGGAGGCCGACGGCAGGCTCCTGCTGCGTATCGAGGACATCGACGCGACGCGGTGCCGGCCGGAATACGAGGCGGCGATTTTCGAGGATCTGCGCTGGCTTGGCCTCCCCTGGGAAGAGCCGGTGCGCCGCCAGTCGGAGCATCATACCGCGTATGCCGAGGCCCTGGGGCGCCTCGCGGCGCGCGGGCTGATCTACCCGAGCCTCGAGAGCCGTGCCGAGATCGCATCCCTCGTCGCAACCCGCGAACGCGAGGGGCGATGGCCGCGCGATCCGGATGGGGCGCCACTCTACCCCGGCACCGCCAAGGCTCTCGCGCCGCAGGAGCGCGACGGCCGGATGGCGGCGGGCGACCCCTATGCGCTGCGTCTCGACATGGCGGCGGCCCTCGCCGCGGTGGAAACTCCGCTCGCCTGGACCGAGACCGGTGCAGGCCCCGGCGGCGAAACCGGGCTCATCCCCGCCCACCCGCAGCAATGGGGCGACGTCGTGCTCGCCCGCAAGGACATCCCGACGAGCTACCACCTCTCCGTGGTGGTCGACGATGCCCTTCAAGGCATTACCCATATCGTGCGCGGGCAGGACCTCTTCGCGGCGACTAGCCTGCACCGGCTCTTACAGATTCTCCTCGTACTTCCGGAGCCGATCTATCATCATCATCGCCTGATTCTTGACGGCGAGGGGCGCAAGCTGTCGAAATCGACCCGTGCCACCGGGCTGCGGGAGCTGCGCGCGGGAGGGGCGTCCCCCGCAGACATCCGCTCGATGATCGGGCTTGCCTGACCGGCACCCGAACGTGAGGCGAGCCGGTATCCGGGGGCGGCCGGACAGGGGAATGAATGGCCAAGTCCACATCGAGGCCCACGTCGAGGTCGCATTCCAGGGGGAAGGCCGGCGCTGCGTCGCGGACCGGCAAGCGCGCCCCATTGCGCGCAAAGTCTCCTGTGAAGCGCGCCCCGGCGCGCGCGGTCGAGACCGCACTTGCCATCTTCGCCCACGACATTCGCACGCCGCTCACCGGCATCGTCGCCTTCAGCGAGTTGCTCGCGACCTCCGCGCTCGGCGAGCGCGAGGCGCGCTGGGTCGAGGCGACCAAGGATCTCGCCGCGCATCTTGCCGAGCTCACGACGCTCGCGGTCGAGGCGGCGCGCGCCGGCAAAGGGCGCCTCAAGCTGCGCCGCGAGGTCTTCGCGCTGCAGCGCTTCGCCGCGCGGCTCGCCTTCTCCCTCACCGCGCGGGCGGAGGCCAAGGGCCTGGCGTGCGATACCAGCATCGGCGAATTGCCGGATGAAGCCGTCGGCGATCCGGCACTGCTGCGCGCCGCCATCGAAAATTTGATGGCGAACGCCGTGAAGTTCACCGAGCAGGGACGCGTCGGCCTCGCGATCACGGCGACCGCGATGCCCCGCGGCAAGCTTCGCCTCTCCGTCACCGTCTCCGACAGCGGCATCGGCATCAGCGAAGCGGAAATGCGCCGGCTGTTTCGGCCATTCGCCCAGGCGAGCGAAGAGATCGCCGAGAAGTTCGGGGGCGCCGGCCTCGGCCTCGTGCAGGTGCACCGCCTCGCCCGGGCGATGCGCGGCAACTTGAAGGTCGAGAGCGAGCCGGGACGCGGCAGCGCCTTCACCTTCACAGTCGCGCTCGATCGCCCGCCAAACGAAGCCGCGCAACCCGCGGCGCCGGATCTCGCGCCGCTCGACATTCTTTGCGTCGAGGACAATCCCTACGGCCGGGTGGTCATGAATGCGCTTCTCACCGAGCTCGGCCATCGCGCGAGCTTTGCGGGAAGCGCCGAGGCCGCGCTGGGCGCGCTCGCGACGGGACCCGCTGATGTCGTGTTGATGGACGTCGCGCTGCCTGAGGTCGACGGCTATGAGGCGACGCGGCGCATCCGCGCGCTTCCAGGGCTAGCGGGCCGCGTCGCCGTGATCGGCGTCGCCGGCGAGGAGACCGACCCGGAAGTGCGCGCCGCGGCCGCCGCCGCGTCGGGCATGGACGGGTGCCTCGTGAAGCCGCTCAGCCCACGCATGCTCGCCGACGCGTTGGCGCGGGTAAGGGGAGAGGCCGCCGCGGCGCGATAGATCAGGCCTCCCGCTTCGCCCAGGCGAGCGCCTGCTCCAGGCGGTCGTTGCCCCAGAACAGCTCGCCTGATGGCGTGACGAAGCTCGGCGCGCCGTAGATGCCGAGTGCGCGGCGGCCTCCTCGGTCGCGGCGCGCAGCGCGGCCTTGTTCTCCGCGGTTTCGGCGGCAGCGAATGTCGCCTCGGCATCGAGCCCGCAGCCGCGGAGCACCTCACCAATGACACCGCGGTCCGAGATCGGCTGCGCCTTGGTGAACTCGGCGCGGTAGACCGCACGCGAGAACACCGGGCGCGCCGCGTCGCGAAGTGTCACCGCGACGCGTGCGGCGAGGAGGCTGTTCTGCGGAAACGGCTCCGGCCGCGTCGGCGGCGGTAGATCCATCAGCTCGCATTGCCGCTCGATGTCGCGCCACATGTTGGCGCCCTTCGCTGCATAGACATTGAACGGCGAGGATTGCCAGCCCTGCGCGACGAAGATCGGCCCGAGCAGGAACGGCCGCCAGCGCACCTCGACATCCGCCGCCGCAGCGAGCACCTCGATGCGCTCGGCGGCGAGCCAGGAGTACGTCGAGGCGAACTCGTACCAGAAGGTGAGGTGCGGCTTCGGCATGGATGAATCCTTTCCCTCCCCGTTTTCGGGGAGGGAAAAGCGATCAAGGCGCCGCGGCGAGCGCCGTGGCCAACACCCCGACGTCGGGCAGCTTCTCGCAGCCGAGCACCAGATCGGCGATGCGTTGGACCTCGGCTTCGCCGCGCCCGCGCTGCGTGAGCTTGCGGAACTTGTCGACGACGTCGTGCTCGCTCGCGAATTTCTGCTCGCTGCCGCGCGGTGCCTCGACGGTCTCGGTCTCGCGCGTGCCGTCGCTGAAATGCACCTCGACCCGCACCTTGTGCCGCAGCTTGGCGCCGAGCGCGGTGATCGCGGGGTCGTGCACCGTTTCGACCTTGGCGGCGAGCGCCATGCGGCGAGGATCGGCGACGACGGCGTCGGAGAACTGGTCGACGAACACGTCGCCCTCGGCGAGCAGCGTCGCGACGCAGAACGGCAGGTTCATCTGCGCCGAGGTGAGGCTTTGCGGCCGATACGGCCAGCCGACGTGGTCGACGGTGGCCTGCGAGCCGTGGATCACGATCTTGGCGACGTCGTCGGCCTTGAACGGGTGGCGCGCGGCGATGGTGCGGATCGCGTCGAGGGTCGTGTGGTTGCTGCCGACGCAGGAATAGAATTTGAGCGCGACGCCCATGGTCTCGAAGCGCTCGCCGAGACCCGAGGTCAGCTCGGCGAGCTTGAAGCGATCGTTCGAGCGCGAAAGCGTCGTGCAGAAGCCGCCATATTCGCTCTCGAACACGTCGGTGATGCCGGTGAAGCCATTCTCCGCCAGCAGCGCACCATAGAGCCCGCTCTGCGCCGCGCGCCCCGCATGCATGCGCTTGACCATGGCGCCGTACTGCGCCGCCATCAGACCCGACGCCTGGGTGCCGGCGATGCCGAGCGCATGCACAGCCTTCTCCGGCGAGAGCCGCAGCGCCGCGGCGGCGCCGGCCGCTGCCGAGAACACGCCGACGGTCGCGCCGGAATGCCAGCCCTGGCCGATATGCTCGGGCCCCATGCAGAGGCCGACCCGCGGCCCGATCTCATAGCCGGCGACGGCAGCGCGCAGGAAATCGCGCCCGTTCATGCCCGGCCGCATTTCGACGACCGCGAACAGCGCCGGCAGGGTCACCGCGCCGACATGGAGCACGCCGGCACGGTGGACGTCGTCGAGCTCGAAGCTCTGCACCAGCGTGCCGTTGACCAGCGCCGCATGCGGCGCCGAGAGCCGCCGTCCGGTGCCCCACACCGCGCAGGCGGGCGTGGTGTCGAGGCCGGCGAGCGTCTTTAAGAGTATCTCGCTCCACGGCAGGCCGGTGCCGAACATGGCGCAGCCGAGCGAGTCGAGGATCAGGAGCTTGATCCGCGCGATCACCTCGGGAGGGATCTGTTCATAGGTGAGGCCGGCGACGAAATCGGCGATGCCGCGGGTCTGCGGATTGTCGGCTGAGGGTCCGTGGCTCATGACGCGTACTTCTTGTCGCGGGCGATGAAGTTGTCGGTACCGATGATCGCCTCGCGCTCCTTGAACGAGGCCATGTCGTCGATCATCGCCGCCGCGCTGCCGTCGCGCGCGATGGTCGCGAGCACGCGCTGCATCGCCCGGATGGCGGCGCGTTGGGTGTCGCTCGGGATGATGACCACGTGGTAGCCGAACTCCTGCAGTTTCGGCACCGCGACGAGCGGCGTCTTGCCGCCGTGGAACATGTTGATGAGCTTGTAGCCAGGGAGCCGCTTGGCGATGTCGGCGATCTGCTGCTCGGTGGTCGGCGCCTCGACGAACACCATGTCGGCGCCGGCCTCGAGATAGGCTGCGGCGCGGGCGAGCGCGGCCTCGTAGCCTTCGACGGCAATCGCATCGGTGCGGGCGATGACGATGAAATCGGGATCGGTGAGCGCGTCGCGCACCGCGCGCAGCTTCTGCACCATCTCGGAGGTAGGAACGATGCCCTTGTCGTCGTAGTGCCCGCACTTCTTGGGGAAGGTCTGGTCCTCGAGGTGGAAGGCGGCGACGCCGACGCGCTCGAAGGCGCGGGCGGCGCGCTGCGCGGAGAGCGCGTTGCCGTAGCCGGTGTCGGCGTCAGCGATCACCGGCACGCTCACCGCCTCGACCATCTCGGCAAGCCGCTGGATGATCTCGTCGGGCGAGATAAGCCCCATGTCGGGAACTCCGGTGCTCCGCGCGATGGCGCCGCCGCTCGCATAGACCGCGGGGAAGCCTGCCTGCTCGACGAGGCGCGCGGAGAGGCCGTCATAGGCGCCGGGCGCAACCACGATGCGGTTCTCGCTCAGCATGTTCTTCAGTCGGGTGGTGGCGCGCACGCCTGGGCCTCCTTGGTCGGGGGATTGATTGACCGTCGCGGCGGTCGCTCCTAACATGCGAGAAAACCAATATCCAGGAGGGTCCCATTCGCTTCTCGGCCGCGCCGCCGCGGACAAATGACGGCGGCGATCCGGAAGCCGCGGAGCGACTCCCAAGGGCGCCTCTCCTCAAGGTCGACGGCGTGACCCTGCAATACAAGACGCCGCATGCCCTCGTTACCGCGACCTACCGCGTCGACTTCTCGGTCGAACGCTCCGACCGTTACGTGCTGCTCGGCCCGTCGGGTTGCGGGAAATCGACCTTGCTGAAGGCGGTCGGCGGCTACATCAAGCCGACCGAAGGCCGCATCACGCTTGACGGCCGCGAGATCGTGCGGCCGGGGCCCGACCGGGTGATGGTGTTCCAGGAGTTCGACCAGCTGCTCGCCTGGAAGACCGTCAAGGAGAACGTCGTGTTCGCCCTCACCAACGGCGCCCGCCTCGGCGCGCGGGAAGCGACGGAGAAGGCACGGCACGCGATCGACAAGGTCGGGCTCGGCCGCTTTGCCGACGCCTATCCGCACATGCTGTCCGGCGGCATGAAGGCGCGTGTCGCCATCGCCCGCGGCATGGCGATGGAGCCCGCGATCCTCCTGATGGACGAGCCATTCGCCGCGCTCGATGCGCTCACACGCCGCAAGATGCAGGACGAGCTGCTCGGCCTGTGGGAGGAGACGCGGTTCACCGTGCTGTTCGTCACCCACGCCATTGAGGAAGCGGTCCGCGTCGGCAGCCGCATCCTGCTGCTCTCGCCGCATCCCGGCCGCGTGCGCGCAGAACTCAGCTCGACCGGACGCGACGACGTGCATCCGCTCACGGGGGTGCGGTTGTCTGATTCGATCCATCGCCTGTTGTTTGCGGACGGCGGTGCGAGTAACGAGGCCGCGGATGAAGTGTGATGCCCGCGCTCGTGCGCGCGTACCGCGCCCGGGGGTGCGGCAAGTGACAAAACCTCTCCCCGCGTGCGGGGAGAGGTCGACCGAGCGAAGCGAGGGAGGGTGAGGGGGCCGCGTCGCGAGTTTGAGCTTCAGTGCAGACCCTCGGAGGCTCAGACTCGTGAAACCGCCCCCTCACCCCGACCCTCTCCCCGCACGCGGGGAGAGGGAGAAGGGGAGAGCCAATGCCGCGCGAAGATTTCATCTGCGAGACGCTTGCTTCCGCCGACGTGGCGGTCGTCGCGATTCCGCTCTCGCCCTGGCAGCGGCTCGCCAATTCGCCGGCAGCAAGGAAGATTTTCGTGCTGGTCGTGCTGGCAATCGTCTGGGAGGGCTATGCGCGCTGGCTCGACAATCCGCTGCTGTTTCCGACGCTCGGGGCCACGCTCGAGGCGCTGTGGAATGGCTTCGCCAGCGGCGAGCTCGAAGCGCGGAGCTGGGTGTCGCTCAGCGTGCTGCTCATCGGCTACGGTGCCGGCGTGATGCTCGCCTTCGCGTTTGCCGTGGTCGCGATTACCTCGCGACTCGGCAACGACTTTCTCGAGACGCTCACCGCCATGTTCAATCCGCTGCCGGCGATCGCCCTCTTGCCGCTCGCGCTCTTGTGGTTCGGGCTCGGCATCGGCAGCGTCGTGTTCGTCCTGATCCACTCGGTGCTGTGGGCGGTCGCGCTCAACGCCCATGCCGGGTTCCGCGCGGTGCCGGAGACGACGCGGATGGTCGGACGCAACTACGGCCTCTCGGGCCTCGCGCTGGTGTGGAAGATTCTGCTCCCCGCCGCATTTCCGAGCATCCTCGCCGGCCTCAAGATCGGCTGGGCATTCGCCTGGCGCACGCTGATCGCCGCCGAGCTCGTGTTCGGCACCACCTCCGGCTCCGGCGGGCTCGGGTGGTACATCTATCTGAACAAGAACGAGATCGAGATTCCGAACGTGTTCGCGGGCCTGCTCACCGTGATCCTGATCGGGCTCGTGGTCGAGAACCTGATTTTCCGCGTCATCGAGGCGCGCACGGTGCAGCGCTGGGGGATGCAGCACTGAGCACGCTGCGTTCTCATGTAGTGGTCATGGCTGGGCGATGACGACTGGGCGTAGTTCGTCAGAACTCGCTCTTGAGGCTTGGGGTTCGACTTCGCAGATTTCGGGTGTCGTCGACGTCTCGCGTTTGCGAAGTTCGGAGCTCAAATGGCTTCGAGGAACACTCCCATGCTGTCGCTACCGATCGCTAGAATTCCAGGCCGTGCGCGAGCGGAATCACCCGAAGCTGCTCCCATCGCCACCCGCATCGGCGCCCTCGACTGGACGCGGATCGCGGCCGATCTCGATGCCCATGGCTGCGCTATCACTGGCGCGCTGCTCTCGCCTGCTGAGTGCCGTGCGCTCGCCGCGAGCTATCAGTCAGACGCGCCCTTCCGCAGCCGTGTCGTCATGGCCCGTCACGGCTTCGGCCGCGGCGAATACAAATACTTCGCCGATCCGCTGCCGCCGGAGGTCGCGGCACTACGCGAGGCGCTTTATCCGCCGCTCGCCACGATCGCCGACCGCTGGAATGCCGCGCTCGGTGTGGCGCGGCGCTTCCCCGAGGCGCACCGCGACTTTCTCGCGGAGTGCCACGCCGCCGGCCAGGCAAAGCCGACGCCGTTGCTGCTTCAGTACGGCGAGGGCGACTACAACTGCCTCCACCAGGACGTCTATGGCGAGCATGTCTTTCCGCTGCAGGTCGCGTTTCTGTTGTCGCGGCCAGGTGAAGATTTCACCGGCGGCGAGTTCGTGCTCACGGAGCAGCGGCCGCGCATGCAGTCACGCGCTGAGGTTGTTCCGCTGGAGCAAGGCTACGGGGTCATCTTCCCGGTGCGGGAACGGCCGGTGCAGGGCACCCGCGGCGTTTACCGCGTCAACATGCGCCACGGCGTGAGCCGGCTGCGCAGCGGGCAGCGCCACACGCTGGGCATCATATTTCACGACGCGAAGTAAGCTGTACGCCGCGAAGGTCTACGGCGCCGGTGAAATCCGCGAGGCACGCGATTGCAGGGCGCGGATGCGCTCGATCAGGCTCGCATGGCGCGGAGTGGCCTCGCCGTTGCCGTTGGGCGGCTCGGAATGCACGGTCGCCTCGGATTGCACGGGCGCCTCGGCGCCCTCCACCTTCTCCGGTGACGCGGTCAGTTGAGCGATCTGGGCGGCAATATCGCTGATCTGCTCGCGCAGCAGAGCAGTCTCGCTCTGCTCCGCCTTCCGCGCGTTCTCCGCCTCGCGCTGGAGACCGGCAACTTGGGCCCGGGCCGCCTCGGCTTCGTCATTGAGCCTCGCATGCTCATTCCGCGCGGACTCGGCCTCGCCATCGAGTCTCGCATGTTCGGCGCGGGCGGCCTCGGCCTCCCCGTTGAGCCTTCCGATCTCGCCCTGCGCGGTCTCCGCCTCCCGGTTGAGCCTCCCGATCTCGGCTTGCGCGGCCTGTGCTTCGCTATTGAGCTTGGCGAGCTCGGCCCCTGCGGTCTCCGCTTCGCTGTTGAGCTTGGCAACGTCGGCCCGCGCGGTCTTGAGGTCGCCGGTGAGCCTGGCGTTGGCTTCCCGCAACTGACCTTCGGTCGCCGCCGACCGCTCGCGCAACGAGGCGAGCTCCGCGCGCACAAACGGGTCGATCTCATCCTGCGAGGACTTGGCCGTCTGAGGACTCGCCTCGGCGAGCTGATGCTCCAGGCTTTCGACACGGAAATTCCGCTCGATCGCCGCGCTGGTGAGCGCAGCGAGCTCGGTGTCGAGCTTCGACTTCTCGGCCTGCCAGCGTCTGATCGCGTCGTCGTGATCCGAGCGGAGCGTCGCGACTTCCTGGCGGAGCCCGTCGACCTCGCCGTCGCGCTGGCTCAGCGTCCGTTGCAATTGTTCGGTCTGCTGCTCGAACGCCTGAATGCGCCCGGCGCGCTCGGTCAGGTTGGCTTCGGCGGTAGCGATCTGGCCGTCGAGCGAGGTCCTGTGGCCGTGGAACGCCGCCGCCGAGGCCGTAGCCTCGCCCCGCAGCATCGAGATCTCCTGGCGCAGGGATTCGGCGCCGGCATCGCGCTCCGTCACCATGTGTTCGAAATCGCCGAGCCTGCGTTCGGCATCCGCGATCGAGCGCGCGCGCTCGGAGAGCGTCTGCTCGCGGGCGGCAAGCTCGGTTTCGAACGCACGCTTCTCGTCGGCCCAGCTCGCGCTCGCAGCGGCGCTTTCCGCCTTCAGGGTGACGATATCGCCGCTGAGCGCCTGGGCCGTGGCGTCGCGCTGGCCGGCGAGACGCTCGCTGTCGGCAGCCCGCCGCTCCAGATCGCGCATCTGGGTCGACCGCTCGGAGAGCACGTCGTTCGCGCTGCGGAGTTGGATTTCGGCCGCCGCTCGCGCCGCCGTCAGGCGTTCGCCGGCGGCGGTGATCTCGTTGCGGGCGGCGGCGAGCTGGTTGCGCAAATCCTGCGCATCCGCCTCGAGCTGGTAGAGCATCCGGTTCTGCTCGGCGATGCGGGCATCGCGGTCCTGGATCAGATCGGCGCTGGAGGCGATCTCGTGCTCCATCCGCGCGAACTGGGGGTTGAGCATCTCGATGGTCTGGCGTGCCTGATAGAGGTCCTTGTGGACGCCTTCCGCCGACGACTGCTCGCTCATCAGACGCTGCGCGGCAGCATCGCTCACGTGTTGGATGTCCCCGATCTGGGACTTGAGGTCCTCGACCTGGGTCTTGAACACCGCAATCTCGACCCGCTGGGTGTCGGCCGCGTGATTGAGGGCGGCGATGATGCTCGCCGCGTGGGCGATCTCGGCGTCCTTGGCGGCCATCGTGTTTGCGGTCGCTTCCAGCGCGGTGACTTTTTCCAGACTCTCCTGCTCGGTCTGAGTGACCTTGCCGCCGAGCGCCTTCACCCGGGCGGCGAGTTCGTCGGTGACGGCGGTCTTTTCCAGAAGCTCGCCCTTGAGCAGGTTTATCGCCTCGTTCTTGCGGGCGATCTCGCTCAGTTGCGCGGTTACCTTGGCCTTGAGCTGGTCGACACTCATCTCGAGCCGGCGCGCGTTGAGCGCGAACTCGGCCCGCAGGTGGTCCTTGTCGGCCTGGATTTCGGTCATCGACACCGGGATGGCGTCTTCGAGGCGGCGCTGGGTGAGGCGGACGGCGCGCTTGTGGACGAAGGAAATCAGGATGATCGCCAGCAGACACGCGACGAGAAAGCCACCCCCGAAATACATGATCGATTCGATCATGGACGCCACTCCTGCCTTCCGCCTCGGTTCACGGCGGAGTCAGAGGTTTCTGAACCCGCAGACGCGCGCATTGCCGCATCGGCGACGCGGCACACCCCCAGCCCAGGCAATCGGTCCCGATCTTCGCCCGGCCTCGCGCGTGAGACGACCCAATCGGAGCAGGTTCCAGGTCAGAACGGGTTCCAGGTCGACTGCGGCGTGAATTTCAAATAGCCGAGATTGGCCCCCAATCGCAACCCGACACCGGACCGGATCGGGACCAGGACAATATTATTAGCCGTCAATGCTGTCATCCCGAAGCCGCCGATGAAATAGGCCGATCCGTCGACGCCGGCAAAACGCTGGTAGATCGCCTGGGTGGCGGGCAGATTGTAGACCAGCGTCATGGTCCGCGCGCCGTCACCGCCGAAGTCGTAGCCGACCGTCGGGCCTTGCCAGAACACTTTGAGATCGCCGGCGTTCTTGGTGTAGAGCATGCCCTCGCCGTAACGCAGGCCGCCGATGAAGGCGCCGCTTGCCTCTTCGCCCAGCACGTATCCGTTCGGCAGGCCCCACGTGCTCACGGCCTTTTCGATCACCGTCGCGAGGCCTCGCGAGACGGTGCCGAAGAACCGGTGGCCGGCGTTGACGAGTTCGCCCGGCGTGAAGCCCGCAGGCTGATCAGGCGGGGGCGGCGGCGGGAGCGGCTGGCCGGGAACCGGCTGTACCGGAACGGGCTGCACGGGTTGCACCGGTTGCGCCGGCGACCGGTCCGGCCACGCCAGAACAACCGCAGCGATCAAAGCAAGCACCCGCAAAGCCGTGCGCATCGCGCTCTCCCAAGATGACGATGAACGGGGGATCCGGCGAACGGGGCATACGGCTACTGATAGGAATTGTTGCCCACCCTAACAGGATTGCCCCGGATCGCTGTCCACCCGAATCAAAAATACCCTCGGGCAAAACTATGACCGCAGCACGGCGCGGGGTCACGTGGCGGCCCGGTTTCCGTGCTCTCAGCGAGCCGTTTTTGTCGATGGCGACGGTATGAGCGCAGGGTCGCCCCAGGCGATGAATGCCTCGATCCGGTAGCGTGCCGCCGCATTGCCGTAGCGCAACGGCGCACCGAGCGGCCCGGTGACGGCACCGCCGGCGGCTTCGACCAGCGCGTGGCCGGCGGCCACATCCCATTCGCAGGTGGTGGCGAGGCGCGGGTAGATATCGGCTGCGCCTTCGGCGACCCGGCAGAACTTGAGCGCCGAGCCACAGGGAAGCCGCGTCGTCACGCCGAGACGCTCGAGCAGCGCCACGGTGTGCGGATCGAGATGCGAGCGGCTCACCGTCCCAACGAGCCCGTCCCGAGGCGCCGGTCGGGTGCGGATCGGCTCCGGCTCCCCGATCCGGCCGGCGGAAAGCGAGAGCCGTTCCGCGCCGCGACCGGCCAGTCCGCGGTAGAGCGTTCCCGCCGCGGGCACCGCGAGAAAGCCGGCGACCGGCCGTCTATCCGCGACCACGGCGAGGTTGACGGTGTATTCGCTCGATCCGGCGACGTATTCCTTGGTGCCGTCGAGCGGATCGATCAGCACGAAGGGATCGCCGGGGAGCGTTGGGAGGCTCGCCATCTCCTCGGCGACCACGTCGACCCCCGGCATCAGCCGCGCCACCGCCTCGACCAGCAACGCCTGAGAGCGCTCGTCGGCTGCCGTCACCGGCGTGGCGTTGGCCTTGGTACGGACGTCGATGGCATCGCGGCCGATCGCGAGGATCGCCGCAGCGGCATCGGCGACTGCCATGGTGAGCCCTTCGACCAATGCACGATCAAGCATGACGGCTTGCCCACACTTTCTGCTGCTCTCCGCCTTGGCGGTTGTTGCGCCGCGGTGTATCAGACGCGACCCTCGCGCTTGCGATGAGTGAGTCGCGCCCGCGCGGCCCGCAGATACCACTCGATTGCGGAGAATGCGATGTCCGCGCCCACTTCGACCGTCACGGCTGAGTCCGTCCCCGCTGAGGCCGCTCCCGCCGCGTCCGCCCCCTTTTCGCTCGAGGCCCTCGACCTCGCGGCGCTGTTGTGCTCACGGGTCTGCCACGACCTGATCAGCCCGGCGGGCGCGATCGTCAATGGACTCGAGGTCCTGGAGGAATCGAAGGACGAGGAAACCAAGACCTTCGCCCTCGACCTCATCAAGAAGAGCGCCCGGACGGCCTCGGCGCGGCTGCAGTTCTGCCGGCTGGCGTTCGGGGCGGCAGGCTCCGCCGGGGCCCAGATCGACACCGGAGACGCGGAGAGCGTCGCACGCGGGTTCATCGAGGACGACAAGGTCAAGCTCGCCTGGAGCGTACCGCGGGTGCTGCTGCCCAAGAACCGCGTCAAGCTCTTGCTCAACATGCTGGTTGTTGCCGCGCAAGCGATCCCGCGCGGCGGCGTGCTTTCGGTGGAATCGGCAGGCTCCGCCGAGGCGACGACCTTCAAGATCACGGCTAAGGGACTCAACGCCCGCATCGCCCAGGCGGTGCCGAGCCTCCTCGCGGGCAATCCGGCAGGCGGCGCGGTGGATGCCCATGCGATCCAGCCGTTCTATGCCGGCCTGCTGGCGCGGCATTGCGGGCTCGGCGCGACCATCGAAACCGAGGGCGACGCCGTCGTCGTCTCGGCGCGCTGAGCCGGGATTTGCCTGGAAAAACCGGCGACATCCGCCGGTTTGCGGCGACATCCTGCGGTTGCCGAAACCAATCCGAAAGCTTTGCGGCGCATGGTGCCGGTTTCACGCGGCGGAGGTTGGCTCCGTACGCGCGGACGTGCCCGCACTTTTGATCACCGACCTCGTTGTTGAACGGTCCTGCGACGGCTTTTTCGACGATCCCTCGCCGGGCCAGACCTCCAGGTTTCACGACCAAGGGCGGCACCGGCCGACGCAGGGGAGAAACGATGAAGACCTGTCTCGTGGTCGATGATTCCAACGTCATTCGCAAGGTCGCGCGCCGCATCCTGGAAGAGATGAAATTCGAGATTTCCGAAGCGGAAGACGGCGTGCAGGCGCTCGACATGTGCCGGGTCGGACTGCCCGACGTGGTGTTCCTGGATTTGAGCATGCCGCGGATGGACGGCATGACCTTCCTCAAGGAAATGCGCAACCTGCCCGGCGGCTCGCGGCCCAAGGTGCTGTTCTGCACGACCGAGCACGACATGGCCTACATCAACCAGGCGCTGCGCGCCGGGGCCGACGATTTCGTCATGAAGCCGTTCGACCGCGACATCATCGAAACCAAGTTCCATCGCGCCGGGCTGGTCTGACCGGCCGCAACGCTGATGCGGCTCAAGCGCGGTCCCGAAGGCCCGCTTCACTCCTCCTTGTAGCCGTATTGCGGGGCGTTGCCGCTCGCGCCGTAATACTTGAAGGGGAGGAACTTGCCCGACATCGTGATCCGGACGCGGTCGCCGCGCGGATCGGGCTGCCGCTCCATCTCGAGATCGAAGTCGATCGCCGACATGATGCCGTCCCCGAACTCCTCCTCGATCAGCGCCTTCCACGCCGGCCCATTCACCATCACGAGTTCGTAGAACCGGTAGATCAGCGGATCGGTGGGCGGCATCGGAGTGCCACGATGGGGCACCTCGTTGAGCATCGACTGCTCGGCTTTGGTGAGGGAGAACAACTCGGCGGCCTTGGCGGCGAGCGGCTTCGTCAACTTCATCTGGCCGAGCAGCGCGCCGGTGATCAGCATCGGCGACATGCCGCCGATCTCCTTGCAGATGTGTTGCCACGTCCAGCCCTTCTCGCGCTTGATGTCGAGAATCTTTTCGGTGAGAGCGGCGCGGTTCATGGTTCCTCCTTGGGCTGCCGGCAGGGCGGCTAGGCCGTCGTTTATTTGCGGGCGAAAGGGGAGCAATCGCCGTGCCAGGGGCTTTTCGGCCAATCGCCGCATGCCCCCGACGATCGAGCTCTAGTCGATTATCATTTTTCATCGATCCTATCGTAGAGTAATGATTTTTCATTGACTGTTATTGTTTTTCACGCGCGGAGTGCTTAGAAAATGCCTTCGCAAGGAAGCGTTCTTCAATGAGCGAGTTGAATCGGAACCGTTTTTCAGGGCCTGTCATGGTTTTTCATGAACAGTCTCTTCCCGAACGCGCCACCCCAGCCGGCTACGCGGCGCTGATCGACGCCTTTCTTGGCACCCCTCGCGGGCCATCCGTGCCGTTGCCACGCCAACTCTCGGCTATCGGCGCCCGCCACCGGGCCGTCGATACCCCTGAATGGCGTCTCTATTCACCGCGCTACGAGCCTCAACCGACTCTCGAAGGGCATCTCACTTTCGCATTGAAGTATGAGGGGCTGGATCTCGCCGTTCTCAAGCGTCTTTTTCTCGCCGTCGGCCCGGCCGACGTGGAGGCGATTGTCCGCGCGCGCCCCACGGGGAGCTACGCGCGCCGCATCTGGTTCCTTTACGAGTGGCTCACTGGGCAAAAGCTCGACCTGCCCTCCGCCAACATGGGCACTTACGTTCTCGCCCTCGATCCGTCCCAACAGCTCGGAATCGAAGGAGAGAATTCACCGCGCCACCGCGTCAAGAACAACCTGCCCGGCACAGCCACCTTTTGTCCGCTCGTTTTTCGTACCCCGGCGATCGAGCAATTCACGGCCATGAACCTCGCCGGCCGCGCGCGAGAGATCGTGAGCCGTGTGCCGCGCGATCTTATGGCCCGAACCGCAGCCTTCCTGCTCCTCAAGGATTCAAAATCCAGCTACGTCATCGAAGGCGAAAGGCCGCCCCAGGGTCGCATTCAGCGCTGGGGACGGGCAATCGGCGAGGCCGGACGTAAGGCGCTGACGCTGGACGAGTTGCTGCGGCTCCAGCGGATCGTAATCGGCGATGAACGTTTCGTGCATCTTGGCCTGAGGCGTGAGGACGGATTCGTCGGCGAGCATGACCGCCATACGCGCGCACCGATTCCCGATCATATCAGCGCTCGCCCCGAAGACCTGCCCTCACTCGTCGAGGGAATGATCGCTTTCGACCGGAGTGCCGAGGAGCATCTGGACGCCGTCATCGCCGCGGCCGTGCTCGCTTTCGGCTTCGTCTACGTTCATCCGTTCGAGGACGGCAACGGGCGCCTCCATCGCTACCTCATCCATCACGTCCTCGCGCGGCGCGGCTACAATCCGCCGGGCGTTCACTTCCCTGTATCTGCCGCGATCCTTGAGAGGATAGACGAATATCGTGCGGTTCTGGAGAGCTATTCCAAGCGGCTTCTCCCCGTCATTCAGTGGCAATCGACCGGCACGAACAATATCCAGGTCCTCAACGACACCGGGGATTTCTATCGCTTCTTCGATGCGACGCCTCACGCCGAATTCCTTTATGCCTGCGTGCGGCAAACGATCGAGCGCGACCTGCCTGATGAAACGAAGTATCTTCAGAACTTTGACCGCTTTCGCGCCGTCGTCGAATCGATCGTAGATATGCCCGACCGGACGCTCGACAGCCTGTTCGGCTTCCTGAAGCAGAATCAGGGGCGACTGTCCAAGCGCGCACGCGACAAAGAGTTCGCCGCCCTGACCGACGAGGAGACGCGCCAGATCGAACAGGCGTACAGCGACTTGTTCGACGCCGAAGCCGACGAAGAGACCGCGCGGTGAGCGTCGAGAACAAACTGGGCCGCGCCAAAAAGCCGTTTGCGAGCGTGGACGCAGCCCATGAATTGTCCGAGTCGCTGAATCACTGAATTGGGATTGAAGACCAACGGCAGCATCCGCATAGGCGAAGTTAGGTTGGTTCATGGCGGCATACCGAGACAAAAACCCCGCCTCGCGGCGGGGTTCCGAGCTCTGGAAGAGGGGTCAGGCAGCGCGTCACGCCGGGATGCGGGCGTCGTCCTCGCTCGGCTCGCGCAGCACATAGCCGCGGCCCCACACCGTCTCGATGAAGTTCTTGCCGCTCGAGGCGTTGGCGAGCTTCTTGCGCAGCTTGCAGATGAACACGTCGATGATCTTGAGCTCGGGCTCGTCCATGCCCCCATAGAGATGATTGAGGAACATCTCCTTGGTGAGCGTCGTGCCCTTGCGCAGCGAAAGGAGCTCCAGCATCTGGTACTCCTTGCCGGTGAGATGGACGCGCTGCGACTGCACCTCCACCGTCTTGGTGTCGAGATTGACCACGAGGTCGCCGGTCTGAATGATCGATTGGGCGTGGCCCTTGGAGCGCCGCACGATGGCGTGGATGCGCGCGACGAGCTCGTCCTTGTGAAACGGCTTGGTCATGTAGTCGTCGGCGCCGAAGCCGAGGCCCTTCACCTTGTCCTCGATGCCGGCGAGGCCGGACAAGATGAGGATCGGGGTCTTGACCTTGGAGACCCGCAGCGCGCGGAGCACCTCGTAGCCCGACATATCCGGCAAATTGATATCGAGCAGGATAATATCGTAATCGTAGAGCTTGCCGAGATCGACGCCCTCCTCGCCGAGGTCCGTCGTATAGACGTTGAAGCTCTCCGACTTGAGCATCAACTCGATCGATTGCGCCGTGGCGCTATCGTCTTCGATCAGTAGAACCCGCATGCCAGTCCCCTATCCGCGCCGCATCCGGCTCAGGTCGGCCTGCCGCTCGGGGCGGCCATGAGAAAACGCCTTGGGACAACTGATTCGAAACTTAACGTGCTATGGTTAACAAAACCTGATTCCACTGCGCAAGGACTGCTGAGCGATTTTTGATCAACGTGTCCCAATGCTCTGGAATTGAAGGATTCTCCTAGCATCGTCTGGCTCGAGTTCTGACTTTAAGAACCAAGGTTAACTGGCTCGCATGACTCGCCCGGGGGCAAATCGTTGGTCCCGTGAACCGTGGACTAATCATTAACGATGCGGGTAAACACGACGTTAATGGCGCAAGCGAGTCCGCCCGCTTTGCGCAAGAAAGATACTGAAAAATCCGGCGAGCCGGGCCCGGCGCTCCCCCCTCTCCGCGCCCGGCGCCTTTGCCGAGGAACGTGCGGTCCGCGGCCTAAACGCCACCCCGACAACAGAAATCCGGGGGTCGACGGAAACCGAAAACTAACACTGTCGTGCCAAGGTCGCGATCGTTGGGGCGTGGCAGGGCGTCGGTTTCGCCGGCTTGTGCCGTCGCTGACGTTTGTGGGAGTCCGAGCCGATGAAGTCGCGTAACACGCTCATTCGCCTGAAGAAATTCCAGGTCGAGGAGAAGCGGCGCAAGGTCGCTCAGATCGAAGCCATGATTGCCGACTTCCAGCGTATGGTGGCCGACCTCGACCGCGAGATCGGCGCCGAGCAGGACCGCGCGGGCATCCATGATCCCGCTCACTTCGCCTACCCCACCTACGCCAAGGCAGCCACCGCCCGGCGCGACAATCTCAAGCGGTCCGCGGGCGAGCTCGCCGTCCAGCTCGAGGAGGCGAAGATCGCCCTCCATGAAAGCTTCGACGAGCTCAAGAAGGTCGAGCAGATGGACGAGCGCGACCAGAATCGCGAGCGCCCGGCGGACGAGCCCCGTGCCGACATCGACCCGCTCGGCGCGCTCCGGGCGCGGGGCGCTGTGGCCTGACGGTGAGCAATTCCGCGTCGCCGCGCGTGTGGCCGGCGAGCATTCGCAACCTGCCGAACAGACAGCCTCCCCTCCTCATCGCAGCCGCCCTTTTCCGCCTCGACGGCACACCCTGACCCGGCAATAATCGGCCGTTCCCGCGGAGGGGCGAGGCGATGGGCGCTCAGGGCATGCTGACCTCGCCGGAACTGATCTGGCTCCTCGCTGCCGTCGCCAAGGGCGACGCGGCGGCGTTTGAACGCGTCTATCAGGCGACCGCTGCAAAGCTCTATGGCGTGCTACTGCGCATCGTGCGGCGCGCCGATGTGGCCCACGACGTCATGGTGGAGATCTATCTCAAGGTCTGGACCACGGCGGGTGAGTTCGATCCGGCAGCGGCTTCGCCGCTCACGTGGATGCTGGCGATCGCCCGAAATCGCGCGATCGACCTCGTTCGCGCCGATCCACATAAGTTTGCCGACGAGGATGCGACGATCGCCGCACCCGCCGTGGCCGACCCCTCTGCGAAGCAGATGACCGACGAGCTCAAGCGGCTGCTTGCCTGCATGGGCCGCCTCGACGAGGAGCGCCGGCGCCTCGTCCTCACCGCCTATTACAGCGGGCGCAGCCGCGATGAGCTCGCCGCCGAATTCCACCAGCCGGTCGCCGCCGTGAGGTCCGGCCTGCGCCGCACCCTGTTCGATATCCAGGAGTGTCTCAAGGCATGAGTCCGGCGTACCCGGGACGAGCCGCGCGATCAACCTGACGACCTCTCGCTGGCGCTGTCGGAGGACATGCTGGCGGCCGAATACGTGCTCGGGACGCTGGATGGAGAAGAGCGCAAAGGCGCCCAGGATCGCATCGCAGCCGATGCCGTCTTCGCCGCCCTCGTCGGTCGCTGGGAGCGCCGGCTCGGTGAGCTTCATGTGCTGACCGCCGACATGGAGCCGCCGCCGGCGGTCTGGGATGCCATCAAGGAGAAGCTGCCCGAGATCGCACCGAGCGAGACGGTGCGCCTGCCGGACCCGACGCCGCCGCAGCCTACGCCATCGCCGCCACCAGGGGCGATACCAAACGTCCGGGCCCTGCAGGCGCGGGCGGCGCGCTGGCGCACGCGTGCGATCTTCATGGGATCGCTCGCGGCGGCGCTGCTCGCCTTTATCCTCGTGCCGAGATGGGCACCGGGGCTGCTGCCGGGCTCGCTCTACCCAAAACCTCCCGTGCCGACGGCAAAATCCGTCGAGCCCGGATCGCCATCCCCGCCTTCGCGCTTCGTCGCGGTACTTCAGCGCGATGCCGTGTCGCCGGCCTTCGTGCTTGTCCTCGATGCGAGCGACCACAGCCTGACGCTGCGCCGCGTCGGCGCCCCGCGCGAGCCCGGCAAGAGCTACGAGCTGTGGGTGATATCGAGCAGGTTTCCGGCGCCTCGTTCGCTCGGGCTCGCCGGTCCGGGGGATGTCACCGAGTTGAGCAACGTCCTCGCCGCCGACCCGGGCCTGATCAGCGACGCGAGCTTTGCTGTTTCGCTCGAACCGGAAGGCGGCTCGCCCACGGGCGCGCCGTCGAACGTGGCGTTTTCCGGCAAACCGATGGAGGCGAGCGTCGCCGTCGCCCGGGAGCGTCAGGCCCAATGAAAAAAAACGCGCCCTTGGGAGGCGCGTTTTTGGGGGGTAGGTGGGGTGGGTACTGGGTTACTTTGGGTGGGTACGCAAACGCACACGACGCTACTGGGGGGTGGGGTACGCGAACGAACTGACTCTAGAAACGCGGTACGCTGGTAACGCTACGCAACCGCTTGCTACGCAACTGGGGGGCTTAACGCAGGTACTGACGCGGGTACTCATGCCTGGGGGCACTAAACTCGGTTGCGGGCGAATTTCAGCGGATGACCGTGATGTCGCCGCGGGTGACTGCCATCGGTTGGCCGGCCTTCAGAGCCGGACCGGACGCCATGTAGCCAGTCTCCAACGAAGTCCGCGCGGCGATCGCCACGACCAGGAACACGATGGAGGCAACCAGGGAGACGGCCACGATCTTCAAGTGGGTCACCCGGTCTGCGGCATAGAGCGAGGAGTTGTTCATGTGATCGATTTCCCCCGATTTCTGTAAAGTTAGTCTTTCCCGCTCGGCTCGAGGTTCAAATGGCATTAACGCGTTCCTAACTTTTTCGCGATTGTCCCCGCGCTGCGACCAGTTTCATCATCCCTCCAAAGGCTTGACCCGGGTCGACAGGCCCACGGAACTCGGGCCGTTCCTGCCGTGGGGTAGTGAATGGTGGCCGACGGCCGCAAATTCAACGGGGTGATCACGGATCGTTGATCGCAGACCGGTTCCACTTCAGAGTCGCGCGGAATGCGCAGCCGCGCGGCGTATTGAATGTTTGGCTCACGGGTGCGAACAAAAAAGGCGGCCGCCGCAATTCGCGGCCGACGGGGACCTTGATGCTGACCCGGCTCTCGATCCGAGACATCGTCCTGATCGACCGCCTCGACATCGACTTTGCGGCGGGGCTCTCGGTGCTCACTGGCGAGACCGGCGCCGGTAAATCGATCCTGCTCGATGCGTTTGCGCTGGCGCTCGGCGGGCGCGGCGACGCCGGGCTCGTGCGCCAGGGCGCCGAGCAGGGCCAGGTCACGGCCGCCTTCGACGTGGCGCTCGATCATCCGGCGCGTGCGACCCTCGCGGCGAACGACATTCCGGCCGAGGACGAGCTCATTCTGCGCCGTGTCCAACTCGCCGACGGGCGAACCCGCGCCTTCCTCAACGACCAGCCGGTGGCGGTGCAGGTCCTGCGCGCCGTCGGCGCGGCCCTCGTCGAAATCCACGGGCAGCACGACGATCGCGCGCTGGTCGAGGTCGCGACCCACCGCCGCCTGCTCGATGCCTATGGCGGGCTCGACGCCGACGCCGCCGAGGTCGCACGACTGTGGGCGCTGCGCCGCGCCGCCGAGGAGGAGGTTGCCCGTCATCGTGCCGAGGTCGAGCGCGCGCAGCGCGAGGCCGAGTGGCTGCGTCATGCCTCACAGGAGCTTGGCGAGCTAGCGCCGGAGCCCGGCGAGGAGACCTCGCTCGCCGGCCGCCGCACCGGCATGATGCAGGCGGAAAAGGTTGCCGAGGATTTGCGTGAGGCTGAATCGGTGGTGGCAGGCTCGCAATCGCCGGTGCCGATGCTGGCGGCTGCGGTGCGGCGGCTCGAGCGCCGCCACGCCCAAGCGCCGCTCTACATCGAGCCTGCGGTGAAGGCGCTCGACGCTGCGCTCACCGCGCTCGACGAGGCACGCAGCCATATCGAGCAGGCACTCGCCGCCGCGGCCTATGATCCGCACGAGCTCGAGCGCATCGAGGAGCGGCTATTCGCGCTGCGCGCCGCGGGGCGCAAATACATGGCGCCGGTCGACGAGCTTGCCGCGCTCGCCGCGCGCTATGCGGCAGACCTCGCGCTGATCGATGCCGGCGCCGCGCGCCTCGCCGCGCTCGAGAAGGAGGCCAGCGCCGCGGCCGAGCGCTATGCCGCGGCGGCGGCGAAACTCTCCGAACGGCGCCGGCAGGTCGCGGAAACCCTCGACAAGGCGGTGAATGCCGAGCTCAAGCCGCTCAAGCTCGAGCAGGCCCGGTTCTCGACGGCGATCACCACCACTCCCGACGCGCCGATGGCGGAGGGCATCGACCGCGTCGAGTTCTGGGTGCGCACCAATCCCGGCACCCCGGCCGGTCCGCTTATGAAAGTCGCCTCGGGCGGCGAGCTTGCCCGCTTCATGCTGGCGCTCAAGGTGGTGATTGCCGACCGCGGCTCGGCGCCGAGCCTCGTGTTCGACGAGATCGACACGGGAGTCGGCGGGGCGGTCGCCGACGCCATCGGCGTGCGGCTCGCCCGCCTCGGCCGCCGGGTCCAGGTGCTGGCAGTCACCCATGCGCCCCAGGTCGCGGCGCGAGCCGGCCACCACTACCTCATCACCAAGGATGCGCTCGCACGGGGTCGCCGCACCGCGACCCGGGTCGCCGAGCTCGAGCCCGAGCGGCGCCGCGAGGAAATCGCCCGCATGCTCGCCGGCGCCGAGATCACCGCGGAAGCGCGCGCCGCCGCGGAGCGCCTCATTCGCGCTGCGGCGGGGTAGCGCGCTATCCCTCCCCGCCTTCGGGGGGCGGGGTGGGGCTCTTTCTTGCTCGCTGCAGCCCTTTCTTTCTTGCTCGCTATCGCTCGCGGACCCCACCCGATCTCGCTACGCTCGGCCACCTCCTCGAAGCCGGGGAAGAATGGACCCCGTCGCGCGCGGCTTCGTCGTCTGCTAATGTCCGGCCGCAATCCTTGGGAGGAAACACAAAATGCCGGCTCGCTTTGCCACCTTCATCGCGACCGTCGCTGCTGCGGCGCTGTTCGTCGTCACTGCACCGCTCGGGTCGCGCGCCGAGACCAAGCTCGACTACGACTACTTCAAGGCCAAGGTGCAGCCGATCTTCCTTACCAAGCGGCCGACCCATGCGCGCTGTGTGATGTGCCACGCCGGTGCGAACAACATGCTCCGCCTTCAGGAGCTTTCCCCCGGCGCGACCACCTGGAACGAGGAACAAACCCGCAAGAATTTCGAGACCGTCTCGAAGATCGTCCAGGCTGTCGACGATCCGCTCCAGAGCAAGATCCTGCTGCATCCGCTGGCGCCCGAAGCCGGCGGCGACTCCTTCCACAACGGCGGCCGTCAGTTTGCCGACAAGAACGATCCCGACTGGAAGACCATCGCCGAATTTGCCAAGGGCGCGACGCTCGCGCCGGCCAGCAAGTAAGCCGTTTTCGGAGGACGTCATGTTGGTTCGTATCGTCACCGCGCTCGCGACTGCGGCGCTCGTCGCGTCCATGCCCTTCGTCTCGCGCGCCGCCTCGTCGCTCGATTACGAGTACTTCAAGGCCAAGGTTGAGCCGATTTTCCTCGAGAAGCGGCCCGGACATGCGCGCTGCGTGATGTGCCACGCCGAAGCCAACAACCAGTTGCGTCTGGAGCGGCTGCCGGCCGGGCAGCACGCCTGGACCGAGGAACAGAGCCGCAAGAATTTCGACACGGTGTCGAAGATCGTCGAGGCCGCCGACGATCCGCTCAAGAGCAAGATCCTCATTCACCCGCTGGCCCCGGAGGCGGGTGGCGACGCCTTCCATTCCGGAGGCCGGCAGTTCGCCGACCGGAACGATCCGAACTGGCAGGCAATCGCGGCGTGGGCAAAGGGCGCGACGCTGGCGCCGGGGAAGAAGTAAGGCACGCAGCCCATTTCTTTGCGCGTCATTGCCGGGTTCGTCCCGGCGATGCCGATCGTTGGGCACGGGCCGTGCCGTGTTGAACGGGGTGGCCGGTACGAGCCCTGCCGTGACCGCCTGAGGGGGCGGCACCGGGCGGTGTTCCGCAACAATCCGGCGACCAACCGTGTCCCCAATAACAGAGATGGCCGGGCAAGCCCGGCCATCTTGGTTCTCAACGAGGCAATGTCGTCAGTTGGCGACCATCGTGTTAATGCGCTTGGGCACCTCACCGACCGGGATCGACTTGACGAACTTCATGTTGGGCGCGTCGACCACCGAGATCGAGCGCGAGCCGGCGTTGGAGATGTAGAGGAACTTGCCGTCCGGCGTGAAGGTCGTCCAGTTCGCGACATCCGAGAGCGACCCGTTCTTTCCGGCGACCTTGTAGCCCGGCAGCTCGACACGGCCGACGTTCTTCAGGCTGTCCAGCGAATAGGCGTAGACCGCGTTGTTCGGAATGCTCGTCACCCACAAGGTCTTGTTGTCGGGCGAGACGCTGATGCCGTGCGACGGCTCGTTGGTGCGGTAGCCGCCGTGATCGTACTGCTCCGGCGGCTCCGGCAGGGGCACCTTGGTGACTTCCTTGCGCTGGGCGAAATCGACCACCGAGAAGCCGTTGAGCTCGGACATCTGGATAAAGACGCGCTTGGTCGAGCCGTCCGGGTTGGCCTCGATCGCCATCGGGCGCACGCCGAGGTCCATCTGCAGGTCCCAGGCGAGTTCTTCCTTGTCGAGATCGAAGACATAGAACTTCTTCGACGGGATCGAGCCGCCGATGACGTATTTGCCGTCCGGGGTGATGTAGACGTTGTGCAGGCGTCCGCCGCCGTTCGGGATCGTCTTCTTGAGGGTCATCGTCTTGGTGTCGACGATGTCTAGTCCGCCCTTGCCGCGGGCGATCGCGATCGCCACCCGGTCGCCGTTCTTGCTGACCGCGATGTTGTTCGGCCGGTCGCTCAGCTTGATTTCCTTGATAAGCTTGCCGCTCTCGCGGTCGAACACGTCGAGCGAGGCGGTTTCCTCATTGCTGACATAGACCTTCGAGCCGTCCGGCGAGAAGTTGACGCCGTGGGCGCCTTCGATGTCCTTGATCTCTTGCACGACGCTTTGAGTCGCGGGGTCGATGACGTCGATACTGTCGCCGGCGCTGTTGGTGACATAGATGCGAACCATGTTCGCCGATGCCGGAAGCGCCGCGAGCCCCAGTGCGAGGAACGGCAGAGCATATTTGAGGTAGGTTGAGGCCTTCATTGGACCCGCGCTCCTTGGATGTGATTGCCGCTATAAGTTACGCGGATGGCTGCGGCTAGACAAGGTAGGTCCGGAAGTGCGATTGCCGCTTGAGCCGGCCCCTGCAAACCGACCGATCCGATGACCGCCAAGGACCCCTCACGCATTGCCCCCGACGCACTCACGGCCGCCCAGGCCAAGGCCGAGCTCAAGCGGCTCGCCGCCGAAATCGCGTCCCACGACAAGCGCTATTACCAGGAGGACGCACCGACGGTCTCGGACGCCGCCTACGACGCGCTGCGGCAGCGCAACGACGCCATCGAGGCGCTTTTTCCCGACCTCGTGCGGGCCGATTCGCCCGCCCGCCGGGTCGGCGCGGCGCCGGCGGCGAAGTTCGCCAAGGTCCGCCACGCGGTGCCGATGCTCTCGCTCGGCAACGTGTTCGATGACGAGGAGGTGGTCGATTTCGCCAACCGGGTGAAGCGGTTCCTCGGCCTCCCCGCCGATGATCCGCTCGCCTTCACCGCCGAGCCGAAGATCGACGGCCTGTCGTGCTCGCTGCGCTACGAGGGCGGGCGGCTCGTCAATGCCGCGACCCGCGGCGACGGCTTCGAGGGCGAGGACGTTACCGCCAATGTCCGCACCATCCGCGAGATCCCGGAGCGGCTGCACGGGAACCGGAACCCCGACATCTGCGAGGTGCGCGGCGAGGTCTATATGGCCCATGCCGACTTCTTTGCGCTCAACGAGCGCCAGGCGGCCGAGGGCAAGCCGGTGTTCGCCAATCCGCGCAACTCCGCCGCCGGCTCGCTGCGCCAGCTCGACCCGGCGATCACGGCAAGCCGGCCGCTCAAGTTCTTCGCCTATGCCTGGGGCGTGATGAGCGAGATGCCGGAGGACACCCAGTTCGGCATGCTCGAATGGTTCAAGGGCCGCGGCTTTAGCGTCAATCCGCTCACCAGGCTCACGCGTTCGGTCGAGGAGATGATCGCGGTCTATCGCGACATCGAGACCCGCCGCGCGACGCTCGGCTACGACATCGACGGCGTCGTCTACAAGGTCGACCGGCTCGACCTGCAGGAGCGGCTCGGCTTCGTCTCGCGCAGTCCGCGCTGGGCGACGGCGCACAAGTTCCCGGCCGAGCAGGCGACCACGATCTTGCATGACATCGACATCCAGGTCGGCCGCACCGGGTCGCTGACCCCGGTGGCGCGGCTCGAGCCGGTGACCGTCGGCGGCGTCGTCGTCACCAATGCGACGCTCCACAACGAGGACGAGATCGCGCGCAAGGACGTGCGGATCGGCGACACCGTGCGCATCCAGCGCGCCGGTGACGTCATCCCGCAGGTGCTCGGCGTCGTGATCGACAAGCGGCCGGCCAATGCGACACCCTACGTGTTCCCGACGGTCTGCCCGGTGTGCGGCAGCCACGCGGTGCGCGAGGTCAATCCCCGCACCGGCAAGGAGGACGTGGTGCGCCGCTGCACCGGCGGCCTCATCTGCCGCGCCCAGGTGGTGGAGCGCCTGAAGCATTTTGCCTCGCGCCTCGCCTTCGACATCGAAGGCTTGGGCGACAAGCAGATCGAGCTGTTCTTCGAACGCGACTGGATCAAGCAGCCGGCCGACATCTTCACGCTTGCGAAGCGCAACCGCGGCATAAAGCTCGAAGAGGAGGAAGGCTTCGGCGATCTTTCCGTGCGCAACCTCTTCGCGGCTATCGAGGCGCGGCGCACCATCTCGCTCAACCGGCTGATTTTCGCGCTGGGCATCCGCCATGTCGGCGAGACCAACGCGAAGCTGCTCGCGCGCCATTACGGAACGATCGAAGCGCTGCGCGACGGCGTCGCCGCCGCGGCCGCCGGCCCGGAGTCGGAGGCGTATCAGGACCTCAACGCCGTCGAGGGGATCGGCGAGGTGGTGGCCGACGCCATCGTCGAGTTCTTCAAGGAGCCGCACAACCGCGAAGTGCTCGACCGGCTGCTCGCGCAAATCACGGTCACCGCCATGGAGGAGGCGAAGAGCGATTCGCCGGTCGCCGGCAAGACCGTGGTGTTCACCGGCTCGCTCGAAAAGATGACGCGCGACGAGGCGAAGGCGATGGCCGAGCGCCTCGGCGCCAAGGTCGCAGCGTCGGTGTCGAAGAAGACCGACTACGTCGTCGCCGGCCCCGGCGCCGGCTCGAAGCTCGACAAGGCCCGCGAGGCCGGCGTCAACGTGCTCACCGAGGACGAGTGGTTCGTATTGGTTGGGGAGCGGTGAAGGCGCTGCTGTTGGGCGCTCACCCAACGCTGCCAGAAGGCGCGGCGCCGCTGCTCCCTCTCCCCGCGTGCGGGGAGAGGGTCGGGGTGAGGGGGCGGTTTCACGATTCTGAGCCTCCGAGATTTCCAATGCCGCTCAGACTCGCGAAACCGCCCCCTCACCCGGATCGCTGACGCGATCCGACCTCTCCCCGCACGCGGGGCGAGGTGATTGCGCCGTGCCTTGTGAACGGGGTCGCCGGGACAAGCCCCGCGATGACGCTGCGGAAAATCGGCCCGTCGCGCGCTTACCGCACCTTGAACACGAGCTTGCCGCGCAGATGGCGGCCCTCGCTCACCTTTTGGGCGGCGATCGCCTCGGAGAGCGGATACACCGTGATCTCCGGCGCCCGCACGGCGCCCGACTGCACGAGCTCGACGATCCGCTCGAGACGCGCCCGGTCGCGCTGCACGTCGGGCCGCAGCGAGCGCACGTCGGCGCGCGGCGAAGGCGGCGCCTGCGGGCCGGACCCGATGAAGGCGGCGCGGCCGCCCGGCCGGATCACCTCGAAGCTTTTGTCCGCGACCGCGCCGCCGACCGTCTCGAACACGGCATCGACGTTCGAGACCACCTTGGTGAAATCGGTCGTCGTGTAGTCGATGACCTCGTCGGCCCCGATCGAGCGCAGGTAGTCGTGGTTCTCCTTGCGCCCGGTGGTGATGACGCGGGCGCCGATGTGCTTGGCGAGTTGCACGGCGAAATTGGCGACGCCGCCGGCGCCGCCCTGGATCAGGATGGTCTCGCCGGGCTTGAGCTTGATGGTGTCCTCGATCGACACGAGCGCGGTGAGGCCGGCGAGCGCGAGGGCCGCGGCGTCGGCGTCGGAGATGTCGTCCGGCTTCTTTGCGACGATCGCGGCGTTGATCGCGATCTTTTCCGCGTAGGCGCCCTCATGGCCCATGTCGCACACGCCGAACACGTGATCGCCGATCTTGAAGTCGCGCACGCCCTCGCCGACGGCGCTGACGACGCCGGAGAAGTCGCGCCCCAACACGTAAGGGAATTCGCTGACCCGATACGACTTGCCGGCCCTCACCTTCCAGTCGGCGCCGTTGACGCTCGCCGCGTTGATGTCGACGACGATCTCTCCGGGCTTGGCGACGGGATCGGGCAGCTCTCCGTACGTGAGAACGTCGGGGCCGCCATGCTTTTCGATGTACACAGCTTTCATTGTTCTTTCCTATACACGTGAACGCGCGGTGCGGCGAATGCGCTCCTACATCGGCATTTCCCTTTGGCCTATAGTGCCGCCCCCGGCAAGGAGGAAATCATGAAGCGGATGGTGGCGGCGCTGTTGTGTTCGTGGTGTGGCTGTGCGACGGCCCAGACGGCGCAGGAGCTGATCGACAACGGCAAGAACAGCGAGAACGTCACCACCTTCGGCATGGGCTACAATCTCGAGCAGTTCAGCCCGCTCAAAGAGATCAACACGTCCAACGTCAAGCGCCTGGTGCCGGTGTGGGCGACGAGCCTCGCCAACGAATCCGGCGAACTCGGCCAGCCCACGATCTACAACGGCGTCATGTACGTGGTGAACGGCAACTGGACCTATGCGCTCGACGTCGCGACCGGCGAGATGATCTGGCGCACGCCGGTCGAGTACGACCGCGGCGCGGTGCGAATCTCATCCTCCGGCATCATCTATCGTGGCGGCGCGACGATCTACAACGGCAAGCTGTTCCGCGAGTCGATCGACGCCCACGTCATCGCCCTCGACATGAAGACCGGCAAGGAAATCTGGAAGTCGAAGTTCGCCGACTTCAAGGAAGGCTACACCGGCATCATCGCGCCGCTGATCGCGAACGGCGTCGTCGTCACCGGGGTCGCGGGCGGCGACCGCACGACGCGCGGCTTCCTGATCGGCTGGGACCCCGACACCGGCAAGAAGCTGTGGCAGCGCTACACCATTCCGGCGCCCGGCGAGCCGGGATCGGAGACCTGGCCCAAGGACCAGCCGGATGCGTGGAAATACGGCGGCGGCGCCACCTGGCAGAACGGCTCCTATGATCCCGAGCTCGACCTCGTCTATTGGGGCACCGGCAATGCCGAACCGTACAATCCCGTCTATCGCGACGGCGCCGACAGCCTCTACACGGCGAGCGTGATCGCCATCCGCCCGAAGACCGGCGAGCTCGTGTGGCACTACCAGTACATTCCGAACGAGAGCTACGACTTCGACGGCACCGCCGAGCCCGTGCTCGCCGACCTCACGATCGAGGGGCAGCCGCGCAAGGTGCTGTTCTCCGCCAACAAGAACGGCTTCTTCTATGTGATCGATCGCACCAACGGGAAGCTGATCGCCGCGAACCCCTTCGTGAAGGTCACCTGGGCGAGCGGGGTCGATCTCAAGACCGGCCGCCCGGTGCTCACCGATACCCTCGAGCGCGCCATGAAGGGCGAGACCGTCGAAATCTGGCCGTCGCGCGGCACCAACGCCTCACTCATGGCCTTCAGTCCGATCACCAAGCTCGCCTACATCAATGCCTGGGAAATCCCGCGCATCATGAAATACACCAAGCTCAACTTCGTGATGGGCCAGGGCTCGACCGCGGTCGAGACGAGCTTCCCGTTCCCGAAGCCCGACGAGCCTTGGGGCTACCAGATCGCGTTCGATCCGCTCACCGGTAAGACCGCGTGGAAGGTGCCGGTCAACGGCACGGTGATCTCGGCCGGCATGCTCGCGACCGGCGGCGGGCTCCTGTTCACGGGCCGAATGAACGGCGACTTCACCGCGCTCGACCAGGCGACCGGGCAGACACTGTGGAAGTTCAAGACGAGCTCGGCGATCAACGCGCCGCCGATCACCTACACGCACAACGGCCGGCAGTACGTGACCGTGCTGTCCGGCGTCGGCGGCGTGCTCAACCGGGTGATGAAGGTCGCCGACAAGGTGCCGGCGGGTGGATCGGTATGGACTTTCGCGCTGATGCCGCAATGAGGCGTCGGCGTTGAGGCATCGGCATCGATGCGTCATCGGTGACGCATCATTCGGAATTCCGTCGAAGTAAAACTGCAGCACATGAAGTTCATCGCAATGATCGGCCTCGGCCTCGCGCTCACCGGCGCGAGCGCCGCGGCGCAGACTTTCCCGCCGGACGAGATCAAGAAGGGCGAAACGCTGTTCGCCATGAATTGCGCGACCTGCCACGGCATCCGCATGCGCAATCCGGAATGGGCATTCGACCTGCGCAACTTCCCCCACGACGCGCACACGCGCTTCGTCAATTCGGTGACCTACGGCAAAGGCGGCATGCCGCCGTGGGAGGACGCGCTCACGCCCGAGGACATCGAGGCGCTGTGGGCCTACGTGGTCGCGGGCGAGCCGTCGGATTGATCCTCTTCTCCCTCCCCGTCTTCGGGGAGGGCAGGGTGGGGCTCTTCTTCGAGTCAGTAAGACCCCACCCTACCCTCCCCGAAAACGGGGAGGGAAAGGACACGCTTCCGCCATGACATTCATTGTGGTTCGTTTGGGGGAACCGATGTCCATTGCATCTTGCCCCTCAGTTCGTCGAAGCATGACGTGCAGACCCATTCATAGCGGGCACCCTGTGGATAGTCATCGCACGTTGCGTATCCTTCATGCAGAATGCCCGGACCATCGAAGTCCGCGAACTTGGCCCAGCAAGCCGCGCAGTGGTCATGGTCCCAAGACTCGCTCCAACGACTGTAGCGCTGGAATTGAAGTCGGACGCCCTTGAGATGGCGCGCGAAATCCAGCCGCCATTGATCCTTGTCTTCCTCAGTCACAGAAGTCTCACTTGATCGATTGGCAAGGCAGTGCTCCCGCAACCGCTACCTCAAAATCTCCAGCGTCAGGGGCTTGAGGCGGAAGTTGTTGCACGAATTGAACAGGATCGGGCAGTTGGAGATCGCGACGATCTGCGGCATCAGCGCGAGGAGCGTCATGTGATCGCCCGGCCTGCCCTTGGGCGGGCGGATCTCCCATTTGCCGTCGGCATCGTAGGCGACCGTCATGAAGACGTTGAAGCAGGTATCGACGTTGAAGCTCCAGCGATCCATGCCGTAGCCGCGGACCGCGGCCTCGAGGTTCGACTGGCAGCTCGGTGCGCCGACCCCGACCCCGCCATAGCGCGCGACGTTGAGGTGCTCGCTGCAATAGCCGCCGCCGCAATAATTTTCCGCCGTGAGGTCGTCCTCGATCTGCCACATCGGCCGCGTGCGGTTGGAGTAGAGCACGTCGGGCGCGGTCAGCTTCCAGCTCAGGTTGACGGCGCGGCTCGAATGCATCGACAGCAGCTCGCGCACGTCGTCGCGGTTGAACGAGATGAAGTCGGCGACCTGCTCGCCCTCCGGCTGTGTGAGCCGCAGGCGCTGGCCCTCCTCGACCTCGAAGCTGATGCCTCCCGCCGGGGCGAGGGTGACGGGAATGCCGGGGGTGAGAACCGCTGTTGCACGTGTCATGCAGAATCGGGCCTTGTTTGCTAGTGTTGTCCGACACCGTAGCACGGCCACCAAACCAGCGCCGATGACGCGCTGGCGTAAGACGAGGTGATCGATGAGCCAGCATCATGATCATGACGGGCATCGCAGCGCCCCTCACGCCCACGACCACGATCATGACCATGATCACGACCATCACGACCACGTCACCACGGTCACGATCATGATCACGATCACGGCCTGGGCCTGCGCGGCGCGCATGTCCATGTGCCCAACAATTTCGGCAAGGCGTTTGCGATCGGTATCGCCCTGAATATCACCTATGTGATCGTCGAGGCGGTCTACGGCTTTCTCAGTAACTCGGTCGCCCTGCTCGCCGATGCCGGGCACAATCTCGGCGACGTGCTGGGCCTCCTCGTCGCATGGATCGCGTCCGTGCTGGTGACTCGCGCGCCGTCCGCCCGCTACACCTACGGGCTGCGCGGCTCGTCGATCCTGGCAGCGCTATTCAATGCGGTGTTCCTGCTGATCACCGTCGGCGCCATCTCCTGGGAGGCGATCCTGCGGCTCGGCAACCCCGAACCGGTGTCCGGCGGGACGGTGATGATCGTCGCCGCCATCGGCATCCTGATCAACGCCATCACCGCGGCGCTGTTCGCCTCCGGCCGCAAGAGCGACCTCAACATCCGCGGCGCGTTCCTTCACATGGCGGCCGACGCGCTGGTCTCGGCCGGTGTCGTAGTCGCTGGCCTCGTGATCCTGCTGACGGGGTGGCTCTGGCTCGATCCGGTGGTGAGCCTCGCCATCAATGCCGTCATCGTGTGGGGCACCTGGGGCCTGTTGCGCGACTCCGTCGGAATGTCGATGGCCGCGGTGCCGCCGCACATCGATCCTGCCGCGGTGCGCGGCCTGATCGAGCAGCAGCCGAACGTCGCGAGCCTGCACGACCTCCATATCTGGCCGATGAGCACCACCGAGATTGCGCTGACCTGCCATGTGGTGATGCCTGGCGGGCATCCGGGCGACGCCTTCATCCATCAGCTGTCGGAACAGCTCTCGGTCAAGTTCAGGATCAATCACGCGACGGTGCAGATCGAGGTCGATCAGCACCTCGCCTGCGCGCTTGCACCGGATGACGTGGTGTAGCGGGAAAATCGCAAGCCGCGATTCCTGCGCGTCGAGGCGCACCCGATTCCGAGCTTCGTCGAATGTGGGTGCCTCAACCCATCGTCATCGCCGGGCTTGTCCCGGCGACCCCGATAAATGGGGCACGGCCGCGACATGATGATCGGGGTGGCCGGGACAAGCCCGGCCATGACCACTGCATGAAGGCCGAGCGCGCCCTCGTGTCCTGGCGGCGCTCAAATCACGGCCGACCCAGCGTCGCCGCGAGGCTTTCCTCGGGCGGCGGCAATCCGAGCAGCTTCGCCGGATTGACCTTGTACATGAGGTCGAGCTCGCGCTGGGTGACGCCGTGGGCGCGCAGACCGCGCGCGGTGAGCACCAGGCAATCGGTCGGGTAGACGTTGCCGGTCTGGCCGCAATCGGTCGACACGATGATGTGCTCGGCGCCGACCTTCTTCACGAAGGCCGCGCCCTTCTCACGCGCCGCTTGGGTCTTGTAGACGGTCGATGCGGTGAGCTCGATGAAGGCGCCGAGCTGGGCGGCCTCGGCGAGTTGCGGAATGTCGCCGGGATGGGTGAGGAGCACCTGCAGCCCCTGCTTGCGACCTTCCCGCGCGAGCATCAGATGCTCCTCGGGCGTCGCATGCCCGGTCGCGAGCACCATGCGGCCGTTGCTGTCGACCGTCCTGATTTTTGCGAGGACGGCGATGAGGTGCTTGACCTCCGGCAGAAGCTCGCCGTTCTTCGACACCGCGATGTAGGGCGGCGTTCCTTCCGGCATCATCAGCATCCACGGCCGCATCTGGGCGAGATTCGCCGGGTCCATGCTGCCGGGACGCGTGGTGGCGGTGATGGAGTCGCGGGTCGGCATCTCGTAGATACGTCCCCAGCCGCCCTTGATCTGGCTGAAATGCTCGAGCGCGGCGACGTTGACACCGCCGGTCGCATAGTTCGAGGCCATGCGGCCGAACACCTCGAAGCCCGGCGCGACGTGCTTGCGCATGAGATAGGCTGAGCCGGCCGAGCCCGCGTCCTGATGGGTCTTGAACACGAAGCCACGCATGCCGCGCGCCTTGGCGAGGTTGACGGCCTCGATCACGTCGAGCGCACGGATCACGCCGCTCGTCCCCGGCGCATCGGGATCGATATGGAGGTGGATGTCGATCGCGCCGATCAGCGAAGGATCGACGAGGCCGAGATCGACCGGCCCGCGCAACGGGTCGACTTTCCATTCCTCGCCGGTGTCCTGGGCGCGGCTCGCGGTGGGGGCGAATGCGAGCATCGCACCGGCGAGCAGCACGCAGGCCAGTAGCGCCGGCCACGCGAATGCACGCGGCAACTGCAAGTTCCTCATGAGTGTCCTCCCATTTTTCTTCGGCCGTAACTTTCCATCGTATCGCGGGCTGACCGGCGATCGCGATAACGAGGCACGGCCATGCCCTATGAACCGTACGGGCGGTTTCCCGCATACGGCTCTCCAGTCGGTGGTTTCATCATCGAGACTGTCTCGCTGCTTGCCAAGCGGTGTGAAACGCGACCCGCTGGCATTCGCGAAGCAGGCAGTTTCCCCTTTGACGCCGTTGCCCAGCGCCGACAGCATGCGATCGGTCCACGCCTCGGCTTCGATCCCCGCCCAGTTGCGGCTGTCGTCTGGATCTCTGCAACATCGCTTAGCCTTCGGCACTCGCGGTGCTGCTCTGCTCCGGAATCGTCTCGCATCCACGGTGACTTCACATGGCGCAGAATCGCACGGTGCTGACATCACGAACTCACGGACGCACTCATCGCCGGGCTTGACCCGGCGATCCCGATAACGAGGCACGGCCATGCCCTATGATCGGGATGGCCGGGTCAAGCCCGGCCATGACCACTCAATGAGGCGGAGTGTCGACGGCTCCTCTCACCCCTTCTTCGTGCTTCTGCAAAAACTCCAGCAGCAGCTTGCTGATCTGCTCGGGTTGCTCCTGCTGCGCCCAGTGCCCGGCGCCATCGATGAGGGTGAAGCTCACCATGTTGGTGCAGGCCCTGGTGCGCATCACGTCGATGAGGCCGGGCGTCTGATAGACGCCCCAGTCGCTCTTGCCGGCGATGAAGCAGCTCGGCACGTCGATGGCGCGGCCGGAGAAGGTCTGCGTCTCGGCGATGCTCTTCGGGTCGGAGCCGCGGCGCACGCGATAGCCCTGCAGCGCGCCGTTGAAGCCGGTGCGGCCATATTCGGTGGCGTAGACCTCGACCTCCGCCTCGGTGAGCCATTTGCAGGCGGCGATCTCTTCCGGCGTCGGCATCGCCGAGGCGGCGGTTGCCGCCATGCCCTTGTCGAGCTCCATCACGTAGTAGGTCGGGATCTTCGCCATCTCCTCGGCGGTGCGCGCCTTGAGCGCGAACGGCTTGTTCCCTTTCCAGTCGGCGCTCTTGTAGTGGTAGTAGGCGCGGAAGAAGTTGTGCAGGCCCTGCGGAGCGTGGAGCATGTCCTCGTTGGCGCCGGCTTTGCGCTGGTAGTTCTGGTAGTACTTGCGCGGCGGACTGAGCTTGGCGAGCTCGGCATCGAGCTCGTCGTCGCCCGCGGGCGGACGCGGCGGCGCGGCGCCGTTCGCGGTGTTGAACGGCAGCGGCGGCGGGCCGCCGAACGGCGAGCTCATGATCGCGACCGACTGGAAGACGTCGGGCCGGATCAGTGCGCCCCATGACGCCACCGGCGCGCCGGCATCGTGTCCGACGACCGCCGCGACCGAGCGGTACCCCATCGCGTAGACGAGCCCCACGGCGTCGCGCACCATGTTGAGGATGCGGAAATTGTCGGGTTCGGCATCGAACGAGTTGACCCAGCCGAGCGTGCGGCCGTAGCCGCGCTGATCGGGCGCGAACACGTGATAACCCGCCGCCGCCAGCACCGGCATCACCTTGCGCCAGCTGTAGGCGAGCTCGGGAAAGCCGTGCAGAAGCAACAGCGCCGGGCGCCCAGGCGTCTCGTAGCCCGCTTCGAGAATGTGCACCGTGAGCCCGTTGACGCCGGCGATGTGGCGCGCCCGCACGCCGGGCGGCAGCGTGCCGTTGCCGTAGGGCGCCAGGGTGGAGAAGTCGGTGCGCACGATCGCGGCGCGCGCTTCGCGCTGTGTGAGCGCGAGCCCGCCGGCCACGGCAGCGGACGCGGTCACGAACAGGCGGCGCGACAGCGGATGGGATTCGTCGGTCCTGGTATCCTCGGGCTGCATCGTCTCTCTCCCTTGTCTTCGGGGAGACTACGCCAGATCGCGTATTTGGCGAAGTGCGGTTGTGGCGCTTTTATGCGCCCCAACGCACCTTGCCCTTCTGTCGCGGAAGGACCATGTTCGCGCCACTGAGCATGCATGAACTAACTTGCATTGATTTGATCCGTTCGAGGCAGCGGCCAACCCATTAAGTCGCCGCCGGGTCTCGGACAGCATCTGCAGAATGGAGGACGACATGACCCGTTTGATCGAGGACATGGATGCAACGCCCCGTCGTGGCTTCTTCGCGCGCATGGCCGGCGCGATGGCACTTGGGCTCGCCGGCTTTGCCGCGGCGCCGCGCGAGGTCGAAGCAGCAGCCAACGCATCGGATTGGCCCGGCGCGCTCAAGGGGCGCAATCGGCAGGTGGTCGACGCCTACGAGGCCAATGCCGGCTTCCCGCTGGCCTTCGTCCACACGTTCCTGTTGCCGAACGATCCCGCCGATACGTCGGCGGCGCTCGTGCTGCGGCACGGGGCATTCCCGATCGCGCTCGAAAGCGCGATGTGGGAGAAGTACAAGATCGGCGAGTTGATGAAGATCATCGATCCCGAGACCAAGGCGCCGGCGGTGAAGAATCCCTTCTTCAAGCCGAAGTCGGGCGCACTCCTGATCGACGACATCGCGGTCGATCGCCTGCTCGCCAAGGGAGTCATCATCGGCGCCTGCAACGTCGCGCTGACGGTCCAGAGCAAGATGCTTTCGAGCAAGGCCGGCGTCACCCCCGAAGAAGCACTCAAGGAGTGGACCGCAAACATCATCCCGGGGATCACGGTCATCCCGTCGGGCACCTGGGGCGTCAACCGCGCCCAGCAGGCGGGCTGCACCTACTGCGCCGGCGGCTGATGTGCCTTGCGCGTTGTCGGGGCGGCCGCAGGCCCCGCGTCGCGCGCACAAGATTTCACTGCCATCGCCCGGTTTGACCTCGTGGGGTTTGACCGGGCGATCCAGTGATCTCCGGACTCAGGGTGGGGCGGAGTTTGCGCCACATCGACAGCGCGCGGGTTACTTGGGATCGACGGGCGCGCGCATGCCGGCGGAGTGCCGCCGCCGTGGCGCTCGCAACCAAGCGCACGCCTGGAAGCTGATTGTCGCGGCGAACCCTACGATCCGCACCATGCCGGCCGAAGCCGCGTCGCCCCCTTCGGCGCAGACTGCGACGCGCCGACGCACCCCGCGCTCAAGCCTTCCTCGCATCAGCGCGCCACGCCATCGCCGCACCCCATGCGGCAATGACAGCGAGCGCATACGAGATCAGCACGTTGTAGCCGGCGAGCGAGAGGCCAAGGAAGCGCCACGCCGCCTCGTCGCAGCGGACCACGCTGACCTCCTTGAGCTGGCTCAGCAAATCGCCGCCGGCGCCGAGGTCGTTGATCGGCCCCGAACATTCGCGCGGACCCGGCCACCACTTCCATTCGACGCCGGCGTGGAAGAGCGCGAGCCCCGCGTTGAACAGCATCGCGAGCGCGATGACGGCGAGGCCCGCGGCGACGAGTTGGCGCGGCGCGTGCTTCGCGGCGGCGAACGCGAGCACGAGCGCGAGCGGGATCGACACGTAATAAGCGACACGCTGATCGAGGCAGAGCGGGCACGGCGGGAGCTTGAGCACGTATTGGAAGAAGTAGGCACCGAGGATGGTGGCCGCACCGCCGGCCGCGACAAGCGCCGCCGCCGCGACGGGCTCACGTGAATGCATCAAAGCCTGCATGCGCTTATCCGCTCCCCTCGCTCCAGCGCCCCCCGCATCGCGGGCTGACGCACCGCCGGCACCCGCGGCGCTCATGCGCCCGCGCTGCCCTCGCGTCTCGATAGCCGCTCCCAGCGCTGATGTCGATTGCGGGAAGCCCGCCGCGACATCACGAACTCGTCATGGCTCCCGTGAGGCATTCCGGCGTTGACCCCGCCCGAACCGCCGGTATGATCCGCGCGCCGTGCCCCTGTGGCGGAATTGGTAGACGCGCCTGACTCAAAATCAGGTGGTGGAAACATCGTGCTGGTTCGAGTCCGGCCAGGGGCACCAGAAATATCAATTACTTGGGGCCACACCGGCCTCTTAGATCACAAAGACACTGACCGTTGGTCATCACGGGGTCATCACCGTATTGAGCGTCGCCCCCCGGCCCAAACCATCGATTCGGTGATTTTGGTGAGAGGTAGCCTTCAATAAGCGCTGAAAGAACTGAATTACGAAAGCGTGACTAGGGCTTCTACATGTCTCGTCGCAAAGCACGAATTAATATCTCGGGACGCCATTTTGGGGAGTTTTTTGGTCTCGACGAAGCCCAGATTAGAAAAATCGAAAAAGCCTATAGGCATAAACTCTCCGAGGAAATGTGGGAAAGAATTCTCGACGCCACAAAGAACTTCGTTATATTGCGACCCACAGTGGAGGGCTCGGGGGCGCTTAACGATACTTTGATGAAAATAGACAAACTAGCCAACAAAGCGGAATCTGTACGGCACTTAATTTATCCCGAGCCGATAGATTGGAAAGACTTCAATATATCCGAGATTTGGCGCTTACATAAACACGAGGTAGAAAAACGGTGCGCGCCGATGGAAGCAGCTGATTTTTTCGAGTTTTTACTTATGCTGCTCAAGCCCCTTATTGCGTTAAATACTTTTGCCAGGAAAAATCGGACCAACGTTGACTTTTTGACTGAGATTTCAGGGCGCAGATGAAGATTTTTATTGGAATTTATGGATTTGCCAGCTTACAGACATTGTCGAAAAATATGGATTTACTGCGTCTGCCCGAACTGACTCGGACAAGAAAGTTCCGGAAATACAATCTCAATTCGTTCATTTTATATCTGAATTTCAGAAACATCTTCCATTCGAATGCAGAAAATCGTCTAAGTCAGATGATGCCCTTGCAACATCAATTCAACGGGCGTGGAATTACCGGGATTTCGTGAGAGAGGACGAGGCCCGAAGAGCAGAAAATCATTTGCGCAGAGCGAAAGAGGAGCAGGATCAGTTAGCGCGACTTAGAGCAGCAAGACGCGAGGATGCGATTAAGTGGCGAAAACGTGACTTTATGCCCGCACTTTCCAATAAATACGGAGAAGAGAAGTCTGAAGAACTGTGTCTTTCTTCCAACGAAGCTGCAGACCTGGTCCGAGACGGCCAGCTTGAAGCCGCCGAAAAGGCCGCACGAATTCTGTTGGAACGTTTTCCAGATGAGCCGGACGGCCACGATAGACTGGGTATGGTGCATCAGGCCCGTGGTGATAACGGACTGGCCGCTAAATGTTACAGAAAGGCGGTCGAGTGCATCAAATCCGATCGCGAGCATCACGACGCAGGCCTGGAAGAGACACTCAGAAGTTTAGCGGACGAACTCGATAGCCCCTAATGAAATTGCGCGCCGCTTCCGCATTTGGCTTTATAAGCCCGCAGGACCAACCGCCTGAAGCACAGACGCTCCTGTCATGCACCCCACGCATGCTTTCGTGCATTGGCGCGATCTGCTGACGCGGCTCGACCTAGTGTTCATGTACTCACTCCAGCGCAGTGGGACGCTGAGCAGCATGCTAGGCCTGGGATCATCGTCCGGGTCTGCGGCAGATGATCCTCGTTGTGTTGCTCGACGGCAACCGGTGGACGGTGTGCTCAGAGATGTGGCCGGCAACACCGCCATGCGCCGACTCTCTTTCCTGTGATCGACGGCTGCAGGCGCGCTTCGCCGTCGCGCGGTTCGGCGTGATCGCCGACTGGCCGAAGGCGAATGCGATGGCATGCTGCGCGAGCGTCCGCTATCCGTGCCGGCCCGCGCTACTTGTGGGCGACGAAATCGGATACCTGCCGATCACGCCAGGCCGGTTCGGCCCCGGTCTCAATGATTATGCCGCAGCGAGACAACGATGTCGGCCAAAGTTGAGCAGTAGACGCTGCGGCCGACCTTTGCGGCTTCGATGGCGAGCGCCGGCCAGATGCGTCTTCCCGGTTCCGGACGGGCGAGCCTCACCTTGTTGCGAGGGACGAAGTCAGCTGAGCAAGGGCGGGGATGCGCTTCTTGTCGAGCAAGGACTGGAAGAAGACAAAGTCAAAGCTCATGGCTATTTCGACCTGATCGAGTGATCTCTTGGTGCGCCCGCTTGGCTTTCGAGTGCTGGCTCTTCGGCGACTTATTCAAGACGTTGGCCGTCTTGTGGACCCAGCAGCGCTGGCCGCGGGTCTTCGGCCAACACCTCCTCGATCGCCTGCCAGAAGCCGAGCGTGCCGTCGGCGACCGCGAGCTCAGGCGCTATCGCAAGCCCGCGCCGCTTCAGGTCGAGGAACAATTCCCGCCAGGATTGGGCGCTCTCGCGCACGCCGTCAATGAGGCCGACAAGCTCCTTCTTGCCCTCAGGCTTGGCGCCGATGATGACCAGCAGGCACTGGGCATCGGCCTCCAGACGGGCCTGCACGTGGATGCCGTCGGCCCAGAAGTAGACGTAGCGCTTGGCGGAGAGATCGCGCCGGCTCCAAGCAGGTGCTCGTCAGACCCGGCGTCCTTGAGCCTTCCGATGGTCGAGGCCGAGAGCGCGCCGGCGTCCTTGCCGAGCAATGCGAGGAGCGCTCCTCGAAGTCGCCGGTGGAAACGCCCTTGAGATAGAGGATCGGGATCAGCACCTCTGCTCTTCGAACGGCGTGCGTAGGGCGGCAAGATCGCAGACGAGGACCAATCCGTTCGGAGCCTTCGCCCGGGCGAATTCAACCTGCGCCTGATGGCCGGAAGGCGTCTCGAAGCGAACCTCGAACGATTTTGGCTGTCGTGGAGTCTGATTACCGACACGAAGCGCTTTACCGCCGTGTATGCGCCGCCCCTTGATCTCGCGGGTAAGCCTGACCGCCGTCATCCGCGACGCCGCGGCCGCCTGACTGCGCCCCATCGAGCATTTAGTGCATCCGCTGGCGCGGCGTCGATTGCGTTTTTCGGTCAGCTACTTAGTAAACCACAGTGTTGAAAATGGGTCTTCGATTCGGGGCATAAGCCGCGATTTTTAGCAGCCGTATACGCCCCGCCAGACCGCCCAAATCCATGACAAGACCAGTTCGATACTGAGGTTCGAATTCGTGAGGAGGACGATGACGACAGAAACCTACAAGACACCGCGAGAAGCGGCCGAGTATTTGCGCAGCTCGACTAGCACGCTAGCGAAATTCCGTGTGTACGGCGGCGGTCCACATTTCTGTCGGATGGGGAAGGCCATTAGATATCGCCAATCCGATCTGGACGCCTTCATGTCGGCGGGCCGTGTGCGCTCAACCTCCGAGCCGATGATTGTCGAGCCGGAAAGGAAGAATGATCCAGCCGACGGCACTCCGAAAGGAGAACGTCGGGCGTGACGCGCCGATGGAACACCTCCCGATCCGAGAACTCGCCGCGCTCACAGCACGGCGCAACAGGACACTTTTACGCCAACCGCGACGTGCTGGCCGCGCATTCATGAGGAGTCGAGGATGATCCACACACAAGACCAACAATCCAATCTGCATATCAATGCTAAGACGCACGAAGGGGGTGCGAACGACGATGTGCCGCTCTCGATCCCCACGAACAACGACGGACTCTGCTCCGACATTTCAGCAACTCCGGGTCGTGAAGCCGGTGCGGCGAACGAACCCTCTCTATTGCAGCGTCTTTGCGACCGGACCTTTCGGACGTTCGATGGCACGGTATTCACACATATCGAGACGAATCGCGGTTCGGAAATGATGTCGGTCCGAGACCCGCGGTTTCGCAGCGCGCTCCGCCGGATGGTACAAAAGGAAACCGGGAAGCCGCCCTCTCAGGCAACCCTGGCTGCCTCGATCGAAAGCCTTGAGACGTGCGCGTCTCAAGGCCCCGTGGCCGAGGTCCATGTTCGTGTCGCGGTGGCCGGCGGGCGTATCTATCTCGACCTGGCCGACGATCACGGGCGTGTCGTCGAGGTCGGGCCGGGCGGCTGGAACGTCATCGACATCGCGCCGGTACACTTTATACGCTCGCCGAGTATGCGGCCGCTGCCGATCCCGGAAAGCGGTGGGTCTATCGACGACCTCCGGTCAATGGTCAACGTCGTCGACGAGAGCGATTTCGTCTTGATCGTCGCCTCGCTGCTCGACGCGTTGCGCAACGAGGGCGCCCACCCGGTGCTCGTCATCAACGGTGGCGAGGGCGCAGCCAAAACCACACTCGCCGAGCTTCTGCAAAAGCTGATCGATCCGAGCTGGGAACCGCTCAAGGGGCTACCACAAACCGAACGCCAATTGCTCGCGTCCGACAGGTACCTTCGCGTCTACGATAACGTCTCATCTATTTCCCCAAAACTCTCAGATGCCCTCTGTCGGATGTCGACCGGTACGCCGGCACACAAGGTGATCATCAATGGGATCGGTGAGTTGGTGATGCGGCCTGACCTCTCCGATCGATCTATTCTTGTAAACCTCGCCCCGGTGGCAGACCGCCAACGACGCTCGCACCAGGAAATCTGGGCGACCTTCGAAAGGTTGCGGCCGAAAATCCTGGGCGTCCTAATCGATGCTGTGGCTCATGGGCTGCGCGCCCTGCCGACCACTCAGCTCGATGAAATGCCGCGCATGGCCGATTTCGCCATTTGGGCTACGGCCTGCGAGGGGGCACTTTGGCCCAAGGGCACCTTCATGTCGGCGTACATGGAGAACCGCGACGAGGCGGTCGAAAGCCACATCGAGACCGATGTCGTGGCGATTGCCGTGCGGCTACTCATGGCCAAGCGGCCGACATGGACGGGAACGGCCACCGAGCTGGACGGAATGTTACGTGTCCTCACCGGCAACCTTGAAAACGCCAAGAGCTGGCCCGCGGAACCTCGGATCCTTTCGACCAGGCTCCGGAGCCTCGCACCGTCGCTGTGCAAGCTCGGCATCATGGTGACCTTCGACAAGATAGGTCACGATCGAAAGCGCGTCATCACCCTCTCCACGGAAGAGGCGCGGGCTGATCTGGGGGCCGACGCGACACCGGCAGCTTCGGTCGACGGCGCCGCGCCCGAAGATGCCTCAGAGGCTGAGAGCGGAACCGGGATCAGCAGCGACGGCACCGTCCGCAGCGCCGGTTTCGAGGCGAGGATGTTGGCGGACGATGCGGGCGCTGCGGACGCTGCCGAGCGCGAGTCGCAGACGCGTGTCCCGGCGGAGCACCCAGCAGGTGCCGAAACGAAGCCTGCGGCGCAGCCTGAAACTGCTGAACGGAGTATTGGAAAAGAAGAGCGGGACGAAAGTCGTTTTCGTCAGCGCCCTCAGGCACAGGCCGACCGCGGTGGGCTGGTGAGACGTCGGTGAAGGTCACAGTAGGCAGATAATAAACAAGGGAGAATAGATATGTCGAAGTCAGAAATACTGGAAGGAACAGGTGACGCCCCTCGGGGCCGCGATGTCGAGCCGGCCGCTCAAGCAAGTCCCGCGCCGGTGATCGAACCAGCGAGTGCCTCGGCTTCTGATAGTGGCGCCTCGATCGTCGCGTCCCGCCCGCAGCGCTACTGCCAGCCCCGCGACCACCGGCGCCAAGCAGCTCGGAAAGCCCTGCGCAGCCTTTATCCGAGCGGTTTTCCCCACGGCGAGACTGCAGACACTCGTCTCAGGAAAGTGAATGCGTGGATGAAGGCCGAAGGGAAGGACTCCATCAGCGGACCGACTCTGCGCCGCGCCCAGAGTGATCTGAATCAAACCCGCGAGTATATCGACTAGGCCGGGTCAGCTTCCGGAACAGGGCTTACCAGAACGGCCAGGCCTTTTCGCCTGGCCTTTTCTCAATCACGAGCGGTCGTCCATTGCACGGCGGCGCCCCCGAAATCGACTGTCCAGTTACTCTCATTTTCTGGCTCAAGCGGATGCTGCGGACGTTGGCGAGTTGGCGTGCAGCGAAAGCGCGCATGTTACCGCGGACCGGCGGCGATGGCTTGAGGCAAGGCATCCCCCGCAGCAAACCAATTTCACGCTCGCGCTAGCAGACCCGGTGATTAATTGGCAAAGGCCGGCTCCTCGGCGCCTCGCAACTTCATGGCTCGGTTTGAGCGCAGTTGAAACTCGACCAGACGCACTCCGCTCCTACATAGCGAAAACAGGCCCATCTATTGCCGAGCCACGCGATGGCTGAACGCGCCTGCAATACAAGCCACTTACTCATCAGGATCAGTTATATGAATAGAAAAGCGCGACGTGCCGAAAAAGCAAAGGCTCGAAGGGCACTTCCCTCCACAGATATACCAATCGCCGCAATTCATGAGGCCGGACACGCCATGGCTAAAGTAGTGACTGTCGGAGAACTCGGATACGGATTCCGCGAAGCGATTGAAGACATCGAAATAATGTCTGGGCAATCCGGGGTAACGTACGGGCACATGTTCTCTCGCGAGATCGAGGAAGGATCTGACGGATTCAAGCGGACCTATCTAAGCGAGCGCGGCGCCCCATGTGGACCGGACGTGAGCGTGTTTCTGGCTCAAGTCGTGCAGCACGGAAGAGAGGCAGGCGCAAATATCGACCGGTGGTTCCGCGCGCGAACGTTTGACGCCGTATCCGGTCCTATGGCGGAAGCCATATATTGTAATCGGTCCTTCCGCGACGTCTGGGAATCGGATCACGCCATAGGCGATCGTTCTAGCGTCGCGAGCGACGCGCTTTTGGCAGAGATTCCGGCTGAGCGGATCATTGAGGTGATCGACCGCATGGCGGCGCTTTCGGCCCACATAATGCAGAAGGCCTCGGTGTGGACCGCCGTTCTCACGCTCGCGAAAGCGCTGCCGGTGGTCGGTCGGATGCCGGGGTCACACGCCATTACATGCATCGTCTCTGCAATACCGCGGCGTGAGCTAACGAGCCTCTTTTCGGAAGGCGTCTTTTACATCCACGACATCGAGGTCGCCATTCGCGAGGCCCGGGTTGTTGTCGCCGCTGGTCCATTCAAGCCGCTGATGGACGTGATAAAGGGCAGGGAGCTCCTTCAAGAAGCAATTCAATCGAACCGTCAAACCGTCCCAGCTCTGACCATAACTTGCCAACGAGAAATAACAGCGGAGACGCTGTGGCGCGCTTTTGGCGACGGTTCGGGCCGCGGTGTTGCGAATAGTGTCGTACAGGCAGAGGCCGTGTCCGCCTGAGAGTGGCGCGGACTGCCACGGTCTGGTGAAAGCGACTTTCCGCGGCAAGACATTGTCCTCATGGTCTGCGAAAGCCGCGGCAATGCGGCCACTGTTGAAAGGGTGAGACGGGGACTGTCGGCAGTATGAGCGGGAGACGGTTCTTCGTTGCGTTTCGAAAAGGAGACCCGGTGCGCGCCGAGAGATTGTCGATGCAAAGGTTCGCGAAGTTCTGCGCCTGAAGTATGGCTGCGGGGCGAGCGAGCGCGTGATCGCTCAATCGGTCGGGATCGGCCGCACCGCGATCGGGGAATACATCCGCCGCGCCGCCGTCATCGGCATCACCTGGCCGGTGCCGGAAGAGCTCGACGATGCGGCGCTGGAACGCAAGCTGTTCGCGCCGGCCGGCTACAACCCGCTGCGATCGAAGCCGCCGCCGGAATTGGGGGCACATCCACGCGGAGCGGCGCCGCCGCGGCGTGACACTGGCGCTGCTGTGAGAAGAATACCGCGGCCATCATCCTCACGGCCTTCGCCCAAGCCCGGTTCAGCGAGTTATTGTCCGGCTGGATCGGCGCCCATCGATGCGCTCACCTTCCTGGATGGCGTGCCGATGGCGCTCGTCTGCGACAATCTCAAGACGGGGGTCACGGCGGCGAGCCGCTACGAGCCGGGGGGGGCAAGCGGACCTACCAGGATCCCGCCGCCCATTACGGCGCGACCATTATGGCGCCGCCACACCACGATCCCCGAGCACGTGCCGAGCGCGCATCGCCGACAGGCCTACTGGACGCCGGTCCGTCTGCTTGCATCCGCCGAGTAGATCGGCCCGTCCACGGTCGCATTGTGCGAGACCATCATGCGGACGAAGTCTCATCCCGAGCAGGGCTTCCGATTCTGCCTGGCACTCTGCGGACAGAGAAAAGCTTTGGGGATAGCGCCTCAAAGCCACATGTCGCCGTGGGATCAACGTTGGCGCGGCGATCTCGGTCGACCGCTTCGATCCTGAAGTCCGGCCCGCTTTGGGACTCGCCGGTGAGAGAAGAAGCGGGCTACCGCAGTATTCCCTAGGCAGTGAGATGACTTGAGCGCACTTGATATTTGCAGATACCACAGAACGGACCATTTAAGTGTGGCTCGCGGATATATCCCGACCGGCTCGGTAATACCGCGATAATCACGGACTATTGGAGTCGATAATGACCTTAAAGAAGCACGTTTTGCTCAGCGTCGAGAGCAAGCAGGGTGTCGAACTATATACGGGAGACCTCGTCGTCGGCCCCCAGAACGGTTTCGCCGTCGTCCCCGGTACGGTGAAGCCGTTGACCCTGAAGGCCATCCCAATCACACCTGGAATGATCAAGCAATCCAAAACACGAACGAACGCGCAGCGATCCCGGCGGAAACCGCACTGATCAATCAAAGGGGGCTCGGAATGAAGCCAGGCCCCATTCGGCCGGGTCTTTGCCGAAAAGCCATCTGCCTGTGATCAGAAAGAGCTCGGCCGAGGAACCACTCTTTCGAGCCGATGCCGAGAGGCTAACGAAAGCACAGAGGAAAGGCGCAGAACGGTCTCTGATCCCAAGCGGACCAGCTCCGAATCCCCAGTAAATCAGGCCATAACCTTGCGGAACGAGGAGTAACGTAATGACCAGATAAAGCCACGCGACACACAAAGTCTTTACACGCCCAGCTAAAAACTCGAGGAAATACTATGACGGCGAATAGCAAAGACAAAAACAGAGAAGAGGTCAAGTTTTATACGGCCGACCTGGTGACACCTGCGCCAGGCCCGGAAGATGCAAGTCCCTGTATCATTCCCGGATCGGAGAAGCCCATCGACATCGAGAGCTTGCCTCTCGAGCAGCAAGCGATCGCCCGAATACTGGCGAGAGCAGTCGATAAGGCCGAGGAGAGCGGGGAAGCCGACGGCGCGAGAATAACGCTCACGCGCGAGGAGTTCGATGCCGAGCTCAAGAAGCTCAGAAAGGAAAAGCGGAAGTCGAAGCGCTGACTGCTCGAAAAAGCGCACCTGGACTGGAGAGTGGAGAAATTCATTCTCCAGTCCAGGCGACTCCCGATCAGTACCAGAGCCATGATCGTGCTCCCCTGCTCATAGCCGAGGCATCGATCTCGATCCAATTATTGGATAACTATTATGAGCCGCAACCGTAAAATTAAAGAAAACCGTCAGCAGAAGCCGCGCCGCGGCGAGACCATCCGTGGGATTGCATGCAGCGTAGGCGGCTTGCAGTGTCAGCTCTGGTTCGACGAAGACGGTGAACTCCACGGAACAGGACCCAAGGAAGCGCGATCAGCCCTGGAATCGCTGTTGTACCGCTACACTCCGCTGTTGAAAAAGAAGGAGGTTATCGAAGCGGTTTCCGGAACTGGAACCCCTCGGAGAGCAGCATCTGCTCAATAAAGAAGTTTGCGGTCTTCGATCTGATGCTCGACGCGGAAGAGCAGGGTGATCGCGCGGAGGACATGGTGCTCGCGAAAGAGCAGATCGAGCAGAGGGTGAAAAAGATCCAGGAATTACCGAACTTTGGCTAGGTTGTCGTCGCGGAGCTTCGAAACGATCCAGGCCGACCGTTTCACCGGTGAATTGCCTTCAAAGTGTTGACGCCTCAGCCGCGACGCCAGGTCCACTTGGCAGCGAATCCCTAATCCCGGACAACAGGTAATGAACAAGTCAGGTCTCACGCAGAAGTCCCAGCGGTCTTTGTCGTCGAGATCGTCGGCAACGCAAGATCATGGCCAAGTTGGGTCTCCCCGATTTCGAGACGGCGCAGCAGTGCAGCGAACGACAGCAGCAGATGGTCCGCCGGTTCGAGCGCGCCGGCGAGCTGCAGCACGACGCGGATTGGCAAGAGTGCGAACCGAATTTCTGCGCCGCCACGCCCGTGCCGCGACGGTTGCTGGTTCGCGAGCCGCCGCCACCGGTACCAGATGATCACCGAAGGCCACCGGCTGCTGAGCGACCAACCCGGGGACCTGCTTTTCGTCACCATCACCCACCCGAAGTGGGAATTGCCGGTCGGGAAGCTCGCCGAAGCCAACATCCCTGCGGTTCGGCAGTGGCTGTACCGGCGGTTCAAGAAACTCGGCACCGGCGTGATCGCGGTCGGCGGCTTCGAGGTCTCGTTGAACATCGAGCTTGACGGCACGAGCACCTGGGCTGGCCACGTCCACCTCGTGGTCGCCGGCACCGACAGGCAGAGCCTAAAGAAGGCACTCCAGATCGAGAAGCACTACCGGTCAACGCCGTACCTGCGGCCCGTTGATGTTCGAGATGTGGAGAACCTGGGTCGGCAGCTCGGCTACTCGTTGAAGCGGATAGCCAGGCGTCGGGTTGCGTACATCGACGGTCAAGGCCGTCAGAACCGTAACCAGAGCAACCTGTCATCGTCGGAGCAACGCGAATTCGACGGTTGGCTGTTGGGGCTTCCCGTAGGGGCGCGCACGATTTTGATCGGCTGCCGAGCACACGGAAGCGAAGCTCCGGTTGGTCAGTGGAAGCGGTGGGTATTGAAAGGGCGTCTACGCGGCGTTTATTGCGTCTGCGGTCAGAGTTGGTCTGCTTACGGCCGTTTATGTTGGACCAGTGGGTCAGCGAGCTGTATGGCGCCGGGGATCGGAGGGTGGTCGCGTTAAAGCTGTTTATGTTGGACCAGTGGGTATTGCTGGCTTTTATCGGACCAGACGCGAAAGTTGACCTGCTCGAAGCCGTCTTTGTTGGACCAGTGGGTACTGCGTTTGATGACACGAAAAGCGCGAAAATGGCGAAAACACATATGTCGTTCTTTACGAAACGGGTGTTGAGGGTGGGTTTTAGGTCGAATTCTACAACAAAACTGCAGTTGAGCGACGGCCGATAATCGGCGTGCACTCGAAAAATGTCGATCATGTGAGCACTTGCTCCAGAAGTGCTCACATTGTCGAAAAGAGAGAGGGCTATGGAAAAGAGAGAGTGAGCGTCAAAGACTTGATTCGGGTAGTGTCGATCATTCACGATATCGACGTGGATAAATATTTCATCGAAGTAGAATTTCGCACCGTCGGAGGAGAACTGAAACACATCACTTTAGAGCGCGGACTTACCGGTCCAAATGCTCTCAAAGAGCTTTTGCGCGAGGGCGCTACAATACCGCCCGGACCAACGAAGGAGCTTATGGAGGCTCTAAGTGCAGAGCCAGATCGGATCAAAAGAGTAACTGGTTACACTGGCTGGCACGGGTCGTCATTTGTCCTTCCGGACGTGACCATTGGCCCGGACGCAGAAACGCTCGAATATCGGCAGAGGGAAGGCTGCCCAACAAGAGCAGCAGGTAGGGGGGAGCTTGGATGATTGGCGTGCCGCGATGAAATTGCCTTGCCGCGCGTCATCTTACATAATGTTCGGAACGGCGTTGGGCTATGCGGGCCCATTGCTTCGGTTGATTGGACAGGATGAAGGGGCGATTTTCTATCAGTGCGGCGAATCATCAACCGGAAAGTCGCTTTCGGAGCTTGGCGGAGAATCAGTAATTAAGCGTGCGGTTCGCGATGAGCTGTTGACCCATGACATTACGGAACGCGCGCTGGAAGAAGCTGCTGCGGCTCGCAACGACCTCCTCTTGAATATCGATGAGCTTGACCGCTATCCCGGATCTGAAGCGGAGCTTCGCAAGCATGTCCGTACATCAGCCCACAAGCTTACGGGCGGCGGTGGACGACAGCGCTCTGCCAGGGCCACCCAGGACGCCTCACTGGCGAATTTGCACTGGCTCCTTAACTCGTTGTGGTCTGGCGAGCGCCCGCTCGACGACCGTTTTTTGGGCGAAGCACGCCGGCGGGGTGAGATGGTCCGCTTGGTCGAGATCCCCGTCCCGAGGCGCAAGAAGGGCGGCGTCTTCGACCGAATGGAGGGTATAGAGCTTTCGACCGCTGACTTGGCAAAGAGAGTGGAACACACAGCGCGGACGAATTTCGGTCATCCGATTCGCGCCTTCCTCAAGTGCCTGGTCGACGACCCTGAGACCTACAAGAAACAAGCACAAGCTCTGGTGGAAAAGTTCGTCCGTAAAGTCGGCGCACAAGGTGATCCTTGGATCCACCGATTGGCGACCAAGTTCGCCGTGGTCTATGCCGCCGCATGTATCGCCGCGGAAATGAAGATCGCGCCGTGGTCGCGCAAACACGCTTTCTCTCGTGTCGCTCGCCTCTATAGGCGCGCACTAAACGTGGTGGCGACCCCGGAGGAGGCGTTGGCTGACCTTCTGCATCGGTTGGCCAAGAATGCGACCTCGAAGAAGCGGTTTCCTGTGCTGAAGAAGGGAAGGGCTTTGGCCAAGGGGGCGCGCAACGCAGCGTGGGGATTCCGCCGCAAGACATCTGATACGCCCGCGAACCTCGCCATTCATTCCGAAAACGTTCGACAAGTTGGTGCGTCCACGCAAACACGCCGGTCAGGTGCGAAAGCTTCTGGCCGCGGGAGGCTATACGCTGCCGGGTAAGGAAGGCCGCCTCGTTACGCAATTGAAGGTCGAGGGATTTGGATCGTCGGAAAAGCCATACTTCATCAGGGTACGGCGTGACCGGCTCCCAGTTGACTCAGTCTCGGCCAGGAGCCGCTAGAAGCTTGAACGTTCTTGAGCCCAGGCGTTGCGAAGCCTCCCGCAGGTTCTTTGTCCCGGTTAAAATTGGGGATCCTCGGGTCCCGTCCGGGGTTGGTGTGGGACTCGGCACATGTTCCCAGGCAGACTCCTCACCGATCAACCCGGGTTCTGACTGCGCTGCCTCGGCGAGAGCATGTTTGAGGAAGAGCGCCTCGAACTGCTCAGCATCCTGCCCCTGAAAATTGATCGTCCCGGTGGTTGGCCACCAGTTCAGGATCGAGCCGGTCTCGACCTGGAACCTGTAGAAACGGTTTTTCTTGTGAAAGCTCCATTCACCCGGAATGGCGCAGCGCATCACGATGCGTTTCAAGTCGTCTAACAAACCTTTAAATTTTAGCATATAAAAATATCTCCTGTGTTTTCAAAAAATGCGCCTCCGTAAAAACTAGGTTATAGCGGAGCGTGGCTTTACGTCTGTACTTTACAACATCCGCAAAAGCAGAGTTTGGTAATAAAAAGTTGGAGCAGCCCTGCACTCACGCCGACAGGTGTGGCTCGCGTGTGCCTCAGACGACCGCTCTCGAAATTAGCTAATTTACCGACATAAACAGCGACTTAGAAAACCGGCAGCCAAGGGGGGGTAATGAAATCGCGGGTGTCGAGAATCTCTGAAATTCTGGATCGACGTGGAATGCAGCCGAGAAGCTGCACGCTATCCTAGTCTTTCAAAGAAAAAATTGATCGCAATGGTCCTCTTTGAATTCGAGCAAGCGGGGGACGCGATGCGGTACCTCCGGTCCGACGGAAAAATCGGCTGGAAAGCAACACCGCGGATGCTCGACAGGCTGGCCGATGCGGAACGTGATGCCATCGATGATTTGGCGCATCACGACCCGTGATGGCCAGATTTCACCCCTGGGCCATCCGACCGCCGCTCAGCCAACGCCGTCTTTAGAACTCGTTCGCATCATCCTCGCATTCCGACACGGAACGGCAGGACCACTCCTTCGCGACCGTCGCGCTGAACTCGGACATCGACCGGGCCGGTCTTCGTGACCGTCCAACCGGGCTCGACGGCCATCCACGTTCCGTCCTTCTCCTGACGAGCAATTCGAAGGTTGTTGAACGTGATGAACTTTCCTTCGCGCTCCTTCAGACACCAGAGAGCACCAGCACCGTAGGATTCGCAACCAGTCACGCCGGGCCCAGAATGCATTGGTCATTGGGGCGGAGCGCCGTCCGTCTTGCGCCTCGCTAGCTCGTCTTCGACCAATTGCTCCAAGTCGTCATCGCCAGCGTGATGCCAGAGGATCTCGATCCGTTGGGCATTGGATAGGGACTGAAGGGCAACGACCCTTCCGTCTTCGGCATCCTCATCCAGGTTGATCACGCTACGCCCCTTTCTCGTGGCTCGTCACTTGGCGCTTCGAAGGCTCCGAAGCGCATCCTCTACCGCCAGGTCCTTTGTCTCGAACGGCCCTCGGATTGCTCCCCTGAGCTTCTCGCTCTGTGCATCGGCCCAGTACCAACCTTCGGCTCGCTTATCGACCTGACCAAAGAACACCCCGACGTTCGTCGGTACCGCACTCATGATTCCTCCGTTGGCACGCGACATCTGATGAACCGTGCCTACACCGGCGCCATCGGCCGGGGCCGTGCCGCGCAGACCGATCTGGCCGCCACGGGACGGATCGCTGACGCTCTCTCGGTGCCCCTGATGACGTTGCTCATCGAATTGACCCTGAATGTAGGGAGCGATAGCGGTCTGTCCACGGTCGAGCTTGGAGACCGGTCAAGAGCGTGGCCACCGGTGACGCTCGATGTCATCCGGGGACCAACGACCGCTCACTTCTCCGAGGCCGCGGCAATTCCTTTGAGATGCCTCGACGAGAATCCTTCCTCTCAGGCCGCAGATATTGGTCTTCGTGCCTCGGGCGACCGTCTGGGGAGAAAGCTAATTTTCGCTACGAAGAGGGCTACTCAACGCCGAATTCGGCGAGTGCAATGCTGAGCGACCCGCCGAGCATGCCACGAGCGATCAGTACTCCTACCGCAAACCCTGAAAGAAAAACGAGAATGAATGAAACATTCCACATACGATTCCGCGAAGTGCACCCACGACACGATGCAATTCCCTACACAAAGGAGGCCCTCGAACGAGACCTGAACCGGGTCCACCAAGCGTGGGATGACTGTCAAACGGACCGACGGCGTGATGCGATCTACGGCTACCTCAAAGCGGTCTACGACTTGGCGAACTGGTGGTCGGCGGAAGGAGCGGAGGTTCATCGAATGCGCCAGGCCCTCCGGCTAAAAGGGCTGGTACTTGGGCGACCGGAAGACGTCTATGCCGCGATCATTCGGTGCACGGCCGATCCCGCGAGGGCGGACAGACGGACCCGGAGCAAGTGGAGCCGAGTCTTGCGTTACGTAAAGATGGAGAAAGACGACAAAGAACCGCTCGCTGACTTCGTCAAGCGCAAAGGCGGCATCAACGAATGCAACGCGCGGTACGGTCGATGCCTCAGGCGACTTGCTTCGAGGAGGAGATCAATCGCCGAATTTCAACGCCGAGCGGCAAGAGTCGTGGTTCGCAGGATAGTCTGACGAACTGGCAAGCTTCTGTGACAAGCTTTGTCGCGTCCGGCGGAACAGTTTTAGCCGTGCCCGAAAAACGTGCTCGAGGAAAGTCGCATCGCAATCGCCTTCGTTAATCCTTGGCTAAGCTTGTTGCAAGGACGCGCAGGGGTGTGGATTGCGTGACACCACCGGAGGAGTCGTGGGGTGTAGCCTTTGTCCACATGGGGACGAATGCTGAAATGCTTCCAAGCTTCGCAGGTGGTGACGAGTTGCGCTTGCAGGCCGATAGTTGCCGGCAACTCGCCGGCCTCGCTCGGACGGAGCGCAACAGGCTTGTCTGGCTTCGCCTCGCGGATGAGTGGTTGGACCTCGCAAGTAGCGCGGATCGACACAAGCGCCCTCGACCAACTTGATTGGGAACGCGGTCGCGACGATTGTGGTGGCCAAGCGGGAAAATGCCTTGGACGAAGACCGCCTGCATCGTGTGCTCGATAGAAATATCCGGAATAATCAGCGGACTCACGAATAAAGGTCGCGTGCGCGGGACTTGTTACAAAATGAGACTTTCGTACTGAGTTGAGGGGCCGAACGCGGCGGCGCGACGCATTGCGGGCGAGTCGCAATGTCGACCCATCGGGGCGAAAATTGTACATCTGACCTTCCGCACTTCACACCGCGCGGACCGATCCGGAAGAGTAGGATGGAAGACTTCACCGGCAGACTGTCGGCAGCCGCAGGTGCGGCGTTCGAGAAGCTGGGGTTCGATGTGGGCCTAGGCGCCATGCGGCGCTCGGACCGGATCGATTTGGCCGACTACCAATGCAACGGCGCCATGGCGGCCGCGAAGGTGAGCAAAAAGTAATCCCCGCGAGATCGCCGGCGCGATCGCCGATGCGGCTCGCGCCTTGCCACCTTTGCGCATTTGGGCACATAAATCAGGCGGTTCTGCATTTTTATTTGGCGTCAACCGTTGCCGAGGAGATTCACGCCCCGGATTCGGGATCGCGGTGTTGACGCCTAGGTTCACCGTGATCAACGCTGAGTGCGCACGGTGGCCCGTGGGGGCCGGTTCGGTGCCGGTGCCGTGTAGACCGCGGTGCTGATGATCGACCGATGCCCCCGCCAGCCCTGGATCGCCCGGGTGTCGTGCCCCTTGTTGGCGAGGGCGTAGCCGCAGGCGTGGCGCAGCATGTGGGGGTGCGCCTTGAGCTCCAGGCCGGCGCCGGCCGCGGCGCGCTCAATCATGCGGGCGAAGCCGGCCTTCGTGACGGGCGATTGTTGGTTGAGAGACCATGGCTTACCGCTGACGACCGGTGCCAACAACGGATGAACTTTCTTGAAAACAATTTTGGAGACCCGGCCCGGCAACGGCGGCCTGACGCCTGCGTTCCCCAGCCAAATCAAGATGGAACCGGTCATCATGATGCGCCGTTGAGCTTTTGCCGGCACACGTCGCATTTCAAAAGAAGGTGGGGATCGGCAGGATCGGGTTTTTTCAGGAGAAGACATGTCGCCAGCGAACACCAGCGCGTCATCGGCGCGCGCCGAGGCTACTGCAGCGCAGGGCCGCAAGATTCAGCGCGAGATCGACGCCGCGCAAGCCGGGGCCTCCAACGACAGCAAGAAAGAGCCCAAGGCCATGCAGGCCGGCGCGCGCGAATACCCAACCGAGTTCGAGCCGCAGCATCACGCCAAGCCAGGTCTGGAGAGCGAAGTGCGGCCCGCTCCCATGTATGAGGCTCCTGGCTACAAGGGGTCCGAGAAGCTCAAGGGCAAGGCCGCCCTCGTCACCGGTGGCGATAGCGGCATCGGCCGGGCGGTCGCCGTGCTCTATGCGCGCGAGGGCGCTGACGTCGCGATCGTGTATCTCAACGAGCATGATGACGCGAAGGAGACCAAAAAGGCCGTCGAGGCGGAAGGTCAGAATTGTATCCTGATACCGGGCGACGTTTCCGACAGCGGTTTCTGCAAACAAGCCGTCGAACAGACGGTGCGCGAGCTTGGGCACCTCGACATCCTGGTCAACAACGCGGCCTATCAGGAACACGTGCCGGATATCGATCATCTCACCGACGAGCATTTCGATCGCACGCTGAAGACGAACCTCTACGGCTACTTCTTCATGGCGCGCGAGGCTGCCAAGCACATTCCCTATGGCGGTGCGATTGTGAACACGGGCTCCGTGACCGGCATCGAAGGCAGCAAGAACCTCCTCGACTACTCGATGACCAAGGGCGGCATCCACGCCTTCACGCGCTCCCTCGCCGGTAGCCTCATGGAGCGCGGCATCCGGGTGAATGCGATAGCCCCCGGCCCAGTCTGGACGCCACTCAACCCGGCCGACCAGAAAGGTGAGAAGGTTGCGAAGTTCGGGCATCAGTCAAAGATGAAGCGTGCCGCGCAACCCGAAGAGCTCGCACCGGCTTACGTATTCATGGCCGCGCCCAGCTGCTCCAGCTACATCACCGGTGAGATTCTGCCCGTGATCGGCGGCTATTGAGGAGCAGGTACCGATGGCACGCAAATATTCGAAGGCCGCCTCCAAAAGCGTCAAGACCGCCATGGAACGGCGCAAGAAAGGCACGCTCAAAAGCGGCAAGGGCGGCAAAGGCGGAGCGGTAAAAAGTCGCAAACAGGCGATTGCCATCGGGCTCTCGGAGGCCCGCAAGAAAGGCAAGAAAGTCCCCCCGAAAAAGAAGTAGTCTCACGCGCATGCCCTCCCGAAAGCTGGCCAAGTACCGCGCCAAGCGCGACTTCTCGAAAACCGCCGAGCCTTCCGGCAACGAGCCCCTGGCAACGGCTGGCCATGCCTACCTCATCCAGAAGCACGCCGCGCGCAGGCTGCACTACGATTTTCGGCTAGAACTGGATGGCACGCTCAAGAGCTGGGCTGTCACCAAGGGGCCGAGCCTCAATCCGACGGACAAGCGCCTAGCGGTCCACGTCGAAGATCATCCGCTCGACTACGGCGACTTCGAGGGCACCATCCCGAAAGGCGAATACGGCGGCGGCACGGTGATGTTGTGGGATCAAGGAAGCTGGTCACCGATCGGCGATGCCGAGAAAGGCTACAAGAAAGGCAAACTCGACTTCGAACTGCACGGCAAGCGCCTCAAAGGCCGATGGCATCTCGTGCGCATGCACGGTAATCGCCGCGGCGACGAAAAACGGGAGAACTGGCTGCTGATCAAGGGCAAGGATCAATACGCCAACGAGGAGGATGGCGACGCCGCCTTGGAAAAGTACGACACGAGCGTGGTCTCCGACCGCAGTATGGAGAGCCTCGCCACCGGCAAGTCGAAAGTCTGGAAGAGTAAAGGCGCCAAGGAGACCCCCGTTCCTGAACCACCCAAAGCCAAGGCAAAGTCGCAACCGAAGCGATCGAATAAGAAAGCAAGCGCTCTCGCGCCGCCGGAATTCATCGCGCCACAGCTCGCGACCCTCGTCACGAGGCCGCCGGAGGGAAGCAACTGGGTCCACGAAGTCAAATTCGACGGATACCGGCTGGAAGCAAGGATCGCGAATGGAGACGTGACGCTGACCACGCGTAACGCCAACGATTGGACCGATCGGTTCAAAGACATCGCAACCGCTCTCTCCGCCTTGCCCTGCCAGAACGCCATCCTGGACGGCGAAGCCGTGCATATGGCGGCCGACGGGACGATGTCGTTCCATGCGCTGCAGAATGCCCTCAGCACGGGCAAGAAAGATGACCTCCAGTTCTGGGTCTTCGATCTCCTGTTCCTGGATGGCGAAGATGTCCGCGAAAAGCCATTGCTGGAGCGTAAGGCCCTGCTGAAAAAGCTTCTCAAAAGGCCGCTAGCGCGCATCCATTACAGCGATCATTTTGATGCGAGCGGTGCCCAGGTTCTGCACCAGGCCTGTTCCGCTTCCCTGGAAGGGATCATTTCAAAGCGCGCGGGCGATGCGTATCACTCCGGTCGCGGTGACGGTTGGCTCAAATCCAAATGCATCAAAGAGCAAGAACTTGTCATCGGCGGCTACACGACCCAACCAAAGCATCCGGGTGCGCTCGGCGCCTTGCTCATGGGCTATTACAACAAGGATGAATTCATCTTCGCCGGCAAAGTCGGCACCGGGTTCTCGCACAGCGAAGGGCATGCCCTCCTCACCAAACTGAAGAAGCTGGAACAGAAGAGCCCGCCCTTCAAAGCGATCCCGCGCCTTGCGCGCAAAGGGGCCGTGTTCGCCAAGCCCGAACTTGTCGCCCACGTGAACTTTACCGAATGGACGCATGATGGCGTGATGCGACACCCCTCGTTCCAGGGCTTGCGCGAAGACAAGCCTGCACCCGAAGTCGTCCGCGAAAAAGAACAGCCGCCGCCTGTGAAAAAAACCACGACGTCCAAAAAACAAGTAGTCAAAGCCGCCGCCGAGGTGACGCTCACTCATCCAGACAAGCAACTCTACCCCGGCTCCTCCATCACCAAGCGCGATCTTGCCGACTACTACGAAAAAGTCGCCCCGCTCCTGCTTGCCCAGATTGCCGGGCGGCCGATCAGCCTGGTGCGCTGTCCGGCGGGCGAAGGTAAGCCGTGTTTCTTCCAGCGGCACGGCGCAGAGACGCTCTCGCCCTTTGTCAAGCCCGTGAAACTTCCGGGCGACAAAGAACCCTACCTCATGATCGAGGATGCGCGGGGGCTCACGGCACTCGTGCAAATGGGCGTCCTCGAGATTCATGTGTGGGGCTCCAACGCGGATGATTCCCAACACCCCGATCGCCTGGTGTTCGATCTTGATCCGGCACCCGACGTGCACTTTGCGGACGTGAAAAGGGCAGCCGAAGACATACGGGACGGTCTCAAAGAATTGAAGCTGGCATCGTTCCTCAAGACCACCGGCGGTAAAGGCTTGCACGTGGTGGTGCCCTTCAAGAAAGGCCCGTCCTGGGACGAGGCCAAGGGATTTGCGCGAACGTTCTCCGAGGCCATGGCGAAAGCAGCGCCAGATCGTTTCACGACCAACATCCGCAAAGCCGCACGCACCGGGAAGATATTCATCGATTATCTGCGCAACGGTGAAGGTGCAAGCGCTGTGGCCGCCTACTCGACCCGCGCCCGCAAAGGTGCACCGATTGCGCTTCCTATCGATTGGAAAGAGCTGAAGACCCTCACGAGTGGCGATCAATTTCATATGAAGGATGCGGTGAAGCGCCTGACGAACGACCCGTGGCGCGCCATGACCACCGCCGCGATCGTCAGACAAAAGCTGCCCAAGCTGTAGCACCGCAAACAGCCGGCGCGAACTTGCTTAGAAAAAGCGGCAGCCGCGGCATCTATCGTCATGGATTCACCACTCCGCTTCTCACCCGCCAAGCGGGCCGTCATCGAGGGCGAGACGGCCGGCCGTAGTATGGCCTCCAGCGCACCGGCGTGACCGTCAGCGGCGTTCGCTTGCCCGAACTGACCCAGCCGGCAGAGGTAAGCCTGCTTGGGGTCCGGAGAGTGTACGGCTTCCCACGTCCGTCGGTGACTTGCACGGTGACGTCTTCGTCGAGGGGGGCGCTCTCGATCGGCCTCCAACTGTAACTTTCCGCCGAAGCCGTCCACATTACCAACGTTCCTCCCGATGTCGCGCCATCGCCGGGCTGTCCGGATTCTTCACCTTGATCCAATCGCGCGACGGGCCGGACCGGTACGGCGCGCTCAAGCGCTTCGACACGACGCCCTCAAGGCCCATGCGGCACGCCTGTCGGAAGATCGTGGAGTCCTCGGCACTGTGCTCGCTCACACGATGCCGACGCGCCGCCGGCCCAGCAGCCTCGCCAGCCGCGTCTTGCGGGCACTCAGCGACAGGGCGCGGAGGTCCTCGCCATCGAGCTATAGGAGGTCGAACGCGTAGAGCATGGCCTCGCTGACGGTGCCACGGCGGTGCAGCGCCTCGAAGACCGCGACGCCGTCTGGAGCGCGGACGGCCGCCTCGCCGTCGAGTGTGAAAGAGGTGGTGCAGCTTGATCGCCGTGGTTGACGTCGCCGGGTACCGCGTGCTCCAGTCGTAGCCGCGACGTGTGAACAGGAGCACGGTGTCGCCGTCGCGACGGACCTGCAACCGATAGCCGTCGTGCTTGATCTCGTGGACCCAGTCGGGCCCGGCCGGCACCTTGTAGGCGCGGGTGGGGATGCGGGGCGGGATGTACCCGTCGGAACGACATGGCCCGAGCTACTGCCTTCCCAGGGCTGGCGGGAACTGCCAGAAAGTACATGTCGGCGGTGGCGCCGTGCCGCTTCGCCCAATCCCGGGCCATCACATCGATGCAGAGTGATGGGGCGGGGTGAAACTTCGAGTAGATGGCGGTTCCAACGCCGAGGACGATACCGCCGGTCAGCAACGCGATTCCAAACGGTACACGGCCGAATGGGTTCATGTGCGCTGCACCGATTAACGGGTGAGAAGACGGCGGGGGGTGTGGCTGGACCTCAGCCATGCTAACGCGACACGAAAAAAACCCCGGGGGCCGCGGGGATAGTGTAACGGGTTTGGCCCACGGGTGTCTGCACACTTTCAATCTACTTGAATGACACCTGCGCCGTCCGTGCACTTCCGACAGAACGTGCCATTGTCGTTTACGCGTGGCAGAGAAGACACACCTGACACTCAACTTATCCGCGGATAGCAAAGCGGTTGTGAATTCGCCACCGCGAGTGTCGTCCGTTCGTCGTTTTCCAGCGCGATCTTTTGCGCCAACAGCACGTCACCCACCGCAAGCTTTCCCACCGGAGCGAAACACCACTGCTTCACGGCCGAGCGGGTGTCGCCGAATTGGTAGATGTTCATAGAGGTGCCCCGCGTGATACGGTACCGCGTGCCGGTGTCGCCACCGATCACGTCGAACTCGTCGCGTGCGTCCCATTGCTTGAGTTGGTCGGGTGTCAACCACTCGCGAAGAAGCGTGAGTGCTCTTTTCTCCGCCTGTCGACCCGATCGGAAAAGCCACCAAAGTTTTGGATCGCTGGCCAACGCAAATGCCACCGCCGACCCGGAGACGATCGCCAGCGGCAAGAAAGTGACGGAACTCATCCGCCGACGAGCCTCGGGATGAACAGCGTTTCGCGTGCCGTGGGATCGAATTCGCGGATGAGCGTTGATGTGCCGTCACCTATCCGCTTGGCGGCCGTGTATCCCGCTTTCGTCAATGCCTCGAAACGGGCCATGCTTTCGGCGACGGCCCGTGTATCATTCGGATCGAACGTGTGACGCGTATCGCCGGTAACGTCCATGACGATTTGGGTATGCATCATTGTTCCTCCCATCGGGATTGATCACCGGTTCGGCCATCTGGCCGTTCGGCTCGAGCGCTTTGATTTGGCTGCCTAACGATGTCCGCTGCGACGGTGCGAGCGCTTCACCATCTGACCACGCGCGATATTCGTCGACTTCCTTCATCCGATCGTCTCCGCGCGTTTTGGACTATCCAGTTGGCCATTTGTTCCGATCGTCCCGCTATCAGCAACATCCCTTCCTTTCTGCCAAGACACTGTTGTTACTGAATTATCGGGGACGCGCTGCAATGCGACGTTCTGGAATTCGGCACGCCCAGAGACGGAACTTTTTGCAGCATTGGTCGTTGCCGGGGCGCTTGTGTATGTGGAGTTGATCGTGGTCGCGAACGTGGATGAAGTTCGGCAATTGGCCGATGCGTGCGTTGTCGTCAGCACCAAAACCCGCGATCCGAAAGCCGCCGCTGAACTGCTGCGGATTTCGTATCGTATTCTGCAATTGGCGGACCCCGCGCTTTCCCCGGACACAGCGGCGTTCAATCGCCAGCAACTTTTCGGCACGGCGGACGGCCTGCTTGCAAGTGAACCTGCGCCGGGCGGTCCGCGGCGGATCAAGTTGTACGAGCGTGCAATGCTGGTCTCCGATTCTCCAGCATTGCGGCGTTCTTCCACGAAATCGGCGAACCATCGGCGGACGCTTCCTCGTCCCACATGACGATGCGGTTCGCCATTTTGTCCCTCCATTCGCATCGGAATTCCGGATAGCGTAAGTCATTGATTCCGAGGGTCAACGTGCCTGAGTCCAATTGGCCGGTAGCAAGCCCCACTTCCGTATGACGATCTTGCTGGCCTTTCTCGCACCAAGCCCCGTCAAGGCAGCCGTCGACGGTCGACTGCCGCGCGGAATCGGTCTCGCCCGCCTCTTCGATGCGCCGGTCGCATGGTCGCGTCAGCTACAGATGCTGGGGTTCGCTCACTGATGAGCTTCCGAAGAGCAGCTCATCTGATGTCTCGCATAATCGCTTGATCGGTGGTTCGAGCCCTGCCGGCTACACCACGCAGTCCTGCGAAACGTCACCTTCCTGGAGCGGCCGGAATAGCCTTTGACTTTCCGCGGCTTTGGCCCGAGACGCTGGATAGTGCGGTCTCTGCCGCCCAGGATCTGGCCGGCGTCGCCAAAAATGCCGGCCTGGTCTCTGGCCGCGCCAAACCGTTTCCCGCCGGAATTCGCGCTCGCGAACAGAGACGGGTTCGAATGTCGGCAAAGACTGGTTCGAGCCTAAACGCCTTGGAGGCCGTGGCCGCGATCGTGTCACGCGATCGAGCGCACCACGCCGCCGTCGACCCGCAACGCCGCTCCCGTGGTCGCGGCAAAAGGGGTACGGATTCATCCAGCCACAAGATGGCGGCAGGGACGTCTTCGTCCACGTCTCGGCGGTCGAGAGGGATGGTCTGCCCGGTCTGAATGAGGGTCAGGTCATCGAGTACGAGGAAGTCTCAAATCGAGGCAAGACCTCAGCGGAAAATCTCAAAGTCCAGCGTTGAAGGTTCGAAGGCTCCAGCCCCGAGGAGATGTGGAACTGGAGCCGACACCAGGTCCAGAGGCACGGCCGTGAGTGCAGACATTCGCACATGCCGGGTTCATTCCGCGATTGCCTTGCGACCCGCTTCGGTGATCTTCATCCAGACGATTGATCGCCCTTCTGGACGACTCTCGTGCGTCACGTTCGACTGTGCGGTGGCAAATCCTTCGACTACCAGACCGGCCAACTCACCGAGCGAGAAACCGGCCGCAAACAGCACTGTCTGAGCGCAGCCGTCGGGATGGCTCGCGAGTAATCTCAGCGCTCGCAATTGTTCATCGTTCAGGTCTGCCATTGCACTCCGGTTAGGCTGTCCCGCGACGGCTGCTCCTTCCAATTCGGCCCGGGCATCGGCGCCGACGATCCTGCAGCCCGTGCACTGCGCATTGAACGAACCCGCTGGGCGGGAGTAGCGGCACCGCCGCCAAGGGAGAGCTGCTGAACGGGAGTCTCCTGTCTGAGAGGATGTGGATCGTCACACCCCTTCCTCTCGAGACAGGAGTTTCCGATGGCTACGATGAGCCCTCTTCGCCGGCGCATGATCGAGGACATGACGGTCCGCAATCTGTCACGCTCGACGCAGCAATCCTACAACTATGCGGTTGCGAAGTTCAGCCGTCATTTCAATTGTCCACCGGCTCGGCTCGGCATGGAAGATGTCCGTGCCTATCAGCTGCATCTGATCGAACAGAAGTTCTCCTGGTCACACATCAACCAGGTGGCGTGCGCCCTTCGGTTCTTCTACGGCATCACGCTTGGTCAAAAAGAGGCGTTGCGCGGCCAGAACGTCGGCACTGCGCCGCGATCGCAGCCTATCATGCATGCGCTTACGATGATGAGTTAGAACGGGCATTCACGCGTATGTATGAACTGACGCACGAGCTGCTGCGCTGCCCGGCAATGACAGCGCCGGGCATCCTGGCATTGCTAAGTCATCTGGCCGCTCCCGAGTTCCTGTTCCTCAATCCCAATGAGGGGACGGGCGAAACCATCCTGTCCGGGGGCAATCGAGATGCTGGCCGCTATGCTGCGCAACTCGATCGGGATGTTTGGTACTCGCAACGGCGCGGGACCGGTGCGACCGGCCATGGACGAGGCTGGAAGCCCGCGATAGGGTGCCACTCGCACCCTCCACATGGGGTTGCTTCTATCCAAGCCAACTAACTCGCCCCGCCCGGTTGCGGGGCTTTTTCTTGCGCCGAGCGGGAACGGTCGGCGATGTTCCGGGTTTTTTGGCAGGTCATGACCGTTTTGCCTGCCCCGCCCGACAACGGCGGGGCTTTTTCAGTGTGCCGAGCATGATCGACAGCTTGGAGGTGAAAGTCCTCCATCCAGCCTGATGGTGGCGAAGGATTAGCGAAGCGCAAGGGCGTCGTCGCGAGGCGGGGTCTGAAGGAAGCGCGGAGCAAAGTCGCGGCCCGATGGACAAGAACCGGATACGAGGCCTACCCGATCGGACGAGCGAGCTGATGATCGCGAAGTCCACGGCCATCAAGGATCGGGGTGGTAAATCCGGCGGGCGTGCGGCGAAGGCGGTCGGTCCTACCTCGGGAGATCTCCGGCGTGTCTGGGCTACCGGACTGAGCGGGTCGCAAGGCCCGTGATCGCGGCGGAGAAGTCAGCAGAGGGCATAGTAGGAGGGACGACCCCTCCGAAGGCCCGAACGATGGAATGGCAAGTAGAACGGCGATCTCGCGCGGGCTATGCGGCAGAAAACTGATGGGGATCACCTTACGAACCGGGCGACGGGTGAAGCCCGAAGCACCGGCACGGAAGGGACCGAAGTCCGAACGGCGAAGACCAAACTCGAAAGCCGGCCGGCCGATTGGCCGTCGATGGAAGCGATTGTCGAGCGAGACAATCTGCGGAAGGCGTTGGCGCAAGTGAAGCGCAACAAGGGGGCCGCAGGTGTCGATGGAATGAGCATCGGCGCACTGAGCCCTTACCTGAAGGAGCACTGGCCGACGATCCGGGCGCAGCTGCTTGACGGCACCTACAAGCCGCAGCCGGTGCGGCGCGTCGAGATACCAAAGGCGTCGGGCGGCAAGCGGCCGCTCGGCATCCCTACGGTGCTCGACCGCTTCATCCAGCAGGCGGTGCTGCAGGTGCTGCAAGCGGACTGGGACCGGACGTTCTCCGAGCACAGCTACGGCTTCCGGCCGAAGCGCTCGGCGCACCAGGCAGTGAAGCGGGCGCAAGAATTGATCGCGTCCGGTCACGACGTCGTGGTGGACATCGACCTGGAGAAATTCTTCGATCGGGTCAACCACGACATCCTGATGGGATTGGTGGCAAAACGGGTAGCTGACAAGCGCATCCTCAAGCTGATCCGCGGCTTCTTGACCGCGGGCGTGCTGACGGATGGCCTGGTCAGCGCGATGGAGGAGGGTACGCCGCAGGGTGGGCCGCTCTCGCCGCTGTTGTCGAACCTTATGCTGGACGTGCTGGACAAGGAACTGGAGAAGCGCGGTCTCCACTACGTGCGCTACGCCGACGACTGCAACATCTATGTGCGCAGTCAGCGGGCGGGTGAGCGAGTGATGGCGAGCATCGAAGGATTCCTGACCAAGCGGCTCAAGCTCAAGGTCAACAAGGCGAAGAGCGCGGTCGCCCAACCAGACACGCGCAAGTTCCTGGGCTTCAGCTTCATGGGCGGGAAGCAGCCTCGGCGGCGCATCGCGCCGCAGTCGCTGGTCCGGTTCCGGAGCCGAGTGCGGGAGCTAACGCGCCGTACCCGAGGCAAGAGCCTCGCGCAGATCGTCGAGGAGCTGTCCGTCTACCTCATCGGGTGGCGCGGCTACTTCGGCTTCTGCGAGACACCATCGGTGTTGCGCGATCTTGACCAATGGACCAGGCGACGGTTGCGCGCCGTTACCTGGAAGCAATGGAAACGCGGGACCACCCGCTTTGCCGAGCTGCGACGCCGCGGCGTCGGCCGGGATTTGGCGGCGCGAACCGCCGGCAGCCCACATGGCCCTTGGCGGCTCAGCAACAGCCCCGCGCTCACCATCGCTCTCCCAAACGCCTTCCTCGCCTCGCTCGGTCTTGCGTCCCTCGCGATCACAAAGGCAGCTTAATCCATCGAACCGCCGTGTACGGACCCGTATGCACGGTGGTGTGGGAGGGGGAGGCCGCGAGGCCGACCCCTATCCCGATTTCCGTGGTGGCCGGTGCCATTGGTCGATGGACAGCGCCCGGGCGGCCCGGATAGCCTCATTCACGGCACGTGAGTGCCAATCGTCTCAATACGCATGACTTGCCCCGTCGACAACGGCGGGGCTTTTCTTTGGCTAAGGTCCGGTGGCGGACAGACAGCCAACTCCCGCAAGCGTACTGAAAAGGTGCAGCCTTAGCCTGAGCATGGGAGCGCCTGGAGGGCCGTCTCGGACTTGGGAGCGCGAAGCGCCTGTCCTCCCGCGCCCCTTTCCCGCGTAGCCCCGCTTGCAGCCGGCGGCGAGGCTGTATCTCTTGACCGCGACATCCCGCGCTGTTTGCTGCAGAGCGCAGGATGGCTAGCCTTCGAGAATGTTCTGGAGCCAATTCATCCGCTTCGTCGCGTTAGCCGTCCAAATAGCCTTCGCTGCAGCCATCGCCGCAGTGATCACCGGGGTTCTCAAATACGTGATTGGCTGAACCCAACAACGAACGCCGGGGTTTTTCGTGCCTGTGGCACGGGAACCTGCCACGCGTTCTAGGATTGAGAGGCTCGGAGCGCTATTGTTGAGCTGCTTCGTTGGGGCTCAAACGCTCCCTTCTTGATCGCGCTGGCCATCATCTGGGGAACTTACTTCAGGCGGCGCCCGCAGCGAGAACCGTCGGACGTCGCGGGGATCTGTTGACCGTCTTGCGGGCTGCTCCCCAGGCGGCTTGCCCCCCGCCGCGGGGCAATTCCCTTCACCGTTCAGCAGCGCCTCCAGTGCTTTGTTGGACACAACTTTTTGACGATTTCCTTCCGTTCGTCACCGGGAGCCCGGACATTCGATCTTCATACGGCCCCTCCCTCCCTCCCTTCTTGAGCCTCATCAGCGCGGCGGCGAGCTCTCGGCTGCCCAATTCCGTCGACGGGACCAGCTTCAGTCCTCTCACGGCGGCGACCGGGCAATCATCGGCAATGTCACGAAGTCACCACGTCGGCCACCCGCAAATTTCGGAACGAGTGCGATTTGATCTCCAGGCCGCGCCTGGCGTGGGGCCGCCGTTTTTGCCAATTCGGCTTCGATCGCGTGTGTCGACTTCTGCCCCCAAACGACCGTTTCTGGACCCCAGAAAGTGTCAACCGCCGTTGTTTTTGCAGGGCTTGCACACCGCTTTCCAAGCTGATGACGAGGGGTGGCCCCTTCAGTGACCCCACTCGTGGCAATCGGGACCAGCACCCACGGTGCGGGACGGCCCGATATCACTTTGCCGCTCAATGGGGCGAGATTCGCCCGCACCAAGCGGGAAGTACCTGAATTGCCGTAGCTATACGAGCGCCGCGCGGTCGCCGCGTCTTGCCGAATCCCGTAATGCATCAGGAAGCGTTTAATGAAGGCGCGCATCTTGTTTGTCCGCAAGAGACGCTTGGGAAAGTCAGACGGAAACCGTGCTTGCCTCCGAACGATCACGATTTCCTTGCAACTCGGCAAGCTGAAGGATCAGTTGCATCGCCTCCTCCCCAGACAGCGTCCTGCCGATCTGTTTCGGCGGTATCAACGTCATCACGTCGTTGAGCTTAAGCCCTTCACCGAAGGGCAGACCGGGAGCCAGGCGCCGGGCCACGGCGCTCATGCGGGCCTGAGCCATCGACGGCGCTTCGATGATGGCGGCCGCAAACGGCGGCTGCCTGGGATCGCCAAAGGTCAGCAAGAAATGAGACATGCTCGGGACCTCTACCGTCTCGAGCGGCGGCGCGGCGGCTTCCCGGACATGCCCTGGGCCGTGCTCATATCTCCACAATTTACGCATGGCGTTGCGGAAAGAATTTAGGATTGATTCTGTCATAGCGGCAACCGCGCGTCGGGAAACTCGCGCTCCAGCAGATTGCGCAGCACGACAGACGTCTTCAGCCCCCGTTTTGCGCAAGCCGCCTTCACCCGCCGATGAAGACTGACCGACACGTCGAGGATGAATCGCTTCATGGGCTCTGCCGGTGATGCCGCCGGTTCCCGGTCGTCGGCGCCGGCCGCTGTTACGTTCAGGAAGTCACGTTCCGTCATGGTTCGTCTCCTGCAGGCGGCCTCTTTAGTTCCGCAAGAGCCACTGCCACGCCCGCCCCACTGCGCTTCGTCGTGACGGCTCGGGTTCTTCTTCTGCGGTCTCGGCAGAAGCTTGCGTCTCCGCGATCGCCGCCAGTCGCTTTGCAAGCTCGATCAGCTCGACCGTCGCCGCACGGGCCACCGCGAGCTGGTCCTTGTGCTGGTCCTCGTCAGCCTGCCGTGCTGCCCGTTCGGCCGCGAGCTGCTCCTGCGGCCTGCCGTGCCACCCGTTCGCCAGCAAGCTCGGCCCGTTCGAGCAAGCTCGGCCGCCAGCCGCTCGATGTCGGCCTTGAGCGTGGCGATGTCGGCTTCGAGGGCGAGCACCAGGGCGGGCGCTTCCGGGTGAGCGGTTGGCGGGGCGTCACAGGCAAGTCGTCCGGTATCCGGACCCGCGTTCGGCCGTCATTGCCTGGCTGGCGCGCCCAGTTGGACCGAAAGGCCCGTCGCCGAACGCCTCCGACGTGACACCGCGCCGGGCAGCGGCCTCGGTGTAGGTCTCCCATTGCCCGTCCATGTTCCGGCCGCCCATGTCCCGCTCGTCCATGTCACGAGCATGTCTCGGGCGCGATTATCGCCGGCTCATGGTTGAGGAAGGCTTAAAGCTCCCACCCAGGAAGGGTGCTCGCAACTGCCAGTACTGCCGCTGTTTGCGTCAGGGCTGAGCGACACGCCACGCATTGCGCAGGGCGGGAAACCGTCCGAACGGGTAACGGCGATAAATCCCGTAATGGATCAGGAAGCGTTTGATGAAGGCGCTCATCTTGTGCTCCGCGTCTCGCTAGAGGAGACGCTCGCAGGGGAATGGCATCGGCTAAAAAACTGCCCCGCCTGAGCGGGGCAGTATTACTCGGCCGCGGTCGCACCAGACCCGGGTCTGCGCGGCAAGGCGAACCATGACAATTCTCCTTCGGTTCGGGGCAATTCGGTGAAAGCGCTGGGACCATTCAGCGGCGCGGTCGGGAAAACTCTGCGCTGTGGCCAATGGCACACGACGTTATCGCGGTGCATCTTCTCGGCGCGCCAGTGAGGCGCAACATCGACGGCTTCCTGCGAATCATTTACCCGGACTTAACCTCCACAGGCCCACATTGGTGGGGCCGCACATGAGTGGGGATGCGCATAGGTGGAGATGTGCCGGTCGTCTCGTTCTTGAACCAGAAGGGCGGCGTCGGGAAATCGACGCTGTCCATCAACGTCGCCGCCTGCCTCGCAGCCGGTGGCCGGGTGCTGCTCATCGACGCCGACAAGCAGGGGACCAGCTCGACGTGGGCGTCCCTGCGCGAAGCCTCGCCGTTCCAGGTCGTCACAATGGCGCGGGAGAACATGGCGCGGGATGCCATGGCGCTCGCCGCCGGGTTCGACTTCGCCGTCATCGACGGGCCGCCTCATGCCGAGGGCATCACCCGCAGCTGCATCATCGCCTCGGACATCGTCGTGGTCCCTATCGAGCCGGGAGGCGCCTCTCGCTGGTCGTCCGACCTGACGGTGCGCCAGTTGAACGAAGCCTGCGAAGCCAAGCCGACCCTCAGATGTGGGTTCGTGGTTTCCCGCAAGATTGCCGGCACGGTGCTCGGCAGGGAGGCGCGGACGATGGCGGCCGACGCCGGGCTATCGCTCCTGCGCACCGAGATCGAGCAGCGGGTCGCGTTCGCCGAGGCCATGACGATGGGCCAGACGATCTTTGAGTGGGCCGGGTCGTCACGCGGGATGCACGAGATCAGAGACTTAACCGACGAACTACTGGAGATGCTCGATGGCAAAGACATTCACCATGGCGCCGCGGCCAGGGTCGCCTGAAGCGATGCTCGCCTACGAGGCGGGCCGGGCCGCGACACCACGAACCCACAAGCCATCCTTTCCACGCACCCAAAGACCCACGAGCCGGTGAAGGCGCAAGAAAGCGCTCCCGCCTATCCACTGGCCCACGAACCCGCGGCGGCACAAGTCAGTCCCGCAGATGCACATACGCACGGATCAACAGACCCACATTCCCACGAAGGCTGAACGGGTGACGAGGCTCTCCATCGTTATGCCGATGAGCATGCATCGGCGGTTCAAGCTGGCCTGCGTCGCGGCGGACAAGCTCATGGTCGAAGAGGTCCTCGCCTTCATCGAGCGCCGGACCGTCGAGCTGGAGGAGCGGCGATGATGCAGCCGCTCGATGTCGAGCCGCATGGGCTTACTGCCGTCGTGCAGCACCTGCGGGACCGCGGCTTGAAAGTCAGGGCGCAAGAGGCTCTCGCGTTCGCCGCGGCCTTTGCGCTGTCGCTCGCCCTTTCGATCGCAGTCGTCGAGCTCATCTGGGCGCTCCTCGAGAGCCCGCGATGATCCAGGACGACGAGAACCCAGCCGCCGAGCGGGATGCCGGGACCGAACCAGCGAAGCGCGCCCGACGCAGACGGTCCGCGACGATCACTGACATCGCGGTCGCGCTACGTCGCATCGAGAAGCGGGATGCGCTGTCCGAAGAGCCGTCTTTCGTGGAGGTGTTAGAGAAGGTCCGTGACACCCTCGCCGAAGAGGGGAGGGCGATCATGACCGGCGTCGACGGGGGTAACCATGACTGAACCTGTGACGCTGGAATTTCTCGCCCGTCAGCAGGAAAGCATCCTGAGCGAGCTCGTGCGCATGGGCACCGTCGAACCCGTGTTTCCGCCGTGAAAGGGCGATTAGAGCATGCTGTTTTTTTCTTAAATCACATCCAATCCGATTTTGCGAATCCCGCTTCCGCAAAAAAACAGCATGCTCTAGGAGCCGAAAGGGCACAGCATTCGAAGTTTTCGCGACCCGCTCGCCTCGGTCGGCACGTTGATGCTCGGCCGCACCGCTCATGGTATCCGGGATCCGCGCCGAGGCGGAAGCTCATCGGCTGTTCGCCCTGCCGCCGGCTAGGCGCCCCACGTTAATCGGGTGTCCGTACCCTGGGCGTACCCAACAGTCGAAATTCGCCGTCCCTTAGCAACTTAAGTGATTGTTTTTGTTGGCTCCCCGGGCCGGATTCGAACCAGCGACCAACCGGTTAACAGCCGGTCGGAGCTGCAAAAAGCGGAACGATCCGCGCAAGCGTCGTCACGGTGACGTCCTGAGCGAAGGTCCCGTTGGCGATTGCGGCTTATAAGGAGTGCGGTGGTAGGAACGCGAACGACGCGGGCGAAGTCGTCTTGGTGAACTACAGAACTCTGCAGGATTTTGCGAAACGAACCCAGACCCCATCCCGTTATTCAATTTTCGTGACTAGCCGACGGGATCGTCGCATCAGCTCTTGGACTTGGCGGCGCTCGTAGATCGCATCGCGGCTACGCAATCCGTGTTTGAAGGCACTTTTGTTGCCGGGGAGCGCACCTGACCCAGCTCCACCTCCGTGCATTCGACACCGAATGGCACCACTCACCGCCGGTGATTTACACGGTCGTCCGGCTCTGGTGCGTGCTTCGCAGCGCGGGCTCGACAGCATCGGACCGGTGTTGCGCGGATGGTCGCCCTTCATTTCTTCGAACCCGCCTTTTGCGCCTTTATCTCCTCGATTGAGATCGGGGAACGCTCACCCTTTCCATCGATAACGGCCATGTTGGGACGCGTATCTCGCGTAACTTGTGGCGGCTCTCTGGTCAACTCCTGATTCGTTGCGCGTTGATTTTGCGTCACATTTCCCACGATTGCCTGGCCGCCTTCGCTGACGGAAACTTGTTGAACCACAACCTTTTGCTCGCCTCGGTAGCGCTGCAGCGCCTCCATTTGGGTTGCAAAGGTGCGGGCCAGCTTGTTGAGTGCACGCTCGGCGCTGTCCTGCTGAGCTATGGTTTCGACATGAGCCAGCCGTTTCGTGAACGTCATTATGGCCTCATGGATGGCGGCCATCTGCGCAGCAAGCATAATCTCAATCTGATCCCTCGGTTTGATCCCCTTGACCACAGAAAGCATAAAATTGAGAAGTCCTTCGTCAACCTTCCCACCTCGAGCACTACTGTTGCTTAGTTGTTGAATAAGC
>CAWGRH010000028.1:0-388257 GCA_963824905.1 uncultured Alphaproteobacteria bacterium
ACGTTGCCGCCCGCGCGCTGGAGCTGATCATCTTGACCGCTACGAGGCTCGGCGAGACGGCCGGCGCGCAGTGGAGCGAGATCGACCTGGAATCGAACGTGTGGACGATCCCTGCCTCGCGGATCAAGGCAGGCGTTGAACACCGGATTCCATTGAGCCCGCAAGCGAGGAAGATCTTCATGAGCCTGCCGCGCGCGTCCGGCAGCGTCTTCCCTGCCGACGCCTCCTGGCGCGTTCGGAACCTGTGCAACAAGCTCGCCGACGGGGCGACCGTGCACGGCCATTCAGATCGTCGTTTCGAGATTGGTGCAGCGAGCAGACGAATTTCCCGAGGGAAATCTGCGAGCAGGCCCTGGCTCACAAGGTGGGCTCATCCGTAGAGCTCGCCTATCGCCGCAGCGACCTGCTGGAAAAGCGCAGGCAGTTGATGGATGCGTGGGCGACTTTCTGCGAGCGGCCCGCCGTCGAAGGACGAATCCTTCCGATGCGCCGGGGATAGAACGAAGCGCACGCCCGGATCATCCCCGGACGTGCGCTTGAGGGGTGACGTGGCTTGCACGCCGCGTACCATCCACCAGCAGGCCGTTGGAGGGCCTACGAGGATGAAAGTAGATAACACATCCGGTCGACGCAACCCGGGCAGATACATCGTGTCGATCGGCGCCAACGGCGAGCGGGCGTGGCAGCCGGTCAGGGACCGTGGGCGCCCCCGGAAAGAAGGTAGAACTGAGGCCCCGATCCAGCCTCGATCGAGGGCTTCCAAGGACGTAGACTGGTGGGACGAGGAGACAGTTGAATTCCTGCGGCGGACGGAGCCTGGCCGATATGAGGTGACCGTCGCCGCCGACGGCCACGAGACTTGGGAAAGCCCTCTAGCCCACGGTCGACCAGAGGGGGGCGACTACGACGAGTATGTTCTCGCCGAAGTTCAGTACCTGATAGATCGAGTAAATGCGAAGAAGCGAGGGGCCGGCTCAAAGAGTCTAAGTGAGAGACAGGCTGTCGCGTGGTTGATCAAGAACAGGAGGATTCCTGGAGGGGGCGAACGTCGATACTTTATGTCGCCGACTTCGCGACAGGCGGGCGCAATTGGAGAGCGGGGCCCGCCTGTTGGAGGTCAGCCACGAGAAGTCGCTATTTGATGATAAGACGCTGCGTTGGGAACGGATCAGTATGAGGCGCAAGAATTAGCCGCGCAATAAATTCACCCATTTTCCGCCGCGGCAAATAATGGCTTATTTATTTTAACCATTTCAATCTCCCCCGACAGCTGGCACCTTCGTGTTGTCACGCAGCGCCAAGCAGCTCCCTGAAGCCAAGTCTGGCCCTGCACCACAACGAACGTGAGGAGCACGGGCCGTGCGCACTACCAACAAGATCAAGGTCGAGCCGAAGCCCGAGTGGCTCTCCGTGCAGGGGGCGCGGGCAAGGTATGGGCTGTCCGCCAACACGGTCTACCGACTGATCCAGGAAGGCAAGATCAAGTCAACTCTGGTCCGCGGCCGCCGCCTCCTCAATGTAGGCTCTCTCGACGAGCTCATGGCGGACGGCGAGTAACTGCGAAGCCTAACAACTAACCCTTCCCACAATTTGAGCCTGACAGCGCGGACACAATTCCGCGAAGGGATAGCCATGCCCAGCAAAACTACATCGCACGCGTCTCCCGAAATTCTCACGCCTAAAAGCTCGGACTGGAACAAATTCACAAACGCCCTCGACGCCGCTCTGCACAAATACGGGTGCGACGGGAAAACGCTGCGGCTCGCTAGGGTCATAATGACCATGATGCCGGGCATCGATGTCGATGGAAGCGTGGCCTTTTTTGAAGAACACGGCGGGTTTTGCGACTGCGAAATCTTCCTCAACGTCGATCCGAATTTGTTTGGTGGCAGCGAGTGAGACAGCCATGCGCGCAATGTTAATCGACCCAGAACTCAGAACTCTGACCGAGGTTCAGTACGACGGAAAGAATGGCGAGGTTTATCGTCTTCTCGACTGCAACTCGATCGGTATCGCCGCGTACTTAAACGGCTCCATCGATAAGGGGTTCGATTGCGTCTTCGCTAGTGACGACCTCATCGAGGACCGTGGCGACTCCCGGCACTGGTTTCAAATTGATGCTGAGCGCGACCCGCCGACCTCGTACCCCGTCGCCGGGCCTGGCCTCGCAGTCGGCACCGACGATCAGGGCGAGAATGCCGACCTGAAAATCAGCCTCGCTGAGCTGCAGTCGAGGGTCACGTTCACCAGGCGCAAGTTCCGCGGGTTCCGCACGCTGTCCGACGACGAGGCACGCGCTGCGGGCGCAGACATCGCGCTCGAGGTCGTGGCGCCCATCGTCGACGAGGGGAAGTGACATGGAAATCGTTACCGCCGAGGCGAATGTGATGCCGATGCTTTGCCTGTACGGGCCACCAGGCATCGGGAAGACGACACTGTCCGCGCAGTTTCCGAACAGCCTCCACCTCTTGTTCGAGGACGGTCTACCAGCCGGGCTGCAGGTGCAGGCGATCCGCAACCTCAGCACCGTCGACCAGCTCCTCGACGCTTTGCGCTGGCTGTTTGTGAATGACCACGGCTTCTCGACGCTGGCAATCGATACCGTAGACGCGCTGGAAGCCATCGTTCTCGAAAGCGTCTGTCGCGAGAATGGCTGGCCCAACATCAAGTCTGCGGGTTACGGCAAGGGGTACGTTGTCGCCGACTCCGCATGGAGAAGGATACTGGCGGCGCTCGACCATCTGCGCCGACGCAAGGGCATTACGATCGTCCTTCTTGGGCACTCCGTCGTCGAGAAGGTCGAAGATCCCCGCGTCCCCGTCTATGGCGCCTTCGCGCTTCGCCTGCATCGCCGGGCGCGTGCACTGGTCACGGACGCTTGCGACCTCGTCGGATTCGTCAACACCGACATCAGGGCAATCACCGAGGATAAGGGCTTCGGCCAGGAGCGCATCCGCGCCGAGGCGGGCGGCATGCGTTGGCTGTTCCTCGAAGGGCGCCCCGCCTTCATGGCGAAAAACAGATACGGAATGCCGCCAAAGATTGCGGTTGGCCCCGACTTCAAGATCGAAACCCTGCTGCAGTATTTTCCCAAACCCCACCGGGCTGAAGCTCAAACCGAGGAGAAATAGGTATGTCGGAGTTTTCATTTGATCCGTCAACGGAAGAAGGTTCGGCGCTGATTCCAAATGGTGTGTATCTCGCCGAGATTACCAGCGCGACGACTGCGGAAACCAAAAACGGGACTGGCCATATGTTGCACCTGACATGGCGTATCATCGAGGGCGAACATGAAAACCGCTATGTGTGGCAATCCCTGATATACGCCCACACCGAGAGCGAGATGGCCGTGAAGATCGGGCGGGCGAGCATCAAGGACATTTGTGTCGCGACGGGCATCGCCGAGGCGGTCACCGATCATCAGGTGTTCGTCGACAAGATCGCGAACATCCGCATCGCGACCCAGGAAGACAAGCGTGGAGATTTTCCCGACCGCAACGTGGTGAAACGCGTGAGCAAGCCGGGCGCGCCGAAGCCCATACAGCGGCCCGGCGCGACACCCGTGAACGCGACGCAGAAGATTTACGAGCCGCTCAAGCCGGTGCCCGGCGGCAAGCCCGCGCAGGGTAAGGGCGAGTTCAGCGACGAGATTCCCTTCAGCCCGGAGTGGCGGTGAGGCGGTGATGCATGTCGCGAGAGCTGCTCGACCGTATGCTGAAGGTGATTGGCCTGCTGTCGAGCAGCAACTCGAACGAAGCCGGTGTTGCCGCGGGCATGTTGATGCAAATTCTGAAGCAGGGCGGCCTCGACGTCCATGATTTCATGAACGTCGTCGCAATAGGGTTCAGCGAATACAAACGAGAGCGACGCAGTGACAACGACTGGCGAAACCTGCTCGTCGAGTGTCTCAAGCATGCGTTGAAGTTGAGCGTACGCGAGCAGGAGTTTCTCGGCAGTTTGTCGGTATGGCGAGGAACACCAACCAATAAACAGTTGATCTGGCTATCTGACATCCACGATAAAGTCCGGAGGTTTCAGTGATTCCCATCGAAAAGGGTATCCCCAGGCCGCCGTCGCCTCAACGGGGTGGCCAGCAGATTTATCCATGGCGCGACATGGAGATCGGCGACAGCTTCTTCAGCAACCGTGTCCCGTTCAAGAACATCCAGACCGCGTGCTCGCGGATGGGGAAAGTGCTTGGGTGGAAGTTCCAGGCACGTCGCGAGAGCGACGGACACCGGGTGTGGAGGATCGCATAAGTGTATCTGACCCACGCGCCGCCACTGATCGATGCCGGTTATTCTCCGGTGGCGCTGATCCCGCGGTCGAAGATTCCGGGCATCTGCCGTCGGGGTGTCTGGGGTCCTCGTGACGACTGGACCACCGCGGACGTCATTGACGCCCGCAATGGCGATGAGGCGCGCGAAAGCGTCCGTAACGCGAACATCGGATTGATCTTGGGGCCGCGCTCCAAGGACGTCATTCGGGTCGACATCGACGCTGCGACGAAGGACGAGCAGGTGGCATTGCTGGTGGCGTTGCCGCCGACCGAAATTCGTAATCGGGGCAGCCGCGGAGAAGGCTTGTTCTATGTGTGTCCGGGCGCGGCGACGATTCAGTTCAAATCGACGGACGCCTGGTGGTCGAAGTGCTGGGAGCGGGTAGGCAAACGGTCTTGCCGCCCAGTGTGCACCCCGACACCGGCCGATCCTATGTCTGGACCGGGACGAAGACACTCCTCGACGAGGCGCCGCCGGCCGTTGGGTATTCTGAGCTTGTCGCCATCATCGAGCAGGCGCTGGCGCCATTCGGGTACCAACGAGAAGGCACGCCTCGCCGGGGCGATACGGAGGCCGCTGGCGCGTCGAATATCGATGGCCTGGCCTGCGGCCGCGACGAGGCCGACAGCCCGTGGCGAGCGCTCAACGATGCGGCGCTGGGTCGCCTGGATGCGTGGGTCGACGCCATGAAGCTCTACAACTGCATCCGGAAGCATGATGGCAGTTACGCCGCGGTCGCTACATGGCGGCCCAGTAGCGGAGGGCGGCCAACGGAGCAGCGCAAGCGGAACCTCGGCATCAACCCGAAGGGCATCAAGGATTTCGGTACCGGTCAGTCCTATTCGCCGATCGATCTGGTTATGGCGGCGCTGAGTCTCGACTTCGCCGGGGCGACCGACTGGCTTGATGAGCGGCTCGGGTGGTCCGGCGGTGGCCCGGAGATCAGGCTCGGCGAGGCGCTGGGCGCTGGCGATCGCACTGGGACCAATGAGAGCGGGGACTCTGAGGGCGCCCAGACCGACAATGCTGGGGGCGGCGATGGCGCCGCCGCGGCTCCTCCAACTCCGCCCAAGATGATGCGCGGATGCTGGATGGATGGTGATGCCCCACCACCGATGCCTGAGTGGGGTATCAAGAAGCTGGTGCCGCTCAGCAGTCTGGGGCTTCTGGCCGGGCAGACGGGGAAGTACAAGACCTTCCTCGCCATCGACAAGGCCCTGTGCGTGATGACGGGCCGCCCGTTCGCCGGGCGCAAGATCGTGGCGACCGGCGGTGTGCTCTTCATCGCGCTGGAAGATTCGGACATGTTGCCGGCCAAGCTGCTCGGGGCGAAGAATTCACGCTGGGCTCGATCGCGAGCTGCGGCTGCCATTCATTCTGACGGACCAGTGCCCAAAGCTTCTGGGCGCCAACAAACGGGCGGACCCGAAGGCGCTGAAAGAGCTCGCGGAGTCGATCCAATACGCCGACGCCGTGTTGCGTGCGCGGTACGGGGAGCCTCTTCGCCTCGTCATCATCGACAACCTGATGCGCGCAGCCGGGTTCTACGATGAGAACGCCTCCGCGGAGGGGCAGCAGGTTATCGACACCCTGTCCGCGGCCTTCAAGGCTGCCGGGATCATGCTCAGCGTGGTTGATCACCACGGCAAGGACCCGAGCGCCGGACCGCGGGGTACTTCCGTAAAGCGGGACGGAGTCGACTACCTGATCGTTGTCACGGGAACGCCGGACGATACTCCGCGTGAGGGACAGGTGAAGTTCGAGAAGGTGCGCGGCGCGGAGCGCGGCGAAGTCGTCAAGTTCTACATGGATACGGTCGAGCTCGGCATCGACGCCGACGGCGACAAGATCGACATCCTTGCCGTGCGATGGGGCGAGCCTGTGATCGACGAGCGGCCTGCAGCCAAAGGGGCGAAAGAGCGCCCGCAGGCCCATACGGATTTTCTGGGCGCCTTAAACGAAGCTCTCAGGGGCGCCTTGGCGGTGAAGTTGCCGAACGGCCTCATGGGAGTGCCCATGGGGGCCGTGCGGTGGGGATTCCGTCGGCGGTACATCCCGGACGACGACGCTAAGGACCCGGCGCAGGCGCGTCAAAAGGCGTTCTCGCGAGCGAGAGATGCCCTGCGGAAGAGCGGGGAGATTGCGGTCACGGTCTCCGACGACGACCAGGCGCCCGCCGACGAGAGCACCCTAATCTATTACCCGATTGGTTGAGGGCCCCTCGGAATCGGGGCGGAAAGGACAGTCACGTCATGAGCGCGAGGGTCATTAAGAAGCGGCCTGTGGGGGCGAAGCTTTGGAAGGTCAGGGTTTGCTTCCCCGGAGCAATCATCCACCTGGCCAGCCACACGGAACCCGTGGTTCAGCTGCGCGACGGCCGTGTCGCCGGGGTGACCATGGCCCTCGCCACGGATGTCGATTACGGCGATACTGTCGGCTTCATTGATTGGGCCGCGACACTCGCCGTCACGTGGCAACCCTACAACCCAGAGAGCTCATAAAAGCCTCGCCCTGGCGGGACCGTACACTACGCCACTCACAGAGTTCGTGGCTGCGTGTACGGCCCTCGCAACAGGGAATTTTGCCTGCAAAATCAAAGTTACAGGCCGTACACGAGGGCCGTACATCACAAGAGCCCAATGTACGGCCCAATGTACGGCCCCCAAGAACTATCAACGGTTGCATAATGCAACCTTATCTGAGGAGAGAACCCATGGCAAAAGATGGCGTGGTGAAGCTGCGTCGCGGCGAGCGCGAGGTGTGGCGGGGCGCCTATTGGGTCCTGACCACCGAAGGCATCGAACGCTATAGGAATCCGCGCAAGTGGTTGCCGTTCGGCGTCGGCGGCGCCATGAAGGGATGGGGCGCCGATCCCCTGGTTCCCGACGCGGTGCTGATGTGCTGGTATGCCCGGCAGCCGGAGGCGGTGGCAGACATCAATGAGTGGATAGCGCTGTGGCGCGAGACCTGCCGGTTAAGGGGAGTATCCACGCAACACTTTGAGCGGCTTGAGGCCATCGCCCGCAAGAATTACGCCAACGGCGTCGAGCGGGATGTCGAGAGGAAGCGCCGTGAGAAGATGTTCATCGAGGCTGCAAGCACGCCGCAGCCGGCGTTCATGGACGAGACGGGCAACCTCATTGAACACATGCTCGCTACGGCATAAGGGGGCCAGGCAGCTCCCAAGGCCGGCGCCATAATTCATAAATGCACTCAACGTAATCAGGCCCAAAAAATGGGCAGGTGAGCAAGTGCATTCAAAGTGAGCATGCTCGATCTATGGGCCGAGAGACGGGGCAAGCCTTACACAGCGCCGCCGTCCGATATGAGGTGTCCCGTGCTCGCCGTGGCCTCTCCAATAGTTTCATGTGCAACCATCTCTGCCGCCGAACGCCTGCGGGGCTGTCAATCCGCCAGCTCCCCCGGAGGGTCCGTCCGTGCGCAAGCCTGACGTTACCTTGATATCACACGTGAATTTGGCTCACGGTCCGTGACAAGCATGGTAATACACGGCTGAACCCACGTTTCCTGGGCATGAGACGGGCCACTAGGCGGCGCATCTGCATCGATGAGGCCGCCCCCTCGACCATCCTGGCGAGACCCCCGCCACCCCCGGGTGGGGGGAAGAAATGGGCGCCGATCAGGTCGCTGCTACCGCGCACTCGCGCTTGACCCCGCGAATATCCGGGCCTGTGGAAAATTTATACTCTGCCGAATTCCTGGAATGCCCCGTCCTGACCGTGCGGAGCCCGCCTATGCATCGGATTGGATTGGGGCTGGTTATGGACTGCCCAGGCCGGATCGCGTCAGGCAAGTTCCTGGCGATGCCGCCGGTACCCTTCGCGAACGTTCAATACAACGAGCTCAGCGAATTTGGATTGTAATCCTTCGGCACGACTGATGGTGGTTTGCCGAGCGCCGTCAGCCCCTGACTTGCCGCCCCGAGCAAGGTCGCACCGGCCGAAAGCTCTCCACCAAGCAGCGCGTATTTGCTGGCCGAGCGCAGATATGCCGCATCACTGGATTCCTGGGCCGACTGCGCCATGATGTTATCAACATCAATTGCCTTCTTTGTCAGGCCCAGCGTCTCGTTCCAATCGCGGATTGCCGCCCCGGTCGGGGACGTCGGGTCCGTGTGAGCGGCTGCCCTGACGGCATCGATATTGCCGAGGTTGAAGTTCAGGCTTTCGGTGGCTGAGGCACCCGTCTGGACCGCAGCGACCCGGCCACGAGCCGCTGCGTTCTCCAGAGAGGCAGCCTTGTAGTTCTCGCCCGCAGCCGTCCCCTGGCTCGCAAGGATTTGCGCATAGGCTCCCAGCCCAGCCCCCGCAATTGATGTGCCTGCCGCCGCGCCTGCTGCGCCCATGACCTAAATCTCCGACTTGTTCGAAGCAGGCTACAGGGTTCGGAAGCCCCGCGCAGCGCACTGCAGTGCGTTGCGGGGAAATGAGGCTGAGCGCACCGTTACGCCGACATAGGAGCTCGGCAATGCGAAAGCTGCGGAAGGCGACAGTTCATCTTGATGAGCGCACGTTCGACGAGGTCGAGCGGTTGGCGCAGGCGGAGCGCAGGCCGATGGCCAACCTGCTTCGCTGCATCGTCGAGGACGCGGTGGCCGACCATTCGAGCGGCGGCAACACGTCTGCTCGCACCGGCATGGTTTCGGCATGAGCATGAGGCGCCGCCTTGTCGCTGTTGTGCTGCTGATCGGCGTCGTCCCCGCCATCGGGCAGGTTGCCCCCTACATCTACGGGCCAACTGTCGGAACCACGCCGACGCAAATCCTGCGGGTCAATCCGTCGCGCAAGCGGCTGATTTTCATGAACCCGAACGCAGGCGCGACAGTCGCGGTTTGCCCAAGCGGTCCCGATCGAGGGACGGGCCAGGCGATCGTGCCGTCGATCGGCGGCGCCGGCTGCTTTCCGCTCCTGCCCTACGGCTCGTTCACCGTCGATGGCTCGGCCCCCTCGGGACCGATGCTCTTCATGAGCTCAAGCTGGAACGGCGTAGCCAGCGCTAACGGCAGTGCATTGAGCATTTTAGAGTTCGAATGAAATAGGGGATTGGCGATGAATGATGAGATGTCTGACGACGTCGAGGCTCGAGCCGTTGTGCTCGCCGTTGGCTTGTTGAGCTCGATTAGCGACGCGAAGGCAGCGAAGCAGCGCGTTGAAGACCTGGTCGCGGCAACGAAAGCGCACAATTCGAAGCTTGCCGAAGCCGCTGCAACGCTCGAAGCCGTCGCAAAAAAGGAGGCTTTGTTTAGGCAGGCCGACGAGAAACTGTCCATGCGGATCGCAGAATTTGAAGTCGTGGAGCTCGGGGACCGAAAAGGCCCTTCGTTTGCGCGAAGGTCGGATAGTTGAAAATGAGCAGCTCGCTGAAGCTCGTGATCGCCAGTTAGCAGATCGGGAATCCGACCTCGCCAAGCGCACATCGGCCTATGAGGCCCGCGTAGCCGCTCTCCGAGAGAGCTTGTGACCGATGTACACCGAACAAAGGGTTTATTCAGTCGAGGCTGCGATCGGCGAACTGGACCGCCGCACCGCATCGCTCGGGCGCCTCGAGGCGCGGCTGGCGAATGTCGAGAGGCTCGCGGAAGCCGCCGCGGACGTGAACGTGTTGTTGACGGTCCTCGCCGACCCGAAGGCTACAAAGGCCCGGCTCGAGTCCTTGCAGAAGGCCACCCAGGAAGTTGCGGCCGGTCAGGCCCAGCTCGAGGCAGCCCGCATCGCGAACGAGCGCGCCTTCGCCGAAACGAGAGCTGATCTCGATCAGCGGACGGCCAAGCTTTCCGAGCGCGAGATAGCGGCCCGGCTTCAGGACGCGAACCTGCGGGAGCGCGAGGCCGTGATCAGGGCGTCGAAGCCCGATCCGTATCCGCCCAATTCCAATTTCTTCGGCACCATCCGACAGGAGCCATATCGTGAGTGAAGCCGCAACTGCATCGGTGCCCAGCAATCCGCCGGTCGCATCCGCCCCTCCGACCGTCCCGGCATCGCCTGCCAGCCCGCCGACGCAGCAGAGTGCATCTCCGGCACGTGTGATCTCCGATAGCGAGTACGACGGTTTGTCGGATCAGGATCGCGAGAACTGGAGTCGAGTGCGCAAAGGGGTCGATGGCGGCAGCGAATGGCGAGAGCGATCCAGCGAGACCAATCCAGCCGCCAAGTCCGCCACCGGCGACGCGGCCACGCCGCCGACACTCGTCCCCGATCAGAAATATCAGTTCGGGGATCTGGAGTTGACCGGTCAGGAAATCTCCGACCTGCTCAAACACAAAGGCGAAACCGACCTTCGTCGAGCCGCCCTGCCCACTGATCCCAGCCAATACAAGATCGAGGCGAAGGACGTTGTGCTGCCGCCGGGTATGGATTGGAAGTTCAACGAAGCTGATCCCGCTCTCGCCGCCGCGCGCACCTGGGCTCATGCCAACGGCCTCACACAAGAACAATTCAGCGGTCTCCTCGGTCAGTACGCGAGCATGGAGGCTGCGAAGGAAGCGACCTTCCGCAATTCGATGAAGGGTGAACTCGACAAGCTCGGCGCCAACGCAGACTCTGAGGATGACAGCCATCGGCACGTGGTTGAATGGTGTCGTCGGCGCCGATCTCGCAAAAAGCATGGTCGCCGGCTGTTTCTCTGAAAAGCAAGTCCGCGGGCTCGAACTCCTGGCCAACAAGTTTGCGTCCCAAGGCGCCGCCTCTTTCAGCCAAGCGCACCGCGAGCCGGGCGGTCAGTCTGGTCGCGTCTCCGAAGAAGCCTATGCCGAGATGTCACCCGGCGAGCGCTACTCGTATGCGAAATCCTTCGATCAACGCCAGTTTAAATAAGGAGCGCCCAAATGCCCGTAAAATTCCCAAACCGCCCCATGACGTCGAACACGCCCAATGCCATGCCGAAAACGCCGCCGGCTTCCTCTGGTCATATGAGCGATGCCGTGCGGCCGACACAGCAAAGCTCACTCCCGAGCTTCGCGCCGGCATTCTCAAGGCGGCGGACGCCAAATAACTCGAAGGAATAATATTATGACTTCGTCTTCGAAAATGACTGGCCATAAGGTGATGCAATCCACTCGTGTTTCTGGTCCGGGGAGCGTCGGCAAGGACAATCTGCCGCAGATGACGGGACCTAACCATACTCAGACGAGCAACGGAATTGGTCCGCAGGAAAATCGCGCAAACATGAACCGGCTGACGGACAGCACGCCGTCGGCTACGCGGGACGCGAACGTGAAATAACTGTGTTTCGCCGGGGTTCATGCTTCGTGCGCCTTAGGCGGAAAGGGCAGTACCGGCCGCCCGAGCGGACCCGGCGCTTACAGGCCGCCGGGTACCGCACCGGTTTAAACTTGAGGAAACGGAATATGCGCTTGGTTTACGACATAGGCCCCCAGCCCCCGGAATTTCCCGAGAGGCCGGCAGTGCTCGAGCTTCCAAATCCTCCGCCTGGCCGTGAAGGCGATCCCAGGATCGAGCCGGAGTTACGGCGCTGGGAGGCTCGGAAATTGGAGCACGCTCGAGTTTTTGCGAACTACAAGGCTGAACGTGCCAGGTGGGAACTCGAGTCGGGCGGCGGTGCGATTGAGATTGCGACCAACTCTGCCTCTGGCGGCGAGATGTTGGAGCGTGGCCAGGGAAGATATGTGGCAGCGTTACCAGCGGGCGTGAAGCTCGGGCCTCGCTCCGGCACCAATCGTGTCCATCATTCCTACCAGGCGGGCTAATGGATCGGACTGTCGAGCACGTGATCCGCCGCAGCGACGATCTCGTCGAGGCATTCCGCGCCAGAAAAACCCAGCTCGGCATCTCGAACGAAACCGTCGAGGCGCAGCTCTTATTGGCGCCGGGGATGGCCGACAAGTATCTGGGGCCTTCCAGGGCCAAGAAATTGGCTGCGGACCTGCTCGGCGATCTTATGACGCTGCTCGGCGTCGAATTGGTGATGCGGGTTAATCCCGAGATCGACGAAGCGAGGATGCGCGATCGATGCGTGCCTCGCGATGAGCATGCGGTTCGCCAGCAGAGCCGGTTGTCGAGGCGCCTCATGGAGATCGCAAACAAGCAGCTTTATGCGCGGCTTTCGAGGCTTGGGAACGAAGCCCGCAAAGCCAAGCTTCCCGGAAGCACGATCCAATATCGCCCGTGTAGCAGCCGTTACTCGATGGCAGCGGCATCGTGCGGCTGTGAAGGCCGCTGCAGTATCAGAGGGCGCACAAGCATGAGCATCCTCGATCCGTCCGACGATTGGTTTATCCGCCAAACCGCTCTTCGACTACTGCGCGGTGAATCCGTCGAGCTGCCGTTCGAGCCCGAGAAGGAGCCGGCGAACGTGCACAGTCTCGCCGCGGCCCGCACAAACCGGTGCATCAAGATTCTGCGCAGCCGTGGGGAAATGAAATGACGCGGTTCGATCGAGTGTCGAAGAACCCGGTCGTGCCGGCCAAAGTGAAGGCGGCATGGCAACTCATACAGGATAGTCCCACGATGACGTTGCAGGCTGCCGCCGCAGCCGTCGGTTTGGGTACCCGTCAGTTGCGTGGTGCACTTGCCACACCGCATGTGAAAAAGTGGATTCTGGAAGAGCGCCGACTTTTGCTTGAAAGTATCAATGCTTCAAATCCCGAGGCTTTGAGACGTATTCGCGATACTTCGGATAATGCCATGGCCCAAGTCGCATCGATCAAGACACTCGAAGCCCTCAAAGAATTGGTCGACCCCTCAGCAGTGAGGGCCGGCACGCACGTGCATTCGCCCGGTCTCGTGGTGCAGATAATCAACGGGGCTGGGGAAGTTACTCAAACAATAGGCACTCAGCCGCCGACACCTTTGATCGATGTAACTCCCGAGCAGGATGCGCTGGAACGCCCCTGAATGCCGGACCCTATCGTCATCCTCTTTGCGATGTTTGCGCTGTCCGCGCTCGGCGCCTTAGCTTGGCGGCTGTAGGGCGGACAACGCCTGCTAATTTGATTCAGTTTCCTGATATTCCGAATCATACGTTGCTCCCACGTTTATACTGCGGCATAAAGTAGTTAGTTAGTGGGAGAAACTGATTTGACCGCCGCAGATACTCGGCCCCGCAAGCGTGATAGCCACATCTGGGACCGCCGTGCCGATGACTGGTACGTCGAGCCCGAATGGTGCTCGCGCCGACTGTTCGAGGAAGAACAGTTCGAGGGAACCATCTGGGACCCGGCGTGCGGTCTAGGTCGCATCATCCGATCGGCGATCGACGCAGGGCACGCGGTCAGAGCGACCGATATCGAATTCCGGCAGAGCACCGACGATCAGGTTGACGACTTGAAGGTAGTGGCGGATTTCCGCACCTGCACCGAGGCGGCGGACAACATCGTCACCAATCCCCCGTTCGTTATCGCCGCCAAGTTTGCGTCGCAGGCACTCAGGCTCGCCATGCGCAAGGTTGCAATCGTCCTCCCCGTCGCCCGCCTGAATGCCGCGCATTGGCTCGATGGGACGCCGTTGCGGCGCGTCTGGCTCATGACGCCGCGGCCCTCGATGCCGCCCGGTCATGTTCTCGTCAGTGGCGAGAAGCCAGGCGGCGGCAAGGCGGATTTTGCCTGGCTCGTCTGGGAGCGTGGTTATGCGGGCTCGCCCGAGATGCGCTGGCTGCGGCGGGACGGTCAGCAATACCTGTGACCGAAACCACACACGGCAAGCTGTAAATTCCACCCCTGCTTGTCATTTGGCTTTTTTGTGGCATTCTGATCGATGCCTGAGCATCAGGCGGCCGAACGAGCTGCGCAAACAGCCCGCCCGGCCTAACCGAACCCATAGAGGTGACTATGAGCCCGGCTAAGCCAGCCGTAGCGCGTCCGCGCACGCACGTCATCCCGTCCGAACAGCACGATCCCCAACAAGCCAGCGACTTGCTGGCGCTGATCACCTTGGCGTTGCTGTTTGGCAACATCGTCATCCTCATGGCGGTGCTGCAATGAGCCCCGTCAAGCGGCCCGTCCGCGTTCTGACGGAAATGTCGCCGTCGGCCGATCATGCCAACCGTATCGTCGCGCGCAAATTGGCGAAACGGATACTGGCATCGGCACTTTTTAACGACTACCCGACCGCGTTCGAGTATGCGGCGGAAGAGATCCAACTCGCCTTGGATGCAGCCGCTCGTCGCCCTGCGCAGCCCGCCACGATCTCTGGCATTCGGGTGCAGCGATGAGCGGTGCCAGCTGCGACCTCGGCGTCGCTTGGCTCATTGCGGCTTTCCTCGTCGGCATGTCGTTCGGCGCCTGCTTCGGCGGGGTCGCCGTCGCTCTGTCCCAGGCCGCCGGCAAGGGCAACTCGCCGCCCCGCATACCGACCGGCCCGGTGAGCCGGGAGACCGTGGACATGACCCGGCTCGATGTCGACCGCTGGTACGACCACGCGACTAAGGCCCTCAGCAACATGCGCCGAGGACTGGAATAGCGGCGTGATGCTCGGCGTGCGCCTGTGCAATCAGGCGCATACCGGGCCTCAGCGCTCCGTGTCGCGCATCAAGCCGGCATCGCCTTAGGAGACCATCATGAACAAGATCCAATCCCGCCGCGCCCTGTTGGCCGGCGCACCCGTTGCAGCCGCGGCTGCCCTGGCCGGCACCACCGTCGCCCTCGCTATGCCGGGGACGGCCGACGTTGATCCGATCTTCACCGCGATTGACCGCCACCGGGAGGCGGTGCGCGTACATGAAGAGGCCGGGGTGCGTTTTCGCGTGCTCGCCGAGGATAACTCCCGCGACCCAGACGAGCACCCAAAGGCCTGGTTCGACAGAACCCGCGGCACACCCCGCGACATCGCCTATAAGGCATGGTGCGCGGCTGGTGACGTCGTGGGGGAGACGACAACCCGCCTGCTTGATACTCCGCCTATGACACTCGCCGGCGCGGTAGCGGCGCTGGAATGGTGGGCTGAGTTCGTTGAAGTCACCGTCGAAGCAGACGACGAGCACGACTACGATTTCCTCGACACCGACGTCCACTCGGTGTTCGTGGCGAACATCGCCGGCGCGCTCCGCAACATCATCGAGCGGGGGCAGGCGTAGACGAGGCTGGAAGCCCGCGATAGTCATCTGTGTGGGCACCTCGGTCCCTTGTGGTGCCTGTAATCTCCAATGAAAACTGCCCCGCTCGGTTGCGGGGCTTTTTCTTGGGGGGGGCGTTTGTTACGTATTCGAGCAACCCCACCGGGTCGACGCGATAGCAACTGCGATACAGATGTAAAATGCGGAATAATCCTGCGTAATCAATAATTTCCGCGGAAACATCATCCGCCAGTGCGCGTTTTCCGGAATTCGCGGCAATACCGCGTCGAATATCCAGATCGTCGGCAATACCGTGCACCAGGCCGGCGAGGTCGCGCTCTATTCGGAGTTCGCTTTCGAGGGCGCGATCATCTCGCAGAACGTTGTCGACGGCGCCGAAACCGGCGTCTCCGTCGCCAATTTCATGCAGGGCGGCCGGCTCGCCGTTGTGCAGGGCAACATCTTTCGCAACCTCCAGCCGCGGAACTCCAACCCCAGCGAGCTCGGGGGCACCGGCATCTATGTGGAAGCCGACACCACGGTGACCGGCAACGTCGTCGAAAATGCCCGCGGTGCCGGCATTATTGCCGGGTGGGGCAATTTCCTGCGCGACGTCGCCATAACCGGCAACGTGGTGCGCCAGTCCGGCATCGGGATCGGGGTTTCAGTTGTTCCCGGCGCCGGGTCGGCGCTCATCTCGTCGAACGTGATCACCGGTTTTCGCCGCGGCGCAATACTCGGAATGGACCACGCGCGGCCCGTGACTGCCGAACTTGCCAGGGACGGTGCACAACCGCACGCCCATCTTTCGATTAACGGAAACCGCGTCGGCTAAGCAGCATGGAACACGTGTATTGTTGCATTGCGGCGTGAAAACTCTCATCGCGAATTCATCTCGAAGCCTTGTTCAATCGAAATAATGAATGTACTTTAGTCGTACGCGCGTGGGGATGGGGTCGAGTCAGGGAGTACCGACCATGAAGTCCCCTGCGACGTCACCGACGTTTTCGGTACGCACGAACGATTACGCGCGTTCGCTTTGCCCGCGGTGCGACGATGTCATGGTAGCGCCGGCTCGCTCGCAACACGTGAAAGAAGATGTAATCCGCCATTGGTGGCGTTGCGAGTCGTGCGGCCATCAGTTCCGCACGTCGGTGCGCTTGTCGTTCATCTGCATCGAAGCGGCTCGGCAGGCTGCGGTGGCCTGAGCTTCACACGTCGACCAATACGTCGTCTCCCTCGATCCGGCACGGAAACGTCTTGACCGGATCGTAGGCGGGAGGCGCAACGACCTCCCCGGTCTTCACATTGAACAGCGCCTGGTGAATCGGGCATTCGATGCAATCGCCATCGAGGTAGCCTTCAGATAGTCGGGCGAAGGCGTGGGTGCAGATATTGTGCGTCGCATAGACCGCGTCATCGACCCAGTAGAGTGCGATCTCTTCCCCGCCGACCTCGGAATCCATCACACGACGCTCCTTGACCTCGGCCAGCGCCGCCGCCCGTATCCAAGCCATTCCTGCCCTCGCCCGATGATGCCTGTGTTGCGGCGCGGAGAATAGACGAGGCGAGGTGCTTGGCAATGCGAAGCTCCCGGGGAGGGCCGGGGCCGGGGTGGGGTCCGAGAGCGCAGCGAGCAAGGAAGAAAGAGCCCCACCCTTCCCTCCCCGAAGACGCGGAGGAGGATAGCCGGCCGGCGCGACAAACCTGGCTGGAATCCCTAAACTGCGGCTCCATCCGAGATTCGGATCGCCACAACGGCTGAAATTGTCGTTTCCGAACATGATCTTGTCCGAAACGCCTGCCAATCTTCGCGGGATCATGCTCTAACCCGGGCGAAGGCTCCGAGGCGCGCCCGGTAAGCCAAAGCGGAACCGCTGATGACTTCGAACCTGTTGACCACGAGACGTTTCGCGCCGCTGTTCTGGTGCCAGTTCTTCAGTGCCTTCAACGACAATTTTCTGAAAACCGCGCTGGTCTTCCTGATCCTGTTCAAGATGGCGGGAGAGGATCCCGAGGCGCTGATCACGGTCGCCGGGGCGATCTTCATCTTCCCCTTCTTCATCCTCTCCGCGATCGGCGGCGAGATCGCCGACCGCTTCGACAAGGCGCTGATAGCGCAGCGGCTCAAGCTCATTGAAATCGCGGTGGCCGGGATCGCGGTCGCGGGCTTCTGGCTCCATTCGGTGCCGGTCCTGTTCACCGCGCTGTTCCTGTTCGGCGTCATCTCCGCGCTGTTCGGGCCGATCAAATACGGCATCCTCCCCGACCACCTGGTCGAAAGCGAGCTGCCGGCCGGCAACGCGCTCGTCGAGGGCGCGACCTTCATCGCGATCCTGAGCGGCACCATCGTCGGCGGCCTCGCCTCCAAGGGGGCCGGCGATCCCGCCTCCTTCGCGGGAATGATGATCGCCTTCTCGCTTGCGGGCTGGATCGCGGCGCTGTTCATCCCGCCGACCGGGGCCGGCGCGCCGAACCTCGTGATCGACTTCAACATCGCACGCTCGACCGCCGTGCTGCTGCGCGATCTCTTCAAACAGAAGCGGCTGTTGTGGGGCGGCCTCGTGGTGAGCTGGTTCTGGCTCGTCGGCGCCGTCGTGCTCTCGCTGCTGCCGCCTCTCGTCAAGAATGCGCTCGGCGGCGGCGAAGAGGTCGTCACCGCCTATCTCGCGGTGTTCTCGGTCGCGATCGCACTGGGCTCGGGTCTCGCGGCCTGGCTCGCCAGCGGCCGCATCGTGCTCATCCCCACGGTGCTTGCCGGCGTGCTGCTCGGCCTGTTCGCGCTCCATCTCGGCTGGGTCACCCACGACATGACGGCGGCCGTGCAGGGGCGCGGCGTGCGCGAAGTGCTCGGGCACGGCCCGGGACTTCTCGTCGCCATCGATCTGTTCGGCCTCGCGGTTGCTGGCGGCCTCTTCATCGTGCCGGCCTTCTCGGCGGTGCAGGCCTGGGCGGGCTCCGACCGCCGCGCCCGCGTGGTCGCCGCGGTGAACGTGCTCAACGCCGCCTTCATGACGGCGGCCGGCGTCGGCGTCGCAATCTTGCAGAAATACGGCGTCTCCCTGAGCACGCTATTCCTCGGCGTCGGCGTCGCGAACCTGATCGCCGCCGCGCTGATCTTGCGGACCATGCCGACCAATCCGCTGCGCGACCTCCTCACGGTGATCTTCCGCACCTTCTTCCGGCTCGAGATCACCGGCCTCGACAACATCGCCAAGGCAGGCCCCAACGCCATCATCGCGCTCAACCATGTGAGCTTCCTCGACGCCGCGGTCGCGCTCTCCTTCCTCGATCGCGAGCCGGTATTCGCGATCGACGCCACGATCGCCAAGCGCTGGTGGGTCAAGCCGTTCCTGCGGTTCACCCGCGCGATGCCGCTCGACCCGACGAAGCCGCTCGCGACCCGCACCCTCATCCATTCGGTGAGGGCGGGCAATCCGCTGATCATCTTCCCCGAGGGCCGCCTCACCGTGACCGGCAGCCTGATGAAGGTCTATGACGGCGCCGCGATGATCGCCGACAAGTCCGAGGCGATGCTCGTCCCGATCCGCATCAAAGGATTGGAGAAGACCCCGTTCTCGCGGCTCGATCGCCGGCAGGTGCGGCGCGCGCTGTTCCCCAAGGTCACCGTCAATATTCTCGAGCCGCTCAAGCTCACCGTCGATCCCGCGTTGCGCGGCAAGCGGCGGCGCATCGCGGCAGGCGCGCTCCTCTACACGGTGATGTCGGACCTCATCTTCCGTACCACTCCGACCGACCGCAGCATCATCGAGGCGGTGATCGCTGCCGCCACCGAGCACGGCTCGCGCCGCGTCGCCGTCGAGGATCCGATCGCGGGCGCGCTGAGCTACAAGCGCCTGCTGCTTGGCAGCGCGATCCTCGGACGCAAGCTGATGCCGCTCGCCGGCGTCGGCGAGGCGGTCGGGGTGATGCTGCCGAATGCCAATGGCGCCGTGGTCGCAATCTTCGCGATCATGTCGGCGGGGCGCGTCCCCGCGATGATGAACTTCACCTCAGGCCTGATGAATTTGCGGGCGGCCTGCAAAGCCGCCGACATCCGCGCGATCGTGACGTCGCGGGCGTTCGTCGAGAAGGCGCATCTGGAAAAGATCGTCGAAGGGCTCGGTCCCGACGTGACCTTCACCTATCTCGAGGACGTGCGCGCAAAGGTGAGCCTCCTCGACAAGCTGCGCGGACTTCGCGAATGGAAACGTCCGCTGGTGGCCCGCAAGGCCGACGACCCCGCGGCGATCCTGTTCACCTCCGGCTCCGAGGGCACGCCCAAAGGCGTCGTGCTCTCCAACCGCAACATGCTCGCCAATGCGGCGCAGGCCGAGGCGCGCATCGACTTCGGCCGCGCCGACAAGGTCTTCAACGTGCTGCCGTTGTTCCATTCGTTCGGGTTGACGGTGGGGCTGGTGCTGCCGGTGGTCTCCGGCGTCGCCGTCTATCTCTACGCCTCGCCGCTGCACTACCGGATCATCCCGGAGCTGATCTACGAGACTAACGCCACCATCCTGTTCGGCACCGACACGTTTCTCGCAGGCTATGCGCGGTCGGCGCACTCCTACGACTTCCGCTCGCTGCGCTACGTGCTCTCCGGCGCCGAGGCGCTGCGCGAGACGACGCGCCGCACCTACATGGAGAAGTTCGGGCTGCGCATTCTCGAAGGCTACGGCGTGACCGAGACCGCCCCTGCCCTCGCGCTCAATACGCCGATGTTCAACAAGTTCGGCACCGTCGGCCGCCTGCTTCCGGGAATGGAAGCGCGGCTCGATCCGGTACCGGGCATCGAGGTCGGCGGCCGACTGTTCGTGCGCGGCCCGAACGTGATGCTCGGCTATCTGCGCGCCGAGCACCCGGGCGTGCTGGAGCGCCCCGAGGAGGGATGGCACGACACCGGCGACATCGTCACCATCGACGATGAGGGCTATATCGCGATCAAGGGCCGGGCCAAGCGCTTCGCCAAGATCGGCGGCGAGATGATCTCGCTCGGCGCGGTCGAGGCGCTCGCGGCCGAGCTGTGGCCGGACGCGATGTCCGGCGCCGCGACGGTGCCTGACCCGCGCAAGGGCGAGCGCCTGATCCTCGTCACCACCAAGACCGATCCGAAACGCTCGGACTTCCTCGCCTACGCCCGCGCCCGCGGCGCCTCCGAGATGATGGTGCCGACCGAGGTGCTCATTCTCGAGCACCTGCCGCTGCTCGGCTCCGGCAAGGTCGACAACATCGCACTCACGAATTACGTGCGCGAGCGTGCCGTCGCCCAGGGGAGCCAGGGACTGAGCGCTGCGGCGTCGGGGTAGGCGCTTTCCTTCTCAATTGCGTTGCGGTGGCGGCTTTCGCCTTATTGCGTCGAGGCCGACGCCTCCTTTAGTCTTGCGCGGCGGTTTCGTTTTCTCGATTGCGAGCCACGCATGAATTTTCGAAGACGTGATTTTTTCCACGGCGCGGTCGCCACCGGCGCGCTCATCGTTTCCAAGCAGGCCGGTGCCCAGGCCTATCCGGGCCGGCCGGTCCATATCCTCGTCGGCCTTGCGGCAGGTGGCCCGACCGATGTCGCGGCCCGCATCATCGCGGAGTGGCTTTCGCAGAAGTTCGGCCAGCAGTTCATCGTCGAGAACCGCACCGGCATGGGTGGCAATCTCGCGAACCAGGCGCTGATCAACTCAGCCCCGGACGGCTACACCCTGCTGTTCTCCGGGCCGACCTCGACCATCAGCGCCTCGCTCTACAAGAAGCTGCCGTTCAACTTCGTGCGCGACACTGTCCCGGTCGCCGCAGTCATGCGCTTTCCGAACCTGATGGTGGTGCCGACGTCGCTGCCGGTCACGAATGTCGCCGAGTTCATCGCCTATGCCAAGGCCCATCCCGGCGAGCTGTCGCTCGCCTCCTCGGGCGTCGGCGCATCGCCACATCTCTCCGGCGAGCTCTTCAAGTTCATGGCGAAGGTCGACCTGGTGCATGTGCCTTATCGCGGCTCGGCCGCCGCCTATCCGGACCTGATGACCGGCAAGGTCCACGTGCTGTTCGACAACCTCGGCGGCCCGATCCTCGAGCTCGTGCGCGGCGGCAAGCTGCGTGCGCTCGGCGTCACCACCGCCAAGCGCTGGCCGCCGATGCCCGACATCCCCGCCATCGCCGAGACAGTGCCCGGCTATCAGGTCGACATCTGGTACGGCATGTATGCGCCGAGGGCGACGCCGGCGCCGATCGTCGGGGCGCTCAACGCGGCCGTGAACGCCGGGCTCGCCGATGCCCACGTCAAGGCGCGGATCGCCGAGGGGGGCGGCCTCCCCATGCCGATGACCCCGGCGGAATTCGGCCAATTCACCCTCGACGACATCGAGAGATGGCGAAAGGTAGTGGAGTTCGCGGGAGTTTCCGCGGATTAAGGCGTAGATCGGTGGTCGTCTGCTTACAGGTTCGTGAAACTCCGCCCTCGGATCAGCCGGGGCACAGCGTCGTCGCAGATACCGAAGTCGGGTCGAGGAGGAAACTCAACTGGGCTTCGTACGCGCAGCGTGACCACGCCAGACTTTGGTGGCCATCGACATCCGCGATCAGAAGTCGCGCATCCGGAATCTGGAGCCAAAGCGAAAGTGCGTTGATCAGCGGTGTCGCCGGATCGTGTGTCGGAGTCGCTACCATCACATTGGGATGTGGCCCGATCTGAAGTCGATGAGGCGGGTTGGTCGCTTCGATGGGCCAACCCACACAATCTCCCACCCCGGTCGCGCTGTGCGCCATGGGCGCGGCATCCCAGAACCTCCAGGCGAAGCGCGGCGCCCGGCGAGCGACATCAGCGCCGGCTGCGAGGAGTGCCGTGTAGTCGCGTTGCGGCCCAAAATCCGCACACTGCACACCCGCCGCCAAGCCGCTCTCCCCGGCAACGACCCACGGGTCCGGAGCGCTGTTGCCGATCGAGGCCGCCTTGGTCAGCTTATCGAGCGTCGAGGTGTCGCCGCGGCTCAACTCGGCGAGCATTTGGGCGACTGCCTGCCAGCCCAACTGCGGATCGCTGCCCGCGGACAGAAGTTGGGGAACGAGCGTGCGGATCACCGGTGCCGTGGCGGCCGCCATATCGAACGCGTTGCCCAGATCCTGGCCGTTCAGTGCGCAGGCCCTGTCGCGGCCACACCATTGAGCGAAGCGATCGAAGGCGTCGGCTACGGAGAGGATGTTCCGCGTGACCATCGTTGCGAGATCGATGCTGTGGTCGACCACGGCATCGAGCACGAGTGCCTTGATATGGTCGCCGTAACGCTCGAGATAGGCAGCGCCGTACACGGTGCCGTACGAGCCCCCATACGCGACCAAACCATCGTTCGGGGTGAGCGCGCGGCGGATACGTTCGATATCCGCTGCCGTATCGATCGCGGAGAGGTGGCTCATGAGCTCGCCCGTCGCCGTGAAGCAACTTTGGAAGAATGCCGCGTTGGCTCTGGCAAGCGCTTCGAATTCGACGGGCGTGGGCGCGTGATAGACCGGCTCGGAAGCCGCAGGGATTGCATCCGGGTCGCAGCGAACGGGACTGCTCTCTCCGATGCCGCGCGGATCAAAGCTGACCACGTCGAAGTGGCGCGCAAAATCGTCGATGTGTTGCAGCCCGCGGAGCCCGCCGAACACTCCGCTGATGCCCACACCCGGTCCACCCGGGATGAACAGCAGCACACCTTTCTTTTGGGCACGGTCGCTCGCCGGCACGCGGCCGAGCCGAAGCGTGAACTGCGGACCGTCGGGACGGGTGGGATCGACCGGCAATTTGAGGCCGGCACACTCCGTGTCGGGCACGTCGCGACAGGGGGACCAATGAAGCTCGGGTTGCGCCCCCGCGGCCCGCGGAAATGTCAGCTGGGCGCCAAGCAGGACCAGAAGGAGGGCGAATACTCGATGCGGCATGAAGCTCTTGATCCTCGTGTTGTCATGCCTGGGGCGTAGCGGCGGCGGCGAGACCTTGTGAGACCTCGGGCGATCTACGAACCGTCCACCGCCCGCGAGCGAAAAGGACTGCCGCGGCAATCATGGTGAGAGCGACGAGAATACCCGACTCACCGACCCACAGCGCCGTATTGAGACCCGTGCTCGCCGGATCGAACGCAGCCTGAATGATGCTGTTCCAGGCCGCGTGCAGCGTGATTGCCGGCCAGATGCTGCCGGTCTCCAGCCGCAGCCGCGCGAACACGAAGCTCATCGATATGGCTACGATCATCCAGAGCAGAGCCGAGACCATTGGCGGCGGACCTGCCAGGTACACCCCGCCCAAAATGAGCGGCACATGCCACAGACCCCAGATCACGCCGCTCACCAGGACAGGACTGGGCACGCCGGCGTCGATCAGGCGAGTGAGCATGTACCCGCGCCAACCGATCTCTTCGCCGGCAGCAACGCGGGCGCTGAAGACTGCAATGACGGTGGCGGCAAAAGCGAGATTGATCAGGAATACCAAAATCGGGGGAGCGGAATCCCCGACGAACCGCGCGGACAACGCGTCCGGCTGCGGCCTGAAGCCAACCAGCCCGACGGTCCACGCGATACCATAAGCGATCACTCCGATGACGATCGGAAATAGCAGCGCAATGCCGATAGCCTTCACCCCCTGGCGGCCGCCCAGGCGGAATGACACATCGCCAAAGCCTTCCCGTAACATCAGGCGCGCGACGATCGATGCCACGCCCGGCGTCCACATCAACGCCGAGACCAGCCACGCCGAATGGTCGCCGAGAATCATGCGCATCTCGAACCCGGCCGAGAGCGGTACGAGAATCGCGAAGTATATGGCCAGCCCGCGGCGCGCGCGGGAGGCCGCGCTCACAGCCCCCCGAGATTGCGGAATTTCTGCAGCCGCTTGCCCTGCACCTCGGCGGTATAGACGTTGCCCTTGCTGTCGACGTCGAGGAAGTGGAGGTTGTAGAACTCGCCGATCTGATGGCCGACGCGGCCCCATGAGCTGACGAGATTGCCGCTCGCCCGGTCGATCACGTGGAACTTGCCGTTGGGATCGTCGACTACCAGGAGATAGGTCTGCGCCGCGTCGGGCCATGTCGAGATCGAGCCGATGGTGCCGGGCGCGCTCTGCGGCAGCACCGAGATTTCGCGCACGAAGGTGCCGTCCTTGCGGAACATCTGCATGCGGTTGTGGCTGCGGTCGCACACTAGGACGAGGCCTTCCTTGGTCATGGTAATGCAATGGACGAGGCCGAGCTGCGTCGGCGGCGGGCCTTTGGGGTCCCACACGTCCTTCTCGTCGGTCGGCGGCTTTCCGTAGGCGCCCCAATGGCGCTTGTAGGCCCCGGTCGCGGCGTCGAACACGATCACGCGATGGTTGGCATAGCCGTCGGCGACGAATATCTCGTTGGTGTCGGGATCGACCACCATGTCGGCGGGACGGTTGAAGTGCTCGATGTCGTTCGAGCCGTCCGGCTTGCCGGGCTTGCCGAGCCGCATCACGAACTTGCCGTCGCGGGTGAACTTGTAGATGTGGCCGCCGCCCTCGATGTTGTCGCCGACCCAGACGAAATTGTTGTGGTCGACGAAGATGCCGTGGCCGTCATTACCCCACTTGTAGTCGGGGCCGTCGCCGCCCCACCCCTGCACCACCTTGCCGTTCTGATCGAACTCGATCACCGGCGGCGCCGGGACGCAGCAGACCACGGCGGTCGGGTCGGTCGCGGCGCGGCGCTCGCGGGCGTCGAGCGAGCTCGGACGCTGGTTGATCCAGACGTGGTCCTGCTTGTCGACATAGATGCCGCCGATGGTGCCGATGATCCATTTGTCCGGGAGCGTCTGCGGCCAGGTCGGATCGACCGCGAATTTCGGCGGCTCCGCCAGCGCCGGCCCCAGCAGCATGGCCGTGAAGAAACCAAACAAAGCCACACTGCGTCCGATGCGCGGCATGCATTCCTCCCTCGCGTGTCGTTGTCCGGACGCATGAAGCGTCCGGCGCGAAGGCTAGCATCTTTCCGCCGGCGAATGCCACGAGCCGGACGCGTCCATACGCCGCGCGGGCGCGTTGGGCCGCGGCGCGACCTGGCGGCTTTCGCTTCAGCCGCCTGAGCGCGTGGCAAGCGCTTTGCCGCCGGCGCTCACGCGCAGCGGCACACGTCGTTCTTCGATCGGAATTTCAGCCAAGATCACCCAAAAAATCACCCGGCAGCGCGGCGGTCGTCGAGGTCGTTCGCGACCATCTCGTAAATCGCCGCCGACTCGAAAAGGTCTTCCTTCTCGATCGGATCTTCGGATGATTCGGCGAGCCGCCTATACTCATCGGCCTGCTCCCGAAGATAGTCGGAATATTCCATCTGACGACCTCCAGCAGCATGGGAAGTCGGCGCTTCCCTTCGCACGCAATAAACACTCGGTGCCGGCACTGAGCCGACCAACATTTCCATCAGATCGATTTGAACGCGCCGGGAGGGGCCAATTTGGGCCTTGCCTCACTGTAGCGGCCCCTGCGGCCGCTCCCGGAACGCTGTCCGTGTTTTAGCCGCTACGCGGAGGCCCGAACGTCATCCTCGGCGGTCATTGCGGCAAACTGCGTCGGTGGTTCCATGGCCACCTCTCTTCTGCAAGGGCTTTGACACCCAATCCCTGCATCAAAGCCTGCAATACTCAGGCTCATCCTGAAGTCCGAATTTGTCAAGGGTGGATGGCGGGCAGTTTAGCCCATCGCGCGATCAAATTTATTGCAACTTCATCCGGTGCGCGTGGAACTAAAAAGCTACGACGTTTTATTTCTCCGCCGCCGCGGCCAACGCCACGATGTTCTTAGGTGTTGCGGTAATGGCGTCGCTGACCTTCTGGATCGCGGCGCCCGATGCTGGGTCGAGCTCGAGCCCGCTGCGCTCCGCCCCGGCGATGAATTCGGGGTCCTTGATCATCTGGTCGAACGCTGCACGCAAGGCGGCGATGCGATCAGGCGGCGTCGCGCCGTGGACGAGGAGTGCGCGCCCGACCGCCGAACCGCTGGAGAGGAACTCGACGACCTGCTTCTGCACGGGATCGGTCAAGAGCTCCTGCATCAGCGGAATGTTCGGCAATTCCTTGTGGCGCGCCAGGCCGGCCTGGATGAGCGGCCGCAGCGTGCCGTCGGCGACGTCCGAGCGCAGCCGCCATGCGTTCCACGAGCTCGAGATCATGTCGACCTCGCCGCGCGCGAGCACCATGGGAAACTCCATGGAGCCGGGATAGCCGCAGACGATGCGGAATTTCAATCCGGCATAGGCCTTGAGGATCGACGGATTGAGGTAGCCCTGGGAGAGCCGGCTGCTGCAGCCGACCTTGACCTCGATGTGCTTGAGTTCGTCGATCGTCTTCGCCGGCGAATCCTTGCGCATCATGAAGACGGCATTCACGTTGGCGAACGAGCCGATATAGACGAGCTCCTGCATCCGCCATTTGCCGATCTCGGGCTGCACCAGTTGCGTGAGCGCGATCGTTTCCGAGAACAGGCCGAGCAGCGTGCCGTCCCGCGGGCCGTAGCCGTAGAGGAATTGCACCGCGCCGGCACCGGCGCCGCCGGGCTTCGACTGCACCAGCACCTGGGGATGGCCGGGAATGTATTTGCTCAACTGCGCCGCCGCGAGCCGGGCATAGAGATCGTAGGAGCCGCCCGCGGGATGGCCGATCAGGATGGTGACGGTCTTGCCGCGATAGAAATTCTCGACGGCGTCCTGCGCGCGTGCGGGCAAGGCGCCGATGAGGATCGCCAGCAGTGCGGCAACCACCAACGTCGCGAGAATGCGCCCCCTCTCCCGCTTGCGGGGGAGGGTTGGGGAGGGGGCCCGCTGAGGTTTCACAATGAACGCGTTCTTTGCCATTGCGACTTATTCTCAATCGATCGAGTTTGCGAAACCGCCGCTTCCCCCTCCCCGACCCTCCCCCGCAAGCGGGGGAGGGAGCGCGCCGCCGGCGGAAGGAGCCGTCAATTCAAAATGCGGATGGATTTGAGGTCCGGCGGTGGCGGCAGCGACTGGATGTAGGCGAAGATGTCGGCCACGTCCTGGTCGGACAGCACCTTCTCCACGTAGACCGGCATCTCGTTCGCAGGCTGACGCACCTGGTTGAGGAACGCGCCGAACGGAATCGGCTGGTGGGACACCCGCAGCCCCGCCGCGCGGCCACCGCCGCCCTGCCCTACCGTGCCGTGGCAATAGGAGCAGCCGTCGGTGAGCCAGAGCTGCTTGCCCTTGGCGGCGTCGCCCTTCGGCGCATCCTGGGCGTGGGCGCAAGCGAGCGAGAACAGCGATACCGTCGTCAGCACGGCCACTCCGCGCACCACCGCGGAGAGACGCGACACAATAAGACCTGTCATCGTCACCTCCTCACCGTCCCTGGGTCACGACGTCGACGAGCACCGGCTCGCCGGCCTTGACGAGGGCGATGCCCTTCCTGAGCGCCGGCGCGAGCTCGCTCGGATCGCTGATCGGACCGATGCCGGTGATGCCCATGCCCTCGGCGATCTTGGCGTAGTCGATGAAGGGATCGCGCAGCGTAGTGCCAATGTGGGCGCGGTCGATGCCGCGCACGTGGCGATCCGCCATGCGCTGCACGTGCATGACCTCCTGGTGATAGCCGCGATTGTTGTGCATCACCCAGAGGATCGGAATCTTGTGGTGCGCCGCGGTCCACAACACGCCGATGGTCATGAGGAGATCGCCGTCGGGCTGCAGCGAGACGGTGAGGCGCCCATGCCTGCGGTTGGCGAGCGCCGCGCCGAGCGAGGCCGACGCCGCGTAGCCGATGCCCATGCCGCCGCCGTCACCGATGAACTGGTACGGCTTGTCCATGGTCCATAGCCGTTGCGGCCAGTAGCTCACCTGAGCGGTCGGCGAGGCGAGCGACCAGTCGTCGCCTTTGATCTGGGCGTAGAGCTCGGCGCACAGCCGTGCCGTCGAAATGGGGCTCGCGTCCCAGCCATAGGTCGCATCCATGCGGGAGCGCTCGAAATCGGCGTGATGGGCGGCAGCGAGCTTCTTGCCGCGCGCCTCGTAGGCCGCCTTCTGCTCGCCGTTGACCAGCCGTTTCACCGCCTCGATGAGATCCGGCATGGTCGCTTCGGCATCCGCTGCGATGGCGAGGTCGACGTCGGCGAAGCGCTGGAAGTCCTGGTAGTTCGAGCGGATGTAGAGATCGCCCGAGCCGATGCTGATCGTCCGCGCATCGGGCTTGGCGATGTGGCGCGACGTCCGCTGGACGCCATCCTTGAAGGAGTTGAGCGAGTTCCAGAAGTCGCTCATCTCGAGACCGAGGATGCAGTCGGCTTGGGCGACGTTGCCGCGCGCGCGGCTCGACTGGTTGAGCGGATGGCGGGACGGCATGTTGAGCCGCCCGCTGGTGTCGATCACCGCGCATTGCAGCACCTCGGCGAGCTCGACGAGTTGCTTCGAGGCCGTCGGCGTGCGCGCGAAGCGGTCGGCGATGATCACGGGATGCTCGGCCATGACCAGCCGGCGTGCGGTTTCCGCGACCGCTCCGGAATCGCCGCGCGGCAGGGCGACCTGCGGCAGCTTGGGGATCGAGAGCTTGGCGTGCTCCGGGATCGGGTCTTCCTGCATCGTCGCGTCGGCGACGATCACCACCGAGCCGTGCGGCGGCGTCATCATGATCTTGTACGCGCGCACGCTCGACTCGGCGAAGTGCTGGAGCGAGGCCGGATAGTCGTCCCACTTGACGTAGTCGCGCACGATCGCGGCGGCGTCCTGCACCGTGTGGTTCCACTCGACGCCGGGCCGGCGCATCGTCGCGTCGGCGACGTTGCCGATCACCATGTAGACCGGCACCTTGTCGCACCAGGCGTTGTAGAGCGCCATGGTGGCATGCTGCAGGCCGACGGCGCCGTGGGCGAAGATGCACAACGGCTTGTTCTCGATCTTGAAGTAGCCGTGGCCCATGGCGACCGAAATTTCCTCGTGCGAGCAGGTGAGGAATTCCGGGTTGGTGTTGCCGCCGTAGTTGATGAGCGATTCGTGCAGGCCGCGGAAGCTCGAGGCCGGATTGGCCGCCATGTATTCGAAGTTGAGCGACTTGATGACGTCGATCATGAAGTCGCTGCCGCTGCGTCCGATGGTGAGCGGCTCGAGCGCGGGCGGCGGCGCGGTCTCGGCGGCCTTGTTCGGCAGCGGCACCGGATTGCGCGCCGGCGACTGGACCTGAGCCTGAGCGTCAGGGGGCGTCGTGAGCGCAGCGGCGCCGGCGAACGTTGCGCCTTTTAGAAACTGCCGCCGCTTCTCGTTCGGCACGTCCTTTTTCGACATGGCGCTTCCTCCCTGGTCTTCTCCCGGCCGCGACGCCGGATTTTCTCACGACCGCAATCCTTACGGGCGATCAATTCGCCCTCGGGTGCGATCAATTCAGGCTTACTTCGCCGGCCACGCAAGGCACTCGGCGAGTCCCCGGCCCATGATCCAGTCGAGATCGTCGGACGACAGGAACTTCATCTCCTCGGTGAACATCGTCACCGCCTGCTGGTAGGTGCAGGTGGTGCGCGACAGCATCGCCGACAAATCGGTGCCCCAGAACGCGCGCTGCGGGGAGAACGCCTCGATGAGGCGCCGAACATAGGGCTGCGTGCTCCTGTAAGGGTAAGGCGGCGACGAGCATTCCGGAATCTGGGTGAGCTTCACCGAGACATTCGGATGCCTGGCGAGCGGGAGCGTCTGCTCGACCGCCTCGGCGAGCGTCGCGTCGCGCATGCCCTTCACCCGGCCCATGTGGTCGAGGATGATGCGCAGGCCGGGATGCCGGACCGCGATCTCCGCGATTTCAGCCTGCAGCGTCGGCGCATTGAGCATGACGGGGATGCCGAGCCGCTCGGCCGCCGGCCAGAACCAGTCGGCAGTGCCATCGCTCATCCACGGCCGGTCCCAGGCATGGTGGAAGGTCAGCCGGACCCCGAGCATGCCGGGGTGGCTCTTCCAGGTCTCCAGCATCTCCCGCGCCTGCGGCTGCTCGATCGGAATCCGGCCCATGACGGCAAAGCGGTCCGGGTATTTCGCCGCAGCCTCGAGCGAGTAGTCGATGCGCTCGCCTTCCCAGGACGGCGGCACCAGGATCGCGCGATCGACTCCGGCCTGCGCCATCATGGCGGAGAGGTCGTCATAGCCGATCGGCGTCGGCAGGTGAGGCTCGCGTCCGGGCTGCCACGGCCGATCCGGACCGGCGGCGCGCCAGACGTGTACGCCGGAATCGGTGATGACCATGAAGGGCGTCCAGGGCACGTAACTGCGGGCGCCAACTGTCGATTTTTCCGCACTTGCCGTCAAGGCGGCACCGCCGGCCACACACCTCGTCGCCTTTCCGTGCTATGGCGCCCCGCCATGAAATTCGACCCACGTACCGACGTCTCGCCGCAAGTCGAAGCGGGACGCCGCTCCCCCGAACGACCGGTCGACATCTGCGGCGTCGACTTCGGCACCTCGAACTCGGCGGTGGCGATCGCCGCGCGCGGCCACGCCCGCGTCCTCGGCCTGCAGGAGGGCCGCACCTCGATTCCGACGGCGGTGTTCTTCTCATTCGAGGACGGCAGCGTCGCCTATGGGCGGGAGGCGATGCGGCGCCACCTCGCCCATGATCCCGGGCGACTGATGCGGTCGCTCAAGAGCATTCTCGGCACGGCGTTGTTCGAGGAGAAAACCCAGGTGCGCCTGCAGCGCTACCTGTTCGCCGACATCGTCGCCGGTTTCCTGCGCTTCCTGCGACAGGCCTGCGCCGCGGAAATGGGGGAAGCCCCGCGCCGCGTCGTCCTCGGGCGCCCAGCCTTCTTCGTCGATGACGACCCGGACGCGGACAGGAGGGCCGAGCGCCAGCTCGAATCTGCCGCCGCCGCCGCCGGCTTCACCGACATCGCCTTTCAGTTCGAGCCGATCGCCGCCGCCCTGGATTACGAGCGCAGCGTGACCCGTGAAGAGATCGCCCTCGTCGCCGACATCGGGGGCGGCACCTCGGATTTTTCGGTGGTGCGGGTGTCGCCCGAGCGCCGCCGCGCCGCCGACCGGAAGGCGGACATCCTGTCATGGGGCGGCATCCACATCGGCGGCACCGATTTCGACCGGCTGCTGAGCCTCGCGACACTGATGCCGCTCCTCGGCTTCCGCAGCGGGATGAAGACCAAGCAGATGGAAGTGCCGTCATGGTACTACCATGACCTCTCGACCTGGCACCGGGTGAACGTGCTCTACGATCCCAAGGTGCTGCCGGACATGCGGCGGGTCCGGCGGGACGCGTCAGAACCGGACAAGCTCGACCGGCTGCTCGATGTGGTGAAGTTGCGGAAGGGCCACGAGTTGCTCGGCCGGGTCGAGGACGCCAAGATCGCGTTGTCCGCGCACGACCGGGCCGAGCTCGCGCTCGCCGACCTGTCCAAAGGGTTGTCGCTCGACATCGCGGTCGACCGGTTCGAGCAGGCGATCGGCGCGTCGATCGACAAGGTGGTCGCCACCGCGCGCGATGCCGTGCGTCAGGCCGGCCTCGCGCCGGACGCCATCGACACGGTGTTCCTGACCGGCGGCTCGAGCGGCATCCCGAAATTCAAGGCGGCGCTCGCGGCGGCCGTTCCCGCCGCCCGCCTCGTCGAAGGCGACGCGTTCGGCAGTGTCGCTACCGGCCTTGCGCTAGACGCCGAGCGCAAGTTCGCAGGGGCGCACTGATCCGGCTTCCGCCCGACACGTGCCCCGTCACCAGCGCCCTGCCGAAATAATGTGCAGTTTTGGCGCTCCGCCCTGCGGCCGCCCTTCCCCGGATGGAACGGCGCGACACAGGCCGCGATTCACACGATCCCGGTGCACCTCCCGGGCATCCGACCGACGCCAAGGGGGTGGCACATCGCTTGCTTCGACGCCCCCGTTGGTTTGACGCGCCGATGGCCGTCATCGCCGGCTCACCCGGCGATTGCGACAGGCAGCGCCCCTGATCGACCAAAGGACCGGTCCGCGACGGGAGCGGGCGGCCGCCAACCCTTCGGAAGCGCCTGCGGATGAAGACCGGATCGAGCCTCGAACTTGCCGCCCTGACCAAGCTCTACGGCTCGACCGTCGCTGTCGACGCGATCGACCTCAAGGTTCCCGGCGACAGCTATTGTTGCCTCCTCGGCCCCTCCGGCTGCGGCAAGACCTCGACGCTGCGGCTCGTCGCCGGCCACGAGACGGCATCGGCTGGCGATATCCTCATCGGCGACCGCAACGTCACCGACAAGGCGCCGGCCGAGCGCGGCACCGCGATGATGTTCCAGAGCTACGCGCTGTTCCCCCATCTCAATGCCGCCGACAACGTCGCCTTCTCGCTCAAGATGCGCGGCATCGCGAAGGCCGAGCGGCGTCGCAAGGCGATGGACATGCTCTCCCTCGTCGATATGACGCGCTACGCCGAGCGCCTGCCGGCGCAGCTCTCCGGCGGCCAGCAGCAGCGCGTCGCGCTCGCCCGCGCGCTCATCACCGAGCCGCAAATCCTCCTTCTCGACGAGCCGCTCTCGGCGCTCGACCCGTTCCTGCGCATCAGGGTGCGCACCGAGCTCAAGCGCCTGCAGAAGGAGCTCGGCATCTCCTTCGTGCACGTGACCCACAGCCAGGACGAGGCGATGGCGCTCGCCGACCTCATCGTCGTCATGAACCATGGCCGCATCGAGCAGGCCGGCGCGCCGCGCGAGGTGTTCAACCTGCCGCGCACCGCGTTCGTCGCGCAATTCATGGGCGGCCATAACGTGATCGCGACCGACCGCGGCAAGATCGCCGTGCGGGCCGACCGGCTCAAGCTCTTCCCCGAGAGCGCGCCCCATGCGCGGCTCTCAGGCACGGTGCGCGGCGTCGAGTACCAGGGCACCCACGTACAGGTCACCCTTGCCGCCGCCGATGCCGCCGAGCTCACCGCGACCCTCGACGAGGCCGAGTTCGACGCCATCGCGCTCAAGCCCGGCCAGCGGGTCGCGATCGACTGGAGCGACAACGACATCCATCCACTGTCCGAAGCGGCGTGAGCGGCGCCTGCACATCCACAGGAACAGGAGAGCGACATGGCAAAGACATCGAACCCGTCAGGCCGCGGCCTATCGCGGCGGACCATGCTCAAGTCGGCGGCCTCGGTCGCCGGGCTTGCCGCCGGCTCGCGTGCGATCACCGGCTTTCCGGCGGTGCACGCCCAGGAGCCGAAGGTGCTGCGCTATCTCGGCACCGCGGTGAACCAGTCCGCCGACATCGCGAAGAAGGTGAAGGAGGATACCGGGATCATCATCGAGTACATCCCGGTGAGCACCGACGACGTGACCAAGCGGGCGATCACCCAGCCGAACTCCTTCGACATCATCGACGAGGAGTATTTCTCGCTCAAGAAGGTGATCCCATCCGGCAACCTCGTCGGCATGGACGCCCGCCGCATCAAATACGCCGACAAGATCACGCCGATCTTCACCAAGGGCGAGATGCCGAACGGCAAGAAGATCGGAGACCAGGGCACTGCGCCGAAAAAGGTGTTCTATCTCGAGGCGCAGAACGCCAAGACCTTCTCGGCGACGCCCACGCAATGGATTACCCTGATTCCGACGGTCTACAACGCCGATACGCTGGGCATCCGCCCCGACCTCGTCAAACGCCCGATCGAAAGCTGGAAGGAACTCATCAACCCCGAGTTCAAGGGCAAGACCTCGCTTCTCAACATCCCCTCGATCGGCATCATGGACGCCGCGATGGTGGTCGAGGCGCTGGGCGAGCACAAATACGGCGACAAGGGCAACATGACCAAGCCCGAGATCGACCTCACCATGAAGGTGATGACCGAAGCCAAGAAGGCCGGCCAGTTCCGCGCCTTCTGGAAGGACTTCAACGAGAGCGTCAACCTGATGGCCTCGGGCGAGGTGGTGATCCAGTCGATGTGGTCGCCTGCCGTCACCGCCGTGCGCTCGAAGGGCATCCCCTGCACCTACCAGCCACTGAAAGAAGGCTACCGCGCCTGGGCGGCGGGCTTCGGCATCCCGCGCACCCTCAACGGCCGCAAGGCCGACCTCGCCTACGAGTTCATCAACTGGTTCCTCGACGGCTGGGCCGGCGCGTATCTCAACCGCCAAGGCTACTACTCCGCGGTGCTCGAGACCGCGAAGGCGAAGATGGAGCCCTACGAATGGGCCTACTGGATGGAAGGCAAGCCTGCCGAGAAGGACATCCACGCGCCCGACGGCACGATTCTGGAAAAAGCCGGCGTCAAGCGCGACGGCGGCTCTTATGACGAGCGCATGGGCACGGTCGCCTGCTGGAACGCGGTGATGGATGAAAACGACTACCTCATCAAAAAATGGAACGAGTTCATCGCGGCGTGAGGGCGATCGGGATGCCGCTCGGCAAAAGCATCGACCAACGCGCCGCAGTCGATCCCTTCCATCGTCATCGCCGGGCTTGACCCGGCGACCCCGATCATGTGGCACGGCCGTGCCAAGGTAATCGGGGTGGCCGGGACAAGCCCGGCCATGACTGTTTTGTGCGACAGCGCGCCCCCGCAACGAAGTCCTTCGGAATGTCGGTACCGATCGGAGAACAGGTAACACTCGGCGAGCTCGCAAACGCGGCGCCGGCCGAACCTGCCGCGTCGGCACTGCCCACGCGCCGGCGCGCACTGTTCGCGCGCGGCATCCCGGCGTGGCTGCAGGTCACGCCGTTCGCCGCGGTGTTCATGATCTTCTTTCTGATCCCGCTCGGCCTCACCGTGATGGTGAGTTTCTGGGACTACAACGAGTACCAGATCATTCCCGCCTTCACGACGCGGAGCTACACCGAGATTTTCGAGGGCTGCATCGACAAGCTTCCCGAGCTCTGCGTCACCTTCAAGACTTATCTCTCGACGCTGAAGTTCTGCCTCGCGGTGTGGCTGATCACGCTCGTGGTGGGCTTCTTCATCGCCTATTTCCTCGCCTTCCACGTCCGCTCGGCGACGATGCAGATCGCGCTGTTCCTCGTCTGCACGATTCCGTTCTGGACCTCGAACGTCATCCGCATGATCTCGTGGATTCCGCTGCTCGGCCGCAACGGGCTCATCAACCAGGCGCTGCTCCGGACGGGCATCGTCCGCGAGCCGGTCGAATGGCTGATCTATTCCGACGTCTCGGTGATCCTCTCGCTCGTCCACCTCTATGCGCTGTTCATGATCGTGCCGATCTTCAACTCGATGATGCGCATCGACCGCGCGCTCATCGAAGCCTCGCGCGATGCCGGCGCGTCGGGCTGGCAGACGCTGTGGAACGTGGTGATCCCCCTCTCGAAGCCGGGCATCGTGATCGGATCGATCTTCGTCATCACCATCGTGATGGGCGATTTCGTCACCGTCGGGGTGATGGGCGGCCAGCAGATTGCCTCGGTCGGCAAAATCATCAACACGCAGATGACGGCGCTGCAGTTTCCCCCCGCCGCCGCCAACTCGGTGATTCTGCTGGTCGCCGTGCTGTTCGTGATCTGGGCGCTGAGCCGGCTCGTCGACGTCCGCAAGGAACTGTGAGCGATGGGAGAGAGACGCCCGGCCTCGTTCTACTGGCTCGCCGCACTCTTCGCGCTGTTCGTGCTGTTCCTCTACGGGCCGATGATCACCATCCTGCTCCTGTCGTTCCAGGGCCCCGAAGGCGGGCTGACGTTCCCGATGAACGGCGTGTCGCTGCACTGGTTCGCCAAGCTCTGGGAAGGGCTCGGCGTCGTCGACATTTGGGCGGCGTTCCGACGCTCGCTGCGGCTCGGCTTCGTCGTGATGGTGCTCACCGTGGTGCTGTCGCTCCTCGCCGGCCTCGCCTACCGCAAGCGCTTCGCGGGCTCGAACATCCTGTTCTATGTGGTGATCGCGAGCCTGATCGTGCCGTCGATCGTGGTCTCGCTCGGCATCGGCCTCGAATTCCGCCTGTTCGACGACGCCATCAAAGCGCTGGCGGAGAAATTCGGCTGGGCCTCGATCGCCGAGAACTACACCACGGCGATGGACATCTACACCTCCGGCCTCGGCGCCCAGCTGACCTGGACGCTGCCGTTCGGGCTTCTGATCACGTTCGCGATCTTCAATCGCTTCGACCGCCGCTACGAGGAGGCGGCGCGGGACCTCGGCGCCACACCGTGGCAGACCTTCGCTCACGTGGTGCTGCCGATCATCGCGCCGAGCGTGATCGGCATCGGCCTCTTCGGCTTCACGCTGTCGTGGGACGAGGTCGCGCGCTCGAGCCAGGCCATGGGCGACGTCAACACGCTGCCGCTCGAGCTCGAGGGCCTGACGACGACGGTGACCAACCCGCAGATCTACGCGCTCGGCACGGTGACGACCGGCGTGTCGTTCCTCGTCATCTTCGGCGCGCTGGGTTTGATCCAGGCGCTGCGGCGGTGATGCTTCCGTCATTCCGGGGCACCGCGCAGCGGTGAACCCGGAATCCAGCCTCTTGTTTTGAAGAGGCTGGATTCCGGGTTCGGTGCTGCGCACCGCCCCGGAATGACGGCGGGTGGGTACGAAGCCCGGCAACGACGCGCCGTGGTATGGGTTGTTGAAAACGCCCTGGTGAATTCCGCAAAGCAAACCCTCGTGCGCATCCTCGTCATCAATCCGAACACCTCCGCATCCGTGACCGACCTCGTCGCCGCGCAAACGCGGGCCGTCATCGGTGACCGCGCCGACGTCGTTGCCGTGACGGGCCGTTTCGGCGCCCGTTACATCGCGAGCCGTGCGGCCGCGGCGATTGCCGGCCATGCGGCCCTCGACGCGCTCGCTGCGCATGTCGCGGGATGCGACGCGGTCTATCTCGCCTGCTTCGGCGATCCCGGGCTTGCCGCGCTCAAGGAGGTTTCCCCGGTGCCGGTGGTCGGCATGGCCGAGGCGTCGTGCGAGGCGGCCTGCCGCCGTGGCGCGCGCTTCGCTATCGTCACCGGCGGCGCGCTGTGGGGGCCGATGCTGCGCGAGTTCGTGGCCGGCCTCGGGCTTGCGGAGCGTCTCGCCTGTGTCCGCACCGTCGCCCCGACCGGCGGCGAGATCGCCCGCAACCCCGACGCGGCACTTGCTCTCCTCGCCGCGGCCTGCGCGGCGTGCGCAAAAGAGGACGGGGCCGATGCCGTCATCCTCGGCGGCGCGGCGCTCGCCGGCCTCGTGGCGAGCGTCCAACCGGAGGTACCCGTGCCGGTGCTCTGCTCGGTCGAAACCGGCGCCGCCGCCGCGCTTGCGGCCGCCGCGGCTGGCCGTCCGACGAGGTCCGCTCCCGCGGTCGAGACCACAGGGCTTGCTCCGGCGCTCGCGAAGCTGCTGGACGGAGGTTGAGAGCTCGCGACGTCCCGGCCCCCACCGCGGCCTTCGGCGAGGAGGAGGATCCCGGCCTGACATGAAACTGTCATCGGCACATGATCGATCCTGCCTTGCGGGTAAAGCCGAAGGAGGACGCTCTTTGAGTCTGGCAGCGACCGGCGCGCAGAGGCTCGCCCACGCAGCGGGCGAAATCATCGTGCGCACCTCCACCGAGGACGACGTCGCGGCGATGCTCGCGATCTACGTCCATCATGTCCAGCGCGGGCTCGGCGCCTTCGACCTCGAGCCGCTGCATCCCGAGGACATCAAGCGCCGCCGGAAGAACATGCTCAAGCGCAAGCTGCCGCATCTCGCCGCCGAGCAGGCGGGCACGATCGTCGGCTACGCCTATGCGGTGCCGTTCCGCAAGCGGCCGGCCTACCGCTACGCCGTCAAGCATTCGATCTACGTGCACCCGGATCATCTGCATTCCGGAGTCGGCCGCCGGCTGCTGCCGGCACTGATCGATGCCTGCGCCGCCGCCGGCTTCCACCAGATGATCGCCTATATCGAGGCCGCCAACGAACCGTCGAAGCGCCTGCACGAGGCGTTCGGCTTCGAGCACGCGGGGATTCTCAAGGGCGTCGGCTTCAAATACGGGCGCTGGACCGACAGCATCCTGATGCAGCGCGCGCTCGGCGCGGGCGACGCGGCGCCGCCGGGCGCCGGCGACGGCACGCCGATCCCTCAGGACTACAGCCTTTAGTTATCCACCCACGTCATCGCCGGGCTTGTCCCGGCGACCCCGATAACGAGGCACGCCCGTGCCAGTTTGATCGGGGTGGCCGGGACAAGCCTGGCCATGACTCCTGCAGATCGACCAGTCCTACGCCGTTCGGATGTAATCGCGCAGCGCGTCGTGCTCCTGCTCGAGTTCTTCCAGGCGCGCCTTGACGATGTCGCCGATCGAGACGATGCCGATCAGCCGGCCCTGCTCGACCACCGGCACGTGACGGAACTTGCCCGCGGTCATCCGGCCCATGATCTCGGCGATGGTTTCGTTCTGCCCGCAGGTTACGACCTTGCGCGTCATCGTCTCCGAGACCGGCGACGGCAGGATGCCGGTACCGTGCTCGACGATCGCCCGCACCACGTCGCGCTCGGAGATGATGCCGACGATCCGGCGGTCCGCGCCGGTGATGACGAGCGCGCCGATCCGCCGCTTGGCGAGGATATCCATCGCGTCCGCAAGCGTGGCGGTCGGCTCGAGCGTGAGGACGTCCGCGCCCTTCTGGGACAGGATGTGCTTGACGTTCATAATGGCAGCCTCCCTGCTGTGTCCGGGGGACGCGCCCATGCGACATGCGGCGCGCCTCGCTCGTGGCGGCGTCCTCGCTCGGGCGTCACTGCTGCCGGTGACGTCCCGCAAAGAGGTGACGCCTTCCTTGTGCCCATCATCCGCTGAGCGCAGTCCCGCGGCAACAGCAATATCGAAGATGTGAACGGCGGGTGCGCCGCAGCAAGTGCGCTGCACCGCTCGGCGGTCAGGCCTCGACGGTCGGATCAACCTCGGCGTGCGGCGGAATCGGATCAAACAACGCGAACAGGATCAGCCCTGCGACGAAGCCGCCGATATGAGCCTGCCAGGCGATGGCCTGTTCAAAGCCGGGAAAGCTCGCCGATCCGATCCCGAACAGCAGGTTGAGCCCGAACCACGCCACCAGGAAAATGACGACCTGTGGATTCCGAAGCGCGGCGAGCAGCGGCGCCGCCGGCACCCGGTAGGCGGCTTCCTCGCGGGTGCGGAACATGTCGAGGGGGCCGCCGGCCTGGAAGATGAAGCGCAGCGAGCCCGCCATGAGGCCCGATACTGCCGCCGACGCGCCGATCATCGGCAACACCTCACCCCAATGGGTGGCGAGATGCAGCGCCGATCCTGCGATCGCGGTGACCGCAAAGAAGGCGAGAAACCGCAGCGCCCCAAATCGGCGCGCCATCGCCGCGCCGAACGGCAGCAACCAGATCGAGTTCACCCCGACATGCATGAAATCGGCATGCAGGAAGGCGTAGGTGAGAAAGGTCCAGATTTGCGGTCCGAGGCCGCCGGGAAAACTCTCCTGGCCCAGCACCGAGGCGTCATAGCGCGCGGGAATGAAGGCGAAGTAGAGCAGGACGTCGAGGTTCTGCTCGTCGGTCAGCGCCCATTCGCGCACCGCCTGAATGAAGAACAGCACCGCCAGGATCGCGAGGACCACGGTGGGCACGTTGAACATCGGCTCGCGGGGTCGGGTCAAACTGAACTTTCGCGGAAGTTGCTGAGGAAACGAGGGCGGCGCGCAGCAATAGGCGGTCGCGGCGCCGGCGGCAAGCAGGCGCCGGCTCCTCCTTTCAGGGGGAGCGCGTCAGCCAAACCGTTCGCGTGCGAGCCGGGCCCCTGCCCCGAGCGCATTGAGCTTGGCGACCGCGATGTCACGGCGCATCGGCGCCATGCCGCAATTGGTGCAGGGAATGATCCGCTCGCGCGGGACATAGCGCATGGCCGCGCCGATCACGGCGGCGACGTCCTCCGGCGTCTCGACGGTGTCGGAGGCGACATCGATCGCGCCGAGGATCACGTCCTTGCCGCCGAGCAGCGCGAGGAGCTCCAGCGGCACCTTCGAATTGCGGCATTCGAGCGAGACCTGGTCGATCCGGCTCGCCGCCAGCGCCGGGAATATCTCCTCGTATTGCCGCCACGCCCCGCCGAGCGTCGCCTTCCAGTCGACGTTCGCCTGGATGCCGTAGCCGTAGCAGATGTGGACGGCGGTGGTGCAGGTGAGCCCCGCGGTGGCGCGGTGGAGCGCCTCGATGCCCCAACCCTTGACCTCGTCCATGTAAACGTTGAACGCCGGCTCGTCGAACTGGATGACGTCGACGCCATCCGCCGCGAGCGCGCGCGCCTCGGCGTTGAGGAGATCGGCGAAGGCGAAGGCCATCTTCACGCGGTCGCCGTAATAGGCGTCGGCGATGGTGTCGATGATGGTCATCGGGCCCGGCAGGGTGAATTTGAGCTTGCGCCGGGTGTGGGCACGACCGACCCGCGCTTCGCTGGCGTGAACGCGTCCGGTGAGCGTAAGCGGCCCGGTGACAGTAGGCACCATCGCCTTGTAGCGCTCCTTGCGGATGCCCATCTCGACGCGCTTGGCAAAGTCGATGCCGTCGACGAATTCGAGGAAGCCATGGACGAAGTGCTGCCGCGACTGCTCGCCGTCGGTGACGATGTCGATGCCGGCGTCCTCCTGCAGCTTGATCGCGAGAACCGTCGCGTCGCTCTTGCCGGCCTCGAGATCGGCGCCGCTGAGCCGCCACGGCGCCCACAGCTTGTCGGGTTCGGCGAGCCATGACGGTTTCGGCAGGCTCCCGGCGATACTGGTCTCGAACATCAGTGCCCTTTCACGCTGGTTCCGATCCCGCTGTATCACGAAAAGCCGAATGCCGTGCTCCCTCCCCCTTTCAGGGGGAGGGAGCACGCCTCGACGAAAAAAAGCCGTCGCCGCATGTCGATCCGCGCTGGGCTGGTTCGTCGACAGAATGAGGGGGACAATCCTGCGGCGACGGCGCCCGCAGCTCGCCTCAATAGGGAGTTTCACATGCGTTTCATGTACATCGTCACATCGGCCCACAGCGGACCTCCGACGCCGGAGCTCTTGGGGGCGATGCACAAGCTTGCCGACCGCGAGATCAAGGCCGGCCGCATGATCGACAATGGCGGGCTGATGCCGCTTGCGGGTGGCGCGCAGGTTCGCATCAAGGGCGGCAAGCTGAGCACGATCGACGGTCCGTTCGTGGAGGCGAAGGAGGTGATCGGCGGCTACGCGATTTTCGAGCTGCCCGGAAAGGAGGAGGCCATGGCGATGGCGGTCGAATTCATGCAGCTGCACAAGGATTTCATGCCGGAATGGGAGGGGACATGCGAGGTTCGCCAGTTCGCGACGCCGCCGCAGTGATGGGATGGCCCCGGGCGCGCAGTCAGCGGTCATGACGACCGCTGACACCCATCGCGCAATCCTCGCGGTCTGGCGCATCGAGCACCCGCGACTGATCACCGGCCTGGCGCGGCTGCTGCGCGATGTGCCGTTGGCTGAGGATTTGACGCAAGAAGCACTGTTGGTCGCCCTCGAGCGGTGGCCCACGACCGGCGTTCCGGAAAAGCCGGGCGCGTGGTTGATGGCGACCGCCAAGCGGCGGGCGCTCGATCATCTGCGCCGCGGCCGGATGCTCGCGCGCAACCACGCGCTGGTCGCGTTCGACATGGAAATCGAGCAACAGGCCATGCCCGATCTGGATGCCGCACTGGATGACGACATCGGCGATGAGCTGCTTCGGCTCATCTTCACCGCGTGCCATCCGCGCCTGTCGCGCGAGGCTCGCGCGGCCCTATCGCTGCGGATGATCTGCGGCTTGACGACCGAGGAGATCGCCAGGGCATTCCTCCAGCCGGAAGCGACGATCGCCCAGCGCATCGTGCGCGCGAAGCGCGACACTTTCGGAATCCGGGCTCGCGTACGAGACGCCGCGCGGCGAGGAGCTCTCGGAACGGCTCTCCTCGGTCCTGGAGGTCGTCTATCTCATCTTCAACGAAGGCTACGTGGCGTCGAGCGGCGAGGACTGGTTACGTCCGCAGCTTTGCAACGAAGCGCTTCGCATGGGCCGCGTGCTCACAGCCGTCGCGCCGCACGAGCCGGAAGCGCATGCGCTGCTCGGCTTGATGGAGTTGAACGCCTCGCGCGCGGCGGCGCGTGTCGACGCCGCGGGCGAGCCGATTCTGCTCCTCGAGCAGGACCGCTCGCTCTGGGACCAGCTGCAGATCAGGCGAGGAATGCAGGCTCTCGGCCGGGCGCAGGAGTTCGGCGGAGCCGGCGGCGTTTACGCCCTGCAGGCGGCGATCGTCGCCTGCCACGTGGAGGCCCGGACAGCGACCGATACCGACTGGCCGCGCATCGTCGCGCTCTATGCGGAGCTCGCGGCCATCACGCGTTCCCCGATCGTCGAGCTCAACCGCGCGGTTGCCGTCGGCTTCGCCGAGGGCGCGGAGCCGGCGCTGGAGATCGTGGAGCGTCTCGCGGGCGAGCCAGTGCTCAGTGGCTATCATTTGCTGCCGAGCGTCCGCGGCGACCTGCTCCATAAGCTTGGCCGCTACGAGGAGGCACATGCCGCGTTCGAGACGGCCGCGGCACTGGCGGGCAACCGGCGGGAGCGCGACCTGTTGAAGCGCCGCGCGGCGGCGGCCGCAGAGCGCGGGGCGCAATGAGCGAAGCGCATTGCGCCACCCGACCGCACCGGCGCAACAGAGCGGTTGCGCCTTACGATCCCTCGGCCTGACCGATCTGCTCGTCCGCGCGCCAGCGGTAGATCCAGTCGTACCGCGCCCGCAGCCGCTCGCCGCCGAGGGCGGAGAGCATGGCATCGCGGATGCGGGCGCCGACACCGCCCAGGTGATAGGCGAAGTCGTTGCGGCGGGACGCGCGCTGGACCCGCGCGGTGCGCCGGATGCGCGCGCGCTCGTAGCTGCGGAACGCCCGCGCGGGATCGTCGGGCGAGCGCGCGAGCGCGTCCGCTACGACCACCGCGTCCTCGATCGCCATCGCGGCGCCCTGCGCGAGGAACGGCAGCATCGGATGGGCAGCATCGCCGATCAGCGTCACCGGCCCCCGCCCCCACATGATCGACGGTGCGCGGTCATAGAGCGCCCATTTCTGCCAGCGGTCGGGTGCTGCCAGAAGCTCGCGCGCCTCGCTCGCCCACAGCCGCCGCGGAAATTGGGTGAGCACCTCGGTGCGATCGGCTTCGGTGCTCCACTGCGTGCTCTGCCAGTCGGCGGTGGTGATCGCGACAATGTTCACCGCCCCGCCGGCCCTGATCGGATAGTGCACGATATGGCCGCCCGTTCCGAGCCACAGCTGCACCTCCGGCACGAGGAACGACGGCGCAACATCGCTCGCCGGCACCACCGCGCGCCAAGCGGTACGTCCTGCGAACCGCGCCGGCGAGCGCCGTCCGAGTGCTTCACGCAGGCGCGACCACAAACCATCGGCGCCGATCAGCGCGCGGCCGTGCTGCTCGCCGGCCGCCACGCCCGATGTCGTGACAGCAACCCCATCCGCTCCGCTCTCGAAGCCGTCGACCCGCGTCCCCAGCCTCATGGAGATGCCGGGCGTAGCCTCGACCGCCGCCAGCAGCACGGCTTGCAGGTCGGCGCGGTGGACCACCCAATAGGGTGCGTCGTAGCCCGAGAGCGGGATGGTCGCGATGTCACGACCGGAATCCGCCACCCGCAGTCGCACGCTGCCCGTCGAGACGATGGACGGTGCCAAGGCCTCGGAGAGCCCGAGCGCGGTGAGAACACGCGTCGCGTTGGGAAAGAGCTGGATGCCGGCACCGATCTCCTCGAGGCGATCCGCCTGCTCGAACACGATGACCGGCAGACCGCGCCGAGCAATCGCAAGAGCCGCCGTCAAGCCGCCAATGCCGGCGCCGGCGATCAGAACCTCGCGCGAGGAATGCCGGAAGTCGGCCTCAGGCCGTCTCCAGATTGGTCACGGCGCATTCCGGCGGGCGCGCCTCGCGCGCCGGCAGCGCGGGATCGTGACGATAGAGCGTCGAGCAATACGGGCAGATGATCTCGTTGTCGGCGCCCATGTCGAGGAAGACATGGGGATGGTCGAACGGCGGCAGCGCACCGACGCACATGAATTCATGCGCTCCGATCTCGATGACGGAGGCGCCGGCGTCGTTGTGAAAATGGGGAACGATCAGATCGGCCATGGCACTCTCTCGAATCCGGTCGCGACGGGGCGGACCATAGCGACTGACAGGGACTAAGGAAACCAAGCGGAAGAGCTACGCCGTCAACAAGAGTGAATCCAGGGAAATCAGGGGGATAGCGGCTCAAATGCCGCCACAGCTGGCGGCATTTGAGTCGATTCCCTATATAGTTTGCGCTGCCGGATCACCCGGTACGTTAAGACATACGGGAATCGATGCGTCTCGCGGCCCACATCCTCGCCCCGGTGATGCTTCCGGCGGCTGTGCTGCTCGGCGTTGCGGCGCTCTCGCTCGCACCGCGCGGGCTCAATGCCGCGCACCTCGCAGCAATCGAAGACGATCCGGTTGCGCTCGCCGATTATGCCGTTGCGAAGACGCTCACGCCCGAGGTCGCCCGCCGCGAAATCGAGAACGCGCTCGCGGCCGACGATGCCGACCTGGCGGCCAGCTTCCTCGCGCTCGCCCGCGAGCGCGACATTGCGATCGATCCGGCGCTCGCCGCCAAGGTGGAGGCAGCCGGTGCACCGACCGCGAACGCCGTCCGCTCGGCAAAGAGCTTCCTCCACGGCCTCGTCACCGGAGCGCCTGACGATCTCGCCGGGCTTGCGGGAACTGCGACCGGCGATCTCTTCGTGTTCGGCGACATCCGCGATGCCGTACGCGAGAGCAATCGCCTCCTGCGCGGCGAGCCGGCGGATCGGTTCATTCTCGGCCTTGCCTGCGCCGGCATCGCGGTGACCGGCGCGACCTATGCGACGCTCGGCGGCGGCCTGCCGGAGCGCCTCGGGCTCAGCCTCGTCAAGTCGCTCGGCAAGACCGGACGGCTCACTCGTAAGATGACCGAATGGATCACCCGCTCGGCCCGCGATACGGTCGATACCGCGGCGCTCGGCGCGGCGGTGACCAAGGCCTCGTTCACGGCGCCGGAACTCGCGCTTCGCGCCGCGCGCGACGCGGTCAAGCTCGACCGCGCCGAAGGCCTCGTGACGGTAGCGCGCGACGTCTCGAAGGTTCAGGCCAAGGCCGGCACCAAGGCGGCACTCGAGGGGGTCCGGGTCGCGGAAGGACCAAAGGATGTCCGCCGTCTCGCCCGCCTCGCCGAAGCGAAGGGCGGCAAGACCCGAGCGATCTTGAAGCTCGCGGGCCGCGGCGCCTTTGCGCTGACCGTGGCTCTGCTCGACCTCGTCTGGTGGATCGGCATGGCGGCGGCGTCGCTGTTAGGCTTCGTCGCCACGGTGAAGCGCATCACCGAGCGCAGCACCTTGCGCTATCTCAACTGGCGCAAGGCGCGCCGCGCGCGGGCCGCGCTCGCCGCTGCAATGCCGGCGTAGTTGCTGCCTCGGCGCGCTCTCGGTCGGATCACTCACGTCGGCTGTACGCATTGGAACGAGCCGATGCGCTTCGTCCATTCCGGCGCGAGGTTCGGATAATCGCCGGGATCGAGCCGCATGGAAACGCCGCCGTAGTTCTCGTCGGCATAGAATTCCCATTCGCCGGACTGCACTTGGACCGAGGAGATTTCGTTGAGCCAGCCGGCCTCGCCGAGTCCGGGCTGGCCATCCGATGTCGGCGCGGCGGCGCCGGCGAAATTAGGCTCGGCGAAGATCGTCATCTGGCAGGTGCCGTTGGCGGGTGCCGGCGGTGGAGGCGGCGGCAACGACGCGACCGCCGCAGGCGCTTGTCCAGGTCCCGGCACAGGGAGCGGTCCGACTTGCGGGCAATACTGCACGCATTGCGGTGCCTCGCCGCCGCCGTCGAAGCCGACCATGCGCCAGGTGAGCTGGCAGCCGTCGGGCGTATAGCCGCTGCAGTAAGGCTGGGCGACCGAGACATAACCATCGGGATACCAGTAGGAACCGCCGATCGCGGCGATGCCGAGCACCGTGAGGGGGACGAAAGCGCGCCGATAGCCGCCCCACCACACGAAGCGCGGCCCGCGGACGATCGGGAAGAACCGGTTGCCCACGGTGACGACGGGGAACGGCGGCGGCCGGCGCCCGAAGCCACCGCCGGGTCCTGGTCCAAGAACCACGGGAGGCCCGCCCGGCCGGCCCGGTCCGGGTCGCAGTCCCGGACCGATGACGCCGATGCGCGCCGGCGATGCCGGCCCCGGGCCGACATGTATTCCTGGCCCGGGCCCAATTGGCGCCGGCCCCAGATGCGGCGTCGCCACCGGGGCAACCGGAGCAACCGGCGCATGCGGCTGCCCCACGAACGGGTTTGGATTGGAAACCGCCGGGCTTTGCGGCGGCCGGCTGAAGCCAGCGTTGGGGTTGACGGGGGCCGGACGCATCTGCTGCCGCGGCTGGCTCGGCGCCTGCTGAACGACGTTCGGGCGATAGACCGGACGCGGAGCGGGCGGCGGCGCAGCGCGAGGTGGTGCGGCGTGCGGCGGGGGATGAAACGGCTGCTGGGCGATCGAACCCCGGGGCATGACAACGGCCAGCGCCGCAACTGCGGCCACGGTCGAAACGAACGTGCCGAACCCAATCCGCTCGAAGCCCATCGGGACTCCCCTTGAATCGCTCAAAATCGATCGCGCCACGCGCAAGGCGCACCCGCACATCTTGTGGCTTGAATCCGTGGCTGGATTGTGAGCAAGGCGAGGGGTGCGGCAACAGCAAAGCGCCGCACCATCCGCCCTCACCTTTCGAGCCTCATGGCTGCAATTCCGCCTTCGCGAATGTTCCGGTCCGGTCCGGTCGAGATCGCCTATCTCGACGAGGGCGCCGGCGCGCCGATCGTGCTCATCCACGGCTTTGCCTCGAACAAGGAGACCAACTGGGTGCACCCCGGCTGGGTGACGACGCTCACCCGTGCCGGTCGCCGGGTGATCGCGCTCGACAACCGCGGCCACGGCGCCTCGACCAAGCTCTATGATCCCGCCGACTATCACAGCGACCTGATGGCGGGCGACGTGCTCGCATTGCTCGATCATCTCGGCATCGCGCGAGCCGACATGATGGGCTACTCGATGGGCGCCCGCATCGCCGCGTTCTGCGCAGTGCTCGCGCCGCCCCGCGTGCGCTCGGTCATTCTCGGCGGGCTCGGCATCCGCCTCGTCGAGGGCGTCGGCCTGCCGGAATCGATCGCCTTCGCGCTAGAAGCAAGCTCGCTCGACGAGGTGGACGATCAGACCGGGCGGACGTTTCGGCGCTTCGCCGACACGACGCGATCCGACCTTGCCGCACTCGCCGCCTGCATCCGCGGCAGCCGGCAGACGCTTTCGCGCGAAGAGGTCGCAGAGATCGCCGTGCCGGTGCTGATCGCCGTCGGCACCCATGATGATGTCGCGGGCTCCCCCGCGGCGCTCGCCGCGCTCATTCCCGGCGCGCGGGCGCTCGAAATTCCCGGCCGCGACCACATGCTTGCGGTCGGCGACCGCGTGTTCAAAGCGGCGGTGCTCGACTTCCTGGCGGCACGGCCCTGACGGCGGGGTGGCGAAGAGCGACTGGCGCCCCATTTATGCTAATGGACTGCCCGCCGGGACAACTTGCCTGTCGCCGCGGCGAGGTTACCAGACGCGGGACGCGCGGGGCGTCCCGACGCCAAACGGAGCACAGCATGGCCCAGCTGCAAAGGATCGATGCCGCCGCGGAGCCCGTTACCGACCCCCTGTGGTCGCGGGTGCGCAGCGAAGCGGAGGCCATCGTGCGGCAGGAGCCGCCGATCGCTCCCTTCATACGCGCCGCAGTGCTCGACCAGGACTCGATCGAAGATGCGATCGTCGACCGCATCAGCCAGCGGCTCGACCATGCGGAAGTTCCGGCCGCGACCATCGCCGCGGCTTTCGCCGACGCCCTGCGCGATTCCCCCGAGATCGGCGAAGCCTTCCGCGCCGACATCATCGCGACCTATGACCGCGATCCCGCGACCACGCGCTTCATCGAGCCGGTGCTCTACTTCAAGGGCTTCCACGCCATCCAGACGCATCGGCTCGCCCATTGGCTATGGCACCGGCACCGCAAGGATTTCGCGCTCTATCTGCAGAGTCGCTGCTCGGCGGCTTTCGGAACCGACATCCACCCCAACGCCAGGATCGGGCGCGGCATCTTCCTCGACCATGCGACCGGGGTCGTGGTCGGCGAGACCGCGACGATCGCCGACGATGTCTCGATACTCCATGGGGTCACCCTCGGCGGCACCGGCAGCGAGAACGGCGACCGTCACCCCAAGATCGGTAAGGGCGTGATGATCGGCGCCGGCGCGAAAATTCTCGGCAACATCGAGATCGGACACTGCGCGCGCATCGCCGCTGGCTCGGTGGTGCTCAAGCCGGTGCCGAACAACGTCACCGTCGCCGGCGTACCGGCCCGGGTGATCGGCGAAGCGGGCTGTTCGGAACCCTCGCGCACCATGGACCAGATGCTCTATAACCTCGGCGCTTGATTCCCCGCGACGTTCGGCGGGGGCTTGTCATTTAGAGGGAGCCGCCGCCGTGGACGTCCAGGAAATCCGGAAGCTCGAAGCTTACATCAAGCGCCTGTTCGGCAACCCGAAGCTGCGGGTCGTGCCGCGCCCGAAGAAAGACGATTCCGCCGAGGTCTATCTCGGGGAGGAGTTCATCGGCGTGCTGTTCGTCGACGACGAGGACGACGAGCGTTCCTACAATTTCCAGATGGCGATACTCGCGACCGATCTCGACGAGTGAGCGGGACCCTGCCGCGCTGATCGACTTCACTTGCCCGTCGGCCGCCAGCCTTCGATCAGCCGGTCGGTGGCATCGAGGACCGCGGGCCAGTCGTCGAGCCAGTCGCGCGGAAACCGGAACGTCAGCATCGCGGCACCGTCGGTGCGCTCGTAGAGGCACATCGCGAGGGTCAGCGGACCGTGGCTGCGATTGCAGCGCACGAGAAAGCGGTCCGGCGAACCCTGATCATAGAGCAGGTCCTCGCCCGCGTAGGGAGAGTCGTCGCGGAATGCCGCGATGACGAGGCCGCCGGGCCCGGACGCGGACGGCGTGTCGGCATAGCGCGGATAGATCGATCGCAACCGCTCTGACGGCAGCATGGCCGATAGCGCCGGCTCGATGGCGACGAACAGGCGCGCCATCGAGGCACCGGTGTGCGAGTCCGGCGGGCTCAGCTCGGGCCAAACATAGGCGAGATCGACGCGGTCCTGGGGCCCGGCATGGCGCTGCACCGGAAACCGGATCGCCGCCGGTGCGACGTTGAAGACGACGTCCGCGACCGAGATCGGCAGCCGCGGCGCATCGACCGGGGCCTGCTCGACGCCCCAACGCGGCATCAGGAGATAGACGATCGCGGCAATCCCGAGCGCCGCCAGCGCGCCGAAGAGCACAGCGTGCAGGATCGGGCCGCGTGAGCGCCGGGTCTGTCCGCCGGCCAGAAGTGCCATCTCCGGATTGCCTCGTAAGTCCCGCGGGCGCCTGCGAATCAGTTCTAGCCGCCCAAGTCTAATGCAATCCCTAATGCCAAGCGCCGGCGCTGCGGACCGGCCACCCGCGGGACTTTGCGAGATTTACGGGAGCGTCGACACTAAAGTCATTGCTTAACTGTCCGCGTCGTGTTACTTAAGCGAATGCTTAATCAACTCTCCCCTCTCGACCTTGCCTTTCAGGCGCTCGCCGATCCGACGCGACGGGCGATGGTCGAGCGGCTCGCCCGCAGCCCCGCTTCGGTGAGCGACCTTGCCCGCCCCTTCTCGATGTCGCTTCCGGCGGTGATGCAGCATCTCGCCGTGCTCGAAAGCTGCGGGCTCGTGGTGTCGGAAAAGGTTGGCCGCATCAGGACATGCCGCGTCGAGCCGCGCACGTTGAGCCTCGTCGAACAATGGATCAATGCACGCCGGAGCGAGTGGGAGCACCGGCTCGACCGGCTGGGCGATTATCTCGAAACCCTCAAGACGAAAGAAGGAGGCGGCGATGGCCCGCACATCTGAGATGAAATCCGACACCGCGTCCGTGAAACCGGAACCGCTGGTGATCTCCCGCCACTTCGCGGCACCTCGCGACCTCGTATTCAAGGCGTGGAGCAGTGCCGAGCACATCAAGCGCTGGTTTAGCCCGGAGGGCTACTCGGTGCCGGAAGCCGAGATCGATTTCCGTGCGGGCGGCGTGTTTGCCGTCTGCATGCGCATGCCGACCGGCGAGGATCACTGGATGAAAGGAGCGTTCGACGAGGTCAGCGCGCCGGATCGGCTGGCGTTCACCGCGGGCGTCACCTTCGGCGGCGAGAAGCGGTTCACGGTACAGACGATCGTCACCTTCGAGGACGACCGCGCGGGAACCCGGATGACGGTGCGCCAAGCCTACGACATTCACGACCCGGCCTTCCTGTTCGCCGTCAACGGCGCCGCCGAGGGCTGGCGCATGACGCTCGACAAGCTGGAACGCGAGGTCGCCCGCATCGAGGCCGAGGCGCCCCGCTCCGTCGTGCACGCGATCTTCTCACTGGAGCGGGTGTACGACGCCTCCCCTGCCCTCGTGTTTCGCGCGCTGTCCGACCCGGCGGCGAAGGCGCGCTGGTTCGAGGGCGGTGGCGGGTGGACGCCGATCGAGCGCACGATGGACGTACGTCCCGGGGGGCGCGAACGCGCCAAGGGACGATGGCCGAACGGCTTGGTCACGACGTTCGATGCCGTCTACTTCGACGTCGTGCCGAACCGGCGGCTCGTCTATTGCTACGAGATGCACCTCGATGCCCGCAAGATTTCGGTCTCGCTCGCGACCATTGAGCTTGCACCGGCCGGCGCGGGTACGAGGCTCAGGATCACCGAGCAGGGCGCGTTCCTCGACGGTTATGACGATGCCGGCTCCCGCGAGCATGGAACCGGCCTGCTGCTCGACCGACTGGGCGCGTCGCTGCATGGCTAGGCGTGGCTAGGCGGGAACCCGGCCTAAGCCGGAACCGGGTTCCCCAAAATTTCGGTGTACGGCCGCGAGAAACAAGCCCCTAATTCGTCGAGAAGTCGCAATCTCATCGCCATCATCAGGAGGTCGGCAGCGAAGCAATGGGAGGCGATGATGCGGGCGAAGTCGTGGTCTCGCGTTTGGCAGGTTGCGGTCGCGATCGTGTCGGTGTCGTTGTGCTCAATTGCAACGGCGCATGCGCAAGCGCTCAGCCTCGAGCTCATCGCCTCAGGCCTGCCGAGCCCGGTCGGGCTGAGAAATGCCGGTGACGGATCCAATCGTCTGTTCATCGTCAACCAGCCCGGCACCATCAGCATCTACAAGAACGGTCAGGTGTCGACCACGCCGTTTCTCGATGTGTCGTCGAAGACCGTGTACGACGGCGCCGAGCGGGGGCTGCTCGGGCTCGCCTTCGATCCGAACTACGCCACCAACGGCTTTTTCTACATCTACTATACGAGCCAGCCGTCGGCCGTGGTCACCATCTCCCGCTACAGCGTCTCCGCCAACCCCAACGTCGCCGACCCGAGCTCCGAGGTCGTGCTCAAGACACAGGCGCACGCGGACTTCCCGAACCACAACGGCGGCTCGCTGCTGTTCGGGATGGACGGCTGCCTCTATGCCGGCATCGGCGACGGCGGCAGCGGCGGCGATCCCAACAACAATGCGCAGAATCTCGGGACGCTGCTTGCCAAGATCATTCGCATCAGCGCCGTCGACGGCAGCCCCTGCGCGGCAGCGCCCGGCAACCCGTTCGTCGCTACACCGGGCGCGTTCCCGGAGATATGGGCGCTCGGCGTGCGCAATCCCTGGCGGATCACCATGGACCGCCAGACCGGAGATTTTTGGATCGCCGACGTCGGGCAAAACGTCGAAGAGGAGGTCGACTTCCAGCCGCCGGGCGTCGCCGGGCGAAACTATTGCTGGAGCCGCAAGGAAGGCACGCTGATCTTCAATTCCAGTATTCCCTGCACGATCGGCACGCCGACCGATCCGATCATCGAATACGATCACAGCGCCGGCAAATGCGCGATCATCGGCGGCTATCGCTACCGCGGCAGCCGCTTCCCGAGGATGGTCGGGACATATTTCTACGCTGATCTCTGCACCGGCCAGATCTTCGCCGCGACCTTGAGCGCCGGCGTATGGACGAGCACGCTGCTGTACACCAGCGCCACCAACGTCACCACCTTTGGCGAGGACGAGGCGGGCGAGCTCTACCTGGTTCATCTGGGCGGCACGATCCACCGCCTCGACTTCGGGGCGCTGGCGAGCAGCCACGACTTCAACGGCGACACCAAGAGCGACATCGCCTGGCGCGACACGAGCGGCGACGTCGCGATCTGGCTGATGAACGGCGCACAGGTCGCAACCAGCGCCGGCCTCGGCACTGTGGACACCATCTGGTCGATCGTGGGCCAGCACGACTTCGACGGCGACGGCAAGCGCGACTTGTTGTGGCGCGACACCGGCGGCAACACCGCGGTCTGGTTCATGAACGGAGCGAGCGTCGTCTCGGCGGCGCTGGTCGGCAACGTCCCCACGATCTGGACGGTCGCCGGCACGGCCGATTTCAACGGCGACGGCCAGGCCGACATTCTCTGGCGCGACACCAGCGGCAACACCGCGATCTGGCTCATGCAAGGCGCGCAGATCATCTCGACCGGGGGGCTCGGCATCGTTTCGCCGGCCACCTGGACGGTCGTGGGGACGGGCGATTTCGACGGCAATGGCAAAGCCGACATTCTGTGGGGCGACACCAGCGGGGACCTTGCGATCTGGTTCATGAACGGTGTTTCCGTCGCCGGGGTGTCCAGTGTCGCCACCCTCCCCGCGATTTGGTCGGTGGTCGGAACCGGAGATTTCGACGGCGACGGCAAGAGCGACATACTGTTCCGCGACACCAGCGGCAACATGGCGATCTGGCTCATGAACGGCGCGCAGATCTCGGCGGTGGGAGGCTTCGGCCCCGTGCCCGCCACCTTCTCGGTGGCGGCCACCGGCGATTTCGACGGCGATGGCAAGAGCGACATCCTGTGGCGCGACAACGGCGGCAACGTCGCGGTGTGGTTCATGAACGGCACCCAGATCGCCTCGACCGCGGGCGTCGGCAACGCCCCGACTATCTGGCACGTGCAGGCGGTCAACGCCGAGTGACGGCGCGACCCGCTGCGAGACGCGCCGACACTTTCTGAGGATGACGTAGCGTCGCGCGGCGCCACCCGGCAGGAGGCGGGCCCGCGCGCTGACACATGTCGCCGGAGCCATCGAGTGTCGCCTTAGCCGCCACCTATAGGGCTGTAGCATTTTTCGGGCTATTGCCTATGGCGGGAGCTGTTCTAGTAACCCCGGTGGAGCGCCACGTCGGCACGCTGCGACGAGCCGCCCCACACACTTCAGCATTGGGCGAGGACGACGACGATCAAGCCACCTCGGCGCGCGCGGCGCTCCGTACTCCCCTCCTATGCGCGGGGAACGGACCCGAGCCGGACAGGTTGGGCGAGCTCGCGGTCTCCTCCCGGATTCGGAGAGACTCGAAGTGAGTCGCAGGGCGCGCGCCGATTACGGGACCGAACGACTGCGCGGGCAGAGCGTGCAGGACTGCTACCTTTGCGCCAATCGTTGCCTCGATATGTGGAACGACTCCGTCGACCACGCCGCGCGGTCGTGGTTGCTGCGAATGGCGGATGCGTGGCTGCAATTGGCGTCAGAATCCGACAAGCGCCTGTGAACCGAGACAAGCATCGCGACTCCCACGGCGCGCTGTGCGTCCGCGCTGCCGCGCCCGGCAACCTGTTCCGCTACACCCGGCCACTGCTGGCGTTGGGCTGACGGTTCGGCGCGGGGTCCGGTTCCCACGGCGGCAGTGGTGGTAAGAGCAAGCGCAAGGCCGTCGCTACCTTTCGGGGCGGCGCTCGTCGCACGCAGCCTCCGCCGGCGCCGGGTTCTTCGTTTCGCCGCCAACGGCCCTTTCCCGTCACCGGTTCTGTCGCGAAGCGCCATGCCGACGCCCTCGTGACGCCGGAGTCGCGTGCAATGTTGAGGCTAAGCGACGCCGGCCGATTTGCCCTCCTGTGCTGAGTCCACCTAGCCCGGCCGGCGTCGCCGTTCCAGTCTTCCGGGCAAACGGCCGACCTATGACACCGCTGTCATGAGACGCGCCACCGCGTCCGTGCCTCCGGCCGACGACGCAACCCGGATGATTTGCTCAAGGCGCAGCTCGCCGTCGGACGGAAGTGGGGTCGACAACTGAGACGTCGACATCCGTTAACCCTTTCTTAAGGATCGCGTGGCATCCCGCGGCACGATTCGGCAGGGTGCAGGCGCCACGGGGTGCCACATGCCGCCGGAAACCATTGAGCTTATGCTTGCGTTCGCGATCGGCTTCGCCGTCGCCGGCATGGTTGCGACCGGGTACCAGGCGGTCACGCGCAGGCCGGCGTCGTTCCGCCTGCTGCGCCGCGGCCCCAGGGCTGCGACCTTTGCCGCGGTGCCGGTGCTCGCATTCGCCGCTCCCTTCATCATCGTGCGCGATGCGCTGCGCCGCCGCCGGCGCCGCACGAGGAGGATGCCGGGCGACGCGCTGTTGTTTCTGACCATCGCCGCGAGCTTCTGGAGCATGATGTCGGGAACGATCATCGTGATGGGGGTCGAGGCACTGGAACGGTTCGTCGCCTGAACCCCACGAGATCATGCCCGCGATTACGCGCGCGACCCGCAACGCGCAACGCGTCGTTAGCCGATCGCCCGGCTTGACTGCGCTGCGGGCGGACCGCACCACTGCGCCGCCGGACCGTTTGCCGCAAAAACTTGAAGGAGTGCAGTCCATGGCGATCTATGAGCTCGACGGCGTGCGGCCGGAATTTCCCACCGACGGGCAGTACTGGGTCGCCGAAACCGCCGTGGTGATCGGGCGGGTGCGGCTCAAATCCGAGGCAAGCGTGTGGTGGGGATCGGTGCTGCGCGGCGACAACGAATGGATCGAGCTCGGCGAGCGCTCCCAGATCCAGGACAACGCGACACTGCACACCGATCCCGGCTTTCCGCTCACCATCGGCAAGGCCTGCGTGATCGGCCACAACGTCGTGCTGCACGGCTGCACCGTCGGCGACCACAGCCTGATCGGCATGGGCGCGATCCTGCTCAACGGCGCGCGTATCGGCGCTCACTCGATTGTCGGCGCCGGGGCGCTGGTGACCGAGGGCAAGTCGTTTCCCGACCACGCGCTGATCGTCGGATCGCCGGCCCGCGTCGTTCGCGAGCTCGACGAGAAGGCCGCCGCGCAGATTGCCGCAGGCGCCGACATCTATGTGCGGCGCTGGCGGAATTACGCCAAGGCGCTCAACCGTCTCGCCTGACCGTGGCGCCCCTTTGTGCTTACACGCCAGTTAGAACCTTGCTAACATGACGCCGATCCTGGGAGCATCCGGACTTAACAACGGAAATCTCGAATCGTCGGCGTGGGCTCCGCCTATGCGGAGCAGGCCGAGACACCAGTAGAGGCCAGACCAACAAGATCAAGGAAACACGGTCCTTTCGGAGTCCTTCTTGCGGGCGCTCCCGGTCGCTGTGGCCGGGGCAGTGGTTTTGATCCCGCGCCGACGCCCCGGGCCGATCCTTCCACGAGGAGCTTTTCTATGAAGACGAAGCAAGCGCTGTACCTCAGCGCCGCGGTGGCGATCCTCGCCCTCGCCGCGACCGCGCCCACGGAGTTGCGCGCCCAGCAGAGCCCGGCCGTCGTGGTCGACGGCGACGACATCGGTGGCGTCGTTTCCGGCCCCGGCGGTCCGGAAGCGGGCGTGTGGGTGATCGCGGAGACCAATGATCTCGGCACCAAGTTCGCCAGAATGGTCGTCACCGACGACCAGGGACGCTACGTGGTCCCCGATCTCCCGAAAGCGAACTACACCCTGTGGGTGCGCGGCTACGGGCTCGTGGATTCGCCGAAGGTGACGAGCGCGCCCGGCAAGCTCGTGAACCTGAACGCGGTCCCGGCACCAACACCGGCCGCGGCCGCGGAATATTACCCCGGCATGTACTGGTACTCGATGCTCAAGATTCCGGCCGAGAGCGAATTCCCCGGCACCGGACCCAAGGGCAACGGCATTCCGCCCTTCATGAAGACCCAGGGCGCCTGGATCGACACCGTGAAGAACTCCTGCCAGAGCTGCCATGCGGTCGGATCGAAGGGCATCCGCACGCTGTCGTCCAAGCTCGGGACCTTCAAGAACTCCCACGAAGCCTGGGAGCGGCGCATCCAGTCCGGCCAGGCGATGTCCAACATGGCGATCTCGATCGCGCGCCTCGGGCCCGACAAGGGCATCGAGAATTATGCCGACTGGACCGACCGCATCGCCGCCGGCGAGCTGCCGACGTCGAAGCCCGAGCGGCCGAAGGGCATCGAGCGCAACGTCGTGATCACGATGTGGGACTGGGGCACCAAGGGGATGTACCTCCACGACGCGATCGCGAGCGACAAATACGATCAGCGCGTCAACGCCAACGGCCCGATCTACGGCTCGCCGGAGGAAAGCTCCGACCTCGTGCCGGTGATCGATCCGGTCAAGAACACGTTCTCGACCATCAAGCACCCTTATCTCGACCCGGCGACTCCGTCGACCAAGACCAACACTGCGGGACCGTCGGTGTACTGGGGCGACGACCCGATCTGGGACAGCCACACCAGCATCCACAATCCGATGATCGACGGCGACGGGCGGGTGTGGTTCACCGCCAAGATCCGGCCCGACGAAAATCCGGCGTTCTGCAAGAAGGGATCGGACTTCCCGTCGGCGAAAGTAGCGCCGCTCGAGACCTCGGGGCGTCAGCTCTCGATGTATGATCCGAAGACCCAGAAATGGTCGCTGATCAACACCTGCTTCGCGACCCAGCACCTCAACTTCGCCCACGACGCCAATCACACGTTGTGGACGAGCGCGGGCGGACCGCAGAGCGGCGTCGTCGGCTGGCTCGACACCAAGCAGTATCTCGCGACCGGCGACGACAAGGCCTCGCAAGGCTGGACGCCGATCATCGTCGACACCAACGGCGACGGCAAGCGCAGCGACTATGTCGAGGCCAACCAGCCGCTCGATCCGACCAAGGACAAGCGGGTGATGGCCGCCTTCTACGGCGTGCAAGCGAGCCCGATCGACGACACCATCTGGGGCCAGTCGATGGACGTCGGCTTCTCGAGGCTCGATCAGCCCGGCTACATCATCCGCCTCATCCCGGGCGCGAACCCGACCGAGACGGCACTCGCCGAGCTGTTCCTGCCGCCTGACGAAGGCTACGGATCGCGCGGCCTCGACCTCACCACCGACGGCGTGGTGTGGACGGTGCTCTCGAGCGGCCACATGGCGAGCTTCGATCGCAAGAAGTGCACCAAGGAGATCAAAGGCCCCGAGGCGATCACCGGCAAGATGTGCCCGGAGGGCTGGACGCTCTACAAGTTCCCCGGCCCGCAATTCCAGGGCGTCACCAACAAGGGGAGCGCGGAGCACGCCTACTACATCTGGGTGGACCGCGAGAACACCCTCGGCCTCGGCAAGAACGTGCCGATCGCTTCGACCAACGGCGGCGAGTCCCTCACCGCCATCGTCGACGGCAAGTTCGTGACGCTGCGCATCCCCTACCCGCTCGGCTTCTTCTCCAAGAACGTCGACGGCCGCATCGACGATGCGAGCGCCGGCTGGAAGGGCAAGGGTATCTGGACGACGTTCGGCAGCCGGGCCCCGTTCCACAACGAGGGCGGCGTGCAGAACTCGCCGAAGCTCTACAAGGTGCAGATGCGCCCCGACCCGCTCGCCAACTGAGCCGGAACTTCAGGCAAAACCGCGGCGGAGCGATCCGCCGCGGTTTTGTTTTGGACTTGCGGGTTCGACGCAGTGCATGGCGGGGCGCCGTCGCTCCGCGCTACCGCAAATGGAACCTTTACCTCCTGGCGCCGCCCGCCGGCTCGCCGCCGGTCCCGCGCTCCGAGTCCGCCGGCTCGGCGGGGGCATTTTCCTTCCCGAGAAGGGCGAGCAGCGCCGCGATCCGCTCCGGGACGGGCTGCGAAAGGTCGAACTGCGCCTTCAGCGCCGCACCGATACGCGTGCGGATGGCGCGGTAGTAGAAGCTGTCTCTGAACTCGTCGTCGCGATCGGACATACCCGTGCCCTGTTATAACGGGCAACCAGAAGCTTCTAACGCACGGAAGCCGCGGTCGTTCCCACCGGCACCGAGCCCGGCCCGCGATTGTCGCGCCGGACGGGAAGCCATGAGCTCCCAGGCATCAACTCCCAGGCATCCCCTGGCCCGGTTTTTGCCGGTATGCTGGGTCGAGAGCGGGCCGGCTGGAGCCAAGCCGGCCAACGGAGGTAGCGATGACGAATTATGATCGACGCCGCGTGGTCGGCGGATTGTGCGGGATATTCGCGGGGCTGCTGGTCGCGCCGGTGCGGCGTGCCGCCTCGGCAGGCAACGTTCCGGTCGACGACAAGGCCGTGCTGATCGTGGTCGACGTGCAGAACTGTTTCCTGCCGGGCGGGAGCCTCGCGGTGAAAGAGGGCGACCAGATCATCCCTGTCATCAACGCCCTCGCCAAGAAGTTCGGCCATGTCGTGCTCACCCAGGACTGGCACACGCCGGGCCACGTCTCGTTCGCATCCGCGCACCCCGGCAAGAAGCCCTTCGAGGTGGTCAAGCTGGCTTACGGCGATCAGGTGCTGTGGCCCGACCACTGCGTCCAGGGAACGCCGGGCGCCGACATTTCCAAGGACATCGCGATCCCCCACGCGGAGCTCATCATCCGCAAGGGCTACCACAAGGACGTCGACAGCTATTCGGCGTTTCTCGAAGCCGACAAGAAGACCGCCACCGGGCTTGCCGGCTACCTCAAGGAGCGCGGCCTGACGCGGGTGTTCGTCACCGGTCTCGCCACCGACTTCTGCGTCGCATGGACCGCGATGGATGCCCGCGGCGCGGGCTTCGAGACGTTCGTGATCGAGGACGCCGCCCGAGGCATCGACGCAAGCGGCTCGCTCGCCGCCGCCTGGACCGCGATGGAGAAGGCCGGCGTGAAACGGATCAAGTCCGGCGATCTCGCCGGCTGACCGCATCGCAGGCCACGCACTGCTCGGCGCCACGATGGCGGCCGGTTCACGCCGGACAAGGCCCGCCTGTGTCTGTTTGATGACGCATAAAGAAGTGGGCTTGCACGGAAGCCTCGGCTAAACGTCGACCCAGCGGCGTCTCCGTGCCGGTTCCGCTTTCGCAAACGGCGCACGAGTGCTGCGCGTCAAGCGTCCGAGCTCAGCCAAGGATGGCGCTCATGAAGCAGGCGATAGCTGTGGGATTGACGGCTCTTGCAGCCGCGGCGGTGATCGAGGCGGCGCTCGTCCCCGGCCTCGTCATCGGCGGTGGTGCGGTGCTCGCTTCGGCCTACGTGCCGGGCCTGCGGCGCAGGTTGCCGTCGCTGTTCACCTCTGCGGTCCGCCAGGCGGGCGGGCTCGCGACACGTATCGCAACGGGCGCCACGACAACGGGCGCCACAATGGGGGCTGCCGCCGGCGCTGCAATGGCGGCCACCGCGGCGAACGCCAAGACGAGCTTTCCGGCGCGCCTCAAGGTCAAGCGGGCGGTAGCGAAGACGATCACCTTCCGGATCATCGTCACCACGCTCGACTTCACGAGCAACGTGATCGTCATCGGCGAGCTCGGCACCGCCGCCGGTTTATCGGGTTTCGCGCTGGTCGCAGGTCCGTTGTTCTACCTCGCCCACGAAGGCGCCTGGAACTATCTGGGCCCGGCCGGCGACAGCATTCGGGTCGGCGCACCGGCTCCCGCGGACGGAGACGAAACCCCGGCGCGTGGATTCACCGTCAGCCGCGCATTGGCCAAGACGATCACGTTCCGCACCGTCGCCACCATCATGGATTTTTCCGTGACCTACATCGTGGTCCGCGATCTCGCCGTTGCCGCGGGCCTCTCCGCCTTCGGCTTCGTGGTCGGCCCCTTCGTCTACTACGGTCACGAGAAGCTGTGGGACCGCTTCTTCCCGGAAGACGCAGAGCCGCTCGCATTGCCGCCGCCGACGAAGCTGCTGCCGGCGCCGGCGTGACGCAATGAGCCTGTGGCCTGGATTGAGCGGCAGCGAAATCCGGGTCGGACGCATCGCATGTCGCTTGATGGCCACCCAGCACTCCCGGATTTCGCTTGCGCTCAATCCGGGCTACCCGCCGCTACTACTGCGTCACAAATTCGTAGGGTGTGCAAAATCGCGCTGTGACGGTCTGGCAGCGTGCGCAATCGCGCTGCGCGATTTTGCGCACGCGATCGGCCGAGGAACCGCGGTTGCACACCCTACCTGCGCTTATGACACAGTAGTCCCGCGGCCGGCACCGGAACGGCGCCCCATCAGGCTCAGGATCGTGGCCGCTTTTTCGGTGGCGGCGGTGGTGGCGCCACCGGCGCAGGCTTGAGTTCGGCCCACACCGGATTCGGCTCGAACCGAGCCGGCGTCATGTCGATGATCGCGCCCTTCTGGGGCGGGATGGATTTCACCGCCACGGTCTCGGGAAGATAACCGTCGAGCGTGTAGGTGACGGTGAATCCCTCGGTGAGCGGCATCGACAGCGCACAGGGCGTCCGACAGGTGCTGCCGTTCGACGCGCGGGCCTCTGCGCCCGTCGGATTCGAATGGACCGTCACGGTCCCGGTCGAAGGCGAATCGAACAGATCGAGGTTCGGCAGGCTCAGGCTCGGCATGGTCGAGTTCGCGGCGCAGCCGGCGAGCGCAAGCGCGCAGGCCGCAACGGCGACTGCCGCGCTCGTATTCAACCTCATGCAGCCGAATGCCATCGATCGGTTTCCGTCGCCCGGCCCCTCGACCAAACGAGTCCGGGAGGTCTGGCTCCGGCCCTCGCTGCCCGGGTCCGGAGCCGGGTTCCCCTTAATCAAGCAGGTCCGATAGCATAACGCGGACGGTCATGTCTGGAATTACTTGCGCCGGTTCGGGCCTCAGGCGCCGCAAAACGGCCCGAATCCGAAGGAGCAACGCGCCGCGGCGCACCTGGCGCCTGCGTCGGACACTGCGGCTACATCTTCGGCGGAGCGGCCAGCCATGCGCGAATCGGTCCCCACAGCAGATGGTCGAGAGACAGCTTCCCGGGCCCGCGGCAGAGCAGCACCAGCAGCATGGCGGCCCATTGGATGTGAGTTGGCCAGGCCAGCGGATAGACGAAAATCTCGATCACGGCGGTCATGGCAAGCAGCACCAGGGCGGCCGCCCTGGTGAACAGGCCGAGGACCAGCAGGACCGGGGTCGTCAGCTCGACGCCGAGTGCGAAATGCGCCGCAATCTCCGGCGGCAGCAGCGGCACCTTGTACTCGTCGGCGAACAGCTCGAGGGTCGTGTCCCAGTTGGCGAGCTTGGTCTGGGCCGAGTTCCAGAACACGGCGGCGGCACCGACCCGCAGCGGCAGGGCGAGCAGCCAATAGGGAACGCGTTCGAGGAGCGCGATCGCGCGATCGATCCACGCCACAGCCGGATTAGGTCTCGCGCGACTCATGGGGCGGCCTCCGAAGGCGCCAGCGACGCCATCAGCTCCGGCGGCGCGAGGCGGAAATCGACGAATCGCCCGGCGGCAAGATGCGCGGCGAAGGCCTTCTCGGCGGATGCGCCGGGAAGCTCTGCCAGCACGATCCCGAGCGGGAAGCCGCGGCACAGCTCCGCCGCAAAGTGCCAGGCCGCCGCGTCGAGCCGCTGCACGTCGGGCCCGCTCGCGCCGCGCTCCACCATGAGACGAACTGCACCGGCCGGTGGGATCGACCGCCGCAAGCGCCACATCGTCGCTGGCGAGGACGGCGCGCCAGATCGCGTCCGCAGGCGTTGCGAGGGAGAGGAGGCTGACCGAAGGGTGCGGCACGAACGAGACGCGTTCCTGCTCCCCGGGCGAAAGCGCCGCGAGCCGCGCGAGGTCGAGCGGCTCGACATCGTCGGCATGGATGGCGCGGCTCACCGCCCATTCGAGCCGCGCGACATCGCCGAGATAGGCGAGCGACGCGGCGGGCGGAAACGCCGCGAGGAACGCGGCGAACGGCTCGCCATAGTGGTCGAAGCAGGCCGAGCGCGGCGGGTGCTGCGCGATGAACACCGCAGCCGCACCTTCGAAGAATTCGTCGCCGACCAGCTTGTGGACCGCGGGATAGGTCAGCCGCAACGCGCGGGTCGCGTTGCCGACGAAGGTGTTGCGATAGATATCGAGCCGGTCCGGCGAGATGCCGTCGGCGAGCAAGGTCGCCGCTGCGGCACGTTCGCCGTCGACGAGCCATGTGCGCAGGGCGCACTGTGTCTCAAGCAGCGTCGGCATCGCGCGCCTCCGGCTTCACCTCTGCGAGCAACGCGCCGGCGATGGCGGCTTCGCCGAGCAGCACGCCGAGCGGCGGCACGTCGGTGTCCCATTCGATGAGCGTCGGGACGGGGCCAAATCGCGCGAGCGCCTCGCGGTAGAGCGCCCAGACGTCGTCGATCACGCGCGAGCCGTGATCGTCGATCCGCAACGTCGTGCCGTCGGGCAGAGACCTCACGCTGTGGCCGGCGAGATGGATTTCGCCGATCGCGGCCGGCGGCAGGTGCGCGAGATAAGTCGACGGATCCCAATCGTGATTGCGCGCGCTGACATAGATGTTGTTGACGTCGCACAGGATGCCGCAGCCGGTGCGCTCGGCGACCGCCGCCATGAACTCCCATTCCGGAATGGTCGAGTGGCGAAAGCGCAGATAGGTCGAAGGGTTCTCGACGAGGATGCGCCGCTTCATCGTGCTCTGCACCTCGTCGACATGCCGGCACACCACTGCGAGCGATTCCTCGGTCATCGGCAGCGGCAGGAGATCGGCGAGATAGGTCGCCTGCGCGACGCTCCACGCGATGTGCTCCGACATCAGCCCGGGCTCGATGCGTTCGGCGACCTTGCGAATGCGCTCGAGATGCGCGGGATCGAGTCCCTCCGCGCTGCCGAGCGAGAGACCGACGCCGTGCAACGAAATCGGATGGTCGCGGCGAATTGTTTCGAGACAGCGGATCGACGTGCCGCCGCCCATGTAATTCTCGGTGTGCACCTCCATCCATGCGATGTCGGAGCGATGCTCCAGCACCGCTTCGTGATGCTGGAAGCGCAACCCTATCCCGGCTTGCGCCGGGACAGGACCGGGACGAATCTGCGGGAACGACATCGTTCCTCAGGTCGCGGTCGTCTTGCCGCCCTGGATCTTGGCGCAGTCGCCGGCGGGCAGCAGCACGAACGACTTGGGATCGCGCGGCCCGCTCGCCTGGCCGGCGCAGGAATGCGCGCCCTCGGCACAGTCGTTCTTCGCCGCGGCGTTGATGCCGTAGCACTTCTCCAGCTTGTCCTTCGCCATCCGCGCCATGTTGTCCTTCACCACTTGCGGCGGATTGGCGCCTTGCGCGCGCACCGACGGCGACGGCACCGCGAGCGCCAACCCGACGGCGGTCGAGAGAACGGAAGCGGCTACGAGACGATTGTTCATGAAAACTCCTCCTGGATGCATGGCCTCGCCAGCACGCCCCTTCCGGCATTGGGAGGGTAGACGGTCGGGGCGACCGGCGAGACTTCGGGAGGTTCGCAGACTCTGCCGAAAGGTTACGTGGGTCTTGCAAAAATAGATTTTGCCCGCCGCCCCGGGCGGTGGTGTATGGAAATTCGCGATACCGCGAAGCCCGCGCAGCATTCGACCGACGGCGATGCCGAGAGCAGACGACAACGAAAGTGCCAACGCAGCGCGGCGCCGCCAGCCCGCGTTGCGGCTCGTTGCTTCGGCCGCACGCGACGGAACGGAGAGGGCCGGCGAGCGCGATTGGTCGCGCCTCATGGCCGCGGCGCAGGATGGCGACCGCGCCGCCTATCGCGCGCTGCTCGAGGCCGTCACACCTTATGTGCGCGCGCTCGCATCGCGATGTTTCCGCGACACCGGAGACATCGAGGACGCGGTTCAGGACGTGCTGCTGACCATCCACGCGGTTCGCCACGCCTACGACCCGGCCCGGCCGTTCGGGCCTTGGCTGGTCGCGATCGCCAACCGCCGTATTATCGATCGGCTGCGCCGCCAGACGCGGGCGCGCTCCCGCGAAATCGAATTCACCGCCGCGCACGAAACCTTTGCGGGGGATGCGACGAACATAGAACTGGATGACGCAACGGCCGACGCGACCGCGCTTCACGCGGCGATCGCCGCGCTTCCGTCCGAGCAGCAGCAGGCGGTCAGGCTGCTCAAGCTACAGGAGATGTCCCTGCACGAAGCGGCACAGACGAGCGGCAAGTCGATCTCGGCGCTCAAGGTCGCGGTCCATCGCGCGATCAAATCGCTGCGCAAGCGGTTGCGCGCGGGAGAGGACGCGCCGTGACCGAAACGCAGAAGCTCATCGACGTCCTCGTGGCTGGCGCGGCGCCGGTGCGCCGGCTGCGGCCGCCGCTCGTGCGGGCGCTCTCATGGCTCGCGCTCGCCGGCGGGATCCTCATCCTGCTCGCGATCGGTCATGGCGTGCGGTCGGACCTCGCGGAGCATTTGCGGCAGCCGGTGTTCATCGTGAGCATCGTCGCGGCGCTCGCGACCGGCGCGCTCGCCGCCATCGCCGCCTTCATGGTGAGCCTGCCCGACCGCTCGCAGAGCTGGCTGTTGCTGCCCCTTCCCACGCTCATCGTGTGGGTCAGCACCATCGGCTACGGCTGCTTGACCGGCCGGATGGCCATCGGGCCTGACGTCCCGCTCCATGAGACGATGCAGTGCTTTGCGACCCTGGTACTCGGCAGCGTGCCGCTCGCGATTGCGCTCGCCGTGATGCTGCGCCACGCCGTGCTGCTGCGCCCGGTCGCCACGACGCTCGCTGGCGCGCTCGCGGTCGCTGCCATCACCTCGAGCGCGCTCGCGCTCGTGCACGATGTCGATGCCGCCGCGATGATCCTCATCTGGAACTTCGGTGTGGCTGCGGTGATCACGATGCTTGGCGGTGCCCTCGGGGCGCGCCTGTTTCGGGTCTCGCGTCAGACGCCCTGAGGGGCATCGCCGGCCGTTCAGCGATGAAGCAAAGTCTCCGGCTTCGCCGCGGTCGTGATGAGCGCGAGCAGTCCTTCAAGCAGCGCAGTCGGGGTCGGCGGACAGCCGGGGATGTGCAGGTCGACCGGGATCACCGCGGACACGCCGCCCGCGACGGCATAGCTGCCGGCGAAAATACCGCCGTCACGGGCGCAGCCGCCCGCGGCCACCACCCATTTTGGCGCGGGCGTCGCGCGGTAGGTTCGCTCGAGGGCTTCGCGCATGTTCTTGGTGACCGGCCCCGTCACCAGAAGCACGTCGGCATGGCGCGGCGACGCGACGAAGCGCAGGCCGAACCGTTCGAGGTCGTAGAACGCGTTGCCGAGCGCATGGATCTCGAGCTCGCAGCCGTTGCAGGAACCCGCATCGACGTGGCGGATCGAAAGGCTGCGCCCGAGGCTCGCGCGCGCTGCGCGGTCGACCGAAGCCGCGAGTTCGGCGAGCGCGGTGGCGTCGCGCGGGGGCGCCGGCTCGGTCAACGGGACCTTGAGCAGGCTTTCGAGCAGCAGCTTGCGCATCACACGTCTCCGGCGCGACGGACGTCCATCATTTCAACGAATGGTCATGGCCGGGCTTGTCCCGGCCACCCCGATCATCATGGCGCGGCTGTGCCCCACTATCGGGGTCGCCGGGACAAGCCCGGCGATGACCAATGGTTGGGTTGGGCGCATCGAAACAGACCCCTCTAAAGATCATGCCCTGAATAGGAGCAGTTGAACGATTTGTTGCAGAGCGGGAAATCGGCGACGATGTTGCCGGCGATCGCCGCTTCGAGCAGCGGCCACTGGAACCAGGAGGGATCGCGCAGGTGACACCGCGCGACCTGCCCTGTCCCATCGAGCCGTACCCAGACGAGCACGTCGCCGCGGAAGGCTTCGACGATCGCCATCCCTTCAGCCTCGGTACCGGTGCCGGCGACGGGAACGCATACATCGCCCGGCGGCAGTCGTTCGAGAATTTGCTCCACCAGGCCGAGACTTTGCTCGACCTCGCGAATGCGGATCCACACTCGCGCATTGACGTCGCCGTCCTGGCGCACCGGCACCTCGAAGCGCAGGCTGTCATAGGGCGGATAGGCGAGCGTGCGCCGGGCATCGAAGCTGCGGCCTGAAGCGCGACCGACGTGGCCGCCGGCGCCGAAGCGGCGCGCCAGCGCAGGATCGAGCATGCCGGTCGAGACGGTGCGGTCCTGCAGCGATGCGGTGTTGTCGTAGAGCTCGATCAGCGCCGGGAAGGCCGAGCGGATCGTCGCGAGGAGCAGGCGAACCGCGACGGCGCCCTCCGGCGCAAGGTCGGCATCGACGCCGCCGGGGACGATACGATCCATCATCAGGCGATGGCCGAAGCAGGTGGCCGCGGCGCGCAGGACGTGCTCGCGCAGCACTGCGCAATGGGCGTGCATCAGCGCAAAGGCGGCGTCGTTGCAGATCGCGCCGATGTCGCCGAGGTGGTTGGCGAGACGCTCGAGCTCGGCCATGAGCGCCCGCAGCAACACCGCGCGCGGCGGCACCTCGATGCCGAGCGCGGCTTCGACGGCACGTGCGAAGGCAAACGCATAGGCAACCGTGCTGTCGCCGGACGTGCGGCCGGCAAGCCGGGCTGCTTGCGCAATCGACGCGCCGGTCATCAGGGATTCGATACCCTTGTGAACGTAGCCCAGGCGCTCCTCGAGCCGCACGATGGTCTCGCCGTTGGCGGTGAAGCGGAAGTGGCCGGGTTCGATGATTCCTGCGTGAACCGGGCCGACGGGAATTTGATGCAGACCCTCTCCTTCGCTCGGAAGGAACCCGTAGGGCGCACGCTCCTCCGCGGCGCCGCGCGGTGACGCCAGTGGATGGGAAAGGTCCCAGCAGCCGTGATCGAGCCACGGTCGCTCGTCGGGCAGGCCGGTGGCGGTGAGCCCGAACAGGTCCTGGATCGCGCGCTCGAGCCGTAGCGCTGGCGCGTGCACGCGCCCGACCGACGGAAAGGTCCCGTCCGGGCAGAGGTACGTTGCGACCGCGACGACGCCCGCCGCCTCGTCGAGCAGCGCCATGTGCACGGCGGCACGCTCGCCCCACAGCCCGAGCATGGACAGGCGTCCTGCGGCAAGCGCGGCCGCAAGCGCCTGCCAGTGATCGCGGTCGACCTCGACGCGCTGCCATGGCCGGTGCTGCGCCACGCGCCGTCCGCCGGCGAGCGCTTCGGCGAGGGTCGAGTGGTGCCGCGCGATCGAGTTCGCCATGGCGCTATCCGAGTAAGCCCGCGACATGCTGGAACCAGGTCACGAGCGGCGGCGGCAGATAAATGCCGGCCATCAGCACGAGCCCGAGATGCATCGCGGTCGGCACGTAAGACGCTTCGACCGGCGCGGTGCTCCCCGCCGGCTCGCCGAAGGCAAGGCCCTGCAGCCGCAGCATCAGCGCACCGAATCCGACCAGCAGCCCGCCGACCAGCAGCAACGCGAGCAGCGGGTGGCGCGCGAAGGTCGAGCTCACCACCAGGAATTCGCTGGTGAAGATCCCGAGCGGCGGCATGCCGGCAATGGCGACGACGCCGACGACGAGACCCCAGCCGAGCATGGGGTGGGTCACGGTGAGGCCGGTGATGTCGGCAATCCGCTGCGTCCCCTTGACCTGGGCGATGTGGCCGACGGTGAAGAAGATCGCCGACTTCGTCAGGCTGTGCATGGTCATGTGCAGCAGCCCGGCGAAATTGGCGAGCGGGCCACCCATGCCGAAGGCGAGCACGATGATGCCCATGTGCTCGATCGAGGAGTAGCCGAACATGCGCTTGATGTCGCGGCGCCGGTACAGCATGAAGCCGGCGAAGATCAGCGAGGCGAGCCCCATCGTCACCATCAGCGGCCCCGGCGCAAGCGCACCGGGGTTCGCGGCGAGCAGCATCTTGAAGCGCAGCACCGCGTAGAGCGCGACGTTGAGCAGCAGCCCGGAGAGCACCGCGGAAATCGGCGTCGGGCCTTCGGCATGGGCGTCGGGGAGCCACGCATGCAGGGGCGCCAAGCCCACCTTGGTGCCATAGCCGAGCAGCAGGAACACGAAGGCGACGTTGAGGAAGGCGGGGTCGAACTCGGCGACGCGCTTGATCAGAACCGACCACACCATGCCGTCGAGCCCCTCGCCGACCACCGGCCGCGCCGCCATGTAGACGAGGATGGTGCCGAACAGCGCGAGCGCGATGCCGACGCTGCCGAGGATGAAATACTTCCACGCCGCCTCCAGCGCCTCGTGGGTGCGGTAGATGCCGACCATCAGCACGGTGGTGAGCGTCGCGAGCTCGATCGCGACCCACATCAGGCCGATGTTGTTCGCCACCAGCGCGAGGTTCATGGCGAACAGCAGGATCTGGTACATCGCGTGGTAGAAGCGCAGATGCGACGGCTTGAGCCGGCCGACCTCGAGCTCGTGGGCGATGTAGCTCGCGCTGAACACGCTCGTCGTGAAGCCGACGAACGAGCCCAACACGATGAAGACGATGTTGAGATCGTCGACCAGGATGTAGGGGCCCGGCGCCGGCGCGCGCACGAACAGCGAGATCGCCGCGAGCAGCGTCACGAACGAGGCGACGACGTTGAGCCGCGCGGACAGGCGATAGTCCGGCATGAAGGCGAGCACCGCGGCCGTCGCCGCCGGCACCGCCAGAATCAGGGTCACACCGTTCGGAAGGAAGCTCATTGCGTGCGCCTCATTGCAGCCCCCCGCGGAATTGGTCGAGCGCCTGCACATCGACGGTGTCGAAGCGTTCGCGGATGCGGAACAGGAAGATTCCGATCACGATGAATGCGACGAGGACGGAGAACGCGACGCTGATCTCGACGACGAGCGGCATGCCCTTGGCCCCGGTGCCGGCGAGGATCAGCCCGTTCTCGATCGACATGAAGCCGACCACCTGGCTCACCGCATTGCGCCGCGTCACCATCATCAGGAGGCCGAGGAGGAGCACCGAAAGCGCAAACGCAAGGTCCTCGCGCGCCAGCGGATCGGCTTCCGGAGTGACGCGCAGCATCACCACCATCGACAGCGCGACGAGCGCCATGCCGGCCATCATGGTGGGGCCGACGCCGACCACGGTCTCGATCTGCCGGTGGATGCCGAGCCTCGCGATGATGCGGTGGAGCGCTAAGGGGATGACGATCGCCTTGAGGCCGAGGGCGATCGCGGCGGTGATGTAGAGATGCGGCGCGCCCTGCGCCCAGGCCTGCCACGCGACCGACGCCGCGAGCACCACCGCCTGGAGCGCGAACACGTTGAGCAGCGCGTAGAGGCGGTCCTGGTAGAGCATCATGAAGCTCACCAGCACCAGGCCACCGGCGAGGAGATGCGCGATGTCGAAGGACAAGCCGTTCATCAGAAGCTCCCCGACACGAAGCGCAAGAGCGTCGCCAAAAGCCCGAGCATCAGCGCGGCGCCGAGAAAGTCCGGCACCCGGAACACGCGCATCTTGGCGATGGCGGTCTCGAACACCGCGAGCAGGAAGCCGCCGACCGCAAGCTTGGCGACATAGGTAACGAGGCCTGCGAGCAGCGCCGCGAACCCGGTGCCCGGAATCGCAAGACCCCACGGCACGAACACGCAGGCGATCAGCGACATGTAGAGCAGGAGCTTGAGCGAGGCTGCGAGCTCGATCACCGCCAAATGCCGCCCGGAATATTCGAGCACCATCGCCTCGTGGACCATGGTGAGCTCGAGATGGGTCGCCGGATTGTCGACCGGCACCCGGGCGTTCTCGGCGATCGCCACCATGATCAGCGCGATCAGCGCAAGGCCGAGCGACACGCGCAGGCCGACGCCGGAGGAGAGCATCAGCGCGGCGATGCTCGAGAGCTGGGTCGAGCCCGCGATCAGCGCGAGCGTGAACACGATCATGATCATCGCCGGCTCGGCGAGCGTCGCGAACATCGCCTCGCGGCTCGACCCGATGCCGCCGAACGCGGTGCCGACGTCCATCCCGGCGAGCGCGAGAAAGAAGCGCGCGGCTCCGAGCAGCGCGATGATGGCGATGAGGTCGGCGGTCCAGCTGAACAGGAGCCCGATGGCGAAGGTCGGCACCAGCGCCGCGGCGACCCAGGTGGTCGCGAAGACGAGATAGGGGATCACGCGGAACAGCCACGAGGCGTTCTCCGCGAGCACCACCTCCTTGCGCAGCAGGCGGACGAGGTCGAGATAGGGCTGCAGCAGCGGCGGACCGACGCGACGCAGCAGCCGCGCCTTCACCTTGCGCACGAAGCCGGTCAACAGCGGCGCCAGCAGCAGCACGAGAAACATCTGCGCGCCCTGGACGGCAAGAGCGGGGATCAGGGCCATAGCGCCAATACCAAAAGCAGCGACACCAGCGCGAAGAAGACGAGGCTCAGATACTGGCGGATGGTGAGGAATTGGAGCCGGTTGAGCCGGTCGGCAGCGTTGTTCACCGCTGCGGCGAGCGGCCAATAGATGAACTCCCAGGCGAGATCGTGCGTCTCGACCGCAAACTTCGCCGGGCGCAGATCGCCGGGCGGAGGCATGTCGACCGCTTCGCGCGCGCGGAAGACGTAAGCGCCGAACACGCGGCGCACCGGCTCGGCGAAACTGTCCGCGGTGTATTGCGTCGCGATGCCGGCATTGGGGAAGCCGCAATCCCAGGCGGGCGCGCGCCGCACCGCCTGCGATGCCAGACGATGGATCGCGAATGCCGCGAGCGAAGCCGAGGCGGTGACGAACACGAAGACGAGCAGGCCGTTATAGGAGCTGCGGCTCTCCGCAATCGGGATCGTCGAGAGCCAGGGGATGCCGAGCTGCTCGGGCATGCGGGCATGGACGAGGCCCTCGACCACCGGCGCGAGCGCGTCGATCACCGCCCCGGGGACGATGCCGACGAGCAGGCACAGAACGCTGAGAATGCACATGGCTGCGAGCGACCAGCGGTCGACCTCGCGCGCATCGGCCGCCGCCTCGCCGCGCGGCCGCCCGAGGAACACGATCCCGAAGACGCGCACGAAGCATGCCGCCGCAAGCGCCGCGGCAAGCGCGAGCAGCGCCCCGATCGCGGGGACGAGAAGCTTCAGTCCCCATTGCGGAAGCTGCGGGCTCAACAGGATCGCCTGGAAGGCGAGCCACTCGGAGGCGAAGCCGTTGAGCGGCGGCAGGGCGGAAATCGCGACACAGCCGACGAGAACGACGAGGCTCGTCACCGGCATGCGGTGGATGAGACCGCCGAGCCTCTCCATGTCGCGCTCGCCGGTGGCGGTGAGCACCGCACCGGCGCCGAAGAACAAGAGGCTCTTGAACAGCGCGTGATTGAACACGTGGAACAGCGCCGCAGTCAGCGCCAGCGCCGCGGCAGCCGGAAAGCCGTTCGAGGCGAACGCGAGCGCGAGCCCGAGGCCGACGAAAACGAGGCCGACATTCTCGATCGTGCTGTAGGCGAGCACGCGCTTGAGATCGCGCTGCATCAGCGCGTGCAGCACGCCGATCACCGCGGTGATACCGCCGATGGTGAGCACCGGCACCGCCCACCACCATGCCGGCGACCCCAGCAGGTCGAACACGATGCGCACGAAGGCGTAGATCGCGACCTTGGTCATGACCCCGCTCATCAGGGCCGAGACGTGGCTCGGCGCCGCCGGATGCGCAAGCGGCAGCCAGACGTGGAGCGGCACCAGGCCGGCCTTCGATCCGGCGCCGACGAGCGCCAGCACCAGAACGATCCCCGCCGCCATCGGTGTGTCGCTGCGCAAGCGCATGTCGGCGAAGGCATAGAGGCCGTCGGGGCCGGCGAGCAGGCCGAAGCCGAGCAGCAGCGAAAGCGTGCCGACGCTCGCCATCACGATGTAGACGAACGCGGCGCGGGAGTTGCCGGGCTCGCGGTGGTGCGCCATCACCAGCGCCCACGACGTGAGCGACATGAATTCCCACGCGACCAGGAAGGTGAAGGCGTCGTCGGCGAGCAGCACGAGATTCATGCCAGCGAGAAACGCGGCAAAGAACGGCACGACCCGTTGCGGCTCGTGCTCGTGGCGACCATAGCCGATGCCGTAGAGGCAGGCGGCTGCGGCGCCGAAATCGACCACGAGCAGGAAGAAAGCCGAGAGCGCGTCGACGCGAAACCGGGCGCCGATGAAAGGAAGCCCCAGCGGCAGCACAGTCGCGCTCGATGGGGCCGCCATCGCGAAGAGCGCGACGATGAAGCCGATCGCGGTCACGGCGAGCATTGCGCCGTAGACAATGGGGGAGGACGCGCGCACCGCCGGGATCATCGCGAGCACTGCCACAGCGATCAGCAGCGCGACACACCAGAGCTCGGCGGCGACGGCCATTCGCTAGCCCTCCGTTCCCGGAGGCTTCGTGGGCCTGCCGCCGGACCCGACCTTGAGGCGCACGCCGCGGCCGCCCGATTGGCTCACCGCCCCCTCCCCGATCAGCTCGATGCCCGCGCTGTCGAGCGCGGCGACGAGCTTCATCAGCGAATCGACATTGCCGCGGATGACGCCTTCGCTTGCCTCCATGCGCTGGATGGTCGGCACCGACAGACCGCACTGCGCGGCAAGCTCGCGCTGGTCGATGCCGAGAAGGGCGCGGGCGGCGCGCAGCTGTGCAGCGGTGATCATGCGGGGCGAAATGCCGGCAATCGTGATGCTTCGGACCTGTTTAGTCCTCGTATTTTGAAAGATCAAGCATGCAATGTGATGTTTCTTATATCAATTGTGCCGCGTGGCGAAGCTGTCCGGAATCGACCTCAGAGGCGGCTTGCGCACGGACGGCGGCCGAGCCAAAAGGTCCTTCCAAGCTCGGAGAGGACGAATGAAGCCCCGCGTCAAAAGCTTAAGCGCACTCGTGATCCTGGGCGGGTCAGCGGTGGCGACGGTCGCCGCCGCGCATCATGCCATGGTGATGTACGACCGCACCCGGACGGAGACCCTCACCGGCACGGTGGTCGAGTTGCAATGGACCAATCCGCACGTCTTCCTGCTCGTCAACGGCAAGGTCGACGATGCCCCGGAGGTGGGGCTGTGGCGGCTCGAGACCAGCGGGCCGGCGAACCTGACGCGGCAGGGCGGATGGTCGGCGACTGCGCTCAAGCCCGGCGACCACGTGCGGGTCGAGATCAATCCGATCAAGGAGGCGGGCCAGCGCAACGGCCGGCTCAACAAGGTCACCAACGTCGACACCGGCGAGGTGCTGGGCGCGAGCTATCTCGACCTCGACCTGCGCCGCTAACGAGAATCACGCGCGTCTGCCAGACCGCCCGCCCGGTGTCAGTTCGGCTCGTGGTCGAGCCATTTCCAGGTCGGATTGGTTTCGGTGACGGTGGTCGCGTTGCGCATCGCTTCGGGGGTGATCGCCTCGAAGGCCTTGCCCCGACCGGAAATCCGGACCGTCGCACGCACCTCCAGCCATTTGTCGGCGATCTTGCAAACATAGGGCGATACGCGCTCGCCGCCGAGGTTGCGCCACTGGCCGGGGAAGCGCTGGCCGTCGCACCGGATGTCGTCGAGCTTCTTTCCGCTTCGGGCAACAGCTTCGGCAACTTCGCGTTTGAGCGCGGAGGACTTCTCGATGAGGGGCATCATCTCGTCGAGACCGAGGCTGCCTCCCTGGCCGAGTTTCGTCGTATCGAATGCCAGCACTGCCTGTGTGAGGAGCACGATGCCCGCCCCGGCAAGGCAGACCGATGCTGTCGTTCGCATCGGCACCCGCGCGCGGCTGGCCTTGTTCACGCCTTGCCCGTCTCGTCGGTGGCGTCGCTCGTCGGCTGCCGGAAATACGGCTCCACCGCACCCTTGAGCTTGATGGTCATGGGATTGCCGTGGCGGTCCTTGGCGCTGCCCGCAGCCACCCGAATCCATCCCTCGCTGACGCAGTATTCCTCGACGTTCGTCTTCTCGACACCCTTGAAGCGGATGCCGATCCCGCGCTCGAGGAGCTCGGCGTTGTAATAGGGACTGTTGGCGTCGGCGGACAGCCGGTCCGGGGGCGTATCGTCAGGCATCGCGGTACTCGCCGGAAGCGGGCGCGATCACTGCGCCACTTCGAGAATCTTGTTTTCGCCGGAGATCGAATCGTAGACGGCGACGCGGACCACGGGAAACTTCTTCTTGATCACGAGACCTGCCGCTTCGGCGGCTTCGTAGGTCGCGTACGAACCCTTGGTCTGGCGGTCCACCTGAAGCTGGAACTGCCCCGCGTCCGGGCGCCGGCGCTGTGACGGCTGCTCCTGTGTCGATTCTTCCGTTTCGGCAGGCTTGGTCATGGTCTTGCTTCGCAAAGCCATTCTTGATTTCCTTTTTGGAGGGACGCGACGGGATGATGCTTCGCCGCCCGCCCAATCTAGCACTTCGGGCTACCGCATGGCAAAGCACCATGGCCAAGCATGCGGCGGCGCACCGGTGGGCGAATAGCGGCGGGCAGGGGGCGAATGGGTAGAGTGTGGGTGAGCATGCCGGAAAATTCAAGCGAGCTCGGGAAGATTTCTGCGGGGACGCTCGCCGATTACGACCGGCAGGCCCACGCTTTCTGGGCCGGCACCCGCGACCACGACGTCACCCAGAATATCGCGGCGCTGCTCGACGCGATCGAGGGCACGCCGCCGTTCATGCTGCTCGATTTCGGCTGCGGGCCCGGCCGCGACCTCGAGGCGCTCACCGCGCGCGGCCATATCGCGATCGGCCTTGAAGGCTCGCCGGAGTTCGCAGGCATGGCGCGCGCGCACAGCGGTTGCGAGGTCTGGCAGCAGAATTTCTTCGCCCTCGACCTGCCATCGGCCTACTTCGACGGCGTGTTCGCCAATGCCTCCCTGTTTCACGTGCCGAGCCGCGCGCTGCCGGAGGTGCTCGGCAAGCTCTGTGCATGCCTCAAGCCCGGCGGCGTGCTGTTCTCCTCGAACCCGCGCGGCGACAACCAGGAGGGCTGGACCGGCGGACGCTACGGCGTCTTCCACGATCTCGAAAGCTGGCGCCGCTACGTCACGGCCGCGGGTTTTGTCGAGCTCGGTCACTACTACCGCCCTGCAGGACTTCCGCGGGAACAGCAACCCTGGCTCGCGAGCGTGTGGCGGAAGCCAAGAGAAATCCGCGAGCGCTCGCCGTAGCGCGCAAGCCGGCTGCGCAATAGATACAGCCCAACGCGCCATCGAGGTTCCCGTGCCCCAAATCCTGTCGACTCGCGCCCTCTATGAGGGTTGGACCAGCCTTCGCCTCGTGCGCGTGCGGCTCGATTCCGGCGAGGTCGTCAACCGCGAGGTCGAGGACCACGGCGACGCAGTGGCGGTGCTGCCCTACGATCCGGTGCGGCGCACGGTCATGCTGGTCCGCATCCTGCGAACGCCCGCCCTGCTGCGCGCCGGCCGCGCAATGCTGCTCGAATGCCCCGCCGGGCTCCTCGAAGAAGACGATCCGGCCGCGGCCGCCCGCCGCGAGGCCTCCGAGGAGGTCGGGCTCGCGCTCGGAAATGTCGAGCATGTCGGGCGGGTGTGGACCTCGCCGGGCATCTCCGCCGAGCAGATGGATCTCTACCTCGCCCCCTACTCCGCCGCCGACCGCGTCAATGCCGGCGGCGGCATCGCCAGCGAGCACGAGGCGATCGAGGTCGCCGAACTCGGCCTCGATGTCGTGTGGGCGATGGTGGAGCGCGGCGAGCTCGACGACATGAAGACGCTGGCGCTGATGCAGGCATTGCGGCTGCGGCACCCGGAGCTTTTCGGGAAGGGTGCGGGCTAGCGCACCTCGAACGCCGTCATCGCCGGGCTTGTCCCGGCGACCCCGATAATGTGGCACGGCGGTGCCTTGTTAAGCGGGGTGGCCGGGACGAGCCCGGCCATGACCACGATGAGAGCCACAGTGCCCTAATGCAGCGTCGGCGGCGCGTCGTGGACGAGGCGGATATCGAGCCGGCCGATCAGCGCGGCGCGCCGCGCTTCGGCGTTCCGCAGCGACTTCGTGAGCTCATCCGACGTCGAGGCGTTCGAGCCGTAGAGGACGATCCCGCCGAGCAGGGCGGCGACGCCGCCGACCATCGCCATCGGCGTGAAAGCGAGCACACCGAAGAGCGTCGCCGCGATGAGCAGCGCACCGAAAACGACGGCGATCTTCGCGGCGAGAGCGAGCTTGCGGCACCGCTCGAGCGCTTCGGCGAGCTCCTCGATCCGCACCTCGAGCTGAGCGATCTCCTCGCGCGGATCAAGCGACGCATCTTCCGGCAGGGAGATCAACGGGCCCTCGCGATCGGCGCCGCGCGCACTCGCCCGCCCGCCATGCGCCCGCTCGAGCGCCGGCGGGCGCCGCGCTGCCGCGCGTCAGCTCTTGCTCGGCACCGCCACACAAAGCCTCGCGCCGATCGCGTCGAGCAGGAGCATATGCGCGGTGTCCACGATGTCGTCCATCGACGACGTCTTCGCGAACATCGTCCTGGCGCGCCCGAAGATCTCGTTGCGGGTCGGCAGGTGCGGCAGATGGATGTTCGCGAGCACGTTCGCCGCGCGCTGCTGGGTGGCGTTCATCTTCTCGCGCAGCGCCGCGAGCGCCGGCCCGTCGAGCGCGGCCGAGATCGAAGCGGCGAGGCCTTCGGGATGGAAGCTGTCGGCGAGCTGCGCCGCAGCGCGGCCGACGACGCGCGAGCCGAGCCGGTGCTCGTTGCGCACCACGGCCTTCGGCGGATATTTCAGATCCCACACGATGCCGACGAACGACAGCCCCTTGAGGATGTAGAAAGTCGGATCGTATTCCCACCACTTAAAGCCTTGCCGGACGCTGCTCTGATAGGCGTGGTGGTTGTTGTGCCAGCCCTCGCCCATGGTGAAGATCGCGAGCAGCCAGTTGTTGCGGGAATCGTCGCCGGTCAGGTAGCGCTTCCGGCCCATCACATGGGCGAGCGAGTTGATCATGAAGGTGCCGTGATAGACGAGCACGGTGCTCCAGAAAAAGCCGACGAACAGGCCCGGCCAGCCCGCGATCAGATAGCAGATCACGGCGAGCACGACGGCCGGGACCAGTTCGAAGCGATGCAGCCACATCAGCTCGGGATAGCAGGCGAAATCGCCGATCTTGACGAGGTCGGTCGCGTCGTGCCGGTAGGTGAATATCCAGCCGACATGGCTATAGAAGAAGCCCTTGTGGCGCGGCGAATGCGTATCGTACTCGGTGTCGGAGAAGAGATGGTGATGGCGATGCATCTGCGCCCACCACAGCACGCTCTTCTGGCTTGTCGACTGGCACATCACCGCGAGCACGAACTGGAACCAGCGGCTCGTCGAATACGCGCGGTGGGAGAAATAGCGATGGTAGCCGGCGCCGATCGCGAAGATGCGCGCCCAGTACAGCACGATGCAGAGCACGACCGCCTGCCAGGTGACGCCCGACCAGATCGCACCGAAGCAGGCGAGATGCACCAGGATGAAGGCGATGGTCGACGGATACATGATGTCGTCATGAGTATCGTCGTTCACGTCAGGGAGACCCTGGTCGGTCTTGGCGTCGGTCATGGGCGCTCTTTAGCGAGGTCGGGGGGCGAAGCTTGATGGCATTATCGGCAGGCGGTCGCAAGTCCGGCCAAGATGACGCCCGGCCTAAATCGCAAGCCGCCGGCCGGCCAACCTCTTATGAAGACCCGCCAATCCGGGTCAAAATGCGGCGAGGCCGCGCTGCGGAGACGATACCGCACCGCAATCGCCGGGGCGGCACCCCATGAAGGGTGCCGAGGCTGGGTTCTTCCCAGCCTCGAGCAGCGATCCGTCACCTCGGGGCTTTAGTGCACGATCATGCCGGTGAAGACGTAGGCCTGCAGCATCACCACGATGCCGACGAGGCAGGCGAGCACGATCGAATGCCAGAACACGAAGCGCAAAATCGTGCCTTCGTGGCCGAACCAGTTGGTCGCGGTCGAGGCGACGACGATCGACTGGGCGTCGATCATCTTGCCCATCACGCCGCCCGACGAGTTTGCCGCCGCCATCAGGATCGGCGGCAGGCCGAGTTGCTCGGAGGTGATCTTCTGCAGATTGCCGAACAGGATGTTCGACGCGGTGTCCGATCCGGTGAGGGCAACGCCGAGCCATCCGAGCAGCGTGCCGAAGAAGGGATAGAGCACGCCGGCGCTCGCAAAGGCGAGGCCGAGCGTCGCGTCGATCCCCGACAGCCGCGTCAGCGTGCCGATCGCGAGCATCGCCGAGATGGTGATGAGCGAATAGGCACACAGCTTGATGGTCCGGCCGTAGCTCGCCGCCATCTGCAGCGGCGAGAAGCCCATCACGAACCCTGAGATGATCGCGGCGATCAGCATGCCCGAGCCCGTGTAGGAGAGCCAGGTGAAGGAGAAGACCGCGCCTTCCTTGACCGGGGCCGTGACCACCGGCGGCACCTTGTTGATCATGTTGTGCAGGTCGGGCACCGGGAAGTTCCAGGTGGCCCAGGGATTGACCATGCCCTTGAACCAGTTGGTGCCCCACAGGAGCAGGATGATGCAGACGATGATCCAGGGCGTGAGCGCCGCCCACACCTGGGCGTCGGTCGGACGCGTGGTCGGCGCCGGTTCCGGCGGGGGGACGGTCGAAGCAGAGTCGTCGCGGGTGCGCAGTGCCGGCGACAGCCAGAAGTCTCTCGGGCTTCCAGATTTGCAGGAAGCCGATCAGGCAGGCCATCGAGATGAGCGACGCGCCGATGTCGACGATCCACGGATTGATGAAGTTCGAGATGACGAATTGCGGGACCGCGAACGACACCCCGGTGACCAGGATGGCGGGCCAGACTTCCATCATGCCGCGCCATCCGGCGAACGCCCACACCACCCAGAACGGCACGATCAGCGAGAACAACGGCAGCTGGCGGCCGACCATGGCACCGAGCAGGAAGGGATCGAGCCCGGTGACACTCGCAAGGCCCGCGATCGGCGTGCCGAGCGCGCCGAAGGCGACGGGCGCGGTGTTGGCGATGAGCGAGAGGCCGGACGCTGCGAGCGGCGAGAAGCCGAGACCGATCAGGATCGCGCCGGTCACCGCGACCGGCGTGCCGAAGCCCGACGCGCCCTCGAAGAAGGCACCGAACGAGAAAGCGATCAGAAGAAGCTGCAGCCTGCGGTCGGCGGTGACGCCGCCGATGGTCGTCTGCAGGATCTTGAATGCGCCCTTCTCCACGGTGAGCCGGTAGAGAAAGATCACGTTGAGCACGATCCAGCCGATCGGGAAGAACCCGGTCACCGCGCCGAGCACGGTCGCGCGCAGCGACATGGCGGCCGGCATGGTGAAGATGGCGATGGCGACGATGTTGGCGACGACGAGTGCGATCACCGCGGCGATGTGCGCCTTGACCTTGTTGGTCGCGATCAGGACGAGCAGCGTGACGACCGGCAGGGCGGCGGCGATGGTCGACAGCGCCGCGTTGCCGAACGGGTTATAGACTTGATTCCACATGGGCTCCTCCCCAGCCGCCGGCGGAGCTTCTTGTTCGAACTCGGGCCAGCAAAGTGGTCTTTAGCGGTGTTTTCGCGGAATTGCACTTTTCTCGCGCAGCGCGGTCACAAAAATCGCACGCAGGAAAAGTCTCTAGCAAATTCAATGGAATAAAGCGCGAGAATTGAGCGCGGCGCCGGCGCGAAACCCGTCCCCGGCGTTATGATGTCGCAGGCAGTCACGCGAAGGCCGCGCAAGCTCTCGCTGCCACTTAGGGCCGTTCAGTCTGCACCCTCACGGCCGCGCCGGCGCGACGTCGAGGCCGATCAGGCCCGAACGCGCGATCGCCTCGGCGACGAGGCCTGAGCTCCGCGCGTCGGCCAGGACCGCGTTGACCTCATCGAGCAGCGCCTGATGTCCCTTGGGCACGATCACCGATTGCTCGACGCCGTAGAAATTGTCGGGCAGCAGGCGGTAGCCGGGATTGTGCGCGGCGATCTCGGTGAGGCGCTGGCGGTTGGTGCCGTAGGCATCGACGGTGTGATCGGCGAGCCATTTCGTTACGACGTCGAGATTGCCGGTGTTGTTGCGCTTGAGCTCGGCCGCCTTGAGCGCGCGGGTGAGATAGAGATCGCCGGCATCGCGCTCGGTGACGCCGACCTTGACGCCCGGCTTGTCGACATCGGCGACGGAGCGCAGCGGCGAACCTTCGGGCACAAGGTAGGTGTTCTGGGCGAGCGCGTAGGGCGGCGAGAAGTCGACCTCCTTCGCCCGCGCGGGATCGAAGGCGAGGAGCCCCATGTCGGCCTCGCCTTTCTTGAGGCTGTCGAGGACGCCGCCCGGGCCCGCCACCCCGGTGATCTTGACCGGCACGCCGAGGTGCTTGGCAACCAGGCGCGCCATGTCGGCGCCGGGCCCACGGACCTCGCCGGTCTTCGGGTCGACCGAGGCCTGCACCGGATTGGTCGCGATATAGGTCACGCGGAGGGTGCCGGTCGGGACGCGATCGTCGGCCTGCGCGGCAGTGCCGAGCGAAAGTGTCGCAAGCGCAAGGAAGAGACGCGGAGCCAAGCGTTCCGGTTTCATGTGTCCTCCTTTGGTGCAGCGGGCGTTCACCAATTTGGAGCCCGGGCTGGCACATCAGCGCTCGGCAGCGACCGCCTCGCCTACCGCGTAACCTTAGCACTCGCAATACCTGCGCGAGGCATCCTTAAATCTTAACGCGGCGTGTACGCGAGCTTCCGTGGCCATGCGCTCCGCGGGCACGGTCTCTGCTGATAACGCAGAGGCTGCGACGCAGGCGGGGCCAAACGTACCGGAATGAGACACCGGCGTCCTGCGCGCCCACCAAAGGTGGGGCGATGAAGCACACACTGACCCGGGAGTTGTACGACTATTGGAATGGGCGCCGGGGCGAGGAAGCGATGCCCGAGCGGCGCGACATCGATCCCGCCGCTATCAGGCGCATTCTCGCCGACAGTTTCGTGCTGGCGGTCGAGCCGGGGCAGCAGCCGCGCTTCCGCGTCGCCGGCACAAAGGTCTGCGAGCTGTTCGGCCGCGAGCTGCGCGGTGAGGACTTCATGGGGCTCTGGGGACACGAGACCGCCCCGCAGATACGCGATTTCGTCTCGCTCGTCGCCGGCGAGGGTATCGGTATCCTCGCCGGCGTCATCATGGAAGCCGGTGACGGGCTCGCCTGCCCGCTCGAGCTGTTGGTCCTGCCGCTGTCCCACCAGGGCAAGGGCGGTCAGCGCATGCTCGGGTCGCTGGTGCCTCTGGAGCAGCCGTTCTGGCTCGGCACGCGGCCGGCAAAATACCTCGACCTCGGCGTGGTGAAATTCGTCGGCTCCGACATCTATACGCCCCCGCAACCCCAGTCCGCCGCGTGGCGCATCAGCGCCAAGCTCGACGCGGCGACGACTGAAGAAGCTCCGCTCTGAGATTCGCGCGGCCGCTGCCGCGCCTGACATTTTTGTCATCGAAATGCGTCCGAAAAGATATGGTCCGCGGCTGCCGGATTTGCATAGACGATTTCACCCCTCGCCTTCTGGAGTCCGACCGCGACGCCCGTACGCAAGGGGTCCGGCATTGTTGTGCCGGCGCCTTCATATTCCTGTGCAGTCGGCGCGGTTGCATCGCGGACGCCGGGCCGCCGGAGCCCGGGCAAGAATGAGAAAGCAAGAATGAGAAAGAAGGAGAAAGACATGAGCCTCGTGAGGACGCTCTGCCTCGGCCTGCTGGCTCTGCTCGTTGCCGTGGCGGCAACGAGCGCGCCGGCGACGGCCCAGCAGCCCAAGCCCAACATCATGTTCATCATGGGCGACGACATCGGCTGGATGCAGCCGAGCATCTATCACCGCGGCTTGATGGTGGGCGAAACGCCAAACATCGACCGCATCGGCACCGAAGGCGCCATCTTCATGGACTATGTCGCCATGCAGAGCTGCACCTCGGGCCGCAACGCGTTCTTCACCGGCATGTATCCGCTGCGCACCGGCATGATCCCGCCGCAGCTACCCGGCAGCCCGTCATGGCTGCGGCGCGGGACGCCGGCGGTCGCCAAGTTCCTGTTCGACCTCGGCTACAACACCGGCCAGTTCGGCAAGAACCACCTCGGCGACACCGCCGAGGCCCTGCCGACCGCGCATGGCTTCCAGGAGTACTGGGGTTATCTCTATCACCTCGATGCCATGCAGCAGGTGAGCTTCCCCGACATCAACGCATCGACTGCGGTGCAGGGCATCGCGCCGCCTTGCCGCAATACGCCGATCCCCGGTATTCCGGACACTCCCGGAGCCGTCGATCCGAAGACGACCACCTGCCTGACGCCGCCGCGCAACGTTCTCTCGTGCAAGTCTTCCGACGGCACCGAGGACAATCAACGGTGCTCCGACGAGGGCCCACTGACGCTCGACCGGTCGCGGACGGTCGACGAGGAAATCTCGGCGAAGGTCGTCGACTTCATCGACCGCAACGATCCCAAGAAGACCAACAAGCCGTTCTTCGTCTGGTACAACCCGGCGCGCATGCACGTCACCACGATGCTGTCGCCGAAATACGAGGCGATGCTCGGCGAGCGCGGCGGCAAAGACTGGGGCATCCAGGAAGCCGGCATGAAGCAGCTCGACGACAACATCGGCGTCGTGCTCAAGAAGCTTGAGGACATGGGCGCGCTCGACAACACGCTCATCGTCTTTACGACCGACAACGGCGCCGAGCAGATGACCTTCCCCGACGGCGGCGTCACCCCGTTCAAGGGCCAGAAGGGCGAAGCCTGGGAGGGCGGCTACCGCGCTCCGCAGGTCGTGCGCTGGCCTGGGCACATCAAGCCCGGCAGCGTGCGCAACCAGCTCTTCGCTGCGCTCGACTGGCTGCCGACGCTCGTCGACATCGCCGGCGGCGCCAAGGGCGATGCCTTGAAGAAGCAGATCGAGGCGGGGCAATATCCCGGCATCGTCAAGACGACGCTCGACGGCGTCGATCAGCGCGAATACCTCGAAGGCACCTCGTCGAGATCCGCCCGCGACTACTTCTTCTACTACTCGGGCTCGACGCCGTCGGCGGTGCGCTACAAGAACTGGAAGATGTACTACACCATGTCGCAGCCGGGTGCCTCCGGCTGGGTGCTGCCGCTGATCCCGTTCCACTTCACGCTGGTGCAGAACATCAAGCGTGATCCGTTCGAGCAGGCGGTCGGCATCGACCAGAAGACCGCGATGAGCGTCGGCGGCGCGCTCGGCGCACCGAGCACCGCCTACATCTACGACTGGAACATGCTGCCGATCGGCCAGCAGCTCTGGCTCAAGGAACTCGAGTCGTACAAGACGTTCCCGCCGCTGCAGGCGCCGGAGACCTATAACCTCGACGGCATCCTCGCCCAGGTGAAGGCCCAGATGGGCAACCACGCCGCCGACTGATCAGTGAGGCAAGTGACGAGCGGGCGCCTCATCCGGGGCGCCCGCACGTGCGAGAGCGGCGGCGCCGCACCGCTGCGGCTTTTGGCGACCGCCGTCAACTGCCCGATGACGCCGAATTTCGGGCCGTACCCCAACATTTTGAATCATCCCTAACGCCGCATTTACCCATTGGGCATAGAGTTCGCGCGAGCCAGTAGCTTCGAAAGGGCGATCGGGCGGATGGCACTCGTCGACACGGATCCGGCTACGGCGCCGCTGACCAGCGAAAATCGCCGGTATCAGCGCGTGAAGGTCGATCTCCTCGGCCGCTTCATGCTCGAGGATCGCCGGGAATTTCCGTGCCAGGTGATCAACATGTCGCCGGGCGGGCTGGCGCTGATCGCGCCCGCCTGCGGCCGCATCGGCGAGCGCGTCGTCGCCTATATCGATCACGTCGGCCGCCTCGAAGGGCTGATCGCGCGGATTTTTCCGAGCGGCTTCTCGATGACCATCGCCGCCTCGCAGCGCAAGCGCGACAAGCTCGCCGCGCAGCTCACCTGGCTCGCCAACCGCCACATCCTCGACATGCCCGAGGACCGCCGCCACGAGCGTATCAGCCACCGCGACCAGATGGTGACGCTCGTTCTCGAGGACGGCTCGCAGGAGCAATGCGCGATCGTCGACCTCTCGGTGTCGGGTGTCGCCGTGGTGAGCCTGCACCGGCCGCCGCTCGGCTCGGCGGTCAGGGTCGGCAAGGCGCCGGGCCGGGTGGTGCGCCATCTCGACAGCGGCTTCGCCGTCGAGTTCGCCCGCGTGCTCGCGCCCGACGCGCTCAAGACGACGATCTCGCCGACCTGAGCAGAACATCTGCCGGCTGAAATCGAGAGGGCCGATCGGGTCCTTTTTTGTTGCCCGGCGCAATTCGCCGTATCGCATTGGGCCTCGGACGCGCAGCAGCCGCCCCCTCTCCCCGCGTGCGGGGAGAGGGTCGGGGTGAGGGGGCGGTTTCGCGAGTCTGAGCTTCCGAGAACAACCACTGGCGCTCACACTCACGGCGAGGCGCGCACCTCCCGTGGTTAACGATCGGCATCCGGGATCGCGACAATTTTACTAAAGTATAGATCAAACTCTATTCTTGCTTTACTCAAGTATTGTCGCGCGTTTTAGCGGCATAACAAAGCATCTGTGCGACATTCCTTCTGACGACGCGGGAGGGGCTTCGCAATGAATACCAACAAACGAAGGGGGCGGTCACTGGCCGCGTTGGCATTTGCCGCGGCGATGCTCTGCGGAGCGGGCGCCGCGAAGGCCGGCGACGAGGCCCCTCTCTACGCTCAGGTTTTCGAAGCGGCGCGCGCACCGATCGGCTGGGTCGAGTTCTGCGCAGCGAACGCGAGCGAATGCGCGACGGCCCCTTCCGCGCCGCGCGACATCGTGCTGACCGCGACTGCGCTGAAGGATCTCGTCAGCGTCAATCGCTACGTCAACGGCACCGTCAAGCCGATGACCGACATCGAGCACTGGGGCACGATCGAGAAGTGGTCCTATCCCGATGACGGCTACGGCGACTGCGAAGACTACGCGCTGCTCAAGCGCCGCCTGCTGATCCGCGCCGGCTGGCCGCGGGAAGCGCTGCTTCTCACCGTCGTACGCGACCGCAGGGACGAAGGTCACGCGGTGCTCACGGTCAAGACCGACCGCGGCGATTTCATTCTCGACAACCAGGTCGAGGAAGTCCTTCCCTGGTTCGAGACCGGCTACCGCTTCATCAAGCGGCAGTCGCAGCGCGACCCCAACCTGTGGGTCAATCTCGGCGACTCCCGGCCCGCGCCGACGACCGTCGCCCACCAGCACCGCTGATCATCGAAAGGGTTTTCGGTTACGCGACCGGTCACATCCCCCACCCACCCCGTCCCCCGACCGGTACGCGCGCGGGCGGCCCTCCCCCAGGGCCGCCCGCATTTTTATTTCGCTGCCGCAAATGCAACGCTGCTCCGGATCGCACGGGGCTGCCGCCGGCCAGCGCTCTCATGTCACAGTCTCATCACGCACAATTGCGCGCGTCACAACACGGCGCCCGCGCGAATATTGGCGGCGATTGTTAATTGTAGCGGGTCGCGTGCGGCGTGCCGCCCTCAATCAGCGGCGACGCAGCGTATTGGGCCGCACTTCGATGCGACGGAAACGGCAACAGAGGGTATTGTCATCATGAAAACAACGCTGGCAATTATTGTCCTTGGCGCTTCGGTGCTCATGACGAGTGGCGCCAACGCCTATAGATCGAATGCGAACGGTAACCAGGCGTACCCAAATCCGGATCGGGAAACGTATGTGAACCGGTCGTGCTGCTCCTGGAAAACGAACCACAAGCACAGGCCGGCAATCAAGCATTGAACGCGCGCCGTGTGAGCGTGCCGCTGTCTTGAGCTGAACCGGATGAAAAGGGGCGCTGCGGCGCCCCTTGGTTTATCTCGAAGTGATCCAATCCCGATGACGTGCGCGACCGCGGGAACGCAGGCCACGTGATCGTCCTTCGAGGTTCGCCCACGCAACAACGCAGTTGCGCCTCACCATCTAGCCCCGAAAACGAACACCCTCGAGGCCGCGTCAGCCCTTGTACACCTCGACCGACTGCATCATCCCCAGCTCCTCGTGGTTCATCATGTGACAGTGCATCATGAATACGCCGGTGTAGTCGAGGAAACGCGTGCGGATGACGGTGTTGCCGCCTGCGGCCGGGCGCGGCACCACCACCGTATCGCGCCACGTCCGGTCGGCCTGCGGTTTGCCGCCGATCTCGATGACCTGGAACGGATTGGTGTGGATGTGGAACATGTGGTCGTCATGCATATGGGTATTGCGGATCGTCCATTCCTCGACCGCGCCGAGCTTCACCCGCTGGTCGATGCGCGCGGGATCGAAGATCTTGCCGTCCACCGTGAAGGCATATTCCTGCCAGTGCCCGGCGACATTGTTCTGCGGCTCGTTGGCCCCGAACACCAGCGTGCGCCGGCCGGTGATCTCGCTGTCGCGGATCGGGTCGAGCGGCGGCTTGGGCAGTGCGGCCGGCAGCTTCATCGGCAGCGGCTCGCCGGCGACGACCACGCGCGCCAGCGGTCCGGTCGGCGAATCGTGGCCCTGGTCGTACGGCATCGCGTTGAGCTCGTAAGTGCCGGGACCGCCCGCCTGCACCAGCACATCGGCGCGCTGTCCCGGCGCCATCAGCAGCTGTTGCATTTCCTGCACGGCGCCGAGCTGGATGCCGTCATAGGCGATGACGTTGAGCCGGTGCCCGTCCAGCTGGAGGAACATGTTGTCCTGGTACTGCGAGCCGACCAGGCGCCAGCGCTGCACCTCTCCGGGCCGCATGTCGATCACCGGGCGCCGCTGGCCGTTGATCGCCAGGAAGCGGGTCGAGCCTTCCGGAAAGAGCGTGCCGAAGTCCTCCACCATGGAGTAGGCGTCGAACACGACCTGGGTGAGCAGCATCACGCGCTCACGCGCCTGGGCGATCTCGGGCACATCGGCGAAGTCGCCTTCGACGACGATGGCGCCGACCATGCCGCTCGCCACCTGCACATCGGCCGAGCCGTGGTTATGCGGATGGTACCAGTAGGTGCCGCGCGTGTGATCCTCGGGCAACGCGATCTCGATGTCGTAGCTCTTCCCCGGCTCCATCATGCGCATGACGTTATCGGCGATGCCGCCCGGGCTGCAGTGCGCGCCGTGGAAATGCAGGTTCGTATTGCTGAGCCGGTGCGGATACGAGGTGATGGTGGGCGCAAGATCGCGGTTGGGCGGCAGATCGTTGATGAGCCTGATCTTCAAGGTTTCGCCGGGCTTCATCCGCAGCGTCGGGGCAAGCCCCCCTTCGTAAGAGCGCAGGTAGAGGCGAAAACCCCCGATGTCGCGATAGGCGTAGGCGCAACGCAGGCGGGTCGCGAGCACACCGTTCGCCGAGCGGCGAACCTCGGGCTCGATCAGCGGCTGGTCCATCGCCGGCACCACCGGCACTTGCGCGACGCCGATCTCCGGCATGTGCGCGTGGTCGGCGTGCTGCGCGAGCGCCGCGCGTCCGCCTAACGCCAGCGTACCGATCGCCAGCCCGCCCTGCAGCAGGCGGCGCCGTGAAGGGCGCGGGCCCCGCCCGATGCTGGCACCGAAGAGCTTATGTCCCTTGATCATGGTTTCGCGTCCCATTGATGCACGCCTTAATCCGGCACCAAACGCCGCCCGATCCGCTGAGCGTGGTGAATTATAGGCAATCCCTCAACAAGGAATTGCTAACATCCGACGTGGGCCAACGGGCAACCCCGCAGGGACCAATGAGCGCAGGCGCATCGCGCGGCCAATGATCGCAATGGCGCAATAACGACCTGCACGACACGCCCTCTGAAGCTCAGCGCCCAGAGGAAACCTGCTATCCGTTGGATGACGTGCGAGGCGCAAAAGGCACGATCACTGGCGCGGTCTCGGACGCAGCCTCGCCGTGGGTGAGATTGCGGAAGGTTTCGATCTTGTCCGGAGTGGCGAGAAGATAACCTTGCACCTCGTCGCACTGCTCGTTCATCAAAAACTCGAACTCCGCTCGCGTTTCCACGCCCTCGGCCAAGACCGGAAAGCCGAGGGCACGGCCAAGCCCCAGCACCGAACGAACGATTGCGGCCGACTGCTCGTCGGCATTCACCGACTTGATGAACGAGCCGTCGATCTTGATCTTGTCGAACGGAAATGCCCGCAGATTCGAGAGAGACGAATATCCGGTTCCGAAGTCGTCCATGGCGATGCGCACGCCCAGCACTCTTATTCGCCGGAGCGTCGCGAGCGCCCGGTTCAAGTCTCGAATCAGTGCCGTTTCCGTGATCTCGAGCTCAAGTCGCGACGGTGCGAGCTCTGTCTCGAACAGGATTTCATGGATCGTGTGGGGAAAATTCGCGTTGTAAATCTGCACGGCCGAAACGTTCACCGCGATGGTGAGCGGACAGGGCCACCTTGCCGCTTCCCGACACGCAGTCCGAAGGACCCATTCGCCGATCGCCAGAATTGTTCCCGTTTCCTCGGCAATCGGGATGAATTCGATTGGAGGCACCTCTCCGCGCGTCGGGTGATTCCAGCGCAGCAGCGCTTCCAATCCCGTGGTCTCGCCGGTTGCGACATTCTTCTGCGGTTGATAGACGAGGCTCAATTGACCGCGCGCAATTGCATTGCGCAGATCGTGCTCGAGCAATCTGCGGTCGCGTACGGCCGCTCCCATCTCCGCTTCGAAAAACCGGTACGTCCCGCGACCTTCGCTCTTTGCCCGATACAGCGCGGTGTCCGCGTGCGACATCAATGCATGACGATCCGTCGCATCGTCCGGACACACGACGATACCGAGACTTGTCGAAATCGGTGCATCCATTTCGGCGTGGTCGCGCCCCAAGCGCAGCGTCTCCAAAATGGACTCGGCGAGCCGGCCGGCCGCCATCGGGTGAAGGAGGCCGGGCATGATGATAGCGAACTCATCGCCACCAAGCCTGGCGAAGATCTGCGTATCATCGAGCACGTTCGATACCCTCGTCGCGACCGACTGCAGCGTCCGATCGCCGGCCGCATGCCCGAACAGATCGTTCACTTCCTTGAACCGATCGAGATCGAGGCAAAGGACGGCCAGCCTTCGTCCCGTCGCCAAAGCGAACTGGATCTCCTGATCCAGCTTTTTGTTGAAGGTGCTGCGATTGGGAATACCGGTCAGCACGTCATAGTGCGCCAGAAAGCGTATGTGCTGCTCTGCCTCTTTACTGGCTTGGAGGTCGCGGACCGCGATTGCGACGTGAGGTGTTCCCGCAAAATCGATCGGGCGCATGATCAACTCGACCGGAGCAACCGTGCCGTTGGTACGACGCACCTCGCCCTCGATCAGCTGGTTCGGCCGTTCCACCAGCTTCAAACGGGTACCCTCGGCCGGCACGAATTTATCAAACCCGGCTCCGGCCAGCGCGTCAGCCGATGCGCCGACGAGGTTCGCAAAGTTGTCGTTTACGGTGACGATGGTCTGCCCCCTGCACACCAGCAATCCCTCCACGGCCGCATTGGCGAGGCCACGCATGCGCTCGGTTTCGAGCACCGATCGCCTGCGATCACGCATGTCCACAGCGACGCCCGCCAAGGCCAAAAGGATGATGATGAACGTCGCAACCGCGACGGCTGCGGCCAGCCAGCCGACCGGCAACGAAGATCGAGAAAACTCGACGGTCGGATCGGGGACAATCGAAACGGCCCCCATGGCGGTGAAGTGGAGGCCGCAGATCGCCGCCGTCATCAGGAGCGCGCCGCAAAACGTCCATGTCAGCTTTTCGCCATGTAATCCGACAGGCAATGACGTCGCCGCAAAGAGGACACCGAGCAGAATCGAAGCTTCGATAAGGATTGGATCCCAGGTGAGCCGGCCCTCAACTTCGAATGCGGCCATCCCGAGATAGTGCATGGTCGCGATGCCGATGCCGACCACAGCGCCGCCGAGCCATGTCGCACCTGGAAAATCTCCTGCTATGGCGACCGAGAGGCCGATGCCGGTCAATACGATGGCTGCCACCAGCGAAAGCAGGGTGAAGCTGAGGTGGTAGGCCGTCGGAAGCCCCGGTGCAAAGGCGAGCATCGCGATGAAATGCGTCGCCCATATCCCGAATCCAGTGGTCGTGGCCGAAACGACAAGCCATGCAAAGCGCATCCGCCCGGTCGACCTGCGAACGTGATGAAGCAGGCTGATTGCAGTGTACGAAGCGAGAGCGCAAATGGTTACAGCCAAAGCGACGAAGCGAAGGTCGTGCGCGGTAACAATGCAGTTGTATACAGTGAGCATGCCGCTCTCTCTGTGTTTGCCTTGTGCACCTGGACGGATTGCCGCCTGATAACGCTACGATCCAAACCGAGTAGGCTTGGTAAACGGAACCGAGTTGCTTTTAACGACCGCAGCAGTACACCAACTTTGTGGTTTCGGAAAATGCGGAACCGGCGGCACGCCCCGCAGGGCCGAGTCTCAAGCCGGTTTTCTCGCGTCCGCGGCCACGATATGATCGCCGCCTGCGGGCTCGTTTCTGTCAAGCGGCGAGCGACCGATACGGGAGGAAGGCGATGAAAATATCTCGGCGCGAGACCATGCAGTTGTCGGCGACGGCGTTGGCCGGTTTGTCGTTGGCGCAGCTCAGGGCCGGCGCGGCAGCGGCGCAAGGCGCGCCGCAACCGGACGGACTGGTCGATACCCAGCTGCGCAGCATCTCGACCTTGCCGCTCAAGCCCGACGGCTCGGCGGTCGAGTTCGCGCCTCAGGAGGCGGGTGCCATCACCGGCGTGCTGTGGCGCACCAAGAACCAGACACCTCCCGGCGAATATGATTTCCGCAAGATGAAGATCAAGGTCGATGGGCGCGGGACCACGAAGCTTTCCGGCACCCTGACTTTCGACGTGCTCGACAAGCTGCCACGGCATTCCTACGTGGTGCGGCTGCAGTGCGGCGCGGCGATGCCGCGCGGCACCGTGAAATGGACCGGGGTGCGGTTCTCCGATTTCGCCGAGGCGGTCGGTGCGCAGAGCTTCGCCTCTTATTGCCGGATGGTGGGATCCGACGCCTATTTCCTCGACGAGGACATGACGACCTTGATGCATCCACAAGTCGTCCTGGCCTGGCAGCTCAATGACGAGCCGATTCCACCGCAACACGGCGCGCCCTTGCGGCTCATCATGCCGTTCCGCTACGGCGCGCGCAGCCTCAAGGCAATCACCGAAATCCAGTTCACCGCGACGAGCTTCGCGCCGCCGAAACCATGGCCGACGTGATCGACAAGCAATCATGCGCGCCCTTCGCCGCCTCTTGCCGCTCATTCCGGCGACCGCCGTCTACGCGATCGTCATCTGCGCGGCGGTCGGGATCGCGGCTGCGCAGAATTTTCCGACCCGCCCGATCACCTTGATCGTTCCGTTCACGGCCGGCGGCACCACCGACGTCACCGCACGGATCGTGGCGGAGCACATGTCGCGCACGCTCGGCCAGCAGGTGGTCATCGAGAACATCGGCGGCGCCGGCGGCACCATCGGGACGGCGCGCGCGATGCGCGCCAGCCCCGACGGCTACACGATCGTGATGGGCCAGATGGGCACCCACGCCGCCGCCGTCGCGCTCTATCCGAACCTCGCCTACAAGCCCGACGCCGATTTCGACCCGATCGGCCTCGCCAGCGCCATTCCGGCGATCATCGTGGCGCGAAAGGATTTCCCGGCGAACGACCTGCGGACCTTCGCGGCTTACGTCAAAACCCACGCCGACACGCTCAACGTCGCCCATGCCGGCGTCGGCTCGGTGTTCTTCACCACCGGCTTGCTGCTCAATTCGATCCTTGGCGTGAAGCCGACCATGGTGCCGTTCAACGGCGGCGCCCCGGCGATGTCGGCGATCGTCGGCGGCCAGGTCGACTACATGAGCGCCGACGTTCCGATGGCGGTCGCCCAGCTCCAGGCCGGCGCGATCAAGGCTTTCGCGGTCGGGACGAAGACGCGCAACCCCGCGCTGCCGGACGTCCCGACCGCCGCGGAGGCCGGCCTTCCCGAATTCCAGGCGTCGGCATGGAACGCCCTGTTCGCACCGAAGTCGACGCCGACGCCGATCCTCGAGAAGCTCGAGGGCGCGCTCGACAAGGCGCTCGACGACCCCGGCACACGCAAGCGCCTGCTCGATCTCGGCTTCGAAATACCCGACAGCGCGGACCGCGGCCCGCGTCCCCTCGCGGCGCTCGTCAAGAGCGAGATTGCGCGATGGACGCCGATCCTCCGCGCGGCACACGCGACGGGGAATTAGAGGGTGCGGCGAATGCAGGCCAAGCTGTTTTCCGCGCCGTGCTCGTTGGTCTTTGGCTCTCGTGCGTCATGGCCGGGCTTGTCCCGGCCACCCCGATCGTTAGGCACCGGCGTGCCAAGGTTATCGGGGTCGCCGGGACAAGCCCGGCGATGACGGCGCATGATTTACTTCATCCAAACACGCCCTAGAACGGCACGCCGCCGTCCCTGCCGACATTGATGTTGTTCGTGGTGAAGGTGCCGTCGACCTGCTTCGCCGCGGTCTGGGTCCGGAACGCGGCGCCGGCCTTGAGGTCGTCCTTGCTGCCGGGCGCATAGCGCACGATGTGCGCATTCGAAGGCACGGTGATCCGCTTCTCGCCGGCGGGATATTTGACCACGAGCACCGGATCGCCGGCGCCGCCGATCGCCGTGACCATGGTCGGCTCGACGAAGCCGTTGGTCATGGTGCCGCTCGGCGCGCCGTACCAGTCGGCGGAGTGGTGGCCACCGTCGGCCTGCGGTCGGGCGAAAATGTGCACCTCGACCGCCTTCTGGGTGCCGTCGGGCTGGGGCATCGCTCCGCTGCCGATATAGGCGCCGGGCTCGATGTCGGCGACGGTCGCCTTCAACACGGCGGTGATCGCCGCGCCGTCGGCGAGCTTGAGCGTGATCGTACCGCCGTCCTTGGCTTTCCCATAGATGACGTTGCCGTCGACCTTTTCGATCGTGCCGGAGAGGCGCTGCGTCTGTGGCTGCTGTGCGAGCGCTGCGGAAACCGTCAACGCGGCGAGGGCTGCGGTGGTCAGGATGCGTGCCGGGGACATGCTGGGACCTCCCAATGGAGACATGTCAGCATACAAGGCGCACTGAACGCCGGCAAAGCAAACGGGCACCGCTCGAAAGCGGCGCCCCCAATCATCATCCGATGGCGCCCGACGGACGCCTGGACAGGGCCGCTACTCGCCCTGGAATTCGTAGCCGTCGCGCTTCCATCTCTCGTCGCGAACGGCCCGGGCCGCCGTCTCGATCGCCGTTTGCAGCTGAACGAGATATTCCGTCGTCGGTCCGAGCAGCCGTTCTGCCGCCAGCGCTTCGCGCAGCTGGCCGATGGCTTGTTTCAAATCAGGTGGATCGTACATCTCACGCCTCCAGCAGTCCGTTCTCCTGGGTTAAGACGATCCTGGGCTCCTCCTGTTGTCATTCAAATATTACCGCAATGCGAAGAACGCAAATGTGAAGCAGCTTACGAGCGGTGCTGAATCCTGTCGAAACGGCGCTGAGCGGTCGCAACATGGGCAAGGTCGCACCAACCAGCATGTTGGTGAGTGTGGTACGTTGTCCCGGGTCGCACGCGATGCGAACGCATGCTGTGGACGGAAAACTTGCCGACCATCGTCGTGAGCTTCCCTCCTTACGATCCAGGGACGCCGGGCTCGATCCTCCCGCACGAAAACGTGATCACCCGCAGCTTCGTGCACACCCGAAATCGGCGCGAAAAATCCGCCTCTCGCGATCCGTCACTGCGGCCGCGGCAGCTTCTCCACCGCCGACCGCACCGCGGGATCGAGGCCGGCACCGCCGGCGGCCAGATGAGCGATGATGGTCGCCCGCATCCGCGGGTCCCAGAACTTGCCGATGTGCTCGGCGATCGAGGCTGCAGCCTTGTCCGGCCCCTGGCTCACAAAGAACTTGCCGATCTGGTTGGCCATGTAGACGAGCTTGTCAGGCGACACAGGCGACCTCGTCCGCAGCGATGCGGTGGGGGTGGGTGAAAATCTCGAATCCGTCGCCGCGGGCTATCGCGGCAAGCGTGATCCCCGCGGCCTGCGCGGTGCGCACCGCAAGCGCGGTCGGCGCCGACATCGCAACGATGACGGGGGCGCCGAGCTGCGCGGTTTTCTGGACCATTTCCACCGACACTCGGCTCGTGAGCACGACCGCGCCGGCGTGGACCGGGACCTGCACGCGGGCGAGCGCACCGCCGAGCTTGTCGAGCGCATTGTGCCGACCGACGTCCTCGCGCAGCGCGACGATACCGGCCGCCGGCTGCCAGAACGCCGCCGCATGCACCGCGCGGGTTTCATGGTTGAGCGTCTGCAGCGGCGCGACGGCGTCGATCGCCTGCTGCACCTCGCACGGCGTCAGCGAAAAACCGTCGCCGACCGGCGGCGGCGGCCGCATCGCCTCGGCGAGGCTCTCGATGCCGCACAGCCCGCAGCCGGTCGGCCCGGCAAGATGCCGGCGGCGCGCTGCGAGGCCTTCGGCGCGCGGCGGCGCGAGCCACATCCGCAACTCGATGCCGACCTCCTCCTCGACGATGTCGAGCCGGTCAATCTCGGCCAGTGAGGCGACGATCCCTTCGGTGAGGCTGAAGCCGCAGGCGAAATCCTCGAGGTCCTGCGGCGTCGCCATCATCACCGCATAGGAGCCGCCGTTGTAGGTGAAGGCGATCGCGGTCTCCTCCGGGATGCCCCGCTCGCCTGCGACAGTGCCGCCGGGCCGCCACGCCGTCCGGTGAACGCGACAAAACGGCTGGGTCATGGCCCCTACTCGGCCGCCTCCACGGTGTCGCCATGGCCGATGCGGCGGCTCATTCGCGCCTGAGCCTCATAACGCTCCTGCCATTCGCTCGGACCGTTCGACGGTGTGATCTGCACGGCCGTGACCTTGTATTCCGGGCAGTTGGTGGCCCAGTCGGAATAATCGGTGGTGATGACGTTCGCCTGGGTCACCGGGTGATGGAACGTCGTGTAGACGACGCCCGGCGCCACCCGCTCGGTGATCAGCGCGCGCAGCGTCGTCTCGCCGGAGCGGCTTGCAAGCTTCACCCAGTCGCCGTCGCGGATGCCGCGCTGCTCGGCGTCATGGGGATGAATCTCCAGCCGGTCCTCCTCGTGCCACACGACGTTCGCGGTGCGCCGGGTCTGGGCGCCGACGTTGTACTGGGAGAGGATGCGGCCGGTGGTGAGCAGCAGCGGGAAGCGAGGTCCGGTGCGCTCGTCGGTCGCGACGTACTCGGTGATGACGAACTTGCCTTTGCCGCGCACAAAGCCGCCGATGTGCATCACCGGCGTGCCGGCCGGCGCCTTCTCGTTACAGGGCCATTGCACCGAGCCCATCTCATCGAGCTTGCCGAAGGACACGCCGGCGAAGGTTGGCGTGAGCTGCGCGATCTCGTCCATGATCTGCGACGGATGGTCGTAATGCATGGGGAAGCCCATCGCCTTGGCGATATCGAGCGTGATCTCCCAGTCGGACTTGCCGGACTTCGGCGCCATCACCTTGCGCACGAGCTGGATTCGCCGCTCCGCGTTGGTGAAAGTGCCGTCCTTCTCGAGAAAGGTCGAGCCGGGCAGGAAGACGTGGGCGTAATTCGCGGTCTCGTTGAGGAACAGGTCCTGCACCACGACGCATTCCATCGCGGCGAGGCCCGCGGAGACGTGCTTGGTGTCGGGATCGGACTGCAGGATGTCCTCGCCCTGGACGTAGAGCCCCTTGAAGGTGCCGTCGACGGCGGCGTCGAGCATGTTGGGAATACGCAGTCCCGGCTCGTTGTCGAGATGGACGCCCCACATCGCCTCGAACATCGTGCGGGTCGCCTCGCCGGAGATGTGGCGATAACCTGAGAGCTCGTGCGGAAACGAGCCCATGTCGCACGCGCCTTGCACGTTGTTCTGGCCACGCAGCGGATTGACGCCGACGCCCTGCCGCCCGAGGTTGCCGGTCGCCATGGCGAGATTGGCGATCGCGATGACCGTGGTCGAGCCCTGGCTGTGCTCGGTGACGCCGAGGCCGTAGTAGATCGCGCCGTTGCCGCCGGTTGCATAGAGGCGGGCCGCGCCGCGGATCGTCTCCGCCGGCACGCCCGAAACCTTCGCGACCGCCTCCGGGCTGTTGCGCGGCTCGGCGACGAAACGGGCCCAGTCCTGGAATTCGTCCCAGTCGCAGCGCTCCCGCACGAAGGTTTCATTGACGAGGCCTTCGGTCACGATGACATGGGCGAGCGCGGTGAGTATCGCGACGTTGGTGCCCGGCAGCAGCGGCAGGTGATAGGCAGCCTCGATGTGGGGCGTGCGCACGAGGTCGATGCGGCGCGGATCGATCACGATGAGCTTCGCCCCCTCGCGCAGCCGCTTTTTCATCCGCGAGGCGAACACGGGGTGGGCGTCGGTCGGATTGGCGCCGATCAAAATGACGACGTCCGTTTGCTCGACGGAATCGAAATCTTGAGTTCCGGCCGAGGTTCCGAATGCCGTGCTCAGGCCGTAGCCGGTCGGCGAGTGGCACACACGCGCGCAGGTGTCGACATTGTTGTTGCCGAAGCCGCCGCGGATGAGCTTCTGCACCAGGAAGGTCTCCTCGTTGGTGCAGCGCGACGAGGTGATCCCGCCGATCGAGCGCCGGCCGTACTTCTCCTGGATGCGCTTGAACTCGGCCGCGGTGTGCGCGATCGCCTCGTCCCACGACACCTCGCGCCAGGGATCGCTGATCTTGGCTCGGATCATCGGGTTGAGAATGCGCTCACGGTGCTGGGCATAGCCCCAGGCGAAGCGGCCCTTGACGCAGGAATGGCCGCGATTGGCCTTGCCATCCTTCCACGGCACCATGCGCACGACTTCCTCGCCGCGCATCTCCGCCTTGAAGGAGCAGCCAACGCCGCAATAGGCGCAGGTCGTCACCACCGAATGCTCGGGCTGACCGATCTCGATCACCGACTTCTCGGTCAGCGTCGCGGTCGGACACGCCTGCACGCAGGCGCCGCACGACACGCATTCCGAGGCGAGGAACGCTTCCTCCATGCCGGGCGATACGACCGACGAGAAACCGCGCCCGGCAATGGTCAGCGCGAACGTCCCCTGCACCTCCTCGCAGGCGCGCACGCAGCGCGAGCAGACGATGCATTTCGACGGGTCGTAGGTGAAATACGGGTTGGACTCGTCCTTGCCCGGATTGGGGTGCTTGTCGCCGGCATAGCCATAGCGCACGTCGCGCAGGCCCACCGCGCCCGCCATGTCCTGGAGCTCGCAATCGCCATTGGCGGCGCAGGTCAGGCAGTCCAGCGGATGATCGGAGATGTAGAGCTCCATCACCCCCTTGCGCAGGCGTTTCAGGCGATCGGTCTGGGTGCGCACCACCATTCCGGCGGCGACCGGCGTGGTGCAGGAGGCCGGCGTCCCGGCGCGCCCCTCGATCTCGACGAGGCAAAGCCGGCACGAGCCGAACGCATCGAGCATGTCGGTCGCGCAGAGCTTCGGGATTTGCGTTCCCATCTCCATCGCCGCGCGCATGATCGAGGTACCTTCCGCCACCGTGACGGTGCGGCCGTCGATGGTCAGCGCGACAGTTTTCTGTCCCTTTGAACGGGGCGTGCCGTAGTCGATCTCGGAGACGAGCGACATGGCGTTCTCCTTCATTCCGCAGCTTGCAGGCGCGGCGCCGCGCCGAAATCCTCGGGAAAGTGGGTAAGCGCGCTCATCACCGGGTACGGCGTGAAACCGCCGAGCGCGCACAGAGAGCCGAACTTCATGGTGTGGCAGAGGTCTTCGAGAACCGCGACGTTCGCCGCACGGTCGTCGCCGCGGATGATGCGGTCCATGGTCTCGACGCCGCGGGTCGAACCGATCCGGCACGGCGTGCACTTGCCGCAGGACTTGATCGCGCAGAACTCCATGGCGAAGCGTGCCTGCTTCGCCATGTCGACGGTATCGTCGAACACGACGACGCCGCCATGGCCGATCAGCCCGTCGCGCGCCGCGAACGCCTCGTAGTCGAACGGCGTATCGAACAGGGCGCGCGGAAAGTATGCACCGAGCGGGCCGCCGACCTGGACCGCCCGCACCGGACGTCCGCTCGCGGTGCCGCCGCCGATGTCGTCGACGAGCTCGCCGAGCGTGACGCCGAACGCGGTCTCGAAGAGCCCGCCGTGACGGATATTGCCGGCGAGCTGAATTGGCATGGTGCCGCGCGAGCGGCCCATGCCGAAATCGCGGTAATGTGCGGCGCCTTGTGCGAGCACGATCGGCACCGAGGCGAGCGAGAGCACGTTGTTGATGACGGTCGGCCGGCCGAACAGGCCGACATGGGCGGGCAGCGGTGGTTTTGCCCGCACCAGCCCGCGATTGCCTTCGAGGCTCTCTAGAAGCGAGGTCTCCTCGCCGCAGACATATGCGCCGGCGCCGGCCCTGATCTCGAGCTCGAAAGCATGAGACGAGCCGGCGACGCGCGGGCCGAGCAGACGCTCCCGCCGCGCCGCCGAAACCGCCGCATTCATCGCGGCGATGGCATGGGGATACTCGGAACGGATGTAGACGTAGCCCTTGGTCGCGCCGACGGCGATGCCGGCGATGACCATGCCTTCGATGAGGACGAAGGGATCGCCCTCCATGATCATGCGGTCGGCGAAGGTGCCACTGTCGCCTTCGTCGGCATTGCACACGATGTACTTCTGCGGCGCCCCAGTCTGGGCCACCGTCCGCCACTTGATGCCGGTCGGAAAGCCGGCGCCGCCGCGGCCGCGCAGGCCGGACTGCACCACCTCCTCGACGATGGTTTCGGGCCCGAGCGTGAGCGCGCGCTCCAACCCGGCGAGGCCGCCATGGCTGCGGTAGTCCGCGATCGAGAGCGGGTCGGTCACGCCACAGCGCGCGAAAGTGAGCCGCGTCTGCCGCTTGAGCCAAGGGATGTCGGCGACGGGACCGAGCGCAAGGGGGTGCGGCATGCCGGCGAGCGCCGCCGAGAGCACGGAGGCGGCGTCGCCGGGTGTCACCGGGCCATAGGCGAAACGTCCTGACGGTGTCTCGATTTCGACCAACGGCTCCAGCCAGTAGAGCCCGCGCGAGCCGTTGCGGACGATCTCGACGTCGGAGCGGCCGGCGACTGCGGCAGCGAAGGCCGCAGCGACCTCGTCCGCACCGACGGCGAGCGCGCCGGAGTCGCGCGGAATGTAGATGCGGGTCATCGCTCGGCCTCGGCCACGAGCGCGTCGAGGCGCTTCTCGTCGAGCCTTCCCACCACGCGCCCATCGAACATGGCGGATGGCGCGATGGCGCAGAGCCCGAGGCAGTAGACCGGCTCGAGGGTGACACGGCCATCGGCCGCGGTCTCGCCGAGTGCGACGCCGAGACGCGCCTGCGCGCGCTCTGCAAGCACGTCGCCGCCCGCGGCCTGGCAGGCTTCCGCCCGACAAAGCTTGAGGACGTGCCGTCCCGCCGGAATGCGGCGGAAGTCATGGTAGAAGGTCACGACGCCGTGAATCTCGGCCCGTGAGCGGTTGAGCGCTGTAGCGATGAGCGGCTCGGCCGCCTCGTCGACATAGCCGAACTCCTCCTGCAGGGCGTGCAAGATCGGCAGCAACGCACCGTCGAGGTGCAGTTGCTCCGCAATACGTTGCTGCGCCACCTCAGGATTCCACGCCTTCTCGTGGGACACGTTCATACTCGTCACATTTCCAGGTTCCCCGCATATGTCAAATATGACATATGACAAGGCGGACCTTGTTTTATCGATAGATATCTGTTCCAGTGACATCATCAATATGAGAGTCCGACCATATGTCTGACCTGCGTCCTACCCTGGACCTTGATCTCGTCTGGACGGCCGGAAACCAGCCGCGCCGACAGATCGATGCGGACCTGTTCAGGCTCCTGGAAGCGATCAAGCAATCGGGAAAGCTGACTGTCGCGACCGAGCAGGTGGGCATCCCCTATCGGCATGCCTGGGGCCTGATCACCACCTGGTCGGAGCGGATCGGACAGCCCCTCGTCACGAAGGAGCAGGGGCGCGGAACCCAGCTCACGGCGCTCGGCGAGCGACTCCTGTGGGTGCGCGAGCGGATCAATGCGCGGCTCGCGCCCCACCTCGAAAGCGCCGCGTCCGAGGTAGAGCAGCAGCTCGGCGCCATCCTCAACGAGCCGCACCCTGCCCTCTGCGTCTATGCAAGCCACGACCTCGTGCTCGCCGAATTGCGGGACCTGCTGCGCACGCGGCCGGGGCCGAAGCTCGACGTGCGCTTCGTCGGCAGCCTCGAAAGCGTGATCGCGCTGTGCAAGTCGCAATGCGAGGTCGCGGGGTTCCATCTGCCGGAAGGCGCGCTTGGACGCACGATGTTTCCGAAATACGAGCCGTGGCTCAAGCCGCGCGTCCAGCGCCTCATCCGCTTCACCCGCCGTGCGCAGGGGCTGATCGTGGCGCCCGGCAATCCGCTAGGCATCGCGAGCCTCGCCGATGTCGCGAGGACCAAGGCACGATTCATCAACCGGCAGCGTGGCTCCGGGACACATCTCGCGCTCGACAAGATGCTGGCCGATGCCGGCATCGATAAGGGCAACATCACCGGCTACTACACGGAGGAGTTCACCCATCTCGCGGTGGCGGCCGCCATCGCCGGCGGTGTTGCCGATGTCGGGCTCGGGATTGAAGCCGCGGCGCGAAAGCTCCGGATGGAGTTCATCCCGCTGTTCCACGAGGATTACTACCTCCTCGCCAAACGCGAGACGATCGAGCGCGAGGACGTGCAAAACATCGTGGCGGTGCTCAGAACGGAGAGCTTCCGCAAGATCGTCGACGCCTTTCCCGGCTATGAAGCGTCGCTCGCCGGCTCGATCCTCACCTTGGAGGACGTCATGGAGCGCGAGCCCATCGGAGCCTAGGGCAGCTCGCAAGGCCGGCCCCTTCGACATCTCATAGGAACGGGCGTGTAGACCGCGCCCGGAATCGTGCGCATGTCGCCATCGAGGGTGGATGACCGGCGAGTTCCACGCTGGGCCCACGGCGCCCCTTCGCGCCACAACTTAAGATTGAGTAACCCGCCCTTTCGCACGTAGACGCGATCGGTGTAATCATACCGCACGACTGCCATCGAGACGTGCCGAGATCTCCGGGGGCAAGGCAGCTGCAGTGCCATCGGCGGGCACGATTTCAATCCAGAAATCGCTTGGTTCGTATCACCGGCCCTCTCAGGGCTGGCATTCCGACGAGTTTGCACATTGCCGCAGCCTCAACCGAAATGATTTCCGTCATGGAGACCACGATGAAACGAATTCTGTACTCGGCTGCCCTCCTCCTGCTCGCCTCAGCGGTGCCGACGTTCGCGGACGAGCACAACGGACAGACCAACGTCCGCAATCACGGTGCCAAGTGTGACGGCACCAACGACGACACATCGGCGTTCCGGCAGGCCATCAACGATGCCCCGTTCGGTGGAATAGTATTCGTGCCGGCGGGCAAATGCGTCGTGTCGGAGACCCTGGTCATCAACAGCACTCACCTCGTTTCCATCGTCGGGGATGGCGTCGGCAGCCAGATTTTCCAGCGCGCGGACAAGACGCTGCTGCGGTTGACGGGCGTCAACGCGCTCATGATCAAGAATTTCTTTCTCGGTTCCGCCGCCACCGCGCCGGGCACGGCGCTCATCGAGCTCAACAACAGCCATCACAATCGGATCGATAACGTTACGATGTTGGGAAGCTCTTACGGCCTGCACCTCTACGGCTCACTGCTCAACACTATCGTGGACCTGCGCAGCGGCATAAATTTCGGAAACCTGTTCTTCGCCGACTCAAAAGTATCTACCAATCAATATTGGGTCTATGCGGAGCGTAATCCGACTACGAACATTTCAGCGAACGCCAATACCTTCATCGCTCCGGCCCTCGAGGGAGGCACCAACGGCATCGCCCTCACCGACACCAACGGCCAGGGCAGTCTGCAGATCGTCGGCGGCACGATCGAAGGGGTGACCGGCATCGGTCTGCAGTTTCAGGGAACGTTTCTGCCTTCCTCAGTCACTGGGATCGACCTGGAGGATAATGGTCAGGACATCGTCATCAACAACTCGAGCAATATCAGGCTGAGCGCCATAAATTCGGTGTCCGGTTTTTCCAACAACATGCAGAAGCCGAACATCGTGTCTCTGATCGGCGACACGCGCAATGTGCAGATATCCGACAGCTCGATAGACAGCATCACCGTCGCCTACACCACCAAGCGAATTGTCCTGCAGAACATCACGTTCGGTCTGGCGTCCGGCGCGTATTCGAGTGTGAGCCTCACGCTTCCTCCGACGATAATCCCTCCCAACAGCCCGACGAACCCGTTCCCCGAACCGATCGCGACCATTACCGCGGCCAACGTGGGAAATTACGCCGCGGGCGAGTAGGGGCCCCGCGGCGAGCGGCGCCGCCATCCGTGGCGCGCGATCCGCTCCGGTTCGCAAATAATCTCGGTCAAAGTGGACCTGCCCCGAAGCGAGAGCCACGGGGCAGCATCCATCATTCGGCGTTAACCGACTGCACAGCCCAGATCGTCGGGACGCTGGCGACGCCAACAGCCGAGCCGATCTGGGTCCCGTTCATGAACCAGACGGCGTTATTGCCACTGCCGCTATCGCGCCAGAGGATGTCGCTCTTGCCGTCGCCGTTATAGTCGCCGATCAGTGCGATCGACCAGTTGGTTGGCACACTGAAACCACCAGCAGAGGCCACCGCCGTACCATTCATGAGCCAGATGGCCTTATTACCACTACCATCTTGCCAGAGGATATCTGCCATGCCGTCACCGTTGAAATCGCCGATGCCGGCCACCGACCATTGCGTCGGGATGGTGGCCACCGGCAGCGCCGATATCACCTGGGTGCCCTTCATGAACCAGATCGCAATGTTGCCGCCGGTGTCGGTGAACAAGAGGTCGCTGTAGCCGTCCCCATTGAAGTCACCGACTCCGGCGACTGACCAGCTCACCGGCAGAGTGCCGAGGCTCACTGCGCTGGTAATGGTGGCGCCATTCATGATCCAAACCGAGAGATTGACGCCATTTCGCCAAAGGATCCCGCCAAAGCCGACGCCAGCGAAGTTGCCCACCCCGACGACGCTCCATACCGGCGGGACGTTCCCGAGGCTTAAGGCCGACGTCACCGTGGTCCCGTTCATCAGATACAGAGCTGCGTCGCCGGTGCCGTTACGCCACAGCAGATCGCTGTCTCCGTCGCCGTTGAAGTCGCGCTGCCCGACGATCGACCAGCCGGGGATCTGGCCGAGACCGACGGCCGACAGGACCGACGCACCCTTCATCAGCCACACCGCAGTATTCGCACTGGTATCCTGCCAGACGATGTCGCTGTAGCCGTCCGCGTTGAGGTCATGGCTGTTTGCGAAGATCTGCGGCTGTAGCCGCGTGATCTTGTTGCCAAACTGCTCGTTGAACCATATGGCTCCGTCGGGCCCGAGCCTTGTACCGCCCGGCGCGGACGCGGGTGTGGGCACGTTGAATGATCCCACGAAAAGTCCGGCCATCGTGATCCGCTTGATGGCATTGCCCGTATTCAACGTAAACCAAAGCGCTCCGTCTGGACCCGTCTCAAGGCTCGTGGGATTACCGCCGGCACCTGGAATCGAATATTCTGTAATTGCCCCGCCAGTCGTGATCCTGCCGATCTTTTGCCCATTCTCCTCGGTGAACCAAAGTGCGCCGTCGGGTGCCTTTGTTATTCCGTTAGGCGCGCTCGCGGAGGTCGGAATCGGAAATTCGGTGAAGACACCCGCGGTGGTGATCTGCCCGATTTTATTGCCGGCATACTCCGAGAACCAAAGATTCCCGTCCGGGCCGGGAGCGATCGTATGAGGCTGGCTGCCCGCGGTCGGAACTACAAACTCGGTGATGGCGCCAGCGGTGGTGATCCGGCCGATCTTGTTGCCGTTCTGCTCGGCGAACCAGACCGCCGAGTCCGAGCCTAGGGCCACCGAACGAGGGCAGCTGCTCGCTGTCGGAACTGTGAATTCCGAAATCACCCCTGCGGTCGTGATTCGACCGATTTTGTTGTTGTTGCATTCCGCAAACCACAGCGCACCGTCGGAACCTACCACAATGCCGCGGGGCAGGCTGTTGAGCGCTGGAAGTGCGTATTCAGTGAAGGCACCCGCGGTTGTCACGCGGCCGATGTTGTTGCCGTATTGCTCGGAAAACCAAAACGCGTTGTCAGGACCGACTCTCACCGTCCATGGAAAAGCCGTCCCGAGGGTCCCTATGGGGAATTCAGTGAACGTTCCGCCGGTCGTAGTAAGCCTTCCGATCTGATTGACAGATTGTTCGACAAACCAAATCGCATTGTCCGGGCCGACGGTTACGCCGAAAGCGCCGCTGCCCGCGGTCGGAACATTAAATTCTTGGAAGGCTCCAGCCGTCGTGATCTGGCCGATTTTGTTGGCGCTGAACTCGGCAAACCAAAGGTTGTTATCGGGACCAGCCGTCATGCAGCACGCCCCACTGCTGGCGGTCGGAATCGCGAACTCCGTAACAACACCACCAGTGGTTATTTTGCCAATGGCATTGTGGCTTTGCTCAGTAAACCAGATATTTCCGTCGGAACCGGACGCTATCCCACGCGGGCCCCGACCACTCGTCAGGTTGAACGTAGTAATTGCCCCGGCGGTCGTAATCTTGCCGATCTTGCTTGCAGCCTGTTCGGTGAACCACACGTTGCCGTCTGGTCCTAGCGTCATGAACTGCGGATAGTACCGCGCTGCTGCCGCTTGGCAGCGTGAATTCCGTGATTACTCCGGCCGGCGTAATCCTGCCGATCTTTCCCGTGATGGTGTCGTTTTCACCAAACCACAGGTTGCCATCGGAACCGGTGACAATGGGATTTGGTTGGCTTCCGACCTCGGGCAGAGGATACTCGGTAAATGAGCCGGTCGTCGTAATTCGTCCAATGTTATTGCCGGCGGATTCTGTGAACCACAATGCGCCGTCGGGTCCTAAGGTAATTTGATTGGGGCCGCTATCCACGGTCGGGATCGCGTACTCGGTAACCACGCCTGCGGTGGTCATTCGTCCAACTGTATTCGAATTCCGCTGAACGAACCATAGCGCTCCATCCGGGCCCGTTACAGCGGAGAGCGGAAAACTGCCGGGTTTGGTTGGAACGTTGTATTCGGTGAAGAGACCCTGCGCGCTTGCGTGCGAGAACCAACTGGCGGTCGCACCGAGAACAGTCGCAAGTGCGAGACAGATCGACACCCGCGCACGCCGGCCAGAAGATACCACCGCACCATGCGTGTTTGTTTCAACCGAGCATGACTGCTCGGTTGTTGGCAACAATATTCTCATCGTGATCTCCCCTCCGAGGACGGCCTCGAAATAATTTGCTGTACGCAACGCTACAAATGTGCGCCCGCCATGGGCCCAATGCTGTTTATCGATCGAGGAGAGTTTGGCACATCCCCCACAGCTTACGCGGGATGCAAGACAATCGAGTTGAAATGGACTCGATAATCCCCTTGTCCCACCCTGAAGCTGCACAGAAAAGGAAGCCTGCGCAGAAGGACCGCAAGAGCCCTCGATGAAAATTTATCGTGATTACATCCACTGCGCAAGTCGACGCGGGTCGGCAACGCGGCCGCCCAGCTGTCGTTCCCGCGCACCGTCACGCGGGTCACGATCCAAAAAGTCGCGGCCTCAGCGACTGCACCCCATAAAGTGATCAGCAGGTTGTGACTTGGCCATGAGATGTGTAGGCAGCAACGCAAGTGCGAAATAGACCCCCTTGCTCGCGGTTGAGCCGAGCGCGTTCGAAAGCCTGTAGCGCGGCGGTGTACTGTTTCTCGGCAATCTTGCGGTCGGGCTCAGTTGGTCGAAGCTTGTCAACGTGGCCGTCATGGGAGCGAATGCCTCGCTAGCGAGATCGCCGCGACGATTGACGGCGCTCGCGAAATGAACTGGGCTCCGGCATAATGTCGGAGTCCGCCATGCCCGCCCTCGCCGGGGTTCTCGAGACGGTTCTCTACGTCGACGATTTCGATCGCGCCCGCGCCTTCTACGAAGGGGCGCTCGGGCTCGCGCCCGTCTATTCCGACCAACGCATGTGCGCGTACGATGTCGGCGGGCGCAGCATGCTCCTGGTGTTTCGCCGCGGCGAGTCGCTCAAGACGGTGACGATGCCCGGAGGCACCATCCCGCCCCACGACGGCAATGGTCCGCATCACGTCGCGTTCTCGATCGCTGCGGAGGAGCTTCCCCAATGGGAGGCGCGCCTCGCCGATTTCGGCGTCGCGATCGAGGGCCGCACCAACTGGCCGCGCGGTGGCACCAGTATCTATTTCCGCGATCCCGACGATCATCTGCTCGAATTGGCGACGCCCGGCCTGTGGCCGGGACATTGACCGAGCCATGCGAGGCTCACGAAAAAAGCCCCGACCGGATTGAACCGAGTGGAGACCTCCAGCTGTCCAATGCGGTGGATGGATACCGGACTGCACAGCGTGCGCAGCCTACGCGAGCGGCGGTCTGCGGATCCCTGAAGCCAGATCAAGTTTCGCTTGGCAGCGTGTTACTCCAGCACGAGGCAAGCCTTCGCGTACTTGCTCTATACCTACGTATAGCCGCCTTATTTCTTCAGGTTGCGTGAACGATATTTGTGGACAGTGGCTGCCGAGTCATGATTCCGTCAATAGTGCGGCATTGACCGGAAGGAAACGCTGCCTTGTCGAATGTCCCGATGATATCGATCGTCGATGACGATCGGTCTTTGCGCGAAGCAACCAAGGGACTGGTAAGATCGTTCGGCTACGGCGTCGATACCTTCGCCTCGGCTGAGGAATTCTTGCAATCCGACCGGGTCAACGACAGCGCCTGCCTGATCCTCGACATCAACATGCCGGGCCTGAGCGGCATCGAGTTGCAGGATGAGCTGATCGCCCGAGGCAATCACATGCCGATCATCTTCATCTCCGCCGTCCAGGAAGAGGCGACCCGCACGAAGGCGCTCAAGGCCGGCGCCGTCGGCTTCCTGAGCAAGCCCTTCCGCGAGGAATGGCTGATGGATCGCCTCGATTTCGCGCTCAACCGCGACAGGCCCTGCGAGCACAATCCGGCGGTTTAGGAGACGGCACGGCGGCCGTCCTCGCTTCGCGACGCGCCGCATCGTCGTTCGCCCCCGGACGTCCAGGCTCGGGCCGTCGGTGCGCGACTCCGAGGTCGACGCGCGCCCCCATCTAAACCTAAGTTTAAGGTGGCCCCACCTTTGAGATAGCGGCGCCCCACCTGCGTTTAATAGCACCGGCGGGCCTCTTAACTTATCGTTAACCCTACGTTGGGGCACGGTGTAGTCGGGGGGTTTTGTCATGCATATCGGATACGCGTTGACCAGTCCGGTCGCCCCGCCCAAGTCGGGTTGCGAGGAACGGTCGGACGACGACCCTCATCATCGCCATTGCCGCGGGCGACAAGCTCGCCATGAAGGTTCTCTACGCCCGCCACAACGTGCGCGTGTACCGCTTCGCGCTGCGCTTGACGCGCGACGAGGCGCTTGCCGAGGACGTGGTGAGCGAGGTGTTCCTGCACGCTTGGCGCGGCGCCGGGAACTTCCAGGCGAAGTCCAAGGTCTCCACCTGGCTGATGGCGATCGCCCACAACAAGGCCAAGGATGCGTTGCAGCGCCGCCGACACGAATATCTGAGCGACGAGGATGCGGCCGCCGTCGAGGACACCGCCGACAACCCGGAGACCACCTGGGGCAAGATCGAGCTCGGCCAGCTCCTGCGCACCTGCCTGTCGAAGCTTCCCACCGCGCAGCGCGAAGTGCTCGACCTCGTCTACTATCATCACAAGTCGGTGGAAGAGGTGGCGCAGATCGTCGGCGCGCAGGCGAGCACGGTCAAGACGCGGATGTTCTATGCGCGCAACCGGCTGGCGCAGATGCTCAAGGAAGCGGGCGTCGAGCACGCCTGGGCGTGAGCGGGCGGCAGCGAGCCCGGTGACCGGCCCGCGGACGGGCCAAAGAGCTAAGACTCCGCAGAGGACAAAGCGGAACGCGCAGCGGGTGCCACGATGTGGCGCCCGCTGCACAGTTATGCGTTACTCCAGCGCGCAGACCGGCCGCGGACACGTGCGGGCCGGTCCAGGCATCGGCCACACCTAAACCAAGGTATAGGGCACCGACCTCTTCGCACATCTTCTCTCTTTATGGTGGTTCAAATTACACACTTTGTTGACTCAAATCAGCTGGGCCCGCTTCGCGCGTGTTGCGTATCGAGCGGGGGGTTCATGATGCCGATCACCACCAAATCGATCCTCGCGGCGGCCGCCCTCCTCGGCGCGCTTCTGCTGCTCTCGGGCGCGACCGAGGAGCGCCTCAACATCCGCTCGCCTGACTTGAACTGTCCGGTATTCGGCGGGCAGAATTCGGAAAGCGCGTGTCTCGACGATGCGCGGCCGTCGCCTCCGCGCAAGAAGGCCTACTTCGCGGCCGGCAGCCATCGACCGCTCGCGATCATCGGGTTCGCGTAGCCATCGTGGCGCATCGCACGGGAATGGTCGGTGCGCACCGCGCACCGCTTTCGGCTGAGCTCCGCGATCCGGTCGACACGCAACTGAAGCAGGCGCTCGGCGGTCTTCGCTGCAAGTCCGGTGTGAAGCGGCCGGAGGCCCGTCGCTGCTCCGGCGCGCGATCGCCGGTGCGCATCGTCGGCGCGTCGCGCGCGCACGGTGCGAGTTACGACCCCGCGATCGAGGTTGCCCACAGCGGCAAAGGTTTGAAATCCTCTGTGATGTTCGATCTCGGGCGCCGCGATTGGAAGCGTTGGGATCATCGGATAGGCTTCGCGCCGGATGATGGAAGGAAGCGCGAGTTGGTTCGAGGCCGACCATCATTGGCGTTTGCGCCGCCTGTTGCTCCGAGGTTGCTGGCCTGCCTCGCAATCATCTCGCTTTCGACGTTGTGTGCGGGCCCGCTCGAAGCGCGCGGCGAACCGCAGTATGCGCCTTCCGCCATCGCAACTCCTGTCGGCTTCGCGATACGCCCCACCCTCGGCCTGCCGTCTTACGACGCCGGCGGAGGACCTTACCACGCACGTGAGCTCAGCACCTGGCGGTTCGCCGATGCGAGCCCGGCGAGCGACCGCGCGGTGTCGGCCACGCCGTCGGTGTTGGCCCAGCACGAGAGAGTGATCCTCATCGCGATCATCGTGATCGCCATCGAAGTCGGCGTTGCTTGCGGCGTTGCTGGTGCAGACAGTCAGGCGCCGGCGTGCCGAACGCGCACTCAAGGAGAGCGAGGAGCGGTGGCGCTCGGTGTTCGAAACCTCCGCGGCCGGCGTCGCGGTGCTCGACAAGGACGCGCGGTTCGTCGCGACGAACCGCGCCTTCCAGGCGATGCTCGGCTATTCGGACCAGGAATTGCGCACCGTCTCGCTCGTAGACCTCGGCTTTCCGGACGACCGCGATACGCTGCGCGGGCTCGGCGACGAGCTGCGTCGCGGGGCGTATCCGCGCCACGATGCGGTGACGCAGTTTCGGCGCCGGGACGGCTCGGCGATCTGGAGCCACATCTACTTCTCGAGCATCCCGGATGCCGATACGAATCCCCAACTCATCACTGCAACCGCGCTCGATATCACCGATCACAAGGCCGCCGAGGAGGCTGCGCGCACCGCACAGTCCGAGCTCGCTCAGGTCGCGCGGCTGACCGCGATGGGCGAAATGAGCGCGTCGATCGCCCACGAGATCAATCAGCCGCTCGCCGCCATCGTCGCCAACGGCAATGCGGGGCTGCGCTGGCTCGCCAATGCCGCGCCCGATCTCGACGAGGTGCGTGCCACACTGAAGCGCATCGTCAGCGACGGTCACCGCGCCGGCAAGGTGATCAGCGGCGTACGCACCCTGTTCAAGAAGAACGTCCAGGCGCGCGTTCCGGTCGACGTCAACGATATCGTGCGCGAGGTCCTCTCTTTGGTACGCGGCGAACTGGAGAGCCGCCGCGTGACGGTGGAGACCGAGCTCGGGGTGCTGCCGCCGGTGACCGCCGACCGCGCCCAGCTCCAGCAGGTGATCCTCAACCTGATCACCAACGCCCTCGACGCGATGGGCGCGATCAGCGACCGGCCGCGGGTGCTGCGATTGCGCTCGGAACGCTGCGAGCCCGGCAAGATCATAGCGACGGTGCAGGACAGCGGGCCCGGAATCGAGAAGAAGAACATCCACCGTATCTTCGATCCGTTCTTCACGACAAAGGCGAACGGCTCTGGAATGGGACTTGCGATCTGCCGGTCGGTCGTCGAATCCCATGGCGGACGGCTGATGGCCTCCCACGGCCATCCCCACGGGGCGGTGTTTCAGATCGTCCTGCCACTTCAGGAGTCGGATCCCGGCAGCCCGGTGTCAGCCGGGCGGCCGGTGGCGATCGTGCGGCGCTAACCGGCGTCCGGGCCGCAGCGACGGCGCGCGGTGGCCTACCCGCCACTTCCCCTTTTCTCGCTTGGCTTACGACTGCTCCCGCCGCCCGACCGCTCCCCGCGCGTGGGGCCGCGCGCCGCAACCCCGGGGGTCGGCGCCCCGCAAGGCGCGGCCTCCTCGTCACCAGCCGATATCGTCACGAGCCGACGCCTGTCCCCAAAATGCAAGGAGCGCGATCCGCTTCCGCGGGATCGCGCTCCAAACAGACTGGCCCGCGCTCAGCGGGGGCCCAAAAAAGGGCGCGCGCCTCTGGGGCGCGCGCGACCATCGACGAGGTTGGGGTGGGGGGTGGGGGGTATCCTCAGCCGATGGTAATTGGTACGTTGCTTGCGGGACGCTCGCCGAAGCTCACATCCGCACCGCCGGAACCGCCGACGGCAAACACGTTAGATGACGCATACGCAACTCTACGCGACAGCCACCTCTTCCAAAGCCGTGTCCGTGGTGGCTGCCTATGACAAGCATTTTGGCAGCAATGCCTCCCCGCCAGAATTGTTCGTTGGTACAGTGTCCTTGTCCTTTGGTGCCGGCTTATTATCCTTTGGTATAGGCGGCGGCACGATCAAGGACATGATCAGGCATCGCGGGCCTGATTGCGGGTCGAAACCGCGGATGCCGGAGCGCAGAGAACCCGCCCCAGATGCGGCGGCGGCGCGGCGTTACGATGGCGCCAATGGCCTTTCCACGCTCCTTGTTGCGGCTTGCCACAGTCCGCCCATCTTTGTGGATTTCATAAGTTTTTCAGTTGGGTTGGGGTCAACCGCATGAAGGGGCCGTCCGAAACGCAGCCAGTTGTCTTCGTCATCGACGATGACGAGTCGATTCGCGAGGCGTTACGGAGCCTGCTCCGCTCGGTCGGCCTGCGGGTCGAACTGTTCGGCGCGGCCGCGGAATTCCTCAAGAGCAAGCTGCCGGACACACCGAGTTGCCTCGTGCTCGATGTGCGGCTGCCCGGCCTGAGCGGTCTCGACTTCCAGACCGAGCTCGCGCGGGCGAACGTGAACATCCCGATCATCTTCATCACCGGACACGGCGACATCCCGATGACCGTGCGCGCGATGAAGGCCGGTGCCGTGGAGTTTCTCACCAAGCCGTTTCGCGATCAGGAGTTGCTCGATTCCGTCGGCATCGCGCTCGAACGCGATCGCGCACGGCGCGAGCAGGACAACACCGTGCACGACGTCAAGGTCCATTTTGAATCGCTGACACCGCGCGAGCAGGAGGTGATGGGCTTCGTTACCGCGGGATTGATGAACAAACAGATTGCGGCGAAGCTCGGCGTCAGCGAGATCACGGTGAAGGTGCATCGTGGCAACGTGATGCGCAAAATGAGCGCGCGCTCGCTCGCCGATCTCGTGCGCATGGCCGACGTGCTCGGGATTCGCCGTGCACAGCCTTAAGTAGTCTAAACCAATGTATAGTATCCCTGACCACGCCCAATGTTGGAGTCTCGCGGCCACAGTCGCCGCCGGTGGGGCACCGGCCTCCAGTCGTCAGCAATAAAAAGACCTAGGAGCGCCGACTTTGCGCAGGACCCTCCTGATTTCGATCGTCGACGACGACGAGTCGATGCGAGAGGCTACCAAGGGGCTGGTGAGGTCTTTGGGCTATCACGCGGCGACATTTTCTTCCGCCGAAGAGTTCCTCAACTCCGATCTCGTCTCCCGCACATCCTGCCTGATTACCGATATGCAGATGCCGGGCCTCTCCGGCGCGGACCTGCAAAATCGCCTGATTTCGCAGGGCCGGTGCATGCCCACCATCTTCGTCACCGCGTTTCCCGACGAGAAAATACGGGCCCGCGTCATCAATGCCGGAGCCATCGGTTACCTGAGCAAACCGTTCACCGAAGAAAGCCTGATCACCTGCCTCGACACTGCGCTGAGCGACGACGGCAGCGAACCCCTCCGACACCAGCAATAATTATTATAATTCGAAGCCGTATCGTCGCTTCGCAGTTCGAACCCCTTTCCCCCATAACAAATTTATATCTTTTCGCGGATCGACATGGCGCATGCCATTCGAGCGGACAGCCCGTTCGAGCGAACGCCGCGGCATCGCTTCGTCGTGGTCACCCGCGCGTTCGCCACGAGAATCGTCGTTCGCCTCCTCGCGCGGCGGCCGCACGACGGTAACGCTGCACGGCGCCTCGGCGGCGAGTTTTGCCGGGACGCTGCCGAGGAACGCATGGCGCAACGAGCTCTGCCGCGCCCCGACGAGGAGATGATCCACGCGGTTCGCTCCGACGAAGTCGAGAATGGCGGCGGCCGGATCGACCGCCTCGAGCACGTGCACGGTCAAACGCGCCTCATCGAGCTTGAGCGGCGCGGCCCAGTGCTTGAGCGCGACAAGTCGGTCGAGATGCTTGTTGTGTCCGCGCGCGTCGAGCGTGGTGTCGAGAGTGATGCGGCCCTGCCGGAGCACGTTGAGGCAGGCGAGCCGCGCCTCGGGCAGCGTCGCGAGGATGCGCGCTGCGGTCATGCGCAACGCCTCGTCGAGCACGGTCGCCTCCTCTGCGATGTCGACCGCGACGGCGATGATCGGCGCCGCGGCGAGTTGCACGGCGAGCGCAGAGCGCGTGCGCGGCCGCTTGAGGTCAGTGTTGAAACGCCGCCGCAGCACCGTCGTCCAGGGATCGCGCTTCACCCGCTCGGAGCGTGCGGTGAGCTTCACCAGCGAGGGATGGCTCAGGTCGAACGCGACCTGCGAGGCGGTCGGGTAGCGCCACGCCGGCTCGGTCTCGAGACAGCGCAGGACGATCTCCTGAAGCCAGGGCGGATAGTCCGGCCGCAGCCGGCGCGGAGGATAGGGATCGCGCCACAGGCGCCGGCGCATACCCGCCATGGTCTCGCTCTCGCCGAATGGCCGCTCGCCGGTCGAGAAGAAGTAGAGCAGCACACCGAGCGCGAAGACATCGCTGCGCGGGTCCTGGCGTACGCCCAGGATCTGCTCCGGCGCCATGTAGGGCGCAGTGCCGAACGGCAGGCGGAATTCCGCCTGCATGAGGTCGGGCAGCTGGTCGTGCCGCGACAGCCCGAAATCGAGCATGACCGCGGCGCCGTCCGGCCGGAACATGATGTTGCCCGGTTTGACGTCGAGATGAACCACGTGCTGGCGGTGCAGATCGTCGAGCGCGCAGGCCACCTTGACGCCGATCTCGGCGACCTCGTCATAGGGCAGCGGCACGTCCGGCACGCGCGAAACCAGCGTCTTGCCGGGGATCAGCTCCATCACGATGTAGGGCTCGACCGCAAGGTCGCCGGCCGCAATGAATTTCGGGACATGCTCGCCGGTGAGCCGCGGCATGATCATGAGCTCCATCTCGAAGCTGACGATCGCGGCGGGGTCGGCGCCCTCGCCGAGCTTGGGCACCTTCATCAGCATCGGCATCGGGTCGCCGGGCCGCGACACGCGCCACAGCGTCGACATGCCGCCGCGATGAAAAAGGTCCTCGATGACGAAGCCGTCGACGACCGAGCCGATCTGCAGCGACGGCATCGTTCCCCTCCCGGGTTCAGCGTCCGGCCAACAGCCGGTCGGCAAGCCGCGGCGGCAGGCCTTTCTCGCGGATGCGTGCCGCCGCCGCCTCGACATCGTAGGGCGCCCGGCACCACGTCACCTCGCCGCGCGCGGTGTCGAGCATCAGGTAGGACGCGGCAGGATTGCCGTCGCGCGGCTGCCCGACCGACCCGAGCACCGCGAGCCAGCGCCGCCCGGGCAGGAGCTGGATCGCGACGCCGGCGGTCGGCGTGAACGCCGTCATCTTTCCGGTGAGCGACATCGAATAGAGCGCCGGGCGATGGATATGACCGCAGAACGACAGCGGCAGCGCGCTGGCGGCGATGCTGCGCGCCGCGTCCGCGATGTCTGCGACGTAAATCCAGCTCGCCGGCCGGCTGGCATCGGCGTGGACGTAGAGGCGATCGTCCTCCTCGCGGGTGAGCGGCAGCTCGGCGAGGAAGCGTCGCTCGGCCGCGCCGAGCTCGCCGCGGGTCCACTCGATGGCGACCTGCGCCTCGACGTTGAGCTGTTCGCCGGCGTCGCCGACCGCATTGTCATGGTTGCCGCGCACGGCGATGGCGCCGTCGTCGACGAGGTCCATGACGGTCGTCACAGTCCACTCGGGGTCGGCGCCGTAGCCGACATAGTCGCCGAGCAGCACGATGCGTGCGGCACCCTGGCGGCGCGCCGCGGCGAGGCAGGCCTCGAACGCCTGCCGGTTGGCGTGGATGTCCGCGAACAGCGCTATCAGCACGGCGGGCCCCTGGCCGAGAGTGGCCAGTCTAGCTCAGCCGGCGTTGATCTTGGTCAACGGAGCTTGGGAATGCCCCAAGTCACTCCGCGGGGAACGGCGCCCGTGACGTTCGTTTCTCCGGCTCGGTGCGATACACCAGCCAACCGAACAACAGCATGTCGGCGAGCACGACGAGAGACGACACCGCGGCGATGGGATCGCCCCCCGCGTGGCCGGTATGGGCGAGCGCGACGCCGATCGCCATCACCACCGTGGCCGCGATCCACACCCAGACCTGGACCAGCGCCGCGCGGGTCCGGTCGAGCGCGGGATGCAGATGGTAATAGATGCCGAACAGAAAGAGCGACACCCAGCCCAGGAGGTTGAGGTGCGCATGCGCCGGCATCGCGGCGTGGTCCCCGGATATCGCCATGGCGATGCCCCAGATCATGCCGCTGACCACCAGCACCACGGCAGCCTGGAAGCTCAGAGATGAAGCCTGCATCGTTGTTTTCCTCGTCAGATCGGTGTGGGGGATATCCGCCGACAGATTAAGTCGCGCGGTGCGAGCCTGATAGTGACATCAGGTCACCGCGACAGCGGTGACGCCGACAGGCCATCGCCGCTCGTTCGACGCCGAGAACCCGCGTCTCAACGGTGCCTGCCGCCGCCGCGGCCTCCCCCTCCCCGACCGCCAGGATGTCCCTGGAAGCTCGGCCGCGGTGCCGGACGCGAGATGGCGGGCCGCGGCGTAGGAGCGGGTCTCGCGACCGGTGCGGGCGCGGCCGGGTGATCGGCGCCGGTCGCACATTCGGACGCGGTTGCGGCCGTCCGACCTCCGGCCTGGGCTGCGGATTGACCGGTCGAATGCCGGGACCTGGCGCGGGCCGGTTCCCCGCCCCCTGACCTGGCAGCCCCGCCGGGCGATCGTGTCCCGGCAGGCCGGGCCGACTTCCCGGACCAGAAGGCAATCCGGGTCGCTGCCCCGGACCTCCGGGAATCCCAGGCCGATGGCCGGGACCGCCGGGCAACAGGCCCGGAGCGCCGGGGATGCCCGGACCTGCGCCCGGACCATGGCCGCCCGGCGGAACGCCCGGCCGCACCACCCCGGGCGGACCGCCCGGCCGCACCGGCCGGCCGACCGGGCCGCCCGGGCGACCCATGCCGCCACCCGGCCGCAGACCGGGATTGTTGGCGTGCCAGACCCCGCCCCCTCCGCCGCGCCACGGGCGGTTCGGGCTGATCGCGTTCCATCGGTTGACGTTGACGTTGACGCCGCCGTAGCGGCCGCCCCAGCAGCAGCCCCAGTTGGGGCGGGCCCAGCCCCACAGCGCCGCGCCGACCGCGACGCCGACGCCGAACGCGAGCCCCGCCACCAGCGCGCTCGGATAGCCGTAGCCGGGCAGCGGTGCGTAATAGACCGGCGGCACGTCCGCGTACGGCCACACACCGTAGATCTGCGAGGGATCGTAGCTCGGGACGTAGACGAAGTTCGGATCGGCCGGATCGATGACGATGTTCTGCGCCCGCGGATCGGCGGCGCCGGGAGGCGGCGGCGGGGCCGGCTCGGTGCGCACGATCTGCTGCGGCGTCGATTGCAGCGTGCCGGTGGACTGCGCCCGCGCCCGCAGGCGCTGGATCGCATCGAACACCTCCGCCTGCTGGTTCTGCATCGCGTAGCCGAGTTGCTGGGTCCATTCGAGCTGCGCATTGAGCATCTCGAGCACCTGCGGGAACGGGATCAACGATTTGACCGCCGGATCCCAGGGTTGGCTTCGCAGCGCATCCTCCAGCGCCTTGCCCTTGAGGTCGCGATTGTTGCCCTGTGCCAGCCAGCGGCTCGCCGCCACGATCTCCAGCGGATTGGTCGTCGCCATCAGGAGCTGGGTGAGGAGGGTATCGGGGTAGAGCGCGATCGGCGCGAGCAGCGCCTCGAGTTGCGCGCTGCTGAACTGCTCGCCCTGCTGCGTCTGGTCGGGCGCGGCGACCGGAGCCGGCGCCGGCTGCGCGCCGAGCGGCGCTGGCACAGTGCCGATCACGAGCGCCGCACTCGTCGTCAGGGCGACGAATCGACGAAACATGCTGCCCTCCAGTGTGAATTTGGATGTGCTTCGATACCGGCGTGTTGCGCCATGCGAAGCGGCGCGTTCAGGGCTCTATCAGCGAACGCCTGTCCGACGCAAACGATCCCCCGAGAGACGCTCTGCGCACCTATGGCGCCGCTTTCGGGCGCCTTCACGAACTGATAGCGTCGGCCAAGAGCTGCCAGCCGGCCGTGCCGAAGCCTGCAACTCAAAGGCAGCGTGTATATCCGCGGCGGATGCTCGCGATTTTTCGCCGAGACCTTTTTTTCAGGATCGAGACGCTCCGGATCAACCGGCGCTTTTCCGCCGCACAAACGAGATGCGGCACCAGGGAGGAACAAGAATGAACCGCATCGCGTCACCCACGACATTTGCGTTTGCTTCGCTCGCCGTGCTCTTTGCGAGCAGCACGGCCTTCGCGCAATACACCGACGGCGTCATCAAGATCGGCGTCCTCACCGACATGGCGAGCCTTTATGCCGACAATGGCGGCCCCGGCTCCGTCGTCGCGGCCAAGCTCGCGGTCGAGGATTTCGGCGCTGCCGCGAAGGGCATGAAGGTCGAGATCATTTCCGCCGATCACCAGAACAAACCCGATGTCGGATCGAACATCGCCAATTCGTGGTTCGACGTCGACAAAGTCGACATGATCATCGACATTCCGAATTCCGCCGTCGCCCTCGCGGTAAGTGAAGTGGCGAAGCAGAAGAACAAGCTGTTCATCGCCTCCGGCCCGGCGACCTCGGACCTCACCGGTCCGAAGTGCAATGCCAATACGATCCACTGGACCTACGACACCTGGAACCTCGCCAACGGGACCGGCAAGGCCGTGGTGAAGACCGGCGGAGATACCTGGTTCTTCATCACCGCGGATTACGCCTTCGGCCATGCGCTCGAGCGCGACACCTCGGCGGTCGTCGAGGCGAATGGCGGCAAGGTGCTCGGCCACGTGCGCGTTCCGCTCAACAACAGCGATTTCTCCTCGTTCCTGCTGCAGGCGCAGAGCTCGCGGGCGAAGGTGATCGGCCTCGCCAACGCCGGCGGCGACACCATCAACTCGATCAAGCAGGCCGCCGAGTTCGGCATCGTCAAGGGCGGACAGAGCCTCGCCGGACTCTTGGTGTTCAGCGCGGACATAGCGGCGCTGGGGCTGCCGCTGGCGCAGGGCCTCGTCCTCACCGAGACATGGTACTGGGACATGACAGACGCGAACCGTGCCTGGACCAAGCGCTGGCAGGCGGAGCGGCCGGGTAAGATTCCGACCATGGTCCATGCCGGCGTCTATTCCGGCGTGCTGCACTATCTCAAGGCGGTCGAAGCGTTGAAGGCCGACGGCGATGGCCGCGCGGTGACCGCGAAGATGAAGGAGATGCCGACCGACGATCCGCTGTTCGGCAAGGGAAGCGTGCGCGCCGACGGCCGCAAGATCCAAGACGCTTACCTCTTCGAGGTGAAGAAGCCGGCCGAGTCGAAATATTTCGGCGATTTCTACAAGCTGCGCGCCACCATCCCCGCCGCAGAGGCATGGCGCCCGCTCAAAGAGGGCGGCTGTCCGCTGGTCAGCGGGTGAAACGGAAGTGTGGCGAGACTACGCCTCTCGCCTTCGCGGGCGAGGCTGTCTAATCTCGCCCCATGACCGACATGCAACCCATCGAGCTCCCCGCGAAGGACCGCCCGTTCAATAGCCGGCGCGTCGCGGGCATTGCCGCCTCGCTTGGTCTCCTCGCCCTTGCGGTGTGGATGCTCTCGACCTTCCTGCCGGCGCTCGCGTGGTCGGTCATGCTCGCCATCGCCGTGTGGCCGGTGTTCGTGCCGCTGCGGGCGCGGGTCGGGCGCGATTGGGCGGCGCTGATCATGACCGCGCTGATCGCGGTCGTGGTGCTCGGACCGCTCGCTTTTGCCGCGGTCGAGGCCGGCCGCGACTACCGCACTGCGCTGCGCTGGCTCGACGAGCTGCGCCGCCACGAGCTCACCGTGCCGGCGTGGATCACCAATCTGCCGTTGATCGGGAGCACGCTGACCGAGTGGCTCGATCCGCGCCTCACCGGCGAGCGCAGCCTGCTGTCCGGCATCGACATGAGCGCGCTTACCGAGTGGGGCCGGATCATCGGTGGGCAGGCATTGAAGCGCAGCGTGACGTTCTTCTTCGTGATCATCACCGTGTTCTTCGTGTTCCGGGAGAGCGACACGCTGCTGCGGCAGATGCATGCGGCGAGCCACCGGCTGCTCGGCCCGCCGGCGCGGCGGTTCCTCGCGATCGCCGCGGCGGCAATTCGCGGTACGGTCGACGGGCTGTTGCTGATCGGGATCGGCGAGGCTGTGCTGCTCGGCATCGCCTACAAGCTCGCCGGCGTCCCGCATCCGGCGCTCTTGGGATTTCTCACCGGACTGTTGTCGATCATCCCTTTCGCGTCGCCGGTGGTGTTCATCGGCGCCGGCCTGTGGCTTCTCGCCCAGCCGGCGATCGTGCCGGCGATCGTACTCGTCGCGTTCGGCTTCGCCGTGGTGTTCGTGGCCGACCATTTCGTGCGGCCGGTACTGATCGGCGGCACGACGCGGCTCCCCTTCGTGTGGGTGCTGCTCGGCATCCTCGGTGGCGTCGAGAGCTTCGGCCTGCTTGGACTCCTGCTCGGGCCGGCGCTGCTCGCGGTGCTCGTCGCGCTGTGGCGCGAGATCGCAGCGCCCGAACTCGGCCGGCCGCCGGCCGAGTCCGCGGCGCAACCGGATTGAATTCGGATGTAGCCAGATTGAGTGTAGCGAAATCCGGGGCAGAGCAGCACCAACCGCAGGCGCCGAATGTGCTGTGCATGCCCACCCGGATTTCGCTGCGCTCAATCCGGGTTACAGGCTGAGGGGCGCGGTCTGCCCCTACCCCTTCTTCGGGCGGTGGGCGCCGCCGGCGCCAAACACGGCGCCGCAGGGCGCACTCAGGTTGGAGCGATTGCGGCGCAGGCAGGAGACGATGCGGTTGACGTCTGGGACGCTGTCGGCGCACAGCCGCATCACGTCGGGCGTGCAGGCCTGCTGCTGGTCCTGGGTGCCGCGGTAATCGGCGCTCACCGCGGGAAACACGCTTGCGATCGACAACGCCACCGCGCCGGCAAACAGCGCAGCGCCGCGAAAGCGTTGCACATTCATGCGTTGGAAGTCCGCTCGTGCCATCTCAAGGCCCCCCTCACGAATTGCGCCCACAAGACTTGAGCCCACAAGACTTGGGCCCGCCAAATCTGCGCCCACCCCTGGACGCGGCTGAACAAGGCGACTCAGCAAGCGTTAAATTGTCGATCCCTCAAGCGCAACCCACAAATTGTTGCGGCGGTGCGGCAATGCCGCGGCGCTCCGCGCCTTGTGCTGATCGCCGCTCCCCGGGTACATTTTCGAGACACGCGTTTTTCGCGTTCACGACAAATCTTAGTTCGGCGCCGCAAACCGAACGGGCACCTGGGGAAACGTCATGCGTCAGTCTTCGAGGACATGGTCCCTGCTCGCCCTTGTGGCGCTCACCTGCCTTCCCGTGCTTGCCGCGCAGGCGCAGGACTATCCGACCAAGCCGGTCAAGTGGGTAGTTGCTTACCCGCCGGGCGGCACCACCGACATTCTCGCCCGCATCGTCGGCCAGGCGCTATCCGAGCGCCTCGGCCAGCAGTTCGTGATCGACAACCGGCCGGGCGCCGGCAACAACATCGGGACCGAGCAGGTGGTGAACTCAGCCCCCGACGGCTACACGATCCTGCTCGTCAATCCGGCGAACGGCATCAACGCGACACTCTACAAGAAGCTGCCGTTCAACTTCCTGCGCGACATCGCACCCGTCGCCGGCATCACCCGGGTGCCGAACGTGATGGAGATCAATCCCAACTTCCCGGCGAAGACGGTCGCCGAGTTCATCGCCTACGGCAAGGCGAACCCCGGCAAGATCAACATGGCCTCGTCCGGCAACGGCACCTCGGTGCACCTCTCCGGCGAGCTCTTCATGGCGATGACCGGGATCAAGATGACCCACGTCCCCTATCGGGGCGCCAATCCGGCGCTGACCGATCTCATCGCCGGCACGGTCGACGTGCTTTTCGACAACCTGCCGTCATCGATCGAGTTCATCCGCGGCGGCAAGCTGCGCGCGCTCGCGGTTACCACCGACAAGCGCAACGCTGCACTGCCCGACGTGCCGACGGTGGCCGACACGGTGCCGGGCTACGAGGCCAGCGCCTGGTTCGGCATCGGGGCGCCGAAGAACACGCCGCCCGAGGTCATCGCCAAGCTCAACAAGGCGGTCAATGACGTCCTCGCCGATCCCAAGATGAAGGCGAAGCTCGCCGACCTCGGCGGCATTCCCATGGCCGGCACTCCCGCCGACTTCGGCAAGGTGATGGCGGACGAGACGGCAAAGTGGGAAAAGGTGGTGAAGTTCGCCGGGGCTTCGATCGATTAGCTTCGCACTTCCGCGCAACTGATATACCTGCGTCATCGCCGGGCTTGTCCCGGCGACCCCGATTGCGTGGCACCGCCGTGCCTTATGATCGGGGTGGCCGGGACAAGCCCGGCCATGACCGAGTGCCAACAACGCGACGGCCACGGAACCCACATGACCCGCAAACGTCCCGAAGACCTACGCAGCCATCGCTGGTTCGGCGCGAGCGACCTGCGCTCGTTCGGCCATCGCTCGCGGCTGCGCCAATTCGGCTACGATTCCGCCGACTGGCGCGGCAAGCCGGTCATCGGCATCATCAACACCTGGAGCGATATCAACGCCTGCCACGGCCACCTGCGCGACCGAGCTGAGGACGTCAAACGCGGCGTGCTACAGGCGGGCGGGCTGCCGATCGAGCTGCCGGCGATGTCGCTCGCCGAGCCGATGGTGAAGCCCTCCACCATGCTCTATCGCAACTTCCTTGCGATGGAGACCGAGGAGCTGTTGCGCAGCCACCCGATCGACGGCGCGGTGCTGATGGGCGGCTGCGACAAGACCACGCCGGGCCTCGTGATGGGCGCGATCAGCATGGGACTGCCGGCGATCTACGTACCGGCGGGGCCGTCGTTGCGCGGCAACTGGCGCGGCGAGACGCTCGGCTCCGGCTCCGACGCCTGGAAGTACTGGGACGAGAAACGCGCCGGCAACATCAGCGAGAAGGACTGGGAGGAGATCGAGGGCGGCATCTCGCGCTCGTTCGGCACCTGCATGGTGATGGGCACCGCCGCCACCATGATGGCGATCACCGAGGCGCTCGGCCTCGCGCTGCCGGGGGCCTCGTCGATCCCGGCGGTCGACGCGAGCCACATCAGGATGTGCTCGGCCGCCGGGCGCCGCATCGTCGACATGGTGTGGGAGGATTTGACCCCGGCGCACATCCTCACGCCCGCCGGCTTCGACAACGCGATCCGCGTCCACATGGCGATGGGCGGCTCGACCAACGCCATCATCCATCTCGTCGCGATGGCGCGCCGCGCCGGCATCGCGCTCGACATGAAGCGGTTCGACGACATCTCGCGCGAGATCCCGGTGCTCGCCAATGTCCGACCGTCCGGAAAATATCTGATGGAGGATTTCTATTACGCCGGCGGCATCCGCGCCCTGATGGCGGAGCTGCGCGAGCGGCTCGACCTCTCCTGCCCGACCGTGACCGGGGAGACGCTCGGCGCCGGCATCGACGGCGCGCGGGTCTACCATCGCGACGTCATCCACTCGCTCAACGATCCCGTGTCGACCGCGGGCGCGACCGCGGTGCTCACCGGCAATCTCGCGCCCCGCGGCTGCGTGATGAAGCCGTCCGCCGCCGATCCGCGGCTGCTGCGCCACCGCGGCCCGGCGCTCGCGTTCGAGAACTACAACCACATGGCGGCGGAGATCGACCGCGACGATCTCGACGTCACGCCGGACCACGTCATCGTGCTCAAGAACGGCGGCCCGAAAGGCGGCCCCGGCATGCCGGAATGGGGCATGCTGCCGATCCCGAAGAAGCTTCTCAAAGCGGGCGTGCGCGACATGCTGCGCCTCTCCGACGCGCGCATGAGCGGCACGAGCTACGGCGCCTGCATCCTCCACGTCGCGCCGGAAAGCTTCGTCGGCGGCCCCCTCGCCTTCGTGCGCACCGGCGACGAGATCGAGGTCGATGCCGAGGCGCGGCGCATCCACCTGCACGTGTCGGACGAGGAGCTCGCGCGCCGCCGCGCCGCCTGGACGCCGCCTGCGCCGCACTACCCGCGCGGCTACGGCGCGATGTATGCCGCGCACATCGGCCAGGCCGACGAAGGCTGCGATTTCGATTTCCTGCTCGCCGGCGGTGCGATCCCGGAGCCGGAGATTTATTGATCCTCGCTTCAAAATCACTGACGAGGAGCGAAGGGAGCGTCGCGTTTCCCGCTTTTTCTGACGGCCTGATCAGCCCTCGTCGGAAGATCAGCCTTGTCGAGTGCCGGCGCAGGTAACGGAGCTACGTGAATCGAAACCATGTAACCTTCTGATGAATCCAGTCAGCGGAAGCGCTTATCAGGAGACCATATCTCGGACCGAGAAGCGCGGTCGCTGCCGTTACCGGTAAACAGCCAGGCGTCTAGGGCCAGAGGACCGGATCCGCCGATCACAAGAGCAACGAGGCCGGCAAGGTAAAGGAGGTCCGCCTCGTAACCGGGTTGACCGAAATGGGCGCCCGCCGCGTCTACCGAGAGCAGCTTGATGGAGCTGAAACCATTTGGCCAATGCACGGTCGCGGTGGCGACTGCGAGGATGGCCGCCATCGGGATGGCGGCCACAGGGATGAAGGCTCCGAACAGTACCGCCAATCCACCCAAAAGCTCGATGGCAATCGTGAGCCAGGAAAGAAAGGAAGGTATCGGCATGCCTAGAGCGTGCAGTATCGTGGCAAAAGAATCTGCGCCCCTGTCGAGCTTGGCATAGCCATGCTGCACAAAGCCGATGCCGACGACGATCCGAAGCGGTATAGCGTACCAAACGGCCCATCGCGCGGGAACGGGACGAATAGCCCAGGCGAGCAGTTTATCCATGACATCTCTCCTGATGTGAGAAAGCAGTCTGATCAGTCGTTGTCACGCAGCCATCCGTGACCGCCCCCCCAAGCACTCGGCTGTCTTCCGCAGGTCTGCCGCGAGCGCTTTTGCATCGACGCCATCCGCCTTCATCACTGCTTGGACGATGCCGTCGGACAACAATTCCGCGAGCGTCGGTTCATGCGGAGGCATCGCGCGGCGAGTGATCGCCGCGAGCACGATGTCAAACATGGTCGGTTCTCCTGGGTACAAAATCGGCCGCGGCAGAGCCGTCAACGAATGATCATTCGCGCGCACGCGGGCCTTTGTTACGGCGGACCATTCCTCTTTCGGTATCGAGGACCCAATGACCGACAACCCGGTTCGAAACGACGATCACGCCTACGGCCAAGCCGTGGAGCGCGAGGTGAGAGGCACCGGCCTCGTGCGGATGAACAACGTTGGTGATTGTCGCTGCCGCGCCTGCGGAGGCGAGGCCGCACAGCATCGACGTGAAATCAGGCCACAATGAATAGCCGCGCCGCAGGAGCCCGATGAGTGGCATCGAGATGAGCATCGCGGTTCCCAGAATGGAAAAAAAGCACGCGTCCGCGCCTGCCTGCGCTCCGCCATCGATGTCGGTGACGCCTGGCTGTTTCAGGCAGCCGATCGCGCTCGTGACGACCCAAAACGCGGCCGCCGGCGCGGGCAGCAAGGCCCATAGCCTCGGCCGGTCGGGCCGGCTGAGCATAAACGCCGCCGCGGCTCCGAGCAGCGCGGTGAGCATCGAACTGACCGCACCGAGGCAGATGTCTGGCGCAGCCCCCAATCGTTGCGTGATGGTCGTCGGGTCGCGACTGAGTGCCAGCGGCACCGCGATCGCTACAAGGCAGCCGAACCACAGCAGGACCTGCTGTCCAGGTGATATCAGGCCGCGAACCGGCTCGAGATCGCGTGCCAGCCTGCGAATGAGTCGGTCCTGCGAAGTCGAAGGAACCATGACTTTTACTCCTGTCCGTGAAATTGAGCTCGAAGCGTCCTGATGGCGCGATGCCAGCTCACCCTGAGCGATCCGGTGGAGCGTCCCGCAGCGACGGCGGCACTCGCCAACGATTGGCTCTGGAAGACGAGCAGGTCTATGGCCTCGCGTTGTCGAACCGGAAGGCTGCGTACGGCAGCGCTGAGCCAAGCGGTGTCGCGGAGCTCGAACGCAACCGCATGGGAGGCGCATCCGGTATCGCAATGGCTTTCGTATGCGTTCGGTGCGTGGACTTCCCTGATGCGCTGCCTCCTGCGCAGTGCGTCGATGGCACGCCTCTGCGCAATCATTTTTAGCCAGGCGGTGATGGAACGGCCGGGGTCGTAGGTGTGACGTGCGCGGTGAATCGAAAGCAGCGTCTCCTGAACGACATCATCGACGCTCTCCGACCCAACGCCCTGACCGCGCGCCACGCGCTTGATCAAAGGAATGCAAGCGCGCAGCAGGTTATCGTAGGCGGCACGGTCCCCCGTCTGTGCGCTCGCCATCCAGACGGCCCACTCGCTGTCCGGGTCGCCCTTCTCCTCCGATCCGGCGCCGCTCATCACCGTCGCTCCGTCGGAGCGCACGACCCGCTGCTGTCGGCGCACCGCTGGCGCGGACCGGGTCGCTTTGTCTGGACGGCTGCCCCGCTTGATATCCTCATGGAGATCCCACCACCCGCTCTCGATCAAACGGACCGCGCCCGCGACTTCACTGCCCAAGGACCTGCATGAAGCCGAGCGACGCGGCGTATCTCACTGTTTCGGGTGCACCCGGGAATTGTTACGTCGTTCAACTTTTTTTGAGGTGGCGGTCGGGAGGGTCGAGACGCACCGCAAATCTCCGATTCTCGATTTTCGCATGCGTCCTATGCGCAAGAGCTGCTCGGTCTCGGTCGCAAGAAAGTTGCGAGAAGACGGCCACGCCGCAACCTGCTGCCGTCCATCGAGACTGCTGTTGCCGAGTTCGAGGCTATTGAGTGCCGAAGTCAGGCAAGCCTCGCTTCGGCGCGTCGCCTCGGAACGAGGTGGTGACCGTTCAAGCCGGTCTGTTGGGTTGATGACGTCTTCGATTCGTCAGGCGTTCTCCGTTATGATGCATCCGTGACCCAACGCATCCGCTTGAATTGCTCGCTCCCTGTCTTCGCGGCCGTCGCGCTTTTATGCACGAACCCAGCGGCCGCGCCGGCTCAGGTGACCGATCCCTCTCCCAACACGGAAGGCCGCATCCGGGCGCTCGTTCCCGATCTCGAGGCTTACGCAAGCAGCGCCATGCACGTGTTCGGCGTGCCGGGGCTCGCGATCGGCATCGTCGCCGGCGATCGACTCGTCTACGCCAAAGGCTTCGGCGTGCGCAGCAAGGCCGGTGGCGCGCCGGTCGATGCGCGCACGGTGTTCCAGATCGGCTCGACCACCAAGGCGTTTCTCGCGGCGACCCAGGGCATCATGGTCGACCGCGGCAAGTTTCACTGGGACGACCGCGTGGTCGATCTCTATCCTGAGTTCCAGCTCAGGGACCCTTGGGTCACGCGCGAGTTCCGGGTGTTCGATCTGCTCGCGCAGCGCTCCGGGTTGCCGCCTTACGTGAACGACACACTCGGCTTCATCGGCCTCGATGAAACGGCGATGGTCCGCTCGTTGCGCTATGTCGAGCCGGTGTCGAGCTTCCGCACCACGTTCGCCTACACCAACATCACCCATGTGTTGGCCGGTTTGATCGTTGCGAAAGCGGCGGGCGCTCCGGACTGGAACACGGTGCTTCGCCAGGAGCTGCTCGATCCGCTGGGAATGAAGGACTCCTCCTACACGGCAGCTGCGATCGCCGCGGCGCCAAATCATGCCGAGGGCTATCGTTGGGCGCCCACCGGCATGACCGAAGTGCCCTTCACGCAGGTCTTTCCCTACGACTTCGGCGGCGCCGGCAACCTCAACTCCAGTATCGAGGATTTGGCGCACTGGGTTCGCCTGCAGCTCGGCAATGGCAGCTTCGAGGGGAAGCGCATCGTCTCCCCCGAGAGCATGGCCGCGGCGCGCACGCCGAAGGTGGCGGTGAGCGACAAGTCGTTCTATGCGCTGGGCTGGGTCATCCAGCAGACGCCCAATGGCAACGTCGTCTGGCACAATGGCGGGACCACCGGGTTCGGCTCCTATGTCGGATTGCTGCTCGACAAGGGCGTCGGCGTCATCGTGCTCGCCAATGCCGTCGGTTTCCCCGACGCGATTGGGGGCTGGGCCATGGATCGCATCCTCGGCAATCCCGACGTCGACCACGCGGCGAACCTGCTCAAGGCGGCGACGGCGAAATACGACGCGGCGGCGAAGATGTTCGCCAAGCCCGAGCACCCGCGGCCGTTCCCGTTGCTGGCGCCGCTCGCCGGCCGCTTCGCCAATCCGGCGATCGGCAAGGCTTCGGTCACGGTCGAAGCTGGCGCCTTGGTGCTCGAGTTCACCGCGACCGGCGCCAAGCTCAAGCTCGAGCCGTGGGACGGCGACGTCTTCACCGCGAGACTGATGCCGCTCGGCCGCTTCGACACGATCGCCGAGGATCTCGGCCCGCTGCCGATGGGCTTCGTGCAGTTCCAGATCGACAAGGAGGCGAAGCTCAGCGTGCTTCGCCTCTCCCTCGATGACGGACAGGCCTACGAATTCGTCCGCGAGTAGCGGCGTAGCGGTGGAGCGTAGGTGCAATAAGCAAAGCGCATTGCACCGTTCCAACTCCGCGGCGCAACGCGCTGCGCTTGTTTGCGCCCTACCGCCCTCCCCGTTCGCCAAATCGCCGGCGCAGCCCTATATGATGGGCGTCCTCACCTCACCTCAAACTCCGTCATCTCATGGCCGAAGACATCCCATTCAACCGCAAGCTCGACCTCGCGCCCGGCGTGGTGGAGGAGGTCGCGCCCGGCGTGCGGCGCATCCTCGTCGACAATCCGAGCCCATTCACTTTCAAGGGAACGCTCAGCTACATCGTCGGCCGCGGCAAGGTCGCGATCATCGACCCCGGCCCGCCGGACCAGAGGCACATCGAGACGCTGCTCGACGCGGTACGCGGCGAGACGGTGACTCACATCGTGATCACCCATACCCACCGCGACCATTCGCCGGCGGCGGCTGCGGTCAAAGTGGCGACGGGCGCACCGACCTATGGCGAGGGGCCGCACCGCGCGGCGCGGCCGCTGCATATCGGCGAGACCAAGCGGCTCGATGCCGGTGGCGATACCGATTTCGTGCCCGACCGGAAGATCGCGCATGGCGAGGTTATCGAGGGCGACGGCTGGGCGCTGGAGGCGATCGCGACACCGGGCCACACGGCGAACCACATGGCCTATGCGCTGCGCGGCACCGACGTTCTGTTCTCCGGCGATCACGTGATGGGCTGGTCGACCTCGATCGTGGCGCCGCCCGACGGCGCCATGAGCGACTACATGGCCTCCCTCGAGCGGCTCGCGGCGCGGCCGGAGACGACCTATCTCGCCGGCCATGGCGACGTGATCCGCGACGCGCCGGCCTTCGTCGCGCATTACATCCGCCACCGCCACGGCCGCGAAGCCTCGATCCTGCATCGCCTGGACAAGGGCGAGGCGGACATTCCGACCCTGGTGCGTGCGATCTATATCGGGCTCGATCCGCGCCTCGCCGGCGCCGCCGGGCTCTCGACGCTCGCCCATCTCGAGGACCTCGTGGCGCGCGGCCTCGTTACGACCGACGGGCCGCCCTCGATCCTCGGACGCTATCGCCGCGCGACGCCGCCGCGCTGAGGCTGCTGCTGTTTCTTGGGATCGGGCTTCGCCGGCGCCGCCGGCTTCGCAGGACGCACGGGCATGCTGGCGAGATCGTCGATCTCGTCGAGCAGCGCCTCGACCCGCGCGGCATTGGCGCCGAAGTCGGTGTAGCCGTAGCGCGAGGCCGAACGCGCATCGATCCGGGTGCCGTCGCGGGCCGGCCGGATGCGCACCACGACGTCGTCGCGGAAGCCCATGATCGGCGAGCGCGCAATCGCCTCGATGTGACCGTCGCGGCCGGGCTGCGGCGTGCGGGCATCGACCACGCGCCATTTGCGCTTGGTGATGACCTTCATGGCGTCTTCATAGGCGACGGTCGGCGTCACCTTGACGAGCAGCGGCTCGACGTCGGGATAGGCCTCCTTCTGCGCCGCTGCCGTCTCGATGGAATAGACGCTGGTGTTGGCCGGACGCAGCCGCGCCACCACCTCGAATTTCGGCGGGTCGATCGGATCGGTGGTGATGTCCTTGATCGCCGGCAATGTGTAGGCGAGGTAACCGAGATAGACGGGATAACCGAGGAGCAGCAATCCGATCACGGTCGCGGTAACCGCCGCACCCGCCCCCGGCCCGCCATTGATCCACAGCACCACGAAAGCAGCGCCGGCAATGATAAGCGCCATCAACGCAAGCGCCAGCGAAGAGCCGAAGGTGACCAGCATCGGGATGGTCTCGAGCCCGCCCCATTGCTCGATGCCGATCGCGAGCACCGCGACTACGACGGCGAATATGGCGAGCCGCCGCGCCCAGATCGCGAGTTGCGAGGGCGGCTCGTCGAACATCCGGCGGCGAGTCAGGGCCATCGACATGGTGGTCACCCCCAATTTCCGGTCACCCGTGCCAAACCGTTGTGAGCATCATAGCGGAAAAGCAACGACTTTTCACGCTGGATGCCCGACCCGGCCGGGCTTCTACCGCCCGGGCCCGCGCCGTAACCGGCGCAAGACGCTTGTGCCCCTCAATAAAGGCCCTCTTGGGACGAGGCAACGCCTTCGAACCCATTGATTTTGACGACCGATCTCGTCCGGAACGTCGACAGCATTCTCGAAAGGCGGCGTCTCTCAGGCCGACATCGCGGTCGGCAGGGCATAGTCCTTGAAGCGCTCCCGCAGCGTGACCTTCTGGATCTTGCCGGTCGCGGTATGCGGGATCTCCTCGACGAAGACGACGTCGTCAGGGAGCCACCACGTCGCGATCTTGCCCTGCATGTAGCCGAGGATGTCATCCTTGACGGCGGTCTCGCCGTCCTTGAGGACCACGACGAGCAGCGGCCGCTCGTCCCATTTGGGATGGCGCACGCCGATCACCGCGGCCTCTGCGACCTTGGGATGGCCGACCGCCAGATTTTCCAACTCGATGGAGGAGATCCATTCGCCGCCCGACTTGATCACGTCCTTGGAGCGGTCGGTGATCTGCATGTAGCCGTAGCGGTCCATGGTGGCGACGTCGCCGGTGTCGAAATAGCCGTTGTCGTCGAGGACGTCGTCGCCTTCGCCCCTGTAGTAGGCGCGCGCCACCGAGGCCCCTCGGACCTTGAGGCGGCCGAAGGATTTGCCATCCCAGGGCACCGCCTTCCCGGCGTCGTCCTCGATGGTCATCTCGACCAGGAATGGCGGGTGCCCCTGCTTTTGCTGGATGTCGAGCTTCGCCTCCCCGGTCAGGCCGGCATATTCAGGCTTGAGCGAGCAGGTGCTGCCGAGCGGGCTCATCTCGGTCATGCCCCAGGCATGGATCACCGGAACGCCATAGACGTCCTGGAATTTCTGCGTCATCGCCCGCGGACAGGCGGAGCCCCCGACGACGATCCGCTTCAAGTGCGGGAGCGTGCTGCCGGTCGCCTCGAGATGGGCGAGCAAGCCCATCCAAACCGTCGGGACGGCGGCGGTGCAGGTGACCTTGAACGTGTCGAGCAGCTCGTAGAGCGAGGCGCCGTCGAGCTTCATGCCCGGCATGACGACGCTCGCGCCCGCCATCGGCGCGGAGAAGGCGAGCGACCAGCCATTGGCATGAAACAGCGGCACCACCGCGAGCGCGATATCCGCCAGAGGACAGGCCGATCACGTCGCGCTGATTGGAGCCGAGTGCGTGAAGGACGTTGGAGCGATGGGAATAGACTACGCCCTTGGGGTGGCCGGTCGTTCCCGACGTGTAGCACATGCCTGCGGCGGTGTTCTCGTCGAATGTCTTCCAGGCGAAGTCGCCGTCTGCGGCGGCGATCCAGTCCTCGTAGGCGACCGCGTTGCGAAGGCTCGTCTGCGGCATGTGGGCCGCATCGGTGAGCACGATGTAGCGCTCGATGCTCGGCAGCCGGTCGGCGAGCTTTTCGAGCAGCGGCACGAAGGTGAGGTCGGTGAACAGCAGCCGGTCCTCGGCGTGATTGATGATCCAGACGATCTGGTCCGGGAATAGCCGCGGATTGACGGTGTGGTAGACGGCGCCGATGCCGAGGATGCCGTACCAGGTCTCGAGATGGCGCCAGGTGTTCCAGGCCAGCGTCGCGACACGGTCGCCGAGGCGAATGCCGTCGCGCTCGAGGCGCTGCGCCGCTCTCAGGGCACGGGCGCGGATCTCGGCGTAGTTGGTGGTGTGGAGCGGGCCCTCGATCGAGCGCGAAATCACCCGCCGTTCGCCGTGGTAGCGGCCCGCATGATCGATCACGCGGTGGCACAGCAGCGGCCAATCCTGCATCAACCCGAGCATTTCTTCCCCTCGACGGCCGGTCCAGGCCGGCTTGCCGTCTTAGCCCAGCCAGCTTAGCAACGCCGCGGGAGGGCGCAAACCGAGTGCAACGCCGCGGCTGCGACGTTTTCGCTCCGGGCGGCGACGCCGCCCAGTCGGCGTTCCCGCCGTTGGAACGACCGGAGCCTGCCGATCACCGATCGTCGCGGGCTACGCGCGCATGGGCCGAAGGTGTTTTTGATTTGTCTGCCGCAAAGCCTTGTGCGATGAGGCGGCCACCCTGCTTAACTTTGCTTGGAGCACATCATGAAACGCGAATCGTTCGCCAAAGCGTCGGCCGTCTGCGGACTGGTGCTTGCCGCGGTCATAGCGGGCCCCGCCCTTTCAGCCGACAAAATCCCGGACATCAAGGGTAAATGGGTCGGCAAGACGCACACCATCGTCGCCGGCATGGGGCTTCATTGGCCCTCGAACATGGGTTCGTTCGAGAAGCCGGGCATGTTCGAGAAGGACCTCGTCATCGAAGTCACCGGACAGCAGGACAATCGTTTCTGGGGCAACCAGATCTTCACCGGCAACGGCGAGAAGACCGAGGAGCCGATGATCGGCGAGCTCACCGGGGCGAACAACCGCACCGTCCTTCTCGTCGACACCGACGGCTACCTCGACGGCCAGCTCATCGGCAACGACACGATGTCGTTCTGCTACAAGCAGGCGGGCGGCAAGAGCGGCGCGAGCGTGGTGAGCTGCTCGCAGGTCAAACGCGCGCGCTGAGCGCGGCAGATCGCACTCAATTCCGATCGGCCGCGCCCGCGGCGAGGCCGGTCGATCGAAAACCCCGAGATGTTGTGCGCGGTCGCGGCGGGCCGTTCCCCGCGCTCGGGGAGCCGGGTTGGCCGAATTCGGGCAAGAAGCTGCCGTGTCACAATCTTGCGCCCGCAAGCCCGCTCGGCCCCCTCAGTGCCGCGCGCTGGTTGGGCTGCCATAAATCGCGAAACACCGCTTGACCTGACCCTTGCGGCCGCCTCCATAAGAGCGGCGGTCAGGTAGCGACGAGGTGATTCGTGAACTCTGCCGCCCGATTTCTCAGCCCGTCCGAGGCTGCCAGGCAGCTCGGTATTTCCACGAAGGCCCTGCGGCTCTATGAGCAACGCGGCCTGATCGCCCCTGGCCGCACGCCGGCAGGATGGCGGGCGTATGGTCCTGCCGAAATAGCTCTCGCCGCCGACATCATGGAATTGCGCGCGCTCGGCCTCAGCCTCAGCGAAGTAGCGCGGGCATTTGCAGGCGACGCCCGGACTCTCGATCGGATGTTGGCGGCACACAAAGAAACCCTCGAAGATCGGGTGCGCCAGCTTGGCGACACGATAGGCAAAGTGTGCCGTCTGCGTGCGAACCTCAGCCGTGGCGAAGTGCCGGACACCAGAGAGCTTATTCGCCTGCTCAAGCCGACGCCCGACATCAGCGTCGCGTTCGATCTTCCTTGGCCGTGGGGTGGCGAACCGTTCGAGTTACACGACATCCGATCGCTCAACTACATTGTTGGCCCGCTCGGCAGTGGCAAGACACGGTTGGCAAAGCGCTTGGCCACAGCTCTCCCCGATGCGGCGTTTGTGGGTTTGGATCGGCTTGCGAACGACGCCGCGGCCGCTCGGGCGGACCTCGAAAGCGACCTCGCTTTGAAATCTCGGGTCGACAAGAGCCTGGCCGCAATCGTGGATGATGGCGGCACCGAGTCAGCGGCCCTCCTTGCTTTGCTCACGGCGGTGGAATCGGAAACTCCTCCCATCCTGGTGATCGACATGCTGGAGCAGGGATTGGATGTGACCACGCAGGAGGCCCTGATCATCCATTTGCGCCGGCGCGGGCCGCCTGCGAGGCCGCTCTTCGTGCTCACGCGCTCCAGCGCGATCTTGGACCTGGATTGTGTGGGCGCGGACGAAGCGATTATCCTATGTCCTGCCAATCACAGTCCGCCGAGCCGGGTCCTTCCGTATCGGGGGTCTCCAGGGTACGAAGCCGTCGCCACCTGCCTGGCCTCACCCGATGTGCGCGCGCGCACGGAAGGAATGGTCGCTCACTTGCCGGCCAGGTGATGGTCACTTCTGGTTCGGGTCAAAAAGCGGCGGCCTGTGAGGCACGGTAGCGCGGCGGGTTCACCGCGGTCGAGCGGGCATCGCGCAAGATGGCCCGCGTGTTCAACCGCCAAGCGCCCCTTCTTCGAAACCCTCACATCTTGCCGTGCCCCTGCTTGATGGTCTGACGGATGATCGGTGCCGTGACCTGATCCGAGATCTGGATGTTCCAGATTTCGCTTTCGCCCTGCGCGGCGAAGTCGGCGAACAGTTTCGGGATCACCGACAGATCGCGTATTTCGTGGCCGCGCAGGCCGAAGCCGCGCGCGATGTCTTCGAACGCGGGTCGGCCGAACACGGCCAGGCCATCGTCGATGCCGTCGGCCCGCAGCTTGTGGAACTCCGAGCCGTATCCGCCGTCGTTCATCACGCAGATCAGGATGCGAAATCCCTGACGCTTGATCGTCTCGAGCTCCTGGATATGGAACAGGAGGCCGCCGTCGCCTTCGAACAGCACGATCTTGCCCTCATGGCCCTGCCGGCGCGCGGCGGCGACCCCGAGGGCATAGGAAAGGCCGTTGCCGACCGCTCCGAATTCGCGGACCGTGGTGTAGCGCTCCGCCGGCCTGCCGCGCATCTGGACGTTGAAATAGGCCTGATGGCCGCTGCCGCCGACGATGTCCCAGTCCTTCGGAATGACCTTGTCGATCGCCCGGATCACCTCGCGCGGATCGAGCAGCCCCGGCGCGATCTCGAACGGCATCGCGTCGGCCGGCTCGGTCGCGATGCGATGCGCGAGCTCCTTCGAGCGAATCGTGGCAGCCGTCGGTTTGCCGGCGCCCAGCTTCTTGTCGAGGCCGGCAAGGATTGCCTCGACGCCGACGAGTGCGTCGGACCTGACGTAGATGTCGGCGGCCTTCTGCCCGTCGCGCAAGCCGCGCGGAGCATCGTCCACCTGGATCTTGCAGGCGCTCGCAAAATAGTGGCCGCCGCCCACGTAGTAGGAAAGGCTCGCGCCGACCGCCAGCACGACGTCCGCCGACTGGTACATCTCCCGGCCCAACGACGTGAAGTAGCTGCCGGTGGTGCCGAGCCCGAACGGATGGTCGTCGAACATGCCGCGCACCGGCAGCGTGTTGGAGAGCAGCGCGCCGCATCGGTCGGCGAGCTTCATCACCGCATCGCGTGCGCCGGCGCGCAGCGCACCACGGCCTCCGAGGATGATCGGGCGCTTTGCCGCGGCCAGTCGCTCGACGGCCTCGGCCACGATATCGGGGTCGGGGTGCATGCGCCCGACCTTGGGCTGGTAGATCGCCGAGGTCTCATAGGGCTGGTTCGCCATGTGCTCGACCTTCTGCAGGTCGTAGGGAATGCCCAGCACCACCGGGCGCCGCTCGTACTTGGCGATGTGGAAGGCCTCGCGCACGTAGTCCATCATGCGCGGCACGCTGTGCGCGGCGATGTACTGCGCCCCGGTCGCCGTCACCAGCGGCGCCTGGTCGATGTACTGGTTGTAGAACTTGGCGTTGATCGGCGACTCGCCGGCGAACACCACCATCGGCAAGCGGGCGCGGACCGCGGCCGGCAGCGCCGTCATCAGCTGGGTCAATCCGGGACCGCAGGTGACGGAGGCGACGGCAATCTTGCCGGTGGCCGCGTTGTAGGCCGTCGCCGCCGCCACGGTGGCGTGCTCGTGCCTGACGTGGACGGTATGCACGTCGGGCAGTTTGGCGAAGGCCGTCGACCAGTGCATGTTGCCGTCGCCCATCAGGACGAACTGCGTGTCGACTCCCTCCGCACGAAACGCTTCCGCGAGGGCTTCGTAGAGTTTGGGCATGGGCGCAGCACCACTTGGATCATGATTATGAGGGTGATCGGGTACGCAACAAGCATGCCCGGCGACGCCCCGTCAATTCAATTGAAGCGAGCCGCAACACCACACCGCCGGCCAACGTGGGGAAGCGTCGTTGCGGCTCGCGCAATCTCAAGGACGCGCCTCCGCGCTTGAGAAAGTGCCTTTGGCAGCGAGCAGGGAATTTCGAGAGGCGCGTCAAAACTCCATGAGGTCCTTGGCGACCAGCACCTTGCCGGAGAAGTGCTTGCTCACCTGATCGCCCAACCGTTCGTAGCCGTCCTTGGGATCGGTGGCGGGCAGGAAATGCGTCAGCACGACAGTCTTGACGTTGGCGCGCGTCGCCAGCTTGCCGATCTCGTCGGGGGTGATGTGCTCCTCGACTTCACGGCGAAGGGCGCGCGTCTGCTGTTCTGGCGTCATCGTCTGCCATCGACCGCTCTTGATCTGCTGGTCCTTCCACTCCTCGACCGAGATGACCTCGGTGACCAGCAGATCGGCGCCCTTGGCGAGTTCGTCGAGAGCGGCGCTGGGGCCGGTGTCGCCGGAAAATGCGACGACGCGGTCGGCCGTTTCGAAGCGATACGAATAGGATTTGTATTTGCCATAGGCCGGCGTCCCGTCCCGAAAATTGAAATGCGAATTTTCGGCGGCGGTAACTTTGACATTGGCGTCCTGGTAGATCACGCCGGTGCCGGTGTCGTGTCCGAAGAAAATCTTGGCCGGGAAGACCTTCCGCATTCCCTCGCTGATTCTGATGTCCGCGCTCACGGTGAGGAACTGCACCAGAGCTTTGGTTACCGCATCTGTCCCGGGCGGTCCGTAGATGTTCACCGGCTTGGTTCGATTGGAATCGTATTCGGTGGACAGCAATCCGCCCAAACCGCCGGTGTGATCGCTGTGCGGATGCGTGATGAAGATATTGTCGATGTCGCGGATGGCGATGCCGGCACGCACCAGGCGGCGGGTCACGCCTTCACCGGCGTCCACGACATAGAATGCGCCGTTGACGATCAGAACGTTCGACGACTGCGCCCGCCCCAGCGTCGGACCGGGGCCCCCTCTGGTCCCCAACGTGATGACACGCGTGCCCGCCTTGGATGGCGGCGCTCCGCCGCTGTTTTGCGCCCCGCTCTCGCAGGCGAACGCAACAAAACTCACGGCAATCAACGTGGTGAGCAGAGAGGACGACAGCTTTTGCATCTTTCCCGCCCTTGGCATTCACGCCGCGCAACTTACACTACCCCAGCCCCCGCGAGCGCAAAGTTAGCCATTCCCCCGCAAAGTTGCCACAAAAACGACCAACACCGGACTCACCATTCCAGCCCGTGCCGGTTGCGGCCGCGGTTTCCGTGTGTCCCTGTACGATCGCGTTATCGAGCGTCCGCCCGTCGGTCGCGACGGTGCGGTGCACGTGATGCACATTCCACCGGACGAGCGGTATCGCGGTTTGCCGCGGTTTGGTATACGCTCATCGAACGGACAGCGACTGGGTGGGCCATTTCATGACCGACGCGACCAAAGTCCTGCTGATCTCGCCGCGATTTGCCGGCCGGACCTTCCTGAGTCTCGAAGCGGTTTGCGAAGTTTATGGCGGCAGGGCGATGACCGCCCCGCTCGGTCTCATCACCGTCGCGGCCATGCTGCCGCCGTCGTGGGAGTGCCGCCTCGTCAATCGCAATACCGAAGATCTGACCGACGCCGATATCGACTGGGCCGATCTCGTCATGATCGGCGGAATGATGCCGCAGCGGCCCGACATTCTCGATCTCATCGACATCGTTCACGCCCGCGGCAAGCCGGTCGTCGTCGGCGGTCCTGACGTGACCTCGTCTCCCGAGGCTTACGAGGCGGCGGACTTTCGGGTCCTCGGCGAAGCCGAAAGCATCATCGGTGATTTCATTCGGGCCTGGGAGGCGGGCGATCGCGGCGGCCGTTTCGAGGCCGAACGATTCACCGCCGACGTCACCACGACCCCGGTGCCGCGCTTCGACCTTCTCAAACGCAAGCAATATACTTATTTCGGCGTGCAATTCTCGCGCGGCTGTCCTTTCACCTGCGAGTTCTGCGACATCATCGAGTTGTACGGCCGCGTCCCGCGCTTCAAGACGCCCTCGCAAATGCTGGCCGAGCTCGATACGCTCTATCGCATGGGCTATCGCGGCCAGCTCGATTTCGTCGACGACAACTTCATCGGCAACAAAAAGGCGGTGAAGGCGTTCCTGCCGCACCTCATCGAATGGCAGAAGGCGCACGGCTATCCGTTCTCCCTGTCCACCGAGGCATCGATCAATCTCGCGGACGACGACGTATTGCTCGGGCTGATGCGCGAAGCGAATTTCGGCATCATCTTCGTCGGCATCGAGAGCCCGGAAACCGACACGCTCGTCTCCATGCAGAAAAAGCAGAATACCCGGCGCGTCATGGCGGACAACATCCACAAGCTCTACGGTGCCGGAATTCTGGTGATTGCAGGATTCATCCTCGGCTTCGACACCGAGAAGGACGGCGTGGCCGACAGCATGATCGATTGCATCGAGGAGACGTCGATCCCGATGTGCACGCTCGGACTCCTGTTCGCCTTGCCGCGCACGCAACTGACACGCCGTCTCGCCAAGGAGCGCCGGCTGTTTTCAGTTTCGTATCTGCAGCGGCGCTCGGCCGAGACCGGCGGGAGCGATCAATGCGTCAGCGGATTGAATTTCGAAACCAAACGGCCGCGCCGCGATGTTCTGGTCGACTACCGGCATGTCCTCGATCGCATTTACAGTCCCGATGCATTTTTCGGGCGCGTCCAAAATGTCGCGACGATGCTGCGGCGCCCAACGCTCGACCGCAGCAACGACAGAGATCCGCCGCCGAAGCTGATTTTCGGCGTGCCGCGCCGCGATCTCGTGATGCTGTGGCGCATCGTGTGGCGCCTTGCCGTGCGGCAGCCGCATGCGCTCTGGCCATTCCTCAAGCTGTTCCGCTGGTGCATCGCGAACTTCCCCGGCGCACTGCCGGCGGTCGGTACGTTTACCGCCTTTTACCTCCATGTCGGCCCATTCTCGCGCTTCGTCATGAAAAACATCGACCGGCAGATCGCCGAAATCGATGCCGGGCAGTGGAAAGCGCCGATCGCCGACGTCCGAGAGTTGACCCGCGCCGGAATCATTCCCCAGAGCGCGGCGGTTGATTTGGAAATCGCATAGACCGATAGGGGTCCGAGGAAAGCGACATATTTCGTCGCACAGCGGACATTCCGGGCGAACGGCGGCATTTTCCAATCTCGGCCATATGCTGCCGCGGGCAACGTTCCGCTGCGACCAGAATGGCTGTAGGCTACCCGACAAATCTCTGGAGGGCGGAGATGCGACGGCGGGAGTTCATTGCGGGGCTCGGAAGCATAGCGGCGTGTCCAGTTTCCGCACGGGCGCAACAGCGCGACCGGGTCCGACGCGTCGGCATCATTATGCCCTACCCGAGCACCGATGCGGAAAGTCGGGCTTTTGTCCAGGCGTTGCAGGAAGATTTGCGAAAGCTGGGCTGGGTCGAAGGTCTGACAGTCCAATTTGACGAATACTGGACCACAGACGACATGGACCGGGTGCGCAGGGCAGCCGCGGACCTGGTCCAGTCAAAACCGGATGTAGTGGTCGCGACCGGCGGGCGTGTCCTTCCGATCCTGAAGCAGATGACCCGTACGATTCCGATCGTCTTTGCGGGGACGGCCGATCCGGTCGGTGCCGGCCTCGTCGACAGCCTGGCACGGCCGGGTGGAAACCTGACCGGCTTATCCGTTTACGAGTTTTCCGTCATCGGAAAAGCGCTCGATATCTTGAAGAAGATCGTGCCGGCGGTCTCCCACGTCGCTCTGATTTTCAACCCCGACAACCCCACCACGAAATTTTTCGTCAGCTCATTCGAGGCTTCGGCTGGATCATTGGGGATTCGACCCGTCATCGCGCCTATTCACGGAATCTCCGAGATCGATAGGACCATTGCGACGCTGGCATCGGAACCCAACGGTGGCTTGATGTTTGCGCCGGACGTCACGATTGACGCACTTCACGATGAGATTGTCGCTACAGTCGCTCGGCACCGACTGCCCGCAATCTATTCACAGCCGCTGCTGGTGAAGAGTGGAGGACTTGTTTCGTATTCATCCGACCGCATCGACATGTTTCGACGGGCCGCAGCGTACATTGATCGGATACTTCACGGCGAGAACCCCGGCGATCTTCCGGTTCAAGAGCCGACAAAATATGTACTCGCAATAAATCTGAAGACGGCCAACAAGCTGGGGATCGTCGTGCCGCCGACGCTGGTCGCCATCGCCGACGAGGTGATCGAATGAGCAGGCGGAAGTTCGTTGCGGGGCTGGTGAGCGCGGCTGCATGGCCGATAACGGCACGCGCGCAACGGGCCGCCGTTCCCCTCATCGGATATCTGAGCGCCGGGTCACCTGACGTGTTTGCTGAACGATTGCACGCGTTCCGCCAGAGCCTCCAAGAGGCAGGGTTCGTCGAGGGCCGCAATGTTGCGGTCGAGTACCGCTGGTCGGGCGATGACTTGGACCGGCTTCCTGCCTTGGCGGCCGATCTGGCGCGGCGGCCGGTGGCGGTGATCGCAGCCTTTGGGGGAATCAACGGGTCGCTGGCGGCAAAGGCCGCGACTGCAACGACGACCATACCTGTCGTGTTCGGTACAGGCTCGGATCCTGTTGCCGCCGGCCTTGTTGCCAGCCTGAGCCGGCCCGGTGGCAACCTCACCGGCGCAGTCGTGCGGGGCGTCGAAGTCCGTATCGCGAGTTGTCGCGGCCGGCGTCGGCGGCCGCGCCGATCTGCCGCAGCAGCACGTGTGGAAAGTTGTTGCCGTTGAAATTGCTTGATAGAGCACCTTGGCGAGTGACGATGATTTGCAGAAGCTTCTTGCGCCGGCGATCTGATCCGGCCCGCTCCGCTGGTGCCGGCAAGTGGCCCGATTCCGGCGAGGCCGCTGATCCCGTCGAGCCTCCTCTTCCGGCTGCACGCTTGGTCCCACCGCTCCAACTCGTTCCCGCTCTCCTGCTCCAGAAAGAGGCTTCCGCAGGGACGCAGCGGTGACCCGAACCTCCCGGGCCATCCCAAAGCAACTTTCAAGCAGCCCGTTCAGGCACCGAACCGATGATTACGCGATCCAAAAAGTTGCCGAGCTACCCCTCCTCGCGATGATGCTGGTGATATAGCTTCCTCGTGCTTGGAGGAGCGAAACCGATGACAATGCGACGCCGTCGATTTATGCAGCTGGCAGCGGGTGCGATTGCGCTCCCTACCCTTTCGTCCGCTGCGCGGGCGCAGAGCTATCCGACGCGGCCGATCACGATGATCGTGCCGTTCAATGCGGGCGGGCCGAGCGATCTCGTCGCCCGTGTCGCCGGCGAGCACATGTCGCGCACACTCGGCCAGCAGATCGTCGTCGAGAACGTCGTCGGTGCCGGCGGCACCATGGGCTCGGCGCGGGCGATGCGGGCGAGCCCGGACGGATATACGATCGAGCTCGGGCAGATCGGGACTCACGCCGTCGCGGTCGCGCTCTACCCCAACCTCGCCTACAAGCCTGATGTCGATTTTGCGCCGATCGGACTCGTGGTCGATCAGGCGGTCGTGATCGTCGCTCGCAAGACGCTGCCTCCGAACGACCTGAAAGAATTCGCCGCCTATATGAAGGCCAACGGCGACAAGCTGAACATGGCGCACTCCGGTATCGGCTCGATCTCGCACTTCAGCGGCCTGCTGCTCAACAAGGTGATCGGCGCCGCGCCCACGCTGGTCCCGTTCAGTGGCGGGGCCCCCGCCGTAAACGCGCTGATCGGCGGCCAGATCGACTTCATGTGCGAGCCCATTTCGGACATCGTGCAACAGGTGCAGGCCGGGACGGTCAAGGTCTATGGCACGGGCATGCCGGAGCGTAATCCGGCCCTCCCGGACGTCCCCACGACGGGGGAGGCGGGATTCCCGGATTTCCAGGTGTCGGCCTGGTATGCGTTGTTCGCCCCGAAGGCGACACCGCAGGCGGTTCTCGACGCTCTCAGCGGCGCTCTCGACAAGGCGCTCGACGACGACAAGGTGCGCGAACGCCTCTCGGGCCTCGGCTGCAACATTCCTGACAAGTCGAAACGGGGTCAGAAAGAGCTCGCCGCGCTCGTGAAGAGCGAGATTGCGCGCTGGTCGCCAATCATCCGCGCAGCAAACAGCAAGGGATGAACGCGGCGACTGCGCGGCGCGATGGCAGGCGCATGGCACGGCCGGTTCGAGTTTGGAATAGGGTCGCTACGTCTTGGTCGGGACTGTTCGCAAGCAACCGGGAAGTCGCATAAGGGCCAACACAAGGCATCCGCTCGACCTGCGCGGTGAGGCAACTCCTGCCAACGACTTGACAGAATTTACTCGCTCGTCCGTTCGGCGGCCGCAGTGGCCATGTATTTCGAATAGAAATGAGCAACCCGCTCGCGCCACATTTCGACGAACGCCGCCGATGTCAGCTTATCGACAGATTTCCACTCGTGCTTGACGGCCGGAATGGTATTCCCCCAGATCGCGCGTTTGCACCATTTCTCGCCCTTTTCCACGCCTTCGCTGGTGGCGCACATGGATTTCCAGGCGATACGATCCGGTTGGTTGATGTGCTCCGCGGCGCCTTCCCAGCCTTGTTGATGGATCAAGTAAAGGTCGCTCAAGGTCGGCTTTCTGTGCGTCACCCATTCAAACAGAATGCCTTCGGTGATGACCTTGTAGGCGGCCGCAACGGCATTGTCGCGAGAATCACGAATCTGCCCGGAGCCGAATTTGCCGAACTCCTCCTTGCTCAGTTGGAAGAGGCCGATATAGGACCCGGTGCGCTGCTTGGGGTCGAAGCCGGACTCGATCTTGGCGACCGCTTTCATGAAATTGGAATCCAGGCCGAACGCGTCAGCAGCGCGCTTGATCTCCTCGACCGGCGTTCCGACCGGGGTGTCCTTGAATGAATTCAAGACGATATCCGCCGGCTTCTCGGGAGGCGGCAGCTCGGACCAAGCGTAATAGATGAGATACCGGAAATCCTGCGTCGCCGACGCCGGGTTCGCGGCTTCGTCGGACGCATCACGCACCGTCGGCGCCGGTTGGGCGGCGGCATCATGATGCACGTCCCCGATTTCGGCTTTGGCGATCAACGACGGTGCGGAAACCGGCCCGGGCGGCGACCCAAGCCCTGCTCGAAGCGCTGTTCCAGGTCGCGGCAGACGTCTTGACGGCGACGGAGTGCGCAGGGGCGTGGGGCGTCCGGACGCAATGCCGGAAGCGGCAGTGAGCGTTCGCGCCAGGATGGTTTGCGCCAACCTGATGGATCCCAGTGAAGAGTACGGCAAGTACGGCACCCGCGATGCAGGTGGCCTGCAAGACCTTCATCGTCCCCAACCCCCGCGTCACAGCCCCCGGAAGAACGCTACACGCTACGCGTACTGTGCCACGCTAGATGTTTTTAGTGTGGAATGCCTCAAGCGAGGCGATAGACAGGATTGAAATGTGTCGGAATTATCGGAGCTGTTGCCAAAATGCGACATTATTACCGCCGATTTTCGGCAAACCGGCCGAGCGCAAACCGCGAGATGTCCCGCTCTGTCGCGCCGGTCGTCGCGAGATCGGCGATGATCTCGCCGATCACCGGGGCGAACTTGAAGCCATGCCCGGAACAGGGCGACGCCACGATCACACGATCGCGGCCCGGCATCCGGTCGATGATGAAATCGCCGTCGGGCGTCATGGTGTAGAGGCAGGTCGTGGCAGCGACGAGCGGTCCGTTGGCCGCGGGCAGATGTGCGGCGAGGCATGAGCGGATCATCGCCTCGTCGGCGGCCGATACGGCGCGGTCGCAGCGGTCGGGGTCGACGGTCTCGTCGGCGTGATGGTGCTTTGCGACCTTGACCGATCCCGTTCCGTCGTCGGGAAAGCCGTAGAACATCCCGTCCGCGTTCTCGAGCAGAAACACCGGGAAGCGGTCTTTCGAAAACAGCGCCGGATCGCGCGGCGCGAACCAGGCGAGCACCTGGCGCGTCACCCGGATCGAAACCGGGAGATCCAGCAGCGCCTTCACCCAAGCCCCGGCGGCGACGACCGCGCAGCCGGCGTCGATCGCACCGCGCGACGTCACCACGCGAACGCCCTCGCCGCGTGGTTCGATCGCGCGCACGGTTTCCCCCGTGCGCAGCTCGGCGCCGGCCGCGCGGGCGCGCGCCAGCAACGCGCGGATCGCGGGCTCGGCCCGCAGAAACCCGCCGTCGGGCTGGTACACCGCGACGTAGTGATCGGGCAGTTCGAACAGGGGAAAGCGGCGGCGCAACGCAGGGGCGTCGAGCACGTCATGGGCGAGCCCGTGCAGCCGCGAGGCGGCGAGCGTGCCTGCGACGAGCTCGCTGTCCGGCGCGCCGATCTCGACGATGCCCGTGATGTTGATCAGCGGCTCCCCGGCCTCCGCGGCGAGCTCGCGCCACAGCGGATAGGCGGCACGCACCAGCGGCACGTAGGATGGATGCTCGAAGTAGCCCTGGCGGATGATCCGGGTCGCGCCATGCGAGGAGCCGCGGTCATGGCCCGGCTCGAACCGCTCGATGCCGACGACCTTGCAGCCGCGCCGGGCAAGGCTCGCCGCCGCGGCGCTCCCCATGGCGCCGAGCCCGATCACGACCACGTCGCAGGTAGGCATTTCTCGGGTCCTCGAGGCCGGTCCGTTCCCACGTCTTATGCGCAGGGCGCTGCTCTCAGCAAAGCCCCGGCCCGGAACGACTTGAAATCACCGCGATCTTCGCGGAAGGAAGGGTGGTGAAACTCGGACTGGCCATCCTCGCGATCGGGGTTGTTTGGGGCAATTGCGTGGCAGCGCAAGCGCCTGCGCCGCCATGGCCAGGTGTCGCTCCATCGGGGCCCTACAATGCCCCCGCGGCGCCGATCGACAAGCCCGAAGCGGCGCCGAGCGCGTGCCAGCTCCGCCTGACGCCCGACCGTGCCGTGTTCAGGTCGATGGGCGACATGCACGGTCCGCATGGCTGCGGCGGCGCCGATGTCGTCTCGCTCGAGCGCGTCATCGGCAAGAACCACCAGCCGATCGAGATTTCGCCGCCCGCGGTGCTGCGCTGTGAGACCGCGGAAGAGATCGTGAACTGGGTCCGCGACGATCTCACGGCTCGCGCTACCGTCCTCGGATCGAACCTCGCCGTGATCGAGAACTTCGATTCCTACGAATGTCGCGGCCGCAACCGCATCCCTGGCGCCCAGATCTCGGAGCACGGGCATGCCAACGCGCTCGACATCCGCTCCTTCAAGCTCAAGAACGGTGCGTCCGTGCATCCGACCGACGCCGCTGTCGCCAAGGAATTCCGGCTCGCCATGAAGGCGTCGGCTTGCGCCCGCTTCACCACCGTGCTCGGCCCTGGCTCCGACGGCTTCCACGAGGATCACATCCACGTCGACCTCGCCGAGCGTCGCAATGGCTACCGCACCTGCCACTGGGAGCTCGAGGGCGAGCCGGGCACCGGCTATGCGCTGGCGTCCGCGCACCCAGCTCCCGTGCTCGTCGACGTTCCCCTGCCCCGGCCGCGGCCGTTCGATGCCAGGGCCGACGATTTCAAGCGCCCGGCACGCTCGGCCGAAAGGCACCGCTGATGAACGTGCCGACCAACCGCGCCGTTCGCGACATCGAAACGCTCGTCCATCCCTACACCAATCTCGCCACGTTCCGCGACACCGGGCCGCTGGTCATCGAGCGCGCCAAGGGCATCTACGTCTACGACAGCGACGGCAAGGCCTACATCGAGGGGATGGCGGGCCTGTGGTGCACCTCGCTCGGCTACGGGAACGAGGAGCTCGTCGAAGCGGCGGCGGCGCAGATGCGCAAGCTCTCCTTCGCTCACCTCTTCAACGGCCGCAGCCACGATCCCGCCGTCGAGCTTGCCGAACGGCTCAAGGAGATCGCGCCGGTGCCGATCTCCAAGGTGTTCTTCTGCAATTCCGGGTCCGAGGCGAACGACACCCAGATGAAGCTCGTCTGGTACATGAACAACGGGCTCGGCCGGCCGAAGAAGAAGAAGATCGTGAGCCGCCAGCGCGCCTATCACGGCGTCACCATCGCGGCGGCCTCGCTCACCGGCCTCGCGGCGAACCACACCGATTTCGACCTGCCGATCGCCGGCGTGGTGCACACCGGCTGCCCGCATCATTACCGCTACGCAAGAGACGGTGAGACCGAGGAGGAGTTCTCGAGCCGGCTCGCCACCGAGCTCGAAGAGCTCATCCTGCGCGAAGACCCTGACACCGTGGCCGCCTTCATCGCCGAGCCGGTGATGGGCGCCGGCGGCGTCATCGTGCCGCCGAGGGGATACTTCGAGAAGATCATGGAGGTCTGCGCGAAGTACGATCTCCTGATGATCTCCGACGAGGTGATCTGCGGCTTCGGGCGGCTCGGGGAGATGTTCGGCAGCGAGGTCGTCGGTTTCCGGCCCGACGCCATCTCGGTCGCCAAGGCGCTGTCGTCCGCCTATCTGCCGATCGCCGGCGTGATGGTGCCGGAGCGCATGTACCAGGCGCTGCTCGCCGAGAGCCGCAAGATCGGGATGTTCGGGCACGGCTTTACTTATTCCGGCCATCCCGTCGCCGCAGCGGTCGCGATCAAGACGCTCGACATCTACGCGCGCGACCGGATCTTAGACAAAGTCGCTGCGATCACACCTCTGTTCCAGCGGCGCCTGAAGAAGCTCGGCGAGCATCCGCTGATCGGCGAAGCGCGCGGCCTCGGCCTCGTCGGGGGCCTCGAGATGGTCGCGGACAAGCGCACCAAGAAGCCGTTCGAGCCGAAGCAGGGCGTCGGCGCGCGCTGCGTCGCCTTTGCGCAGGCGGAGGGCCTGATCGTCCGCTCGCTTGCCGGCGACACATTGTCGCTTTGCCCACCGCTCATCATCTCCGCACATGAGATCGACGAGATGTTCGATCGCCTCACGCGGGCGCTCGACCGGACCCTGGATTGGGCGATGACCCAGGGATTGCTTGGGAGTTTGTCGCCTGCGTGAAATCGCCCGTTCATACGCATCTCCTAAAAGGCGGTCATGAGCTCTTTCGATCCCGCACCCGGTCGTGACGGGCGCCACGGCGTCGTTGTCCCGAAGCCGCCCGAAGTTCTGCGACCAGGCATCAGCCGGCGGGGATTGATCCTGCGCGGGCTCAGTGCCGGCCTTGGTGCCGCGGCCCTCTCCGGCGTGAGCACCGCGGTCTATGCGGGGGCCATCGAGCCGGAACGTCTCGTCACCACCTCCTACCGGTTGACCCCGCCGGGCTGGACCGGCGGCCGCGTATCGCTTGCCGCCATCGCCGATATCCATGCCGGGGGCCCGAACATGGCTCTCGAGCACATCAGCCGCGTCGTCGATGAAACCAATGCCCTGCAGCCCGACGTCATCGTGCTGCTCGGCGACTACATTGCGACCCATCGCTTCGTCACCGAGCACGTGCCGAACGACGTCTGGGCGGCGGAGCTCGCGCGCCTGCGAGCCCCTCTGGGAGTGTGGGCCATTCTCGGCAACCACGACTGGTGGAACAATGTCCGCACGATCCGCGGCGCGCTGGTGAAGGCCGGCATTCCATGCCTCGAAAACCGGGCAGTGCTCGTCGGCGAGGGTACGACGCGGTTCTGGATCGCTGGCCTCGGCGACCAGATCGCCCACTGGCTGGGGCCCGGCAGCTTTCGCGGCGAGGACGATCTCGCAGGCACCCTCGCCCAGGTCACGACCGACGACCCGGTGGTCCTGCTCGCTCACGAGCCGGATATCTTCGTGCGTGTGCCGGCGCGCGTCTCCCTGACGCTTGCCGGCCACACCCATGGCGGCCAGGTCAGGATTCCGCTGCTATGGCCGCATCTCGTGCCGTCGCGTTACGGGGCGCGCTTCGCCTATGGGCACATTGTCGAGCGCGACCGGCACATGATCGTTTCCGGCGGGCTCGGCACCAGCTTCGCGCCGGTGCGGCTCGGCGTTCCGCCGGAGATCGTGCACGTCGAAATCGGCGGCGCCGCGGTCTGATCCGCCCAAAACAAATTGGCCGGGCGGGGCCCGGCCAATCGATCTGAAATCGACCAATCTCAAACCAACGATGCGATCAGCGCGTGCCGGTGTCGGGAATGGCGACCACGCCGGGGTTGGACGCGAGGCGCGGGAGGAGCGGCGAGTCGCCCTGCCCCGGCGCCAGCACCACGACCGGCGTACCCATCTTGGTCCGGGCGTAGAGGTCGATGACGTCCTCGTTGGTCAGGCGGATGCACCCGGACGAAATCGCCTGTCCGATATACTCGGGCTGATTGGTGCCGTGGATGCGGAACAGCGTGTCCTTGCCATTGGCAAAGAGATACATGGCGCGCGCGCCCATCGGGTTCGCCGGGCCGCCCGGCACGAATTTCGGTAGCGGATCGAGACGCTGGTGCTCGCCCGCCGTCGGGGTCCAGCCCGGCCATTCCGTCATGTTGCCGATCTTTGCGACGCCGGACCAGCCCTGGGCTTCCTCACCGACCGTCACGCCATAGCGGATCGCCTTGCCGCCGGCCTGGACGAGATAGAGGAAGCGGGCATCGGTATCGATGACGATGGTCCCCGGCGCTTCCTTGCGATGGTATTCGACGATGTGGCGCTGATAATCCTGCGGGATCATGACATTCGAGTTGTAGGGTGCGTTGGCGAGGAGCTCGCGGTCGCGCGGCTTCATGCCCGCCGACGGCGGCTCGAGCGTCGCCTGCATGCAGCCGCCGAGCAGCAACCCAATTCCAAGAAAAGCAAGTTTCCACGACCCCATCGCGCCTCGCCCCCCGTCGCGCAAGACCCCTGAATTCACATCAGCAGCAAATAGACTAATTGCTGCGCCTATTCCACCTGAGGTGAGGGTTTCCCCGCCTCAATCCCCGGTGCTGTGGCATCATTGCCTCACCGCTCCCGAGACCAGGATGATTTCGCGCATCAAGATGGCGGAGTCATGATCTCAAAGACGCCCGCCGCCCTCTGTTAGTTCTCGGTTTTGCCACAATCGGAGGTCGGCTCGGGAGCGCTGGACGGTCGACGTGCCTGGAAACCACGAGTGATTTGCCGGCCGTCGCCAACACGAATGGCTTGCCGTCCGGATCGGTTACGGGCATGAGTTCGCCGAGCAGGCGATGCCGAACAGCGCAAAATGGGGGGTTGCCTGATGCTCTCAGTCCATGTGCCAAGCGGCACCGCACTTGACCGCATCCCGATCGAGTTGAGCGGGGAAATCCCGGATCGCGCCGTGTGGCTCGACCTCTACAGTCCCACCCATGGCGAGGACAAGCTCGTCGAGCGCACACTCGGTATCGCCGTCCCGACACGGGAGGAGATGCAGGAGATCGAGGTCACAAGCCGCCTCTATGTCGAGAACGGCGCCCGCTACATGACCGCGACGCTGATGTGTCACTCCGATACCGACGTGCCGCGCACGACGGCCGTGACCTTCATCCTGTCCGGGCACCGCCTGACCACCGTGCGCTACGAGGAGCCGAAGCCGTTCGCCATTGTCGGTTCCAAGCTGGCACGCCATTGCCCGTCGACGGCGACGGGCGAAACCGTGATGATGGACCTCCTCGACGCCATCATCGATCGTTCTGCCGACATCCTCGAACGGATCGGCAGCGAGGTCGATCAAGCCTCCCACGACATTCTCGAGCCAGAAGGCGGCGCCGACCGCACCCGCAGCTTCAAGCAGATTCTCAAGACCATCGGCCGAAAGGGCGACCAGACCTCGAAAGTCCGCGAGAGCCTGGTGTCGATCGGCCGGCTGCTGGTCTACCTCGCCAACGAGGCCGACACCATGAAATGGGCGAAGGACCAGCGGGCGACGCTCAAGGGCATGCAGCGCGACGCCCAGGCGCTGTCGGAGCATGCGACCTATCTCTCCGGCAAGATCAACTTCCTGCTCGATGCGATGCTCGGGGTGGTGAGCCTCGAGCAGAACAACATCATCAAGATCTTCTCGGTCGCCGCCGTGGTGTTCATGCCGCCGACCCTCGTCGCCTCGATCTACGGCATGAACTTCAAGCACATGCCCGAGCTCGATTACGATTTCGGTTACCCGTTCGCGCTCGTGCTGATGGTCCTCGCGGCGATCGTCCCGTACGTCTTCTTCAAGTGGATGAAGTGGCTCTGAGCATGCTCCCGAAAAGTTGCAGACTTTTCGGACAAGGTCATGCCCCGGCTTGAGGAATTTAGGGCGCGATCCGAAGTCGCATTCTAAAGTGGCACATCAAGTTCCATGAAGTGGTACACGAAGTGTCCGTCTCGCCTCGACGCGCCGGACCGACGTCATAAGATGCAGGGAGGAATGCCGACATGAGAATGTTTCTGGTAACAGCGATGGCCGCGGCGGCCGTCGCTGCGCTGTCGCCCTACCCGCTTGCCGCCCAAACCCCGGCGACAGCTCCCGCGGTGACGCCCCCGCCGCCGATGGTGAAGCCGGGCGAGTTGCGCAAGGTCTCGGACCATGTGCAGATCATTCCCGACGACAGCGTGCAGCTCGTCCCGAACGTCGGCTACGTGGTCGGCGACAAGGCGGTGCTCGTCATCGACACCGGCATGGGGCCGAAGAACGGCGCCGCTGTCTCCGAAATCGCCCAGAAGCTCGCCGGCGGCACGCGCGCCGTCTATCTGGTGACGACCCATTTCCACCCCGAGCACGATCTCGGCGCCCAGGCCTTTCCGGCCTCGACCAAGCTGATCCGCTCGGAGGACCAGCAGAAAGACATTGCCGAGTTCGGCCTGCAGACCGCAAAAGTGTTCGCGTCACGCGGGCCGGTCTATGCGGACCTTCTCAAGGACGTCGACTTCCGCAAGCCGGACATGACTTTCGCCAAGGACTACGACCTCGATCTCGGCGGCGTGCACGCCAAGCTCACCGCGATGGGGCCGAACCACACGCGCGGCGACCTGGCGATCTGGGTCGAGCCGGACCACGTGCTGTTCACGGGCGACATCGCCATGAAGGCGCAGCCCGCCTTCGCGAGTCCCTATTCGAGCGTGCGTCAGTGGCTGGCGAGCCTCGACAAGCTCGAGGCGCTCAAACCGGTGCTGATCGTGCCGAGCCATGGCCCGACCGGCGACGTGGGCTTCATCTCCGGCTATCGCGCCTATCTGACCGACATCCGCGACCGCACCGCGGCGGAGAAGCGCGCCGGAAAGACCGAGGAGCAGGCGGTCGCGGCGGTGTCCGCCGCCCTGCCCAACTATCCCGACCGCGGGCGCCTCACCGGCGCGATCAAGGCGGCCTACGGCGAAGCGCCCTGAGGCGCGAGCGGCTCGGCGGCGGCTGTCTCGCCGCCGCCGGACGCGTTGGTCGGCGCAGCCCGGGCTGACGCAGCACCCGGCCTCGGCGGCGGGCGAGACCTGTCGATCTCGATCGGGGTTGCTGCGAGGCGGGTCAGATCCTCGACGAGCTTTGCCGTCTCCACCTGCGGGTTTGCGAACCAGTCCGCGGACCATACCCGCAGCACGGACCATCCCTTTGCCGAGAGCGCCGCATCGCGCAACCGATCGCGCTCGCGCGCACTCCCCACGCGGGCGAAGCCTGGGCCGTCCACGGCGATGCCGGCGACATAGAGGCTCGCGTCGCTCGGATGCCGCACGGCGAGATCGACGCCGAAGGCTCCCGACATGAGGTCGGTCGAAAAACCGTGAGCCTCGAGCCGGCCGGTGATTTCGCGCTGGCACGCATCGACGTGTTCCGCCGCGTCGGCCACGGGCCCGGTCTCCGCCCGGCGGCCCTCGACATAGCGCAGATAGTCCACGAGCGCCTGCGCGCCATCGCCGCTTTCGGGGCCAACCACGATGTCGTCCGCTGCCATCGAAGCGAACAGCACGATGCGGCGCCGCGCCCGGGTCGAGAGGACGTTGACGCGGTGCGCCCCGTGCGGCGCTGAGATCGCGCCGAAGCGCTGCATGGCGCGCGGCTGCGCGAACTCGCGGGCCAAGGTGAGCGAGACCATGATTACGTCGCGTGCGTCGCCCGCGACGTTCTCGATGTCCTTGATGAAGAACGGCTCCGCATCGCGGCCGCCGGTCGCGAGGTTGCAGGCGGCGAGATAGGTCTCGACGGCCGGAAGCCGTGCCATGCGGCTGAATTCGTCGCAGATCGCGTCTCGTTGCTCGCGACCGATCGCCACGATCCCGAGCGTCTGCATCCTGTCGGCGGGAAGCTCCGCATTGCGGATCATGAAGTCGATCGCGGCCGCGACTATGCGCACGATTTCCGCCGCGTTGCGGCCGGCCTTGAAGCTGCCATGGGCGCGCACGACGTCGATCGAAAAAGCGTCCCGCCGCACGTTGGGCGGCACGGCGAGCGTTCCCCCATAGAATCCACGGTTGGCGAAAGCGACGAGGCTCGTGCAGCGGCTTCGATAGTGCGTCGCCAGCCGGCGCGGGGCGGGGAACGCCCGCAGCGCCCAGTCGAGGAGGGATTCACCCGTACCGCCGTCATCCTCGTCCGCCTCGACGCCCAGCTCTTCCGGCGGCGTGATGCGCCTGGAGACGTCTTTCGCCGGCAGCGCGTTGCGATCCCCGACGATGACGGACTGATGGGCCCGCAGCAGGCTGCCGAGCGCATCCTCGGGCCTCATCTGCGAGGCTTCGTCGATCACCACGAGATCGAAGTCCGCCGCGGCCGGCGCGAGATACGTCGCGAGCGAGAGGGGCGAAGCCATCACGCAGGGCGTCATCGCCAGAATTGCGCGCCGTGACTTCGACAACAGGGTGCGGACCGAGGCGTGCTTTTCGGTCCTGGCGAGCTGATCGCGGATGTAATGCAGCTCCGTCCAGTCCTTCTTTCGTCCGGCGCAGCTGCCGCTCGGGATCGCGTGACCCAGAAGCTTGATGCCGACCGCCTCGCGCTGGCGCACCTGGAAGGCGCGGTCGGTATCGGCGAAATACTCGCGCTCGGCCTCGATGTCATCTCCATTTCTCTGGGTGAGCGCCGGGTGGTCCCGCCGCATCAGCACGGCGCGATAGAACATTTCGAGCGCGGTGAAGGTCCCCGCGAGGCGGGACGGCGCCAGGCCAGCCTGCTCGAAGGCGGCAATCAGCGGCTCGAGCCCGATGGTGCCGGCCCGCGCGCGGCTCCGCGCGACTTCGAACCAGGGCTCGAGCGAAGGCAACTCCGGCAACAGCGCGGCGAGCAAGCTCGCCACATGCTCGGGATCGGCGCCGTCCGCGTCGAGGCGTACGCCGCCCGCCGCGGCGAGGCGCGCGACGTCGCGACGATGTCGCTCGACCGCTTGCGTGATCGGCGCGACCGATTCCTCCAACAGGTGTGCGAAAGACGGACCTTCGATACCGGTGAGACGCACGCGAAGTCCCGGCGGCGGTTGCACGATCGCAATCGCCTGGGCGAGGCTGCCCGCCTGGCGCAGCGCCTCGCAGCCCGCAGGCGAGCGCCATGTCGCTTCCCCGATGCCCGCGAGCACGGGGTTTGCCGCAACCTTCGCCTCGAGGTCGGCACGATCAAGACGTTGTTGGGCGCCCTCGCGCAACGCGGCGAACGAAACCGCGACCTCGTCGAGCTTGTGCTCGCGCACGCGGTCGGCGAGTTGCCCGAGCTTCGCCACACGCTCCCTGACGTGCGAGGCGGCCTGCCGCAGAGGCAGCGCGTCGAACCGCTCCGCCCACGCTTCGAGGTCCGATTGGAATTGGGCGACCCACGGCTGATAGGAACGCAGCTTGGCGATGATTGCGGGGTTCGACGAAAACAGATGAGTCCTGAGCGCCGTGCCAATCTCGCCGAGATCGGCAACGATGGCGTCGAAAGCGGTGCGCACACCGGTCACGGTTTCCAGTTCGACGAACGGGGTCGCCGCCTGGGACCAGAATGCGCCTGCCGCGGATACGAGGTGCTTGTCGTCGCGCAATCGTCGATGTGCCTCGAGGTGGAAGACCAGCGCGGCGAGATCGGATTGCAGGCCGGGGGTGTCGACGGGGACGCCGATCGTCTGGAACACCTGGTTCGCCCGCTTGCGCCCCCCGGTGACGAGCGCGATCGGACCAAGGCTGGTCCCCGCAGCGACGGTTGCCGCCATCTTCACATCTTCGAGCGGCGGCCATTCCCCGCGTGCGTCGCGCCGGAATTTCTGATCGAGCGTGCGTTCGGTCTCCTTGAGCAGACGCACCCGTTGGGCGCCGTCCGCCAGAACGTCTTCATGGCCGGCGCCGTCGAAGCCCAGAAACGCGTCGAGATGGGGTGGGATCGCGGCGGCGAACTCGACCGCCCGCGCCATCACCCGCGCCGTCCCGACGGTCGGGTCCGACCCTGGCCCGAACGCGGTGATCAGGGACGAGATTTTCGTAAGCCCATCGCTGAGCGAGGCCTCGAGCCCGGCCATCGTACCGGCCCGGGCGATCATCTCGGCCGGCAGCGCGTCAGTGACGCCGCAGATATCCGCCGCGACGGCGAGATCGCGGAGTGTGACGGGATCGGTATCCGGCACAGGGTCGGCGCCGCCGCTTACGAGGCCGAGACAGGTCGCGGCGAGGTCCGCCGCGGCAAGCACGTCTCCTGGCGCGAACGACGCCACGCGGGAAAGCAGCGCGTCCTCCGGGACCGGCGGCAAGCGTCGCGTCGCCTCGATCCACGCGGCGAGCTCGGAAGGTGTCCTCGGAAGCTCGACCCCGAGCTTCGCCGATTGCTCGGCCCCCGTCTCGACGAGCCGGGTCGCCGCCTCGTGGGCGTCGCGCAGCGATTGGGCGAGCTGGCCGTCGTCGCAATCGGTGGCAAGGGCGAAACCTGCCCGCGACCACGGCGTGTCGGCGAACTTGCCGTGGTTCTGCTCGTGACTCTCCACCGCCGATCCGAACAGCCGCAGGGCATCGGCGCCAGCGGCGATGTGATCCGGCGACGCTGCGAAGATTTCCGACAAATCGACGCGATGCACGGCAGCGAACTCACGCGCATATTCGCGCCGTGCGGCGATCGCCGGCCAGAACAGCTCGAATGCAGTCGGGGCACCGGCCGCATCCGTCGCGTGGAGCGCATGGAGATACTCGCGCACGCGGTTGCGTGCGTGGCGCAGCTTGCGAACATCGATTGCCCAGGCTGGCTCATAGCCGCGATCGCGGCCCATGTCGTAGCGCCCGGAGAGCCGATCGAGAATCGTCTTGGGCTGGGCCTTGTCGGAATGCAGCTCAAGACAGAAATCGCCGAGACCGGCGACATCCATCCGCCATTTCACGGCATCGAGCGCTGCGCGCTTGTTGGCGACGAGCAGCACCGTCTTGCCGGCATAGAGAGCGTTCGCCACGATGTTGGCGATGGTCTGCGATTTGCCGGCTCCCGGCGCCCCCTCGATGACGAGGTTCTTGCCCCGCATCACGTCGATGAGGGCACTGTGCTGCGCCGCGTCGGCATCGTCGATGAGGATCGGGGCCGCGTCCTCGATCTCGTCGTCGTCGACGTCGTAGTCGGCAGCGAAAGAGACCTCGCCGGCCGGGGAGCCGGAACCGCGCAACAAAGCTTCGACCAGCGGACGCGCGGCCGGCCCATCCGGCCAGTTCTCGGGCGCGAGATCGACGTAGGTGGCAAGACGACCGAAGTTGAAGTGGCCGAGCGTCAGATTGCGCTCGACCTGCCAGCGATCGAGCCCCCCGATGGTCTGCGCGATGCGGGAGAGGAAGCTCTCGATGCCGTCGTTCTCCGGGTCGAATTCGGGAAGCGCGGGGGCGCCGGCCTGAACGAACCACTCGCACAGGCTCGGATTGAGCACCGGGAATTCCGCGACCGTGCGGACGGCATAGATTGCCCGGGCCTCCTCCAATCGGCGCGACAGCGTGACCGGGAGCAGCAGGAGGGGCGCAAACCGCGCCACCTCGCTCTCGGCCGATGCGTACCAGCGCACGAACCCGAATGCCAAGAACAGCGTCGACAGTCCGGTCTCCTGCTCGGCAAGCGCGGCGTCGGTCGCGATCCGCGCCAGCCGGACGTCGAGCTCATCGGCCACATAGAGCGTCTGCAGCGCGGCGAGCGGCTCGCGGTCCGGCAGGCGCGTGAGATCGTAGCTCGGCGCAATGCCGCATGCGCGGGCCAGGTCCGCGACGCTGTGAGCGGCGCGATCCGGATGCGGCGGCAGGCCGATCTGAGTGCGCACATGGTCGCGCAGCCAACATTCGACTTCCGCATGCGCGGCGTCATCCTGCCGGCCCAGCGCATCGAGCGACGCGAGCTTGGCGAGATAGTCGAAGTCCGTCGCCCTCGCCCGCGCCAGCGCGCCGAGAAAGCGGGGCGAGCGCTCGTCGTCGGGAACATCGTCGGCCTCCGGCAACGCTACAAGCGCCAGCTCGCGCCCCCGGGCCGAAAGTTCCACGAAAACCTGTTCGAGATCGCAATCGACGATACGAACCTGCCGCCGCGATGCCACGCGGTGGAGGTAGTTGAGCATCGGATCCTTGGGCGAAAGGTCGAGCAGACTGGCGCGAAGTTGGTCGAAAAGCCGCCCGTGATGCTCGGCTTCGCGGTCCGTCTCAGACACGACCCTACTCCGATACAACCGTACGCTAACCGATTCCGGCCAAACATTTTTTTCACAATCGGCCGGCGCCTTCAAGAAGGCCCCGCCCACCGGAACCCGCAATCCCCGATGACTTTGCGAACAAGCTCGCAAGAATCTTGGCCGGTAAGACCCCGGAACAAGCTACTGGCGGGCGAGTCCCTCGTGACGGAAAAAGACGTCGACCTTCATGCCCACCACGAGCGGCCCCGGCTCGGCGAGATCGACCATCACCTCGACGACCCGCACGTCGCTCAAGCCCCGCTGATCGCGCGCATTGATGCGACCGGCGTCGACGAGCGGCGCGATCGAGGACACTTTGCCGGTGAAGTCGCGCCCGCGAAACGCGGAAGACCGCACCAGGACCGGCTGTCCGATCTTGATCTCGCCGAAGTCGCGCTCATCGAGCTCGGCGCGCACGCGCAGCTGGGAGATGTCGCCGATCAGCATCAGCGGCTGGACCGCGGCCGGCGTCGCCAGCTCGCCGGGCCTCGCGTTGACCTGCAGCACGGCGCCGGCAACCGGCGCGCGTATCGTCAGCTTCTCGAAGCCCGCCTGCGCGAGCAGCAGCTCGGCGCGCGCGACGTTGAGCGCGCCTTCGGTCTGGGTCGGCAGCGGCGTGTTCTTGTCGTCCTCGAGGCTGCGCAGCTCCGACCTGCGCTGCTTGAGGCGGTCCTGCTCGCGCGCGAGCGTCGTGCGGGCCGCCGTGACGTCGGCCTCAGAAGCACGCGCCGCGCGCCGTGCCGCCGCAGTCTGATCGACCGCCGCCTGCGCCTCGAAGACGCTTCGCTCGGCGTCGGCGACCCAATCCTCGGCACGACGCCGTTCCGCCGCGCGGCTCGATGTCGACTGGTCGTTGCGGGCGCGCTTGCGCAGCGCGATCTGGGCCTCCGCGGTGGCGATCCGCGCCCGCGCCTCGTCGTCCTCGAGTTCGAATCAGCGGCTCGCCGGCAAACACCTTGTCATTGACGCCGACCAGCACCTCTCCGATCCGGCCGATCACCGGGGCGGCGATCTTGATCTCACCCGACCACGGCTCGACCCGGCCGGGGGCGACCGCCTGCCAGCTGCGATCCTCCGGCGGATCGGCGGCGCGCGAGCTCGGCGCCAGCAGCGCGACCGCGACCGTGACCGCCGCCACCGCACCTAGCACCGGCGCCCAGCGGGCGATCTTCGTCCTGTTCGATACGCAAACGCTCGGCATAGGACTGCCTCACTGTTTGTTCGTGGCGCTCTGCTTCGCGTCGCTCTTGACGGCGTTCTTGGGGGCGCCGCCCGGTTCCGTGCCGACGATGCGCCCATCCTCGATGCGGATGATGCGGTGGGCGAACGGAATAATGCGCGGATCGTGTGCGACGACGAGCACGCCGCGCGAGGAGCTTTTGGCGATCTCGGCCAGCACCGACATCACCGTCTGGCCGTTGGCGGTGTCGAGCGCCGCGGTCGGCTCGTCGGCGAGCACGGCCGACGGATTGGCGACCAGCGCGCGGGCGATCGCCACCCGCTGCTGCTCGCCGCCGCTGAGCTCGCGGGGATAAGACCGAAGCTTGTGGCCGAGGCCGACCACCGCCATCGCCTCCTTGGCCTTGGCGCGGGAGGTCGCGGCGTCATCGCCGCGCACGTCGAGCGCCAGGCGCACATTGTCCACCGCCGAAAGCGTCGGGAACAGGTGGTAGGACTGGAACACGAAGCCGACATGCTCGCGCCGCAGCTTGGCGAGGTCCTCCGCCGTGGCCCCGGCGGTGGATTGCCCGCCGATTAGGACGGTTCCGCTGGTCGGCGTCAACATGCATCCGAGGATCGAGAGCAGCGTCGTTTTTCCGCTGCCCGACGGCCCCATCAGCAACGCAAGCTCGCCGCCGACGAGGGTGAGACCGACCCCCTTGAGCGCCTGCACCCGGCCGGCACCTGCGCCGAGGAATTTCACGACGTCGATCGCTTCGAGGATCGGCCCGCTCATCGCGTGAAGACCATCGCAGGATCGATCCGCATGACCTGGACGATGGCCGCTATCGCCGAGAGCACGCACATGGTGACGGTGAGCGCGAACAGGCTGACGAGGAGCATCGGCGTCATCACCACCGGCAGGGCCGTATCGGCGGTCGCCTTGACGATTACCCAACCGATCCCGGCCGCGACGGCGAATCCGATCACCGCGCTGAGCACCGCCTGGAACAGGATCACCTTGTAGATGTAGCTGCTCGACGAACCGATCGCGCGCAGCGTGGCGAACTCGTTGATGTGGTCCTTGGTGCTGGAATAGAGCGTCTGGGCGACGATCACCGTGCCGACGATCAGGCCGAGCAGTGCGCCGGCGAACAACGCGGCGCCGGCCCCGGTTCCGAACAGCCAGAACGAGCGGCTGCGGGAGGCAAACTCCTCGGGCGTGAGCACCTCGGCGTCGGTGAGCGCCGCGTTGAGCCGGCGGCGCACCACCTCGACGTTGGCGCCGGGGGTGAGGTGGGCCAAAAAATAGGTCGCCTTGCTCGGCATCATGCCGACATAGTCACGCCCGCGGTCGAGCGTGGTGAACACGTAGGGCGTCGTCGTGAACGAGCGGATGCCGCTCGTCACCGCGGTGACCTCGGCCTTCTGGTCACGGATCTCGGCGGTGTCGCCGAGGCCCTTCGAGCCGAGCCGGTTGAAATAGAATCGGTCGATCGCGACCGCGCCGGGAATCGACAGGTCGTCGAGATTGCCGGCGACCAGATTCCACGGGTGCAACCCATTGCGGCGCACATCGGACGCGACGATGAAGACCGGCGTGGTGTTGCCGGTCCGCATCCGCCATTGGGCGAAGCCGATCGCCACCGGGGTCGCTTCCCGCACGCCCTCGACCGAGAGCGCGCGGAACCGCTCGCGCTCATCGAGCAGCGAGGGGTCCTCGAAACATTTGGTGCCGCGCGGCACGATCCATAGATCCGCGTCGGCGTGGTCGATCATCGTCGTCACCGTGCGGTCGAAGCTCAGGAACAGGCCCATCTGCACGGTGACAAGAACGATGGAGAAGACGACGCCGATGATGGTGGCGATGAAGCGGAGCCGGTCGTGAAACAGGTTCCTGCGGGCAAGCTTGAACACCAGAGACATGACGCGCTCGATCGCCGGGATTTCAGGTCATCAGCTCAAAGGTCGGCACTCAATCGGCAACCCGGGTCGGCCGACCTCTGCCCTCCACGCCGGTCGCCACCGCGGCCCCTCTTTGCACCGTGTTCCGCGGCAGCGCTACCGCTCGCGGTGTCGCGCCCCGAAGCCGGGCGCCAAGCGGCAGGCGGGCGACGAGGATCATCGTGCCCCAACTCGCGACGACCGCCACGGTGAACACGATCGAGGCCTTGGTGATGGCGGAGAGCGCCGCGCCGAGGAGCGCATATTGCAGCCAGACGACGAAGACATAGTGGATCAGGTACATGCCATAGGCGCTGCGAGAGAGACTGTCGAGCCAGGCGAAGCGCCACTGCGCAAACCGCAGCGCTGCGCCCGCGACGAAGAAGCAGCCGCAGGCGCAGGCGAGCACGAAGCCGAAGTCGGACACGATCTGCAGTCCGATCGGACCGTTGTCCCGGTCCGGCATCAGTGCGATCGGCCCCGCCCACACGATGAAGGCGGCGAGGAACGCCGCGAGCCAAGCCCCCCATCGCCGCGCCAGCGGGCCGGAGACGCCGAGCAGGCCGCGCTCGAGGCCGTGCGCGCCGATACCGACGCCCGCGAAGAAGTAGACGACATAATGCAACGGCCGGCTGAGCTGGAGCGAGAAGATGCCGAAGGTCTTCCAGGCCCAGGGCGTGAATGCGAGGGCGAGAGGGACGTAGGCGATGGCCGAGAGCGTAACCAGCAGGGCGAAATAGCGCAGCGGCTCTTCCGCGGCGATCGCCGAGATCCGGCCGAGCTGCTCGCCCCATGACGGAGCGAAGCGAAATATCGCCGCCGCGAGGACGTTGAGGGCGAGAAGCTGCCACAAGAACCACGCCGGTCCGCTCGGCCAGAACGGCAGCGCGAGCCAGTGCTGCCAAAAGGCGGAAAGGCTGGGGTCGGTCGCGGTGACGAGGTAGGCCGGGTAGAGCGCGATCGGCGCCAGGATGAGCACGGCGCCAAGGAAGGGAACGCCGATTCGCAGGAAACGATCGGACAGGAAGACCGCGGTCCCCTTGCGCTTGAGGCTCGGCCACACGAACAGGCCGGACATGAAGAACATGAAGGACATCAGGTAGACGTCTTGAAATGCGCAGAAGATGTCGAAGCCGAACCACCTCTGGCTGTCGACGATCGGGAACGCATTCCATCGAAAAGGCGCAATGTCGAAGGGGAATGGCGCATCCGGCAGCGACCCGAGATAGGCCAGGAAGGAGTGGAAGGCGAGCACGATCAGGATGACGAAGGCGCGCAGATTGCTTAGTGCGAGGCTCGATCCAGACATTGTGCGCCCGATTGCCGCGAGGGAGTGGAATCCCGGGTGTAAGAAGATCGAACAGCCGCGTTGTGTCAGCCGGACGGGAGCCGCAACCAAGAGGGTTCTGGCACCGGGATCAAGTCAATTCTACTGATTTTCCTTAAAGGAAACCGATGCAGCCCGGAGGGTCCGGGCCTCGCAATTGAACTCGTTGGTTAAATTGCCGTTTTTCGCCCGATTGAGGCCAGATTTGTGATGTTGCGTGGGGGTGAGCACGCCGCTCGAGACGCGGGGTGGGACGAAAATCTGAAGGGGCCGCGGCTTGTCCGCGGCAGCCGACGTGAAAAGCGAGTAATGAGCGCCCGTTGCACGGGTGTCCTTGGCCAATCAGAGAGACTGGGGTGACTCCAATGCGGATTCTCGGAACGAAACAGATCGCGATTGTTGCTGCGCTTGCAGCCGTGGGTGCCATGACGACACCGCTGCGCGCAGCCGACCCGACTGTGGCGGGTCTGTGGCAAAAGGTCGACGAGAGTACCGGCAAGCCGGTGGGTTGGTTCTTGTTCGTAGATAAAGGCAGCGGCACCTTCGAAGGACTGATCGCCAAAGGCTTCGCGAAGCCGGGCGAAGAGCTCCCCACGCGATGCGTGGCCTGCGCGGACGACCGGAAAAACGCGCCGATGCTCGGCCTCTCCTTCATCCGCAACATGGAGCGCCACGGGCTCAAGTATGACAACGGCAACGTGCTAGATCCCCGCGACGGCAAGATCTACAACGCGTTGATGACTCTCTCGGGCGACGGCAAGACGCTGACGATGCGCGGCTATCTCGGCATTCCGATGCTCGGGATGGACGAAATCTGGCATCGCCTGCCCGACAGCGCGATGAAAGAGATCGATCCGGGGCTTGCGGCCAAGTACGCGAGCAAGAGCGCGGCCCCGGCGAAGCCGAAGCCGGCCACCACGGCCGCCGCGCAGTAATCCAAAATCTACGACCTCGGCCGGAGCCCAATGCGGGGCTCCGGGATTTCCTCGACACGCTTTTCCCGAACGCGCTCAGCGCTTGGGACGAATCTCGCGGGAGGAATTAACCACGGCGTGCAAATTACGCGCGTAGTCGATCGCCGCGGGGATGTCGAGCGTCAGCGCATGACGCAGGTAATCCTTGACGCCTTCGGTCGCGATCGGAGGCGCTTGGAGGATGTTCTCGCACAGCGTCTTTACCTCCGCTTCGAGTGCCGCGCGCGGCACCACGTCGCTGACGATGCCGTAAGAGAGCGCCCGCTCCGCGCTCACCGCCTTGGCTGAATAGACGAGATAGGTCAAAGCTTTGCGGGTCGCTCGATCGGCCAGCGCCGACATCACCATGGTCGGCAGGATGTTGTGCAGCATTTCCGGCACCTGGAACATCGCGTCGTCCGCGGCGATGGTGATGTCGGCGACCGCCGCCACCGCGCAGCCGAAGCCGAGCGCGCGGCCCTGCACGACGCACACCACCGGAATCGGCGAATTGCGGATCGTCCCATAAGCATCGAACACGATGTCGGAGAAGCGCCGGCGCTCCATCGCCTCAGGTGCGACGGCCGGCGGCGGCGGTGACTGCCGCCCGACGCAGAAGTCCGCGCCGGCGCCGCGCAGCAGCACCATGCGCGAGGTCTGCGGCGCCGCGGCGATGATGCGCGTCAATTCCTGCGCCATGGCGTCGGTCATGGCGTTGCCCGCGGCTGGCCGGTTGATGGTGACCTGCAGGATGCCACCCTCCTGCGCGCTCAAAATTTCTTCGCTCATCGACGCTTCCTCTTTGGCACCCGTGCCGGACCGGCCGGGCGCCGCCATCCTCTTCATTCCCGCCGCGCATGCAACCGGCTTCGCTTCATCCCTGCTCGTGTTAAGCTCGCAATGCCCGCTCACCAGCCGGCGCCGTATCCTGCGCAAAAAATCCGACGAGAGCACGCCATGTCAGACGCCGTGAAAGCCGAAAGCCCGGAGGCCGAATGGATGCGCCGCCTTGCCGGCGCGCGCGGCCTCGGCCGCACCTTCGCGATGTATCCCGAGGCCGTCACCGCGGCCTTTGCGCGCGCAAGCCAATGCATGACGACGCTGCCCGCCAACCTGCCCCCGATCACCGAGCCGATGCCGCGCTTCGATCCCGCAGCCGCGACGGTGCCGAAATGACCGACCTTGCTTACATGACGATCGCCGAGGCGTCCCGGCTGATCCGGGCGCGCAAGCTCTCCCCCGTCGAACTGACGGACGCGCTGCTCGACCGCATCGCGGCGCTCGACGGGATCTACCACGCTTACATTGCGGTCACCGCCGATGCGGCGCGGACCGAGGCCAAGGCCGCGGAGGCCGAGATCGCCGGCGGCACCTGGCGCGGGCCAATGCACGGCATCCCTTATGCGGCGAAGGACATCTTCGACGTCGCGGGGCTCGCGACCACCTGCCACTCCAAACTTCGCATGGACCACCGCGCCGCCGCGGACGCAACGACGATCGCGCGGCTACGCGCCGCCGGCGCCATCCTGCTCGGCAAGCTCGCGCTGCATGAGTTCGCCACCGGCGGCCCGACCCGGGAGTTGCCGTGGCCCGCGGCGGTGAATCCGTGGAACCTCGATCTTCACCCCGGAGGCTCGTCGAGCGGCTCCGCCGTGGCGGTTGCGACCGGCCTTGCACCGGGATCGCTCGGCACCGACACCGGCGGGTCGGTGCGCAATCCCGCCACCTGCTGCGGCGTCATCGGCATGAAGCCGACCTACGGCCTCGTGAGCCGCGCCGGCGTGTTTCCGCTGAGCTTCTCCCTCGATCACGTCGGACCCCTCACCCGCACGGTCGAGGACAACGCGATCCTGCTCCACGCCATCGCCGGCCACGATCCCGCCGACTCCGCAAGCGCCGATCGCGCGCCGGCCGATCTCCTCGATGGACTTCATGCCGGAGTGAAGGGGCTGCGCATCGGCGTCATCGCCCATTTCTACACGGAGGACATGGTCGGCGCGCCCGAGCAGGTCGCCGCCATCGGCGACGCCGCCGACGCGCTGCGCCGGCTCGGCGCCGAGGTACGGCCGGTGCGGCTCTCCTCGCTTGCGCGCTATGCCGATTGCGGCCGCACCATTCATCTCGCAGAGGCCTACGCGGTGCACGAGCGCGATCTGCAGCAGCACCCAGACGGCTACGCCGCGATCACCCGGAGCAAGCTGTTGCCGGGCGCGTTCATCCCCGCGAGCGACTACATCAAGGCTCAACAGTTCCGCCGCCTGCTCTGCGCGGAATTCGCGGCGCTGATGAAGGACTACGACGCCGTCATCACGCTATCGAGCCTCGACCTGCCGTGCCGGATCGACGACCCTGAGACCATTGCGAAGACCTATGAGCGCCAGTGCCGCATTGCGTTCAACGTGACCGGAACGCCGGCGATTTCGGTGCCGACCGGCTTCACCGCAGCCGGCCTGCCGCTCGCCATGCAGATCACCGGCGCCGCCTTCGCCGAGCCGATGGTCTATCGCATCGCCCACGCCTATTGCGAGGCGACCGGATTCGCCGACCGCCGTCCGGCCGTTGCGAGGGCGACCGAAGCCGCACTCGCCTGAGCAGGTTTGCGCAACTCGACCGAGCGGCCGAATGCCAAGTGACCGGTGAATTGCAATGATCGATATCTTGTTCAACGGCGTCGGCTGGACCGACATCGCGTTCACTCTCAACCGCGTTGCGGTTGGACTGTTCTTCATGTTGTCCGGGTACCACAAGCTGTTCAACGCCGAGCGGCACCGCGTGTTTGCCGACGAGCTGAGGTCCCTGCACGTTCATGCCGTCGGGATCAATCAATGGTGGGTGCCGCTCGTCGAGTTCGCCGGCGGCGCCGCGGTCGTCATTGGGCTCCTCACGCCGCTCGCTGCGCTCGGGCTTCTTCTCATCATCCTCGTCGCCAACGCGACGACGGGGCGAGAGCGGATCAAGGCATTTATGCCGATCGATCGGGCAGACCGGATCGATGATTGGCTCTATCTGCCGGAAACCCTCTACGCGTTCCTGTTGATCCTCATCATCTCAGCCGGTGCTGGGCCGTACAGCCTCGATGCAGTGATCTCAAGCCTGATCCACCGCAGCACGTAGGATGGGTTGAGCCCTTGCGAAACCCGTCAAACTGCATCCGCGGCAGGGCACGCGATGGGTATCGCTTCGCTCAACCCATCCTTCCAGGTCGCCTTCGGGTTAAAGGCTGCCCAGCCTCTCCCGTGGAGAAACACTCATGACCCTGCCGCGGGACCGCCTCGCATATTCGTCCCCGTTCACCCGCCCTCCCCTCAGGCTGCCCGGCAACGGCCGCATGATCGTGTGGACGGTGGTCAACGTCGAGGAGTGGGAGATCACCCGGCCGATGGCCCGGCAGCTCTCCCAACCGCCGATGGGCCAGACCCCGATACCCGATCTGCCGAACTGGACCTGGTACGAGTACGGGATGCGGGTCGGGTTCTGGCGACTGATGCGGGCGCTCGAGCGGGCAGGCGTCGTCCCGACCATGTCGATCAACGCCAAGGTCTGCGAGACCTATCCGGAGGTCGCCGGCGCCGCCCGCGACGCCGGATGGGAGTTCATGGCGCACAGCTATGTGCAGATGCCGATCCAGCAGATTGAGGACCAGCGCGCGGTGATCCGCCAGTCGATCGAGATCATCGAGCGCTTCACCGGCAAGCGACCGACCGGCTGGCTCGGCCCGGGCCGGATGCAGACCTTCGACACTCTCGATTACGTCACCGAGCAGGGCCTCTCCTGGTTCGGCGACTGGGTGCTCGACGACCAGCCGCTCTGGGTGAAAACCGCGCACGGCCCGATTCTGTCCGTGCCCTACAGCGCCGAGATCAACGACATCACCATGATGGTGTCGCACCACCACGAATCCGACGTGCTGATGAAGCGCACCGCCGACGCCTTCGACCGGCTCTATGAGGAATCAGCGGAGTCCGCGCGCATATTGGCGATCGGCGTGCACCCCTACGTGACCGGCGCCGCACACCGCATCAAGTATTTCGAGGAGCTCTACGCCTACATCAACCGGCATGACGGGATCGTGCACTGGACGGGGCAGGAGATTTTCGACTGGTATCGCGTGATCGCCACACCGCCGAAGTAACGATCCGGTTTTGTGGTCGGCCGCACCTCAGCGGGCGCGCAGGCGTGACAGCGGGGCGGCACAGCGTGGCGCCAAAGCGACAATCTCCCGTTCCCTTCTTGTCGACGATCGGCCGCTCGTCGACATATTTCACGAGGCGTGGATTTCGCGGCGAAAGTTACTCGATTCGCTACGCAATTAAATTGCCCAGCCGAGCTCTGTCGTCGACATTTAATACCTCATTAACCATAACGTTTTCTTGCTCTCAGCAAATTGCCGGAAAACATTGACGGAACGAGATAATTAACCAATATTAACGACGAGTTAATTCCACCTTGTCGCGTGCTTTCCATGCCCCCGTATAAGGTATTGACCGCCGGTGATACCGCGCTGGTCATCGAATTCGGGGATGCGGTCGACCGCGCGCTCAGCGCGTGGGTGCTGGCATTGGCGCGTCGCCTCAACGATGCGCGTGTTGCGGGTGTCATCGAGACGGTGCCGACGTTTCGCTCGCTCATGGTCTATTACGACCCGATCGCACTTCCGGCCGCAGAGCTCATCGGACGGATCGAGGCGTTGATGGACGGCGTCGAGCCGACGAGCGGGACCGGATGCCTGTGGCGTCTTCCGGTCTGCTACGACGGCGACCTCGCCCCCGATCTCGACGACGTCGCGGCACGGACCGGATTGACCCGTTCTGCGGTGATCGACCGGCACGCCGAGGTCACCTACCACGTCTACATGCTGGGCTTTCTGCCCGGGCTCGCCTATCTCGGCGACGTTGCGCCCGCACTCACGCTGCCGCGACGCGACGTGCCGCGCATCCGGATTCCAGCGGGGTCGGTCGGGATCGGGATGGCGATGACCTGCATCTTCCCACGGGAAAGTCCGTGCGGGCTGCACCTTCTTGGGCACTCCCCGGTGCCGCTGTGGCGCCCGCAGAACAACCCGGAGGCCGCAGCCCTGCTGACCCCCGGCGACCGGGTGATGTTCTCGCCGACACCGCGCCGCGAGCACGATGAGATGGCTGCCGCCGCCGCGGCCGGAGATCTCATCGTCACGCCGGTCGAGACCACGAAGGACGCGGCATGACGCCGGCGCTGAGCATCGTGCGGCCGGGCTTGCTGACCACGATCCAGGACCTCGGTCGCGTCGGCCACCAAAGTCTTGGCATCGCCGTCTGCGGCGCGCTCGATCCGGTGGCGCTGCGCGCCGCCAATGCGCTCGCCGGCAATCCGCCGGCGGCGGGCGTCCTCGAGGTGCTCCATCTCGGCCCGACCATGGTCGTCGAGGCCGACGACGTTCGGATATCGTTCGCCGGCCCCCGCGCGACGATCGAGATTCTTCCCGACGTCGCGGCGATTCGCGGCAGGCCGGTCGAGACGATGCGCAGCGTGAGGCTGCGCCGCGGCGAGGTCATCCGTATCGGTTCGCTCGCGGGCGGCGCGGCACTCTACGTCGCGGTCGAGGGTGGCTTCGACGTCGCGCCGGTGCTCGGCAGCGTGTCGACCGATATCCGCGCCGGCATCGGCGGCTGGCATGGCCGTGCGCTCGTCGCCGGCGACCACCTGCCGCTGTGTCGGTCGTCGGCCTCCCCGCGCGAGGAATCGCATTTCGCAGGCCTCGAGCTGTCGCCGCCGTCCGTGGTGCGCGCCATCGTCGGACCGCAGGGCGATTACTTCTCGCAGAGCGATATCGACGTGTTCTTCGCGAGCACCTATACGGTGGGCGCGGGCTCGAACCGCATGGGCATGCGCCTCGAAGGCCCACCGATCGCGCATGCACGCGGCCACAACATCACGTCCGACGCGATCGCGCCGGGTTCGATCCAGGTCCCCGGCAACGGCCAGCCGATCATCCTGCTCGCAGACCGCCAAACCACCGGCGGCTACCCGAAGATCGCGACGGTGATCTCGGCCGACATGCCGGCGACCGGGCGGCTGACGATGGGCGCGAAGATCCGGTTCGAGTCCGTCACCGTGGAGGAGGCGTTGCGGCTGCGCCGCCTCCTCATCGAGGAGATCGCACGAATTCCCGAGCGGATCGAGCCGATCAGAAATGGTGTGGAAGGTGTCGAGCTTGCGCCGAAGCTGTCGGACCACAATCTCATCAGCGGCGTCGTCGACGCCGGCGACTGGATCGTCTAGAGCATGACCCCGAAGAGCGACGGACTTTTCGGACGAGGTATGCGTCAGATTCGATGAGTGCGCGGCGCGTGGGGAGACGATGACACAGCGCGATCAGGTCGACGCCGCCGGGGAAGAAGAGGAGTTCGTGCCCGCGGCGGCCGCGCAACCCGTCACCGAAGTATTTGCGCCGCCCAAGCAGACCGACGACATCCCTCGCGGCATCGCCTTCATGGTCGTCGCCACCATGCTGTTCTCGGTGTCGAGCGCGTTCGCCAAATGGCAGGTCGCGCTCTATCCGGTCGGCGAAGTGATGTTCATGCGTTCATTCTCCTCGCTCGTGGTGTGCGCCGCCTTCGTCTTGCCGTTTACCGGACTGTCGGTGTTCGCGACGCGCCGGCCGCGCGACCACATCGCGCGCGGCCTGTCGCAATCGATCTCGCAGACGTTCAGCGTCATCGCTTTCAGTATGATGCCGCTCGCCGGCGCGGTGGCGATCAATTTCTCGGCGCCGCTGTGGTCGGCGCTGCTCTCGGTGGTGTGGCTCAAGGAGCGCGCCGGGCCGGTGCGCTGGCTGGTGCTGCTCGCGGGATTCCTCGGCGTGCTCATCGTCACCAATCCCGGCGCGGATTCGCTCCAGGTCGGCGCGCTGTTCGCGCTCGGCAACGCCATCATGTATGGCAGCGTCACCGTCGCCGTGCGCGGGATGACCGCGACGGAATCGGCCAATACGCTGTTGATGTGGCAGATGGTGACGATCGCCTTCTTCCACGCGCTTCTGCTGCTGTTCGGCTTTCGCATGCCGGCGCCGGTCGACGCCGCCATGCTGGTGTGCAGCGGCATAGCCAATGCGATCGCCCAGCATTTCTGGACGCGGGCGCTGCACCTCGCGCCGGCGACGGCGGTGTCGCCGTTCTTCTATCTCATGCTGGTGTGGGCGCTGATCATCGGATACGTCGTGTGGGGCGACGTGCCCACGGCCGGCCTGCTGGTCGGATCGGCGATCGTCGTCGCGTCGGGACTGCTGCTGCTGTGGCACGAGACCGCGCGCCGCCGCTCCGAACGTGCCATCGCGAAACGCAGGGAAACCGAGGCCGGGACCGCTTCGGCGCGAACCTGAAGGCGCGCCGGCACGGTCGGCCATTCGCCGCGATCGAGCCGGCGAAATCAGGGGCGGATGGAGCCGAGTGAAGGAATTGAACCTCCGTCTTCAACTTACGACGTTGATGCTCTACCGTTGAGCTATCTCGGCACCGCTGCCCAACCAATCCGTGTTCACGCGAAACGAGGCACGGCAGCCGCGAACGGTACCCGAAGAATTAACCGTGAGCTATTAAGCAATCATGAACCACACCGGGCCCTTGAATGCGCATGCCGCAGGGCTTCACGCCGCCAATGGCTTGCCCGGCACCCAGCCCGCGAAGAATTCGGCGAGGCCGGCGACCGGCACCGGCGCGCTGAACAGATAGCCCTGCACCTCGTCGCAGCCCAAGGCGGCGAGAAACTCGTGCTGCGCCTCGGTCTCGACGCCTTCCGCGGTCGTCGTCATGCCGAGCGCGCGGGCGATGCTGACCACCGCCTGGACGATGACGATATGCTCGTTGCGCTCCGACAGATCCGAGACGAACGCGCGGTCGACCTTGATCTTGTCGAACGGAAAGCTGCGCAGATAGCTCAGCGAGGAATATCCGGTGCCGAAATCATCGAGCGCGATCCGCACGCCGAGGCCTTTGATCCGGCGCAGCGTGGCGAGCGTATGCTCGGTGTTCTCCATGAAGATGCGTTCGGTGATCTCGAGCTCGAGGCGGTGCGGGGCGAGTCCGGTTTCGGCGAGCGTCTGCTCGATCACCTCGAACAAGTTCGGCGCGGTGAACTGCACCGGCGAAAGATTGACCGCGATCTTCATCTCGTTCGGCCACGTCGCCGCGTTGCGGCACGCTTCCATCAGCGCCCACTCGCCGAGCTGCACGATGAGACCGCTGTCCTCGGCGACCGGAATGAACACTGCCGGCGGCACCATGCCCTTGACCGGATGGCGCCACCGCGCCAACGCCTCGAAACCCGACACCGCGTTGCGCCGTACGTTGATGACCGGCTGGTAGTAGAGCTCGAGCTCGTTGCGCTCGATCGCCTCGCGAAGATCGACCTCGATCTGCCGCCGCTCGTTGATGTCCTTGTTCATCGACACGTGATAGAACTGGTAGGTCCCGCGGTTGGTGCCCTTGACCGCGTAGAGCGCGAGATCGGCCGCCATGAGCAGATCGTCGGCGTTCTCGCCGTCCTCCGGCCCGACCGCGATGCCGATGCTGACGCTGGTCCTGATCCGATAGCCGCTGATGTCGTAGGGCTCCAGCACCGACGAAACCAGCCGTTCGGCGAGCGCTTCGAGCTCGTCGCGGGATTCGACGTTGCGCAAGACGATGGCGAACTCGTCGCCGCCGAGCCGCGCGAGAAGATCCTCCCGGCGCAGCAGGCCTTCGAGGCGCTTGGCGACCTCCTGGAGCAGCATGTCCCCGATCCGGTGGCCGAGCGTGTCGTTGACGACCTTGAAACGGTCGAGGTCGAGGAACATCACGGCGAAGCCGTGCGGAATCTCGAGACCGCCCGAGGAGCGGCTCATCTGGTCGAGCGTCGCGCGGAACACGCGCCGGTTCGGCAGCCCGGTCAGCGGGTCCTGCGAGGCGAGCCGCGCCACATGCGCCTCCGCCTCCGCACGCTTCGTGATGTCGGTGAAGGTTTGAACGAAGCTGCCGTCGGGCAGATGGCCGCTGCGCACCTCGATCACGGTGCCGTTAGGCATGGTGCGTTCGCACACCGCGAACTTCTCGTGCTCGGCCGCCGCTGAACGCGCCGGCTCGCCCGGCGAATTCGCCGCGCTGCGCTGCTTTGCATTGCGCGTCTGGTATTCGACGAGCTCGTCGAACCGCGGCGGACTCTTGATGAACTCGCCCGGCAGATCGAGCAGTTCGCCGCAGCGCCCGTTTATGATCGGGATCTGCAGGTCCTTGGTGACCAGCATGATGCCCTGGCTCATGTTCTCAAGCGTAAGCCGAAGCTGATCTGCCTTGAGCCGCGCCCCTTCCTCGGTCTGGAGAACACGCTCCATCGCCATCAGCACGATCAGCGTCAGGATAATGCCGGCGACGGCGTTGAGCTGGAGCGTCGACCACGACCCCCTGTAGATCTCGTTCATGTCGGTGCTGACGCTCACCCACAGCGGATGGCCGGCCACCTTGCGCAGCGTGACGAGCCGCACCAGGCCATCGGAAGGATCGGTGTACTCGAACGTGGTGTTGGCGCCCTTGCGCATCTCGCCGAACAGCTTGGTGCCGGCCAGATCCTGCCCGAGAGCGAACCCGTCACCGCTCCCGCCGCTCGAACGGACGAAACCGTCGCTGCCGATCAGCGAGATCGACACCGAGGACCCGAAATCAATGCGATCGTAGAACTTGGTGAAGTGCTCCGGATTGAGCGAGGCGACGACGACGCCGCCGAAACTGCCGTCGCTGTTCTGGAAACGGCGAGTAACTTGGATCGACCATTTGCCGGAGGCGCGCCCGATCACCGGCTTGCTGATGTAGAGGATGTCCTCATCAGGGTGCTTGAGATGGAACTGGTAGTGATCGCGGTCGCTCAGATCGATCGGCTGCAACGGCTGCGGTCCGACGTTGGACGCCCGCGCGATGCCGTTGCTGTCGATGACCGCCACCTGGACGATGATCTCGCTGAGCACGTCGGTAGTGTTCACAATCGTCGCGTAGTCGGTCGAATCTTTCCGGTTCTCGATGCTGCGGCGCATATAAAGCAGCGCCTTGTCGATCTCGCCCAGAGAACGCAGCACGTTCTCCTCGAACACCATCGCAAAATTCTTGTTGGCGCGTTCGGCCGACCGCATGTCGGCATCGACATCCTCGAGATATTTGAGCGCAATACCCGTCCACAGCATGGCGATGATCACCACGCCCAGTATCACAGACCCCCGGCGCTCGATGATAAGCTGCGGGAGTTTTGCGAGATGCAATTTCATCGGGACACGTGGACGCACCAAGACATGAACGCATTCCTACGCACGCCCCGGTTTCGGCGGCATTAACCGGGGGCGCGGCGGAAGAAAGTGTGGCTAACATTCGTTGAAGGGAAAACGATTATTTTTTCGCAATGCTCTGCCGAAGTGTCGGCGGCCGGTTGCGCCACGGGGCGCGTCCGCTCCCCTCGGTCACGCCTCAGCCGTGCCCGGGAAAGAGCGTTCGTCCGCAGCAAACGCTGCGAACACTCAGCCTTCGCCGATTGACTTTCGTCGAAACCAATCCGCGAACCCGTCAGGATTCCGTCGAGACGAACCACGGTTTCACGCTCAGTCCTCGCCGCATCGAGTACATGTAGAAAATCGGCAGGCTGAGCGGCAGCAGCGCACGCAGCGCGCTGGTGTTGAAGGTAATCATGATCGAATGTGGGTATACGGCTTCTACCGCACGCCTTTCGATCATATTCGCACGATAGTATCTCAGCGCACCCTCCTCGACCGTACCGTCGCCGAAATACCATTTTTTCGCGCTCGCCGTGAGCCGCTCGCCGAGATCCTTCGGCATTTCATCCTCGACTTTCGACTCTGCCAAGCCGCTCGTGCGCAGAACATCACCGAGCCAGCATGACTCGATGCCGCGTTCGCGCACATAATCGGCAATTTCGTCGAAATAGGCGCGCACGGCGCCGGGGGCATGGCCATTCAACAGCGCGTGCGTATCGGTGAACAGCAGCTTCAACTTGGCGCCGTGCGCATAGACATCGCGGACCCGGTCCAGCATGCCATTGAGAAACGCGATGCAGGCGATGTCCGGCTTGGCCACGGCCGGGCGCGGGCCCTTTCCCCAGTACATCATGAAGGGAATGGGCTCGTTGAAGGCGATCGCTCGCGCGATGAACTTGCAGCATGAGCTGCTGGTCGCCGGGCGGCTCGCGCCGGAAGGCACGGACATTGAAAGCGGCGAGTACCTGCTCCGGCGTGATTTTCCTGTGCGAGGGATAGGCGTCGTTTGACGCGTATTCGCGGTGCCCTCTGACCCACTTGCGCTCGTTTTTCTCTCCGGCGGTTCCCCGCTCGTTCGAATGCGGCGACGTTCCGGCGGTGAGTATAGCCGCCGGCTCCTTCTCACTCATTACAATACCCCGCGTCGGCATTTACCAGTTGTTAATAATCATTAAGATTCCAGGGGGTCAATGATTAATGGAACCATCCAAAAACTCACCCCCGTTAAGGTTAATCGAATCTTAATGCCTCGGCGCCGTGGACGCATGCGCACGACCGCCCGCCCGCCTGATCGCGCAGCCGGTTCCACAGCTCTCCCATTCCGACAATACAGGGCCGCATTTTTCGCAGGCCGGTTCCGGCAAAGCGGCAGCTTACCCGCGCCGGTAGACGTACGGACCGTCCTCGCGGAGCACGGCGAGTTCCTCGACCACATGATGGTGGGGAGACAGATGGCACACCGGGTCGGTCGCCTTGGCATCGCCGGTCAGCGCGAAGGCCTGGCAGCGGCAGCCGCCGAAGTCGAGGTCCCGCCGCGCGCAGCTCTGGCACGGCTCGGGCAGGAAGGAGGTTCCCCGGAACGCATTGAAAGCCGGCGAGGATTCCCAAATCTCCTGGAGCGACCGGTCGCGCACCGACCAGAACTCGAGGCCCGGGATCGATTCCGCCGCATGGCATGGCAACACCCGCCCGGCCGGCGTGACGTTGAGCGAGCGCCGGCCCCACCCGCCGACGCAGGGCTTGGGGAAGCGCGCGTAATAGTCGGGCACGACGGCGTCGATGACGATGCGGCCGTGATGGCGCTCGCGCAGCGCCTCGACCCGGCCGACCGCCCGTTCGACCTGCTCGCGGGTCGGCATCAGCGCGGCGCGGTTCTTCAGGGCCCAGCCGTAGTACTGCACATGCGCGATCTCGACCCGCGCAGCCCCCATCTCGAGCGCCATCGCGACGAGCTCGTCGACCCGCTCGATGTTGGCGCGGTGGATCACGATGTTGGCGGTGAGCGGCACTTTGAGCGCCACCACCTCGGCGGCGAGCGCGCGCTTGCGCGCATAGGCTCCGTCGTATCCGGCGATGTGGTCGGCGGATTTCGGCTCGCTGTCCTGGATCGAGATCTGGACATGGTCGAGGCCGGCGTCGGCGAGCGCGCCGAGCAGCTTGGTGGTGACGCCGACGCCCGAGGTGATGAGGTTCGTATAGAGCCCGGCGTCGCGCGCGGACGCCATGATATCGACGAGGTCACGCCGCGCCGCCGGTTCGCCGCCGGAGAGGTGCACCTGCAACACGCCGAGCGCCGCGGCCTCGCGGAACACCCGCGCCCACGTCGCAGTGTCGAGCTCGTCGGTGCGGCGGTCGAGCTCGAGCGGATTGGAGCAATATGGGCAGCCGAGCGGACAGCGGTGGGTGAGCTCGGCGAGCAGGCCGAGCGGGCTATGGAGCCCGGCGGCGGGCGCGGGCCGCGGATCGGCTTGCGTCTGCATCACAACTCCAGGAGTTTCTTGTCGGCGAGCCCGCGCAGCAGCGCCGCGACGTCGGTGCGCACTCGTTCGGGCGGCGCGTTGAAGGTCGTGGCGAGGTCCGCCACGATGGCATCGAACGTCGCCTCGCCGGTGCAGCGCTTGACGACCTCGGCCGCGATCTGGTCGGCCTTGAATACGCGCTCGGGGGCGAGCAGCACCCAGCCGCCCTGGGCTTCGTTGTGCACGAGGCGCACACCGCGGGGCAATCTGGGCCGCGCGTCCGGCGCGATCGTCGGTGTGGCGGTCTCGTTCACCTCGGCGTCTCCCTCAAGGCTTGGCGCCGGGCCCCGAGAGTTCCGGCTTCACGGCCCTTTCTCGATGTCGGATCGAAAAACGGGCGCTGGCGTTCATGCTAGCATATGGGCATTGCAGCGGCATTCCCACCAGGGGTCCCGGCCAGACCGAAATGGTGCTGGTGAAGCCCCATCGGTCTGGGGTAATGACGTTCGCTCGATCGTCTCGCGAGGTTCCCGGAATGCATCCCCTGCCCTCTTGCGCCCCCTTCACCGCGTTTGCACTGGCGGTGGCGGTCTGCGTTTCGGCCGCGACGCCTTCGGCCGCCCAGACGGGCCCATCGTTCACAGCCGATCAGGTCGAACGCGGCCGCACCGCCTACAACCAGAACTGCCAGGATTGCCACGGCTCCACCCTCGACAACGGCGAATTCGGCGGTCCGCCGCTCAAGGGCGGGTACTTCACCAACCACTGGGGCGCCGGCAGCGTCGCGGACCTCACCGGCTACGCCAAGGCGCTGATGCCGCCGGACCGGCCGGGCCGGCTGTCCGACGAGACCTACACGGACGTCATCGCCTATCTGCTCAGCAACAACGGGTATGCGCCGAACGGCAAGGAGTTGCCGTCCGACCTCGCCGCCCAGCAGAAGATGAGCCTGAAGAAGTAGCGCGCCAAAAACGCCGTCCGGAGCGGTGCGGGCTTGATCGACTACACCCTGCAGCAGTTCGTGCTGCGCCTGCTCGCGATGGTGTTCGTCGCCGCCATCCATGGTTTTGCCGTCGCCGGCACCGCCTGCGCGCTCGGCGACCCCGGACCGCGCTACGATGGGCGCCTTACCGCCAATCCGTTCACCCATCTCGACGTGCTGGGAACACTGGGGGGCGTCTTCTCGCTCGGGTGGATCCGGCCGATCGCAATCGATCCCGCCCTGCTGCGCCTCGGGCGGGTCGGCCTGGTGCTAGTGGTTCTCGCCGGCGCCGCGGCGACGCTCGTAAGCGTCGTCGTCCTGCGCCTCGCGCGGCCGCATCTCCTGCCGCTGCTGCCGGACACGACGTCGGCGCTCGCCTTCGCGGTCATCGAGACGATCGGCGAGGTGAGCCTATGGTTCGCCCTCGTCAACGTATTGCCGCTGCCGCCGCTGACCGGCGCGCACCTTATCGTCGCGATCGCGCCGCACTCACGCGAGGGCCTGCGCCGCGTGCAACCTTATGTGGCGGTGGCGCTTGCGGTGCTCGCGGTCACCGGGTTGGCTGCACGTGCACTTGCGCCCGCCTACGCGGTGCTGGCGAGAGTTGTGTTGGGGGAATGAGCGCTTAACCCAACCCCTCTCATTGCCCGGCTTGACCGGGCAATCCAGTAACCCCTGCGCAACCGATGCGACTGAGACCGTGCCCCACCGAAGTCCGGTGGTTACTGGATCGCCCGGTCGAGCCGGGCGATGACAGAAAGTCGGGAACCTCGGCGACCGAAGTCGGCGATCCGGTTGCTGCCGAGATAGCGCGCCTTGATCGCGGCGACCTCGCCGTTGCGTTCGAGCTTTTCCAGGCTCGCGACGATGGCCCGCTTGAGCGTGAGGTCGCCCTTCCACAGGCCGAGCACCAGCGGATAGCGCGCGAGTGGCGGCGGTGCCCAGGTCGCCGTCCAGCCCTCCTTGGTGGCGATCGCCTCGGCGAGCAGCGCCTCGGTGACGGCGAAGTCGAACTTGCCGTCTCGCAGGCCGCGGGTGAGCTCGGCGGCGTTGGCGACGACCGTCACCTCGACGTTCTGCTCGCGCAAGTATCGCGACAACGCCAGCCGATCGAGTCCGGAAATGCCGACCAGCACGCCGGCGCGGCGGCCGGCGATGGCGCCGGCCGGCTGCGGCGCGATGAACGCCCAGCCAGTCTCGGCATAGGGCGGGCTCGTCTCCAGGAACGACCGGGTCTGGGTCGACGCGACGACGCCTCCGGCGAGCACGTCGCACTGCGCCCGGGTGATGTGCCAGTTGCGCGGATTGAAATCGCGCCCCATGGCGGCGTTTCTGGAGATGACGAGCCGCACGCCCATGTTGGCGGCAATGGCGCGCAAGAGCTCGATGTCGATCCCGGGCGCGGCCGCGTCCTCCGTCACCAGAGGCGGATAGGCGGTCGGTACGCAGGCGCGCAGCACGCCGGCGGCACGCAGTTCGCCGAGCGAGGTGTCCGGCGGCAGAAAACTGACGGCGCCGAGCAGGCCGAAAATGAGGACGTAGGAGAGGATGATGCGCCAGTTGCCGGGAAGGACGCGCATCGCGGTCAGAATTTCTGGAAATCGCGCAGCGCGATCAGGAAAAACACCGCCGCCGTGACGACGAGCACGATCGGGCCGAGTCGCGGATCGAACTGGTTGAAATGGATGAAGGCGCCGCGCAGCGCATCGACCGCATAGGTGAGCGGATTGATCTGCACGAGTGTCACCAGCCATTCCGGATAGACGACCTTGGTCTGCGCCGTGGTGAGCGACGGCTCGAGCGGAAAGATCGAGCTCGACAAGAAATAGAGCGGCAGGATCACCGCGTTGGAGAACACGCCGAAGCCCTCGAAGCTCCGCACGCGATTGGCGATGACGACGCCGAGCGAGGTGAGCCCGAAGGCGAGGAGGAACATCAGCGACAGCCCGAGCACGAGATCGGACGGATTGAGCGGAACGTCGGCGAAGCGCGCGAGCGCGAGCACCAGGCAGCCGTGAAACAGCGCGACCGTGGTGCCGCCGAGAATCTTGCCGAGCAGGATGGTGAAACGCGGCAGCGGCGACACCAGGATCTCGCGCAGGAATCCGAACTCGCGGTCCCAGATGGTCGATACCGCCGACTGCACCGAGGTGTACATGATGTTGAGCGCGATGACGGCGGGAAAGATGAACTGCAGGTAGGTGTAGGGGACGACGAACCGCACCTCGCCGTAGATTTCGCCGCGGAAATACGGGTTGAGGCCGATGCCCATGATCAGCACCCACAGGATCGGCCGGGAGACGCCGCCGATGAACTGGCCGCGGTCGCGGATGGCGCGTTTGACCTCGCGAAACCAGATCGCGTAGAGGCCGCTGAGCTGCGTCGAAAGCCCGACGCCGGCGCTTTGTGTCGCGGTGCTCATCTCGGAATGCTCATCTCGTGTGCTCGCCACTCATCTCGTGTGCTCACCGCCTCGCCGGCCGAACTGGAAAGTGCGCTCCCGCGCGCTCGCAGGGGCATCGCGCAGCTCGCGCCCGGTAAGCGAGAGGAATACGCTTTCGAGCGTCGGCTCCTCGACGATGAAACGGCGAATGCGCCCGCCGAACCGCGTCAGCAGCGCCTCGGCGAACGCCTCGCCGCTCGATTTGATCACGATCTCGGCGTCCTTGCGATGGGCGAGATCGGGATAGGCGGCGACGATCTCGGCGGCGGTCGCCTCGTCGTTCGCGACGACCCGGATGAGCTGCTGCCCGTGCGCCACCTTGAGCGCCATCGGCGCGTCGTTGGTGAGGATGCGGCCGTGATCGATGATGCAGACGCGGTCGCAGCTCTCCATCTCCTCGATGTAATGGGTGGTCACGATCACCGTGAGGTCGCGCTTGGCGCGCAGCGTCTGCACGTGCTGCCACAGCCGTCCGCGCGACTGCGCGTCGAGGCCGACGGTCGGCTCGTCGAGGAACAGCACGCGGGCGTCGTGGATGAGCGCCCGCGCGATCTCCAGCCGCCGCTTCATGCCGGCGGAGAGCGTGCGCACCAGGGCATCGCGCCAGTCGGTGAGCTCGACGAGGTGGAGCATCTCGTCGATGCGGCTTTTGCGGCGCCCGGGCGGCACGCCATAGACGAGCCCGTGGAAATTGAGGTTCTCGTACACCGTCAGGCGATCGTCGAGCGAAGGCTCCTGAAACACCACGCCGAGGCTGCGCCGCGCCGCCAGCGGCTGGGCGACGACGTCGATGCCGCCGATCCGCGCGGTGCCGCTGTCGGGCTTGAGGATGGTGCAGAGGATGTGGAGCAGCGTCGTCTTGCCGGCGCCGTTCGGCCCGAGCAGCGCGAACAGCTCGTTGCGGCCGACCGATGAGGCTCACATTGTCGAGCGCGAGAGTGCGGCCGTAGCGCTTGCTCACACCATCGATCACGACCTCAGCTGCCACGACCTCCGCTGCGCCCTGCGTCACCGTCCGTCCCTTCCCGTCTGCACCGCCGACGTGCGCCGTCCGATCATTTTGCCGGCGCCGCCGGAAACTTGGCGCGGTTGAGGATCGCTTCGATGGTGCCGTCGGCGGTGAGAGCGGCGATGGCGTCGTCGACGCTCTTGCGCAGGAACGTCTCGTTGGCGAGCACGATGGCTCCGATGCCGATGGTGGTCTCGGGCAGCGGCCGCGGCGAGATCAGGCGCAGCCCTGCGAGCGTGGGATCGGACTTCTGCAGCGCCCAGAACGACGGCCCCCACACCAGCGCGACGCCGACGGTGCCGCGCTTGAGCGCCTGCAGCGTGAGCTCGTCGGAGCCCATGGGGAAGCGGCTCCAGCGCTGCTCCGCAGGCAGCGCCGCAAGATACTGGATGAGCCTGAGGTCCGCGCTGGTGCCGATGGTGGCGCCGATCGCGGTCGACTTCGGCATGTCGGCGAGCGATTTCCAGTTGGGGTCCTTGGTCACCAGGACGTAGGAGGCGCGGTAGTAGGGCCGCGAGATCGCGATCCACGGCGGATAGGCGTCGGAGATCAGCTTGAAGCCGAGAAAGATGTCGCAGCTCTCAAGAAAGACGCGGTAGAGATTGTCGAGGTCCTCACCCGCCGTGTTCTGCCCGATCGGGTGCTCCTTGGGCTGGAGCAGCAACGCCTGGGCGACGGCGCGGCCGATCTCTCGCGCGATCGGCAGATCGGGATCTCGCTCGTCGACGCAGTAATTGAGCGCAGAACCGTCCTGGCGCTTGCCGAATTTGTATTCGTCGGGAACGAAGGGCGTGTCCTGGGCAAACACCGCCGGCGAGATGAGGCACATCACGAATAGCGCCGTAGCGACAGCACAGCACTGGCGCCACGACGCGCGCATGTTCAACGCAAACCACCCTGTCGCCATCGCCCGCATGGTGTGCACGCCGCAGATTGCAGACGGCCCCCGGCGGGGATACCCCGCCGAGGGTCGTAGTCAGAGAAACCGCCGCCGCATCAGTTCGGCAACGCGAACACCCAGAGCACCGACCCGCCGTCCGGATTCTGGATTTCCGTGGTCAGTGTGGCGAGCGACCTCGACATGCTCGATCCGCCTCCGGCTGCGATCGCCACGTATTGCTTGCCGTTCACCGTGTAGGTGATCGGGAACGCGCTGATCACGTTGTTGAGACGGCTCTGCCAGAGCACCTTGCCGGTCTCGTCGTCCAACGCACGGAACCAACGGTCCAACGAGCCCGAGAACACAACGCCGCCACCGGTCGGGAGCACCGCGGACGTTTCCGGCGCGCGCTGGCGATAGCTCCAGGCGGTCGAGCGGTCGGCGAGCTTGATGGCGTCGACGCGGCCGATATTGCCGTCGCTGTTCGGCACCGGCACGCGCGCATAGATGGCGCGGCCGCCGCCGGTATAGGCCTCGCCCGGATTGAGCGGGGTCGGCGTGGTGTTGGAGCAGTACTCGTTGAGCGGCATGTAGAGCATGCCGGTCTTCGGGCTGTAGGCGGTCGCCGCCCAGGTGCGGCCGCCCGGGTCGGCCGGGCAGTTGACCGTGGTCTGTCCGATGTGGGGGACCGACACAGGATTGATGGTCTTCTCGCCGGTCTTGGCATCGATCGAGGCGACCACGTTCTGCGGCACGGTCTCCTTGTGCCACAGCCACTGTCCGTTGGTGCGGTCGAGCGCCTCGACGATGCCGAGCTTGCCGGTCGTGATCACGGCCTTGCGGGTCTCGCCGTTGACGGGAAGATCGATCAGTTGGCGCTCATAGACGTAGTCGAGGTCCCAGGTGTCGTCCTCGAGATGCTGGTGGTACCACTTCATCTGCCCGGTATCGGGATTGATCGCGAGCGTCGAGTCCGAGTAGAGCGCGTTGTGCTTGAGGCCGGGCTTCACCGGCAGCGTGCCACGCATCTCCGCGATCCACGGATAGGGCTGGCCGGTGCCGTAGAACACGAGGTTCTGGTCGGGATCGTAGCTGCCGGAAATCCATGCAGAAGCGCCGAACCGGCTCTCCATCGGCAGGCCGTTCCACGTATCGTAGTTGGGATCGCCCGGGTGCGCGATGGTGTTGACGCGCCACAGCTCGGCGCCGGTCTTGACGTCGTGGCCGGTGACGAAGCAGCCGCCGGGCTCGGCATTGCCGCAACCGGTCATGCCCTGGATGATCTTGCCGTTGACGATGAACGGGCCACCGGTGTAGCGCCAGCCCTTGTTCCAATCGGCGGTCTCGTGATCCCACACGACCTTGCCGGTCTTGGCGTCGAGCGCAATGATATGGGCGTCCGAGGTCGCGACGATCAATTTGTCGTCGTAGATTGCGATGTTGCGCTTCGCCAGATTCTGGCTGTTATCGGAGAGCAGCTTGGCCGGCAGATCGCGCTTGTATTCCCAGATGAGGTCGCCGGTCGCGCCGTTCAGCGCTTGAATCTTGTCGCCCCAGTTGTAGAGGAAGAGCACGCCATCATGAACGATGGGCGTCGATTCGGTCGCACCATTGTTCATCGACCACGTCCACGCGGTCTGAAGGTTCTTCACGTTGCCCTTGTTGATCTGGTCGAGTGGGCTGTAACCCCAGCCATTGTAGGCGCGTCGCCACATCAGCCAGTCCGACGCCGGCGGATCGCGCAGCATGGTGTCGGTGACCGGCGTCAAGTTCTTCGTCACGTCCGTGGCCTGCGGCGCTTGCGCGTACGCACCGGCAGCGACGAGCACCACCGGCAGACTGAGTGCGGTGGATTTCCAGTTACGCTTCGACATCGATGTCCTCCCATTGATGGTCGAATTGGATCGTCGATACGCCGATCCGAGTGTTTCCCATGAACCTCGATCGCAGCCACGTCTCTTTTTGCGACGCCGCCTGCGTTCCAGGGGCGGGACCATAGCCTATCGACCGCGACAGTTCCAATGCAGGAAAGCGCGCCTGCTCCGCAGAGCGACCGAATGGCGCGGGCGTCGGGCGGCATCCCAACAGCCGCGGCTAGGAGCGTTGCGAAACGGCGCGGCCGGGCGCCCCGCCCGAAGGGCGTCACACAATTCGATGTATACATAAAAATATAGCGAAGGTAGAAGGTGGGCGCTTGGCGACCAATCCCCTTGGAGGAATGATATGGCGTATCACCTGCCGTGCAAAGATGTCCTGTCCGCGGTCCGGCTGGCGGTTTGTAGCGTCGTGCTGGCATCGGCCGCGCATGCCGCATCGCCGGTGAACGTCCCGGACACCCGCGTGTTTCCGGAGAGCATCTCGGTGACCTCGGACGGCACGGTGCTGATCGCCGGATCGGAGAAGGGCATCATCTACAAGGCAGCGCCCGGTGCAACGACCGCCCAGCCCTGGATTACGCGGGAGCAGGCCGGCTTCGAAGGCTTCCTGCTCGGCATCTATGCAGACGAGCCGCATGGCGTCTTCTACGTGTGCAGCGACGTCGTCGGTCCGCCGCGCAAGGCAGCCTTCACCGCGTTCGATCTCAAGACCGGGGCGAAGAAGGCGACCTACCACTTCCCCGACGGCGGGCTGTGCAACGATTTCATCACGGCCCCCGACGGTACGGTCTATGCCACCGATACCGAGCTCGGACGCATCATCCGCCTCAAGCCAGGGGCGACCGAACCCGACGTCTGGGCGAACGATCCCGGCCTCGCCGGCATCGACGGCATCGCCTTTGCCGGCGGCAAGCTCTACTTCAACAACGTGCGCAAGAACCTCTTGCAGCGCATCGACATCAAGCCCGACGGCAGCGCCGGCGCGGTGACGACGCTCGAGCTCTCGGCGCCGCTCGCCGGTCCGGACGGCATGCGCGTCGGCCCCGGAGAGGTTCTGCTGATCACCGAGAACAGGGTCGGCAACCTCACTCAGGCGAAGATCGACGGCGACAAGGCGACGCTCACGCCGATCAAGGGCGGGCTTGGGCAACTCACCGCCATCGGCGTGGTGGGCAATGTCGCATGGGTTGCAGAATCGAAGTTTGCGCTGCGCACCGACCCGAACAACAAGGACCCCGGTCCGTGGACGATCATCCCCGTGGAACTGGCGAGGTGAGCTCTGCTGCCAGCCACCGGTCATCGCCGGGCTTGACGGCCGGCGATGCCCGATTTATGTGGCACGACCGTGCTTCATTCGAGCGGGATGGCCGGGTCAAGCCCGGCCATGACGGTTCCACGGGCATCGAACAGGGCTACGGCGTGTAGCGCTTGAAGCCGTATTGTTCGAACACCGCAAACGCCGCGTCGGATCTGATGAAGTCGAGCCATGCCTGCGCTGCTTCGGGGTGTGGCGGGTTCGCGACCAGCGCGGCGCTGTAGACCGCGATCGTGTTCTGCTCGGCGGGAATGTCGACATGGGCGATGGGGTTGCCGATCTTCTCCTGGAAGATCGCCTCCGACCTCCAGGTGGCGCCGGCCTCGGCAAGGCGCTGCATCAGGAACAACGGCGTCTGGCGGTGATGGATGCGGGTGAGGATGGTTTCGCCGTTCCTCACCTTGGCGCCGTAGACCGTCTCGGCCAGCACCTCGCCGCCGGCCTTGACGAGCGAGGCGCGAATCTGCCGCGCGACGCCCTCGAATGCAGGATTGGGCATCGCGAGCGGGAGGCCGGCACGGCCGAGATCGGCGAGCCCCGTGATGTGTGCCGGATTGCCTGCCGGGACCATGATCGTGAGGTCATTGGTCGCGAAAGCGACCACCGGCCCGGCGAGCTTGCCCTGCCGCACCAGATCGTTGCTCGCCGAGAGCTCGGCCATGAAAACATCGGGCTTCGCGGTCCAGGTCATGTTGCCCGACGTAATCTTGCCGCCGGCCTCCAACTGCTTGATCAGCAGGCCCGGCGGCAGCGTCTCGTAATAGATGTTGCCGCGGTAGCGCGGGTGGGAAGCCTCGAAAGCATCGACCACGCCGCGCACCGCGAAGAAGTAGTTGCCCGACACGTAGAGCACGAGATCGGGATGATCGATGCTGCCGTGGAAATCGGACAGCACGTCGACCGGCGCCACGGTGAACTCCAGGCCGCGGTCGACGGCACTGTTGTTCTCGCCGCGCTGCCACGGGGGATATTGGGCCTCTGTCTCGCGCAGCCGGCCGCTCGGCGTCGTTGGACCGGGCATCGGCGGCTGCGCGGTCGATGCACCGGCCGGCGGCGAGAGCGGGCGCCGGCTGCGACAATGCGGGACTGACGAGCGCGACCGCCAGCAGGACGGGCGCCAACGAAATGCGATGCAGCATGACGGGTACTCTCAGCGGCAATAGGCGAAGCCGACGCGCTGCAGCTCGATCGCGGTGGCGACGGCGCCGGGCGTGAGCACGATGCCGGGGATGAGATGGTTGGTCAATTCGGCGGCGATGCCGTCGACGCCGAGGTGATCGGGATTCTGCCCGCTCGCCGCCAGACGCTCGGAGAGCTCCCAGATTGCGTTGTGGCAGGCGAGGAAGACCGCGCCGCGCCGCTGCAGCACGGTGATGCTGTTGTTCTTGGAGGAGAACGCCCCTTCGAGGGCCTGGAAGTCGGCAGGATCGTGAGCAGCGGCCGGCGGCACCGCGGTGAACGTGTTGCTGGTGACGTTGCCGCCGGCGATCCTGGCGAGCTGATACTTGTCCCACGTGGGCTGGTCGTAGAGCGCGAGATGGGCAGGCCCGTGGGTCGCGGAGACGCACAGGAAGTCAGGATGACGGAACGACCAGATCTCGGTATTGAGCGAATTGCGCATGAGGTTGAGCCAGGGGCCGGTGAGATCCGTGTGGTCCCAGCACTGCTTGGGGCCGCCCTTGTATTCCATCACCGCGTTGAGCGCCTCGGCATCCCACCAGTCCGGGCTGTCGACGATCATCGGCACGGTCCGATAGTCGCGGCGCCGCGGAATGGCGGCGAGCCGGTCGGTGAGATCGTGCAGCGTGCGGGCGGCGGTCGGGGCGAGCACGGCTTCGCCGGCGGCCTGTGCAGAGCGGCCGGCAACGAGGCCGGCGGTCACGAGCCCCACCCCCAATCCCTTGAGCGCCAGGCGCCGATCCGTGTCACATGACATTACGATGTTCCTCCCATTGCTGCTTGTGTTCTCGAGGCGCGCGACGACCGGCCACGGCGGCGATTTCGCTATATACACTACGATATATCGAGTTGCCTAATGGGTCGGCGGCAGCACCGTCGCGGCGACGTCGGCGGCTTCGCGACACAAATCCGAAGCCAGCGACCGGCAATGGTCGAGCGCGGCAGCGAACGACACTTCGAACCCGTCGGTCGTCTTGAGCGTCACGATGACGGTGCGGCCGTCGGCGACGCCTTCCAGGACCCATTCGCCGAGCGGAAAGACGAAGCGGGACTCCTCTTCGCCGTAGCGCGCCTTGAGAGCCTTCGTCAGCAGGCGAGGCAGCGTCATCGTCAAAGATCCGGCCTGGGCGAACGGCAAGTTCAGCACCACGTCGTTCCCGGACGTATCGATGAATTTGAGCCTGACGACCTCCCCGTCACGTGTGACATCGCAGGTCGTCAGCTGTGCGCTCTCGATTTCCATCAGGCCGACTGGCGCAACCGAACCGCGGTCGCGCTCCGACGTTCGATCGGACCGGACGACGGGTTGATGGCGGGGCGACGGGTCGAAGCGGGCATGCTTTCCAGGATCGTTATATTCTACTATATATAACGACCTGCGCCGCCCAGGAAAGCGAATTCCTGTCCTGCGGCTGCCGCGGTGCTCGGGTGAGGAGATGTCGGATATGCTGAGAAGGTACCGGTACCACCGGTCATGCCGGGGCGATCACTGTCCGCCCGATCGGCCCTTCACGGAAAGTCGAGAGCCATGAACGTCATCCAATCCGTCGAACGCACCCGCCATCCATTCCTGGACGGCAAGACGAAACTCCTGCTCATCGATGGCAAATGGGTCGCGGCGGCCTCCGGCAGGACATTCGAGAGCATCAATCCGGCGACCGGAGAGACGCTTGCGGTGATAGCCGAGGGCGATCGGGAGGACATCGACCGCGCGGTGAGCGCCGCGCGGCGCGCATTCGACGGCCCGTGGTCGAAGGTCAAGCCGTACGAACGCCAGCAGATGCTGCTCAAGCTCGCGGACCTCGTCGAGCAGCATTTCGAGGAGCTGAGCCTGCTCGACACCCTCGACATGGGCGCACCGATCAGCCGCACCGCCGGCACGCGCCGCCGCGTGCTTGGCATGCTTCGCTACTACGCCGGCATGGCGACCTCGCTGCATGGCGAGACCATCGAGAATTCGCTGCCGGGCGAGATTTTCTCCTACACCCTGAAGGAGCCGGTCGGCGTCGTCGGCGCGATCATTCCCTGGAACGGCCCACTGGGCGCGTCGGTGTGGAAGATCGGCCCCGCGCTCGCCGCGGGCTGCACGGTCATTCTCAAGCCGGCCGAAGAGGCGCCGCTCACGCCGTTGCGGCTCGGCGAGCTGGTGCTCGAAGCCGGCGTGCCGCCCGGCGTCGTCAACATCGTGCCCGGATACGGCGAAACCGCTGGAGCCGCGCTTGCTGCCCATCCCGGCGTCGACAAGGTCGCCTTCACCGGCTCGCACATCACCGGCCAGAAGATCGTCGCGGCGTCCGCGGGAAACCTCAAACGGGTGTCGCTCGAGCTCGGCGGCAAGTCGCCGGACATCGTTTTCGCCGACGCCGATCTCGAGGGCGCCGTTCCCGGCGCCGGGATGGCGGTGTTCTCGAATTCCGGCCAGATCTGCAGCGCGGGAACCCGCCTCTTCGTGGAACGTCGCATCTACGACGAATTCGTCGACCGGGTGGCCGCGTTCGGCAGCGGTCTGAAGGTCGGCAACGGCGTCGATCCGGCGACCCAGATCGGGCCGCTGGTGTCGCAGCAGCAGCTCGATCGGGTGACGAGCTATCTCGGCATCGGTAAGCAGGAAGGCGCCCGCGCGCTGTCGGGCGGCGAACGCCTGACTCAAGGGGCCTTTGCCAACGGCTATTTCGTGCCGCCGACCGTATTCGCGGACGTGCGCGACGACATGAAGATCGCCCAGGACGAGATTTTCGGCCCCGTGCTGTCGGCGATTCCTTTCCAGGACATCGACGAGGTGATCGCGCGCGCCAACGCCACGCCGTTCGGCCTCGGCAGCGGCGTTTGGACGCGCGACGTCAGCAAGGCCCACCGGCTGGCGAAGGCGATCCGCGCCGGCTCGGTGTGGATCAACTGCTACCAGGCGATGGACCCGGCCGTGCCGTTCGGCGGCTACAAGATGAGCGGCTATGGGCGCGAGTCCGGACTGCAGCACCTCGACGAATACCTCAACGTGAAGGCGGTCTGGATCAAGACCGCCTGACGCCTCGAAGCGGCGGGCGGTCCCCGACCGCCGCGATTGCGTATCGTTTGGTGCGATGCGATATATCTCACCGGATATATCGCGATACCCCTTCTTGAGGAAAAATGCCCCGCGCGACGCTCGAACCTCAGCCTGCCGCCGCCATCCAGCACGAGACGGCCGCCGAGCCTGCGCCTTTCGTCGTCGACGTCATCGGCGAGGTCGAGCCGAGCGGCAGGGCGATCGCGTTGCGCATCCAGCGCAGCAAGCAAGGCCCGGTGGATCTCGCTTTGCGCAGCGAGGACGTTCAATACTTCGTGAGCCTCATTCTTGCTCTCGCCCACGAGGCGAAGCGCCGGCAGCCCTCGGGGCAGCCCGACGCACCGCCGTCTGCGGCGATTCCGCTCCCGATCACAGCCATCAATGTCGGCCAGACCACCGATGACGAGAGCTTCGTGATGCTCGACATCGGGGTGGTGTCGCTTACATTCGGCCTGCGTCAGGAATATCTCGAGGAGGTCGGGCGAACGCTGCTTGCGCTAAGCGCTCGGGCGCCGTCTGGGCCTTCCTAAAGACCACGAGCCTTCGAACAAAAGGGAGGATTCGTCATGCTGACACGCCGGCAAAGTCTCGTCGGAGCCGCCCGAGGTTTCGCGGCCCTCGGCATCGCCCCATTTGGGCTCGCATCCGGTGCAAAGGCCGCGGAGACCTTCGAGGTCACTCATACCGATGCGGAGTGGAAGAAGCTCCTTTCCGCGAACCAGTTCGCGGTGCTGCGGCTCGCGGCGACCGAACGCCCATTCTCGAGCCCGCTCGATCACGAGAAACGCGACGGAGTCTTCGCCTGTGCCGGCTGCGACCTCCCGCTGTTCTCGTCGAAGACCAAGTTCGACAGCGGCACCGGCTGGCCGAGCTTCTGGGCGCCGCTCGAAAATGCCGTGGGCACGACGGACGACCGGTCGTTCGGAATGACGCGCACGGCCGCCCATTGCCACCGCTGCGGCGGCCATCTCGGCCACGTCTTCAAGGACGGCCCCCCGCCGACCGGCCTGCGCTACTGCATGAACGGCCTTGCGATGACGTTCAAGCCGGGCACGGCGTGAAGCTCGAGAAGGCAACCAGATGACCCTCTTCGTCCTCGCCTTTCTCGGCGGCGTGCTGACTATCCTCAGCCCGTGCATCCTGCCGGTGCTCCCCTTCGTCTTTGCGCGAGCCGACCAGCCGTTCGTGCGGAGCGGCCTGCCGCTGCTTGCCGGGATGGCGGTCACGTTCGCGGCTGTGGCGACCCTTGCGGCCGTCGGCGGCGCGTGGGCCGTCCGGGCCAACGAGTACGGGCGGATCGCGGCGATCGTGCTTCTCGCGCTGTTCGGCATCACGCTGCTGTTCCCAGCGATCGCGGAGTGGGCGACGCGACCTGTGGTCGCCGCGGGCGCGTGGCTGTCGCAGCGGGCCCATGCCGAAGGCCGGGCGGGTTCGCCCGTGCTGCTGTCGTTTCTCCTCGGCATCGCGACCGGCTTTCTGTGGGCGCCGTGCGCCGGGCCGATCCTCGGCCTCATCCTCACCGGCGCGGCGCTGGAGGGTGCCAACACCGAGACGTCGCTGTTGCTGCTCGCCTATGCCGCCGGCGCCGCAACGTCGCTTGCGCTCGCCCTCCTCCTCGGCGGCCGCGTATTCGAAGCGATGAAGCGCTCGCTTGGCGCCGGCGAGTGGATACGCCGCGGATTGGGCGTTGCGGTGCTGGCCGGCGTCGCCGCAATCGCGCTCGGGCTCGATACCGGCTACCTCACCCGGCTCTCGATCGCGTCCACCTCGAACTACGAACAGTCGCTGCTCGATCTCGCGCCCGGGGTCGACAAGGCGCAGCCCTCGGTCATCATGGGCGGCGGCCCCGGCATGATGATGAGCGGCTCGAACGCCATGATGAGCGGGAACGCCATGACCGGCGCTCCGGCGATGACCGGGGCTCCCGCCATGACCGGGGGCCCCGGCATGATGACGTCGAGCAAGGCGGTGACGCAGAGACTCCGATGCACTGCCGATCGAGGGAGCGTTGCCGCCGCTCTCGGGGGCGACGGAGTGGCTCAATTCTCCGCCACTGACGCCCGAGGGACTGCGTGGCAAGGTCGTGCTGGTCGACTTCTGGACCTATTCCTGCATCAATTGCCTGCGCGCGATCCCCTATGTCCGCGCCTGGGCGGAAAAATACAAAGATCAGGGCCTCGTGGTGATCGGCGTCCACTCTCCCGAATTCGCCTTCGAGAAGAACATCGACAACGTCCGTCGCGCCGTCCGCGATCTCAAAATCGATTATCCCGTCGCGATCGACAACGCCTACGCAATCTGGCGAGCCTTCGGCAATCAGTACTGGCCCGCCCACTACTTCATCGACACGCAAGGCCGCATCCGCCATCACCATTTCGGCGAAGGCGACTACGAGGAATCCGAACAGGCGATCCGCGCGTTGCTCGCCGAGGCGGGCAAAGGCCAGATGGCCGGCGGGTTCGTGAACGTCAACGCCAGCGGCGTCGAAGCCGCCGCCGATCTCGTCGCCGTGCAGTCGCCGGAAACCTATGTCGGCTACGAACGCACCGAAAACTTCGCCTCACCGGGCGGAACGGTGCGTGATATGCGGCACGACTACGCGACGCCGTCATCGCTGCAGAAAAATCAATGGGCGCTGGGCGGCGACTGGACGGTGGAAAGCGAAAAGGCCGTGCTCGATGGTCCGGGCGGGCGCATCGTTTTCCGCTTCCACGCTCGCGACCTGCATCTCGTGCTCGGGCCGGGGCCGGACGGCAAGCCGGTGCGGTTCAAGGTGTCGATCGACGGCGAACCGCCGGGCGCCGACCACGGTTCCGATACCGACGGCAACGGCATTGGGGTGATCAACGAGCAAAGGCTCTACCAGCTCGTCCGCCAGGGCAAGCCGGGCAACGACCGCACCTTCGAGATCGAGTTTCTCGATCCCGGCGCCGAAGCCTTCGCCTTCACCTTCGGCTGACGCCGGACAAAGACGCTACTGAGTCTTTGCCGGCGCACCCTGAACGACCGCCGGCACGCCTTCACGATTGATGTTGAACGTCACGAAGGTCAGCGGCTCGGTGCCGGGGTTCCCCCACTGATGCACCAGCCCATGCGGCTCATAAATGAAAGAGCCTGGTCCCCTTGCGACCGTCTCACCGTTCACCGTGTTGGCTCCGGTCCCGGACAGGACGTAGTAGAGAGCCGCACCGGATCGATGATGCGGTGGGTTGGACGGCATCCCAGCGGGAAACGTCACGCGCGTTAGGTTGAGGTCGTGAGCCCCCGAAACCAGATCGGGGATCGGCGCTGACGTTCGGTAGGCGCCCTTGACGACGGCCGGAGCCGTCTCCGCCGGCTTGTCGACGTCGGCGGCGGGAACAAGGAAAAAGTGGAGGAAGGTCGAGGGCGCGCCGCCGCCGGCCTTGAGCTCCGCACTCTTGCCGGCGCCGATGAACAGCCCCTCCCCGGCATTGATCGCTTTGGTTTCGCCGGCGAGCGAGACCTCCGTCGATCCCGAGAGCTGGTAGAGAATTCCGTTGGCCTTCGCGACACCGCTTGTCTGACCCGGCGCAAGGGTGACGCTCACGACGTCGAAATGGAGCGGCGTGTCGGTGACGGTCGGCAGCTTGGTGGCGGCGATCACCGTTCGAACGGTCGCTGGTGGAGCTCCCGCATTTTGCGCGGCAGCCGTGCCGGCAATGGCCATCGCACCGACCAGAACAAGTATGCCCTTTGCTTGCGCCTGCATGATCGCCTCCCGAGCCGCCGTTCCTCGGCCGCATTCGATCAGCATCAATAGCACAGGCGTTATAGCTCAACAAATATAGCGCATTTGCGGCCAGATAAGCGCAAAGAACGGCCGCCGCGATCTCGCAAGTCAGTCTATGTCGATGCGAACGACATCGCGCACCGACCGGTCGCCGCGACGATCGCCCGGCACGATCAGTCGCAATGCCTGCTGTGGCAACGGTGTGCCATTCATGCGATCGGCGAGCTGGATCGGCCGGCCCGCGAATTGCGGCGCGATTTCGGCGAGGGCGACGACGGCCATGTATCCGTCGGCGCCGGTGACGCGAACAGCCCGGTGAACCTGATCGACCGGTTTGGCGGGATCGACCGCGCCGGAATCGACAAGGACGTCCCAAAGGAGAGGACCGGCCCACTCGTTCTGCTGCTCGCCGTGTCCGGTCATGAAGCCCACACGCTGCGTAACGTGCGGCAGCCCGGCGATCCGCTCCGCGGTGACCGAGCGAGCAGGTGCGCCGGCCACCTGTATGAGGAGCCCCGGCGGTGGCGGAACGGACTCGGCCAGCGCGACCGGATCGAATCCGTGCTCCTTCAGAACCGCCTGGCCTGCCTCCGACATGACAAACATCGCAAAGCGCCAGGCCACCGGCTTGGCATCGAGCACGACCATGCCGTAGGCCGGACCCACCGTGAGCCCCGCCGGTAGCGGAACGACAACGAGGCCCGGCACCTCGCGAACGACATCGGCGGCGCCGCTGCAGTAGCCGAGCGCAACGTCGGCCCGGTCCGCCAGGAAAATCCCCTCGACCGCGCCCTTGCCGGGGACGAGCGGAGGAGTCTTCGCCCCGCCGCCGTAAAGCTGCAGCGCCTTGGCCTCGAGCGCCGCGCGTGCGCCGGGGTGCATGCCTTCGGCTCGCGCGAACACGGCCCAGGCGTAGTCCCCGCCGGGATCCGAGCCGGGCGTCGAGGTGGCGAGGCGCACCGTCGGGTCGAGCAGGCGGTCCAGCATGTTCGCGGACGTGAGACCGATCGAGCCGCGAGCGATCGCGCAAAGTCGATTGCGCGTGAAGTTGACGACGAAGCGTTCGGGATGGCCGATCGCAAGGCGTCGCGCCTGGGCCATATCGGCCGACGCGAAGAGATCAACGTCGGCACCGGCTTCGATCTTCTCGCGCATCAGGCCGGATGGCCCGAATTCGGGCACCGCGACGGTATCCGGGCCGGCAGGAAAGCGGCGAAGCAGATCGGTGAAGGCACTCGCGAGACTGCCGGCGCCCGTCACATGCAGCACGTCCGCCTGCGCGGTGGACATCAGGCTCAGAATGACGAAAACAGCAAGGAAGCGGTGACGCATCGGTGCCGTCGGTCTCTCGTTATGGTCGACCGAACATAACGCGGCGACATGGAACGGCAAGCACTTTGCGAGACGATGGCGTCACATTGACGGAGCCCAGTCGTTACTCTAAGCCGACCGCGATGGTCCGCGAGAACGAAATTCGCCCATCCGAGCGGGCGGTCGACGTGCCGCCTGCGACCGATGCAGGCTTGGTCTTCATCGGTCGCATTAGGACGCCCTGGAGCTCGCGGCTGGTCACGCCCCGGCAAGGCCGTCACGACGGACCGATCTGCCGCATCGAGATTTTTGAGCCATGGGTGCCGGCGCTCGACGGCCTGGGCGGCTATGCACGCGTCGAGGTGCTGTACTGGCTGCACCTGTCGCGGCGCGACCTCGTCCTCCAAAGTCCTGCAAACGACGCCGTTTCGCGAGGGGCATTTTCATTGCGCTCACCGGTGCGGCCGAATCCGATTGGGACATCAATATCTCTGCTCGTTGGCATAGAGGGGCCTGTCGTGCTCGTTCGCGGGCTCGATTGTGTGGACGGCACACCGCTGCTGGATCTCAAGCCCGATCGCGAGCTTTTCACGCCGATCGCGCCGGCGCAGCCGGGCGACTTCGAGATCGGCGACCCCTGAGATACGGCGACGGATTGCAGACGCCGCGGCCCGCTCAGTCCTTCGGCACGAAGGCACCGGGCGAGATGTGCTTCGGCTCGACATAGGCGTGGTGGAGCGCGTCGAGCATCGACCACAGCACGTCGCATTTGAATTCGAGCGCCGCCTGCACCTGGCCCTGCTGCTCCGGCGTCTTGGCGTTGCGCCTGACGTAGTCGAGGGCGAAATCCGAGTCGCGCCGTGCCTGCGGTGGGCGCGCCGAGAAGTAGGCCGAGCGTCTCGGCGGTGACAAAGTCGTAGTTCTTGAGCATGCCCTCGAGGCGCTCGCCGATGATCGCCGGCGAGAACAGCTCGGTGAGCGAGGAGGCGATCGCCTCCAAGAGGCTCTTCTCAGCGACGAAGTGCACATAGGCCTCGACCGCGAAGCGCGTGCCCGGCAGCAGGCCCTTGAGCGAGGTGACGTAGTCGCGGTCGAGGCCGAGTCCGTCGGTGAGCTTGAGCCACCGCGCGATGCCGCCCTCCCCCGGCGCGGTGCCGTCGTGATCGACGAGGCGGCTTCGCCATTCGCGGCGGATATCGCTGTCGAGGCAGCGCGCGATCAGGCTCGCGTCCTTCACCGGGATCATCGCCTGGTAGTAGTAGCGGTTGACCGCCCATGCCTGCACCTGCCCCTTGGTGCATTTGCCGTTGTGGAGCATGTGATGGAAGGGGTGGAGGCGATGGTAGCGCCGCGCACCGATGTCGCGCAGCTTGGCTTCGAGCTCGTCGGGAGTGAGCAGCAGGGTCATAGCGCGATCCTCATTCCATCTTCGGCGACCTCGAAGCCCGCGGCTTCGACGGCGCGGCGCTGCGGAGAGTCCTCGATCAGGATCGGATTTGTATTGTTGATGTGAATTAAAATTCTTCGGCGCGCCAGCCCTGCAAGTGCCGCAAGCGTGCCGTCGGGGCCGCTGACCGGCATGTGGCCCATGCGCCGGCCGGTCTTGGTGCCGGCGCCGGCCGCGATCATCTCGTCGTCGTCGTAGAGCGTGCCGTCGAACAGCACGACGTCGGCATCGCGCAGGCGCGCCGTGATCGCAGGCGTGAGCTTGGCGGCGCCGGGGATGAACACCAGGCGCTTCTCGCCGCAGGCAATCTCGAGGCCGACATTGGCCTCGGTCTCGGCGGCGAGCGCGGGAGCATCGCCTTCGAGATAGAGCGGCGCCTTGCCCGGCACCAGGAACAGCTCGGCCTCGAGGCCGCCCGGCAGAGCGAATCGTTCGCCGGCGCGGACCGGCCGGCGCGCGACCACGTCGGACGCGAGCACGCCGAAGATCGAATTGGCGGCGAGGATGCCCAGCGTCGCCTCGGTCGCGTAGAGAGCGAACGGCCCGCGCTCGCGCAGCGTCAACAGGCCCGCGGTCTGGTCGACCTCCGCGCCGGTGAGCACGACCGCCGCGATCGGGCTGTCGCGCAACGCGCGCGGCTGCAGCGCTGGCGTGCTGAATATCTGCTGACGCAGGTCGGGCGAGGCGTTGACGAGCACGAACCGTGCGTCGGGCGCATCCGGATCGTCGGCGGTGACCGCGAGGCTTGCCTGCGTGCGCGGCTTCACTCTGGGGTCGCCGGCCCAGGCGAGCCGGCACACGGGACATCCGCAATTCCACTGCGGGAACCCGCCCCCGGCCGCAGCACCGAGCACAAACGCAGATAGTCCCATAAACGCAGATAGACGCCTCATCGGGCGTCTATCCAGGCAGACATCAGACCTTCAAGTCCGAAGGAGCGTCTGATCAGAACTCGGCCGGCAGATAGCCGTTGATCTCGAGGCCGATGCAGATCTCGACGAGAGTCGGGGTGGTCCAAGCCATGGCATTCCTCCACTGCGCCCACATGCGGGCTAAACGATACGGTGCCATCTAGGCGCACAACTCTCGGCTTGTAAATAATGCGGCCGCCTATTCGTTTCATTGCAATAAGCGATAGGAAGCAAGCGCCTATGTCCGTCATTGGAATACGCAATAGCGACCCGTCATTCCGGGGCGCGCGTCTTCGCGCGAACCCGGAATCCAGGCTGCGGCGCAGTGACAGTCAAAGGCTGGATTCCGGGTTCCCCGCTGCGCGGGGCCCCGCAATGACCAAGTGAGTGCCAGCGGCCGCACGACTTACTTCTGCGCCACGTCCTGGCCGAACACCTCACGGAAGAACCGCGTCATCGCGACCTTGTACTCGCGGTCGGCGCGCGCCTCGGACGGGTTCTGCGGCTTGGTGAAGGCGTGCTGGGCGCCGCTGTAGACCTCGAGCTGCCAGTCGACCTTGGCGGCGCGCAGGTGCGAGATCAGCGTGTTGACCTCGTCGAGCGGCGCGACCGGATCTTCGGCGCCGTGGAGGATGAGGACACGGCCCTTGATGTTCTTCGCCGCTTCCGGCGTGAAGTTGCGGAACGAGCCGTGCACCGAGACGAGGCCGACGATCGGCACGCCGGTTTCTGCGAGCTCGACGCCGACGGTGCCACCGAAACAATAACCGATCACCGCGATCTTCGAGGTGTCGACCATCGGGTTGGCCTTGAGCACGTCGAAGCCGGCGGTAGCGCGCGCACGCATCAGCGGGCGGTCCTTGTTGTAGATGACCGTCTGCTCCGTCATCTCCGGGATAGTCTTGGGAAGCACGTCCTTGCCGTAGATGTCACCGACGAACACCACGTAGCCGAGCTTCGCGATCATCGCTGCGTCGTTGAGTGCGACCTCGGACATGCCGGCACGATCGTGGGCGAGAAGAACGCCGGGACGCTTGCCGGTGATCGCATCGTCATAGGCGAGATAGCCGCGCAGCGGCGTGTTGCCCTCCTTGTACTCGACCCACTGCGTCTTGACTTCCGCGCGGGCGACGCCGACCTGCAGCGCGGCGGCGAATACGGCACATGCGGTGATGAAAAAACGCGAAGCGCTCATCTCAGGTCCTCCCTGGTTGTTGGCGAAAAGCTTTGCCCACCGTCCGGGGAAAGTCCAGCGACACCCGTCGACAGTGCCGGCTGCCCGTCGGCATCGGCGGTCCAAGCAACGGACCGTCCAAGCATCGGCAAACGCCGGATTGAGGATCATTTTTGCGAAAAGCGTCGCCGGCCGGCCCTTCGCTTTGATCGCCCGCCGTTGTATCCTCTCAACCCTAAAGTGTCTGGGAGGACCAACATGGCAAGCATGAAATTCCTGACCGTCGCCGCGGTCGCCACAGTGCTGGCGACGTCGGCCTATGCGCAGCAGACGCAGCGCGTGAAGGGGACCGTCGACAAGGTCGACGGCAATACGCTTTACCTGAAAGGGCCCGATGGCGCGCCGATCACGCTGAAGCTCACCGACAACGCGCTGGTCGTCGGCGTGGTCAAGGCGTCGCTCGCCGACATCAAGGAAGGCGACTACGTCGGCAGCGGTGCGCTGCCGCAGCCGGACGGCAGCCAGAAGGCTGTCGAGGTGCACATCTTTGCCGAGTCGATGCGCGGCACCGGCGACGGCCATCGCGCCAACTGGGACGGCGCCCCCGGCGGCACCATGACCAACGGCGCGGTCGGCAATGCCGTTGCCAGCGTCGACGGACGGTCCATCATGGTGAAATACAAGGACGGCGAGAAGAAGATCGTCGTCGGCCCGAGCGTGCCGATCGTGAAGTACGAGATCGGCAACAAGAGCGAACTCAAGTCGGGCTCGGCGATCAACGTCGTCGCCGCAACGAAGAAGCCGGACGGCACCTTCGAGACCGGCCGCATCAACGTCGGCCGCGACGGCATCGTTCCGTAACCGTCGCATCAAGCACCAGGCATCAACCAAACGTGGGCCGCGCATGACGCGGCCCACCGTCTGACCCATCCCTCCCTCCCCCACGGCCACCCACGGCCGGGAAGGGAGCGGGCTTTCCCATACGCCGAGCTCCTGGAGCTTCCCCATGACGCAGAGCATGAAGCAGGCGCCTCGTCCGCGCCGCGTTGCCCTTTTTTCCGGCCGGCTCGCCGCATTGGCGCTCGGCGCCGCGGCTCTCGGCGCCACGGTTCTTGGCACCAGCGGAGCGCAGGCGCGCATCACGCGCATCGAGGTCAAGCGCGTCGAGCAGCCGACCTTCGAGGGCCGCAGCTTCGGCACTGTCGGCGCCTATGAAAAGCTCGTCGGCCGCGCCTTCGGCGAGGTCGATCCGAACGACCCGCGCAACGCCGTCATCGTCGACATCGCCCATGCGCCGAAGAATGCGCGCGGCATGGTCGAGTACGACATGGACTTCATGATCCTCAAGCCGCTCGACCTCGCCAAGGGCAACCATCGCCTGTGGTTCGAGGTCAACAACCGCGGCAGTCTTGGCGCCTTCCAGCAGTACAACAATGCCCGCACCAACGGTGGGAACAATCCGACCAAGGCTGAAGACACCGGCGACGGCTTCACTATGCGCCAGGGCTACAGCTTCGCCACCGCCGGCTGGGACATTTCGGCACCGCCGGGAGACGACCGGTTCACCATCCGCGTGCCGGTCGCGGTCAATGCCGACGGCTCGCCGATCGTCGGACCGGCGATGGAAGAGTTCGTCGTCGACAACGACCGCACTTTCGCCGGCCGGCTGAACTATCCTGCGGCGAGCCTCGACAAGTCGCAGGCGATGCTCACCGTGCGCACGCGCTACGAGGACGAGCCGGCCGTCGTCCCCGCCGACCAGTGGGAGTTCGTCGACCAGAGCGGCAAGGCGATCCGCCTCGTGCCGGACAAGACGCCGTTCGCAAAGGGCACGCTCTACACCTTCACCTACCAGGCGAAGAACCCGCTGGTCGCCGGGCTCGGCTTCGCTGCGCTGCGCGATTTCAACGCGTTCCTGCGCTATGCCGAGCACGACGACGCCGGCATTGCCAATCCGCTCGCAGGCGACGTCAGGCAGATCTACACGTCGTGCCGCTCGCAGCCGTGCCGCACCATGCATGACTTCGTCCGGCTCGGCTTCAACGAGGACGAAGCCGGCCGGCCGGTGGTGTCGGGCATCGAGAACTGGATCGGCGGATCGACCGGCATCTTCATGAACTACCGTTTCGCCCAGCCGGGTCGCACGCACCGCCAGCACATCGCCCGCTGGTATCCGGAGTTCCAGGGGCCCTTCACCAACGAGGTCGTGCACGATTCCGTAACCGGCAAGACCGACGGACGGCTGGCGCGCTGCAGCGCCAGCAACACCTGCCCCAAGATCTTCGAGGTGAACTCGGAGAACGAATACTGGTCGAAGAACATGGCGGTCGGCCTCGTCGACACCGCTGGCCTCGACCGCACCACCGAGCCCGCCAATGCGCGCTCATACCTCGTCTCGAGCCTGCCCCATTCGGGCGCGGTCGGCCCGTCCGGCCCCGGCATCTGCCAGCAGCCGCGCAATCCTCTCGTCGCCAACCCGGTGCTCCGCGCACTGCTCGTCGCGCTCGACGAATGGGTAAGCACCGGCAAGGAGCCGCCGGCGAGCCGGGTGCCGCGCGTCGCCGACGGCACGCTGGTCCCGCCGCTGCCGCAGGACAAGGTCGGCTTCCCGGCGATCCACGGCGTCACCTACAACGGCCGCATGCACACCGGCGATCTGTTCGACTTCGGCCCGCAATTCGCCGACGGCATTCTGACCGTGCTGCCGCCGCACCTCGTCGGCACCCCCTACCCTGCGCTGGTGCCGAAGACCGATGCCGACGGCAACGACCTTGCCGGCGTCCGCATCCCTGACGTCGCGGTGCCGCTCGCGACCTATACCGGCTGGGCGCTGCGTGCCTATCCCGCCGGCGCCGACGACGGCTGCGATGCCGCCGGCCAGGCGATCGCCTTCGCCAAGACCAGGGAGGAGCGCCTGGCGCGCGGCGATTCGCGGCCCTCGCTCGAGGAGCGCTATCCCAGCCGCGAGGACTATGTGAACAAGGTAAACGCCGCCGCGGCCGGCCTCGCCCGCGACCGCCTCCTGCTCGAGGAAGACGCTGCGGCCTATGTGAAAAAAGCGCAGGCCGCGCCGCTGGAGAAATAACAGCGCCGCAGCTTGCACGCGTGCGCGACGCAAAGTCGACGCAATCCCGGCTTAGGTCGTGGGCATGGAGGATTGGGGCTCCATGCCACAGCTTTTTCTTTCAGGCTTCGCCCGTCCGCTTGCGTTCCGCAAGCGTGAGACGGCCCGGATTTGCCTTCTCGCCTCGACGCTGCTCATCGGTCTGGGCAGCGCCGGCGACAGCGCACCCGCGTTTCGCAGGTTTGCGGCGCCGGCGCCGCGGCCGGCAGCAGCACGGCCCGTCACTCCGAGTTTGGCGCGGCCTCCCGCTGCGCCCGGTCGCGCCTCCGGCGGACCGGAGCAGGCCGGCGCGGGCGGACCGGCGGGGCCGCTGACGCACGGTCCGGCCGGCGCAACGCCGCCCGAGCATTTCGGACAGCCGGAGCGCACAGGCGCGTTGCCGGAGCACGGCGCAGCGCCTCTCGAGCGCGGGCCGGAGCGTGGCCCGGAGCACGCCAACGCCGGCCGCGCCAACGAAGCAGGCCGCGCCAACGAGCCAGGCCGCCCCAACGGCGCTGAGCCGCACCGCGAATCCTCGCTCGGCCGACCCGAACCCGGACGCGGCAGCGCGCCCGTGAACGCATTCCGCAACGGCGGGTTCCCGTCAGGCACGCCGCGCAACGGGCTGCCGCACCGTCCGTTCCCCGGCGAGCCCGGCTTCACCGGCGTGCCGCCACGCGGCGAGACCCGGTACATCTCGAACGAGATGATCTTCCATGTCCCGCCCAACGTGCCGCAGGCGACGGTCGATGCCGCGGCGCGCCGGCTCGGCCTCGTCACCGTCGCCTCGCAGAATCTTTCGCTCGCCGGCGGCACGCTGCTGCACTTCCGCATCGCCAACGGCCGGCCGGTGTCCGACGTGGTGCGCGAGCTCGAGGGCGAGAACATCGGCGTCGCGCAGCCCAACTACGTCTACCGGCTGCAGCAGGACGCCCGCACACCGGCGCCGCTTACGCCGCTGCCCCCTCTGCCGCGCGGCGATCCCGCCCAATACGCGGTGGCGAAGCTCCACCTCGTCGAAGCCCACAAGCTGGCGACCGGCGCGGGCGTGCTGGTCGCGGTCATCGATTCCCAGATCGACACCGGCCACCCCGATCTCGGCGGCACCATCGCCGGCTCGCTCGATGCGGTCGGGAATCATGAGAAGCCCGATGAGCACGGCACCGAGATGACCGGCGCCATCGTCGCCCATCGCAAGCTGCTCGGCGTCGCACCGCGCGCGCGCATCCTTGCGATCCACGCCTTCAGCCCGGAGGCGCAGAGCTCCGCCCAGACCACGACCGCGCACATCCTCGCCGGCATCGACTTTGCGATCGCCAAGGGCGCGCGGGTGATCAACATGAGCTTCGCCGGGCCCTATGATCCGCTGCTCTCCCGCGCGCTCAAGAAGGCGCACGACAAGGGCATCGTGCTCGTCGCCGCCGCCGGCAATGCCGGGCCGCAGTCGCCACCGCTCTATCCCGCCGCCGACGAGAACGTCATCGCGGTGACCGCCGTCGACGAGAACGACAAGCTGCTGCCCCAGGCGAACCAGGGCCCGCACATCGCGCTCGCGGCGCCCGGCGTCAACGTGCTCGAGCCGGCGCCCGGCGGCACCTACGGCTACACCACCGGCACCTCGGTCGCGACCGCTCATGTCAGCGGCGTCGCTGCGCTGATCATCGAGCGCGACCCCGGAATCGACGTCGCGACGCTCGAGGAGGTGCTTTATTCGTCCGCCCGCGACCTCGGTCCGAAAGGGCGCGACAGCCAGTTCGGATTCGGGCTGGTCGACCCGCTTCACGCGCTCGACGCGCTCGAGGCCAAGGTCGCGATGGGCAAGGCGACGACGCCGGTCGTGGCGACGACACCGATGCCGAAGCCGCTGCACGTCTCGGAGATCACCGAGTTCGACGACGTTGAGCCAGTTCCAGCCGGCCCAGGCGCAGTCAGAACCGGTGCCGGCGAAGCCCGAACCGCCGGCCGCCAAGCCGGCCGCGCAGGCACAGAATTCCGGCGCAAGCTCCGGCACAGGCGCCGCCATCGACCCAAACCCAAGCGCCGGCCCGATATCCTGCCGACGCAGCGGCGGCCCTCACGCCGGCGACTCCGGCGCCGATCAACCGGCTACCCCGCGCGACGCTGGCGCCCGGTCCGGGCGCGGCTGGAACCGGCGCGACTGGGACTGGCGCAACAGATCCCTCGACGGACTTCGTTCCCAAGGCCGAGAAGATGCGTCTCAATGCGTGCCTGCAGGACGGCATGAACCGGGGCCACCGCGGCGCCGATCTGCGCGACTATGCCGTGGTCTGCCTCGCCGAGGCGCGGCTCACCTGCCTCAAGGAGGCGGTGGCGCAGAAGGTGCGCGGCTCCGACCGCCGCGACTTCATGGGCCGGTGCCTGGGGTCGTAGCGGAAGGTCGGTAGCGCTTCTCTCCTCCCCGTCTTCGGAGAGGGCGGGGTGGGGTCTTTTCCTCGCATCGCAGGATCGTAAGGCGCGCTCGCCTTACCGTGCCCGCGTGACCGTCAAACGATCCCCTGCCCTCACCTCGTTCGGCGCTTGCGGGCGCTCGCCGCCTGGGCGGGCGTAGCCGCCGCTACCGGTGGCGGCTGGACGTAGACGCGGTAGAGCTCGGCAAAATCGTACGGTGTCTCGTAGCAAATGGTGATGATGCGGGCCTCGTCGTCATAATCCGTACCCGGGTGACCGCAACTCTCCATCTTCAACGTGAACGGGTGGGGCCACTTGTATTTTGCGGCAGAATTCGCGGCCACGGTCTCCAGGAAGCGGATCGAGCGAAACATGTTTGCGACGCCGTCGAACATTCCCTTCCCGTCGCCATAGACCACGTCGATCTTGGTTTCCGGGTCTCCGGGCTCGCGGAGCCAGGGCTTGAGGACCGTTTGCCACCCCTCCGACGTCTTGGCGAAGTCCCGCTTGCAGGTACGCTGGCGCTCCTCGGGCATCTTCATCTGATCGGCGAGACCCTTGAACTTGTCAGGGTCGGAACCGACCATCAGGCACAGGATCTGATAGGCGCGCTGCTGACTGAGATTGTGCTCATCGTAGTAGAGCGGCTTCTCCCCGATCTCCTGATCGCGCCGATCATTCAGGAACCAGCCCTGCGCCGCTTGCGCGAGCTCGTGTTGCGAAAAACTCGTCCCGAAGGTGAGCATTCTCAGCGCAGCGTAGGTATCGGCCGCGTCCTCTTCTCGTCCGAGCAAAGGCAGGTGCATCTCCGCGATCAGCACGTGTCCCAATTCATGAGACAGCAGGACGAGCGTGTTTCCTGCCACGAACTCGACCCGGTCGATCCGCTGCTTCTCCGTGAGGCCTCTCAGACGCGGACTGTTCAGTGCGGCCTTCGCGGCGGCCTCGATTCTCTGCCCGAGAGTCGTCGGCGCCGGCTCAGCCGGTTGTGCCATCGCCGAAGCGGCGCCGAAAAAAAGTGCGCCGAGCGCGGCCCACCAGATCGCAACAACGAAGTGTCTCATAATTTACCGCCATTTCGTGCGCGCCCGGACGGCAAACCCGGTCAGTGCTTGGCAGCGGCCTCGTACCCGACCTCAGCCGCCGGTGACTGGCTTTCCGAAGGCCACTGCACGAAGCCCATGAAAGCGCGCAGCAACTGCATCATCCCCGGCATCTTCGACGCGCCGCCGCTGTAGCGCCACTCGCGCAGCCCTCGCAAGCTCGGCGGCAGCTCGATGGCATCCTCGACGAGAAGAACGAACTCACGTCCGTATAATGCCATCGCCGCGCCGATTTCGATGAGGACGTCATCGCTGATCTGCGGCTTCCGATCCGCATCGCCCGCTGCAGCGCCGGCGCTCACATGAATGATCGCCGTGTCGCAGCTGCGCATCTGCTCGATCAGGTCGTACAGAAGCGTGCCGCCCGCCGGGCCGCGATGCCGGGCAACGACCGGTTCGAATTGTCCGGAAACGACGAGCTCCTTCACACGCTCCAAAACCTTCCCGCCGTCCGTGCGGGTGATGAAGATGCGCTGGCTCCGCTGCGCGGGAGGGTGGCGGACGACGATGTCGCTCGCATCAGCGTTCGACATCGCAGCCCGACCAGCGATTGACCGGCGGTACGTCACTTCTCTTCCGCCGTCGGAGCGCGGCATTTGCCGGTGCGAGTGCTCAGCTCCTGACCCGCAGGGCATGACTTGGCGGCGGTGCTCTTCTTTTTCGCGACGTTGGTCACCGGATCGACTTGGTGCCCGATGAGGGCGATCGCCGCGCCGTCGGCCGGCGTCGCCGAAACAGGCGAGGCAATGGTCGAACAAACTGCTGACGCTGCGACAAGGGCCAACAAGGTAATCTTCATCTGTTTCCTCCCGATGATGATTTACGAGTGTCCGCACGCCGGACGCACCAGTGAAGGCGCCGGTCGCCGTGCGAACGGTGTTTCTCAAACTTCTCGGCTTTGGCTTGCGGTGCGCTTCGGCTGCAATCGGGCGCACGATGTTCGAAATTTACGGCTTGAGGCCTACCGGAAATTTTTTACCGAGCAAGTAGCTTTGGTATCTACGGATTTGCGCAGAAGCGTAAATTGTTTATGCGCGATTAATGACCGCCTCCCGAGATCGTGCGTAGGGTTTCCTTGCGCTTGTTTCAGCGCATTTTGCCACAGCGGCTAAGTTGCGTTGCAACGGCAAGGAGCAGCCGTGTATCTCCGGCATATCCCCGTGTCTATGGGATGCAAAACCGCTGGCCTGCTATGCATGAGAGGCGCCGCTCCGACAGCGTGACGGCTCAAGCCCGCGATGAATTCCCGCCGCTCACTGGATCACCTCGTCGGCGGTTGCGAGCAGCGTCTCCGGGACGCTGAGACCGAGCGCCTTGGCGGTTTTGAGGTTGATCGCCAGTTCGACCTTGGTGGATTGCTCGATCGGCAGGTTGGCGGGCGGCTCGCCGTTGAGAATACGCCCCACATACCGTCCGGCTATCCGCAAAACATCAAATATGTCAGTTCCGTAGCTTAAAAGACCACCTGCATCGACCGTCTCACGATACGCATAGACGGCAGGCACCGCGTAGCGGGAGGTCAATTTAACAATTTGGCTTTGCTGCGCACGAAAGAAGGGATCACCGCCGACCAAAACAGCGTTGATGTGCAGATTCGCAGCCGTCACGAAGGCATCGCCGATTTCCGTGTCCGTGCTCGCATTGAGAGTGACCAAGCGAACTCCGAGTGCGCGGGCGGCCGTCTCCACTTCTTGATTGCGAGCCGGGGCCTGACTTGCGGTTGGGTTGTCGAGAAAACCAATCAATGTGGCAGCGGGCACCATCTCGTGCAGCAACTCAAGCCGCTTGGCATACAACTCTCGCACCAAGCTGGTCACGCCGGTTATGTTGCCACCAGGTCGGCTCAGACTTGCCACAAGCCCAAGCTCGACCGGATCGGAGCCGAAACAAAGCACGATTGGGATCGTGGAGGTCGCGGACCTCACGGCCAAGGCGGGGGCGGGACCGTTGCTGGCCACGATCAGGGCCACCCGACGACGCACCAAGTCCTCCGCTAGGGCGGGCAGTCGATCGTACCGACCCTCCGCCCAGCGAAACAAGATTTCGACATTTCGCCCTTCGATATATCCGAACTCACGAAGTCCCTGGCGGAATGACTCCACGCCACGTGTTTGTGCTTCAGCTGATAGGCTATCAAGAAATCCAATCACCGGCATCGCAGGCCGTTGCGCCACTGCAGCGAGCGGCCACGCCACCGTCGCGCCTGCCAGACCCGCGATGAACTCCCGCCGTTTCATTGAATCACCTCGTCGGCGGTGGCAAGCAGCGTTTCCGGAATTGTGAGGCCGAGCGCCTTCGCGGTTTTGAGGTTGATCACAAGGTCGAGCTTTGTGGGCTGCACTACAGGCAGATCGGCGGGATTTGCGCCTTTCAGAATGCGCCCGACGTACTGGCCACACCAGCGATAGCCTTCCGCTTCGCCGGCGCCGTAGCTCATGAGGCCGCCAGCGGCGGGAAATTGCTCCCGATCGTAGAGAGTGGGAATTGCGTAGTTGGCGGCGAGAGCCACGATCTGATCGCGCTGCGCGATGAAGATCGGGTCGATGTTGACGAGGAGACCGCCAACGCCGGCTTGGGCCATGGCGGCAAACACCGTCGAAAGGTCGTTTGGCGTAGTTGCGATGAATGCTCTCAGTTCACGCCCGAGTGCCCTTGCGGCCTCTTGCGCATCCTTTGTGTCTGGTTCGGCATTAGGATTGGAAGCGCTGACGAGCAAGCCGAGCGGCGCCGGCTTGGACACGATGTTGGCTAGCAGGGACAGTTTTTTCGAGCCAAGCAGGTTTTGAAAGTTGGCGAAACCGGTGACGTTGCCCCCCGGCCGGTTGAGGCTGGCGACGAGCCCTTCCTTGACGGGGTCCTCGCCAATAGAGAAAACGACTGGAATATCCGCAGTCACCGCCTTCACCGCGCGCACTGCAGGGGGACTAGCCGCGAAGATCACAGTGACCGGATGGCGAACCAATTCCGCCGCGGCAGCGGGCATTCGATCCCATTGCCCATCAAGAAATCGATATACGATCTCGACGTTGCGGCCCGGAACGAAGCCAACTTCAGTCAAACCCTGGAGAAATTTGGCGTTCTCCAACGAGGTTTGCTTTTGCGGCGCCGGAGTGAGGTATCCGACGGTCGGCCGGACCGCCGGCTGAGCCACCGCCACCGCCGGCCACGTAGCCAACCCTCCAAGTCCGGCAATGAACTCCCTCCGCCGCATCCTCGATCCTCCGATCGGATCAGGGAGTTTATCGCGGTCGGGGTAGGTGAACCAGAGCCGAGCGACGGCTTATCGCCCGCCGCACCACATCTGAAATCGCGCGCAAGGAATTACACTCCGACTCCTATTTCCGACCGCGATTGAAATAGCGCAAGTCCGGGGGCGGCTGGTCCTTCCTCGTCGGCATGAGGTGACCGTCGGGGCTCAGCAGGTAGTCTTGTTTTCCGATCGCGAGATGATCGTTGGTCTCCGCGCAGACGACCTCGCGCCAATAGGGTTGGCGGTCGGGGGCGCGGCGGTAGCTCTTGGTCACGGTCCAGGGCTTGGTCAACGCGTGATCGATCACCGTCACCTCGTCGTGGAAGACGTTAGGGTCCGCCCGGTCGAGGGAGATCCGCTCCTTGACGACGGTCTCGTCGTCCGCGTGCAGGGGAATGCCGCTGTCGTCGAAAGTGCGGGGCCCGGAGAAGCCGCGCGTCTCGACCTCCAGTACGTCGTAGCGGCCGTCTCCGTCGGTATCGACCCAGGTGCCGATGGAATAGCCGAGCGCGGTCGGCTCGAGCTCGGAGGGCCAGGGACGTCCGTCGGTGTAGATGCGGCGGTTGTCGTTGATGTGCTCGACCGTGATGTGGGTCGAGCGCGGCGTGACGATCACCTCCATCGGGCCGTAGCCGTTCGCGACCCTCGGCATGCCCGGCGAGATGCACGCATTGGCCGGAGCAGGTCCCGTGCCGCCGGCGGCCCGATCCTTGAGGTTCGCCTCGAACAGCGCCTGATATTCCGGGGTAAGAGGAGCCTGTTGTGCGAGGCCAGGATCCTTGCTCGGATCAAAGCGCGCAGGATCGCCGATCGGGCGCCACTGGCCTTTGAGGTCGGGATATGAAGCATCGTTCCAGGCCGATGTTTTGGCAGGCGCGAGGCAGAGCGCCGCCAGGATCGGAACCAGGAAGACAAACACAGCCGTAGGGCTTCGGGATGGCATGGAGCTACTCCGGATCGCTTTCTTGCCGCCGGCCGCGCCGACGACGCCCTCGCCGCAACGACGCTACTGCGCGCCGGTCTTGAAACCGCTGAGATCGGGAGGCGGCTGATCCTTGCGGGTCGGCATCAGTTCGCGCTCGGCGTTGAGATAGTAGAGCTCCTTGCCGATCTGCACGTTCGCCGTCGCCGCCGCGCAGTCCTCCTGGTGATGATCGGGATACTTGCCGGAATCACGCTGGTAGCTTTTCAGCACGGTCCACGGCCGCGTGTAGGCATGGTCGAACAACGTGATTTCGTCGCGCAGCATGCTCGGGTCCGCCTTGTCGAAAAAAATGCGCTCCTTCACGATCGACTGGTTGTCGGCGTGGAGCGGCAGACCGGTCGGATCGAGCGCGCGCGGGCCCTTGAAATGGCGGGTTTCGACTTCGAGCACGTTGAAGCGGCCGCTGCCGTCCTCGTCGATCCACTTGCCGATCGAGTAGCCCTGGAAGCTCGGCTCGACCTCCTTCGGCCAGTCGCGCCCGTCGGTGTAGATGCGGCGATGAAACCCGCTGTTGTGATTGAGCAGGATGTGGGTCACCTCCGGCAGCACGACGATTTCCATTTCGCCGTAGATATTCATCGACGCCGGCATCCCGGGCGGCATGCACCGCGCGCCGGATGGCCAGTTGCCCTGCCCGCCGTTCGCCTGGTCGGCGAGGCTCGCGTCGTGGATAGTCTTGTACTCCGGCGTCAGCGGCGCCTGCTGGCCCCGCCCCCAGGGCTTGGTCTGATCGAACGACGGCTGGCCGCCGACACGAAAATTGACCCGGCGCCACACGCCGAAAAGGTCGGGATATTTCGAATCGTCGAAGGCCTGCGCCGTCGCCATCGCCGCCAGCAGCCCGGCGATCGCAGCCGAGAACGCGAGCGAAATCGATTTTGGGCCAAGCACGGCTGTCCTCCCTCTCATCGACGCGCAAGAACCCGGCGCGGCGCCAGTTTGCCGCAACGCTACCGCATTTCGCCGCGCATGAGGAAGCTGCATTTGCTTCGGGGAGAACTCCTTCCGGTGGGTCGGCTGAGAGTGGGGACTCGGACGTCAAGTGTGTGGGTCCAGAGGGACGACCTCGACCCGAAGGCGCCGCCTCACTCGATAACCTCGTCGGCAGTGGCCGGCAGGTGCGACGGCCATTCCAGAGGAATGTGGTTGGTTTGGAGCAAATGACGTCGGCAAGATTGCCCCAAGCACCCATTGCCCACCGACCTGCGATAGTGGCCTACTTTGGCGTCATTCCCTCTCTCCCCGAAGTTCGCCGAACACGGGGAGGCAACCTTCATCTCGGGAGGAACCATGAGCGTTTCAGGACACGCCGCCGGCGCGGCAACCGCGACCGGCAAGGCGCCGCGCTTCCCGCAGCTCACCATGCCCGATCTCACCGAGGCGCAGCGCCCGCTCGGCGAGGCGATCATGAAGATTTCGCGGGTCGGCATCGCCGGTCCCTATAATCCGATGCTGCGCAGCCCGGTATTCGGTCAGCGCATGTTCGATCTCCTCGCCTATCTGCGCTGGGAAACCTCGGTGCCGCTACGGCTCAACGAGTTCACGATCCTGATCATCGGCCGCCAATGGCGCTCGCAGGTCGAATGGTTCGCCCACGAGCCGCTGGCGCTCAAGGCGGGGCTGTCGCCCCAAATCATCGCCGCGCTCAAGGCCAACGAGCGGCCGTCCGGCATGGCGGCGGACGAGGCCGTCGTCTACGACTTCGTCACCGAGCTCACGAAGCAGCACGCGGTGTCCGACGAGACCTTCGCCCGCGCCAAGTCGCTGCTCGGCGAGCAGCAGGTGGTCGATCTCACCGCGGTCGCCGGCACCTACGTCACCATCGCGATGCTGCTCGCCATGGCCGAGGAGAGCGTGCCGCCGGGTGAGGCGCCGCCGTTCAAGCCGGGCGAGCCATAGCGCTTCGGGGAAACCTGCGGCGTCTTCCGCACACCGCAAGACAAAGGCCGCCCGATATTTCGGACGGCCTCGTGCCGATCATCGTCCAAGCCCAGTGCGCGGACCGATTTTGGCGACTTCTCCGATGGGCCGGGCGAGGTCATCGACCTCGCCGAAGGCCCCGGAGGAGCGTCAGAGGCGCACCCAGATGCCGGGTGTCCACACCCAGCGGCCGCCCTCGAAAACGTGGTGCCCCTTGACCCAGAGATGGGCGGGCGACGGGCGCGCCGGCACCACCTCGACGACCGGCGCCGGCATCACCGGGACGGCGCCCAGGATGTGGTGACCCTTGACCCAGAACCATGCGCCGTTGCGCCAGGCCCAGTGACCATGCACCCAGTTGTAGCCGGCGCCGGGCGCGGCGGGCACGACCTCGACGATCGGCGCCGGCATTGCCTTTTCGACGATCACCGCCTGGGCTGAAGCCATGCCCGTGCCGATGCCGATGAGAAGAACGACGCAGGCCGCGCGCGCCAGATGGCGTGACGATTTGATCATGGATGATTCTCCGTTGCGATTCGGGGGAGGGAAACTCGTGTGACCCCACGATTCGAAGAATAACGCGGCCAACACGAACGAGGCATGACCGAGCGGTTTATCGGCCATTCAGCAACCCGCCACACGACCGCCGCAAAGGGGCCGGGGGGCAACCCGGGCGCAGCGCCCTCTTCTCCCACCTCTTCCCCTGGAACCGGCCGGAAGTTGTGGCGGCGCCTCGCGCTGTGACTATTATGGGGGTCGCGTCGTGTCCGGGCCGCAGCCGGGCCGGCATCGGGCGCATGGTGGATCGTCGGGATGGATGGCTTTGGAATTTACCGCGAGGACCGGTTCGATCCGTTCACGGTCGTGCTGTTCAAGGCTTTGCAGATCGTCGCATTCCTGTTCTTCATCGCGCTCCTCGCCATGCATCCTCCGGTGAGCCAGGGCAAGATCGAGAAGAAGGCCGAGTTCCTAATCACCATGACATGGCCGGACGAGCACCCGGACGACATCGATCTCTATGTCCAGGACCCCGCCGGCAAGCTCGTTTGGTACAATCAGAAGGAAGTCGGCCTGATGACGTTGGAGCGCGACGATCGCGGGGACGTCAACGACTTCACCACGGTCGCGAAGAAGAAGGTCCGGCTGCCGATCCGCGAGGAGCTCGTGAGCATTCGCGGAACCGTGCCGGGCGAATACACCGTCAACGTCCACCTCTACCAGCACATCGCCTCGATGCCGGTGCCGGTGTCGCTCAAGGTCGAGAAGCTCAACCCGTCGGTCCAACTCGTCTATTACCAGACGATGATGCTCGACCACACCGACGAGGAGAAGACCGCGATCCGGTTCACGCTGTCCGACGACGGAACCGTGATTCGTACCAGCGACAACGAGAAATCGCTGATCGACACCATCATTTGGAAGAAGGCGTTCCGCAACCTCCGCCGGTGAGGCGCTGACTTTGGGGGCGCTGCCTGCTCTTCGGGCCTCGTCCTATGCAAAAGTAATCTCGCCCTGGCGGGCGAAGCGGCCGAAGTCGGTGAAGCTACGGCAAGAACCGTAGCAAAAGCCCTGCACGGTCGGATAGCACAAGCCTGCAGCGTAACAGAGTGCCGCGGGGCGCCGAACATTGTGGGTATCGGAGCGGGCCCTGAACTGCGCGTGCCGCCTGCGTTGAAAGCTCGACCCGAAACTCTCAACCGTCAGAAAGAGAGAGAACATGCCGGTGACACTTGCCAACAAGCGAGCCGCTTTTCGCAAAATGCACGAGAGCGGTTGCTTCGTGCTCCCCAACCCGTTCGATGTCGGTACGGCAAAAGCGTTGCAGCATCTCGGTTTCAAGGCGATTGCTTCAACGAGCGCCGGCTTTGCCTGGTCGATTGGCAAGGCCGATAATCAAGTCACCTTGGACGATGTCTGCGACCATCTCGCTTTGCTTTGCGCCGCGGTAGATCTTCCGGTTAACGCCGACTTCGAAGGCGGATTCGCCCACGACCCTGAAGAGGTCGCAGTCAACGTCGCACGCGCGCTAAAGACCGGCATTGCCGGGTTGTCAATCGAGGATTCGACCGGTGACAAAACCAATCCACTCTACGACCGCACGTTGGCCGTTGCGCGCATCAAGGCCGCGCGCGGCTCGATCGACGCGCACGGCAGCGGCACGGTCTTGGTCGGCCGCTGCGAGGCTTTCCTGTGGGGCCAGAACGATCTCAAGCTCGTGATCGACCGCCTCTCCGCTTATGCCGACGCAGGCGCCGATTGCCTCTACGCGCCGGGCATCAAGACGCGGGAAGAAATCGCAGCGGTGGTCAAGGCCGTGCATCCCAAGTCCGTAAATCTTCTGATCGGCGCGTCCGGCCTGTCGCTGAAGGAGGCGGCCGAACTTGGCGTGCGCCGCATCAGCGTCGGCGGGTCGCTCGCAAGGGTGGCCTGGGCCGGCTTCATGCGTGCGGCACGTGAAATGGCGGACAATGGAACGTTCAGCTCGCTTGCCGAAGGTTACTCCGGGGGCGAGCTGAACGGGTTGTTTCGCTAACGCGGATACAGCGGCTGTGACACCGGCGCGCTGAACGGTGCGCCTTATTTCTTCGCGCCGTGCAGCGGGTCCTTCACCGCCTCCACCGTCGCGAATTCAACGTTGTACATCTGGCCGTTCACCTTCTCGACCTTGCGGATGTACTCGTTGTGCACGACGTCGCGGGTCTCGGGATCAATCGACATCGGGCCGCGCGGGCTGTCCCACTTCATGCCCTTCATCGCGGCGATCAGCGCGTCGCCGTTGGTGTTGCCGCCCGTCTTCTTGAGCGCCTCCATGATGAGGTGCATGGCATCGTAGCCGCCCACCGAGTGGAAGGTCGGGCGCCTGCCGCCGTTCGCCTTCTCGTAGGCGGCGACGAACTCCTTGTTGAGCGGCGAATCATGCGCCGCCGAATAGTGGTGCGCGGTGACGACGCCGAGCATGGCGTCGGTCATGTTGGGCAGATCGTCGTCGGGCGTGAGGTCGCCGGTGGCGACGAAGCGGATGCCGGACTTGTCCATGCCGCGCTCGAGAAACTGCTTCACCAGCGGGCTCGCCTGGTGGTTCGGCACGAAGGCGAACAGCGTATCCGGGCCGAGATCGCGGGCGCGCTGCAGGAACGGCGCGAAGTCGGCGTTATCCAGGGGCACGCGCAGCGAGGTGAGGATTTGCGCGCCGCCCTTGGTGGCGATGTCCTTGAACGCGGTCTCCGCTTCCTGGCCCGGCGCGAAATCGGCGACCAGGGTCACGATCTTCTTCGCTCCGTTCTTCACCGCCCAGTCGGCGATCACCGCCGAGGATTGGCCGAGCGTGAAGCTCGTCCGCACCATGTAGGGCGAGCGCTCGACCACCACCGAGGTGCCGGAGATCGCGACCACTGTCGCGATCTTCGCTTCGGTCGAGAGCGAGGCGATCGACAGCGCCGCAGGCGAGATGCCGGCCATCAGCACGCCGACCTTGTCGTTGACGATGAGCTCCTGGGCGAGCCGCCGCGCCACGTCGGGCTTGCTGGTGTCGTCCTTGACGATGATCTTCACCGGCTTGCCGGCGACCGTGTCGCCGTGCTGCTGCAGATAGAGCTGCGCGCCGGCGAGCACGTCGCGACCATTGGTGTTGAACGGCCCGGTCATCGACAGGACGGCGCCAACCTTGATGTCCTGTGCCAGCGCCGCTCCGGCGGCAGCAAGCGCGAGCACACCCGCGGCGACACCGATCATGATCTTCTTCATGTGCACGCGTTCCTCCCGAAAAAAAGCCTGCCCCTACCTTGTTTATTCGCCGCCGCCCCTCAACGGGGCCGATTGCCACAGCGCAAAGCCGGTTTGTTACGGCGGACCAAGACCATACTATGCTGTGCAGCGCAACAGACGGAGTGGAGCGTCGCACATGGCTGACAGGAACGTAGGACGCCGCCACGTCCTCAAGGCGGGTGCCGGCGCTGCTCTCGCGGCGGCCACTGGAGCCACCCAAGCGAGCCGTGCCGAGGCCCAAGCCGGACCTGCGTCGCCGGCGACCCCGGTGGTTCGCCCGGCCGATCTCATTCTCACCAACGGGAAGATCATCACCGTCGATCGCAGCTTCACCATCGCCGACTCGCTCGCGATCGCCGGCGACCGCATCGCCAGGGTCGGGCCGCGGGAGGCGATGGCGTCGGTCACCGCGCCGGCCACCCGCATCATCGACCTCAAGGGCAAGGCGGTGATGCCGGGCCTCTATGACGGCCACGCCCACATGGATCGCGAGGGTCTCAAATCGATCTTCCCGGCGCTGGGGCCGGTGCACACGATCCGCGACATCCAGGACCGCATCGCCGAGCTCGCCCGCTCGCGCGCGCCCGGCGAATGGATCGTGACCATGCCGATCGGCGATCCCCCGTTCTATTTCGACGTGCCCGGCACCCTTGCCGAGAAGCGCTGGCCGACGCGGCAGGAGCTCGATGCCGCGGCGCCGAACAACCCCGTGTTCATCCGCTCGATCTGGGGCTTCTGGCGCTCGACGCCGCCGCTCGTCGCCTGCGCCAACACGCTCGCACTACGACGCGCCGGCATCACCCGCGACACCGTCTCGCCGGTCGCAGCGCTCACGATCGAGAAGGACAAGAACGGCGATCCGACCGGCGTCTTCATCGAGGAAGGCATGCAGCCGACCGCGGAGTTGATCTGGTTCCGCCAAGCGACCGAGTTCACCCGCGCCGACCGTGCCCGTGCGCTGCCGCTCTCCGCGCAGGCCTACCACGCCTTCGGCACCACGAGCGTGTTCGAGGAGCACGGCATCGCCAACGAGGTGATCCGCGCCTACAAGGACGCTTACCGCGACGGCACGCTCACCATGCGTTCCGCACTGGTGTTCAGCCCGAACTGGAAGGCGATCGGCGACGCCCCGCTCGGCCCCTTCATGGAGGCGTGGGCCGGCTGGATCGGCGAGCCCGGGCTCGGCGACGATTGGCTGAAAGTCACCGGGCTTCACGTCAACATCGGCCGGTCGCCGGCCGAGGACGTACGGGCCACGGCCTCGCCCTACACGGGCTGGGCCGGCTTCAACTACGACACCGGGCAGACGCGCGAGCGGGTGAAGGCGATCCTCCTCGAATGCGCGAAGAACGACATCCGTCCGGTGTCGAACACCAACGTCTCGCCCGGCCTCATCGATCTCCTCGAGGAGGTCGACCGCGAGGTGCCGCTCAAGGGCCGGCGCTGGGTGATCGGGCACATCAACGTGCTCTCGCCCCACGACATCGAACGGATCGCGCGCATGGGCCTCGTCGTCACGCCACACACCAACTCGAACCTCTACAAAGAAGGCCACACCTGGCAGGCAAAGCTTCCGCCGGAGCGACAGGCGTGGAACACGCCGCTGCGCGATCTCCTCGACGCCGGCGTCAACGTCGGCCTCGTCACCGACAACGTGCCGGTGTCGCTGTTCTGGCCGATCTGGGAGACGGTGACACGGCTTTCACGCGTCACCAATACGGCGATCGCGCCGGCGCAGGCGCTCACGCGGGCGGAGGCGCTACGCTGCGCAACGATAGGCGGCGCCTATCTCACCTACGACGAGGACAAGAAGGGCTCGCTCGAACCGGGCAAGCTCGCCGACCTCGCGGTGCTCACCGCCGATCCCCTCACCTGCCCTGAGCCAGAGATCCGCGACATCGCCGCGGACATGACGATGGTCGGCGGCAAGGTGGTGTACCGGTCGGCGGATTGGCGGGGATGAGGCGAAACCTTTGGTGTCATTCCGGGGCGCGCGCTTGCGCGAGCCCGGAATCCAGCGCGGCCTCGCTTGCGAGCGGTGTGCGTGTGAACCTGGATTCCGGGTTCCGCTTGCGGCGGTGCCGGAATGACCAACCTTTTTTCTTCGGACCGCAGGCGACTCACTCGCGCTCCGGAACCGGGACGTTGAACCCGTTGAGGGTCGTCGAGACGAGACAATAGAGGCCAACGAGATAAATCAGCTCATTGGTGGCGTGTTGGCCAAACGTCTTGACGGCGAGGCGGTAGAGAGGCTCAGGCAAGGTACCGCCGCGGACCAATGCATACGCAAAATCGAAGGCGATGCTCTCTTTCGGATCAAGATCGTCGGGCTTCAGATTGGCCACCAGCGTGGCGAGCCTTTCCGCCTTCATCGCTTCCTTCTCGGCCACCGCAATGTGGGCGTAGATCTCATAAGCCGCATCGAACCGCGCGCCGACGACGAGAATGGCAATCTGACGCACGCTGTCCGGTAATGAGGCATTGGCGGTCATGGCCAGCGTCAGGTCCCAGATTGCCTTTCCAATACCTGGCTCGTGCAGCCACGGATTCCACGGCCCCATCAGCGCGCCGTCCTCGCGTTCGACCTTGAATGCGTTGAAGTTGCTCGCGATACCCTTGCGCATCTCGTCGTACAGCGCCTTCTGCTCGACTGTGAGCTGGCTCGGCGGAATAAGTGGCAGGCGCATTTGCTGTCTCCTTGCCTTTCGCGTGGCGGTGCAGGGTTTGCTTCACGCAAACGTTTGCGCATTCCGGTTCCCAGGGCCAACAATCAGGTCGCTGTGACCGTCAAAAGCCAGGAATAGGGATTGGTGGCGTCATCCGGCCAGTTTCAGACGCGAACCGGCTTCGGCGACAAACCTGCGTGCTCATCGGTCGGCCTTCGTGCCGCGTGGTCCGGGCTGCTGTTTGGTCGAACCGGTGGCATCGTCCTGGCAGATCGGCTTAGCCGCGCCGGGGGGCGACACAAGATGCTTGCCGGGCGCACATGGCGGGCTGTCCTGCGGGTGACGATCCAGGTCGTCGGTGGCCGACGTGAAACAGAATCCGGCATTATCTTTGCCGAAGATCGGCATCGGGCAGCGGGCCGATTGCATCGCGCTGCAATAGGTTTTGACGCAATCGAGAAAGGCGCCTGCTTCTGGACTGCGCAGCGACGATGAGGCCGATCGTGAACGGGTTGCACGATCATAGCACTGAAGGGCGTTGCCGCGCAGAACCCCGCACCGATTCTGGTTTTCCTGGTCTCCCCCTCTTTCGTTTGCCAGTTTGATGAAGCTGTCCAGCGTTTGCGCTTCGTCAGTTGCGGCCTGCGCTCGTGCGGTGTCGCCGGCAGCCTGGAAGGCAGCCGCCGCACGACGGAATATGAGTGCCGCAGCCGACAAGCTGTTGTAGTTCGGGTCTTGCTCCTTGAGGGCTCTTGCCGCCGCCATGTAGGATTGCGCAGCAACTGGCGGGGCGCCGGGAGCCGGCGGTTGCGCCCCCTGCCCACTCCTTTCTGCGCTTGTTTCGGCTTCCGGAATTGCTTTGGCTTCCGGGATTGCTTTGGCTTCAGGGCCTGTTTTGATTTCCGGGCTTGTTTTGGCAGGCGTCCCCTGCTGGGTCACCACCCGTGTCGACGGATTTCTCTCCACGGAGCACGAGAACACTTTTGCTTGGAATCCGGCAGGGCATTCCACCGTGTGGGAGCATTGCGTCAGATCCGGTGACAGCTCATAGGTGTTGACGCCGGTTCCATTCTTTCCGGTCACGCTGACGGTGATCGTGTTTCCTTCGATCTTTGCAGACTGCCTGCCATTGGAGCCATTCACGGGTACCTGGAACGATCCGCAACCGACACCTTCCAGAACCAAGGACCCGTTCTTCACGTGCAAGGTCGTGCCGCACCGCTCCGGTCCAGGCTTCTTGTAGCACCAGGTCGCTGAGGTTCTGATCCGGCCGGTGCTCAACAGGTCAATGACGTCGCTGTCGCCGCCAGCGGCCGTCGCCACTCGCGCCATCTGAAAGCTTGCCAAAAGCAAGACCGAGGTCCCGAACAAGCGAAGCGTTGTTGCGATCAAACTGCTCCCCGTGAAGAGCCGGCACTGACTCGAACCGGCAGTTGCCGTATAGCAACTCTTGGCTCAATACGACAGCACGAGCTTTGCGCCGACGAGGGCCAGCACGACGGCGAGAATCGGGCGGAGCACGCGCTCGGGAATCCGCGGGGCGCTGGCGCTGCCGGCGATGATGCCGGGAATCGAACCGATGAGGAGCGAGGCAAGCATCGCCCAGTCGACCGCGCCGAGCAGCCAGTATCCGGAGCCGGCGACGAGGGTGAGCGGCACGGCGTGCGCGATGTCGCTGCCGACGATCGTCTTGGCCGGGAGTTTGGGATAGAGAAAATAGAGCGCGGTGACGCCGATCGCGCCGGCGCCGACCGAGGAGATCGAAACGAGCACGCCGATGGCTGCGCCCGTGATCACGGTCAGCACCGCCTGCTGCACCGGCGGGAGCGTGTCGACGTTCTGCATCAGCGCAATCAGGCGGCCGCGCAGCAGGATGCTGGCCGCCGTCGCGACCAGCGCAAAGCCGAGCACGAACGAGATCAGCGCCGAGGTCGCCTGCGTGCGCGGCCCGAGTGCATGGAGCACGAGCAGCGTCGCGGCGCTGGCGGGAACGCTGCCCGCGGCGAGCAGGCCGACGATGCGCCAGTTCACCGCACCGTTGCGGCCGTGGACCGCGGTTCCCACCGCCTTGGTCGCGCCGGCATAAAGAAGGTCGGTGCCGACCGCCGTCGCCGGATGGACACCGAACAGCAGGACGAGGATCGGCGTCATCAACGATCCGCCGCCGACCCCGGTCAATCCGACGATGAAACCGACGACGAGGCCTGACGCGGCGTAGAGAGGATTGATGGCGCCAAGTAGGTGCAAAGTGTTCTCCAGCAACCACTGCTCCGATATTGAAGCTACTGCGACGCCGTCCTGCAACACGTGGAAGCAAAAAAAACGTTGTTGTCATTGCACCCGGGAGAGACAACGTTCTTATTCTATGTTTGTGGACAATCCGGGGAAGAGTTCGATCGCGATGCCGGTTGTACAAGGGCGGAAACTGGCCCTGCGGACCGGGAACCCGGTCGGGGTGACAGAGGGTCGCGGCAAAATCGGGTTTTCCGCGGCCGAGTTCCGAAGGTAAATCTCGGGGAGAGCGCCCTGCGCCGAAAGGCGCCATTCCGTCAAAAGGCGAACCGACAAACCGTGGGAGGACCGTAATGCGCAAGTTGCCCGGTGCGTGTGGCATCGTCGCGCTGATCGCGATCACTGGCGCGGCGTTGACCCTGATGGGCACCCCTGCACTGGCACAGCCGCGCACGATCAAGGTCCTCGTGCCGTTCCCACCCGGCGGCAGCGCCGACATCCTCGCACGCCTGCTCGGCGATCAGGTCGGCAAAGCGCAGGGGCTCACGATCCTGACCGAGAACCGCCCCGGCGCGGGCGCGACGATCGCCTATGAAGCCGCGGCGCGCGCGGCGCCCGACGGCAACACCGTCGTCATCAGCGCCAACTCGCTGGTGATCAATCCGATCCTGCGCAAAGTGAACTACGATCCGCTCACGAGCTTCGAGCCCGTCTGCTATCTCCTGAGCTCGCCGCAGGTCGTCGTCGTCAACAGCGCCTCGCCTTACAAGACGCTCGAGGATCTTCTCGCCGCCGCCCGCGCCAAGCCGGGCGAGCTCACCTTCGCCAGCGTCGGACCTGCGACCACCCAGCACATCGGCATCGAGCTCATCAAGCACGCGGCGAACGTCAACCTCACCCACATCCCGTACACGGGCGGCGCGCCGGCGATCAACGCGCTGCTCGGCGGGCACGTGACGGCGGTGTTCGCGAACTACTCGGAAGTCGTCGAGCAGGTCAACGCCGGCAAGCTGCGCGCGCTCGTCGTCACTTCGAAGAAGCGCATCGATCCCCTCCCCGCAGTGCCGACCATGGACGAGCTCGGCTACAAAGATTTCGAGGTCGAGGTGTGGTTCGGCATGCTGGCGCCGGCAAAGACACCGAAGAGCGAGGTCGCGCAGCTCGCCGACTGGTTCACCGCGGCGATGCAGGTGCCGGAGGTCAAGGCGAAGCTCCTCGCCATCGGGCTCTACCCCGTCGGCATGTGCGGCGACGCGTACGCCGCGCACATCAAGAAGCAGTTCGAGGAGTATGCGCGCGTTATGAAGGAAGCGGGTATCAAGGGGGAGTGAGTCGAAAGACGCGGTCATGGCCGGGCTTGTCCCGGCCACCCCGATCATATGGCACGGCCGTGCCTTGATATCGGGGTCGCCGGGACAAGCCCGGCGATGACCACGAAAGGGTTTGTGGGCTGCTACGTCGTCCCCGCCTCGGCGAGGCGGCGGACCGGCTTCTCCTCGGCGGGATCGAGCGCATTCGCCACCGCCTCCTCGACGCGCTCGAGCCAGATGAACTCGAGCTCGTCGCGCGCCTCGGCGGGGATGTCCTCGTAGTCCTTGCGGTTGCGCGCGGGCAGCATGACGCGCTTCAGGCCGGCGCGGTGCGCGGCCACGACCTTCTCCTTGATGCCGCCGACCGGGAGCACGAGGCCGCGCAAACTGATCTCGCCGGTCATCGCGGTGTCGCTGCGGATGGTGCGATCGGTCAGGAGCGACACCAGCGCCATGAACATGGCGACACCGGCACTCGGGCCGTCCTTCGGCGTCGCGCCGGCCGGCACGTGGATGTGGATGTCGGTCTTGTCGAAGCGCGCGGCATCGATCCCGAGCGCGCCGGCCCGGTTCTTGACGATGCTCAACGCGGCTTGCGCGCTCTCCCGCATCACCTCGCCGAGCTGGCCGGTGAGGATGAGCTTGCCGTGGCCTGGATTGGCGTTCGCCTCGATGAACAGGATGTCGCCGCCGACCGGCGTCCACGCGAGGCCGGTGGCGACGCCGGGGATGCTGGTGCGCATCGCGACCTCGTTCTCGAACATCGGCTGGCCGAGGATCGCGGCGAGATCGCCGGTGTCGATGCGGATCGGCCCGCTCTGCCCGTCGGCAATGGCGACGGCGGCGTGGCGCAAAACCTTGCCGATCTCGCGCTCGAGATTGCGCACACCGGCTTCGCGCGTGTAGTGCTGGATGATCGCGCGCAGCGCCGCGTCGCTGACCTCGACCTGCCCCACCTTGAGGCCGTTCGCCTCGAGCTGGCGCGCCACGAGATAGCGCAGCGCGATCTCGAGCTTCTCGCTCGCCGTGTAGCCGGGAAGGCTGATGATCTCCATGCGGTCGCGCAGCGGCCCGGGAATGGTGTCGAGCACGTTCGCCGTGGTGATGAACACCACGTGGCTGAGGTCGAACGGCACCGCGAGATAGTTGTCGCGGAACGTCGAGTTCTGCTCGGGGTCGAGCACTTCGAGCAGCGCCGCGCCGGGATCGCCATGGATGCCGGTGCCGAGCTTGTCGATCTCGTCGAGCATCATCACGCAGTCGCGGGTGCCCGCCTTGCGGATCGCCTGGATGATGTTGCCGGGCAGCGCGCCGATGTAGGTGCGGCGATGGCCGCGGATTTCCGCCTCGTCGTGGACGCCGCCGAGGCTCACCCGCACGAACTTGCGGCTCATGGCGCGGGCGATCGACTGGCCGAGCGAGGTCTTGCCGACGCCAGGCGGGCCGACGAAGCACAGGATCGGCGCCTTGCCGTTCGGCGCGAGCTTGCGCACGGCGAGATATTCGATGATCCGCCGCTTGATCTTGTCGAGGCCGAAATGGTCCTCGTCGAGGATGCGCCGCGCTTGCGCTATGTCGATCGGGGTTTCCTCGGGCAGCGCCCAGGGCAGCTCGACCAGCCAGTCGAGATAGGTGCGCACCATGCCGTACTCGCCGGCGGCCTCCGGCATGCGCTCCAGCCGGCGCAGTTCCTTGCGAGCCTGGTCCTCGACCTCCTTCGGCATCTTGGCCTTGGTGATGGCGGCGCTCAGCTCCGCCATCTCCGCGCCCTTGCCCTCGTCGCCTTCGCCGAGCTGCCGCTGGATCGCGGCCATCTGCTCGCGCAGCAGCACCTCACGGTTACGCGAATCGATCGCCGCCTTGGTCTCGCGGCCAATCTCGGCGGAGAGGCGCAGCACCTCGATACGGTGGGCAAGCAGACGCGACACCCGGTCCATCCGCGCCTTGATGTCGATCGTCTCGAGAATCTCCTGCTTCTCGTCGGTGGAGGCGTCCATGTAGGTCGCGACCATGTCGGCGAGCGCCGTCGGCGTCTCGACGCCCTGGATCGCGGCGAGCAGTTCGGGCGGAGCCTGGGGCAGCAGTTGCACCGCCTCCACCGCCTGTCCCTTGAGGTGGACGAAGCGCGCCTCGATGTCGTCCGACATCGTGGTCGGCTCCGCGATGCGCAGCACGCGGGCGACGAAGAACGGCCAGCCGTTCAGGAACTCGATGATCTGGAAGCGCTGCTCGCCCTGGCAGATGAGATGGTTGGTGCCGTCGGGCGCGGTGATGTAGCGCACAATGTTGGCGACCGTGCCCATCCGGTGCATGTCGATCGGCAAGGGATCGGCGGTCTCGGCGTTGCGCTGCATCAGGATGCCGACCGGGCGCTGCTCGCGCATCGCCTGCTGCGCCGCCGCGACCGAGCGCGGACGGCCGACCGTGATCGGCAGCACGACGCCGGGGAACACCACGGTGTTGCGCACGGGAACGATGATGAGGGCATCAGAGGGCAGTGGCGGCAGATGCACCGCGCCGCCAGGCATGAAGGTACCGGGAGCGCCCTGCGGCGTCTGGCCGAAGGCGCCTTCGACGGATTGGCCTGACGGGCCTTGGGCCGGCGTACCTTGAATCTGTGGGCCCTGAGTTTGCGGGCCCTCCGTTTGATCGTCAGCCACGAGCCGGCCCCGCTTTCTGCAAAGTGATCACCAGGCAGCCGTCGCAGGCTGCGCGCTGGACCGCGCTGTAGCGCCCGGCGGGGAGCCGGACACGGCGCTCGAACCGCCCCTGCGGAAGCTCGAGGCGGTGAATGATGGCGGTTTGCATCTCCGGCGGCAGGACGCGGGTTCCGGAGAACACGAGGTCATTGCCGTCGATCATCGCTTCGACGTGGTCCGGATTGACCCCGGGCAGCGCAACCAGCACCAGCACCGCGCGCTCGGTCTCCAGCATGTCGACCGGGGGTTCCCATGCTGGCGCGCCGCCGGGCCGCCCCGGACGGAAGAATTCACGATGCAGCCGCTCGGCCCGCGCCAGCATCTCGCAGGCCTCCGACCACATCCAGTGAGGAGGGAGATTGGAGTTCATTACAGCCCCGTTTCGATGGAACAGATTTGAGCATCGCGGGCGGTAAATTCAATGCCTTGATCGGGACCGCTTTTTTCCCGCACTCAGGGAATCTGGCGACATTGTTCTTGGTGAGCGAAAGAAAAAAGGCCCCGCTTGCGCGGGGCCAAGGGTTACCATCAACCCGGGAACTTCTAGCCCACGGGAACACCGCCGTGGTGGCGGGCAAGACACAGTTCCAGGAAAAGCGGTGGCGGTTCTGTGGCCGTCCACAATCCCTCTTCACGCCGCAGTTTTCGCGTGCAGCACGCCACGCGCGATTTGGTCGGCTTCGATCGACTCGAACAGCGCCTTGAAGTTGCCTTCGCCGAAACCTTCGTCGCCCTTGCGCTGGATGAACTCGAAGAAGATCGGCCCGATCACGGTCTTGGAGAACACCTGCAGCAGGATCTTGGTGGCGCCGCCCTCGACCACCCCCTCGCCGTCGATGAGGATGCCGTGGGCGCGCATCTGCGCGACCGGCTCGGTGTGGCCCGCGACGCGGGCGAAGCTCTGGCGGTAATAGGCCTCGGGCGGACCAGGCATGAACGCGAGGCCGTTCGCGGCAAGTGCGTCGGTCGCTTCATAGATGGCGTCGGTGCCGACCGCGATGTGCTGGATGCCTTCGCCCTTGTAGGCGCGCAGATATTCCTCGATCTGCGAATGCGCGTCGGCGGATTCGTTGATCGGGATGCGGATGCGTCCGCACGGGCTCGTCAGCGCGCGCGAGAACAGGCCGGTGTGCTTGCCCTCGATGTCGAAGAAGCGGATCTGGCGGAAGTTGAACAGCCGCGAATAGAAGCCGAACCACTTGTCCATGTTGCCGCGATTGACGTTGTGGGTGAGGTGGTCGAGGTAATAGAAGCCGACGCCGCGCGGGCGCGGATCGACCTCGCCAAGCCAGTCGAACTCTTGCGCATAGGGCGAGCCCTTGGCGCCGTAGCGATCGACGAAATAGATGAGCGAGCCGCCGATCCCCTTGATCGCCGGCACCTGCAAGGTGCGGTCATCAGCGGTGTAGGGCTCGGCGCCGAGCGCGACGGCATGGTCGAAGGCGTGCTGCGCATCGACGACGCGCCACGCCATCGACGGCGCGCAGGGACCGTGCGCGGCGACGAAGCGCGTCGCGAACGAGCCGGGCTCGGCGTTGACGACGTAGTTGATGTCGCCCTGCCGGTAGACCGTGATGTTCTTGGTCTTATGCTTGGCGACCGGCCGGTAGCCCATCCGCGTGAACAGGCGCGCGAGCTCTTCCGGCTGCGGGTGAGCGAATTCGACGAACTCGAAGCCGTCGGTCCCGACCGGATTGTCGGAGCTGATGGCGGCGGGTGGTGCGTCGTGAGGGAACGGACCCATGATAGCCTCCGGGACGAATTTCAGCCTGCAGACTAGCGCAGAGGTGGCGCAATTTTTGTGAATAATCGCCGCATTATGCTATGATTACGCACGAGACACGCATATAAGCGATATTATGTGCAGGAATCTCGCATGGATGGCTTCGACATCAAGCTGCTGGCTGCGCTGCAGGACGACGGGCGCCTGACCAATAACGAGCTGGGCGAGAAGGTCGGCCTCTCCGCCTCGCAATGCTCGCGCCGCCGCGCCGCGCTCGAGCAGGAGGGCATCATCGAGGGCTATCACGCGGCGCTTTCGCCCGCGGCGCTGGGCTTGGCCGTGCTCGCCTTCGTCCAGGTGCGCCTCGCGACGCATTCGCCGGACAACTCGCGGCGCTTCCGCGACCTCGTCGACCGCACCGCAGAGGTGCAGGAGGCCTATGCGCTGACCGGCGAGGCGGATTACCTCGTCAAGATCGCGGTGCCCGACCTCAAGGCGCTCTCCCGCATTCTCAACGACGTGTTCCTCGCGCACGGCAGCGTCGCCCAGGTGCATTCGTCGGTGGTGCTCGACCGCCTGAAGCAGCGCGTGGGCTTGCCGCTCGCCCATCTGCGCGAGGCGGAGCCGGAGAAGCCGGCGACGCAGCGAAGCCGCGCACGCAGCACGTAGCCTGGGTTGAGCGGCAGCGAAACCCGGGGGCGGCTGGCCACACGCAACGCCGCCTCCCGGGTTTCGCTCGCGCTCAACCCGGGCTACGGACCGCGGCTACGGCGTCGGCCAATTCCTCAGCGACGATGACGGCGCCATCGAGGCGCCGCGGGCGGGCGCGGCATACTCTTCGGCCCACATGGTGCCGTTGGCGGCGGCGCGATAGGCGCCGGCGTGAAAGCTCACCGCAGTGAGGCCGTTGTAGGCGGGAAGCAGCGTGATGCCGTAACGCTCATAAGGCATCGCCTCCGCGCCCGGCACGCGCCGCGCCAACCGCAACGGGGTGAAGGGGCTGTCGACGCGGAACTGGCCGATGTGGTTGCCGTGGTCCGCCGGTGTGGCGCCGTGCAACGGGAAGCGCAGCGGATTTTCCGGGTTCACCGGGATCGGAAAGTCGGCGCGTGCGATCCGACGACCGGCGAAGGGGTCTGTGGGCGCGGTCTTGGGCTTGGCCGCTTGGGGCAGCGCAGTCTGGGTGTAGCTTGCTCCGGCCGGAATGTACCCGGTGTCGGTCATGTCGGGATCGAGGCGCAGCTTCACCCGCGCGAGCTCCGGATGCGCTTTGATATCGCAGGGGGTCGGCGGATGGATGTAGTCGTCGCGAAACAAGAGGCCGACGACGCGGGGAAACATCCCGTCATAGCGGTTGGCGATCTCGACGAGATCGTGATGCTTGCCGAGCCGCTGCAGGGTGAGCCCGTAGCCGTACACGGTCGCCTCCTTCGGAAACCACGCCACGGCGCGGGCAAACCATTCATACGCGGTCTGGAACTGGCAGGTGTTGTAGGCGTACCAGGCGAGCCCCTGTGCCCCCTCCCCCGACCGCGTCTTGAGGGTGACATCGGCATAGCGGGCGAGCCGCGCCGGCTCGACATAGGGCGGCACCTCCTTGGTGAGGTCGGTCTCCAGGATGTCGATGAACAGAATCTTGTTGTTGGCGAGCTGCTCGCGCCAAGTGTAGGCGACTTCCTCGGCGTCGCGGCGGGAGCCGAGCCTGAGCATGGTCAGCGCGAGGCCGTGGGCGGTCATGGCGTCGCCTTCGCGGTCGAGCGACAGCTTGAACCAGTCGAGCGCCGTGTCGAACCGGCCGAGCCGATAGGCATACCAGGCGAGCAGCCGCGGCTGGCCGGCATCGGACGCCGCGCGCGCGGCCTCCTCGACCGCCGCAAGATCCGCTGCGTCGACCGTCTTTGCGGGGTCGTTGCGCAGGAACGCGGCGATGCGGGCGCGGGCGATGTCGACGCGGATGACGTCGAATTCGCTTTTGCCGTCGGGCCCGACCCGGCCCATGGCGATGAGCTTCTCCGCATCCGCCATCGACAAGAGCGACAGCGCCTTCTGAATGGTCGCGGTGCGCTCGCCGACGTCGGTTCGGTTCTTGAGGACGAACTCGTAAAGGGCCTGGGCGTCAGCGGCGCGCTCGGTGCGCGCGAACGCCTCGGCGACCACCCACAACAGCTCGACGTCGGAGGTGCCACCACCAAGGCCGTTGTCGTCGGCAAGCTGTCCCACCACGGCCCATTGGGCGGCGGCGGCGCCGGCAAAGATCGCGGCGCGCAGTTCGCTGGTCTTGATCTTGTCGAGAAGATCGTCGGACGGCTGCCAGTCGGGTTCGGCCGCCTGCCGCGCGGCGATCGCCTTGTGCAGCCGCACGAGATCGCCGGACTCGAAGAGCTCCCACAGGGGCGCCTCGTCGGGACCGCTCGGCCGTGCCGTCCACAGATCGGCAGGCGGCTTCCAATCGGGATGCAGCCGCTCCAGCCGCAGCGTCTCCATCTCGACGCGGTCGGCGCGCTTCTGGCGCGCGTATTCTCGCAACGCGGACTCGTCGACCGGGCCCGCGATGGCGATGCCGCCGATCGTCCCCACGGCGATCCAAGCGACTGCACCCAATCCGGCTATCCTTGCAAGCATGACGGAGCTCTCATTTTCACGGCAACGAGCGACAGCAGCTGCAGCGTGGAGGAGTAGTAATTCCCGCCGTCCTGCAACGTTTTGAGATTGGCCGGCCACGGCGAGCCGGAGGTGACGCAGGCGACGAGCGCCGGAATGGCGCCATAGCCCGTCTCTTCGAGACGGCTCACCGGGCGGCCGGATTTCAGGTCGAGGGTGGCGAGATTGTCGCCCTGCTGCGACCACGCCCGGAACGGTGCGAAGTGGTCGCGCCCGCCGGCGCCGCTCCATGCGAGATAGAGGGGAATGCGAATGGCGTTGTAGGCGAATTCGCCGGCAAAGCCCTCGGCGGGGTGAGACTTGCCGCCGGTGAGCGACATCCATTCGACGGGAAGATTCTGTTCGCCGAACCGGCTCGCCTCGATGAGACGCAGCCCGCTGCGGGCCAGTCCCGCCCAGTCGAACTCGGGCGCCACCAGCGGCAGCCGGATGAAGGCGGGGAAGACGTAATAGGACAGGTTGACGATCGGCCCGTCCGGCCGGTCCTCGATCGCAAAGCCCGCCGCCGCCGGCAGAAGCACGGCGCCGTTTTCGGACTTCCACAGGATGAGGCGCCGGCCGACATCGACCGCGATGCGGCGCCCGGCGACCCGATAGACGTCGTCCGACCAGGCTTCGGCCGCTTCCGTCAACGCCCAGGCGATCAGGATGTCACCATCGGCGGCGTCGTTGAGATCGGCGACGGCCGGCCGGTGATCGGGCTCCCAGCGCCACGCCAGCAACTCGTCGTTGCGGACCGCGAGATTGGCCCGCGTCCAGCCCCAGATGCGCTCGAAGGTGGGCCGGTCGTTCGCTGCGACTGCGAGCAACAGGCCGTAGCCCTGGCCCTCGGTGTGGCTCACCATGCCGTTCGCCGTGTCGACCACGCGGCCGCTCTCGGTCACGAACTTCGCCTTGAAGACGCGCCAAAGCTCGGCGTCGGTCAGCGTCCCGACCAGGGCCGGCGCCTTGGCGGCGGCCTCCATGGTCGGCACCGAGGGCAGCGCCGCCGGTGCCACATCCTCAGCCAATGCCGGCGCGGCGGACAGGGCACAGGCGCAAAGTCCGGCCCTGCAGAGTTTCGCAAGGAAGCGCGTCATAGGTTCTTCCGTCCCACGTTGCGTACGAGGAAGTGCGTCGTCACCGCGAGCGGCACGGTGAGGAGAAAGGCGAACAGAATGAAGAAGCGCGGATTGAGCGACAGCCATCCGGCGAACATCAGCCGCTCGTTGTGCGCGGAGAATTCCTGCGTCGCGACATAGTGCATGCTCTCCGCCGGGCTGACACTGACCGCACCGGTCGCGGCATCGAGCACGGAGAGGCCGCCGGAGAGGTGCGACCACACGCTCGGCTCGACGAGGCAAGTGATGGAGTTGCCGAGCGTCGCGGCGTTGGGGCTCGATACGATGGTGATGACGGAGTCGGCCACACCGGCACGCAGGCCCTGCGCGACGAGGAGCGAGGCGCCGGAAAGACGGTTCTTCGTGGCCGCCTTGGTTTCCGGGCTCTGCTCGGTATCCGAGCCGATCATGCGTCGCGCCGCCTCGAACATCCGTTCGAGATGGGCGCTGCCCAATCCGGTGCGCACCGAGCCGGTCACGTCGGCGAGCGCCATGTCGATCCCCTCCTGCGGGTCCTGGGGGATCTGGCGATCGATGGCGCAGGTCTCGGGCCAGTCGCCCTCATAGGCGCGCCGCCGCAGCACCGTTCGCGACACCGGCGTGCGGGAGGGCGAAATCTCGGCCGCCGCCGACCAGGCGTCGCGCACGAGATCGGGATCGAGCCGCGCCTCGCGCATGTTCGCGGGATCGAGCGCCCGCGCCGGTGCGACGACCAGCACGTTGCCTGGCGCGCCGGCCGGCACGCTCGCGGCATAGGCGAAGGGAATCTGGGCGCCCGCGGCAAGGCCGAGCCGCGCCATGATGGTGAGCGCGGCGCCGAGCGTGTCGCGGTCGGGGGTCGGGACGACGAGGATCATCTTTCCCGCCGCGGCGGCGAACGGGAAGGCGCCGCTCGACGTCATGGCGAGGTCGGGCACGCGGCCGACACGCGCCACCGCGGGGAAGGTGACCTTGCTCGTGCCGTCGAGCCACACCCGCGGGGTCGCGCTGGCGACCGCGGAATTGTCGCAGCCCTTGCCATTCGGTGCGTTGACTCTGAGCTCGATGCGGTTCTGCCCCGGCCGGAACGCGGTCAGCGGCAGGAAATGGCGCTTGTGGCGGAAGCTGTCGCCGGTCGGGGCCGCGAGGCGAATGCTGCCCGCGCTCTGTCCGTTCACCTCGACGATGATCTGGGTGTCGGCGCCGAGACCCGCCGCGTAGCCGCCGGAAAAATCGAGCGCGACGCGATCGTAATCCGCGGGGAGGAAATCGTTCGGCAAAGCCGTATTGAAGCCGACGCGCAGGGTACCGCCGATCAGCTCCTGTGTCTCGATCCCGAGATCGCTGAAGGTGAGCGTCTGGCCATAGGCATCGATGGGATGGCCGCTCGCACCCGCGAGCGTCTTGAGCCCGTCGGACGTGCCGAGGGCCGACACCATGCCGAGCTGCGCGATCGCAAGATCGAGGTCGGCGTCGGACTGGCCGGTAACCACGATGGTCGGCCGCCGGCGCTCGGCGCCGGGCACGAGCGCAATGGTCGGACCGGTGATCTTGTCCATGGTCGCCTGATCAATCCGGCCGGCGACCTCTCCGACCTTGCCGACGACGAGGTCGAGCCCCGTGCCGCCGGTGCTGTCGAACTCGACGATCGGCTGGGCGAACCGGCCGGCGAGCGCAATGCCCTGGACCGCGCGGCCGAGGCGCTCGACATCGTCGCCCGCCAGCAGGTGCTTGGCGTCGAGCACGATGCCGATCGGCACCGCGCCGTCGGGACGCGGGCTGATCGCGGCGATGTCGGAGAGCTCCGAGATGCGCGCGGTGGATTCCGGGAACAGAAAACCGGTCTCGGCCGGATCGACGCGCGTCCACAGCTCCTCGGCTGCATCAACCGAGCAGTCGACCCGATGCCGGTGATGGGCCGAGATGCCGACCGAATTCCATCCTTCCTTGAGGAGGCCCGCGGGAATGTCGAACTCGGTAAGCCGCAGGCCGTAGGCGGCGCCGAGCGGCACGTCGCGGATCCGGGTCCCGTTCACGGCGATGGTGAGCGTGCCGCTCTCGGGCAGCACCGACACCGAGGAGAGCGAGCCGATGCGAAAGCGGACGTTCGCGTCGGCTTGGCGCCGCGTCACATAGACGGGCGCCGACACGCTCGCCTGCTCACCCCACAGGCGCGAGCCGCGCGGCGACGGCGGCAGACGGCGGAGCAATGTAGACGCCGCTTGCGGCCCCGGCGACGCGGATAGCGGCCGCACCGCCGGCGGCCTCTCGGCGCTCCCCGCGGGCGATGATCCGACGGCCCCCGCCGCCAGCGCAAAAGCGATCAGCACCTGCCTCATGTCCCCCTCCGGCGCACGCGCCGCCCCCCAAACCTCAACCCCGAACCTCAGCAGGCCCCCCGGCCTGTACGATCGGACGAACGCCGGTCACCTCCCTGGAACCGGCGCAGGATCGACGAACCCGAAACCTGGAAACGGCTCGGCGCGATCATCGGCCGCGGCGCGGCGCTCACCCCCATCGGGCACGACCGGAGGCGAAGCGATGCGTGCCATGCTGGCGACGGGCGCGATCGGCTGGCCGCGCTCGCTCGATGTGCCCTGCTCGGCCGGCTCGTCGTCGCCGGCGATCTTCGGGCCCCGGCCGGTGAACAGGTAATAAAAGGCCCGGAACGGCTCGGTGATCGCCCAGCGCAGGAACACCAGCGTGCCGCGCACGATCCCCATGCGCCGGCGCCGCGCGATGAGGAATTTCGCCAGCGCATCGGCGTCGCCGTACATGAGGTCGGCGAGGGCGAGATAATCGGCGGCGGTGCGGATCTCGTATTTCAAGCCGACGACCGCGGAATTATCGCAGTTCTCGGCACGCACGATCGTGACCTCGAGGGCGCGGGATTCGTCACGTCCGCCGACGCCCTCGATGGTGAGCCGGCCGCGCGACTTGCCGACCAGGAGGCTGCTGCCGAAGAAGGCGGCGCCGGGAACGCGGATGGCGCATCCGCCGGCCGACACGTTTACGATCTCGACCTCGACGGCGTAGTCCTCAAAGCTCACTTTGCCCCGGCGTGCCACCGCGAGGCGCGGATATTTGCGCAGCTCGCGCCGCTCGGCGACGACGCCGAGCGCCGCCGCGGCAATGATGAGGTTGAACAACGCCCACAGCCCCACCACCAGCATGACACCGTTCACGCCGGGCTCGAAGGCATAGCGCCATCCGGCGGTCACGACGCCGGCGAGCAGCACGACGAATGCGATCAGGAACGGCCAAGCGAGCGGCGAGAGATGATCGGAGTCGAGCGAGATGCCCTTGGCGGTGACGTTGAAGGTCGGCTTGCGCGGTGAAGCGATGACCGACGCGATCGCCTTGATGAGATAGACGCCCTGCACGTATTCATAGAGCTCGGACATCCACGGCCAGCGCACATGGCCGTAGAGGTGATTGTGCATCATCGCGTTGACGACGATGTAGGTCGCCACATAGGCGATCAATTCCTCGACCGTCGAGACGAACAGCTTGACGTCGAAGAAGATGTGCAGCAGCGGCGCGACCATGAAGATGAGGCGCGGCAGCGGGAAGAACCAGTAGGTCATGCTGGAGAGATAGGCGACCCGCTGGATCGGCTTGAGGCCGCGCTTGAACAGCGGGCTCTTCATCAGGAATAGCTGAAACATTCCCTGGCACCAGCGCGAACGCTGGCCGATGAAGGACTCGAAGGTTTCGGGCTGGAGGCCCGCCGTGAGCGGCTTGTCGACATAGACGCTGGTCCAGCCGGAGCGATGAAGCTCGAACGCCGTTTCGCAGTCCTCCGTGACGGTGAGGCCGGAGAAGCCGCCGGTCTGGTTGAGCGCGGCACGCCGCAGCACCGCCGCGGAGCCGCAGAAGAACGAGCCGTTCCACTTGTCGAGGCCGCGCTGGGTGACCGCGTAGAACATCTCGTTCTCCGACGGCATCTGGTCGAAGGTCCGCAGGTTGCGCTCGACGGGATCGCGGTTGAGGAAGACGTGCGGGGTCTGCACGAGAAACAGCTTCGGATCGCGGGAGAAGTGCCCGATGGTCTCACGCAGGAACGATTTGAACGGCACGTGGTCGGCGTCGAACACCACGACGATCGATGCCTTCGAATGGGCGAGGCCGTTGTTGAGATTGCCCGCCTTGGCGTGCTCGTTGCGTGAACGGGTGAGATAGTTCGCACCGAGATCGTCGCACAGCATGCGCAGCGCCGCGCGGCGCGACTTCGATTTGCGCGCCTTGACGGGATCGGGATCGGCGCATTTCTGGTCGGTGCCGCCGTCGTCGAGCAGCCACACCGTCAGCTTGCCGGCCGGGTAGTCCATCGACCGCGCGGCCGCGATGGTCATGGCCAGGATCTCGGGGTCCTCATCGTAGCTCGGGATGAAAACGTCGACCTCCGGCAGATCGTGCTCGGGCACGGCGGGCGCATCGCTGCGCGTCACGGGGTCGGCATTGATGACGAGGCTCACCGCGAGAACGTAAGCGCAGTACAGCTCGGCGAGCGCGAGCAGCGTGCCGAAGGAAAAATCGACGAGGTCGTCGGTGTCGGGCAGCGTCTGGGTCGCGCGCCAGTAAAGGTAACGCAACACGACGAAGGAGCCGAGCGCAAGGAACGTCCATCGCATGTAAGGACCGCGCACGAAGGCGCGCACCAGCACCATCGCGACGATGACCGACGTCGCGAAGCCGAGCTGGGCGCCGACCCCGATCGGCTGCCACAGGAACGCGAGCGCGACGACACCGAAGAACGACCACGCGATCCAGCGCAGGACGGAAGCCGCAAGCGAGCTCTTCTCCGCCCAGCGCGGAAAGGCATCGACCGGCTCGTAGGGGAGCGCTCCCGGATTGACAAGGCTCATGACACCCCCCTCTTCCTAGAAGCCGGTACGCAGTTCGAGCGAGCCGTAGTAACCGTCCTTGTAGGCACGGTCCCACACATAGCCGCCGGACACCCCAAGCTGCAGGGCGCCGAGCTGCATCGCCGAGAGATGCGCGCCGACACGCGTCTGGTTGTAGAAATCGTCGCCGAGCACGGCGACCTCCGGCCCGAGATAACCGAACCCGAACAGCGAGTAGCCGGCGCGAAAACGGGCGTAATAGGCGTCGTATGCAGTGGAATACGACCCGTAGACCGACATCATGGTCGCAGGAGCCGGCAGCAGATAGGCGTCGACCGCTGCCTTGAAGCCGACCCTCGTGCCGAGCCCGGTGCTGTTCGGATCGGACGACGGGACGGTGTTCTCGCGAACGTTGGCGCCGACGAAGGCGCCGAGCGAGCCGAAATTCCACACCTGCTGATAACCGATGAGCGCGCCGCCCTCGTACTGCTTGCCGGTGGTGGTCACGTTGGTCGGCGCCTGCTCGAAGCCGTACGTGCCGCCGAGGCCTTCGAGCCGCAGGCGAAATCCGCTCTGCTGCAGCGTGCTCCCGAGCGCGAAGGTCGCCGCGCCGTAGACGAAGTCGGTGTGGTTCGAGGTTGCCGTGCCCGACACGTCGATGGCGACGAGCCAATCGGTCGGCGGAACCACCGCGGACGGCGCGACGTACCAATTCTCGGCGAACGCTGCGTTGCTGCAGAACGCGCCCACGAGAGAAGCCGCGGCGGCGGCGAGACCCCATCGGGTCGTCGCGGAGCCAACATTACGGCACGACGAGCGGGCAGATAAGGACATCACGGCATTCCACACTTTCACCGGCTCGGTCTCGGGCGCAGGAGATCGAGCGCTTGCCCGTGTGGTAGCGCGCGGTTGCTGAAGCATCGCTTAAGGAAGGTGGTAAACGGGCCCCAATGTCGTGGCGAAGTCGTGGAGACGATGCGATCGTGCAACAGTGCCGAGTTGAATTTCTCTTGAAGATTCAGTCGCGCGTGGTTCGGACTGCGGCAAAATTGGTTTTCGGATTGGAAACGGGACGCCGCATTTTCCTGTTCCATATTAAGCTTTTGCGGCGCGAATAAACTGCCGTGCGGACACGCGGCCGCGACGGCCCTGCGCAGTTAACTATGACTTCGACGAAACGACGACTGTGGCTTCGAAACCTGCGCAGTCCCGGCCGCGGGGCTAGGTCTCCCCGCGTCCGTACCGGCGCCGCCGCCACCCGGTTGCGGATATCAGTCCGCGTTGATGCTCTGCACCGTCCAGCTAATCGGAATGTTTCCGATCACGCCAGTCGACAGCACCTGCGTCCCGCTCATGAACCACAGCGCCGTGTTGCCGCTGCCGTCGCGCCACAACAGGTCGCTCAGGCCGTCGCCGTTGTAGTCGCCGGTCGCGGCGAGCGACCACGTGGTCGGCGCGTTGCCGATGCCGGCGGCCGTGGAAGATTGCGCGCCGTTCATCAGCCAGATCGCGACGTCGCCGGCGGTGTTGCGCCAGACGATGTCGGTCTCGCGGTCGCCGTTGAAATCGCCGACAGCGACAATCGACCAATCGGTCGATATGACGCCGACGGCCGCCGCGGATGAAATCTGGGTGCCGTTCATGAACCAGATCGCGGTGTCGCCCGTGGTGTCGTGCCACAAGAGATCGGCCTTGCCGTCGCCGTTGAAATCCCCGGTGCCGGCGATCGACCATGCCGAGGGCACGTTGCCCATCCCTGCCGACGACAGGACCTGGATCCCGTTCATCAGCCAGATCGCAAGGTTGCCGCCGCCGTCCTGCCAGAGGATGTCGCCGTAGCCATCCCCGTTGAAGTCCGCCGTCGCGACGACCGTCCAGGTGATCGGGATGTTGCCGAGGCCCTGCGCCGACGCGATCTGGCCGCCGGCGAGAAACCAGATCGCGGTGTTGCCGCTCGAGTCGCGCCACAGAAAATCGGCGTTGCCGTCGCTGTTGAAGTCGCGCTGCCCGACGATCGACCACGCGAGCGGGATCGTGTCCATTCCGTTTGCCTGGAGCAACTGCGCCCCGTCCATCAGCCAAGTGGCCGTGTTTCCGGAGCCATCACGCCAAGCGATGTCGCTCAGGCCGTCGGTGTTGAAATCATGAGTGACGGTCGTCATCTGCCCGACGGTCCAATTCAACACCGCGAGAGACTGGAGGTTGGACATGAACCGTCCGTGCAGATTGTCGGCCGGCAGAATGGTGCGGGCGACGCCATCGGCAGGGAAGTCGGTGCCGGTCGCAGCATAGGCGATGATGTTGTTCAAGTTGGCGAGCTCGGAGAGCGAATAGACCACCTGATAGCCGTCGGTCCCCTGCCCGACCACGATCTGCGTATTGATGTTGGCGCTCGTTGTGTTGATGAACGTGAGCAGCGGGATCCCCGTATAGGTGTCGCCGCTCACCGTCTGCTGCACCGGCGTGAAATTGTTCTGGAGCATCGAGAGCGTGTAGGCGCCGGGCATCGTCACATTGCCGGAGAGGGCGACCGTGGTCGATTGACCGCCGGCGCCGTTGAGCATCGCGGGGAACGCCAGCAGCTGCAGGCTCGCGAGGCTCGTGAGCGTGCTACCCGCCGGACCGCCGGGCACGACGAATTGCGGCGTCGCGAGCTGACCTCCGGCGTTCTGGTATGCGATGAAGACCGCAGTGCCGGTCGCGCCGAAGCTCGGGTCGATCTGGCCGCCGGAGACGACGGATTGCAAGCCGTCGGTCCCGGTGCCGACCACGTAATAGTGGAGGATCGCGTTCTTCCCGTTGTGCCCGGGCGGCGTGCTGGTGGTGATCGCGCCGTAGACCGGCGAGGTCGAAGACGATGCGGCCGCTCCGCCGAGCAGCCCCCACAGCGAAACACCCGTCAATCCACCAGAGGTGACGACGAGCGAGGGGTTCGCCGCGCCGATCGCGGCGAGATCCGAGGGCGAATACGTGCCCACCTTGGTGGTCGGACCGGTCACGGTTACGGAGCCCGCTTGCGCGGCGCCACACATCGCGAGCGCGGTGATCACACCGAGCATCGTCGTTCGCAGCATTTTCATGAAGCCCACCCAACGTTGTATTGAATGGTATATAGCGTAACCGTTGGGTCATCGATGTCAATTGGGGAACACGCTCCCGCAATGGGTGTACCGGCGTCAGGGGGCGCAGGGGTCGACATGCCAAGGGAAAGCAGGCCGCGCTATCGCCCGGCCATCGCGATTCCAGAGAAGCACCGCTTGTCGCTAAACCGGCTTTCCTCGCGGTCTCAGCGCGCGGCGGAACACCTGCCGGACGAGAGCCGCGGCCGCGATCAGCAGCCCGAGGCCGAGAATCTCCCAGGCGGGCGGCACGCCGAGATCGAGCGTGAAGTCATTGCGCAGCGTGAACATCGGATCGTAGCCGTGCAGCGCCCACACCCACAGCGGCTCGAACAGCGCGGTGAACGATGCCGCGACGACCGCCAGCGCCGCAAGCGCCCACGGGTCAGTGCCGAGCCCTCGGCGCTCCAGCATGCGCCATACCGTCAGCCAGAAGAACATGCCGGTGAGCAGGAACTGCTCGGGGTATGTGTCCGGCGACAGCAGGTAGTGGATGAGAGCGAGCGCCGCGATCAGGTAGATCGTAGCGTGCAGCCGTCTCCATCCCTTGGCGCCCATGCGCGCGATCACAGCGTCGAGCGAGGTCGCGCCGAGCGCGATCAGGCCGATGGTGGCGAAGCTCGCGATGATCAGGCTCACCCGCGTCGCCATCTCGTGGGCGATGTTGGCGAAGTTCCAGAAGCGCAGCGCGAAATAGATGAGGATGTGCGCCAGCGCATAGACGAGCGCGGTCACCCCGATCATCCGCCGCACGTTGATGAGCTGCCACCAGCCGAGGATCTTCTGCGCCGGGGTGACGGCAAGCGCCGCAAGCAGGAGCGCCGTCGCCCACAGCCCAGACCAGTACGTCATGCCGCCGAGCGGCACAGGCCCGAACTCGCCGGTCGCGACCTGCCGGACGAGCCAGATCGCCGGCGCGAACATGAGGGCGAACGTCCCAGCCTTGAGCCAGGAGAAGGAGCGATCTCTGTCTTGCCACGGGCAGATCAATTGCATAGCGCCGGATGTCCTCGCGACCGCCGATCCATCGCGGAGGTTAGAGCATCGCCGGGAGTCGATCCAGATCCGCGCCAGGATCGCGCCAGTACGCAGCGAAAACGCGCGCTCGTGAGATCGATCGCCATCACGATGAGGACGACGATGATCACTTGGCGGCCATCTCGCCACCATTGAGGCTGCAGACGCTCTCATAGAGTGTAAAAACTATGACGGAGGCCGGTTGCCTGTTCGATCCGAACCAAACCTGCGTTAAGCACGATCTCGAAAAGTCGCCGCCGCGTTGGAGCGCGATGCGCGCAAAAAAACGCCGCACCCACGACCAAATCCGGGCTCGATGGTTCGTACGCCTTGCGCGCAAGATCGCGCTGCGGAACGCGCGCGTCAGGGCATAAGGGACAGCCCTTGCTTCGGGCTTCGGCTTTAGTGAAACGCGGCGAGCTTGCCAAGCTTCCCGGCGAGGAAGCGGTAGAAGGCGATGCGAGATTTGCCCCAATCCGCCTTCATTTTCTGCCGGATATCCATGACTGCGGTGTGGAGCTCGGCACCAGGTACGGTGAGCCCGAGCTTCTTCTCGATGAAGCTGTCGCGGATGCGATCACGTTCCGCCCTGTCCTCTCAGGCTACGAACGAAGCATCCTTGCTCTGCAGCGCGAGGCCGCAGTGTCGGACAATTCCTCGGATCGCGGCGTCGGGCGCATACTTGTTCACGTCGTGGGTCCAGTCGTCGCTCATGGCTATACGTCCGTATAGGACGCTCCGACCTTGGGCTATTTGACATCATACATTCATGTCGAAACAATAAGCGTGCTGACGCTCGACGCCGCCGAGATATTTTGGAGCGGCGAAACCCGATAACCCACGCCGTCCGTGGATGAATCTGGCCGGCCACTCAACGAGAGCTGTCAGATTTGTCCTCACCGACGGCTTTTGTTTTTTTACGCCAAGCCTTCTCTCGCGTCTCGCCTAGTTGGTGCAGGGTTAAATGGAAACACTCCTCGTAAAAATCTTCGCGACTGCCCTCGCTTTGAGTCAGGTCATGACGGCGCCGAACAACGTCAAGACCGAGTTCGACCGGCAACGTGACCAGCAGCAGGTCGCGCAGATCCTCCAGGCCGGCTGCACCCACATGCTCAAGGCGTTCGCGATCGACGACATCAACATCGACGACCTGATCGCAACGGCAATGGACGATCCGCAGGCGATCGGTGGGGCGAAGGTGTTGCGCGGTATCAACCTCGATGATCTGCTCACGGCCTACAAGCAGTTCTGCAAGGGCGAGAAGGTCGCGCATTCCGCGGTCGATCTCGGCGAAGTCATCGACTTCTATGACAAGGCGGCGGCAGACCTGCCGGACCACACCAAGCTCAAGAGCCACCAACTGCCCGGCTCGAGCGTCGTTCTCGACCGCAAGAACAAGGCGTTCGCCGAAGTATTCGAGGAGAACCAGCGTCGCGTCTGGGTGCCGCTCGCGCAAATCCCGCAGCACGTGCGCAACGCCTTCATCGCCGCCGAGGACAAGCGCTTCTACCAGCACAAGGGGATCGACGAGCACGGCCTGATCCGTGCCTTCGTCAGCAATCTGGCGCAGTCCCGCCGGCCTGCCGGCGGCTCGACCATCACCCAGCAGGTCGTCAAGAATCTGCTGGTCGGCGAGGACGTCACCTACGACCGCAAGATCCGCGAGATGATCGTCGCAGCGCGGCTCGAGTCGACCCTCACCAAGGATGAAATCCTCGAGCTCTATCTCAACTGCGTCTTTCTCGGCCGCGGTGCCTGGGGCGTCGAAGTCGCCGCGCACAGCTATTTCGGCAAGCCCGCAAAGGCCCTGACCCTCGCCGAGGGCGCGTTGCTCGCGGCCGTCACCAAGGGGCCGACCTATTTCAGCCCCGACCGCGCCCCCGCGCGCGCCCGGGATCGCCTCGCCTACGTGCTTACACGCATGAAGGAAGACGGCATGCTCCCCGCCGACTCCAGGATCGAGGAGCCCGCCCACGTTCCGGAGTTGCCGACCATGATCGCGAGCGCGAGGCCGCGCCGCGACATCGGCTTCCATTTCGTCGATCAGGTGGTGCGCGAGGCGAAATCGGCCGCCGGCCTCGAGCGCGTGACCGACACCTCGTACTCTATCCATTCGACCGTCGATACGGCGTTGCAGCGGGCGGCCGAGGAGTCATTGCAGGAAGGCTTGTCGCGCTACGAGCGCAACTCCGGCCGCATCCAGTTCACCCGCCCCGAGGCGAACCTCACCGCGGCCATTCAGAAGCTCCAGAACGACGCGAACCGCACCGATAAGCGCCCCTACTGGCAGCAGGCGCTCGCCAACGCCCGCCTGCCGCTCTACGACGTGCACTGGACGCCCGCCGTCGTGGTGAGCAAGCCCGGCGGCGGTAGAGTGGACAGCTGGCGCGTCGGCCTTCCCGATGGCCGCACCGTGCCGCTTTCGTTCGACGGGGCGAGCGCTCAGAACAAGATCGCGCTCGACGATGTCGTGTTGGTCCGCCTGATCGAAGGCCGGAGCAAGTCGCCGGTTCGTGCGGAGCTGCGCGTGCGCCCGCAGGTGCAGGGAATGATCGTCGCGCTCGAGAACAAGACCGGCCGCATCCTTGCGATGACCGGCGGGTTCTCCTATCCGCTGAGCCAGCTCAACCGCGCAACTCAGGCCGTCCGGCAGCCGGGCTCGACCATCAAGCCGTTGAGCTATCTCGCCGCGCTGGGCAGCGGCCTGCAGCCCAATACGCTCGTCAACGACAGCTCGATCACCCTGCCGCCGATCAATGGCGGGCGCTCCCAGAACGACTACTGGACGCCCAAGAATTACGACGGCGGCGGCGGCGGCGTGATGACGATGCGCAGCGCACTCGAGAACTCGCGCAATCTCGCGACCGTCCATCTGCTCCAGGGCGGCATCGAGGCGAAGCCCGACAAGAGCCTCGAGCGCCTGTGCGAGCTCGCGCTCGAAGCGCAGATCTACAAGGACTGCATCCACTTCTATCCGTTCGTGCTTGGCGCGGAGCCGGTACGGCCGATCGACCTCGCCGCCTTCTATGCGGCGATCGCCAACGAAGGCGTGCGGCCGACGCCCCACGTGATCGATTCGATCGAGCGCGACGGGCGCACCGTCTATCGCTACGACACGAATGCCGGCATGACGCGGATCAAGTCGGTCGATCAGGTCGCTTTCTACCAGCTCAAGACCATGATGCAGGGCGTGTTGGCGCGCGGAACTGCGCGCGCGATCGCGGACTTCTCTCCCTCGGTCGCCGGGAAGACCGGGACGTCGGACGACGAGAACGACGCGTGGTTCGTCGGCTTCAGCAACGACGTGACCGTCGCGGTGTGGATCGGCTACGACAACGCCGGAACCAAGCGCCGCACGCTCGGCGGCGGCGCGACGGGGGGCGGCGTCGCGGTGCCGATCTTCGAGCCGGTGATGCGGGCGGCGTGGAACGATGTCGCCCCGCGGACCGCGCTCGCGCCGCCCTCGTCCGAGGCCAAGCGGCACCTCAGCTGCTCGCCGACCGAGTCGAAGTCGATCCCGGAATGCCTGCGCACCGACAACAAGGGCAGGATCATCGATACGACGGCAGCGCTGGAGACGGGAGGCCGCTCTGCGAAACGCGGCGACGATCGTCAACAGGACGCGTCCAAACGCAAAGTCGCCCATCGCGCGACGATCGTCCGGCAGGCGACGACACCGCAATGGAACGGCTGGGGCGGCGGCAACGGGTGGTTCGGCTCCGCGTCGCAGCCCACCACGACCGGGTGGAACTACCGCTGGTAATGCGACTGCATTCGGCGTTTGCGGGAAGATCGGCGGGCGGCGGCTGCTGCCGCCGCGGGTCGCGCCCGCGGCGGGCACTTGATGCGGATTAGATCCCGCGATTCCAATAGTCGCAGTAACGCTCGATGTTGCCGGCGAGGTTCTGCTCATAGCCGGCCAGTTTCTCGTATTTCGGCAGCTTGATCTCGGCGATGGCGCCGGCGTAGCACTTGCCTTCCTCGGTCGCCTTCTTCACCGCGGCCGAGAGATCGAGCATGTAGTCGAGATCGGCCTTGACGTCGTCCTTGTTGCCGATCTGCCGACCGCCGGCGCCGGGGTGCCCGGAAATCAACCGATCCCAGTCCATTGCCAGGATCTTCTTCATGCTCTCTTCCTGCTCCGGCAGGTAGGTGTCCGCCATGATGCGGAACTGGGTCCCGGACAGCGGCAGGAAGTCGACGACGAAGATGATCTTTTCCTTCGGCAGCCGCATCACCAGCGAGTTGTCGCCGTGGTTCTTGCCGAGATAGAGGAGCTCGAGCGTCGTGCCGCCGAGCTCGAGCTTGCCGCCGCTATCGGTGACGACGAGATCGGGAACGACGATGTCCGGCGCCTTGCGCTGCTCCAGCAACGACTTGGTGCGCCAATGCGAAACGAACGTCGCGCCCACGTCCTTGAACGGCTTGCCGCCGGCGATGTGGTCGAAGTGGCTGTGGCTGTAAACCACGTACCTGATCGGCGCCTGGGTGATCTTGCGGATTTCGGCGATATAGGCGGCCGCGGCCGGTCGCCGCTCGCCGATCGGGTCGGTCGCGATCACTCCCTCCGGAGTGACGACGAACATCGCCTGATGGCCCTGATAGCGGAAGATGTAGACGCCGTCGGTGCCCTCGACCTTGGTTGTCGAAAACAACGGCGGTGCCGGGGCTTGCGCCAAAGCCGGAAGGCTCGCGGCGGCGATAACGCCCGCGACCAACGCGGTGGACAGACGTGACATGGATTTCTCCCAAGATATGCGAATGTTTTTCGGGCTGCGCCCGAGGCCTCTGTACCACGCAGCGCGGGATTCCGCTCGGAATTGTCCGACTGCCGGCCCAATCGCCCGGTGACACGGGCGCCCCTATGGCGCTGCACCACCCGCGGTCGCGCGGCCGAGAATGCGAAAGCGCGCGTCGGCATCGTCCTGGCGCAACAGCGCGATGGCGTCGATCCGCACGATCGCTGCGCCTTGAGCCATCGCGAACTGCTCGCGCAGAAAAGGCAGCACGATCGCCTGCCGCTCTGTCGGCAGCCGGCCGGTCAATGTCAGATGCAGCCGAAAGTCCTCGAACACATAAGGATAGCCCCAGCGTTCGAGGTTTTGCGCCTGCCGCGCGCTCAAGCCCGCTGCCCGCCGGCGCTCGCGATCGTGCGCATCGAGTGGGGCGCGAAATCGATCGAAGGCACTGACGCAGACGGCGGCGAGGCGGTCGACTGCGGGCGCGTTGGCGGACGGCACGATCGCGACGAAGCCCTCGATGACGGCGACGACCGGCGTGAAGGTGGCGGCCACTGCCTCCGATTCGCAGAACGCATGGAAGGCCTCGATCAGCCCGGTTTCATCCGCACCGTCGGCCAGACGAAACGGCGCCTTGAGCGTCGCGTGAAAGCCGTAGCGGCGTGGCTCCGTCGTCAGCTCGCGCCACGCCGGCGGGGAAAGCGGCAACGCATCGGGAAAGTCGATCTCGTTACCGGTGTAGCAATCATAGCCGAGCAGCGCCGACCCGAACCGGTAGAGCGCGCTGTGCGCCGCCGGTACGAAGTACACCGCATATCTCGGCGTCACTCCTGTGTCCCGACCGGGCGCGTTCAAGACAACCGCGACGCGTCGGTCAGGTGGATGATGCGCCCGGCGACGATCACCGCCACGACCCCAGGCCGCGCTCCGGACGCGTCGACCAGGATCAAGTCGGCGCGGCGCCCCGGCGCAATGACGCCGCGGTCCGGCAGGCCAGCCGCGCGCGCCGGCGCCTCCGAGATCAGCGACCACGCCTTGGCGAGGGGCGCGACCTCGTCGGTTGCGAGGCGGAAGGCGGCGAGGATCTGCGCGGGGTAATAGTAATCCGACGCTAGCACCGAGCACAGGCCGCGCTGGATCATGTCGGCCGCGTTGATCCATCCGATGTGGCTGCCGCCCCGCACCACGTTGGGTGCGCCGAGCACGATCTCGTCGCCCGCCGCGGCGGCCTCCTGCGCCGTCTCGATGGTGATCGGGAACTCGGCGACACGACATCCGAGCGCGCGGAACCGGCGCCGCTCCTCCGGGCTGGCGTCGTCGTGGGAGAGCATCGGAACCGTAAGGGCGCGCCCGCGCGCGGCGAGGCGCCGGATCGAGTCCGGCACCTCGTCGGCCCGTCCGGTCACCCGCCGCACCAGCGCGGTGAACCGGTCGAGCGGCAGGCCGCACCGCTCCGCCATCTGTGCGATCTTGCCCGGTCGCGACGAATTGAGATCGGGCACGTGATTGTTGAACGCCAGCATTCCGATGCGGCCGGCGTCGATCCACTCCATCACCTCGGCTTCGGCATCGAGGTTGTAGGTTTCGTGGCGCAAATGGAAACGGGTGTCGGCAAGAAGGTGCGGCCGCAGGGTTTCGATGGCCGCGACGAGGGCACGCGCGTTCTCCGGGCCGCGCAGGCCTGGCTCCCACGACCACGTCACACCGTGAAACACCGTAGTGATGCCATTCGCGATCACCTGGCGATCGGTATCGAGCAGCGCGACGTCGAGGGGAAAATGCACGCCGGGCCGCGGCATCATCTGCCGTTCGAAGGCATCGCCGTGAATGTCGATGATGCCCGGCAGCACCAGGAGTCCGCCGGCATCGAGCGAGCGCCGCGCCCCGCCGTCGCGGCCAACGTCGGCGATGAGCTCGCCGTCTAGGGAGATGCTCGTCGTCTCGAGCCGATCGCCGACGAGAACGCGCCCGCCGTCGATGCGCAGACGCGACGACTGCGCGCCGGACATGACGCGGGATTTCGCATCGATCATCGACATCGCTTCAACTTTCCACCACCAGCTCGACGCGGTCCGCGACGAACCGCGAATGCTTGGTCGACAGCGGCGCGCCCGACGGCACGACGTCGGTGCTCTCGATGATCAGCAAAGGGCGCGCCGGTGCGATCCGCAGGCGCTGCGCATCGACCGCATCGGCCATCGCAGCGGAAATGTGGGTGCGCGCGCGACGGTAGTCGCAGATCCCATAATGGGCGAATGTCGCGGTGAGGCCGCGCTTGGCGCGGAACACCCTGGCGGCGTCGGGCATCGCATGTGCGACCAGCCACGAAGTGGTGATGCAGATCGGCACGCGGTCGGCGCTGCGCAGGATGTCGAGCCGCACCACGGAATCGCCGGGCGCCAAGCCGAGTTGTTCAGCGACAGTTCGCGAGGCCGGCTCCACCGCATCGGCGATCAGCCGCCCGCCGACCTCGCGTCCGGCGGTGCCGACGATCTCGGAAAAGCGCGTGCGCAGGCCGACAGGATAGGTGAGCCGCCCCGGTGCCACGAAGGTGCCGCTGCCGCGCTCGGCGCGCACCAAGCCGCGCTGCGCGAGGTCGGCGAGCGCGCGCCGCACCGTGTGACGGTTGACATGGAAGCGGTCGGCGATCTCGAGCTCGCCTGGAAGCCGGTCACCGGTCGCATAGGCGCCGGCGACGATCGCCTGCTCGATCTCGTCGGCGATCCGTCGCCACAACGTCACTCCCTGCAGGCGGTCATCGGCCGCCCCATGCGAACTCGTGCCGATCGTCATCATCACCATCACGTCATCACGCCGGCGTTGACGGCGCGCCACGAGTTGTCTATTACAATAGACAACTTTGCAAGGGAAATTTAGCGAGCCCGTGACTGCAGCAGCGACCACCGCGAGAGAACCGCAGGCCTACCGCCGCACCGCGATGGCGACGCTTGCCGATGCGCGCACCGAGGAGATCGCGGCGCGCCTCGCCACCCTCGGACCCCCCGCTTACGTCGAACTGCGTCCGGTCGAGACGGGGTTGATGATGCTGCAGGGGCGGATCGGCGGCGACGGTGCGCCCTTCAATTTCGGCGAAGCGACGGTGACCCGCGCCGCAGTGCGGATCGCATCCGGCGAGGTCGGCTTCTCCTATGTGCTGGGGCGCGATCACGATAAGGCACGCCTTGCTGCGATGTGCGACGCGCTGTGGCAGAACGAGACGATGCGCGACGCGATCGAGCGCGAGGTGCTGGCGCCGATCCGTGCGCGGCTCGAAGCCGAGCGTGCCCGCCGCCGCGAAGAGATCGCCGCAAGCCGTGTCGATTTCTTCACCCTCGTGCGCGGGGAGGACGATTGATCATGCTGGTGCCCGGCTTTTCTGATCCGGTGCTCGCGAGCCAGGCGGTGTTCCGCACCGTGATGGAGGCCGTGGCCCGGCCCGGCCAGATCGCGGAGATCGACGTCGTGATCGCGCCGCCGGCACCGCTCGGCATCGCGGCGGCGGCGCTCGCGCTCACGCTGCTCGATTTCGAGACGCCGGTCTGGCTCGATCCGGCGCTCACGGCCGCGCCCGAGGTCGACAGCTGGCTCAAGTTCCACACCGGCGCGCCGTGCACCGCCGATCCGGCGACGGCGGCTTTCGCGTTCATCGCAGAGCCCACGGCAATGCCCGGCTTCGACGCGTTCAGCCTGGGCAGCGTCGAATATCCGGACGGCGCGACGACCATCGTCGTCGAGGTCGAGACGTTGACGCAGGGCGACGAATTCCATCTCTCCGGTCCCGGCATCAAGGGATCGCGCAGCCTCGCGCCAGCGCCGCTGACGGCGGACTTCGCGGCGCGCATGGCGCAAAACCGCGCGCGGTTTCCCCGCGGAGTTGATCTCGTGCTGACATGCGGGCGGCGGCTCGCCGCACTGCCGCGGTCGATTCATCTTACGCCCTCCGATCGTGGCGTCACGGAGCCTGCCTGATGTATGTCGCAGTCAAAGGCGGAGAACGCGCCATCGAGAACGCGCACGCGCTGCTCGCCGCGGCGCGCCGCGGCGATCCCGCCGTGCCGGAGCTCGGCCTCGAGCAGATTTCCGAGCAGCTCGCGCTCGCGGTCGACCGTGTGATGAGCGAGGGCTCGCTCTATGACCGAGAGCTCGCAGCGCTCGCCATCAAACAGGCGCGCGGCGACATGCTCGAGGCGATTTTCCTGATCCGCGCCTACCGCACCACGCTCGCCCGCTTCGGCACCGCGCAGCCGATCGACACCGCTGCGATGGACATCGAGCGCCGCATCTCCGCGACATTCAAGGATTTGCCTGGCGGGCAGGTGCTGGGCCCGACCTTCGACTATACCCACCGGCTGCTCGACCACACGCTCGCCGAGCCCGCCGATCTTGCTCCGCTGGCGACCGCGGCGGTGGACGCAACGTCCCAGCGCGTCACCGAGATCCTTGCTGCCGACGGTCTTGTCGAGCCAGCGCCGCCCGACACCGGCGCGCCGGCGGGCGACCTCACCCGCGATCCCCTCTCGTTTCCGGCGGAGCGCGACCTGCGGCTGCAGAATCTCGCCCGCGGCGACGAGGGCTTTCTGCTTGCTCTCGCCTACTCGACGCAGCGCGGCTACGGCCGCACCCATCCGTTCGCCGGCGAGATCAGGTTCGGAGAGGTCGAGGTCGAGATCATCGCGGACGAGGTCGGCTTCGCAGTGCCGCTCGGCCGCATCGCCGTGACGGAATGCCAGTCGATCAACCAGTTCAAGGGCTCGGCGACCGAGCCGCCGCGGTTCACCCGCGGCTACGGGCTCGCCTTCGGCCACAGCGAGCGCAAGGCGATCGCCATGGCGTTGGTCGACCGCGCATTGCGGGCGCGCGAGCTCGGCGAGGAGGTCAAGGCGCCGGCGCAGGACGAGGAGTTCGTACTCTCCCATTCCGACAATCTGCAGTCGACCGGCTTCGTCGAGCACCTGAAGCTGCCGCACTACGTCGACTTCCAGGCCGAGCTCGGCCTTGTGCGGCGCCTGCGCGCCGATTTCGTCGCCGAGAGCGCGCCGCTGGCCGATGCGCCCGCGCCGCAGGGCGATGTCGCGCAGGCCGCGGAATGAGCGCGCCCGCCTACAACTTCGCCTATCTCGACGAGCAGACCAAGCGGATGATCCGCCGCGCCATCCTCAAGGCGATCGCGATCCCCGGCTACCAGGTGCCGTTCGCGAGCCGCGAGATGCCGATGCCGCAGGGCTGGGGCACCGGCGGCGTGCAGGTCACCGCCGCGATCCTCGGGCCGGACGACGTCCTCAAGGTGATCGACCAGGGCTCGGACGACACCACCAACGCGGTGTCGATCCGCAAGTTCTTCGTCAAGACCGCCGGCGTGAAGATCACGACTTCGACCGCGGAGGCGACCATCGTGCAGACGCGCCATCGCATCCCGGAGCTGCCGCTCACCGAAAGTCAGGTACTGGTGTTCCAGGTGCCGATCCCCGAGCCGCTGCGTTTTCTCGAGCCGCGTGAGACCGAGACGCGGCGCATGCATGCGCTCGAGGAATACGGGCTCATGCATGTGAAGCTCTACGAGGACATCAGCCGGCACGGCCAGATCTCGACGAGCTATGCCTATCCGGTGAAGGTCGACGACCGCTATGTGATGGATCCCTCGCCGACGCCGAAGTTCGACAATCCGAAGATGAACGACTGCGCGGCGCTGCAGCTGTTCGGGGCGGGGCGCGAAAAGCGCATCTACGCGATCCCGCCCTACACCCAGGTGGTGTCGCTCGACTTCGATGATCACCCGTTCGAGCCGCGCTGGGCGCCCGGCACCTGCGCGCTGTGTGGGGCGACGGACAGCTTTCTCGACGAGATCATCACCGACGACAAGGGCGGCCGGATGTTCGTGTGCTCCGACACCGACCATTGCGAGACGCGGCGCGGGGGGACGGCCGTTGATGCGAGTACAGAGCGCGAGGCTACGAGCCCCCTCCCCCTGAAAGGGGGAGGGCTGGGGTGGGGGTCTGCTAACTCGCCACCCATGCCTCCCGCGACCCCCTCCCCGACCCTCCCCCTTTCAGGGGGAGGGGGAACGGAACGACCGGCGAACAAATGAGTGCCATCGAAACGATGCGCGACGCATTCGACGACATCGCGGACGACACGTCGCTGCTGCGTGCCGAGGGGCTGTCCAAATGGTACGGCCGCCAGCTCGGCTGCCGCGACGTCTCGTTCGATCTGTTCCCCGGCGAGGTGATGGCGGTGGTCGGCGAGTCCGGCTCCGGCAAGACCACACTGCTCCAGCTGTTGTCGGCACAACTTCCCCCGACGGCCGGGCGGGTCTGCTACCGCATGCGCGACGGCGTCGCCCGCGACCTTGCGACCTTAGGCGAGGCCGAGCGGCGCTTCCTCAATCGCACCGACTGGGGCTACGTGCACCAGGATCCCGCGCTCGGCCTGCGCATGGCGGGTGTCCGCCGGCGCCAATGTCGGCGAGCGGCTGATGGCGGTCGGCTGGCGGCACTACGGCCGCATCCGCGGCGCCGCGGAGGAATGGCTCGACCGGGTCGAGATCGCGGTGACGCGAATCGATGATCCGCCCATGACCTATTCCGGCGGCATGCGTCAGCGGCTGCAGATCGCCCGCAACCTCGTCACCCATCCGCGCCTCGTCTTCCTCGACGAGCCGACCGGCGGCCTCGACGTGTCGGTCCAGGCCAAGCTCCTCGACCTCATCCGCGGCCTCGTCGCCGAACTCGGCCTCTCCGCGGTGATCGTGACGCACGATCTCGCTGTCGCGCGGCTGTTGTCGCATCGCATCATGGTGATGAAGGACGGCGTAGTGATCGAGACCGGCCTCACCGACCAGGTGCTCGACGACCCGCACGAGCCCTACACCCAGCTGCTCGTGTCCTCCATCCTGCCCGCATGAGGCACAAATGTCCGTCGTGATCGATCTCGTCGACGTGAAGAAGTCGTTCACCATGCACCTGCAGGGCGGCGTGCGGCTCCCGGTGGTCGCGGGGGTGACGTTCTCCGCCCACGCTGGCGAGTGCGTCGCGCTCGCCGGACCCTCCGGCGTCGGCAAATCGTCGATCCTCAAGATGATCTTCGGCAACTACCGCTGCGACGCCGGCCGAATTCTGCTCTCGCGGGGCGACGAGGTGACCGACATCGCCACCGCCGCGCCGCGCGCGATCATCGCGATGCGCCGCCACGCCATGGGCTATGTCAGCCAGTTCCTGCGCGCGGTGCCGCGGGTCGCGGCGCTCGACATCGTCGCCGAGCCGCTTCTCTCGGCAGGCGTCGCGCGCGAGGAGGCGCGCCGGCATGCCGCCGCGATGCTCTCCCGGCTCAACATCCCTGAGCGGCTGTGGCCGTTGCCGCCGGCGACATTCTCCGGCGGCGAGCAGCAGCGCGTCAACATTGCGCGCGGCTTCCTCCCCGATATGCCGCTCCTGCTGCTCGACGAGCCCACCGCCTCGCTCGACGCCGACAACCGCGCCGCGGTCGTCGCGTTGATCGCCGAGAAGAAGCGCCGCGGCGCGGCGATCATCGCCATCATGCACGACGAGGACGTACGCGACGCGGTCGCCGATCGCGCGATCGACGTCACCCGATTCGCCGCCTGACCATGGCCATGCTCGTTCTCGCCAATGCACGACTGGTGCTCGCCGACGAGGTGATCGAGCGCGCCTTCGTCGTCTCCGAGAACGGCGCCATCACCGACTTCGGCCGCGGTCCGCCGCCGACGGGCGCCGAGGATGTCGGGGGCGACCTCGTCATTCCCGGCCTGGTCGAGCTTCACACCGACCACATCGAAGCGCATTACATGCCGCGGCCGATGGTGCACTGGGACCCGGTGGCGGCGGTGATCTCCTACGACGCGCAGCTCGCGACCTGCGGCATCACCACGGTGCTCGATTCGCTGCGTGTCTGGCGCGAGGAAGGCGCAGATGACGTGGGCGGCGAAGCGGCGCTGCTCGCCGAGGCGATCACCGCGGCGCGCGGCGCCAATATGCTGCGGATCAGCCATTACCTGCATCTGCGCTGCGAGGTGCCGATGCCCAAGGTCGTCGAGGAGGCCGCACCTCTGATCGACCGCGATGACGTCCGGCTGGTCTCGCTGATGGACCACACGCCCGGCCAGCGCCAGTTCCGCGACGAGCAGAAGCTGCGCGAGTATTACCGCGGCAAGTCCGGCCGGCTCACCGATGCCGAGCTCGACGTCATGTTCGAGAAGCGGCGCGAGCAGGCGAACCGCCATGCCGCGGCGAACTACCGCGCGCTCGTCGCGCTCGCCCGTGCCCGCGGCATTCCGCTCGCGAGCCACGACGACACGACGCCTGAGCACGTCGCGCAATCCATCGAGGATCGCGTCGCGCTCGCCGAATTCCCGACCACCGTCGAGGCGGCGCAGGCGCTGCACGCCGGCGGCGTGCGGGTGCTCATGGGCGCGCCAAATCTCGTGCGCGGCGGCTCCCATTCCGGCAACGTCGCGACCGCCGAGCTCGCGCGCGCCGGCGTGCTCGACGTGCTGTCCTCCGATTACGTGCCGGCCAGTCTCCTGATGGCGGCGTTGCGCCTTCCCGAGGCCGCGCCCGGCGTCTCGCTGCCGAAGGCGGTACGTACCGTCACCAAGACCGCGGCCGAGGCGGTCGGGCTGACCGATCGCGGCGAGATCGCCGTGGGCAAACGCGCCGACCTCGTCCGCGTCGAGGTCATCAAAGGCATCCCGGTGGTACGCAGCGTGTGGCGTGCCGGACAGCGGGTGGCGTGATGGCGTCTGGCGTGATGGCGAGCGGCGACACCGGTCCGATCGGGCCGGGGCGACTCGTCGTCGTGGTCGGGCCGAGCGGCGCCGGCAAGGATACGCTCATCGCCGCGACACGGGCACGGCTCGCCGGGGATGCGGCCTTCGTGTTTCCGCTGCGCGTCGTCACCCGCGCGGCGACGGCCGCCGAGGACCATCTCACGATCTCGGACGGCGACTTCGCGCTCGGCGCCAGCCGGGGCGAGTTCGCCTTCTGGTGGGAGGCGCATTCCCTGAGATACGCCCTACCCGCTGCGCTCGACGACGACATCCGCGCCGGACGCACGGTCGTCTGCAACGTCTCGCGCGGCATCGTCGCTACCTTGCGCCTGCGATACCTGCAGCTCTCCGTCGTTCTGGTGACTGCGCCGGCAGAGGTCCTCGCGGCCCGCCTCGCCGGCCGCGGCCGCACCAGCGACGGCGACCTTGCCCAGCGCCTCGGCCGAGAGGCGCCGTCGCCGGCCACATTCGCACCTGACCACGTCATCGAGAATGTCGGCGACATCGCCGAAGGTGCGACACGCCTTCTCGCCGCGATCATCAGATTGCGCCCTGCGCCGGTACCCCGGGTTGCGGCCGATTCACTCTAACGCGATCTTCGCTTGTAATTCGCGCTCGCCTGGGCCATATAGCCACCATCGGACGACCGACCGAAGTCGGGTCCCATATGGCCGCGTGCGTGATTCCGCTGACGGTTTCGGCCATTTCCACATCATCCACGGCAGCCCTGACACACGCGGGATGTCTTTATCACCGCGGTTGCTGTCCCGGCTGAAACCCGCCGACAGCACATTCGCTACCAATGGGAAAGTTACACATTGACCAATTTTGATGGATTCGGCCTCGCCGAACCGATTTCTCGCGCTCTTGCCGAAGAAAACTACGTCACCCCTACCCCCATCCAGGCCCAAACCGTTCCGCTTGTTCTCGAAGGACGCGATGTCGTCGGCATCGCCCAGACCGGAACCGGAAAGACCGCCGCCTTCGCCCTCCCGATCCTGCATCAACTCTCCGCCAACCGAACCCCGCTCGAGCGAAAGTCGTGCCGCGTGCTCGTATTGAGCCCGACACGGGAGCTCTCCGCGCAGATTCTCGACAGCTTCAACGCCTATGGCCGCCACCTCGGGCTGCGCACCGCACTCGCCATCGGCGGCGTGTCGATGGGCAAGCAGGTCCGCGACCTCATGAATGGCGTCGACGTGCTGGTCGCGACGCCCGGCCGCTTGCTCGACCTCGTCCAAAGCAACGCGCTGCGGCTCAACCGGGTCGAAGTCCTCGTGCTCGACGAGGCCGACCGGATGCTCGACATGGGATTCATCGACGACATCCGCCGGATCGTCGTGAAACTGCCGACCAAACGGCAGACCTTGCTGTTTTCCGCCACGATGCCCAAGGCGATCGCCGATCTCGCCGAGCACATGCTGCGCAATCCGGCGAAGGTTGCGGTGGCACCCGTCGCCTCTACCGTCGAGCGGGTGTGCCAGCGCGTGGTCCATGTCGAGCGTGCCGGCAAGCCTGCCGTGCTCACCGAGATTCTCGAGGAGCCGACGATGGAACGCGCCATCGTCTTCACCCGCACCAAGCGCGGCGCCGATAAGCTCGTGCGAACTCTCGCCAAGTCGCGGTTCGCCGCGCAGGCGCTCCACGGCAACAAGTCGCAGCCGCAGCGCGAGCGCGTGCTCGCCGCGTTCCGCGACGGCGAGATCCGCGTGCTCGTCGCCACCGACATCGCCGCCCGCGGCATCGACGTCGACGGCATCTCCCACGTCGTCAATTACGACGTGCCCAACGAGCCCGAAAGCTATGTTCACCGAATCGGCCGCACCGCCCGCGCCGGCGCCACTGGCACGGCGATCTCGCTCTGCGACCACGACGAGGTGCCCTACCTGCGTTCGATCGAAAAGCTCATCCGCATGAGCCTGACGGCGACCGACCGCCGTTCGTCCCCGGGACGCAGCCTCGACCCCACACCGGAGCACCGGGAGGGATCACGGCGCCACCAGCGTGGCCGCCGAGGTGCACCGCAACATCAGCGCGGCGCAGCGCCGCGCCCGCAGGAATCGCGTGCGCAGGAGCCGCGGCCGCACGAACAGCGGCCGCGCGGCCCGCAGCCGAACGGCGCGAGGCCGCATGGCGCGAGGGCGGCCGAACCGGGCAGCCACCAAGGATCTGCACATCGAGGGTCTGCACATCGAGGGCCTTCGAATCGTGGGCACGCACATCAGGCGCCTGCACATCAAGGACACGCGAATCGCGGTCCTGCCCATCAGGGGGCTGCAAATTCGCGGCCGTCTCATGTACAACAGGGGTCAGAGGATCTGACCGGCGTCGCCTTCCTGCATCGCGCCCGGGAGCCGCGCCGCGGTCCGCAATCACGTCCGCAGCGCTGACGGAGCACAATGCATGGCGAAAGAGGAACTGATCGAATTCGACGGTCTCGTGACCGAAATCCTGCCCGATACCCGCTATCGGGTGAAGCTCGATACCGGCCACGAGATCATCGCCTACACGGCCGGCAAGATGAAGAAGAACCGCATCAAGACGCTGGCCGGAGACCGGGTGATCGTGGAGATGTCGCCCTACGATCTCGAGAAGGGGCGCATCATCTTCCGTCATAAGGACGAACGGGCGTCATCGTCGCCGCGCCCGCCGATGCGCCAGCAGTTCCGCCGCCGCTGAGCATCCGCGGCGATCGGTCATAACCACCGCCGCGCGATTGCTATCGGGATCGCCGGGTCATGCCCGGCGACTGGGGCGGTCAAGTACATTCATTCAAAAGGCTCGAGTTCAGCCCGGCGCAGCCCGCGGCGCGGCGGCGTGCGCCACCGTGCCGTGCTGGCGTACGCGATCGAGCATGCGCATGAAGCTCGCTCCGAGCGTTTCCTCGACCTCGGGGCGGTGCTCCAGCTTCCCGAGCAGCATGGCGGTCGCCTCGATGGTCGAAAGCCCGTCGCGGCGTGGCTCGCGGCGGAGCCGCCCATAGCGCGAGGGATGGCGCGGGCCGAGCACGACGCGGCGGCATTTGAGCATCCACGGATTGCGCCACCACAGCGCCTTCGCCTGGCTCCAGGTGCCGTCCAGCACCACGATCCCCTCGATGTCGCGCGACAGGCGATCCTGGTCGCGCTCGAGGTCCCCCTTGCGGTTGACGAAGACAATCTCGCGATCGGGCGCGAGGCTCGCCGCCTTGACCGAGCCGAGATAAAGCACCGCCCAACGGTGCGGATCGACGTTGCGACCGAGGATCTTGCTCAAGCTCGGCCATGACAGCCCGATCTTGAGCGTGGCATCGCGCAGGCTGAGCGCGGTGAGCCGCGCCGTGCCGAGGGCGGTATCCTGCTCCTGCGGATGCTGGAGGATCACGACCGACACCTTGTTGTCGATCGGCACGATGCCGTCGCAGACGCACAGCGCCGTCGGCTTGTGGCATTTCGGGCAGGCCGCTGCGGGCGTCGGCTCCGCGCCGCCGGCGGAAGGGGACGGCGCCGTCATCTGACCTCGACGAGTTCGATCGCTTCCCGGCTCGGCCCCTCGATCATGGCGGCGCGGGTGTCGCCCAGCTTGTAGGGCGCCTCGATGAAAGTCACGCCCTCGTCCCGGAGCTTTTTCACCAAGGCGTCGAGGTCGGACACGCCGAGCGCGATGTGGTCGTAGAGTTGTCCGCGGCTGGTTGCGAGCGGCGCATCGCCTGGGTTCGCGTACCAGGTGAGTGCAACATCGCCGAAGGTGACCGCGGCGGTCGGCACCCGAAACATTCCCTCCTTCTCGAGTGCCGGCCAGGTGCGGTCGGGGCTGCGCGCGACCTTGCAGTTCGCCTCGGTGCGCACCGGGCCGGGCACGCGGCTCGCAACCGGCGTGCCGCCGAGATGCTTCTGGTACCAGAGCTGCGCGCAGAATGGGTCCTCCTGGTAGAGGTGGACGTGGTTGAAGCGCTCGGCCGGCATGTTGCCCTGATATTCGATGATGGCGTTGTCGGGGCCCTGCATATAGGCGAAGCCGGCTCCGCCCGCCGGCTTGACGCCCTCGGCCTTGGCCGCAGCGATCTGCCCCTTGGTGAGGCCAAGCACCCCGCCGGTGCCGGGCCAAGTGTCGCTCGACACCAGGACGGAGCCCCCTGCCTCGGTCGTATAGAGCGGCAGCAGCTTGACGTCCGGCCGGCTCTGGTAGGTCGCGAGGCTCTTGCGCACGTCGGGGACGTGCCATCCGAAGTGCCAATAGGCCGATTGCGGCACGATGGTCGGCGCCCCCGCGACCTTGGTGAACAGCACCATCACGTCGTTCGGGGATTTCAGCGCCGGGAAGCCGGCCCAGCTCGCCTTCGACGTCGTGGGAAACTGCGCGGTGTAGAACGCAATCGCCGCCTCGGGATCGACCGAGTTGAGATGGAGATGATGAAACAGCGGTGGCCGCATGCTTGCCTGTCCGTTCGCCGCGCCGAGAGACCCCAGCGCCGTCGCGAGAGCCACCGCAACCACCCAAACCTCTCTCCCTTGCCTCATAGCACCCTCCCAACCGGCTGTGAATCGCTCGCGGATCTCATCGGCCCACGGCTTCACACCTTCCTATCATGGCGCAAAGATTACCCGACCAAGGTATGCACACCGGCCGCGCCAGCTCGCACGAAAATTCCGCCGCGACGAAATCGCAAAGTGGGCCGGCGCCCCCTTGGCACCGATCACGCAATGGTGATAAACGTCCGGGACCCCCGGGCAGCGGACGTGCAGCGGTCCGTCAAGCAAAAATCTTAAGAGCTGCGAGGGAGGCGGCATCGGTGAGATTCCACGTTGGTCGTCACGTCCACGTTGGTCACGCCCACGTTGATCACGTCGTATGCCGCGACGCGCGATCGGAGGAGGGACCCGCGATCCCTCATCATCTCGAAGCCACATCGGGCCGGCCGCGCGTGAGGCGAACCGCGCTTGCGGGGGACAAAGGTCGCACGCCCGGCCATCAGCGTTATCGTACTTGGTGAGGGGAACTACATGCATCTGATCCCGCAGTCCTGGTCGCATCTGCACATTCTCGTCAGCGTATTCCCCTCCTGTGGACTGATGTTCGTGCTCGGCTTCTTCATCGCCGGCATCGTCACCAACAATGACTCGCTCAAGCGTGCCAGTCTCGCCCTGTTTGGCGTCCTCGCGGTGCTCACGATCCCGACCTACTTGAGCGGCGCCGGCTCGATGAAGGCGCTCGCCAGCGAAGCCCGCGTCTCCCAGGACGCGATGAACACCCATTATTACGCGGGCCTCGTGGCGCTCCTCGCGCTGGTGATCACCGGCGCCGCCGCGGTCTACGAGCTCTGGGTGTCGCGCCACGCCAAGCAGTGGACGAGCACGAGCCTCAACGTCGTCCTCGGCCTCGCCCTCGCCACCGTGGCGCTGATGGTCTTCGCCGACGAGATCGGTTGGGAGGTCAACCACTTCGAGCTGCACTTGCCGCCGAAGGACGGGCCCTATATGGCGCCCGGCACGACGCCGGAGACGTGGTCGCACGTCCACATGATCCTCAACCACTTCCCGACGGTCGGCTTCGTCTTCGCCATCACGTTCTTCCTTATCTCGCTCGCGGTGAAGAACGACGGGATGACCCGGGCGAGCCTCGTCGTCTTCGTCATCTGCGCCGTGCTCGGCGTGCCGACCTACGTCACCGGTGCCGCCTCGATGTGGGCGCTGACCGATCCGCCGCTCAAAGAGGTCAGCAAGGCGCTGATCAATGAGCATCGCGACATGGCCCTTTTCACCCTGTTCGGCCTCGGCTTCACCGGGAGTGCCGCATGGATCGAACTGTGGCGCTATCGGCATCTCGGGCGGTTCTCGAAGACGTCGCTCTATCTGGTGCTGGCGTTCTCGCTGATCACGCTCCTGATCATGGCCGAGACCGGACATCGCGGCGGCCAGATCAATCATCCGGAGATCCGGTTGCCGACCGACATCCTGCCGACCGACGACAAGGCCGGCTTGACCCCGGCGATCGAGTTGCTGATCAACAACGTGATCTGGTTCGTGCCGTGGCAGACCATCCACTTCTTCGGCTTCTCGCTGATTTTCGCGACGGTGCTGTTCGTCACCTTGCGGGTGCTCGGGGTCGCCAAGTCGATCCCGTTCTCCGCAGTGCACCGGGTCATGCCGTTGGGGTGGCTCGGCGTGGTGATGAACGTGTTCAGCGGCATGCTGATGCTGCTTGCCGACTCGTTCCGCTACCTCAACGAAACCACCTTCGCCCCGAAGATCGCGTTCATCGCGATCGGCGGCATCGCGGTGTTGTACTTCTCGGTCTCTGACCGGATCTGGTCCGTCAAAGCGGGAGAGGACGCGCCGGCGAGTTCGAAAGCAGTCGCGATCCTCGTTCTGGCGGCGTGGTGCGGCGTGATCATCGGCGGCCGCCTGCTGCCTTATGTGTGATGTGGAAGGGTTGAGCTCATGTCTCTAGACAATCTGGCGATCCTGGGGGTGGTCATCGCCCTCGTCGCGGTGGTGCTGAGCCTCGGCGCCGCCGGAATATACTGCTTGAACAAAACCGTGGATCAGAACGGCGGCTGAGACCGGGGCGGGGCGGACAGGATTGAGGGAGGGTTGCCAGTGCTCGAGTGGCTGACGAATACGGAGTATGCCGAGTGGGTCCGGGAATCGTGGGGTTGGCCGCTCGCGCTGACGATCCACGCGTTCGGGACGGCGACCGTCGTGGGCCTCATCATGATTATCGGCCTGCGCCTGTTCGGATTTTTCAGGACGATCCCCTACACGTCGCTCAGCAGCCTGTTTCCCGCCATCTGGATCGCCATCCTCTTCCAGGCAATGAGCGGCTTCACGTTGTGGATGACGAAGCCCGCGCAGTATCTCGGCGCCGGCATGTTCCTGTTCAAGATCAGCTTCGTCATCATCGGCATCATCATAACGATCTACTTCCAGGGGACGATCAAGCGCGAGGCACCCGTTTGGGAGAAGGCCGGCACGGTATCCTCGCGCGGCGTCAAGCTCGTGAGCGCGGCGGTGCTGATATGGATGGCGGTCAACATCGCGGGTCGTTTGACGGCGTATCTGACGTCGCTCTACGTCGCGTGAGCGTCGCTTCTTCGTCGTTTGCCGGGAGCCGCACGTGGCGGAGCTTCCCGTGATGGCAAACGGAGGTTCGACCCGGCGAGCGAAGTTCGCGCTGCTTGTCGGCGTGGTGATAGCGGGAGCCGCAGAGCGCCAGCGCCGTTGTCGCGGAGGGCGAGGCCTCGCCGCCACCGAAGGACACGATTTTCGCACGAAAGATCATCATGGATTCGATCGGGTCCAACATGGACGAGATCGAGACGATGACAAGCTCGCCGGCCCAGATCTCGATGTCGGAAGCCCACGAGCATGCCGACATGATCTCGGTCATGCTCCTGGCGTTCCCGCACCTGTTTCCGCCGGCGACCAACCAGTGGAAACCCGACGCCGCGCGCGACGCGGCGACCGACACGTTCGCATCACCCAACGTCTGGACCAGCTATTCGGACTTCTACGCGCGGGCGAACGATGCCTCGCAGATCGCGCTCGACGCCACCCGCACCGCGACCGAGGCCGAATTTCGGACGCTCGCGGCGAAGCTGCGCACGGCGTGCGACGCCTGCCACGCGTCCTACCAGAAACCGGACTGACCGCGCGGCTTTTCAGCCAAGGAGGCCCCCATGCGTAACGGAGGTGCCGAGAAAATCGCCGACCTCGTCGAGCCGGGCCGGGTGCACAAGAGGGTCTACACCGACCCCGACGTCTTCGAACTGGAGATGGAGCGCATCTTCGGCCGGGCTTGGCTGTTCGTCGGGCACGTGAGCCAGATCCCCAATCCCGGCGATTACTTCACGACCGATCTCGGGCGGCAGCCGGTAGTGATGACACGCCACCGTGACGGCAGCGTCCATGTCCTCTTCAACCGTTGCACCCATCGCGGCGCCAAGGTCGTCAACGAGCGCTGCGGCCATGCGCCACGGATGACCTGCCTTTACCACGGTTGGACCTTCGACACCGACGGCACGCTCGCCGGCGTGCCGATCCCGGAAGGCTGCGCCGCCGACTTCCGGAAGGAGGACTTCGGTCTCGGCCGCGCGCCGCGCACCGGCGAATACCGCGGCTTCGTGTTCGCGAGCCTTTCCGCCCACGGTCCGAGCTTCGAGGACCATATCGGGCCGATCAAGTCGAACATCGACGATCTCGTCGACCGCGCGCCGGAAGGCACGCTCGCCTTCGACCTCGGCATGCACCGCTACGTCTTCGACGGCAACTGGAAGCTCCAGGTCGAGAACGTGCTCGACTCCTACCACGTGCCGTTCGGGCATGCCTCGACCGTCAACAAGGAGGGCGTGCAGTTCGCGCGACGCGAGGGAGACAAATCCGGCGCCAAGGTGGTCGAGGCCGACCAGCAGAAGACCTCGCAATCCTGGAAAGGCCGGCGCAGCTATATCGTCGGCAACGGCCACGGCTGGACCAGCAACACCGCGCTCGACGACGGCAAGCGCGCAAGCCCGGCGTTCGATGCCTACCGGCAGGCGTTGGTCGCCAAGGTGGGCAGCGAGCGCGCGGCGCATATTCTCACGCCGCGGCTGCATAACACGCTGATCTATCCCAATGTCTCGATCATGGGACTGAACATCCATGTCCGCGTGATCAAGCCGATCGCGGTCGACCGCACCGAGATCAACGTCTATCCGGTCCGCCTCGTCGGGGCGCCCGACGCGATGAACTACGGCAATTTGCGCCTCCTCAACGTCACACATTCCGCCGCTTCGTTCGTGCAAACCGACGACATCGAGGCCTTCGTGCGCAGCCAGAAGGGTCTGCGCTGCACGACGCCCGAATGGGTCGACATTTCGCGCGGCCTCGGCGCCGAGGAGCCGGACCGCGAGCTCAACGCCACCCGCGGCTCGGCGATGCACGAGATGGTGGTGCGGGCCCAGTACAAGGCCTGGGCCGGCTACATGCGCGAGGCTTCGTGATGGACGCGGCAGCCGCGCGGACCGCAGCCGGCGCCGGATCGCACCGCTTTCGAGACGTTCCTCTATGCCGAGGCGCGGCTCCTCGATGCGCGGCGCTTCCGCGACTGGATGTCCCTGTTCGCCGAGGACGGGACCTACTGGGTCCCGGCCGCGCCCGACCAGAAAAGCCCGTTCGATCACGTGTCGCTGTTCTACGACGACCGCGATCTCATGAAGACGCGGATCGACCGGCTGGAGCACCCGCGCATCCACATCCAGACGCCGCCGTCGCGCACCGTGCATCTCGTCAGCAACGTGATGGTCGAGGAGGCCGACACGGCGAAGGGCCATTATGTCGTGAGCTCGACCGTGCTCATGGTGGAATACCGCGACGACCGGCAGCGCATTTTTGCCGGGCGGCAGACGCACACGCTGCGCCGTGCCGGCGAGAGCTTCGTGATTGCGCAGAAACGCGTAGATCTCGTCAATTGCGACGGTGCGTTCGAGGCGATGGCGGTGCCGATTTGAGGGATCACAAGCCGCTGCCGTTCCGTCCGCGTGGTCATGGCCGGGCTTGTCCCGGCGACCCCGCTTAACATGGCACGGCCGTGCCACATGATCGGGTCGCCGGGACAAGCCCGGCGATGACGCCCAATTAATCACCCCCGCCGGATGCGTTCGATCTGCATGCGGGCGAGGAACGGCACCAGGGGATGCGCGCCCATGGCGACCATCGTCTCCAGGTCGAGAGCGCACAGCGCCCGCTCCTGCTCGGCGGAAAGCTTGTAGCTCTTCGCGTAGGCTGCAGCGTCGGCGATGAAGCGCGCGCGCTTGTCCGGCTCGTGGGCAAGGCCGTGAAGCGCCGCAGTGAGCTCGACGAGCTCCGGCTTGATCGCTGGATAGTGAGCGTCGCGGCGGCCGGGATCCGCTCCCGTCCAACCGAGCGAGGCGTAGTTGTGGTGCCAGCTCGGGTCCATCGATACGACGTCCGGCTTGCGCTCGCCGAGCGCGCCGGCGGCGCAGGCCCAGCAGCGCAGCTCGATGTTGCCGGTATCGTCGAGCTCGGCCTCGTCGAAGCCGATCAGCGATTTGAGTTTGCCGGCGGCGAGCTTTTCGAGAAGCCGGTTGTCCCAGTCGAGCTCCGGATTGCTGTAGCGGTTGGTGCCGGGAAAATGCGACATGCCGCCGCTCGCGAGGATCACGGTCTTGAGCCCGAGCGCGCTGACGCTGCGCGCCACCGCCTGGCCGAAGGCGTAGCAGCGCTCCGGCGTCGGCTGCGGCGGCAGGTAGGCGTTGACGAAGATCGGCAGCACCGGATCGGTGAGGCCCAGATGGGTCAACGGAATGCCGATGGCGTAATCGATCTTGGCGGTGCTGGTGAACGCCGGATCGAAATTCTGCCGGTAGAGCTCGCGCACCAGCTCGAAGCCGATTTCGCTCGGGACCTTCCAGTGGAACTTGCGGCCGGCGAACTCCCCCGTCGCTTCGCCGCCGACATGAATGGTGAACGGCGGCGCCACGTTGTGAAAGAACTGCTCGGCGTGATCGTTGGAGAAGATGATCCACAGGTCGGGCTTCATCGCGCGGAGCTTGTCGCCGATCTCGCGCGCGACCGCCCTGACCCGCTCGACATTCGCCTTGTCCTCGGTCTCCGGCATGGTGAAGAACTGCGGCGCATGAGGCAGCATCGCACCGCCGATCACCGTGGAAATCATCGCTCTCGCTCCTCGATCCGGTCGTTACCCGATTCTTCCGCATCGTGCCCGCGGTGCAACGGCGTCACACCCGCGAGATTTCGTAGACCGACGGGGCGAACAGCTCTCCGATCGCGAGCTTGCGGTCGACGAGGCCCTGCTCGTGGGCGTAGGTCGTGAGCGCCTCGATCTCCTTGGCGTTCTCATGCACGCCGTAGCGCCAGAAGTCGTTGCCCATCACCGCCATGGTCTCGCGGGTCTCGGCTTCGAGAAACGGCAGCGTCACCATCAGCGCATTGACGTCGCAGAGATCGGTCATGGCGAGGGCCTTGGCCTCGCAGAACGCCTTGTAGACGCTGGTCGCGAGCCACGGATATTTCTCGAGCAAAGTGTTGCGGATGCCGATGAGGTGCATGAGCGGGAACAGCCCGGTCTTCGTGTAGTAGGCGAGCTCCGCCGCGCGGGTATCGGGAAACAGCCGCGCGATGTGCAGCTCACCGGCAAGGAACGACGACGGCGCACGCGCGGTGAAGAGCGCGTCGAGCTCGCCGTCGCGCAGCATGCCGACCAGCGTCTGGTCGGGACGGATCGGCTTGAGATCAAGGCCGGGGATCGGCGCGAGCGGCGTGCGCTCGTCACGACCCGGCTCCTCCTGGCCGCCGCTGCGCCAGTGAATCTCCGTCGGCTTTACGCCGTATTCGTGCTGCATCAGGCCGCGCATCCATACCACTGCGGTGATCTGGTATTCCGGCAGGCCGATGCGCTTGCCGCGCAGATCGGCCGGCTCGCGGATGCCGGCGTCGCGGCGGATGTAGATGCCGGAGTGGCGAAAGATGCGCGAGACGAAGGCGGGCACGCCGGTGTAGGCGCAGGTGCCGTTCGCATCGTGCGGATATAGCTCGAAAGCGAAAGCTCGCACACGTCGAACTCGTGATAGCGGAAGGCGCGGAAGAATATCTCCTCCGGATAGAGTGGCAGGCAGGTGACCGCGCAGCCCTCGATCCTCACCCGGCCGTCCATGATCGGGCGGGTCCGGTCGTAATTGCCGCAGGCGAGCGTAATCGGAACCTCGACCATTCATCCTCCTTATCGGGCAAGCGCTGAGAATCGGCCGCGGCATCGGCGCTTGTCGATCGCGCCGTGACGGGACGCCGGTTATAGCCGAGGATTGGCGTGAGGACCACGACACCGGAGCGCGGATTAGATATGCTCGCCGGCAATCTCGGGCTCTTCGACAACGCAAGCGGAAGGTGAGGCGATGACCAGAATTTTCGGGATTGCGATCGCGGTGCTTCTCGGTGCGACGCTCACGACCGGCGCCGCCCGGGCGGCGGAAATCACCCTGGTGAGCTCGACCGCGATGACGGAATTTCTCGAAGCGGCGATACCGCTGTTCGAGCAGAAAACCGGAAACAAGGTCAAGGCGACCTTCCTGTCGAGCGCGATCCTGCCGGGCAAGGTCAAGGAGGGCGTCGAGGCGGATCTCGTCGTCACGACGCCGGGGATCTACGATGACCTCGTCAAAGCCGGCAAAATCGTCGCCGGCAGCCGCGCCGACTTCATCAAGTCGAGCGCCGGCGTCGCGGTGCGCGCGGGGGCGGCGAAGCCCGACATCAGCACGCCGGAGGCCTTCAAAGCCACGCTGCTCGCGGCGAAATCGGTCGGCATCAGCAAGGGGCCGAGCGGCCAATACATGGTCACGTTGCTCGACCGCCTCGGCATCGCCGACGCGATCAAGCCGAAGGCGGTGTTCACCGAGGCCGGCCAGCGGGTCGGCACCGTCATCGCGAATGGCAAAGCTGAGATCGGCGTGCAGCAGATCACCGAGCTGCTGGCGTCGCCCGGGATCGACTACATCGGCCCCCTGCCCCCGGCGCTGCAGACGACGATCGTCTACACGACCGCCGCTTCCACCAACGCCAAGGAGAAGGACGCCGCGGCGGCGTTCGCCAAGTTCCTCAACTCCGAAGCGGTGGTGCCGATCGCCAAGAAGATGGGCCTCGATCCGGCGTAAGGTTGATGCGGTCCACCCGTCAACTTGTCATTTCGGGGCGCGCGCTTGCGCGCGAACCCCGAAATCCATGCTGACGGCGGCACGGTTAACTGGATTCCGGGTTCACCGCTGCGCGGTGCCCCGGAATGACGCCGGGGAGACCTGAGGCGTGGCACCTCCCTTCATTGAACTCGACGACGTGTCGAAGTCCTACGAAGGCGGGCAGAACTTTGCGCTGCGCGACGTCTCGCTCGCGGTCGTGGCAAAAAGCTTCATCGCCCTGGTCGGCGCCTCCGGCTCCGGCAAGACCACGGCAATGAAGCTCATCAACCGGCTGATCGAGCCCGACCGTGGCGAGGTGCGCCTCGACGGCGTTGCGGTGAACACCCTCGACGCGCCGCTGCTGCGCCGCCGCATCGGCTATGTGTTCCAGGGCGTCGGCCTGTTTCCGCACATGACGATCGGCGAGAACATCGGTATCACGCCACAGCTCCTTGGATGGCCGCGCGACGAGATCGAAACCCGCGTCGCCGAATTGCTGGACCTCGTCGAGTTGCCACAGAGCTTTGCGGCGCGCCTGCCCCATGCGCTATCGGGCGGCCAACGCCAGCGCGCCGGCGTCGCCCGCGCCATTGCAGCGAAGCCCCACGTGGTGCTGATGGACGAGCCGTTCGGCGCGCTCGATCCGATCACCCGCGATACGCTCGGCACCGCGTACCGCGCGATCCACGACCGGCTCGGCGTCACTACCATCATGGTGACGCACGACGTGCAGGAGGCGGTGCTGCTCGCCGACCGCATCGTGGTGATGGGCGGCGGCCGCATCCTGGCCGACGGTGCGCCGGGTGAGCTGCTCGCCGGCGACTCAGTCCCTGAGGTCGCCGCGCTGATGGCAATGCCGCGCCGCCAGGCCGAGCGCATCAACGCGCTGACCGCCGCGACCGCCCATGGATGAGCGCTGGACCGGCGCACTCGCGCTGCTGCCGGGCTATGCCGCCCAGCACATGCTGCTCAGCATGGCGGCGCTGGCGCTCGGCATCGCGATCAGCCTGCCGCTTGCCATTCTCGCCTCCCGGCGTCCGCGGCTGCGTTTCATCGCGCTCGCAGCGGCGAGCCTCGCGCAAACCATCCCCGGCCTTGCGCTGCTCGCGCTGTTCTATCCGCTGTTGCTGGCACTCTCGGCGCTGACCATGCGGGCCTTCGGCTTTGCGGTGCCGGCACTCGGCTTTTTGCCGTCGCTCCTCGCCCTCACGATCTATTCGATGCTGCCGATCCTGAGGAACGCCGTCACCGGCCTAGACGGCGTCGACCACGATTACATCGAGGCGGCGGACGGCGTCGGCATGACGCCCGGCCAGCGCCTCACCCGCGTCGAGCTTCCGTTGGCCGCGCCGGTGATCATGGCGGGCATCCGCACCGCCGCGGTATGGACCATCGGCATCGCGACGCTGAGCACCGCCGTCGGCCAGACGAGCCTCGGTAACTACATCTTCTCCGGCCTGCAGACCGAAAACTGGGTCTATGTGCTCACAGGATGCATCGCGGTGGTGGCGCTCGCGATGTTCGTCGACCAGGTGCTCGGCCTGATCGAGGTGGGCGTCGCCAAGCGCGACCGCCGCCGCATCATGGCCGGCGTCCTCGCGCTCGTCGTAGCAACCGCGGCGGCGGCCGCTCCGCTGGTGACCGGCCGCGGCGCGGACTACGTGCTCGGCGCCAAGAATTTTTCCGAGCAGTACATCCTCGCCGGGCTGATGGCCTCGCGCATCGAGGCCGAAGGCCCACGCGTCAGGCTCAAGGAGGGACTTGGGTCTGCCGTAGTCTTCCGCGCCCTCGCGGGCAACGAGATCGACGCCTATGTCGACTATTCGGGCACGCTGTGGAGCAACGTGATGGAGCGCCGCGACGTGCCGCCACGGGCCGCGATGCTCGAGGAGCTCACCCGCTTCATGCGCGAGACCTACGGCGTCACCGTACTCGGCTCGCTCGGCTTCGAGAACGCCTACGGTCTTGCTATGCGTACCGACCGCGCCGCAGCGCTCGGCGTCCGCACCATCTCCGAGCTCGCGCCGCAAACGCCACGGCTGGCGCTCGGCAGCGATCTCGAATTCCTGAGCCGCCCGGAATGGACGGCACTGCGCGACGCCTATCACCTCGCGTTCCGCGAGGAACGGTCGTTTAACCCGACCTTCATGTACCGCGCCCTCCGGGACGGCCTCGTCGACGTGATCTCGGCGTTTACCAGCGACGGCCGCCTCGCCGGCGACAGGCTCGTTGTGCTGGACGACGACAAGCACGCCATCCCCTCCTATGACGCCGTTATCCTCCTCGCGCCGAAGCGCGCCAACGACGAGGTTTTGCGCCGCGCGCTCACCCCGCTCATCGGCGCCATTTCCGTCGAGACGATGCGGCAGGCGAATTACATGCTCGACCGTGACACCGATAAGGCCTCGCTCGCGGATGCCGTCCGGTTCCTCGCCGCGAATCTCAAGCGGCCGCCGCCGCAGGCCGGAAAGAACTGAAGCCTCCTTGATGGGGGAATCTCGTATCACGTGACCATCACGGATATTTTTGCGAACCCCACAAACTCGCCGAATACATTCATCGGCAGCCCAGCATGCGGAGGCGGATCATGGCTCCCCATTATGACGCGGCGATCATCGGAACCGGCCAGGCCGGACCGCCTCTCGCCAATCGGCTTACCCAGGCCGGCATGAAAGTTGTGGTGCTGGAGCAGGATCGCTTCGGCGGCACCTGCGTCAACAACGGCTGCATCCCGACCAAGACACTGGTTGCGAGCGCCTATGCCGCGCACATGGCCGCGCGCGCCGCCGACTACGGCGTAACGATCGAAGGCCGCGTCGCCATGGACATGAAGAAGGTCAAGGCCCGCAAGGACATGATCTCCGGCAACTCGATGAACGGTGTCGAGACGTGGCTGCGCGGGATGCCGAACTGCACGATCCTGCGCGGCCATGGCCGCCTCGTCTCCGCGTCCGAGATCGAGGTCGGCCCGGAGCGGCTCAACGCTGACAAGATTTTTCTCAACGTCGGCGGCCGCGCACTGGCGCCGAAGATACCGGGGATCGAGACGATCGACTATCTCACCAACAATTCGATCATGAACATCGATTACGCCCCGCGGCATCTCGTGATCCTCGGCGGCAGCTATATCGGCCTCGAATTCGCGCAAATCTACCGCCGATTCGGCAGCGCGGTGACGGTGATCGAAGCGGCGCCGCGCCTCGTGCCGCGCGAGGATGAGGATATCTCCTCGGCCATCAAGGATATTCTCGCGGGCGAAGGGATCGTGTTTCACCTGGAGCACAAATGCACCGGGCTTTCGAAACGCGGTGACGCCATCGTCGCCCGCATCGAGGGTCCGGGCGGCGCCTCCGAGATCGAAGGCAGCGACCTCCTCATCGCCATCGGCCGCATTCCCAACACCGACGATCTCGGCCTCGACAAGGCGGGCGTCCACGTCGATCCACGCGGCTACATCGTAACCGACGAGCTGCTACGCACCAGCGCGCCGAACATCTGGGCGCTCGGCGACTGCAACGGGCGCGGCGCTTTCACCCACACCTCCTACAATGACTACGAGATCGTCGCGGCCAATCTCCTGGACAACGCGGCCCGCCGGGTCACCGACCGCATCCCGACCTACGCGCTCTTCATCGATCCGCCGCTCGGGCGGGTCGGCATGACCGAGCACGAAGCACGCACCGCCGGGCGCCCGCTCCTCATCGGGCGGCGACCGATGACGCGGGTGGGCCGCGCGGTCGAAAAGGGTGAGACCCTCGGCTTCATGAAGATTCTGGTCGACGCCGAGACACAGAAAATTCTCGGCGCCGCGATTCTCGGCACCAGCGGCGACGAAGCGGTGCACTGCCTTACCGACACGATGTATGCCGGCGCGCCCTACACCACGCTCGCGCACGCGGTGCATATTCATCCGACGGTGTCGGAGCTCGTTCCGACGGTACTCGAAGAATTGGCGCCGGGGTGATGTCAGCCTGCCAAATCCCAGGGATCGTCATCGCCACGCCGGACCGATCTTGACCGCGCGATCCAGCGACTACCGGATTGTCGGTGGGCCGAAGTCTGCCACATCGGCTGCAAAATGCGGCTTGGAGGCTCGGACTCGCGAGACCGGCCCCTTACGCCTCCCCTCCGCCGCGGGCGGGGAGAGGGAGCAGCACTCCGCCAGCGCCCCAGTGTCGCTCCCCGGAGCCCCTGTCAGAGCGGTGCGGCTATGCTATTGTTCCTCCGCTTCGTGGGACCGCGCGTGGGGCGGGTCCCATGGATCGATGATTACGACGCAGCCGGGTCAACCGGCGGACATCGGGAGGGACATATGCAGCCGCGGAAAATCGGATTTGTCGCAGTTGTGGCGCTACTCGCGCCGCTCGGCGCTGCGCAGGCGTTCGATGAATCCAAGTATCCCGATCTCAAGGGCCAATGGAACAGAACCACCGCGCCGCGCTGGGAGCTTGCCAAGACCGCGCCGCTGACCCCGGAATACCGGGCGATCTTCGAGGCGAACGTCAAGGATCAGGAAGAAGGCGGCCAGGGCGAGACGCCGACCTTCACTTGCCTGTCGCCGGGCATGCCGCGGGTCATGAACGCCTACGAGCCGTTCGAGATCGTGGTAACGCCGCAGTCGACCCACTTTCTGATGGACCACATCCATGATTCGCGACGCATCCTCACCGATGGCCGCGACTGGCCGGACGATCCCGACGTGAGCTTTGCAGGCTACTCGATCGGCCGCTGGCTCGACGAGGACGGCGACGGCCGCTTCGACACCCTGGTCGTCGAGACCCGCGCGCTGCGCGGACCGCGGTCTTATGACAGCACCGGGATTCCTTTCCACAGGGACAACCAGACCATCGTCAAGGAGCGCATCTATCTCGATCCCGCCAACAAGGACACGCTCTATGACGAGATCACGGTGATCGACCACGCGCTGACCCGACCGTGGTCGACCAAGAAGAAGTACGTCCGCGGCACCCGCACGCCCGTCTGGCACGAATCGGTCTGCGCCGAAGGCAACCAGCACGTCGTCATCGAGGACGAGCCCTACATGCTGAGCTCCGACGGCTACCTCATGCCGTCCAAGAAAGGCCAGCGGCCGCCCGACCTCACCTACTTCAATCTTCCGAAGAAATAGGCCGGCGAAACCGGGACACACCGGCGCGCAACCGACAAGACGACGCCAAAATTGTCCGGCGGGATGTTCTCCGCATCCCATCCGGAGACAAAAGAGAACACCACGGGAGGCCTTTGATGATTTGTCGCAAGACCGTCGGCGTTGCGGCGCTGACCGCGGCCCTGCTTGTAACCTTCAGCGCCGCGCAGGCGTTCGATGAGTCCAAATATCCGGACTGGAACGGCCAGTGGCGCAGGCCACCCGGCGTCAACAATCAGTGGGATCCGAGCAAGCCGCGCTACAAGGAAGGCGCGCCGCTGACCGCCGAATACCAGGCAGCCTATGAGGCCAACATCAAGGATCAGGAAGAAGGGGGGATGGGCACCGACCCGACCTACACCTGCATCCCGGACGGGATGCCGCGGGCGATGAACGTAATCTTCCCGATGGAGATCATCATCAAGCCCGACACCACCTACGTCATGATCGAATATCTTTCGATGCTGCGCCGGATCTTTACGGACGGGCGCCAGTTTCCGAAGGACTTCCCGCCCGGCTTCATGGGCTACTCGATCGGCCACTGGGTCGATACCGACGGCGACGGCCGCTACGACCAGCTTGAGGTGGAGACCCGCAACCTGAAGAACCCGCGCGCGTACGATTCCAGCGGCCTTCCCCTCCACGCCGACGCAGAGACCGTGGTTCACGAGAAGTTCTACATCGATAAGGCCAATCCGGACGTGCTCCACGACGAGGTAACCACCGTCGATCACGCGCTGACCAAGCCGTGGACCGTGGTCAAGAACTACAACCGGGTGCGCAACCCGATCTGGGTCGAGTTCGGATTGCTCGGAGAATAACGACCACATGAAGATCGGCGACGCCGTCTATATGCGCAGCGCCGACGGCTTCCTGATGCCGGCGAAGAAGGGCCAGCCGGCTCCGAGCCTCAAGTATTTCGGGAAGCCTTGAGGGCGCTGCGGCCCCGTCATCGCCCGGCGGCTGTACCGATCGGCTCGGTTGCCCGTCACGCGGGCAGCCGGGTCGAGATTTCCTCGCGAGTCCACCCGCAAGCCTATGGATAAGCGCAGAAAAATAGCGCACACTGGAACCAATTGAATCTCCGCGTCCCCGCCGTGGGCGCCAGGACACGGGCCTCGCGCCCGGGTCACGAATATACGGTTATAAATCATGGGAGAAATCGAAATGCGTAAGGAACACCTGTTGGTTTCGACGGCGGTGGGTCTCGCCGTCGCGCTGTTGACCGGGCCGGGCGCCGTCCGCGCCGAGGGCCTGTCCGGACAGGTCACCTCCCCGCAGGGCGCGCTGGACGGCATCCTCGTCACCGCCAAGAAGGCTGGCTCGACCATCGCCTATACGGTCCCGACCGACGACAAGGGCCATTACAGCTTCCCGTCCGCCAAGATCGAGCCGGGCGATTACAAGCTGACCATCCGCGCCGCCGGCTACGACCTCGACGGCCCCGGCCACGCGACCGTCGCGGCCGGCAAGGATGCGACCGCCAACCTCAAGCTCAAGAACGCCAAGAACCTCTCGGCTCAGCTCACCAACGCCGAGTGGATGACGAGCATGCCGGGGACCGAGGACCAGAAGGCGTTCCTGCTTAATTGCGTCGGCTGCCACACCCTCGAACGCGTGGTGCGCTCAACTCACGACGTCAACGAGTGGATGCAGGTCATCTACCGGATGGCGAACTACGCGCAGGTAAGCCAGCCGATCAAGCCGCAGAAGCGCATGGACCCGGAATGGGCGCCGAAGCCGGAGACGTTCCGCAAGTCTGCCGAATTCCTCGCCTCGATCAATTTGAGCGAGTCCTCGAAGTGGGAATATCCGCTCAAGACCTTCGACCGTCCGAAGGGCAAGATGCTGATCACCGAGTACGACCTGCCGCGCCCGACCATCGAGCCGCATGACGTCATTCTCGATAGCAAGGGGCAGGTCTGGTACACGAACTTCGGGGAATTGTACCTCGGCAAGCTCGATCAGAAGACCGGCGCGACCTCGGAAATTCCGCTCAAGGAGTTCAAGCCCGGCTTCCCGGTCGGCACCCTCGACATCGGCATCGACAAGGGCGGCGACTTCTGGATCGGCATGATGTTCCAGGGGGCAATCGCCAGGTTCGATCCGAAGACCGAGCAGTTCACCTATTATCCGATGCCGAAGGAGCAGAATAACAACGTGACCCAGCTCAACATGCTGGGCCTCGAGCATCAGATCGACGGCAAGGTCTGGACGAACAACGCCGGCAACCAGGAGGTCTACCGGATCGATCTCGCCACAGGGAAGTACGAGACCTGGGCGCCGATGAAGGAGATCGCGACGCCCGGCAATCACACGATCTACGGCATCGCCTCCGACTCCAAGAACAACCTGTGGTTCATGGAGTTCCAGGACAACTATATCGGCCGCATCGACGCCAAGACCGGCGCGCTCAGCCTGTTCCGGGCGCCGACCGACCGCGCGCGCAACCGTCGCGGCGTGATGGACGATCAAGACCGTCTGTGGTTCGCGGAATACCGCGGCAACAAGATCGGCATGTTCGACACCAACGAACAGACCTTCAAGGAATGGTCGCTGCCGACGCCGTGGACCGGCCCCTACTATCCCGTCGTCGATCGCAACGGCGAGATCTGGACCGGCGGCATGACCACCGACCGCGTGGTCCGGCTCGACCCCAAGACCAACAAGTCGACCGAGTACATGCTGCCCAAGGACACCAACATCCGCCGCGTGTTCGTCGACAACACGACGAACCCGGTCACCTTCTGGACCGGAAGCAATCACGGCGCCTCGATCGTGAAGGTCGAACCGCTGGATTGATCGCGCGGATCGCATCGTAATGAGCCGGCCGCAGCGATGCGGCCGGCTTTTCGTTTGAACAAACGGATGATTGAGCCGGGGCCCGGGGCGGTGTAGCCAATGAGGGCCGGCACCCCAGAGCGCCTATTGCCCGAAACCGTCGCAGAGATTCTCGCCGCCTATCGCAGCGGCACGGCCGAACCGGCGGACATCGTCGCGCGCAGCTACGCGCGACTTCGCGCGCTCGGCGACCCCGCGATCTTCATCTCGCTGTGCGACGAGGAACTCGCGATAACCGAAGCCCGCCGGCTCGCCGCCGAGGGGCGCACCGACCTGCCGCTCTACGGCATCCCGGTCGGGATCAAGGACAACATCGACGCCGCCGGCTTGGCCACCACCGCCGCCTGCCCCGCCTTCTCCTATCGCCCCGGGCGCGACGCCACCGCCGTGGCGCGGCTGCGCCAGGCCGGCGCCATCATCATCGGTAAGACCAATCTCGACCAGTTCGCGACCGGCCTCGTCGGGGTGCGCTCGCCCTATGGGGCGCCGCGCAATCCGCTCGATCCTGAGCTGATCCCCGGCGGGTCGAGCTCGGGCTCAGCGGTCGCCGTCGCGGCCGGCGTCGTGCCGGTGACGCTCGGCACCGACACCGCCGGATCCGGGCGCGTGCCGGCGATGCTCAACAATATCGTCGGCCTCAAGCCGAGCCTCGGCCTCGCTTCCACCGCCGGCCTGGTGCCGGCGTGCCGCTCGCTCGACTGCGCCTCAGTGTTCGCGCTCACCACCGACGATGCTTCGGCCGTGCTCGCGGTCATCGCCGGGTACGATCCGAAGGACCCCTATGCGCGGCGCCGGCCGCTCTCCAAACCGGGCGCGCTGCCGTCGCGGCTGCGGGTCGGGGTACCGAGCCCGGGTCAGCGCGTGTTCTTCGGGGACAAGCGCTCGGCGGCCGACTATGCCGCGGCGATCGACCGGCTGGCGCGCCTCGGCGGCGAGATCGTCGAGATCGACATCGAGCCGTTCTATGAGACGGCGCGTCTGCTCTACGATGGGCCGTGGATCGCCGAACGCTTTGCGGCGACACGCGCGATGATCGCTTCGGCCCCGGAGGCGATGCATCCGGTCACCCGCGAAATCATTCTCGGCGGCTCGCGCACGCTTGCGGCCGACGCGTTCGCCGCCTTCTACCAGCTCGAGGAATTGCGCCGCTCGGCGCGCGAGACCTTCGCGGACATCGACGTGCTCGCGCTGCCGACGGCGCCGACGCTCTACACCGTCGCGCAGGTGCTGGCCGATCCCATCCAGCTCAACAGCCGGCTCGGCACCTACACCAATTTCGTCAACCTCCTCGACCTCTGCGGGCTCGCAGTGCCCGCCGCGCTGCATGACGGAAGGACGCCGTTCGGGATCACGCTGCTCGCACCCGGCGGACGCGACGGGCTGATCGCTGCGTTGGGCCGACGCTTTCATGCCGACACCGCGCTGCCGCTCGGCGCGCTCGGCGTTCCGCAGGCGCCGCTGGCGCCGCTCCCCGACACCCTCGGCGACGACGTCGCCATCGCCGTCGTCGGCGCGCACCTCTCTGGCATGCCGCTCAACCACGAGCTCACCGCCCATCAGGCACGCTACGTCGAGACGATTGCGACCGCGCCGGACTACCGGCTCTATGCGCTCGCCGGCACCGTTCCACCGAAGCCGGGGCTGCTGCGGACCGCGGCTGGAGCGGGTGCGCCGATCGAGGTCGAGGTCTGGGCGATGCCGGCCGAGCCGTTCGGGCGCTTCGTCGCCGCGATCCCGTCGCCGCTGTCGATCGGCTCGATCCGGCTCGCCGACGGCCGGCTGGTGAAGGGCTTTCTGGTCGAGGCGGCAGCAGTCAATGGCGCGCGCGATATCTCCGAGTTCGGCGGCTGGCGGAAGTTCGTCGCATCGTCGAAGTAAGCTGAGCCGAACCTGACACCCCGGCTTTTTACGCGTCATTCCGGGGCGGTGCGCAGCACCGAACCCGGAATTCAGCTTCTTCGAAAGAGACTGGATTCCGGGTTCCGGCTTACTACTACTGCGTCACAAACTCGTAGGGTGTGCAAAATCGCGCTGTGAGGGTCTGGCAGCGTGCGCAACCGCGCCGCGCGATTTTGCGCACGCAATCGGCCGAAGAACCGCGGTTGCACACCCTACCTGCGCTTATGACATTCACGTGAAGTTACCCGCCTGCATCGACCAGATGAATTTGCCGGCGCGCTCGATGGCGCGGCGGCCGGCGGCAAGCTGCTGGTTGAACAGCGGGAAGGCGTGGATCATGTCGGGCCATACCTCGAGCGTGACCACCACGTCGGCGGCACCGAGCGCGCCGCACAGCCGAACGGAATCGTCGAGCAGCGTTTCGGCGGAGCCGACCTGGATCAGGATCGGCGGCAAACCCTTGAGGTCGGCGAACAGCGGCGAGGCGAGCGGCGTGAGCGGCGACGCGCCGCCGAGATAGGCCTTTGCCAGCTCCATGAGATAGGGCTTCTGGATCAGCGGATCGACCACCGCCTTGGTCTCCATGGTCGCGCCGTCGTTCTCGAGATCGACCCACGGCGAGATGCACCAGCCGCATGACGGTAGCGGCAGCCCCCGCTCGCGCGCCGCAACCATCAGCGCGATGGTGAGCCCGCCGCCGGCGCTGTCTCCGGCGACCGCGATATGATGCGGCGCGATCCCCTGCTCCAGCAGGAAGCGATAGCCGGAGACGGTATCCTCCAGCGCCGCGGGAAAGGGATGCTCGGGCGCGCGGCGATAGCCGAGCGCGAGGGTCCGCGCCCCGGCGGCGCGCCCGATCTCGGTCGCGAGCGGCCGGTGGCTGTCGATCGACCCGGAGATATAGCCGCCGCCGTGCAGGAACAGGATCGCGCGGGCGGGATCTGCCGTCGGCGCGGTCGACCATTCGGCCGGTACGCCGTTGGCGGTCACCGGCTCGAGGCGGATGTCCGCGGCCGTCGGGTAGCTTCTGCCGAGGCCATCGAGACGATCGCGCCGCTCGGCGAGATCCGACGGACGCGGCCGCGACGTGAGGATCGCACGGATCGCGTCTATCTCTGGGTCGGACATGGGGCTCTCCAGCAAGTTAATGCGGACCGGTGATCTCGCCGTCCGCAACCTCTCCGACCTCATCCTGAGGAGCCGTGCGTAGCACGGCGTCTCGAAGGATAGCTCCGTACGTTGACGCCTGTGGCCATCCTTCGAGACGCGCGCAAGTGCGCGCTCCTCAGGATGAGGTCTGTGGAAGTCTTATTCCTCCGCGATGACGCTGACATGTGCCGCGACGACGAACCAGCCGTCGGGGAAGCGCACCCAGGTCTGCATCTGCCGGCCGATCTTGCCCGGCATGTTGGCGCGGTGAAACAGCGTCGACGCGATGCCGACATCGCGGCCATACGTGGTGATGACGGTCTTCGAGAGCGAGCGCGCGAGGCCAACCGGCGGACGCGCCGCGCGGAACGCCGCGATCTCGCCGTAGCCGAACAGATTCTCGGTGCCGCCGAAGCGAATGGTGCGGGGATCGTCGCGGAACAGTGCATCGAGCGTTTCGACGTCGTTCGAGACCAGCGCGCGCTCGTAGCGGTCGAAGGCGGCCCGCACCTCGGCGACGACTTCGGGCAGATCGATTTCCATGAACTCCTCCGGCATCTTGCTAGCGAATGTTAAGCGAAATGGCTCCGCCCACTGTCATCGCCGGGCTTGACCTGGCGACCCCGATCACTTGGCACGGCCGTGCCTTTGTAAGCGGGGTGGCCGGGACAAGCCCGGCCACGACTTGGTAAAGAACTTCGGGTTACGTTTCGAGTGCCGGGCGCGGCGCGGCGACGACGCCAGCGGCCTCGAGCGTGTGGGCGATACGCAGCGCGATGTCCTCGCGCCACGGTGCGGCGATGATCTGCACGCCGATCGGGAGCGGCCGCAACGGTACCGGCACCGCGACCACCGGCAACCCGATAAAAGAGATCGGCTGGGTGTAGAGGCCGAGGTTGGGGCGCACCCGCTGCAGCGTCCCATTGACGACGAAGGTCTCCTGCCCGATCAGCGGCGCCGTGCACGGCGTCGCCGGTGCGAGGATCGCGTCGACCTCGCCGAACAGCGCCAGCACGCGCTCGCGATACCAGCGGCGGAATTTCTGCGCTGTGGTCACCATGGCTGCGGGAATCATCGCGCCAGCAATCAGCCGGTCGCGCACTGCGGGGTCGTAGTCGGCGGCGCGCTTGCTCAGCCGGTCGAGATGAAGCGCGGCCCCTTCCGCTGCGGTGATGACGTAAGCCGCAGCCCGTGCCCGCGCCGCCTCCGGCACTTCGATCTCGCGCGATACTCCGAGCGACGCCGCAACCTTCACCACCGCGGCGGCCGCTTCGGCCGGCACCCCGTCGCGGAAATAGCTGCCGGCAATGGCGATGCGCAGGCCGTCGGCGCCGCGCGCGAGAAGCGGCAGCGTCGGCTCCGCCGCCCGTTGGGCGCACATGGGATCGGCGGCATCGGGACCTTGCATGGCGTCGTAGCTCGCCGCGAGGTCGGCGACGGCGCGCGCAAACGGCCCGAGATGATCCAAGCTCGAAACGAAGGGAAAGGTCGCGGCGCGCGACAGCCGGCCATATGTGGGCTTGAGCCCGAATACGCCGCACAGCGACGACGGCACCCGGATCGAGCCGTTGGTGTCGGAACCGAGCGCGAGCGGCACGAGGCGACCCGCGACCGCGCCGCCCGAGCCGCCCGAGGAGCCGCCGGTCATCCGTGTTGTGTCGTGCGGGTTGCGCGAGGGACCGTCGTGGACGTTCTCGCCAGTGAAGTCGTAGGCGTATTCGCCCATATTGAGCGCGCCGACAAGCACGGCGCCGGCCGCCTCCAGGCGCGCGATGAGCGGCGAATCGCGCTCCGCCGGCGGTAATTCGCGGTTGATCTTCGAGCCGGCGCGAGTCGGGAGGCCCGCAACGTCGAACAGGTTCTTCACCGCGAACGGCACGCCGGCGAGCAGCCCGAGCGGGGCGCCCTTGGCGCGCTCCGCATCGAGGGCCGCCGCGCGCTTGCGCGCCCGCGCCGCCGTGACGTCGGTGAAGGCGTTGAGCAGTGGATTGAGCTTTTCGATGCGCGCTAATGCCGTTTCGACGACCGCCGCTGCAGACGTCTCACCCCCACCGACCGCGCGCGCAATCTCGAGCGCCGAGCTTTCAGAATCGATCATCGCGCGATCAGCGCCCCAACGCTCGAACTCATCATGCGTGTCATCGCCCAGCTCACGAGTGGTGCAGCAGCTACCGGATGCCAAGCTCGGCATGACGCCGAGCTTGAACGAACTCACCTTCGGATGGGAACACACCAACCGTCATCGCCGGGCTTGACCCGGCGATCCCGACAACGTGGCACGACTGTGCCTCACTAAGCGGGATGGCCGGGTCAAGCCCGGCCATGACGATACCTTGAAAACCGAACATGTCGCTAGGCGCGAAACACCGGGGCTGGCTCGGCGTCATCGGGCAGCGCGAACTCGCCGACGAGCCCGGCGAGCTTCCAGGTGACCTCGAGGTTGGTGCGGACGGCCGGATACCACGACGGATCGACGCCGAGCGCGAGCGCCCGCGCCGACGCGGTGATAAAATCGTCCCATTCGCGCTCCGACATCATCACCTTCTCCTGATCACCTTTTCGTGCCGTTCAGGTCGTTCCTGCCGTTCAGATCGGCGGTTCCGGAATCGCCGCCAGAAGCTCGCGCGTGTACTCGGTCTTGGGCGAGCCGAGCACCTCCTGCGAAGTCCCCTGCTCCACGATCTGGCCCGCGCACATGACGATGACCCGGTCGCACAACAACCGCACCACGTTGAGGTCGTGGGAGACGAAGAGATAGCTCATCCCGAGCTCCGCCTTCAAGTCGGCCAGCAGGTTGAGCACCACCGCCTGCACCGACACGTCGAGCGCGGCGGTGGGCTCGTCGAGAATGACGAGCTCCGGCTTGAGGGCGATGGCGCGGGCGATGCCCACTCTCGCCTTCTGCCCGCCGGAGAGCTGATGGGGAAAGCGGTCGAGCAGATCGAGCGGCAGCCCGACCTGGCGCGCAAGGTCCTCGCACTTCGCGCGCAAGGCGTCGCCGCCGGAGATGCCGCCGAGCCGCATCAGCGGATCGGCGATGGCGCGCACCGCGGTGAAGCGCGGATTGAGACTGTCGGTCGGGTCCTGGAACACCATCTGGATGCGCTTGCGCGCCGGCAGCACCGCGAACTGCTTGGCCGGGATCGCGCCGATGTCCTCGCCGCCGAACGTGATGGTGCCGCTCGTCTTATCGATCAGCCGCATCACCATCATCGAGGTCGTCGACTTGCCGCAGCCGGATTCACCAACGAGGCCGACGCTCTCGCCGCGCTTGACCTCGAAGCTGATGCCGCCGACGGCGCGAAACGGCTTCTCCGCCTCATCGTCCTTGCGCCCGAACAGCTTCGACAGCGAAGTCGGCACCACGTTGCGCTTGTATTCCTTGACGAGGTCCTTGACGACGAGGAGCGGGGCACCGGCGCCCGCCGCCGTCGTCAGCGGGCTCGGCGTGTGGTCGGCGTCGGCCGGCAGGAGATCGCGCAGCCCGATGCCGAGGCGCGGCGTCGCCCGCATGAGCTTCTTTGTATAGGCGTGCTCCGGCGCGGAGAAAATCCGGCGCGACGGCGCGGTCTCCACCACCTTGCCCTTCTCCATCACCACCACGCGGTCGCAATAGGCGGCGGCGAGGCCGAGATCGTGGGTAATGAGAATGGTCGACATGCCGCGTTCGCGGGTAAGCTCGACCACGAGATCCATCACCGCCTTCTGGGTGGTGACGTCGAGGCCGGTGGTCGGCTCGTCGGCGATCAGGAGCTCCGGTCGGCAGGCGAGCGCGAGCGCGATCACCACGCGCTGGCACATGCCCCCGGAGAGCTCGAAGGGATAGGCGTGGTAGCGCTCCTCGGGGTTCGCGATGCGCACCCGGCGTAGCGCCTCGATCGCCTTCTCCTTGACGTCGGAGGGCACCGCCTGCACGTGCTCGAGCAGAATGTCCTCGATCTGCTTGCCGACCTTGCGGATCGGATTGAGGGCGGAGCGCGGGTTCTGGAAGATCATCGAGATTTCGCGGCCGCGCAGCTGGCGCACCTCCGATTCAGGCGCATTGCGCACGTCGACGCCGCCGAACACGATCGAGCCTTCGGCGATCTTTCCGGCGCGGTCGAGAATCCGCATCACCGCATAGGAGGTGACGGACTTGCCGGAGCCCAATTCGCCGACGATGCCGACGGTTTCGCCCTTCGCGACGCGGACGGTGACGTGCTGCACGGCGCGCACGGTGCCGCGCCGGGTCGCGAACTCGACGGTGAGGTCTTCAACATCGAGAAGCGGCGGCCGTTCGATGGTGGCGGCTTCGGCGTTCATGCAAGCAGGCCCCTGGAGTGAACAAGGCGGAAGCTGACTCCCTCCCCCTTCTTCAGGGGGAGGGTTGGGGCGGGGGCCCTCTGACCCTCCACAAGCATCCCGCATGTGTCCCGCGCCCCCCTCCCCGACCCTTCCCCTTCAGGGGGAGGGAGAAGGGGCGACTCCGCATTTCGGAGGCCGACACGCACATCTCAGGTGCGGCGCTGCGGATCGACGATGTCGCGGAAGCCGTCGCCGAGCAGGTTGAAGCAGAACACCGCGATCATCAGTGCGGCGCCGGGAAAGAAAGCGATCCACCATTCGCCAGACACCATGAAGGCCGCCCCCTCGGCGACCATGATGCCCCATTCCGCCATCGGCGGGCGCACGCCGAGGCCGATGAAGGAGAGGCCTGCTGCATTGAGGATCGCGTAGCCCATGGTGAGCGACATCTGCACCACCATGATCGGCATCACGTTCGGTAGCACCTGCGTCAGCACGATGCGCATCTCGCTGTTGCCGCACAGCCGCGCCGCCTGCACGAAGCCGGCGTCGCGCCGCACATTCGCTTCCGCGCGGGCGACGCGGACGTAGAGCGGATAATTGATGATGGCGGTCGCTATGATGATGTTGGTCACGGTGTTGCCGAGCGCGGCAACGATGCCCATGGCGAGCACGAACAGCGGGAACGCCATGATGGTGTCGGCAAGGCGGCCGACGATGCGGTCGGTCCAGCCGCCGTAGAAGCCGGCGGCGACGCCGGATAGGCCGCCGAGCAGGAACACCAGCGCGACCGAGAACACCGCGATAGCGAGATCGAGCCGCGTCGCGGCAATTACGCGGGAGAGGAGATCGCGGCCAAGTTGATCGGTGCCGAACCAGTGTGCCCAGGACGGCGGCTGCAGCGCCGCCGCGGTGTCGCTCGCCAGCGGATCATAGGGCGCAAAGACGGGTCCGAAGATCGCGCACAGCACGATGATGACGAACAGGCCGAACGACAGCCCGGTGACCGGGTTGTCGCCGATCACGTAGACCGCATGCTGAAGAACAGAGGTCTGCTTGCGTGTCGCGCCCGGAGCGGGCGCGGGCGCGATCGGAGAGTCGGCGATTTGAGTGTCGGCGATCGGGGAGCCGGTGATCGCCACCTCCGCCAGTGCGGCCGGGCTGATCGTGGGAACGCCGGTCGCGGGGTCGGCGGCGGGAACGCGGGCGGCCTCGTTCATCCCTCGACCCTCACGCGGGGATCGATGACGCCGTAGAGCATGTCGATCCCGAGATTGAGCAAGACGTAGAGCACGGCCATGGTGAGCACGAAGCCCTGCACCGGCGCGAAATCCGAAGTGATCAGCGCCTCGACCGCGTAGGAGCCGATGCCCGGCCAAGCGAACACCTTCTCCACCAGCACGTTGGCGCCGAGCAGGAACGAGAACACCATGCCGAGCGTTGTGACGACCGGGAGCATCGCGTTACGAAACGCGTAAGTAAGGATCACCGTGCGCGACGACAGGCCGCCCGCCCGCGCGGTGCGCACGAAATCCGACGCCAGCACCGAGAGCATCGAGGCGCGGGTCATGCGCGCGATCGGCGCCAGCGAGAAAATCGCGAGCGTCGCGGTCGGCAGGATGAGCTGCGCGAGCGCGGCACGGAACACCTCGAAGTCGCCGGTGAGCAGGCTGTCGATCAGGTAGAAGCCGGTGATGGTCGGCGGCGAGGAATAGAAGACGTCGAGGCGGCCGAGCGGCGCCGGCGCCCAGCCGAGCTTGAAGTAGAAGACGTAGATCAGCAGCAGGCCGGTGAAGAACACCGGGAGCGACACGCCGGCCGTCGCGACGATCCGGCAGGCGTGGTCGATGAACGAGCCCTGCTTCACCGCGGCGAGGATGCCGAGCGGCACCGCGATCAGCATCGCGACGATAAGGCCGGCAAGGGTCAGCTCCGCCGACGCGGGCAGCCGTGTCGCGATATCCTCGAGCACCGGCTGGCCTGTGGTGAGCGACTTGCCGAAATCGCCATGGGCGAGGTCGACGACATAGCGCACGAACTGCTCGGGCAGCGGCTTGTCGAGCCCGAGCTGCTTGCGGATCTCCTCGATCGCCTGCGGGGTCGCGGCGGGCCCCGCAAAATAGGCCGCGGTATCGCCGGGCAATACGCGGGTAAGCAGGAAGGTGACGATGATGACGCCGATCAGGCTCGGGATCACCGTCAACAGCCGTTTGCCGATCTGCCTCATCGTCGCGGCCTCCCGAAGATGGCCCGATTGGCACATGCCGCCCGTTCACGCCAAACCGTCATGGCCGGGCTTGTCCCGGCTACCCCGATAACAAAGGCACCGTGCCATCCCAATCGGGGTCGCCGGGACAAGCCCGGCGATGACGTCGATGGATGGGGCGGCCTCATGGAACGATCGCTCACCCCTTGACCAGCGCGCGGTAGTCGAGCCGGCGGTGGAACCAGTACTGATAGCCGCTGACGTTCTTCTGCATCGCAACGTTAACGTAGGGCTGGAAGAGCGGGATGCGCGGCATGTCGGCATAAGCGAGGTCGACGAAGCCCTTCACGTCCTTGTCGTAGGTCTTGGGGTCGCGGACGGCCGCAGCGTCGCGCGCGCCCTCGATCAAGGCGTCCATCTCCTTCGACTGGTAGCTCATGGTATTGAAGACGGAATTCTGGCCGTGATAACACCAGATGAAGAAGTACTCGGGATAGTCGAGCCAGCCCGAGAACACGTTGGTGTAGAGCGGCAGCGTCTTCTTGTTGAGCTCGGTGCGCCAGTTGGCGCCCGGCACCTTGTTGATCGTCGTCTTGATGCCGATCTGGGCGAGGCTTTCCTGCGTGAGCACGCACAAGGGCTCATTGACGCCGGCAAAGCCGAGGTCGAACGACAGCGTCGTCTCGAAGCCGTTCGGATAGCCGGCCTCGGCGAGGAGCTGCTTCGCCTTGGCGATATCGGTGACGTATTTGTGCGGCTGCGGCCAGGAATCCGTCGTCGCCGCATTCGCCGGTGCGCCGAACATCGGCTTGGCGAGGCCGAACAGCACCGCGTCCATGATCTTCTGGTAGGGCAGCGCATAGGCGACAGCCTCGCGCACCTTGAGATTGTCGAAGGGCGGCGTCTTCACGTTCATCCCGATGTACTGGATGCCATTGCTGTACGGCGTCGAGATGATCGAGAGCTTGCCGACGTTCTTGAGCTCGGCGAAATCCTTGTTCGGCAGATCGTAAGAGATGTCGGCGTCGCCGCGCTCGAGCAGTGCGCGCCGGTTGCCGGCGGACGGCACCATGCGCCACACGACGCGCTTCACCTTCGGCAGCGGCCCGCCCGCCCATTTGTCGTTGCGCTCGTAGATCACCTCGGTGCCGGCGGTCCACTTGGCGACGCGATAGGCGCCGCTGCCGGCGGTGTTCTGCTTGGTATATTCGAGCCCCCAAGGGTCCTTGTCGGTCGCGTTCTTCTTGACGAGCTCTGAGTGGACGACGCAGGGCACGATCACTGCGAGGTCGGGAACGGTGAGCCGGTCCTTGCGCAGGAAGTCGACCCGCACCGTGTGGTCGTCGACGACCACAAACTGCTCGGGCTTTTCAAGCGATCCCGCCTTCATCTGGAAGGTCGGGAAGCCGCCGACGGTCACCGCGCGATCGAGCGACCATTTCACGTCCTTCGCGGTCACCGGCGTGCCGTCGTGGAAGGTCGCGTTCTTCTTGAGCTTGAAGGTGACCGACATGTCGCCGACGTTCATGTCCTCGGCGAGCTCGGGCTTGAACTTGTCGCGGTCGTAGTAGGGCGCGCCGTTCTCGCCGGTCTTCATCTCGTGGGTGATCAGGCGGTCGTAGCAATTCCACGAGGTCTCGTAGCCCGGGACATTGGTGCCGACGCCGTGGATGTCGATGTTGTTCGGCCCGCTTTCGGAGACGATGAGCAGCGTCTCCTGGCGCGACTGCGCCTTGGCGGGAGACCACACGGCCGGCGCCGCCGGAAGCGCGCTGCCGGCCGCGGCCGCCGTCACCGATTTGAGAAAGTCGCGACGCTTCATCGGAGTCTCCCGGACTTGAGGGTCGTTTTGCCCGGGTTCCGCAAGGGTCGTGCCAGCGCCGCCGCGGCGTGAGGGCGCGGGGCATAAGCACTTGGAGAAACGTCGGAATCGCCGCACGCCTCAGCGGTCCGGCGGAGCCGGTCGAGGGGGCTTGCCTTCAATCCGGCGGGCCCTGCGCAAGATTTGGGCAGGGGTCGTCAGCGACGTGCGAGGGCCTCGGGTGAGCGGCGGCCCTGGTATGCCGCGCCCTCATCGAAGCGAACTGATTCATTCCTCAGCGCGCTCGTACGGCGGCCTTGTCACGCGCGCCATCGGACCGTCCGTTTCGCCGCGCCAGGTGGGACGTATCGATGGGCAACATCCCCTGCGCTCGCGCCAGCCCACCGGTTGCGCCGCCCGTCCCTGCGGTGCACGTTGCACGCAGCGTTCGCGCGAACCATGCGCGACACCGCAGGGAGGACATCATGACAACAGCCATCCGGCATTCGCTTGCCGCAACGGCGATCGCGGCATTCGTCGCCGTCGCGCTCAGCGGGCCCGGCCTTGCTCAGCCGAAATTCAAGCCGCTCTCGGTGAAGACACCCGACGGACTCACCATCTCGGCGCAGGAATGGGGCAACCCGAACGGCCCGGAAATCTTGTTCATCCACGGCTTCTCGCAGAGCGGGATGTCATGGGCGAAGCAGGTCAACAGCGACCTCGCCAATGAATTCCACATGGTGACCTATGACCTGCGCGGCCACGGCAACTCCGACAAGCCGTTCGAGCCGGAGCGCTACCGCAACGGCAAAGCCTGGGCCGACGAGGTGCAGGCGGTGATGGACGCCGCAGGCTTCAAGCGCGCGGTGATGGTCGGCTGGTCCTATGGCGGCCGCGTGATGGCGGACTACCTGACGAATTACGGCACCGGCAAGCTCGCCGGCCTCAACTATGTCGACGCCGGCCAGAAGGGCGATCCGGCTTTTGTCGGGCCGAATCTCAAGAATCTGCCGCTGATGGCGTCCGAAGACCTGGCCACCAACATCGCGGCGACCCGCGAGTTCCTGCACGGCTGCTTCAACGTGCAGCCCACCCAGGACGAGTACGAGACCATGCTTTCTTTCAACATGATGGTGCCGCCCAAGGTGCGCGCCGGCCTGAGCGGCCGCCCGCTCGAGGTCGACGAGCTTTTGAAGAGCATCAGGATCCCGGTGCTGGTGACTCACGGCGCGCTGGACCGCAATTCCAATCTCATCGCCGCCGAATACACGGCGAAGATGATCTCGGGCGCCAAGCTCTCTGTCTATCAGGGCGTCGGCCACTCGCCTTTCTTCGAGGACGCCCCGCGCTTCAACGCCGAGCTCGCCGCCTTCGTACGCAGCGCGCAGAAGGTAAATTGACGGGTTTCTTTCCCTCCCCGACTTCGGGGAGGGCGGGGTGGGGTCTCTTTTCCTCGCTCACTTCGTTCGCGGACCCCACCCGACCTCGCTTTCGCTCGGCCACCCTCCCCGAAGCCGGGGAGGGATGGTAGTGTTCGAAGCATGACCCCCGAACAATCCATCGAATCCTTCGTCGACAAGAACTTCGACCGCGAGACGGCATTCCTCGCCGAGCTCGTCAAGGTCCCGACCGACAATCCGCCGGGCGATTGCGCGGCCGCTGCCGCGCGGGCCAAGGAGCTGCTGACCGGCCTCGGCTTTCAGGTCGAGGAGCACAAGGTGCCGGCGCCGCTCGTCTTGGCCGCCGGCATGAAGAGCGTGACCAATCTCATCGTTCGCCACCGCTTCGGCGACGGCCCGGTGATCGCGCTCAACGCTCATGGCGACGTAGTGCCGCCCGGTCTCGGCTGGGACCACGACCCCTATGGCGCCGCGGTCGAGGACAGCAAGCACGGCAAGGTGATGTACGGCCGCGGCGTCGCGGTGTCGAAATCGGATTTCGCGACCTACGCCTTCGCCCTCCTCGCGCTGCGTGACCTCGCGGCGCGTGAGCCGCTGCGAGGCACCGTCGAGCTGCATCTCACCTATGACGAGGAGGTCAGCGGCAATCTCGGGCCGCGGTGGATCCTCGAGAACAATCTGAGCAAGCCCGACTACGCCATCGCCGCCGGCTTCTCCTACAACGTGGTCAACGCACACAACGGCTGCCTGCATCTCGAGACCGTCGTCACCGGCAAGCAGGCCCATGCTGCGCAGCCGGACTCCGGGCGCGACGCGCTCGAAGCGGCAGCCGCGATCCTCGCCGCCCTCTATAAGTTCCGGCCCCGCCTCGCGCGGCGGAAATCGAAGAGCACGGGCATCACCGCGCCGACGCTGAACGTCGGCACCATCGCCGGCGGCTTTGCGACCAACGTCGTGCCAGACCGGGTGACCCTGCGCATCGACCGCCGCGTCATTCCTGAGGAGAAACGGGCCGAAGCCGAGGGCGAGCTGCGCAAGCTGATCTCTGCTGCGGCGAAGCCCTTCCGTGGAATCAAGGTCGAGACGAAGACGCTGCTCTATGCCGAGCCGCTCGCGCCCCAATCCGGCTGGGAGCGGCTTGCCGACGCGCTGCGCCGCCACGCCAGCCGGATTCTCAAGACCAAGATCGCGGTGAAGGGCGTGCCGCTCTACACCGACGCCCGCCACTACGCCGCACGCAAGATCCCGATCGTGCTCTACGGCGCCGGCCCCCGCACCATCCTCGAAGCGAATGCCCACAACGCCAACGAGAATCTGCGGCTCAAGGATTTGAGGGCGGCGACGAAGATCGTGGCGCTTGCCGTGCGCGATGTGTTGATGGAGGGGTGACGAAGCGCGTCACCGCGCCAATTTACGCTCCGCCATCGGCGGCAAAAAACTACGGTCGAACACGCGTGACGGCGCCGGCGGCTTGGCGAGCTCATAGGACTCCGCGATGGCCGTGATGTTGCGGGCGAGGCGCGCGTCGTCGACATCCCCGATGCCGAGCCGCGTTGCTTCGGGCGTCGCCATCAGGGTGTCGTAGACATAGGTGAGCCGGCGCTTCTCGATGTCGGTGTTGATCAGTGGCTCGGCCTTGGCGAGCACGGCAATCGCCGCATCCGGGCTCGCGACGCACTCCTTGAGGGCGCGGTTGATCGCGCGCACGAGCCCCCTCACCGCATCCGGTTTCTCGCGGGCGAATTTCGGCGACACCATCACGCCGTTGGAATAAAGGTCGAGGCCGGCGTCGGCGTAGCTGATCCAGCGGAAATCCTTGTCTGGATCGAGCTTGAGCGCGACGAGGTTCATGTAGCTCGTCGCGGTGAAGATCGCGACCGCGTCGACCTGGCCGCGGATCATCATCTGCTCCTGCAGGTTCGGCGCCATGTTGGTGATCTCGACCTTGCCGAGATCGAGGCCGTTCTGCCGCGCGAGCGCCGGCAACAGCTTGAGCGAGGCGCCGCCCGCCGGCGCACCGAGCTTCTTGCCGGCGAGGTCCTTGATGGAGCGGATCGGGCTCGTCGCCTTGGCGAGCACCGCGAACGGCGCCTTGCTGTAAATCATGTAGACGGTGACCGGCGCGTCGGCGGGACGCTCGGCCGCCGCCTGGATCGCGGCGTTGATGTCACCGAAGCCCGCGTCATACGCGCCGGACATGATGCGCGTCACCGTCGCCGCCGAGCCCTCGCCCTGGTCGATGACGACGTCGAGGCCTTCGGCCGCGAAGTATCCCTTGTCCTTCGCCCAGTGATACCAGGCGTGGATGCCCTGGAGCTTCCAATCGAGGGTAAAGCGGACCTTGGTCGGCTGAGCCGCGGCACCAGCGATCGAGGCGAAGAGCGCAGCGGCCGCGACAACGCTCACGGAAAACCTGTGCAGGATCGGCATGGCAATTCTCCCAGTCCGTACGTTGTCCATTCGGCTTCACGCCACCGTCAGCTCCTTGCGCCGCGCCCAGCCGGTGACGCGCATCTCGATGAGCGAGAAGATGACGTAGAGGCCGACGCCCATCGCGGCGAGGATGACGAGCCCCGCGAACACCAGGGGCACATCAAAGTTGGAGCTCGCGATCAGCATGAAATTGCCGATGCCGAGATTGCCGGCGACCGTCTCGGCGAGCACAGCGCCGACGAAGGCTTGGGTGATCGCGATCTTGAGCGAGGCGAAGAAATACGGCATGGCGCGCGGCAGTCCGACATTGGTGAGGATGTCGAGCCGCGTCGCGCGCAGCGAGCGCATGACGTCCTCGAGCTCGGGCTCGGTGGTGGCGAGGCCCGTCGCAACGTTGACCACCACCGGGAAGATGCACAGGATCATCGCGGTGAGCACCGCCGGCACCGTGCCAGCGCCGAACCACAGCACGAAGATCGGCACCACCGCGATCTTAGGGATGCTGGAGAAGCCGATCAGCAGCGGATAGGCGACGTCGTAGGCGAGCTTGGAAGACCCGACCACGACGCCGATGATCACCCCTATGGCGACCCCGAGTCCGAAGCCGACCAGCGTCTCGTAGAGCGTCTGCGCCGCGTGCGGCCAGATCGCCGGCATCCGCGCGACGAGGGTCGTGAGAATTTCGCTCGGCCTTGGCAGCACGATGCTGCTGATGGCGAAGACACGGCAGATCACCTCCCAGGCGACGAAGAAGCCGATGATCAGCGCAGCGGAAGCGAGGCGATGCTTCGTCTCGCGCGACATCAGGCGGCTTCCTTCGCGCCGGTCGAAAAGATCGCGTCGCGCAGGTGATGGGTGAGCGCCACGAACTCGGGCTGATAGGTCATGTCGACGGTGCGTGGCCGCGCGAACGGCACCGGGTGGTCCTCGATGATCCGGCCGGGCCGCGATCGCATCACGCAGATGCGGTTCGCGAGATACGCGGATTCCTTCAGATCATGGGTGACAAGGATGACGGTCGGCTTCCGCGTCATCCACAGGTTCTGCATGATCGACCACAGCTCCTCGCGGGTGAACTGGTCGAGCGCGCCGAATGGTTCGTCGAGCATCAGGAGTTGGGGATCGTGAATCAGCGCGCGGCACAGCGAGGCCCTCTGCATCATTCCGCCCGACAATTGCCAGGGATGCTTGTCGCCGAAGCCGGCGAGGCCGACCTGCGCGAGCAGCGCGTCGGCGCGGTCGCGGAACTCGCCCTTGCGCTTGGCGCGGTATTGCGCGCGGAACGGCGGCACGATCTTGAGCGGCAGCATCACGTTCTCGCGGATCGTCATCCATGGCAGCAGGGTCGGGTTCTGGAACGCCATGCCGACCCGCACCGGCGCGGCGCCGATCTCGCGCCCGGCGACGTAGACGTAGCCGGAGGACGCGCGGATGAGCCCGCTCACCAGCTTGAGGATGGTCGACTTGCCGCAGCCGGACGGCCCGACCAGCGCGACGAAATCGCCGGCCGCCATGCGCAGGCTCGTCTCGGCGAGCGCGTGGACCGCGTGCTCGCCGGCGCCATAGGTAACGGTGACCCGTTCCAGTTCGACAAAGGCCTCGTCGTAGGACGCGTCCGTTTGCGGCGCCTCCGCACGCGACCCATCGGCGGGCGGCACGCTCATGCGGCGCTGTCCCGCCGGGGCGGCACGATCGCCTCCATGGTTTCGTCGGGATGGCGCACCGTGGGCGGCGGCATGTGCTGTATCGTGTGGACCGAGCGGCCCCAACCGCGTGCATCGGACATCAGCTTGCGGTCCCGCATGACGAAGCGGCCGCGCACCAACGTATGGAGCGGCAGCCCCTTCACCGGCCGGCCGTGCCACGGCGAGATCTTCGCCCGCGACTGGATCTTCGCGTCGTCGATGGTCCAGGCACGGCCGAGATCGACGACCGTGATATCGGCATCGGCGCCGGGCGCGATCACGCCCTTGCGTGGATAGAGCCCCCAAACCTTCGCAGGATTGGCGGCGCTCCAACGCACATAGTCGGAGATCGAGTAACGGCCGTTCGCGACCTCGGTGAGCATCAGCGGCATCTGCGTCTCGACGCCGGGGAAGCCGCAATCGACCGACCAAATGTCGTTCCTGGTCTTCTCCTCCGGCGAATGGGGCGCGTGGTCGGTGGCGATGATGTCGACGGTGCCGTCGGCGAGCGCCCGCCACAGCGGCTCCTGGTTGCGCGCCTCGCGCACCGGCGGATTGACACGGATGACGCCGGCGAAGCGCCCGTAGTCGTCACTCGAAAGCATGAGGTAATGCGGGCAGGTCTCGCCGGTGATGTCGACGCCTCGGGCTTTCGCCTCGGCGAGCGGACGCAGCTCCTCGGCCGACGAGATGTGGAGGATATGGATGCGCGCTCCGGTCCATTCGGCGAGGATCGCGGCACGGCTCACCGCCTCGACCGCGACCACCGCCGGCCGCGCGGCAAGGTGGGCGAGCGGATCGCGTCGCCCCGCCGCCGCCATGCGGGACTCGCGCCGCGCCATAATGGTCGCGGTCTCGGCATGGAGCGAGATCCGCTTGCCGGTCGCAGCGACCACTTCGAAGGCCTCGAGCATCGCACCGGTCGAGGGAGACGGAATGTTGCCGAAGGTATTGCCCATGTAGAGCTTGAAGCCGATCACGCCGCCAGCAACGAGATCGGGCACATGGGCGATGGTGTCCTCGCCGAGCAGGCCGTAGAGGCCGAAATCGACGTGGGCCGCAGCGGCGGCGATGGCATGCTTCTCGGCGAGGATTTTGCCGGTGCCGGTCGGCGGCACGGTGTTGGGCATGTCGAAAACTGTGGTGACGCCGCCGAACGCGGCGCCCGCGGTGCCGGTGCCGAAGTCCTCCTTGTGCGGATAGCCGGGATCGCGGAAATGCACGTGCACGTCGATCGCGCCGGGCAGCACGTGGAGGCCCGTCGCATCGAGCGTCTCCTTCGCCTCCGGCATCGCATCAGCGGCGCCGACGGCGAGCACGGCGCCGTCCTTGATGGCGACACTCGCCGGAATGGCGTCATCGGGCGACACAACGGTCCCGTTGCGGATGACGAGATCGGCGATGACGCTCATGTCAGACCCTCACAGCATGGCCCAGCCGCCGTCGACCGGAAGGTCGACGCCGGTGATCTGGCGCGAGACGTCGCTCGCGAGGAACAGGCAGGCATTGGCGACATCTTCATCGGTCGACACGCGCTTGAGCGCATAGTCGGCGGCATGGCGTTGGGCCGCTTCGTCCGCGGTGATGCCGAGGCGCTTTGCCATGTCGGCGCAGACCTTGTCGCGGAAGCGCGGCCCGTCGACCATTCCCGGCGCGACGTAGTTGACGTTGATGTTGTAGGGCCCGGCCTCGAGCGCAAAGCTCTTGGTGATGCCGCGCAGTCCCCATTTCGAGGCGGAATAGCCGAGCCGGCCGGCCCGGCCGCGCATCCCGAAGGTGCCACCGACATTGACGATCTTGCCGTAGCGCTGGGCCATCATCGAAGGCAGCGCGGCGCGGATGGTGTTGAAGCAGCCGGTCATGTTGAGGTCGACGATATCGCGGAACTCGGCCGGAGTCGTCTCGGCCCCGGTCTTGCCGATCGGCCCGGAGCCGCCGGCGACATTGACGAGAATGTCGAGCCGACCATAGGTGGCGATCGCCACCGCGACCGCGGCTTCGCACTGCGCCGCATCGGTGACGTCACAGGCGACCACCCGCGCCTTGCCGCCGCCGGCCCGGATGTCGGCGGCAACCGGTTCGATGGCAGTCGTGTCGCGGCCGGCCAGCGCCAACAGGCATCCTTCCGCGGCGAAGGCCATGGACACTGCCGCTCCCATCCCCTTGGCCGGCCCGGTGATCAGCGCGACCCGGCCACGCAGCGCGAGATCCATCGCGATCAGAACAACGTCTTCGGCAGATCGGCCGCCGGCGGCAGGAAGGCCGGGGTGAAGATTTCCTCGACCTTGGGGGTGCGCGGCAGCGCGCTGGCCTCGACCAGGATGTCGATCGAGCGCTTGAGACGCGCCTCGTCGACATTGCCGAGGCCGATCTTGGCGATCTCGGGGTGGTTCATCTCGTCCTTCAGCGTCGCATCCATGCGCTCGAGCTCGACGTCGAACTTGATCAGCGGCTCGCGCTTGAGCACGGCGTTGACAGCCATCTTCGGGTCTTTCAGGGAATCGATCACCGCCTTGTTGAGCGCCCGTACGAAGCCGCGCACCGCCTCCGGCTTCTCCTTGACGAGCTTCTTCGAGACGATGATGCCGTTGGAATAGAGGTCCATGCCGTAGTCGCCGTAATTGACGAAGCGGATCTGCTTGTCGGGATCGACGCCGATCAGCTTCGCACTGAAGCGGATGGTGTTGACGTAGCCGAACACGCCGTCGACCTGGCCCTGCATGAGCATCTGCTCGCGCAGGTTCGGCTGCATGTTGGTGATCTTGACCTTGCCGCAGTCGATCTTGGCGCTCTTGCAAAGCGCCGGGAAGAGCTTGAGCGCGCCGTCATTCGCCGCACCGCCGATGGTGCGGCCCTCGAAGTCCTTCGGCGTCTTGATCGGGCTGTCCGCCTTGACCGCGACCGTGAAGGGCGGCCGGTTGAACATCACATAGACCGCGATCGGAGCTTCCTCGGGGCGCTTCGACGCGAAGTCGATCAGCGCATTGATATCGCCGAAGCCGATGTCATAGGTGCCGCTCGCGACCCTCGGAATCGGCGTCGCCGAGCCGTCGCCCTGGTCGATCACGACGTCGAGGCCCTCGGCCTTGAAGTACCCCTTGTCCTCGGCGACGAAGAAGAAGCCCTGAGGCCCCTGATACTTCCAGTTGAGCACCATCTTGAGCTTGGTCTGCGCGCTCGCTGCGCCAGAGGCGCCGGCGACGAGCATGGAGGCGCCGATCGCGAGCGCAATGCGGCGAGTAGCAGTCCAAGCGGGGAAGCGGAGCATGACGTTCTCCCTGGGGGTGGTGCGGCAAGCTTGCGACGAAAGCGGTGGTTTGCAAGCCGCGCCGATTGCCGCGCTGTTGACGGGTGCACGTGATGGCGCAAGCTGTTGCAATCCTTGTGCCCCTTCGGAAACCGCCAGTCCGGCCCCCGCGCCTTGGCACCGATAGATGCGGGCGGCCCGACTCTCTGCACAAAATTTGTGCACAATCCCGCCATCCCGGCAGGGTATTCCCTGCCCTCCCCCGGGCCCATGACTTGCATAGGCCCACCAAACCGCAGGACCTTAAGGCCGCGCCGCCGACCCGGCACCGGTGACCCCAAGGCATTCAATGTCGTTCCTCGTCGGCCTCCACCACGTCACCAGCTACCGTTACGAGCGGCCGGTGAGCCTCAGCCCGCAGATCATTCGCCTGCGTCCGGCGCCGCACAGCCGTACCCCGATCAAGAGCTATTCGCTCAAAGTCCTGCCGACCAACCACTTCGTGAACTGGCAGCAGGACCCCCACGGCAACTGGCTCGCCCGTTACGTCTTCCCGGAACGGACCACAGAATTTCAGTTCTCGGTCGATTTCATCGCCGACATGCAGGTGATCAATCCGTTCGACTTCTTCGTCGAGCCCTATGCGGAGACCTTCCCGTTCGAATTCCCGGAGGCGATGCGCGAGGACCTTTCGGCGTTTCTTCCGCCGGAGCCGGCGGGGCCGCTGCTCCAGCAATTGCTGGGCACGCTGTCGCGCGGGCCGATGAACACGGTGAACTACCTCGTCGCGCTCAACCAGCAGCTCCAGCAACGGGTGAAATACGTCACGCGCATGGAGCACGGCGTGCAGGCGCCCGACGAGACCCTGCAGATGGGATCGGGCTCGTGCCGCGACAGCGCCTGGCTGATGGTCCAGATCCTGCGCAATCTCGGCATGCCGGCGCGGTTCGTGTCGGGCTATCTCATCCAGCTCAAGCCGGACATCAAGCCGCTCGACGGGCCCGCCGGAGCGACCGCGGACTTCACGGACCTGCACGCCTGGACCGAGGTCTACATTCCCGGCGCCGGCTGGGTCGGTCTCGATCCGACCTCCGGCCTCTTGTGCGCCGAAGGCCACCTGCCGGTCGCGGCGACGCCGCATTATCATTCGGCCGCGCCGCTTACCGGTTTCGCCGACGGTCCGGCGGAGGATTTCTCGTTCGAGATGCGGGTGACCCGCATCGCCGAGCGGCCGCGCGTGACCTTCCCGTTCTCCGACGACGCCTGGGCGGCGCTCGATGCGCTGGGACAGAAGGTCGACGACGACCTCGTGGCGCAGGACGTCCGCCTCACCATGGGCGGCGAGCCGACCTTCGTGTCGATCGACGACTACCAGTCGGCCGAGTGGAATACCGATGCGCTCGGGCCGACCAAGCGCATCCGCGCCGATGAGCTGATCCGGCGGCTGCGGCGCCGCTTCGCGCCGGGCGGCTTCCTGCAGTACAGCCAAGGCAAATGGTATCCCGGCGAGCCGCTGCCGCGCTGGGCCTTCGCGCTCTACTGGCGGAAGGACGGACACAAACTGTGGCGGGACGACAGCCTGATCGCGCGCGAGGGACAGGATCTCGCGCCGGGCCCCGATGGCGCGAAGCAGGTCGGGGAGGGCATCGCGGCGCGGCTCGGCATCGCGCCCAATCATGTGATGCCGGCGTTCGAAGACCCGGTCCAGCGGATGATCGACGAGGGCGCATGGCCGGCGAACCTCGACCCCGCCGATCCCAAGATCGACGATCCAGTCGAGCGCGCGCAGCTCATGCGTGAGTTCGAGCGGCGGGTCACGGCGCCGACCGGCTACGTGCTGCCAATCCAGCCCGCAAACGCGCCGGCGCATCCGGGCTGGCTCAGCGAAGTCTGGGAGCTGCGGCGCGGGCGGCTGTTTCTCATCCCGGGCGACTCCCCGGTAGGCTTTCGCCTGCCGCTTAATTCGCTGCCCTATCTCGCGCCGATCGACCGGCCGCATACCGGCCCGGTCGACCCCTTCGTGCCGCGCGGCGAACTGCCCCAGCCTGAGGTCCTGTTCCAGCGCGCGCACCAGCGGCTCGCCGACACCACCGCCGTGACGGGGAGCCCATCCGAGGCGGCGCAGGCGCCGCGCAACCCCGGCAACGGCGACACCGCGGTTCGCACCGCTCTCACCATCGAGCCCCGCGACGGCCACGTGTGCGTGTTCGTTCCTCCGCTGGAGCGACTCGAGGACTACCTCGAGCTCATCGCGGCGATCGAGGCGACGGCGGCCGATCTCAAGACCCCGATCCAGATCGAAGGCTATGGGCCGCCCTACGATCCGCGCATCGACGTCATCAAGGTGACCCCCGATCCCGGCGTGATCGAGGTCAACATCCATCCCGCCGCGCGGTGGTCGGAAGCGGTCGACGTCACCCGCGCCCTCTACGACGAGGCGCGCCTCACCCGTCTCGGCACCGACAAGTTCATGATCGACGGCCGGCACACCGGCACCGGCGGCGGCAACCACGTGGTGCTCGGCGGCGCGACCGCCGCCGACAGCCCGTTCCTGCGGCGGCCGGACCTGCTCAAGAGCATCGTGCTCTACTGGCAGCGCCGGCCGTCGCTCTCCTACCTGTTCTCCGGCCTGTTCATCGGCCCGACCAGCCAGGCGCCGCGCATCGACGAGGCACGGCAGGACATCCTCTACGAGTGCGACATCGCGCTCGCCAACGTGCCGAAGCCGGGCATCGCGGCGCCGCTGCCGTGGCTCGTCGACCGGCTGTTCCGCAACCTCCTGGTCGACGTCACCGGCAACACCCACCGGGCCGAAATCTGCATCGACAAGCTCTATTCGCCGGACGGACCGACCGGACGGCTCGGCCTCGTCGAATTTCGCTCGTTCGAGATGCCACCCGATGCGCGCATGAGCCTCGCCCAGCAGCTTCTCCTGCGCGCGCTCGTCGCCCGGTTCTGGCGTGCGCCTCTCGACGGTCAGATGGTGCGATGGGGCACAGCGCTGCACGACCGTTTCATGCTGGAGCACTTTGTCTGGCAGGATTTCCTAGAGGTGCTCGACGAGCTTGCCCGCGAGGGCTACCGCTTCGATCCGCAATGGTTCGACGCCCAGCGCCAGTTCCGTTTTCCGCTCTATGGCGAGGTCAATCACGGCGGCGTGCGGCTCGAGCTGCGCCACGCGCTGGAGCCGTGGTACGTGCTCGGCGAGGAGAGCGCGACCGGCGGCACCGTGCGCTTCGTCGATAGCTCGGTCGAGCGGCTCCAGGTCAAGGTCGAAGGGTTCAACCCGACCCGCCACGTCGTCTCATGCAACGGTCGCGCCCTGCCGCTCACAGCCACCGGTACACCCGGCGAGTTCGTCGCCGGCGTGCGCTTCAAGGCGTGGGCGCTGCCCTCGTCGCTGCACCCGACCATCATCGCCCACGCACCGCTGACCTTCGATATCATCGACCGCTGGAGCCACCGTTCGATCGGCGGCTGCGTTTATCACGTCGCTCACCCCGGCGGGCGCAACTATGAGACCTTCCCGGTCAACTCCTACGAGGCCGAGGCGCGGCGCCGTGCCCGCTTCGAGGAGCACGGCCACACACCGGGCTTCGTCGCCGACATCCCGGTGCCGGAATACTCGCAGGAGTACCCGACCACCCTCGACCTGCGGCGCAAGCCGGGATTCCGATGAGCTTCGATTCGCGCAGCGCATTATCCGTCCACCGCAATCCGTTCGCAGGGCGCGTCCCCGGCATTCGCCGCATGGCCGCACCAGAGCGAACCGAATAGTCTTTCGTCATGTCCGCCCGATTCGAGCAGAGAAGCGAACACAACGATCTGATCGCGGAATTGCTGGCAGGCTACCGGCCGCTGCCGGGCGTCTACGACGAGATGATGGCCGACGACGGGACGGTGCGCGGTCACTGGCTCGAGCTCCTCGCCGGGCTCGCCGGCCTCGGGCGGAAGGAGCTGGCGCGCCGGTTCGCGGCGAGCGACCGCTACTTGCGCGAGTCCGGCGTCTTCTATCGCGTCTACGAGGACAAGGAGAGCGCGAACCGCGCGTGGCCGCTCGCCCATGTGCCGCTGATGATCGAGTCGGGCGAGTGGGAGGCGCTCCAAGCCGGACTGATCGAGCGCGCAAACCTCGTCGAGGCTGTGCTCCACGACATTTACGGGCCCACCGCACTGATCCGCGACGGACGGTTGCCGGCAGCTTTCGTCGCCGGCAGTCCGGATTTCGTGCGTCCGCTCGCCAATGTGCCGCCGCCCGGCGGCGCCCATCTGCGATTCTATGCGGTCGACGTCGCGCGCGGGCCTGACGGCCGGTGGTGGGCGCTGCATGACCGCACGCAAGCGCCCTCGGGCGCCGGCTATGCGCTGGAGAACCGCCTCGCGCTCTCTCACGGCATCCCCGAAATCTATCGCGATCTGCGGGTGCGCCGGCATGCGCCATTCTTCCAGGCGCTGCAGACCGAGCTGATGAGGCTGAATCGCCAGGACGATTCCCGGGTTTGCGTGCTCACCCCGGGGCCGATGAACGAGACTTATTTCGAGCACGCCTATCTAGCGCGCTATCTCGGCTTCCTGCTCGTCGAAGGCGCCGACCTCACCGCGCGCGACAACGGCGTCTTCATCCGGACCGTGTCCGGTCTCAAGCGCACCGAGGTACTGCTGCGCCGGCTCGACGCCGATTTCTGCGATCCGCTCGAGCTCAACTCGCGGTCCCGGCTTGGCGTGCCTGGCCTCGTCCAGGCGGTGCGCGAGGGCAAGGTCGTGCTCGCCAACGGCCTCGGCGCCGGCGTCGCCGAAGCGCGCGGCATGCTCGCTTTTCTTCCGGCCCTTTCGGGTGCGCTCGACGGCCACGACCTGGCCATACCCAACACCGCGACCTGGTGGCTCGGCGATCCCAACCTGCGCGCCGACATGCGCGAGCGCCTCGACGAGCTCGTGGTGGCATCGGCCTTCGGCGGGGACCTGCCGAGCGAGAGCCTCGGCGACGGCGTGCGCGGCCGCGACCTCGAACCGAAACTGCGGGCGCGGATCGAGCAGTCGATCGAGCATCGCGGGGTCGACATCGTACTCCAGGAGGCGGTGCGGCTCTCCACCATGCCGGTGTGGCGCGAGGGGCGGCTGATCCCGCGGCCGTTCGTCCTGCGGGTCTTCCTGACGCGGCAAGGCGACGGCTGGACCGTGATGCCCGGCGGATTCGTGCGCATCGGCGCGCATGAGGACGCCTATGCGATCAGCCTGCAGCGCGGTGCTCTCACCGCCGATGCCTGGATTTCGTCCACCGGCCCGACGGTCGAGACGACGCTGCTGCCGAGCCCGGACCGCGTCACCATCAAACGCGCGACCGGCATTCTGCCGAGCCGCGCGGCCGATAATCTGTTCTGGCTCGGCCGCTACATCGAGCGGACCGAGCAGACAGCGCGGCTGGTCCGCACGCTGTTCAACCGGATGACGGAAAACGATCCGTCCGGCGACATCATCCATTCGATCGCGTCCCTCATCGTCGCCTGGGACGCGGCACCCGAGGACCTGCCGGCGACGCGGCCCCTCCTGATCGCGCGCGCCGCGCTCGCGAACAGCGAGGCGTTCGGCTCGCTGCCCTCGCTCGCGAGCTCGACGCGCGGCACCGGATCGGTCATCCGCGACCGCCTCTCGCCCGACGCCTGGCTCACGCTCACGCGCCTCGCCTCCACCTGCGAGGCAGCACTGCCCGACGGCGCATCCGAAGCGACGATGGCCGAGCGGGTCGAGGCGATCCTGCGCATCCTCTCCGCCTTCTCCGGCCTCGAGCAGGAGAACATGACCCGGCTCGGCGGCTGGCGCTTCCTCGAGCTCGGGCGCCGGATCGAGCGTGCGGTCGCGGTCTGCCGGTTCATCCGCCAGTTCGGCAGCAAGGTCGACCGCGGGCTCGATACCCTGCTCGAGCTGTGCGACAGCCGGATCACCTATCGCCAGCGCTACGTCATGGTGGCGGCGCGGGCGCCGGTGATCGACCTCACGCTGCTCGATCCGTCCAACCCGCGCTCGGTCGGCTTCCAGCTCGACCGGATCGAGGCACACCTCGAGGTGCTGCCGCATCGGCGTGCCGACGGCCGGCTGTCGCCGCCCCGGCAACTCGCCATGGCGGTCGGCACCGCGCTGCGCACTGCGGACGCCGGCGCCGACCTGACCAACCTCATTGTCGAAACCGAGGCGGCGCTGATGAAGCTATCGGAGACGATCTCGGAAGCGTATTTCCGCCAGGCCGAGATCGGCGAGACGCAGGGAGACGCGGCGGAATGATCTACGACGTGCGTCAGACCACGACCTACGCCTACGCATCGCCTGCGGCCTATGCCCAGCACATCCTTCGCCTTGTCCCGATCGCGCGCGAGCGCCAGCGGGTCACCGCGGCAGCGCTCGACATCGATCCCGCGCCGGTGCGCCGACGCGAAGGACGCGACTTCTTCGAGAACCGCACCACCACCATCGAGATCGACGCGCCACATAATACGCTGGTCGTGAAGCTCGCCGCCCGCATCACTGTCGAGCCCGCGGCCGCCGCCGATTTCGACGCGACGCCGCCGTGGGAGAGCGTGCGCGAAATGACGATCGCGAGCCACGATCTCGGCCCGCAGTCGCCGGTGCACTTCATCTATCCGAGTCGACTCATCTCGCTCGATCCTGAAATCCGCGACTATGTGGGCGAGAGCTTTCCGGCCGGACGCCCGATCCTCGCCGGCGCCGTCGAGGTGATGAAGCGGATCAAGGCCGACTTCACCTACGAGCTCGGCGCCACCACGGTGACCACCGCGCCGTCGATGTCGTTCGCGCTGCGGCGCGGCGTCTGCCAGGATTTCGCACATATCATGATTTCCGGCCTGCGCGGCCTCGGCCTGCCGGCCGCCTATGTGAGCGGATACCTGCGCACGGTGCCGCGCTCCGGCGCGGCGCGGCTCGAAGGCGCCGACGCCATGCACGCCTGGGTGATGGTGTGGTGCGGTGACGCCGGCTGGTGGGGCCTCGACCCGACCAACGCACTCATCGCGAGCGACGATCATGTGGTTCTCGCGATCGGTCGCGACTATGCCGACGCGGCGCCGATCGGCGGTGTCATGCTGGGCTCCGGCCAGCAGCGGCTGAGCACTGCGGTCGACGTGATTCCGGTGGCGACGTAGCGGCGGCGCCGTGCGGCCGCATCTTCTTTTCATCCCGGCAGCCCCAATCGCCGTGGCGGCAAATATCGACTAGGGTCGGGACTCGATAGCGCCTAGACTGACTGTCAACGCGAAAAGCCGAGGCTTTTCGAGCACAATTTCGTTTGCAATATCCGTAGCCTGCGCCATCCCAGGCTGAAGCGCTCAACAACAACGGCGACCGCATGCAAGAACAAGCTTCGAAGCTCGCACCCGATAACGGCTTGGCCGACAATGCCCGCCGCATTCTCGGCGAACTCGATGCTGTTCCGCGGCCTTGGTCCGAACGAGAAGAAAGAGCTGTTTGCGCGCCTGAGCATCACCAAGTTTCCGGCGGGTCAGACGATTTTCGAGCAGGGCTCTCCCGGCGACAGCATCATGGCGATAGTGTCCGGCAACGTCCGGATCAGCGTCGCGACGACCGACGGACATCCGCTGGTGCTCGCCTTGATGGGTGCCGGCGATGTGTTCGGCGAGATCGCCGTGCTCGACGGCAAGCAACGCACGACCGACGCGACCGCGATCACGGAATGCAGCATCGCGACGCTCGCGCGAACCGACATCCTGTCGTTCCTGCACACCCACCCGCAAGCATGGCAGAACATCATCGCCATTCTTTGCGATCGGTTGCGCCGGCTCAACGATCACGTCGCGGACCTCGGCCTGCCGCAGCTCTTTCTGGTGCTGGAGCCCGCGGAGATCGAGCGCATACGCCGCTTCGCCGAGCTTCGTCACTACGAAAACGGCGAAGCGCTGTTCCGGATCGGCGAGAGCGGGCACGGCCTGTTCGTCGTGTTGTCCGGCAAAGTCGATCTGGTTCGCCAGGATGAGCTTGGAAACAGCAAGCCGTTCCTGAGCAGCGGCCCCGGTGGCGTGATCGGAGAGATGGCCCAGCTCTCCGGCAGGCCTGTCATGGTCGATGGCTATGCAAAGGGAGAGGTCGACGCGCTGGCCATTCCGCCGGACCGGCTGCGCGCGCTCCTCATCGCCGAGGCCGAGCTCGGCGAGCGGATCATGGACGCGCTGATACTGCGTCGCGTCGGCATGATCGAAAAGCGAACCGGCGGCCCGGTGATCGTCGGGCGAGCCGAGGACGGCGATGTGCTGCGCCTGAAGGGCTTCCTGAGCCGCAACGGCCATCCTTACGAGTGGCTGAACTCGGACACCGATCAGAAGGCCAAAGTGCTGATCGAACGTTACGCGATCGATCCCGCCAAGTTGCCGGTCGTCATGTGCCCGGGCGGCGAGCTTCTGCACAACCCCACCGCGGGCGAGCTCGCGCGCTCGATCGGGTTAGTCGGGCCGATCGACTCCACCCGCTTGTTCGACGTCGCAGTCGTCGGGGCCGGACCCGCCGGGCTCGCCACCACGGTTTACGGCGGGTCCGAAGGGCTTTCCGTCATCATGCTCGACTGCCGCGCCTTCGGTGGCCAGGCCGGAGCATCGGCCCGCATCGAAAACTATCTCGGATTTCCGACCGGCATCACCGGCATGGCGTTGATGGCGCGGGCCTTCGGACAGGCGCACAAGTTCGGCGTGGAGACTGCGATCCCTGCCGAGATCGCCCGCCTCGAACCTGCGGAGGGCGAGCGCGGAAATCATATTCTCCGCCTGGGTGACGGTCAGCATATTCAGGCGCGGTCGGTAGTCATCGCAAGCGGCGCCGCCTATCGCCGGCTCGCGGTCAAGAACCTCGACGAGTTCGAAGCTGCGAGCGTTCACTACTGGGCGTCGCCGCTCGAAGCGAACCTGTGCGCCGGGCAGGAGCTCGTCCTCGTGGGCGGCGGCAACTCGGCCGGCCAGGCCGTGGTCTTCCTCGCCCGCAAGGCGGCGAAGATCTGGCAGCTGGTGCGCGGACCGAGCCTTTCCGCCACCATGTCGAGCTATCTCGTCGAGCGCATCTCCGGACTCGCCAACGTGGAAGTGTTGACGGGCACCGAGGTCAGCGGCCTTGAAGGCTCGAACGGCCTCCTGGAGGCGGTGCGTTGGCGCCGCGTCGGATCAGATGAAGAGGTGCGCCGGCCGATCCGGCACCTGTTCCTGTTCATCGGCGCCCACCCGAACACCGACTGGCTCGCCGGCTCGGGTATCATGCTCGATCCGAGCGGCTTCGTCCTCACTGGCGCCGACGTCGGTCCCGACCGCCGGTCGCTCGAAACGAGCCGCCTCGGCGTGTTCGCCATCGGTGACGTGCGCTCCGGTTCGATCAAGCGGGTCGCGGCGGCCGTGGGCGAAGGCGCACAGGTGGTCGCGGCGCTGCATGCCTATCTGGCGGCGCGGCTCGACGTGCGCGACGAAGCGGCTTCCCGGGACGTCGCACGGCAGACGAGCCCGGGGCAAGTTCAGCCGTCGCTATGAGCGCCGGCGCGCGAACAAAACCGCCGGACGTACTTCTGCGTCCGGCGCGCGCGTTCTCCGGCAACATCGCGAGTGCATCGCGCGGGCGCAGCGATGCGCGGGAACGGCAGTCGTGATCCGACGGCTGCGGCTCACGTCCGGCCTCGTCATGCTCGCCTATGTGGCGACCCATCTGCTCAACCAGAGTCTCGGCCTGTTCTCGGTCGAACTCATGGACCGGGTGCTCGAGGTCATCTACCGGACTTGGTCCACTTCAGTCGGCGGGTTCATCCTCTATTCTGCGTTCACGGTGCACTACTGCCTGGCGCTATGGGCACTGTGGCTGCGCAGGTCGCTGAAAATGCCGTTCTCGGAGGCAGCGCAGCTTGTTCTTGGATTCTCGATCCCGTTCTTCCTGATCGACCACGTGCTCAACACGCATGTCGCCGACGCTTTCTATGGCAGCAATTACGGCTATTACCAGAGCCTGTTGTACCGCTACTTCGTGACCGCGCCCATGCGTGGCGGCCTCCAGCTCACTGTGCTGGTGATCGCCTGGGTCCACGCCATGATCGGCATGTGGTTCTCGCTGCGGCTCAAGCCATGGTACCCCCGCTGGCAGCCGCTGCTCTACGCCGCCGCGCTGCTCGTACCGACATTGGCAATTGTCGGTATTCTCGAAGGCGCGCGCGAAGTGGTGGCGCAGAGCGCGGATCCGGCGTGGATCGCCGAGATGATGCGGGTGCATCCGCAACCGGGTCCGGCGGATATGGCCATCATCGCGCAGATGATCCTGTGGCTGGGCCGCTTCTTCTTTTTCGCACTTGTCGCCGTGCTGGCGGCGCGCATCGTCCGCTCATACTGGGAGCGCCGCCATGGCGTGATCCGGCTGAGCTATCCGAGCGGTCGCGTCCTTTCGATCTTGCACGGCGTCTCGGTGCTGGAGGCGAGCCGGATGGCCGGAATTCCGCACGCGTCGGTGTGCGGGGGACGCGGCCGATGCTCGACCTGCCGCATCAAGGTCGAGGGACCGCCGGATGCGGTGCCGCCGCCCTCCACCGAAGAGACGAAGGTCCTGCATCGCGTGGGAGCCGGCCCGGACGTGCGGCTCGCCTGCCAGCTGCGCCCGCTCGGCGACCTGCGCGTCACCCCGCTCCTCCCGGCCACCGCCCAGGCACCGGACGGATTTCGCCGGCCGGGCTACCTCCACGGCGCCGAGCGCGAGATCGCGATCCTGTTCGGCGACATCAGGGCTTTCACCCAGCTCTCCGAGCACAAGCTGCCCTACGACCTCGTCTTCCTGCTCAATCGGTATTTCGCCGAGATGGGCCATGCGGTGGAGGCGGCGGGCGGGCACATCGACAAGTTCATCGGCGACGGCGTGATGGCGCTGTTCGGCCTCGACAGCGGCGTCGAAGCCGGTTGTCGCGAGGCGCTCGCCGCGGCGAAAAACATGTCGGAGCGCATGGAAGCGCTCAACCACGCCCTCGCCCACGACATCCCGGAGCCGCTGCGGATCGGCATCGGCATCCACACCGGCCCGGCGATCGTCGGCGAAATGGGATACGGCAGCGCCGTCACCGTCACTGCAGTCGGTGACAGCGTCAACACCGCGAGCCGCATGGAAGCGCTCACCAAGACCTATGGCTGCGAGCTCGTCATCTCCGAGGACGTCGCGACGCGGTCCGGCCTCGCGTTCGGGCCGCTGACCCACCACGACATCGAGATCCGCGGCAGGGTCGGGCGGCTCGTGGTGCACACTTTCGCGAGCGCCCGCGATCTTCCGCTCGACGGGCCGGTGGAGAAAAGCCCGCGGGTGCGGCAGGGGGCGACATAAAGACGACGCCGGTACTTTCCCTCCCCGAAGACGGGGAGGGAAAGATCTCGTCCTACTTCAGCTGGTCCGCGACCTTGGCGACGCCGGCCTTGCCGCACGCCTCTTCCTGCGGGCCGCCGTTGGGAGCGCCGCTCAGGCCGACGCCGCCGATCGTGTCCTCGCCAACCTTGATCGGCACGCCGCCCTGCAGCGGAATAACCTCGCCGAGCTGCCGCTGGCCCTGGAGCTGGGTTTCGGTGCGCTGCATCCATTCCGCCGTCGGGCGCCCGAAGGTCCGTGCGGTATAGGCCTTGCGGCGGGCGAGCTCGAGATTATGCGGCGCGGCACCGTCGCCCTGCACGAAAACCCGCAGCCGTCCGGCGCGATCGACCACGGCGACGGAGACACGCGAGCCGCATTCGGCCATCGCCGTTTCCACGATCGCCAGCGCCATTTTCGCCGAAACATTGGGCTCCATCAGGACCTGGGCGCCTGCGGCACCAGGAAGCGCAATCAGCGCCGCGACCGCCGCGGCCAACCGGATCGACATCGGATATTCCTCCCTTGTCACTCGTATTGCTTGCCGAGGCCGGGTCCGGCTGCGGCGGTTTGCGGCGCGCATGTTATCAGCACGCGGCGGGGATGCCACCTTACGCAGACGAGCCGGGCCCCGCTGGGCGGATGGCGTCGGCGCCCGTCTCCACACTTCAATCCCGGCAGCGGCTGGGCTATGAGCCAATGGAATTCCACGGGAATTGCAGATGCTGCGCACGATTGGCAGAGCGGTGTTGGGATGGTGTGTGGCGGCGGCCCTCGCCGGCTGCCTGAGCGATCAGGCCCGCGACGGCGGCGAAGCGCGCGGCGCGGTCCTCCCGGAGAACTACAAGGCGGAGATCATCGCCTTCATGAGGACGTACCTCAACGATCCCGCCAATGTGCGCGATGCCTTCATCACCGAGCCGGTGATGAAGCCCATCGGCGGGCGCAACCAGTACGCCGTGTGTGTGCGCTACAACGCGAAGAACACCGACGGCAAATATGTGGGTAGCAGGGACACGCTCGCGGTGTTCGAGCGCGGCCGCTTCGACCGCGTGATCGATCAGTTCCCGAAGGGCACCGCCAACCCCTGCGTCGGCTCCGCCGATTACCAGCACTTTCCGGAGCTCGAAGCGCTCAAGCGGTGACGTCGTCGCGACGGTCCGGCTAGGCGGCGCGCGGCCGCGGAGCGCGCACTTGCTCGACCTCGACGACGGGCCGATCGGCTGGCACTGTGATTGCGAGCTCGAGGGGATCGGGAACCATGATCACCGCCTGTGGGCGACCATTTTCTGACATTGCGAATTTGAGTGCGGCGATACGGTCGACGAAAATGCCGCCCCACATCCCGCCCTCGTCCTGCACGACCCATTGGCCGGCGTGGTTACGGCCCAGCAGAAACGGGCGCATGCGCTTCGAGCGGGACGAGACGGATGGGTCGTCGGGCATCGGACTTTCTCCTGGCGGACCTGGCAAGGTCGCGGTCCGCGAACGACGTGAGCCTTAAACTGCTGGTCATCCCATAGGGAAACGAGAGGCCGCCAAGCGGTTTCTCATAGCGCCGACATAGGAATCCGATACATCGGGTATAGAAAAGGCGGCGGGATCGACGCGGCACAGCGCATATCGAAGTGACCGCGGGCGCGGCGTCTATATGAGATTCTTATAAGAAAAGCGGATATCCGCCCTCGAAATCCTACATTGGGCCGGACCACTTAGGTGCAGAGCACAAAAACCGACGAGCATTCGAAGGGCCGTCCCTGATCACAGCCGCCGATTGGCCAAGGTCATGCTCGCGCAAATCTTTTCGAGGATAGTTCCATGCTGGACGTTCTGATGGTCGCGCTCGCGCTCGGCTTCTTCGCGGTGTCGGTGGGCTATGCCTATGCCTGCGACCGGCTGTGAGGAGATATCTCATGCTGTTCGACTATTCGCTCGCCGCGGCCGTGACCGCTGGCCTGCTCGTCTACCTCACCTACGCCCTGCTGCGGCCGGAGCGCTTCTGACGGCGCCACGGCGAGTCATCGAATTCTCGGGGTTCGAACCATGACCTTGATCGGCTGGATACAAATTGCGCTGTTTTGTGCTGTCGTCGTCGCGCTGGTGCGGCCGCTCGGCGGCTACATGACGCGCGTGTTCAACGGCGAGCGGACCTTCCTATCCCCGGTGCTGCGCCCGGTCGAGGCCGCACTCTACTGGGCGGCCGGCGTCGATCCCCGGCGCGAGCAACATTGGGTCACCTACACGGTCGCAATGCTGTTCTTCCACATCGGCGGATTTGCGATCCTGTACGCGCTGCTGCGCCTTCAGGCGGTGCTGCCGTTCAACCCGGCCGGTCAATCGGCGGTCGCCGAGGACCTCTCGTTCAACACCGCGGTGAGCTTCCTCACCAACACCAACTGGCAGAACTACGCCGGCGAGAGCACGATGTCGTACCTCTCGCAGATGCTCGGCCTCACCCACCAGAACTTCCTGTCCGCGGCGACGGGCATCGTGTTGGCGATCGCACTGATCCGCGGCTTCGCGCGGGCCTCGGTGAAGACCGTCGGCAACTTCTGGGTCGATGTCACCCGCTGCACCCTCTACATCCTGCTGCCGCTGTGCATTCCCTACGCGCTGTTCCTGGTGTGGCAGGGCATCCCCCAGACGCTCGGTCCCTATGTCGAGGCGTCGACCGTCGAGGGCGGAAAGCAGCTGATCGCGGTCGGCCCGGTCGCCTCGCAGATCGCAATCAAGATGCTCGGCACCAATGGCGGCGGCTTCTTCAACGCCAACGCCGCCCATCCATTCGAAAATCCGACGGCACTTTCGAATTTCGTGCAGATGGTCTCGATCTTCGCGATCGGCGCCGCGATGACCAACGTGTTCGGTCGCATGGTCGGCAACGAGCGCCAGGGCTGGGCAGTGTTCGCCGCCATGGGCCTGCTGTTCCTCACCGGCGTCCTCGTGACCTACTGGGCGGAAGCGGCAGGAACCACCGGCCTCAACGCGCTCGGCCTCACCGGCGGCAACATGGAGGGCAAGGAGGTGCGCTTCGGCATCGTCGCCTCCTCGCTGTTCGCAGTGGTGACGACGGCCGCCTCGTGCGGCGCCGTCAACGCCATGCACGATTCATTCACCGCGCTCGGCGGCATGATTCCGCTCATCAACATGCAGCTCGGCGAAATCATCGTCGGCGGCGTCGGCGCCGGGCTCTACGGGATGCTGCTCTTCGTCATCCTCTCGATCTTCGTCGCGGGGCTGATGGTCGGGCGCACGCCGGAATATGTCGGCAAGAAGATCGAGGCCAAGGAGGTGAAGATGGCGATGCTCGCAATCCTCATCCTGCCGCTGATGTATCTCGGCTGGACGGCAGTCGCCGTGGTGCTGCCCTCCGCGGTCGCCTCGATGAACAATCCGGGACCGCACGGCTTCACCGAGGTGCTCTATGCCTACACGTCCGCCACAGGCAACAACGGCTCGGCGTTCGCCGGCCTCAACGGCGCGACCTTCTTCTACAACCTCACCCTCGCCTCGGCGATGCTGGTCGGCCGGTTCTGGATGATTATTCCGGCGATGGCGATCGCGGGGTCGCTGGCGGCGAAGAAATCGATCCCCGCGTCGTCCGGCACCTTCCCCACGACGGGCGGCCTGTTCGTCGGCCTCGTCGTCGGCGTCATCCTGATCGTCGGCGGCCTCACCTTCTTTCCGGCACTCGCGCTCGGCCCCGTGGTCGAGCAGCTCGCCATGACCGCACACACGCTGTTCTGAAAGTTTCGGAGTAGATCCGATGGATACCGTAAATCCGCGCAAGCCGGCAAAATCCACCACCATGTGGGACCCGAAGATTCTCGGGCCCGCGGCATGGTCCGCCTTCGCCAAGCTCGATCCGCGTCTGATGGCGAAGAATCCGGTGATGTTCGTGGTCGAGGTGGTGGCGACGCTCACCACCGTGATCTTTCTACGCGACCTCGCAAACGACGGCGCGAACCTCCTGTTTACCCTGCAGATCATCGTCTGGCTGTGGTTCACCGTGCTGTTCGCGAACTTCGCGGAAGCGGTAGCGGAAGGCCGCGGCAAGGCCCAGGCGGACTCGCTCCGGCGCACCCGCACCGAAACCCAGGCGAAGCTTCTCGGCGACGGCGGTTCCCGCGCCTATCGGATGGTTCCGGGGACCAGTCTCAAGGTGGGCGACGTCGTGCTCGTCGAAGCCGGCGACGTTATCCCGTCCGACGGAGAGGTGATCGAAGGCATCGCCTCGGTCAACGAAGCGGCGATCACCGGCGAGTCCGCGCCTGTCATCCGCGAGTCCGGCGGTGACCGCTCCGCCGTCACCGGCGGCACCCAGGTGCTGTCGGACTGGATTCGCGTGCGGATCACCGCGGCGGCGGGCTCGACCTTCATCGACCGCATGATCAAGCTCGTCGAAGGCGCCGAGCGGCAGAAGACGCCGAACGAGATCGCGCTCAACATCCTTCTCGTCGGCCTCACCATCATCTTCGTGTTTGCGACCGCAACGATCCCGAGTTACGCGGCGTATGCCGGCGGGACCGTGCCGGTGGTGGTGCTGGTAGCGCTGTTCGTCACGCTGATCCCGACCACCATCGGTGCGCTGCTCTCGGCAATCGGCATCGCCGGCATGGATCGCCTCGTCCGCTTCAACGTCCTCGCGATGTCGGGCCGCGCGGTCGAGGCGGCGGGCGACGTGGACACACTCCTTCTCGACAAGACGGGCACCATCACGCTCGGCAACCGGCAGGCCACCGCCTTCCGGCCGCTCTCCGGCGTGACCGAGCAGGAGCTGGCTGACGCCGCCCAGCTCGCCTCGCTCGCCGACGAGACCCCTGAGGGCCGCTCGATCGTCGTCCTCGCCAAGGAGAAATACGGCATCCGCGGCCGCGACCTCGCCGAGATGCAGGCGACCTTCTTCCCGTTCACCGCGCAGACGCGGATGAGCGGGGTGCAGGTCGGCAATTCCTGGGTGCGCAAGGGTGCCGTCGACGCGATCCTCGCCTATGTCACCGCGCCTTCGACGACGACGGTCACACCCGGCGGCGCGGTGCGCTTGATCACGCCGACGTTCAGCACCGAAGCCGGGCGCGAGCTGCAGGCGATCTCCGACGAGATCGCGAAGTCCGGCGGCACGCCGCTCGCGGTCGCCAAGGACGGCCGCATGCTGGGCGTGATCCAGCTCAAAGACATCGTCAAGGGCGGCATCCGCGAGCGCTTCGCCGAGTTGCGCCGCATGGGCATCCGCACCGTGATGATCACCGGCGACAATCCGATGACGGCGGCCGCGATTGCCGCCGAGGCCGGGGTCGACGACTTCCTCGCCCAGGCGACGCCGGAAGAGAAGCTGCGCCTCATCCGCGAGGAGCAGGCCAAGGGCAAGCTCGTCGCGATGTGCGGCGACGGCACCAACGATGCGCCGGCGCTCGCCCAGGCCGACGTCGGTGTCGCCATGAACACCGGGACTGTCGCGGCGCGCGAGGCCGGCAACATGGTCGACCTCGATTCCAATCCGACCAAGCTCATCGAGATCGTCGAGATCGGCAAGCAGCTGCTGATGACCCGCGGCGCGCTCACCACCTTCTCGATCGCGAACGACGTGGCAAAGTATTTCGCCATCATTCCCGCGATCTTCCTCGCCTTCTATCCGCAGCTCGGCGCGCTCAACGTGATGGGGCTGGCGACGCCGGAGAGCGCAATCCTCTCCGCCATCATCTTCAACGCGCTCATCATCATCGCGCTCATCCCGCTCGCGCTGAAAGGCGTCGCCTACCGCCCGATCGGCGCCGGCCCGCTGTTGCAGCGCAACCTGCTGATCTACGGGTTGGGCGGCATCATCATTCCCTTCGTCGGGATCAAGGCGATCGACCTCGTCGTCAACGCCTTGCATCTCGTCTGAGCGTCTCCAGGAGAACCGCCATGTGGCGCGAAATTCGCCCCGCCATCGTCGTCGTCATCGTGCTGACCGCGATCACCGGCCTCGCCTACCCGCTGGCCATCACCGGGATCGCCGGCCTCGTCTTCCCGCACCAGGCACAGGGCAGCCTGATCGTGCGCGGCAACGAGGTCGTCGGCTCCGCCTTGATCGGCCAGGAATTTACGAGCGACCGTTACTTCCACGGCCGGCCGTCGGCAACCACCGCGCCCGATCCCCAGGATTCGACCAAGACGGTGCCGAAGCCGTACAATGCCGCAGGCTCCGGCGGCTCGAACCTCGGGCCGACCAACAAGGCGCTGATCGACCGGGTCAGCGCCGACGTGGAGAAGCTGAAGAAGGAGAACGCAGCAGCGGCCGTTCCGATCGATCTCGTCACCACCTCGGGCAGCGGCCTCGATCCCGACATCTCGCCGGACGCGGCGTTGTTCCAGGTGCCGCGCGTCGCCGGCGCGCGAAAGCTGCCGGAGGATCGGGTGAGACAGCTCGTGAGCGAGCACATCGATCCCCCGCTGGCCGGAGTGCTCGGCGAATCGCATGTCAACGTGCTCTCGCTCAATCTCGCGCTCGATCAGCTCGCGCCGAAGTGAGGCCCTTCTCCCTCCCCGTCTTCGGGGAGGTCCGGGGTGGGGCCCGCGGATGACGAGCTTTTTTTAGGAAGTACCCCATCCTACCCTTCCCGATGACGAGGAGGGGTGAAGACCACCCTCCCCGCCGGGAGGGAAAGAGGCTGATCCTCGATGGCGGACCAGCGGCACGATCTTGAGCAACGTCCCTCTCCCGAGGCTCTCCTGGAGGCAGCCCGGCGCGAGCAGGCCGGCGTCGGCAAACTGCGCATTTTCGTCGGCGCCGCGCCCGGCGTCGGCAAGACCTACGAGATGCTTCTGCAGGCGCGCGCCAAGCGCAAAGACGGTGCCGACGTCGTGATCGGTGTGGTCGAGACGCACGGCCGCAAGGAAACCGAGGCGCTGCTCGAGGGCCTGCCGGTCATCTCCCGCAAGTCGGTGGGCTATCGCGGTCATGCGATCGAGGAAATGGACCTCGATGCGGTGATCGCGCGGCATCCGAAAATCGTGCTGGTCGACGAGCTCGCCCACACCAACGCGCCCGGCAGCCGACATCCCAAGCGCTATCTCGACGTCGAAGAAATTCTGGCCAACGGGATCGACGTCTACACCACGGTGAACATCCAGCACATCGAGAGCCTGAACGACGTGATCGCCCAGATCACCGGAATCCGGGTGCGCGAGACCGTCCCGGATTCGGTGTTCGACCGCGCCGATGCCATCGAGCTCGTCGACATCACCCCGGACGATCTGATCCAGCGCCTGCGCGAAGGCAAGGTCTACGTGCCGCACCAGGCAGAGCGCGCGCTGCAGCATTTCTTCTCGCCCGAGAACCTCACCGCGCTGCGTGAGCTCGCGCTGCGCCGCACCGCCGAACGCGTCGACGAGCAGCTGTTGAGCCAGATGCAGGCGCGCGCGATCCCCGGGCCGTGGGCCGCCGGCGAGCGCATCCTCGTCTGCGTCAACGAGGATGCGCGCTGCGCCGGCCTCGTGCGCTACGCCAAGCGCCTGTCGGACCGCCTGCACGCCCCCTTCGTCGCACTCGCGGTCGAGACTGCGCGCAGCGTGCGGCTCTCTGAGGTGGAGCGCGACCGCATCGCCGATACGCTGCGCCTCGCCCAGGCGCTCGGCGGCGAGGCCGCCACCATTCCCGGCGGCGACCGGCGCATCGCCGACGACATCATGAGCTACGCGCAGGCGAACAACGTCACCCAGATCATCCTCGGCAAGTCGACGCGCACGCGCTGGTTCGAGATCCTGCATGGGTCGGTGGTCCACGACCTCGTCCGCCGCGCTGGCAATATCAGCATCAACGTCATCGCCGGCGACCAACTGCCCGGCGACCCCATTCCGAAGAAGACGGTGAGGACCGCGGAACAGCGCGAGCCGTTCCAGGTGCGTCCGTACCTCGTCGCGATCGTGGCGGTCGGCCTCGCGCTTCTCGCGAGCGAAGCGATCCAACCCTATCTCGGCGTCGAGAACGTCGACCTCGTCTTCCTGACGGCGATCGTCTCCGTCGCAGTGCGCTACGGCCTTTATCCGTCACTGTTCGCGAGCATGATCGCCTCGCTCTGCTACAATTTCTTCTTCCTGCCGCCGATCTACACATTCACGATCACCGATCCGACCAATGTCGCAGCCTTCGTGTTCTTCATCATCATGGCGACGCTCGTTTCGAACGTCGCCGCACGGGTGCGCGTCCAGGCCACCACGGCGATGGCGCGAGCGCGCACCACCGATGCGCTCTACACCTTCAGCCGCAAGCTCGCCGGCATCGGCACGCTCGACGACGTGTTGTGGGCGACCACCTACCAGATCGCGTTGATGCTCAAGGTGCGTGTGGTGATCCTGCTGCCCGAGCGGGGCACCATCGTCGTCAAGGCCGGATACCCGCCCGAGGACATGCTGGGCGAAGCCGACGTCGCCGCGGCCAAATGGGCCTGGGAGCACGACCGCAATGCCGGCCGCGGCTCCGACACGTTGCCGGGCGCCAAGCGGCTGTTCCTGCCGATGCGGACCGGCCGCGGGCCGATCGGCATCATCGGGATCGACAGCGACAAGCCGGGACCCCTGCTCACGCCCGACGAGCGCCGGCTGCTCGACGCGCTGATCGACCAGAGCGCGCTCGCGATCGAACGCATCCATCTCGTCGAGGACATGGACCGGGCGAAACGCACCATCGAGACCGACCGGCTGCGCACCGCGCTCCTGACCTCGATTTCCCACGACCTCAAGACGCCGCTCGCGGCGATCCTCGGCGCCGCCGGCACGCTGCGCGATCTTGCCGGTGCGTTGACCGACGAGCAGAAGATCGAGCTCGTCGGCACCATGATCGAGGAATCCGAGCGGCTCAACCGCTTCATCGCCAATCTGCTCGACATGACGCGGCTCGAATCCGGCGCCCTCGTGCTCAACACCGCGCTCTATGACCTCGACGAGATCGTCGGCAGCGCCTTGCGACGCGCCGGCAAGATTCTTTGCCATCACCGCGTCCAGCTCGACGTCGAGCCCGACCTTCCGATGATCGACGTCGATCCGGTGCTGCTGGAGCAAGCCCTGTTCAACATTCTCGACAATGCGGCGAAGTTCGCCGCGGAAGGCACGACGGTGCGCATCCAGGGGCGCCGCGACGGCCGGTTCATCGAGCTGCGCATCTTCGACGAGGGCGAGGGCATTCCGGCCGCCGACCTCCAGCGCATCTTCGATAAGTTCCACCGCGTCACCAAGGGCGACCGCGTGCGGCCGGGCACCGGGCTCGGCCTTCCCATCGCCCGCGGCTTCGTCGAGGCGATGCACGGCACCGTCGAGGCCGCCAACCGAACCGACCGCAGTGGGGCGGTCTTCACCATCCGCCTGCCGGTGCCGGCGGAGCAAAAACTGGAGAGCGCCGCGTGAGCGCAAGCCCTCTGAAGGTACTGATCGTCGACGACGAGCCCCCGATCCGCAAACTGCTGCGGATGGGGCTGTCGACGCAGGGCTACGAAATTCTCGATGCGACCAACGGCAAGACCGCGCTCGCCCTCCTGGAGGAGAAGCCGGACCTCATCATCCTCGATCTCGGCCTGCCCGACATGCAGGGCCTCGACCTGCTCGCCGCGATCCGCGGCCGCGACGAAAGCGTGCCGATCGTCGTGCTCTCAAGCCGCAGCGACGAGAGCGTCAAGGTCCGCGCCCTCGATCTCGGCGCCGACGACTATCTCACCAAGCCGTTCGGCATGGAGGAGCTCCTGGCGCGCATGCGCGCGGCGCTGCGCCACCAGCTTGCGGTGCAGGGGGAGCGCCCTGCATTCAAGGTCGGCGACCTCACCGTCGATCTCGTCCGCCGCATCGTCAAGATCGGCGACAAGGAGGTGAAGCTCTCGCCCAAGGAATACGAGCTGCTGCGCGTCCTCGTGCAGCACGCCGGCAAGGTGCTCACCCACAAATTCCTGCTCGGCGAATTGTGGAGCGACTTCACCGACACCCAGTATCTGCGCGTCTATGTCCGCCAGCTCCGCCACAAGATCGAAGCCGACCCGGAGCAGCCGCAGTACATCCTCACCGAGACCGGCGTGGGATATCGGCTCCGCGCGCCAGATTAGGTGGCTATCTGTAGCCCGCATGCGCAGCGATATGCGGGTCGTGCGCCTGACCTGGTCTCGAACGCCGTTCCCGGATATCGCTTCGCTCATCCGGGCTACGGGTCCGTACTCGCCGCACCGCCGAGGTCACCTAAATTTGAGGCCCTTGGAGCCTCTTCACGCGAGATTGTCATCCTGACCGGGCTACAACGGGCTACAGGAGGCGACATGATCGCAATCTGTCGAAACTTGACCGGCTGTCTCGTTGCCGCATTTCTGGGCGTTTCAGTCCCAATGAGCTCGGCGCAGGACCGCCCGACGATGCCGGCGATGCAGCCGCACGCCCATCCCGCTTCGACGGCGCCGTCCGCCGCTGCGGACGCGGCCGAATCGCAATTCCTCGCCGCGAACGAGGAGGCGATGAGCAAGATGATGGTCGACATGACGGTCGCGCCGACCGGCGACATCGACCGCGATTTCGTGGCGATGATGGTGCCGCATCACCAGGGCGCCATCGACATGGCGCGGATTCTTCTGCGCTACGGGAAGAACGAGCAGCTCAAGCGGCTTGCCCAGGAAATCATCGTGACCCAGCAGCAGGAGATCGCCGCGATGAAACTTGCGGTCGGCGAGCCGCTGCCGCCCTCGATCGCCTCGCCCACCCAGCCCGCTTCCGGCGCGACCGCGCCAAGCAATGATATGCACGTGCACCCTGTACGGTAGGAAACCGCTCCGATGAATCGCATCCTTCTCGCCGGCCTGATCACCACCGCGCTCGGCACAATCGCGCCGGCCTTCGCCGGACAGGCGCCCGGTGCGGCAACCGATCCGGACATCGCGATCAGCCACCGCGACAGGGTCTATGCCGCCGAGCAGTTCTCCAACACGGTGTCGGTAACCGATCCGGTCGACAACAGGCTGCTCGGCGTGATCCGCCTCGGTGACCCGCAGCCCGCCAATTTCAGCCCCCTCTACAAGGGGCAGGTCCTCGTCCACGGCATGGGCTTCTCGCCTGATCACAAGACGATCGCCGTCGTCTCGATCGGCAGCAACTCCGTCACCTTCATCGACACCGCGACCAACGCCGTGAAGCACACGACCTATGTCGGCCGCTCGCCCCACGAAGCGTTCTTCACGCCCGACGGCAAGGAGGTCTGGGTGACCGTGCGCGGCGAGGATTACGTCGCGGTGCTCGACGGAGCGAGCTTTCAGGAAAAGACACGGATCAAGGTCGCGCCCGGGCCCGGCATGCAGATCTTCTCGCCGGACGGCAAATACGGCTATGTCTGCTCGTCGTTCAACCCGGAGATCGCCGTCATCACCGTCGCAGACCATGCGATCGTCGGCCGGGTGCCGCAGGCGAGCCCGTTCTGTCCCGATATCGCGGCCACGCCTGATGGCAGTCAGGTGTGGTTTACGCTCAAGGATACCGGCAAGACTCAGGTGTTCGACGCGCGGCCGCCGTTCGCCGTGCTCAAGACCCTCGACACCGGCCCGATCACCAATCACGTCAACATCGTGCGCAACGCCAACGGGATGTTCGCCTATGTCACGATCGGCGGGCGCGACGAGATCAAGGTGTTTCGGACCGACGACTTCTCTCAAGTTGCGACCATCCCGACGGGAAAGCTTCCACACGGCATCTGGCCGTCAGGCGACGGCTCCCGCGTCTACGTCGGTCTGGAGAACGCCGATGCGGTTGCTGCGGTCGACACCTTGACCAACAAGGTGATCGCCACCGTTCCGATCGGGCAGGCTCCACAGGCGCTGACCTACGTGCCCAACGCGGTCCCGGAGGGCAGCGGCACACAAGGCCTGCAGCCGCTCGGCATCGCGGGCGAGGCAACGCATCTCGCGCTGGCGCCGCTCGTCGGCGGCAAGCCGTCCGGTGACGTGGCCACCGCGCCGACCAGCGTCACGCTGTTCGACCAGGGGCTGGTCCAGGTGGTGCAGGCTGCCGTCACCGGCCTGGAGCCGCGTCAGGCATATGTCCTCGCGCTCGTGGATGACCCGACGGGCAACGGGGCCATCGAGTCGCTCGCGGGCTTCATGACCAATCCGGCTGGCGCGGCGATCGTCAATTCAGTCGGGCCGATCCGGCAGATCGTGCAGGGCGAAGCGAAAACGCCGCGACGCTACCTCGTACTGCTGAAGGGCACGCCGGCGAACCTCGGCGCGCCGGTCCAGATGCAGGTTCAGCAGTGAACACTTCGGCCGATTGAATCGCCTCGCGTGAGCGGCAGCTGAGGGTCGTCATCGCCGGGCTCCCGGCGATGACAGAAGTGGGTTCACCTCATCGAAGCCTCTCTGGAGCGCCCTCCCCGGATGCCGCTTCGCTCGTCCGAGCTACGGACACTGATCACGGACCGTATCGGAGAACTATTGGGCCCCTGCCCCTGCGACATCATCGCGCTTTTCCTTGTGGCAAGGCGGCACGCCTGCGGCTAGTCTCGGCCCGACAGGGAATGCTTGCGGTTGCAGCAAGCCGCGCCGAAACAGGCGTCCTGTGGAGGAAACCAATGGCGTCGGTGGCGATACGTGGCGTCAAGAAGGCCTTCGGCCCGCACTACGTGATCCATGGCGTCAACGTCGAGATCGCCGACGGCGAGTTCGTCGTGCTGGTGGGTCCTTCCGGCTGCGGCAAGTCGACCCTGTTGCGGATGATCGCCGGCCTCGAGAACATCAGCGCCGGCGAGATCAGGATCGCCGACCGCGTCGTCAACACGCTGCCGCCCAAGGCGCGTGACGTCGCCATGGTATTTCAGAACTACGCGCTCTATCCGCACATGACGGTCGCCGACAACATGGGGTTCTCGATGCGGCTGCGCGGCGCGCCGAAACAGGAGATCGACACGCGGGTCAATCGCGCCGCGGAGATTTTGAGTCTGACCCCGTTCCTCGCGCGCTACCCGCGCCAGCTCTCCGGCGGCCAGCGCCAGCGCGTCGCCATGGGACGCGCCATCGTGCGCGATCCCAAGGTGTTCCTGTTCGACGAGCCGCTGTCCAATCTCGATGCCAAGCTGCGGGTGCAGATGCGCACCGAGATCAAGGCACTGCACCAGCGGCTCAAGACCACGACGATCTACGTCACCCACGACCAGATCGAAGCGATGACCATGGCCGATAAGATCGTGGTGATGCATGACGGCCGGGTCGAGCAGATCGGTACTCCGCTCGAACTCTATGATCGCCCCGGCAACGTGTTCGTCGCGGGCTTCATCGGCTCGCCGGCGATGAACTTGTTCAAAGGCACGGTGCGGCGCAATGGCGCGATCGAATTCTGCGGCGCCGATGGGCTCACCTTGCCGCTCGCCGTGCCGCCCGCGGGAGACGGCCGGCCGGTCGTCTATGGCGTGCGGCCGGAGCATTTCACTCTCGCCGAGGACGGAGCCGCCGCGGAAATCCAGGTCGTCGAGCCGACCGGATCGGAGACCCAGCTCGTGGCGAAGCTCGGCGGCCAGAGCGTGCTCGCGGTGTTTCGCGAGCGCCATCTCTTCAAGCCCGGCGACACCATCCGCTTGAAGCCCGACGCGCGCCTCGTCCATCTGTTCGACGAGACGACCGGCGAACGCCTGCGGCAATGAGCAACCCACAAAAGAAAGCAAGCCAGGAGGAAACCATGACCAACTTCACGCGGCGCACTCTCGTTCGGGGCGGGACGGCCCTGGCCGCCTCCGGCGCGCTGACCGGGCCGGCGCTGCTCGACTGGGCGAAGGCCTGGGCCCAGAACGCGCCCTGGAAGCCGGAGCCGGGGGCTGCAGCTCTCGATGCTGCGCTGGAAGTACTTCGTTCAGGCGGAGGACGACGAGTTCGTCAAGCTGATGGAGGCCTTCGCCAAGGCCACCGGCGTCAAGGTGACGATCTCGCGCGAATCCTACGAGGACGTGCAGCCCAAGGCCTCGGTCGCCGCCAACACCGGCGCCGGCCCCGACCTGTTCTGGGGCCTCTATTCGCTGCCGCATCTCTTCCCGCAGAAGTGCCTCGACGTCACCGACGTCGCCGACTATCTCGGCAAGAAGTATGGCGGCTGGGTGCCGAGCGCGATCGCCTACGGCAAGGGCACCGGCACCAAGTGGATCGACATCCCGATCTGCTACACCGGCTCGCTCATCAACTACCGCGTCTCCTCGCTCAAGAAGGCCGGGTTCTCCAAATTCCCGACCACCACCGACGAGTTCCTCGAATGCGCCAAGGCGACCAAGAAGAATGGCACGCCCGGCGGCCTCGCGCTCGGCCACGCCTCCGGCGACGGCAACACCTGGGCGTATTGGTGCCTGTGGGCCCATGGCGGCAACATCGTCGACAAGAACGACAAGGTCGTCATCAACTCGCCGGAGACCGAGAAGGCGCTCGAGTTCGCCAAGCAGCTCTACGAAAACATGATTCCCGGCACCGCTGCCTGGAACGACGCGTCGAACAACAAGGCGTTTCTCGCCGGCGAGATCCATTGGACCAACAACGGAATCTCGATCTACGTCGCCGCGACCAAGGACGCGACCAAGAAGGACATCGCGGCGGACATGGACCACGCCTATTTCCCGGTCGGTCCGGTTGGCCATCCCACCGAGCTGCATCTGATGTTCCCGATGCTGGCGATGAGCTACACCAAGTACCCGCAGGCCTGCAAAGCGCTGATCGCCTTCATGCTGGAGGCGAACGAGTTCAATCCGTGGCTCGAAGCGGCACAGGGCTACCTGACTCACTGCCTCAACGCCTATGACGCGAACCCGGTATGGACCGAGGACCCCAAGCGCACGGTCTATCGCGACGTCGCCAAGCGCTCGCTCACCGCCGGCGGCCTCGGCTCGGTCGGCGAGAAGGCGGCGAGCGCCATCGCCGATTTCGTGCTGCTCGACATGTTCGCGAGCTACTGCACCGGCCGCGAGGATGCCAAAGGCTCGATCCGCATCGCCGAGCGCCAGTTCCAGCGGATCTACCGCTGACACGTGAAACATGATCGGGGATCAGGATGACTGATCCCCGATCTCGCATCAGGCCGCCGGCAACTGTAACCGCCGAAAGGTCGCCATGACCGACGCCGTCGTCGACCAAGCCCTCATCCTCGAGCGCGGCGCCACTGCGTGGACCCGGCTCAAGACCCATCGCGACTGGCTCGGCCTTTGGTTCATCCTGCCCGCTGCCGGTTTCCTCCTGCTGTTCCTCGCCTATCCGCTCGGGCTCGGTATCTGGATTTCCTTCACCGACGCGCGCATCGGCCGGCTCGGCGAGTTCATCGGGCTCGAGAACTACGAGTGGCTGTGGGACGATTCGGTGTTCTGGCTCTCGGTGTTCAACACGCTGCTCTACACGACGGTGGCGAGCATCGTGAAGTTCGCCGTCGGCCTCTATCTCGCCCTGCTGCTCAATGAGAACCTGCCCTTCAAGGCGACGTTGCGCGCGGTCGTGCTGATCCCCTTCATCGTGCCGACGGTGCTTTCGGCGATCGCCTTCTGGTGGATCTACGATCCGCAGTTCTCGATCGTGTCGTGGTCGCTGCGCCATATCGGACTGATCTCCGGCAACATCGATTTCCTCGGCGATCCCTGGAACGCCCGCTGGTCGGTGATCTTCGCCAACATCTGGCGCGGCATTCCGTTCGTCGCGATCACGCTGCTCGCCGGCCTGCAGACGGTGTCGCCCTCGCTCTACGAGGCCGCGATCATCGACGGCGCCAGCCGCTGGCAGGTGTTCCGCCACATCACCTATCCGATGCTCACCCCGATCATCGCGGTGGTGATGACGTTCTCGGTGCTGTTCACCTTCACCGACTTCCAGCTCATCTGGGTGCTCACCCGCGGCGGCCCGGTGAACGCGACGCAGTTGATGGCGACGCTGTCGTATCAGCGCGCGATCCTCGGCGGCCATCTCGGCGAGGGCGCCGCGATCTCGAGCGCGATGATCCCGTTCCTGCTCGCCGCGATCCTGATCTCGTGGTTCGGCCTGCAGCGGCGCAAATGGCAGCAGGGCGAGAGCAATGACTGAGATCGTCGCCGGCCGCCGCAGCGCTGACGCTCCCGCCGAGGAGCCGCGCGACGCATCTATCAGCGCCACTGGCGACGACAGCGAGGGGATGAGCTACCTGCAGACGCTCCCCAAGCGCGTCGTCACCGTCTATCTGCCGCTCGCCATCATCCTGATCGTGCTGCTGTTCCCGTTCTATTGGATGACGCTCACCGCGATCAAGCCGGACGAGCAGCTGCTCGATCTCGACCGCTACAGTCCGTTCTGGACCTGGAATCCGACCTTCAAGCACATCTACAAGCTGCTGTTCGAGACGCAGTATCCGCGCTGGCTGTGGAACACGATGTTGGTGGCGGTCTGCGCCACCGCGCTCTCGATCGCTTCGAGCGTGCTCGCGGCCTATGCCATCGTGCGGCTGCGCTTCCGCGGCGCAAGCTTCGTCGGCGGCGCGATCTTCCTCGCCTATCTCGTACCGCCTTCGATCCTGTTCATCCCGCTATCCGCGGTCGTATTCCAATACGGCCTGTTCGACACGCCGTTCGCGCTGATCCTCACCTACCCGACCTTCCTGATCCCGTTCTCGACCTGGCTGCTGATGGGCTATTTCAAGACCATCCCCTACGAGCTTGAGGAGTGCGCGCTGATCGACGGCGCGAGCCGCTGGCAGATTCTCGTCCGCATCGTGGTGCCGCTTGCGGTGCCGGGACTGATCTCGGCCTTCATCTTCTGCTTCACGCTGTGCTGGAACGAGTTCATCTACGCGCTGACCTTCCTGTCCTCGACCCAGAACAAGACGGTGCCGGTCGCGATCGTCAACGAGTTCGTCGACGGCGACATCTATCGCTGGGGCTCGCTGATGGCGGGCGCGCTGGTCGGCTCGCTGCCGCTCGTCATCCTCTATGCCTTCTTCGTCGAGCACTATGTGTCGGCCATGACCGGCGCGGTGAAAGAGTAACGTAGGGTGGGCAAAGCGAAGCGTGCCCACGCTGTCTTTCTCCGCGGCAGGCATCCGCGTGGGCACGGCGCGAAGAGCGCCTTTGCCCACCCTACGGGCTATCGGCTGCCACGGCGGCCAAGAAAATAACGGGGAGACATCACATGCGAAGTCTGGTTCTCATTGCCGCGGCCGTCGCCGCCACGCCGGTGCTCGCCGCCGACGTCACGTCGCAGCGGCTGCAAAATCCCGCGGCAGAGCCGCAGAACTGGCTCATGGTCCACCACGATTACAACAGTTCGCGGCACGCATCGCTCTCGCAGATCAACCGCGACACGGTGAAGAACCTGCAGCTCAAGTACATGTTCTCGATCGGCGGCCGCTCGACCGGAGGCACCTTGCGCGGCAAGGAGGAATCGACGCCCCTCGTCGACGACGGCTTCATGTATGTCACCGACACCTGGTCGCGGGTGATGAAGTTCGACGTGCGCAGCGGCACCAGCGCCGTGCCGCTATGGCGCTACGATCCCAAGATCGCGCGCTCCCGCACGACGCGCGGGCTCGCCATGTACGGCAACAAGATCTTCCTCTCGACTTATGACGCGCGCCTGATCGCGCTCGACCGCGACAGTGGCGAGGTCGCCTGGGAAGTCCAGGCCGCTGCGCCGATGGATCCCAAGACCGGCACGCCGTCGAAGACCCAGGCCTTCTCCGGCGCGCCTCTCGCCATCAAATCCGCCGGCGGAAAGGACCTCGTCATCCAGGGCGAGAGCACTGGCGGCTCGCAGGGCACGCGAAGCTGGATCGGCGCGTTCGAGGCCGACACCGGCAAGCTGGTGTGGCGCACCTTCACCATCCCGGCACCAGGTGAGCCGGGCTCGGAGACCTGGAAGGACAATCACAACGCCTATCGCATCGGCGGCGCAAGCGTGTGGCAGACCGCCTCCTACGATCCGGCGACGAACCTCCTCTATTTCGGGACCGGCGACGCCTTCCCGACCTTCGATCCCGAATATCGTCCCGGCGACAATCTCTATACCGCGAGCACGATCGCGGTCGACGCCGATACCGGGCGAATGGTGTGGTACTTCCAGGAGACGCCGAACGAGCACTGGGACTTCGACACGCCGAGCCCGAAGATGCTCTACGACGTCAACGTCAACGGCGAGTCGCGCAAGGTCGTCGCCAATTTCTCGCGCAACGGCTTCTTCTACACGCTCGATCGCGCGAGCGGCCAATTCCTGCGCGCCGACCAGTACCAGGAGAAGGTGACCTGGACCAAGGGCATCGATCCCAAGACCGGCAAGCCCGCCGACTACGACCCGAGCCTCGACGTGCAGCGCTATGCGGGCATCGGCCAGCGCCGCGCCAAGCCGGGGCAGGAATCCTGCCCGTGGTACAGCGGATCGCCGACGTTCTTTCCCCCGACCTACGACGCCAAGCGGATGATCGCCTACGTTTCCGGCGCCGAGGGCTGCTCCGGCAGCACCATCGTGAAAACGCCGATGGACGAAAACAAGGACTGGGTGGGCATACGCATGTGCTGCCAGGAGCAGGGCCGCGGCACGGCCCACGGCGCGCTGTGGGCACTCGACGTGAAGAGCGGCAAGGTGATTGGCAGGGCGCAGTACACGGTCCCCGAACGAATCCGGGATGCTCAGCACCGACGGCGACCTCGTCTTCACCGGCCATTCGACCGGGCGCCTCGTTGCCTATGACGCCGACACCCTGCAGGAGGCCTGGAGCTTCAGCCTCGGCACGCCGATTACCGCGCCACCGATGAGCTACGCGGTCGGCGGCAAGCAGTATGTCGCGGTGGTGGCCGGCGGCGAGATCAACCAGCGCGGCGCCGTGCTCTACCAGCCCTCGGCCTTCGTCGCGGTGTTCGCGCTGCCGTAACGGCTGTCGGCCACGTCAGCTCAAATCGACTCGTCGTGGCCGGGCTTGACCCCGCCACTCCGCTTGACGAGGCACCGCCGTACCACATGATCGGGATCGCCGGATCAAGCCCGGCGACGACCGCGTGTGAATGGATCTCGTCGGCATCCCGCCTACGACGCTCCTTGCCTTTTTGTGATAGCAAGACGGCAACCGTGCCGCCGCCATCGCGGTCGGCTGCGCTTCGAGACTAGCAGGAGACCTGTCGTGTTCACCTCGACCTTCCCGATCGGTTCCGAAGGCGGCGACACCAGCTTCCAGAACAATGTTCCCGATCCCGTCACCTCTGGGAAGGAGCTGCCGACCTTCAAGTTCGAGCTCGAAAAATCCCAGGGCCGCGTGATGGGAGGCAGCTACGGCAAGGAAGCGACGGTCGCGCAGCTGCCGATCTCCAAGGGCATCGCCGGAGTCTCGATGCGCCTGGAACCGGGCGTCATGCGCGAGTTGCACTGGCACGCTACCGCCGCGGAATGGGCGTTCGTCACCGAGGGCCGGGTGCGCACCACCGTGATCGACCCGCAGGGCTGCTCGGAAACCAACGACTTCGAGCCCGGCGACATCTGGTATTTCCCGCGCGGCCACGGTCACGTGCTCGAGACGCTCGGCGACAAGCCCTGCCATTTCATCCTCGTGTTCGACAACGGCTACTTCTCCGAGTTCGGCACCTTCAGCATCTCCGACTGGATCGGCCACGCGCCGAAGGCGCTGCTGGCGAAGAACTTCGGCGTGCCCGCCGCGACCTTCGACAATTTCCCGAAGGAGGAGGTCTATTTCGCCAAGGGCAAAATCCCGCCCGCGGTCGCGGCGCCGCCACTGCAGGGATGGAAGAAGCCGCCGCTCACCCACAAATACAGCATGATGTCGCAGAACCCGTTCGACACCTTCGACGGCGGACGCGAGTGGCGCGTCGACGGATCAGCGTTCCCGATCTCCACCACCATGACCGGCGTCGTCCTCGAGATGGAGCCGGGCGCGCTGCGCGAATTGCACTGGCACCCCAACGCCGCCGAATGGCAGTACATCCTGAGCGGCAGGTTCAGCGTCACCATGTTCGGATCGAACGGACGCTGGCGCGAGGAGACGCTCAACACGGGCGACGTCGGCTACATCCCGCAGGGCTTCGGCCATTCGATCGAGAACATCGGCGGCGAGACGGCGCGCATCCTCATCGTCTTCAACAGCGGCCATTATCAGACGATCGATCTCTCCCAATGGATCGCCGGCAACCCGACCGACATCCTCGCGACGAATTTTTCCGTCGACGCGTCGGTGTTCGAGAAATTCCCACGCCGGGATGTGTTCTTGACGAAGTGAATCGCGGTGCTCGTTTCGAGCCCGCCAATCCCACGGACCTCATCCTGAGGAGCCGTGCGCAGCACGGCGTCTTCGAAGAATGGCCCCACACGTTCCGGCCCGTGGCCGTCCTCCGGAATGACGGCGCTTCGCGCCTCCTCAGGACGAGCGTCTGCAAGGCGCGAAGCGCCTCACTTCACGAACGTCCCGCCTAGTTCATCTTCGATGTGGGCGCGGATGATCTCATCGAAGCTCTTCTCCGCGACGAAGCCCAACTCCGCCGCACGGCGCGCGTGAAAATTCTGCGGCCAGCCGGCGACGATGCGCTCGACGAGCGCATCGGGCTCGCGGCGGATGCGCGCGGCGACCTTCGGTCCGGCGATGCGGGCGAGCGCCGCGATCTGCTCGCCGACGGTGCAGGAGAATCCCGGCATGGTCAGGTTGACGTGCGGCCCGAGCCGTTCGCGCTCGAGCCCGGCGGCGTGCACGAGAAACGCCACCGCAGCGCGCGGGCTCGCGAACCAGTGCCGCACGCTGTCCGCGACCGGCAGCACCGCTTCCTGGCCGGCGAGCGGCTCGCGGATGATCGAGGAGAAGAAGCTCGACGCCGCCTTGTTGGGCTTGCCCGGCCGCACCACGATGGTGGGCAGGCGGATGCCGACGCCGTCGAGGAATCCGCGCCGCGAGTAGTCGGCGAGCATGAGCTCGCAGATCGCCTTCTGCGTCCCGTAAGACGTGAGCGGTGCGCGGATGAAATCGTCCGTGATCGCCTCGGGGAACGGCGCGCCGTAGACGGCGATGGAGGAGGCGAATACGAGCTTCGGATGGTAGTCGCCGACCTGGCGGACCGCCTCGAGGAGGGAGCGGGTCGCGGCGCAATTGGCGGCATAGCCCTTTTCGAAGTCGAGCTCCGCCTCGCCCGATACCACTGCAGCGAGATGGAAAATCACATCGGGGGTGTCCGCGATCGCCCGAGCCCCCGCGCCGAGCATCGAGAGGTCCACGGCGGCGGCGGTGACGCGATCCCCGGCGGCTGCCGGGATCTCAGGCGCCTTGACGTCGAGGAGCGTCAGGCGCGAGACCGGCCGGCCACCGAGCGTGCCTTCCTCGAGGAGGCGCGCAACGAGTTTGCGGCCGATCATGCCGCCTGCGCCGGTGCAGAGAACGTGCATGGTCGGTCCTGCTAAAGCGCCATTCCGCCGTCGACGAGATGGGCCTGGCCGGTGATGTAGCTCGCCTCGTCGGAGGCGAGAAACACGGCGAGCGCCGCCACCTCCTGTGCCGTGCCGAGCCGTCCCATCGGTTGGCGATCGATGAAATCCTGCCTCACCGCATCGAGCGAACGATGGCTCGCCTTGGACAGATCGGCGACGCGGCCGTCGAGCGAGGGTGTCTCGATGGTGCCCGGAGCGATCGCGTTGGCGCGGATGCCCTGCTTGATGAAGTCGGCGGCGACGGACTTGGTGAGCCCGATGATCGCCGCCTTGGTCGTTCCATAGACGTAGCGATTCGGCACGCCGCGAATCGAGGAAACCGCCGAGGAGATGTTGATGATCGAACCGCGCCGCCGTTCCACCATCCCCGGAAGGAACGCGCGCAGCATGCGATGGATGGATGTCACGTTGAGATCGAAGGAGAACGCCCAGTCGGCTTCGCTGCAGTCCAGCACCGAGCCGTGATGCACGAAGCCGGCGCAGTTGACAAGGATATCGGGCGGGCCGAATGCGCGTACCACCTCATCCGCAAACGCGTCGATCGCCGGCGTCGACAAAACATCGAGCTTGGCGCGGCGCGCCGCAGCGAGCCCCTCGAGCTTTGCGGGATCGAGGTCGGTCGTGATCACGGTCGCGCCTTCGGCGATGAAGGCTTCGCTGATGGCGCGGCCGATCCCCTGCCCTGCGGCGGTGACGAGCGCTACTTTACGAGAGAGACGATCGGTCATGCTTTACTCGAAATTTAGGCGGCGACACCGCGAGCGCAGTTAAATCGACTAGCGCGATCCGTCCGGCGAGGGAAGCTTCTCCGAACGACATCGGCCTTGAAAAGCTCCCGATTTTTCCGGGACCGGCCGTAAAAATCCATACAATATGAAACTTCCTACCGGTCTAGAGGTTCCAATGCCCAACATTATCGATCTCAAAGGACGCACCGCCGTCATCACCGGCGGTGCGCAAGGCATCGGCCGCGCCATTGCGGAACGCTTCCTGCGTTGCGGCGCCGTAGTCTGGTTATGGGATCGCGATGTCGCAACGGCGAAGAAGGCCATCGACGAGCTCGGTCCGCTGGGTCCGGTGTTCGCGGAGATCATCGACGTGGTCGATCCGGCCGCCGCCGCGGCGGCGGCGAAACGGACTGCCGAGCGCGGCCGCATCGACATCCTCGTCAACAATGCCGGGATAGCCGGCGCCAACGTTCCGACCTGGGAGTACCCGGCGGAGGAATGGGCGCGCGTCATCGGCATCAATCTGACCGGCACCTTCAACTGCTGCAAGGCGGTGGCGCCGACGATGATCGCCCAAAACTACGGCCGCATCGTCAACATCGCCTCCATTGCCGGCAAGGAGGGGAATCCCAACGCCTGTGCCTACTCGGCGTCGAAGGCCGGAGTGATCGCGCTCACGAAGTCGCTCGGCAAGGAGCTCGCCGGGCGCGACATCTCCGTCAACTGCATCACCCCCGCCGCCGCCAAGACCGCGATCTTCGACCAGATGACGTCGGAGCACATCAACTACATGCTCTCGAAGATCCCACGCGGACGCTTCGTGCTCGTCGAGGAGATCGCCGACCTCGTCGCCTTCTGCGCTTCGCAGGAATGCTCCTTCACCACCGGCGCCGTATTCGACATATCCGGCGGGCGGGCGACCTATTGAGGTCATGCCGGAGCGGCCGCGGGTCAACACTGTTCCCAACTCCGTCATTCCGGGGCGGCCGAAGGCCGAACCCGGAATCCAGCCCTTGCGGCAGGTCCACCCTGGATTCCGGGTTCGCGTTGCGCGCGCCCCGGAATGACTGGGCGGATATTACCCGTCTTCGACCACCGCCCGCGCAGCACGCGCCTGCAGCTCCTGCCTCACGGCAACGCGGTCGATCTTGCCCGCGCCGTTCTGCGGCAGCGACGGCACCAGCACGATGTGGCGAGGGTGGGAATAGAGCGGGCCCCGCTCGATGCAGAAGCTCTTGAGTGCATCCGGCGTCGCCGCCGCGCCGGCACGCAAGGTGACCATCGCCGCCGGCACGAACCCTTTCACCGCATGCGGCACCGGCGCGACCACGGCGTCGGCCACGTCCGGATGGGCGAACAGCAGGTTCTCCACCTCCTTGGGGTAGATGTTCTCCCCGCCGCAGCTGAACATGTCGTCGACGCGGCTGCGGAAGTAGTAGAAGCCGTCGCCGTCACGAAAGAACACGTCGCCGGTGCGCAGCCAGCCGTCGACGAGCTTCTGGGCGGTGATCTCCGGCTCATTGTGATAGCCGAGGCAGACATAGGGACTGCGGATCATGAGCTCGCCGAGCGCGGCCTGTTCGTTGCCGGCGGCATCGACGAGCTTGACCTCGATGCCAGGCGCCGCGACCCCGACACTGCCGCGCGGCACCGGCCGCCCGTCGATCGGCGCGCGGAACGGGCTGCCGCCTTCAGTGAGACCGTAGCTCTCCGAGGTCTTGACGCCCGGCAGCGCGCGCTCGACCGCATCGAGCAATTCCGGCGTCACCACCGCTGATCCGATCGACAGGCTGCGCAGCGCGCGAAGATCGAGCGAGGCCAGGATGTCGCGCTGCTGCAGCACCATGGTGAACACGGCGGCGACGCCGCGCGAGTAGGTGCAGCGATATTTCGCGAGGGCCTCGAGATAGGCGCGGGGTTCGTAGGCCGGCATCAGCACGAAGCTGCCGCCGGCATAGAGCATGGGCTTGACGGTGCCGCGCAGCGCATTCTTGTGAAACAGTGGCAGCGCGACCAGCCCGCGGTCGTCGGGCGACGCCGGCCAGTGCTGCTGGTTGTGCGCGACATACCACAGCATCCCGCGATGGGTCATGATGGCGCCCTTGGGGCGCCCGGTCGAACCTGAGGTGTAGGGCTGGAAGGCCTGGGTATCCTCACCGATCTCCGGCGGCGGCAGGGCCGGCGCCGGCCGCGCCATCTCCTCTTCGTAGGAGAGAAAGCCGTCTTGAGCGTCGTCGAGCACGAGGCGGTGGCGCAGCGGCACGCTTGCGGCGATGCCGACCGCGTCGCGGTTGCAGCCGGGATCGACCAGCGCCAGCGTGCAACCGGCATCGCCGAGGGTGTGGCGCAGCGTGTCGGCGCCGAGCCGCGTATTGAGCGGCACCGGAATGGCACCGGCGCGCATCGCCCCGAAGAAGAATTCGATGAACTCGGTGCGGTTGCCGACCAGCATGCCCACCCGCTGGCCGTGGCCGACGCCGAGCCGCGACAACAGGCGCGCCACCGCATCCATCCGTGCATCGAGCGTGCGGTAGGTGCTCGCTCGCTCGCGGCCGCCGTGAAGATCGATGACCGCGACCTTGTCGGGCGACTGCGCCAGCGCGCCGTCGAAGAAAAAGCCGAGGTTGCGTCGCCGGTTTTCGACGTCGCGCGCTATCTGATCCATTCCGGCCTCGAGCACACGAAAGGGGAAGCAAAGCTACACCAAATGCGCGACGAATGCCGGCTCCTCGGCACCCGTGGGACTTCTGAACGATCCCGCAGCGCTGGCACACGCACGCAGTCTCGACTACCATCGCCGTGACCAGTGATCCGGCCGACGATGTGAGCCCCCCATGCGAATCTCCCTTCCCGCCTTTCGCCGCCTGTGCGCCATGCTGGGCGCCGCCATCGCCGTCCTCCTGGTGAATGTGGAAGCCGCGCGATGGGGCGCCGCGGCGCAGGCCGACGCCGCCGCCTTTCTCGCCGGCGAGAGCCGCAATTGTCCGGGCTGCAACCTCGCCGGCGCCAACCTGAAGCGGCGCGATCTTTCCGGTGCGGACCTGTCCGGCGCCAATCTGCGCGGCGCGAGCTTCCATCGCGCCAATCTGCGCGGCGCGAACCTCTCCGGCGCCGACCTCACCGAGGCCAATCTCAACAAGACCGACCTCATCCAGGCGAACTTCAGCGGCGCCAAGCTCGCCAAGGCGATGCTGTTCGAGGCCGACGCCAGCCGGGCCGACTTCTCCCGCGCCAACATGACCGAGGCACTGATGGGCAGCATCCGCCTGCTGGGCGGGAAGCTCGAGCGTGCGATCCTCACCGAGGCCGATCTCGAAGCGGCGCTGCTCAACGAAGCGAGCTTCGCCAACGCGACGCTCAACGGCGCGAACCTGCATCAGGGGCGCCTGCTCCGCGTCAACCTCACCGGCGCAGCGGCCGACAGCACCGAGTTCACTCAGGCCAACTTGCGCGACGCCAATCTCGCCAACGCGATGCTGCGGGAATCGGTGTTCTATCTCGCCGACCTGAGCGGCGCCGATCTCAGCGGCGCGAACCTCGAGCCACTCCGTGCTCCGCTCCGCCAATCTCGGCAACACCAACCAGACCGGCACGGTGCTGACGGGCGCGATGATGCCCGACAATACAATTCACCCGTAGCGCGTGTTCGTCGGCGCGCCGCGGCGTCGCCTAACAAAAGACTGCCATTGCCCGGCGTGACCAAAGTGCCCCTGCGCTGGCAGATCGGGCACACGCTTTGCCTAAACCGAAAGTCCGGCGGCTACCGGATCGCCCGGTCAAGCCGGACGATGGCAGTGGCTGGGGTGGTCGGTTAGCGCCCAAAAGGCACTGCGCAGGCGGGAATACCCCTACTTCGGCTCGTCGCAGAACGAACTCGCCTGGTCGCCGTAATAGAACGCGCATTCCTCTGGCGTCACCGCGCGCTTGCCGATGATGCGGGCGCGCAGATAGGTGACGACGTCGCCGATCTGTGCCGCACTCAAGGTCACACCGGTCGGGTAGAGGTCGTCCGGCGGCGCCCCGGGTGGCTGGCCATAGCAGCCGCGCTCCTTGTACGCATCCGCGCCGAAGCTCGGCATGCCGGTAGTCGGCCGGCCGCAGCGGACGGTCTCGGCGATGGTCGCGTCGTCGAGGCGCGTTTGCCGAAGATTGGCGCCCGTCGGCGCCTCGTCGCGCTCCTTCTCGCCGTTGGCGAAGGCGCCGTGGCATTCCGAGCAACCCGACGAACGCCAGATCTCCAAACCCGCCTTTACCTTCGCCTCGTCCGCGCCCTGGGCATGCGCACAGGCAGTAATTGCAAGCGCAGCACCCGCGCAGGTGGCGAGCCAGGTGGTGCTGTTCGACGTCTTCCACTGCATACAACAGACCTTTCACACACGAACGAAGAGACGCCCGGGCTTTCCTTCGGTTCTGCGCTAACGCCGCTCCTGCGCGGCCTTGGCCGGCCGGTAGACCTCGAGGCGGGCGGAACTCTCGAACAGATTTTCGGTGACCCGGCTGTCGTTGGGGTCGACCGCGAACTGACCAGGCTTGTAGTAGCGCCGCGCCTCGACGCGGGTAACGAGCCCGTTCGCTTTGCCTTCGCAGTCCTCCTTCACCAGGAGGTCCTCTATCGGCCGTTCGCCCTCGGCGGGCGGTAGGTCGTTGCATTCGACCTTGCCGAGCACCATTCCCTTGAAAAGGTCGGCGAGGTTGAAGGCGGCGATGCGGGTTCTCGCGTCGGCGCGGGGATCGTTGACGACACGGTAGCCCTGCACAACACCGTCGTCGTCGATCAAGAGCGAGGTGGTGATCGGCTGGCCGGCAAGCGCGTTCGCCTGAAATTGCCGCACCATGATGTCGGAGCGGCGGGCGCGCGCAACATACTCCATCTCGTCATCGTAGCGGAACCAGACCTCATGCAAGCCGGTCGCGCGCTCGACCGGACACTGCGCGAACTCCCCGAAGCCCTTGAGCACGCGCCCAGGCGGGCCCCCGTTGGTGCCGCAGGCGGTGTCCACGAAATCGGCCGGGAGGTCCTTGATCGGGCTGCCGAGCTTGACGTCCCAAATCTTCGGCGCCTGCGCCGAAGCGGACCCTCCTGCCATCGCGGTCAACAGCACGACGCCGCTTGCCGCCAGGAAATGTCGCATCGCGCTTCTCCGCATGAGGATCGAAAAAAGGGGGAGCAGCGCGGCTCCCCCTTGTCGTGTCGAAGGCCTCAATCTCAGAGGCCGAACACCGCAACGATCGCGGACGGCTGCAGCAGGCCGCCTGCCCGCACGCCGACGGCACCGCCGGCGACAACCGCGATATATTGCTTGCCGTCGACCGAATAGGTCATCGGCGGCGCGGTAATCGGCGTTCCGACGTTGAAGCTCCACAACTCCTGGAGCGTAGTGGCATCATAGGCGGCGAGCTTGCCGTTCATGTGCCCGGTGAACAGCACGCCGCCATCGGTCGAGAGCATGCCGAACTCGGTCGGCGGCTGGAACGTCGTCTTGCCGACGATCTTGCCGGTCTTGAGGTCCATCGCCCACAACGCGCCGTGGGCGGTGACGCGGCCCTGCTCGGTGCAGCAGGGCGGCAGGCCGATATAGTCCTTCGTCTCGTTCATCGGCGACTTGACGGCGGTCGAGGAGATGCACCCCTCACCACCCGCGACATACGCGATGTTCCGCTTGGCATCGAGCGTCGGCGGGAAGAAGGTCGGCGAGCCGTTCCACCACGGGCAAGCTTCCTGGCCCGGCTTCTCGCGCATCACGCCGATGCCGGCATAGACCTGAACGTCCTTGGTCGGATCATAGTCGAGCGGCTTGCCGGTCTTGGCGTCGATCCCCTTCGTCCAGGTAATCTTTTCCTGGTAGGGATCGGCGCGCAGGAACTGACCATTGGTACGATCGAGCGTGTAGTAGAAGCCGTTGCGGGAGAAGTTCGCGACGACCTTGCGCTGCTCGCCGTTGACGTTGACGTCATAGAGCATCTTCGGGCTCGGCGTGTCGAAGTCCCAATGCTCATTCGGCGTCTCCTGGAAGTACCAGCGGATCTTCCCCGTGTCGGCGTCGAGCGCAATGGTGCTCGCGGTGAACAGATTATCACCCGGCCGGAACTGCGGATCGAAGCTCGGGAAGGCGTCACCGGTGCCGAGATAGAGAAGGTTGCTTGCAGGATCATAAGATGCCGTCTGCCACACGCCACCGCCGCCGACGCGCCAAGCGTTGTGGTTGTCCTTCCAGGTCTCCGAGCCGGGCTCGCCGGGCGCCGGAATGGTGAAGGTGCGCCACGCAAGCTTGCCAGTGGCGATGTCGAACGCGCCGACCCAGCTGCGGGTCCCGAGCTGGCCGCCGGTGCTCTCGCCCTGGATCACCAGCTCCTTGCCGCCGGCGGTCTTGATCGCGAGCGGGGCGCCGGTGAAGCCTTGCGTCTTAGCCGACGGCGTGCCCGTGGCGGGATCGGTCGGCGCCCCGGCCTGGATTTCCCAGGCGAGCTCGCCGGAGTCCTTCTTGAGCGCGTGGATACGGGTGTCGTTGGTCGACACGAGGATCTTGTCGCCGTACATGGCGATGCCGCGATTGGTGCGGGACTTGGTGATCTTGGGGTCGTAGCGCCACAGCGGTATCGCCGCGTTGCCGCTGCGCACGTCGAACTTCATCACCCGGCCCCACGTGTCGGACACGTACATGAAGCCGTCCTCGACCAGCGGGGTCGATTCTTCCTTGCCGGGCAGCGTGCCGCCGGTCGCGCGGCCGCCGATCGAGAAGATGAACTTCGGCTTGAGGTCCTTGACGTTATCGGCAGTGACCTGGTTCAGCGTCGAGTGCCGCGAATTGTTGTAGTCGTGGTGGACCATGAGCCAGTTGCCGGGCTCCTTGTCCGGGTTAAGCAGCCGGTCCGCCGTAGTGTCGGCCGCTTGCACGGGCATCGCGACGGCCGCAAGGCCGAACGAGCCTGCAATCAATCCCCTCATCGACATGTGTTACCTCCCAATCATCTTCGTCTTTGGAGTGCTGGCGCGGCCGGCGCCGCACCGCTCGGACCGGGCGACGTCGCCCTGCCCGCCTCAGTTCACCCCTGAGCCCGGCAGAATCTTACTGGAGCGCAAAGCGTTGCGCCAGCGCATTGCCAAAATATCCCGGCACGGAAGCAAGGACATCCGGCCGCGGCCCCTTGGCTCAGCGGCAGCGCTCCAAATAATCTCCGTTCAGGCTGAAGAACTTCGGCAAGAGCACTGCGGCGCCGCATTGCCACAATATCCCGGCACGAAGCCAAAGCATGGACATCCGCCCGCTCCGCCCTTACCTCAACGGCACGACGCACCGCACAATCCCGGTTCCCTCAGAAGGACTTCGGCAATGGCCCATGATCACGCCCACACTCCCCCCGCGGCGATCGACTGGAAGGCCCATGGCGTGAAGGTCATCCCCGGCAATTCCCTCGATCCCAATACCGCCCAGACCCCGGGCATGTCGCGGGCGACCGCGATCAACCACGCCCGCGCCGGCGCGGAGAAGATTTGGGCGGGCACCGTGGTCATCCATCCCAACGCCAAGACCGGCGCGCACCACCACGGCGACCTCGAAAGCGTGATCTTCGTCGTCAAGGGCCGCGCCCGCATGCGGTGGGGCGAGCATCTCGAATTCACCGCCGAGGCCGGTCCCGGCGACTTCATCTACGTGCCGCCCTACGTGCCGCACCAGGAGATCAACGCGAACCGCGATGAGCCGCTCGAATGCGTGCTGGTGCGCTCCGGCCAGGAGCCGGTCGTGGTGAACCTCGACATCACCCCGGTCGAGCCGCCGGAGCAGGTGTTGTGGAAGGACCCGATCCACAAGTAACGGCGGCCGTCGAGGCCCATAAGCGCCGGTGCGTGGCCCGGTTCGCGTTGGCGATACTTGCCGAGCGCAAAGCCGGCTGTTCCGACGGATGTCGCGCCGACGGAGCTCAACCACAAGCTTGAGTGATCGTTACTGGAGGGCCTTCAACCATCTATCGCTATAGATGGGGCGCAGCTCCCGAAGCAGCCGCGTCACACCATCTCGCAGGTCTATAACCGGAAGATCGGCGATGATTTCGAAGCGCGCGAGGCCACCCGCGAAGCCGCTGCGAGGCGTACGGATCAATGAGGTACGTGGCAGAGTGCTTCCGATCCTGCCGTCGATCCTCGACTTGTAATCCTGACGGACAAAGAACGCATTGTGGCCCGTACTGTTTGTGCCAACGAACTCATAGCCTTTCACTTTCGCCAGCATTTCGAGAGCCGAAATAGAAGCGCCCCAATAAATGTTCGACGGATGAGCGCGAGTCCGATCAAATTTCTGATCGTAGGGAATCACAATCGGTACCAAATCGCCGAACACCCCATTATATTCACAAACGATAAGAATCGGGTTCACCGTCGCAATTGCGTTCCAAATCCAATAATCCATCCCGTCGATATCGATGCTCAGAAGGCCTATTTGACCGCCAAAATTTGCTGACTTGATCAAGGAATCGATGTTTTCCGCGCTCACAAACGACTGGATTGCGGTAATGTCCTGTCGCCACCACAATGGCGAGTTGCGTAACTCGGCTATCCGCGGGTCTGCGTCAATCAGAAGTCCGCGCCAATTACGATTCTCCAGGAGAAACCTCGTATTCGCTTCGTCGTAATTTGATGCGCCGATTTCTATGAAGGATGGCGTGTCGATGTCTAGCCAATGCAACAGCCATTCGATTATTCCGTCTTCCCCGAACTGGGAACAAATACGAAATTCGACGTCTGCGAGCGTTGATACCTTCTCGATCTGGCGCACCTGTATGGATGCAGATTGGCCGGCAACGAGCATGAGCGGATGAATTTGGCTGACGGGCATGTTTCCTCAAGCTTGAAAGCGGCCTCACTGCCGCGAAAAAACTCGGGCTAGACCTGCGGATTGTACGTGGATGACGCAATAAGGCCATCGTGTTGATCGCGGGTCAACAGGTATCCGATCCACGGCGAGACGAGAACTCGGCCTGCGTGCCTATTTGCCCTTCCCTCTCCAAAGCCACACACGGTGTCATGTGATTCTCTTTGTCCACGACGGCAAGCGCGACCGCCTCCGCGACGCGGATGCCGTCGACCGCAGCGGAGAGAATGCCGCCGGCGTAGCCGGCGCCCTCACCGGCGGGGTAGAGCCCGCACGTGTTGCTGTTCTGCAAGCTCGCATCGCGGCCGATCCGCAGTGGTGACGAGGTGCGGGTCTCGACCCCCGTCATCACCGCATCGGCCATGGCAAAGCCCCCGATCTGGCGGTCGAACGCCGGGATCGCTTCGCGGATCGCCGCGACGGCGAAGTCCGGGAGGCAGTCGGCGAGATCGGCCATGTGCACGCCGGGGCGGTAGGACGGGATGACACCACCAAGGGCGGTCGAGGCCTTTAGCTCCAGGAAATCGCCGACCAGTTGCGCCGGCGCGGCATAGGTGCCGCCGCCAGCCGCGAAGGCGCGCTCCTCCCATTGGCGCTGGAAGGCGATCCCCGCCAGAGGATCGCCGGGATAGTCCGCGGCCGTGATGCCCACGACCAGTCCGGCATTGGCGTTGCGCTCGTTGCGCGAATACTGGCTCATGCCGTTGGTGACGACCCGCCCCTCCTCGGAGGTCGCCGCCACCACCGTGCCGCCCGGGCACATGCAGAACGAATAGACCGAGCGGCCGTTCGTCGCGTGATGCACGAGCTTGTAGTCGGCCGCGCCGAGCTCCGGACGGCTCTCGCCGAAGCGGCAACGATCGATCAGCGACTGCGGGTGCTCGATACGCACGCCGATGGAGAACGGCTTCGCCTCCATGGCGACGCCGCGCAGGCACAGCATCTCGAAGGTGGTGCGGGCGCTGTGGCCGATCGCGAGCACGACGCGATCGGTAGGAATGTGCGTGCCGTCGGCGAGCACGACGCCGCGCACATGGCGCAGCCCGTCGCGGCCGATCTCGATCTCGAGGTCGTCGACTCGGGCTTCGAAACGATACTCGCCACCGAGCGCTTCGATAGTGCGGCGCATGTTCTCGACGACGGTGACGAGCCGGAACGTGCCGATGTGCGGCTTGCCGAGGGTGAGAATTTCCCCCGGCGCGCCAGCAGCGACGAACTCGGTAAGCACCTTGCGCCCGTGGTGGTGCGGGTCCCTGATCTGGCTGTGCAGCTTGCCGTCGGAGAACAGGCCGGCGCCGCCCTCGCCGAACTGTACGTTCGATTCCGGATTGAGCACGGAACGACGCCACAGACCCCAGGTGTCCTTGGTGCGCTCGCGCACCACCTTGCCGCGCTCGAGGATGATCGGGCGAAACCCCATCTGCGCCAGCACCAGCGCGGCGAACAGTCCACATGGTCCGGCGCCGATCACCACCGGCCGCGTCGCACTTTGCGAGGGCGCGCGGGCGACGAAGCGATAGGTCATATCCGGCGCGCGCGTGATGTTGCGGTCCCGGGCGAGGCGCTTGAGGAGGCGTGCCTCGTCGGCCACTTCGACGTCGAGCGTGTAGGTGAGCGTGATCGCCGTCTTCTTGCGCGCGTCGGTCGAGCGGCGAAACACCGAGAAGCCGACGAGATCACGGTCCGGGATGCGCAGCCGCTTGAGAAGCGCCGCCCGGATCGCGCCCTCGCCGTGGCCGAGCGGCAGCTTGAGGTCGGTCAGGCGCAGCATGGGGCTCCTCGCGGCGCGGTCGACGCCATCCTATGTGTGTTAGCCGAGGATATGGATATAGGGACAAAAGCCATGAAAATCGCGGTGATCGGGGCAGGAAACGTAGGTCGTGCGCTCGGAACCGGCTGGGCCAAGACCGGTCATGCCATCGTCTTCGGCGTGCGCGATGTCAACAAGCCCGAGTTGAAAAGCCTGTGCGCGCAAATCGGCGCCACCGCCGCGCCGTCGGCCGAGGCGGCGCGACAGGCCGACGTCGTGGTCCTGGCGTTGCCCTGGAACACGGCCGAAGGGGCGGTGAAATCGCTCGGCGATCTAACCTGGTAAGATCGTCGTCGACACCATGAACCCGCTTGCGATGATCGACGGTGCACTGGAGCTCGAGCGCGGATTCACGACGTCCGCCGGCGAAACCGTCGCGACATGGCTTCCCGACGCCAAGGTGGTCAAGACCTTCAACCAGGTCGGCGCGAACATGATGACGGAAGGCCACCGGTTCGCGACGCCACCCGTCATGTTCCTCGCCGGCGACGACGATGCCGCCAAGCGCACCGTCGGCGGGCTCGTCGGCGAATTGGGCTTCGAGGCACTCGACGCAGGCGGGCTCAAGCAGGCTCGCATCCTCGAACCGTTGGCGATGGTGTGGATCAACCAGTCGCTGGCGCGCGGCTTGGGGCGCGACTGGGCCTTCGGGGTGGTTCGGCCGAAGGGGTGATGCGCCACCGGCTTTGGCTCGAACTCGCGAAAACCGCCCCCTCACCCCGACCCGCTCGCGTCGAAGCAGAATCACTTCTGCGATTGCTTGAAATAGCGAAGGTCGGGGGGCGCCTGATCCTTCTTCGCTGGCATCAGGAGGCCCTCGCCGCTGAGAAAGTAGTTCTCGGTGCCGATGACGACCTCGTTGTTGCCCTCGGTGCAGGTCGACTGGGTCCATCTCGGCAATGGATTGGGGTTGCGGCGCAGCGTCTTGTCGACGCTCCACGGCCGTGTCAGCGCGTGGTCGTAGACGGTGATCTCGTCGTGCAGCAGGTTCGGATCGTTCTTGTCGAGATGGAAGCGCTCCTTGAAGACGGACTGGTTGTCGAAATCGAGCGGCAACCCTGTCGCATCATAGGCGCGCGGACCCTTGAACGTGCCACGCGTCTCGACCTCGAGCACGTCGTAGCGGCCGTCGCCGTCCTCGTCGATCCACTTGCCGATCGCATAGCCTTCGTAGGACGGTTCGCCCTCCTTCGGCCAGTCGCGCCCGTCGGTGTAGATGCGCCGCACTTCCGGTGCGGTGCCGAGCATGACGTAGGTGGTGTCCGGCGTGATGACGTATTCGTGCAAGGGCAGCGCCATCATCCGCGGCATGCCGCTCGGCAGACACTTGGCGGTCGGGTAGTTGCCGAGGCCGCCCTTGGCCTGGTCGGCCATGCTCTCCTCGTGGACCTTCTGGTACTCGGGGGTCAGCGGCGCCTGCTGGGCGCGGCCCCATGCCTTGGTTGGATCGAACCTGATGTTTTGGCCGCCGACGTTGCGGGCCAGAATCATCTGCCACTGGCCCTTCCAGTTCGGATATTTCGACGGGTCAGCCGGCTGCGCGGCCGCTGCCGTCGCGGCACAGGCGGCGGCGAGCGCGAACGCTGCGATGAATCCACTTCGAGACATGGTGATCCCTCCCTGCAGTGTTTTTGTTTTGTGCGCACTTGAGCGCCATCACCACAATATACGCGGGAGATGAGACGACAAACGTGTTTGCCGTCCGCGGATGAAATGAATTCCGGCGCGCGCAGCAAAACTACACGCTCCCGAGATACAGGGAACTACCTCCGCCCCGCCGCCTCCAGGATGAGGTTCGCAATCGCCTCGGGCTGCGAGATGAGCGCGAGATGGCTTGCCTTCACCTCGATCGTTTTTGCGCCCATCCGCTTCGCCATGAAGCGTTCGAGATCGGGGTTGATCGTCCGGTCTTCGGTCGAGACTGCATAGAAGCTCGGCTTCGACCGCCACGCCGCGTGCGTGGTCTTGCCGGTGAGCAGCGCCTTGTGGAACGGCTCCTGCACCGCATAGAGCACCCTGGCTTTTGCTTCCGGCAGGTCGCCGGCGAAATCACGGAGGAAGGCCGCTTCGGTCAGCCGGCCCTCGTCGCCGTCGAAGACGATGCCGGCTGAGGCGGGGGGCGTGGGAAATTTCATCGCGAGGGCGCCATAATCCTCGCCGGCATCCGGCGCCCGCGCCGCGATGTAGACAACGGCTGAGATTTTGGGATCGATCCCCGCTTCGGTGACGATCATGCCGGAAAACGAGTGGCCTGCGAGCACCGTCGGCCCGTCTTGGCGGGCGATCACCCGCTGCGCGGAGGCCACGGCCTCTTCGAGCGTAGTCAATGGGTTCTGCACCGAAGTCACGTTGAGACCGGCCGCCTGCAGCCGCGGGATGACCTCCGACCAGCATGAGCCATCGGCGAACAGGCCGTGCACGAGGACGACGTTGCGAGCCTGGGGCACGGATTGGGCGAAAGCGGCGCGCGCCAGAAGCGGACTTGCCGCACCAGCCGCCATCATCGTCACGAAGGACCGCCGATCCATTGGAACTCTCCTTCACCCACCCCGGCAGCCCAGATATAGGCACAAGGCGCGCCAATCATACCTCGACTGCCTGGTCGACCCGGCCGTCGCCGCCGAATACCCGCAGGTAGCGGGCGATCTCCGCCCGGGTTCCCGTTGCCTTGCGCGGATTGTCGGAGAGTTTCACGGCCGCGCGGCCGTTCGCCTCCGTCACCTTGCAGACGAGCGAGATCGCGGTGAGGCCGTCATTGGGCTCGGGCGCGCAACCCTTGAAGTCGTTGGTGAGATTGGTGCCCCAGCCGAAGCTCATCCGCACCCGGCCGGAGAAGTGGCGATAAGTCTGCTCGATGGTGTCGATGTCGAGCGCGTCGGAGAACACCAACAGCTTCTCGCGCGGATCGCGTCCCTTCGATCGCCACCACGCGATGATCTCCTCGCCGCCCGGGATCGGCGGCGCCGAATCCGGCCGGAACCCGGTCCAGTCGGCGACCCAGTCGGGCGCACCGCGCAGGAACGACGTGGTGCCGAAGGAGTCCGGCAGCACGACCAACAGATTGCCGCCGTAATAGCGCTGCCAGTCGTGCAGCACCTGGTAGGGCGCGCGGCGCAGCGCCTCGTCGCCATCGGCCATCGCCGCGATCACCATCGGCAGCTCGTGGGCATTGGTGCCGATCGCCTCGAGGTCGCTGTCCATGGCGAGCAGCACGTTGCTGGTGCCGATCAGCTTGTCGCCCAACCCCTCCTTGAGCGCCTCGACGCACCAGCGCTGCCAAAGAAAGCCGTGGCGCCGCCGGGTGCCGAAATCGGAGATGCGCAGGTCCGGTAATTTCTGCAGCCGTTCGACTTTGGACCACAGCTTGGCCTTCGCCCGCGCGTAGACGACGTCGAGGGTGAAGCGGCCGTAGTTGCGCAGCGCGGCGCGCGAGCGCAGCTCGTTGATGATCGCGAGCGCCGGAATTTCCCACATCGTGGTGTGGGTCCACGGGCCGGCGAACTGGAGAACGTATTGTCCGTTCTCCTTGTGCAGCTCGTATTCTGGGAGCGAAAAGTCGGCGAGCCAGGCGAGAAATTTCGAGTCGAAGATGTGGGCGCGGCCGTAGAAATTGTTGCCGCCGAGCCAGATCATCTCTTTCTTGGTGAAGCGAAGCGTGCGCGCATAGTCGAGCTGGGCGCGCAGCTCACCCTCGTCGATCTCGTCGGCGATGCGCACCCGCGTGGTGCGGTTGAGCAGCGAAAACGTCACATTGACGTCGCGGTACAGCCCCCAGATCATCTGGAGCATCATCAGCTTGTAAAAGTCGGTATCGAGCAGGCTGCGGATGATCGGGTCGAGCTTGAAGGTGTGGTCGTAGACCCGCTTGGCTATGTCGGTGCTGATGGCCATCGCTGTATTCCGCAGGTACTCCCGGCTCGACTATTTCAACACCGCGACGCCGGCGCGCGCGATCTGCTCGTCCTCGAAGGACTGAACGCCCGACACGCCGATGGCGCCGACACATTCGTTGTCATAGATGATGGGAACTGCGCCCTGCACCAGCAAGCCCGCCGGAAACATCAGGAACGCCGGACGTTCCTTGACGCGCTCCTCGAAGTCCTTGCTGGGCCGGCGCGTCAGTGCCGAGGTGCGCGCCTTGCCGGTCGCGACCTCCGCCGTCGTCACCGCGGCGCCGTCCATGCGGTCGAGGTGGAGGAGGAAGCCGCCGTCGTCGACGATGGCGATCGCGACCTTCCAGCTGTTGCGCTCGGCCTCAGTGAGGCAGGCCGCCATCATCTTCTTTACATCGGCCGAGGTCAGGCACGGCTTGGTCCGCATGGTGTCTCCCGTTCCGCGGGCCTCCGGCGGCCTCGCGCATGCTATGGTAGTCGCGCAGTCAGGCCCCTGTCGATAAGGTGCTAATCGCCATGAACTTCGTTAAATGCCGCGGATTCCTCTCGTCGCTCGTCACGGTGACGCTGGCGTCGCTCGTGGCGACGGCAGTGGCGCAGGCCGACCCTCGCGACGACTTTATCGCCGGCCGCACCAAGGCCTGCGCCGGATGCGACCTCACCGGCGCCAACTTCAAGCGCCGCGACCTCACCGGCGCCGACCTTACCGGCGCCAAGCTCAAGGACGCGAATTTCCACGACGCCAAGCTCACCGGCGCGCGCCTCGCCGGTGCCGACCTCTCGGGGGCTAACCTCAACAAGGCCAATCTGAGCCGTGCACAGCTCTCGGGCGCCATGCTGCACGAGGCGATGCTCTACGGCGCGGTGCTCGATGCCGCGACGCTCGACGGCGCCGACCTCACCGACGCCATGATGGGGACCGCGCGCCTGCTGCGCAGCCGCCTCGACAAGGCGATCCTGCGCAATGTCGACATGCGCAAGACCCGCCTCACCGACGCCGTGCTCACCGGCGCCGACCTCACCGACGCTGCGCTCGACGAGGCATTCGCCCGCGGAGCCAAGCTCGACGGGGCGACGCTCGCCGGCACCCGGCTGATGGGCGCGGAACTCGTCGAGGCGAGCTTCGTCGGGGCCGACCTCCATGAGGCCGATGCCCTGCACGCCAATCTGCGTGGCGCCAACCTCTCCCGCGCCAATCTCGCGCAGGCCAACCTGCGGCTCGCCAATCTCTACGAGGCGAAGCTCGACGACGCGGTGCTGCGCGCGACCATCATGCCCGACGGGACGAAGGAGCCGTGAGGAACCTCGTCGGCCTCCCATTAACGTCATCGCCGGGCTTGTCCCGGCGACCCCGATCACGTGGCACGGCCGTGCCTCGTTAAGCGGGGTGGCCGGGACAAGCCCGGCCATGACGCACAACTAAAAACGAACGCGCCTACGGCTTGTCGAGCGCATACACCTCGAGCCGCGCCGAGCTTTCGAACTGGCCCTGAGTGAGCTGCGTCGGCAGCTGCGGATTGACGCCGCTCTGTCCCGGCTTGCGGTAGAGGTTCACCCGCACGACGTAGCGGCGGCCGGCGTCGGGATCGCTGCGCTCGCAAACCTGCTTGATGAACAGTGAACCGACGGAGCCCTCGCCTTCGACGGGCGGGAGCGACTTGCAGTCGCGCGGGGGTTCGATCGAGAACCGCGCCGCCATGACGCCGCCGAGCTGGTAGGACTCCTCGCGCTTCTTGCGGTCGGCCTCGGTGATGTCGTTCTTGTGTTCGGGGCGCGGATCGGTCACGAGCCGGATGCCCTTGAGGATGCCGGCATCGTCGAACAGCGCGCTGGTGATCACCGGAAAGGTGACCTCGTGGGTGCCGGCCCAGCGCGAGATTTCGCGCTCGTTGTCATGGGCGCGCGCGATGTATTCGATCTCGTCGTCGTATTCGAAATAGACCTCGTGCAGACCGTCGGCATCGGCTGGGCAGCGCTTGAAGTCGATCCAGCCTGTGAGCGGCGCCCGCGGCGCGCCGCCGTTCGAGCCACAGGCGAAGCCCTTGAATTCCTGCGACGACGGCTGCGCCGCGATCGGCGCGCCGAGCGCGAGGTCCCAGATCGTGGCGCGACGCAGCGCTGGTTCCGCAGCATTCGCCGGGAAGCAAAACGCCGAGAAGCACAACATGGCCGAAACCGGTAAAGCCGCAGCGCGCATGGCGTCTCCTTGGGGCCTCATCGTAGCGTGCATGGCTGGCGGCGCCAATCTTGGCGTTGATCGCGTGACATCAAGACGCTAGAGGTTCGTTTCGACCGGGGCCGTGAACCCCTGGGACGCGGGCGGGAAACGGAGCGACACGTGCGGCAATCATTCACTTATGGCGCCGGAGACATCACGCGGAGCATCGCGCGCAGCTTGGCGCTTGCGGCCACCGCGGCGGGCGTGGTCCTGCTCTCGAGCCTGCCGCTCGCCGCGCAGGACGCAAGCGACATCGCCGAAGGCGCGCGGATCTTTCGCCAGAAGGGCAATTGCCAGTCCTGTCACGGCTGGGCGGGCGACGGACGCAAGATGGACGACCAGATGCCCGACGGCGCCAACCTGCGAGAAACCCGTCTCGACCGCGCTGCGCTGATCATGACCATCAAGTGCGGGATCCCCGGCACCGGCATGCCGCCGTTCGACAAGTTCGCCTATAGCGACGGCCGCTGCTACGGCCTCAAGCAGGCCGACCTCACCAAGGCCGGGCAGCGCATGAGCGATCCGCCCGCGACCTTGCAGAACCGGGAGATCGAGTTCCTCACCGACTTCATGTTCGCCAAGATCATCGGCAAGGGCCCGATGAACCACGCGAAGTGCATCGAGTACTGGGGCGAGGAGGCAGAGACCTGCAAGGAGTTTCCGAAGTAGGCAGTTCGGGCGGATTCCCTCCCCCGCTTGCGGGGGAGGGTTGGGCGAGGGGGAATGCTGAGGTTTCACACGGTCTGAAGGATGTGGCGCCGCCGCGGCCCCCTCCCCGACCCTCCCCCGCAAGCGGGGGAGGGAGAAGAACTCAATTCAGCGCGAAGACAAATAGATAGCTCGAGTGCTCGAGGTTGTCGTACTTCACCGGATGCAGGTGGCGTCCGCTCGTCTGCACCGCGAGATACTCCTTCGGCCCGATCGCGAAGACCACCGGCGTGCCCTTGATCGGCGTGCCGATGTTGAAACGCCACAACTCGTGCAGGTTCTCGTCGTCATAGGCGACGACCCAGCCGTCCTGCAGGGCCGAGAACAGCACGCCGCCGGCGGTGACGGTCGCACCGGAACGGATCTCGATGTCCGTCACGGCCTTCGCCAGTACCTTCTGGCTGACCGCGTCGTAGGCGGTGATCGAGCCGTAGTAGAGATCGCTGCTGTAGGTCCGCTTGCTGAACTTCGCCCGATCGAGGCCACCGTCCGGTCCCTTGAACGCCGCGGTGGAGCCGTTCCAGCTCGAGCAGCCCTCGGCTCCCACGCCGTAGGCAATCTGCTTGACCGGATTGTAGGCCGTGGGCTGATAGGCGACGCCGCCGTGCCAGGTCGGGCACGAGCGCTTCGTCGGATCGCCGGGCATCGGACGGGCCGCTGCCACATAGGTCTGCACGTCGAGCTTCGGATCGTATTCGATCGGCTTGCCGGTCTTGGGGTCGAGGCCCTTCGTCCAGTTGAGATCGTTGACGTATTGCGCGCCCTTGACGAAGCTGCCGTTATTGCGATCGAGCGAGTAGAAGAAGCCGTTGCGCGCGAAGTGGCTCACCACCTTGCGCGGCTCGCCGCCGATGTTGACGTTGTAGAGCATATGGACGCCGATCTCGTCGTAGTCCCACGAGTCGTTCGGCAGATATTGGAAGTACCACTGCAGCTTGCCGGTATTGACGTCGACGGCAACCACCGAGTTGGTGTAGAGGTTGTCGCCCGGGCGTGATGTCGGATCGTATTGCGGGACCGGGTTGCCGGTGCCCCAGATGGTGAGCTTGGTTTCGGGATCGTAGGAGCCCGTCTGCCATAGCCCGCCCCCGCCGGTCTTCCAGGCGTTGTTCTTGTCCTTCCAGGTCTCGCTGCCGGGCTCGCCGGGCTTGGGGATCGCGTACCAACGCCACAGCTCGTTGCCGGTCCTGGCGTCGAGGGCGGCAAGCCAGCCGCGGGTACCGCTGTCGCCGGCGCCGTTGGCGACGATGACCTTGCCCTGCGCAACCAGCGGTGCCGAGTTCATCCGCTCCTTGGTGCCGAACTCGTTCGGCTTGGCGACCTGCTTGTCCCATACGATCTCGCCGCTGTCGCGGTTGATCGCGATGACGCGGCCGTCGGGGAGATTGTTGATGACGAGGTCTTCCCACAGCGCGATGCCCCGGGTGCGTGGGATATTTCCCTCGTGCTTGACGCCGGGATCGGCGATCCACACGAACTCGCCGTGGTCCCCCGAGCGCGCGTCGATCTTGTAGACCGTGCCCCAGCCGTCGCTGGTATACATGAAGCCGTTGTCGATCAGCGGATTGACCTCGTTCTCCGGACCGTTCTGGCCGATGTCCTGCATGCCGCGCAGCGCAAGCGCCCACACCATGTGCAGGTTCTTGACGTTGTCGCGATTGATCTGGGAGAGCTTGGAATACCGGGTCGAGCCGTAGTCGCCGTTCATCATCAGCCAGTTCTGCGGCTCACGGTCGGCGTGGATGAGGCGGTCCTGATTGACCGTCATCTTGTATTCGGCGGCACCGGCCGGGGCCGCCAATGCGGCGAGCGAAACGCCGAACAGCGCCGCTTTGGCGACATGTCCGGAATACCTGACGCAGTCACGCATGATGTTCCTCCCTCTGTTGTTTGCTGCCGCCCCTTATTGAGAACTGTCGCTCCGGGGCGCGGGCTTGAGCCCGCGAACCCGAAATCCAGCGATTATAATCCAACGCGCTTCGGCCCTGAGCGCCGTACCCCCTCCCCCTTAGCGGGGGAGGGTTGGGGAGGGGGTCGCAAGCTCGCCATACGGAGAGCCTGCCAAACGTCCGCTTCCCCCACCCTACCCTCCCCCGTTCACGGGGGAGGGAGAAGTTAGCTCCTTAGTTCAGCGCGAAGACGAACAGGTAGCTCGAGTGCTCGAGGTTGTCGTACTTCACCGGATGCAGGTGGCGACCGCTCGTCTGCACCGCGAGATATTCCTTCGGGCCGATGGCATAGACGACCGGCGCGCCCTTGAGCGGCGTGCCGACGTTGAAGCGCCACAACTCCTGGAGCTTCTCGTCGTCATAGGCGACGATCCAGCCGTCCTGCAGGGCCGAGAACACGACCCCGCCCGCGGTCGCGGTGGCGCCGGAGCGGATCTCGATGTCGGTCACGGTCTTCGCCAACACCTTGTGGTTGACGACATCGTAGGCAGTGATCGCACCGTAATAGAGATCGCTCGTGTAGTTGCGCTTCTCGCTTCCCTTGGCGTCGAGACCGCCGTTCGGGCCCTTGAACTTGAACTCTGCGCCATTCTGGCTGAAGCACCCTTCGGTGCCGACACCATAGGCGATCTGCTTTACGGGGTTATATGCGGTCGGCTGATGGGCAATGCCGCCGTGCCAGGTCGGGCAGGCGCGCTTCATGGGATCGCCGCGCAACGCACGCGCTTCCGGCACGTAGGTCTGCACGTCGAGCTTCGGATCATATTCGATCGGCTTGCCGGTCTTGGGGTCGAGGCCCTTCGTCCAGTTCAAGTCGTTGACGTACTGGCCGCCCTTGATGAAGCTGCCGTTGGAGCGATCGAGCGTGTAGAAGAAGCCGTTGCGCCCGAAGTGCCCCATCACCTTGCGCGGCTCGCCGCCGATGTTGACGTCGTAGAGCATCTGGATGCCGATCTCGTCGTAGTCCCACGAGTCGTTCGGCAGGTACTGATAGTACCACTGCAGCTTTCCGGTATTGACGTCGAGCGCCACCACCGAGTCGGTGTAGAGGTTGTCGCCGGGGCGCGACTGCGGGTCATACATCGGAACCGGGTTGCCGGTGCCCCAAATCGTCAGCTTGTTGGCGGGATCGTAGGAACCGGTCTGCCACAAGCCGCCGCCGCCGGTCTTCCAGGCGTTGTTCTTGTCCTTCCAGGTCTCGCTGCCGGGCTCGCCGGGCTTCGGGACCACGTACCAGCGCCACAGCTCGTTGCCGGTCTTGGCGTCGAGCCCCGCGAGCCAGCCGCGGGTGCCGGCGTCACCGGACCCGTTGGCGACGATGACCTTGCCTTCAGCTACGATCGGCGCCGAGCGGAAGCGCTCCTTGCTGCCGAACTCATCAGGCTTCGCCACCTGCTTGTCCCACACGATTTCGCCGCTGTCGCGATTGATCGCGATGACGCGGCCGTCGGGCAGATTGTTGATGACGAGGTCTTCCCACAGCGCGATGCCGCGGGTCTGCGGGATGTTGCCCTCGTGCTTGACGCCGGGATCTGCGATCCACACGAACTCGCCGTGGTCGCCTGAGCGTACGTCGATCTTGTAGACCGTGCCCCAGCCGTCGCTGGTGTACATGAACCCGTTGTCGATCAGCGGATTGACCTCGTTCTCCGGCCCGTTCTGGCCGACGTCCTGCATGCCGCGCAGCGCTATCGCCCACACCATGTGCAGGTTTTTGACGTTGTCGCGGTTGATCTGGGAGAGTTTCGAGTATCGGGTCGAGCCGTAGTCGCCGTTCATCATCAGCCAGTTCTGCGGCTCGCGATCGGCATGGATCAGGCGGTCCTGGTTGACCGTCATCTTGTACTCGGCCGCAAACGCCGGCGCGCTCAAGGCGATGAACGACACGCCCAACAAGGCCGCACGCGAACGGGCGGCGACACTGGTGCCAAGACGCATAAAATCCTCCCTATTGTGTTCTCCAACAGCTCTCCTGCGCAGTTGGTCCGGCTGCACACGCTCGGAGAGCCCCGCGGCAGACTGCACGGCCGGGATATTGCAGACTACACGGCCGGGATATTTGAGCAAAGCGCGGATTATCGCAGGGCAGCTACACCCGAATGCCCAGCTCCTTGGCGAGACGGGCGTATTTCGCGCCGTCCTCGCGCACCACCGCGGCGAACTGCTCCGGCGTGCCGCCGACCGGCTCGGTCGCGGTCTGCAGCAGGCTGTCGCGGGTGGCACGATCTGCAGCCGCCTTGTTCATCTCGGCATTGAGGCGCGCGATCACCGCCTCCGGCGTGCCGGACGGCGCGAAGGCGCCGTACCAGGCGTCCAGCACCATGCCCTTGAAGCCGGCCTCCTCGAAGGTCGGCACGTCGGGCAGGCTCTCCGCCCGCTTACTTGAGGATTGCGCGAGGCAGCGCAGGGTCCCGGTCTTGAAGTGCGGGATCAACGCCGTCGGCCCGAGCACGCCGACGAGGATGTGCCCGGCGATGAAGTCGTTCACCGCCTGGCCGGCGCCGCGATAGGGCACGTGATCGAGCTGAATGCCCGCTTCCTTAGCGAACCATTCGCCGAGAATGTGCTGGTTCGAGCCGACACCCGAGGTTGCGAAGCCCATGCCGGGCTTCGCCTTCGCTGCCGCGACGAGCTCGGCGACCGTTTTCACCTCGAACGAAGAATGCACCGCAAGCACCAGTGTCTGCTGCGAGAGCTGGACCACCGGGAGGAGATCCTTCACGTAATCGGTGTTGACCCGCAGCACATGCGGTGCGCTCGCCACGTTGTCGTTGGTGACGAGAATGGAGTAGCCGTCGGGCGGGCTCTTCGCCGCGGTCTCGATGCCGATCATGCCGCCGGCACCGAGCTTGTTCTCGATGTATATCTGCTGGCCGATGTTGCGCGACAGGTATTCGCCGAACAGGCGGGCGACGAAGTCGAGCCCACCGCCCGGCGCGAGCGGCACGATGAAGCGGATCGGCCGCGTCGGATAGGTTTGCGCCCGTGCGGCGGGAGACAACACCGGCAGCGCGGCGGCAGCGGCCGCGCCTTGCACGAAACGGCGGCGGACAACGTCCATGGGCTTCCTCGGATGCTTCTGGTTGGGCGGCCTTTGTCGCGACCCTAGCCGATGGCCGCCGCAGTGTCATCGGCGGGCGCCCTGCGGCACGTGCGCCTCACTCGCCGCGGATGTTCGCTGCCTTGATGATCGGCCACCACTTCTCGATCTCGGCTTTCTGCAGATCGCCGAGCGCCTGCGGGGTCCGTCCGGCGGGCTCGGGAATCTCCTGGCCGAGATCGGCGAGGCGTTGGCGCACGGTGGGATCGGACAACGCCTCGTTCACCGCAGCGCTGAGCTTCGCGATGATCTCCTTCGGCGTCCCCTTGGGCGCGAAGAGGCCGTACCATCCCAACATCTCCAGGCTGGGCAAACCGGCCTCCCCCACCGTCCCAATGTCGGATGCCACCGCAAGCCGCGTGTTTCCAGTCGAAGCAAACGCCTTGATAGCACCGGAGCGGACCTGCGGCAGCGCCACGGCGGGCTGCACGATGAGAAGATCGATCTGGCCGGAGACCAGGTCCTGCATCGCCGGGCCGGCGCCGCGATAGGGCACGAAGGTGAAGTGGGTGCCGGTCTCCTTCTGGAAGTAAGCACCTGCCACATGGCCGCCCGCGGTCGGATTGCCCTGGGTGGCTTTGTCCGGATTAGCCTTGAGCCACGCGATCAGGCCGGGAAGATCGGCGGCCGGCAGCGACTTGCGGCCGACGATCATCAGCGGGTTCTTCGACAGCAGCGCGATCGGCTCGAAGTCTTTCACGAGATCATAGGGAAGCTGATAGATCGCGCCGTTGACCACATGGGTGTCCCACTGCCCGATGTCGATCGTGTAGCCGTCGGCCGGTGCGCGGGCGACGCGGCCGACCCCGACGCTGCCCTGCGCGGCGCCGACATTCTCGATGACGATCGGCTGGCCGAGCGTGGCGCGCATCCGCTCCGCAGTGATGCGCGCGATCACGTCGGTCGAGCCGCCCGGCGGAAATGGAACGACCAGCGTGATCGGACGCGACGGGTAGGTCTGCGCCTGCGCGGCGGTAATGCCGGCGAGAGCAATGGCCAGGGCAAGCGACAGGCGCTTCATTTCAGGCGTCTCCTCGAGGATGTATTTTGGAGGGTCCGTATTGAGAATGCGTCGTCGCGGCTGCAGCCGTCAATCGGCGGAGACACCGCTCGCCTTGATCGGCGCGGCCCATTTCTTGATTTCCGCCGGGATGAAGCGGGCGAAATAGGCCGGCGTGCGCCGTTCCGGCGGGACGATGGAGATGCCGAGATTTTGGTAGCGCTCGCGCAAGACCGGCGTCTCCACCGCTTCGTTCGCAACCTCGGCCATGCGATCGACGATCGCCTTCGGCGTATCCTTCGGGAAGGCCAGAGCGATCCAGACGCTGCAATCGAGGTCGACGCCCTGCTCCTGCGCCGTCGGAACGTCGGCGAGCACCGGCTGCCGGCTCGAAGCGAGCGTCGCAATCGCCTTCACTTGGCCGGACTTGATCATTGGATAGGCGGTCGAAATCTGCTCGCAGGTGAAATCGATCCGGCCGGCGACCAGGTCCTGCATGGCGGGTCCGGTACCGCGATAGGGAACATGGGCGATGTGCGTGCCGATCAGTTGGTCGAGCAGGATGGCGCACACATGCGAACCGGAGCCGGCCCCGGCCGAAGCGTATTGCATGCGCTCCTGGTTGGATTTCGCGTAGGCGATGAACTCGGGCAGCGTGCTGACCGGAAGGTCCTTGCGCGCGATCAGGATGCGCGCGGAATCCGCGATCAGCGCCACCGGCTCGAAATCGGTCACCGGGTTGTAAGGCGGCTTTTTGTAGAGGGTCGGGATCTGGCCGAATACGGCGAGGCCGGCGAGCAGCAGCGTATAGCCGTCGGGCGCCGCCTTGGCGACCCGGTTCGCACCGGTCATGCCGCCGGCGCCGCCGACATTCTCGATGACGAACTGTTGATGCAGCAGCTCGCCCATGCGCGCTGCGAGGATTCGCGCCTGCGCATCGTTCGGGCCGCCCGCGGCATAGGGCACCACGAAAGTCACCGCCCGCACCGGCCAATCCTCGGCGTGACCGGAGCTGACGGCGCCGAAGGACGGCGCGACGGCAATCGCGAAGGCAAGCGCGAATGTTCTCATCCGAGGATGCTCCCTTCCAGGCCCCGCTTCACAGGAGATTGCGGGCTTCGCTGCGCGCTTCTTTGACCACCATATAGGCTGGGTGAAACGGCCGGAAGGCCGGCACGCTGCGTCACGTCAGCCGCCCGTGCGGTTGACAACGCGGGGCCGCTGCCGATGATCCGCACTTTCCCCGCATCACCAAGAGAACACGCATGAGCATCAGGACGGTCGCAGTACTCGGCGCCGGACATGGCGGCTGCGCTGCGGCGGCCGATCTCGGCCGTCGCGGCTTTGCGGTGCGGCTGCACACCCGCAATGCCGAGCGTCTCGACGAGCTGCGCCGTCGGGGCGGCATCGAAGCACGCGGCATCCACGCGGGACTCGTCCCGATCGCGCTCATGACCACCGACCTCGCCGAGGCCGTCGATGGCGCCGATCTCATCATGCTGGTGGTGCCTTCGGTCGCCCACGAGCCGTACGCCCGCGCGCTCGCGCCGCTCATCGACGGCAGCCGGCCGATCTTCCTCAATCCCGGGCACACCGGCGGCGGGCTGCACTTCCTCGCCGCGCTGCGTCACGCCGGTTATCGCGGGCCGGTGCGCAGCTGCGAGACGGTGACGCTCACCTACATCACGCGACTCGAAGGTCCGGCGACCGTCAACATCTACAGCTACACCAATCGCCTGCGGTTCGCCGCCCTGCCCGGCCGGCACGCCGATGAATTGTTCGCGCTGATCAATCCGCTCTATCCGAACATCCTCGCGGCATCGAGCGTGCTCGAGACCGGGCTCGGCAACATCAACGCGATCTTCCATCCGCCTGGCATGATGATGAACGCCGGATGGCTGGAGCGCACTGGCGGCGACTTCCTGTTCTACCGCGAAGGCTTCACGCCGGCGGTCGGCCGCGTCACCGCCGCCGTCGATGCCGAGCGCATGGCGGTGGCCCGCGCACTCGGCGTTCCGGCGGTGCCGTTTCTCGACATTTTCTACGAGGCGGGTCTCACCACGCGAGAGGCGCGCGACAGCGGCGACATCGCGCGCGCCTGCGAGGAGAGCGCGCCCAACAAGACGATCAAGGCGCCCCCGCGCCTCGATCACCGCTACGTCCACGAGGACATCGGCTACGGCCTCGTGCCCATGGCCGCGCTCGGCGCCGCCGCCGGCGTGTCGACGCCCACCATGGACGCGCTGGTGCAGCTAGCATCGATCGCGCTCGGCATCGATTACGCGCGCGATGGCCTCACCCTCACGCGGCTCGGCCTCGCGGGAAAATCGCCCGCGGAGATCGTCCGGTTCGCCGTGGAGGGGGATGGGTAGCGCGCGAAAACGCCGCACGAAATCCTTCGCGGACCTCATCCTGAGGAGCCGTGCGAAGCACGGCGTCTCGAAGGATGGCCAATGGCCGCAGCGCGGGGGGCCATCCTTCGAGATGCGTCCTTCGGACGCTCCTCAGGATGAGGTTTGCGGGAAATCGGGGGGACACTCGGTTACAAGCGAGCACCGCTAATACAACAGGTCGTTGTACTCGGGGTGCTTGCCCATGAAAGCCGACACGAAAGGACACTGAGGTACGACCTTGAGCCCCTGCGCCCGCACCATTTCGAGCGCACCGCGGATGAGCTTCGTTCCGATCCCGCGGCCGGACAGCGCCTGCGGCACTTCGGTGTGGACGAAGGTAAGCACGCCCGGCGTCATGCGATAGTATGCGACCGCCTGCTCGCCATCGACGTCGAGCTCAAAGCGGTGCTGCGCGGCGCTGTTGCGGACGTCGGACATCAAGGGGCTGCCTCCAGCACAGCACGTTGCATGAAGCGCCTATATGGGGTGCGTTTCGCCCGGGCTCAATCCTTCGAGCTACGCTCGGTGCGCGGCGTCGTGGTAGAAGCGCTGCGGCGGCTTTTGCACGGGCACGGCGCGGTCAAAGCGGTCGCACCGAAGCCCCCTAGAAACGTCCGCCGCACACGGACGGAGAGGCCCATGCCGATCGCAAGACGCACCTTCATGACCGCCGCCGCCGCTGCTGCCGCAGCCGGCTTGCCTTTCTCAACGCAGCGCATCGCGGCACAGCCACGGCTTGCGGGCCGGATCCTGATCAAGGGCGGGCACGTCGCGACGCTCGATGGATCGATCGGCGAGCTCGATGCCGCCGACGTCCTGATCGACAACGGCGCGATCGTCGCGATCGGGCGCGACCTCCCTGTGACCGACGCCGACGTCATCGATGCCCGCAACAAGCTCGTTGTGCCGGGCCTTATCGACACTCACCGCCACACGTGGGAGACACTGACACGGTCGCTGATCTCCGAGGGTGATCTTGCCGTGTACATCAAGCTGATGTTCGGCACCCTCGGGCTCCATTATCGGCCGCAGGACGTCTACATCGGCAACCTGCTCGGCGCGCTCGGGGCGCAAAATTCCGGCATCACCACGATGCTCGACTGGTCGCACATCATGAACTCGCCGGCCCATGCCGATGCGGCGATCAAGGGGCTCGCCGATTCGGGAATGCGCGCCGTGTTCGCCTACGGCTCCTCGGCACTGCCCGGCGCCGACGCGCCGGAGGCGGTCGAGCGCCGGGCCGCCGACATCAGGCGCGTGGCGAAGCAATATTTCGCCTCGACCGACCAGCTCGTCACGCTCGCGATTGCGGCGCGAACGCCGCCGAACGACATCACGGCAACCATCGCCGACATCCGCCTCGCCCGCGAGCTCGGGGTGCGCACCACCGTGCACGTGACCAAGGCCGGCGTGATCGCCGCCCTCGCCAAAGCACAGATGCTCGGTCCCGACATCACCTGCGTGCATGCGGTCGCCGGCGAGGCGACCGACGACGAGCTCAAAGCGCTCGGCGAGCACGGCGGCACGCTGTCGACGTCCTCGGCGACGGAGATGATGTCCGGCCACGGCTTCCCGAGCGTTCAGCGCTGGCTGCGTTACGGGCTGCGGCCGTCGCTCAGCGTCGACAACGAGACCCGCATGCCGTCCGACTTGTTTGCGCAGATGCGCGCGCTGGTGATCTCCGACCATCAACTCGAAGCCGACCGCGTGCGCCGCGAGGGCGGTCGCCCCGTCCTCGTTCCAGTACGCGACGTGCTCGAATTCGCCACCATCCAGGGGGCCCGCACGGTCGGGCTCGATCACAAGGTCGGAACGCTGTCGGTCGGCAAGCGCGCCGACCTCATTCTCGTCGACCTCGACGACCTTTCTCTCATCCCCGCGACCGATCCTGTCGCGACCCTGGTGCTCCGCGCGCAGCCGGCGAACGTGAGCTGGGTGCTGGTGGACGGCAAGGTCCGCAAGCGCGACGGTAGGCTGGTAGACGTCGATCTCGCGCGGACGCGCGAGCTCGTTGAGGAGTTGCATCGCTACATCATGGGCCTGATCGAGGCCGCCGGGTTCGACATCCACCACGGCTGAGCTGGTGGGCGGGCGTGCCCGGCGGCACGACCCGCGCGCTATTTGGCGGCGGCCTTCTGCGTGACACCGTCGAGCCAGCCGAGGATCACGTCGGCCACCGCGAGGTTGTTCTTGTCGAGCATCATCATGTGACTGTTGCCCTTGATACCGTGCTCGGGCAGCACATAGAAGGTGCCGCGCCCGCCGGCGGCGTTCGCCGCAGCAATCGTGTCCTTGCAGGCGTTGCGGCGGCCGTCGCCGTTGATGCCGACTGCGCCGACGCTGTTGTCGCCCCATACCGACATCATGGGGACCGTGGCGAGCGCGGATTTCACGACCTCGGGCGCGATCGGCGCACAACCGCCCTCCACCGAAACGAAGGCACGCACGAGCTGCGGTCGCCGGTTCACCAGCTCCAATCCGTAGAGTCCGGACTGCGAGTGAACCAGAACCGCCGCCGGCCCGATCTTGTCGATGAGAGCGGTGAGCGCGTCGATTGTCGCGGCGCCGCTGGGGCCGTCGGGAAGCTCCTCCGCGTTCGGCACGAGCTGCGAGAAATACTGGTCCTGCGCTTCGACGGGGAATTGCGCGCCAGGGAAAGTCTCGGGATAGTGCGGGCCGATGCGGAAATTGACCCAGGCGCCCTCACGACCGTAGAGCGGCGCGCCGTGCACCAGCTTTGGATCTGATTTCGCCACCGCCTCGTTGAGCGGCGTCGGGTTGAATCCCGACCGGCCGCGGCCGACGTGATCGACGACGTAGACCGGATGGCCATGGCGCGCGAAATAGGTTGCCCAGCCTTCGCGGCCGTCCGGTGTGGTCTCATAAGTCATGCCGGTATGGTTTGATCCGTGCACCAGGATCACAGGCACGCCGGCCGCGTTCGCCGGAACGCGGAAGTGCACGTACATCTGCCCGACCGTCACCTGCCCGGGGCCGGACAGTCCGGTCGTGCCATAATACGGCGAGGGAATCGTCACGCTGCGTCCGTTGATGAAGAAGCTGCCCTCGTCTTGAAGGGCGAGCGGACCGCCGAGCGAGCCGGCCGCGACCTTCCGCCGCGCCGGCGAGCGCGATACAACAGACGAGCCCGGCAAGACCGACGAACCTTTGATCGGACCTCATGAACTTTCTCTCCCTGTTTTGCGGATATCGTTGAAAACCGTTCCGCAGACGCGCCGCGCGGCGGGCGCGTCAGCTTATTCCGCCGCGGTCGCGACCGCGCCCTGCTCCTCGCGATGGATGCGCTCGAGGATGCGCCGCGCCTGGATGAGGCCGTTGTCGGCATTGATATCGATCTGCGGCGCGCTCGGCATCAGCGTCATGTTGCGCTGCTGGGCCTCGAATACCGCGACGTCCTCGAGGAACGCGGTGCGGATCTGCCCAATCAGCATGTCGGTGGTCGCGGGATTGTGGATGTCCCAGTCGTGAGCCTGACCCCAGAAATAATGGCTCGTGGTCTCGGTCTCCGGCGTCACCGCATTGAGATTACGCATGTTGATCCCGCCGACGCGACGGCCCTGCGGCGCACCGGTGCCGGTCGGCGTGCAGCCGACATCGAGGCGCAGGAACGCCGGCGGCGCGAAGTCGATGATCTGCCAGCGGTCGACGTTCGCGGTGAAGTCGCCGGCCTTGACGAAGGTCGGCGGCGCCGGCGCATCGATGATCCACCGGGTGACCACGACGTTGCTCGGCGCGCGCTCGACCTTGACCTTCGCGTTCTCGACGAGCGCCGAATTGCCGATGGTGGTCTCGTGCACGAAGGCGAGATGGGTGAGATCGAGCAGGTTGTCGACGATCAGCTGCCAGTTCGCCTGGACGTGGAGATACTGCGTCTTCGCTCCCCAAGCCGCATCGTCGAGCCAGTGGAAGTCGGGGATTGCGGTGGGGTCGGCGAGCGCCGGATCGCCCATCCAGATCCACAGCCAGCGATGGCGCTCCACCACCGGATAGGCTTTCACGCAGGCGCCAGGCGGAATAGCGTCCTGCCCCGGCACACCAACGCAGGCGCCGGTCGCGTCATAGCGCAGCCCGTGATAGTGGCATTGCAGGATGTCACCGACGAGCCTGCCCATGGACAACGGGAGATGGCGATGGACGCAGCGGTCCTCCAACGCCACCGGCGTGCCGTCTTGCCTGCGAAACAGCACCACCGGCTCACCGAGGAACACACGCCGCATCGGCGTGCGGGAGACATCGTGACCGGCGGCGGCGACGTACCAGAAATTTCTCAGGAACATGGGGCAGCTCGTTCGCTGATCCGGAAGCGGCTCGATCGATTCTATCACGTCGAGGGGCTGGAGGCATGAAGGTCGGGCTGTTCGATCATGTGGAGCGGGCGGACCGCCCCCTTGCGACACTGTTCGACGAGCGGCTCACCTTCGCCGCCGCCGCCGACGAAGCCGGCATCTATTGCCTGCATGTCGCCGAGCATCACTCGACGCCGCTCAACATGGTGCCGGTACCGGGCGTCTACCTCGCCGCAGTCGCCCGCGCGACGCGGCGCATGCGGCTCGGACCGCTCGTCTATCTGCTGCCGCTCTATTCGCCGCTACGTCTGATCGAGGAAATCTGCATGCTCGATCAGCTGAGCCACGGCCGTTACGAGGTCGGCGTCGGCCGCGGCGTGTCGCCGTTCGAGCTCGGCTATCACCATGTGGATCACGACCGCTCGCGCGACATCTTCCTCGACGCCTATGCTTGCCTCTGCGCCGGCCTCGTCGCCGACCGCTTCAGCTATTCGGGTCCCCATTACAAATACGTCAATGTGCCGATGCCGCTGCGGCCGGCGCAGCATCCGCATCCGCCATTCTGGTACCCTTCGTCCAATCCCGGCGGCTCGGCATGGGCAGGCGAGCACGGGCTGCACTTCGTGAGCCTCGGCCCGACCGCCTTCGCCAAGGCCAATATCGATGCCTATCGCGCAGCGCTCGCCAAACGCGGCGGCGCCGCCCAGCCCAAGGCCGAGTTCCGCGGGGGTGCCGCGATCGGCGTGCTGCGCAACATCGTCGTCGCCGATACCGATGCCGAAGCGAGGCGGATTGCCGCACCCGCCATGGCGCACCACCTCGAAGCGCTGAACTGGCTGCGCACCCTGCACGGCGCGAGCGAATCGGCCGCGCGCATCAACGTGCCGCGCGCCGCGACCCTGGATGACGGAATCAAGGACGGCTCGGTGATCGCGGGATGCCCGGACACAGTGGTCGAGACGATCGAGCGTCAGACTTCGGAGCTCGGCATCAACTACCTTCTCTCCTATCTCTTCTTCGGCAACATGTCGCTCACCGAAGCGCTCCGCTCGCTGGCGCTGTTCGCGACCGAAGTGATGCCGCGCATCGCGCACTTGTAGGGTGGGCAAAGGCGCGTCTTAGCGCGGCGCCCACGCGGAATGCGCCGACGGCGTGCGCACGCTTCGCTTTGCGCACCCTACGGCGCTGCGGTGAAACTGCTGCGCTATTTCTCGAATGCGGGATCGATGGGCACGCGATAGCCGTTCGCGAGGCGATTGGTCTCGTTCGCCATCCCGACCACCGCCATCAGCTCGCCGAACATCTCCTCGGTCATGCCGGCCTTGCGCGCGGATGCGGTGTGGCTGGCGATGCAATAACCGCAGCCATTGGTGACGCTCACCGCGACGTAGAGCATCTCCTTGACGAGCGGCGAGAGCGCGCCAGCCGCCATCACCTGCTTGATGCTCTCCCAGGTACGCTCGAGGCCGGCCGGATCGTGGGCGAGATATTTCCAGAAGTTGTTGACGTCCTCGACGTTGCGCGTGCGCTTGATGTCGTCGAAGACAGCGCGCACCCGCGGCGATGCGTCGGCATACTCGATCGGTCCCGGCCGGCCCATGAAATTGCCTCCTCTCGATTGAGACGCTATTTACACCCATCCGCGTGCCCGCCATCCGCCCGCGATGGCACACGAGGCGCGCAGCAACCCTCCGATGAGGATCGGCCATGAGTGCAGTCGCCGACGACGACATCCCCGTTTGCGCCCGTCCTGATCCGGCGCCCCGGCTGCCGCGCTTCAAGCTGCCGCCGCTCGCCTGCGACTGCCACGCCCACATCTGCGGACCGCAGGCGGTCTACAAGTATATTCCCGAGCGCATCTACACACCGCCCGACGCACTGCTCGAGGACTACAAGAAACTGCTCGCGGCACTCGGCTGCGAGCGCGCGGTGCTCGTGCAGCCGAGCTTCTACGGCACCGACAATTCCGCGATGCTTGCGGCGATGAAGGCGGCCGGGCCGTCGTTCCGTGGCGTTGCGGTGATCGGTGACGATGCCACGCCGCGCGAGCTCGAGGCGATGCATGCGGTCGGTGTCCGCGGCGCCCGCCTCAACATCGTCGATCTGCGTGAAGGCAAGGGACGGCTGCCGGTCGAGCGCATCAGGCGGCTCGCCCAGCGCATCAGCCCGTTCGGCTGGCACATCGAGTTCCTGATGCATGTCGACGAGTTTCCCGATCTCGACCGCATGCTCGACGGCCTGCCGGTCGACGTCGTGTTCGGCCATCTCGGCTACGTCCGTGCCGAGAAGGGCACCGGGGTGACGGGATTCCAGGCGCTACTGCGGCTTCTGCGCGGCGGCCGCGCCTGGGTCAAGTTCACCGGCCCCTATCGCATATCATCGCAACCTCTGCCCCACGCAGACACTGTCGCATTCGCCCATGCGCTGCTCGAGGCGGCGCCGGATCGCATCGTCTGGGGCTCCGACTGGCCGCACGTGATGACGCGATGGACCATCCCGATGCCGAATGACGGAGCCCTCGTCGACATGCTGCTCGACTGGATTCCAGATGGACGCCAGCGCGACCGCGTGCTCGCCGACAATCCCGCAGCGCTCTACGGCTGGACGTAGAAGACCGCCAACGCGCCCGCACTCACCCCATTCCCGAGATCGAGGCCGGCTCGATCTCGGCGAGCAGCCGCACCTCGCCGGGCTGGCCGTAGGGATACTTGTCCTGACCGAGATACTTCTTGGCGAGCAGATTGATGTGGGCGTCGGCGCCGTCCTCGGTGACGCTGCGAACCTTGCCGCGGACCTGGACGTAACGATAGGGGTTGTCGGGATCCATGATCGCGAGCGCCACCGGCGCACCCGGCTTGAGATTGCGCGCCTTGGCCCGGCCCTTGGCGGTGTTCACCCGGACGATCCCGTTCTTGTAGTCGAACCATACCGGCGTCACCTGCGGGGAACCGTCCGGCATCAGCGTCGCGATGTGAGCGAACGCCTTCTTCTGCTCGAGAAGATCGAGATACTTGTCGGTGGATACGGCCATGGGGGAACTCCGTCGTGGCTGAGGAACTCGCGAATGCCGAAATATAACATAGGTGCGGCTGTGCGCCGCGCCACCGCTTTTCGGCGATGCCCGAAAGAGCATGTGATTGGAGTGGCTCCAAATGTCAGGATTATGAACGCCGAAACGATCGGCAGATTCAACCGGTAGGTTAGTTTTCAGCGCGAATCCGGTTTATGCTGCGGTAACTCATTGCGCGTCGCGGTAAAAACGCGAAAATAGCAAAATCGCACGCGCAGCGTGCATGGCTGTGGCGCTTAAATGCATCGTTGACAATGAGGAGAAACACGCCGCCAGCTTTGGGCGGCGTCTGCTGTCGTCGGAGCGCTATCGTCGCAGCGCTATCGTCACCAGGCGGCAATTCGGGGATTGCCGTCAATATACGCTCACTTCTTGGCGACGCGCTTCTTGCGGGCCTTCTTTGCAGCGCCCTTGACGCTACCGGAAATCGCGAACTCCTCGAGCTTCTTTCCCGACTTGATCGCGGCGGCGAGCCACCGAGGTTTCAGGCCGCGACCGGCCCAGGTTTCCCCAGGATTTTCGGGATTACGGTACTTCGGCGCGACTTTTCCACGCGCGCCACGGCCGCCGGGCTTCGCACGTCCGCCGCCGGAATCGTAACGCGTCAGCTTCGCAAGCTCGGATTCGAGCGCCCGGCGCTCATCCGAAACCTTCGACGCGAGCACAGCATCGATCCGGCTTCTCAGGTCGACCAGCGCGTCGATCTTCATGGACTTCAAATTCATTTTTGCGTCGCTCCTGTGGAGGAAAGCCCGCATTATATCGAATGGATGACAAATGCAAGCTTAGGATTGCGTCTTACGCATGTGTACCACAAGTGCTTTTACATGACGTTTACAGCCACTATTCTATTGCCGATAACCATCGGGTTTGACGGAAACGGGCGGAGCCCAGACTTTCCAAGGTGAATCAGCGAAAACAATTCGACCACAACCATTGCGTTCCCGCCAGGAATGAATTCGCCGATTATCGTGCACGCAATAGCGCCGGATTACGCGCGCGTGCTGCATGCGCGAACTGCCGCCACGGCGCGCTTCGGTCTCGAACCGCCGGTTCCGGAGACCGTTCGCGCCCGGAGAATATGCCGGCGTCGGCCTATCATCGAGAGCCGAGGGGAAAATGTGCGGTTGCGCCGCCAGGAGATTACCGATCGATTTCGCCGCGCCTGCCACTCGTCGCAATTCACCTTTCGGCCCGCCCGGCAAATCTGATATTGATTGGTTTTGCATCCACGATCCTCCGATTTCGGCCGGGCCCGGCAGATTTGGACGCAGGGCCACCGTGCGCCCGTGTCCTCTGCTGCGCGACATTTTGCTCGCGACGGCGGTCGATATGTCGAAACGTCGCATCCACTGCAAGGCCGCCGGCCCACAAAGCGGCACAATTGCCGGCCTTTTCATTGTGCCTCACTGAACGGATCACGCTCGCCGAACGGACCACGCCTGAGGCGTGTCATCCGTGCGTCGTGAAAACCTCTTGAAATTTGCGTCGATGGCGCTAATTCGACGCTTCGCGAGGCGGAACCGTTTCCGAACGGCCCAACCGTCCACGATCCGTCCGGTGGAAATGCCAGGAGCAGCACAGATGGCGCTCGTCGAAGCACGGGATCTCGTCAAACGGTTCGGGTCGTTGACCGCGGTGGATGGCATCTCGTTCGCCGTCGATCGCGCCGAGGTCGTGGGCTTTCTCGGGCCCAACGGCGCGGGCAAGTCGACCGCGATGAAGATCATCAGCGGATTCCTGGAGCCGACCTCGGGACAGGCGCTCATCGAGGGCTATGACAGCCAGACTCAGCCGATGGAGGCACGCCGCCGTCTCGGCTATCTGCCGGAGGGCGCACCCGCCTACGCCGACATGAGCGTCGCCGACTTTCTGGGCTTCATCGCCGCGATGCACGGCCTCTCGAAGCGCCAGGCCAACGACCGGCTGGCCGAGCTCGTCGAGCGGATCGACCTCGCCGACGTCTGGAACCAGCGCATCGAGCAGCTCTCCAAGGGCTTCAAGCGGCGCGTCGGCATCGCCCAGGCGCTGGTGCACGATCCCGACGTGCTCATCCTCGACGAACCGACCGACGGCCTCGACCCGAACCAGAAGCACGAGATGCGCGAGCTGATCCGCACCATCGCCCCGCAGAAGGCCATCGTCATCTCGACCCACATCCTCGAAGAGGTGGAAGCGGTGTGCACCCGCGCGATCATCATCGCCAAGGGCCGCATGCTCGCCGACGCGACGCCGGCGGAGCTGTTGGCGCGGCCGCACGAGACGGAGCTCGCGGTCACGATCGCGACCGCCGATCCGCGCAAGGCGATCGAGATCATCTCGACCCAGCCCGGCGTCTCCAAGGTCTACGTCGCCGAGCGCGTCGACGGCGTCACCCGCCTTCTCGTTCATGCGCCGCAGAACCGGCCGACGGCCGCCGAGCTCGCCGGCATTCTCGGCCGTTCGAACATCGTCGTCTCCGAGATGTTCCTCAAGCGCGCGAGCCTCGAGGACGTATTCCGCGAGATCACCAACGGATCGAGGAACTGACATGCGCTCGTTCGATCTGCGCCCCATCTGGCTCGTCTTCAAGCGCGAGTTCGCCGCCTATTTCGCGACCCCGGTCGCGGCGGTGTTTTTGATCGTGTTCCTGGCACTCGCCGCCGGCCTCACCTTCTTCATGACCGGCTTCTTCGACCGCGGTCAGGCCGATCTCTCCGGATTCTTCTTCTGGCATCCCTGGCTGTTCCTCGTGCTGATGCCCGCGATCGCCATGCGCCTTTGGGCGGAGGAACGTCGCAGCGGCACCATCGAGATCCTGATGACGCTTCCGGTCCCGCCGTGGCAGATCGTGCTCGGCAAATGGCTCGCCGCCTGGGCGTTCGCTGCGCTCGCCCTGGTGCTGACGATGCCGATCTGGATCACGGTCAACATCCTCGGCTCGCCCGACAACGGCGTGATCTTCACCTCCTACATCGGCTCGTGGCTGATGGCGGGCGCGTTCCTCGCCGTCGCCGCGGCGATCTCGGCGCTGACCAAGAGCCAGGTGCTCGCCTTCATCGGCGCCACCGCGGTGAGCTTCCTTTTCGTGATGGCGGGCTTCGATCTCGTCATCGCCGCGGTGCGGTCGTGGGCCCCGCCAGTGATCGTCGACGCGGTGCGCTCGATGTCGTTCCTCGGCCAGTTTCAGCGCATCACCGAAGGCGTGCTGGAGTTGCCGTCCATCATCTTCTTCGTTTCGTTGATCGTGTTCTGCCTATGGCTCAACGTGCTCGCGATCGACGTCAAGAAAGCGGCGTGAGGGTGAAATGTCCGAATCTGTGAATTCCGCCAGCGGACGGCCCGGGCCGTCGCCCGAGCGACAAGGCCACGGACGGCTGACCGCCGGCCGCATGGCGGCGATCGCCGCGGTGCTCGGCGCCGTGATCTTCGTGTGCATCAACATCATGACCTCGCAGCTCCTGCGGAGCACCCGCGTCGACCTCACTGCGCAGCATCTCTACTCGCTGAGCAACGGTACGCGCACCCTGCTCGGCGACCTCAACGAGCCGCTGCGCTTCCGCCTCTTCCTGTCGAGCGGGCTCACCAAGCAGGCGCCGCAGCTCGCCGCGTTCGCGGGGCGCGTGCGCGCCATGCTCGATGCCTATGTCGCGGCATCGAACGGCCGCATCGTGCTCGAGGTCATCGACCCGCGGCCGTTCTCCGAGGAAGAGGATCGCGCGGTCGGCTACGGCATCCAGTCGTTCCAGGGCGCCGGCGGCGAGCAGTTGTTCTTCGGCCTCGCCGCGACCAACTCGACCACCGGCCGCTCCACCATCAACGTCTTCGCGCCCGACCGCGAGACGTTTCTCGAGTACGACCTCACCCGTCTCGTCGCCCAGCTCGGCAACCGCGGCAAGCCGGTGGTAGCGCTGATCGACGGCATCGGCCTCGCCGGCAGCCCGATGACGCGTATTCCCGAGCAGCAGACGCTCGCCCAGATGCGCCAGTTCTTCGACGTTAAGAACGTGCCGCAATCCGGCGGCAAGATTCCGGACGACGCCAAGGTGCTGATGGTCGTCCATCCGCAGCATCTCGACGACGCGACGCGTTACGAGGTCGACCAGTGGGTGCTCGCCGGCAAGCCGACCATCGTCTTCGTCGACCCGTTCGCCGAGAACCAGATGGGCCCCGGCGGCCAGCCCATGCCAGACGCAAGCTCGACGCTCGAACCGCTGTTCAAGGCCTGGGGCGTGACCTTCGATCCCACCAAGGTGATCGGCGACTCGACCTACGCGCTGCAGACCCAGCGCAACGTCGGCGGCCGCCCGGTGGTGACGCAGAATCTGCCCTGGCTTGCGCTGCGCGCCAACGCGCTCGCAAAGGACGAGGCAATCCTCGCGCAGCTCTCCGCGATCGTCCTGACCGATGCGGGATCCTTCGGGACCGCCAAGGACGGCATCACGCTGCGACCGCTGATGACGGCGAGCGACAACGCGGTGCTGATCGATGCCTCCGTCGCCGCCGACCGCACCGGCGATCCGCGCCGCATGCTCTCCGGGCTCAAGCGCGTCGACAAGCCGCCGGTGCTGGCCGCGCGGCTCTCCGGCACGCTCGATAGCGCCTATCCCGACGGACCGCCGGCCGAAAAGGACACGCCCGCCGCCGATGCCCCCAAGGACGCCACACCCAAGGGCGGGACGCTCAAGCGTTCGGCCAAGCCCGTCAACGTCATCCTGGTGGGCGACGCCGACATGCTGATGGACCGCAACTGGATCCAGCAGCAATCTCTGCTCGGCCAGCAGATCGCCCAGGCCTTCGCCAACAACGGCGACTTCGTCGTCAACGCCGTCGAGCAGATGGCGGGCGGCGCGGCGCTGTCCGATCTGCGCGGCCGCGGCGTCTCGTGGCGGCCGTTCGAGATGATCCAGAAGATGGAGGCGGAGGCCGACCAGCGGTTCCGCGCCAAGGAGCAGCAGCTCACCCAGGAGCTCAAGGACACCGAGCAGAAGCTCGCCCAGCTCCCACGCGCGCCGGAAGGCTCCGTCGACGTGCTCACGCCGGAGCAGGTCAAGGCGATCGACGGCTTCCGCGCCCAGTTGCTGACGATCCGCTCCGAGTTGCGCGACGTGCAGTTCGCGCTGCGTCGCAACGTCGACGATCTCAAGAACTGGATCACGGCGGTCAATGTCGGCGTGGTGCCGCTCCTCGTCGCTATCATCGCCCTGTTGTTCGCAATGCGCCGGCCGCGCCGGCCGGTGCCGGTGAAGGAAGGAACCCATCAATGAACGCGAGGCAGCTCACCGTTCTTGGCGGGATTGCCGCCGTCTGCGTCGTCGCCACCGCGGCGGTGATGCACACCACCGCGACCGCGATCCCGTCGGACCATCGCGGCGACCCGGTGGTGCCGTCGCTGCGCAGCCGTGCCGGCGAGCTCACCGGCATCACCATCCGCGACGGCGCCGACACCTTTGCCATCGAGCGCCGCGGCGGCGAGTTCGTCGCCGCCGATTCCGGCTTTCCGATCCGCCTCGACGCCGTGCGCGAGGTGGTGACGCAGAGCGCCGGGCTCACCTTCAACGATGCGCGCACCTCCGATCCCGGCCGCTACTCCGAGCTCGGCCTCGCCGATACCGGCGACGGCAGCGGCAAGGAAATCGTGTTCCGCGCCGGCAGCGGCGACATCGCGGACATCGTCGTCGGCAACAACGACAACACCGCAGGCAGCGCCGGCGGCGGACAGTTCGTGCGCATCAAAGGGCAGCCGCAGACTTGGCTCGCGCGCGGCACCGTGCGCGTGCCGGCGAACCGCACCGGCTGGTACGCCAACGTCGATTTCGACACCAAGCGCAACGAGATCAAGAAGGTCACACTGTCCGGCGGCGCCGGCGAGACGATCACCATTGCAGCCGACGCCCAGAAGCCCGGCGAGTTCGATCTCGAGAACGTGCCGGAGAAGCGCGAGCCGGACAGCTTCAAGGTGTCCCGCCTTGCCACGCTGTTCGACGCCTTCAGCTTCCAGGACGTGCGCAAGCGTACCGCCCCGGCCGCTGCCGACGCCCGGCGCATCGTCGCCGACGCCGACGGCGTGCGGGTGACCCTTGCCAATGTCGGCAATCTTACCGACGGTTGGGTCCAGGTGACCGCGGAGCCGTCGGCAACCGACGGCAAGCCCGACAAGGCGAAGGCGATCACGACGAAGACCGCCGATTTCGAATTCCGCCTGCCGAGCCAGCAGGCCGAGATCCTCGGCTGGAATCTGAAGGACGTGACGACGGAAGAGCAGCCGAAGCCCGCCGGTCTCCCGCCCGGCGTGGGGCTCCCGCCTGGCATGCCGCCGGGTCTTCCGCCCGGCCTGCGTCTTCCCGGGATTCCTGGCGCCGGCGCAATTCCCGGGACGGGGCTTGTTCCCCGCGCCGCGCCGAAGCCGGATGAGGCCCCCAGCACCGAGGTCGCCAAACCGGAAGCGGCAATCGCGAAGCCGGAGGCCCCGGCCGAAGCCGCGCCCGCCACCGCTCCGGCCAAGGAAGAGCCGAAGGACGACGCCGCCAAGCCGAGCGAGACCCCTGCGCCGCCGGCCGAGACAAAGCCTTGATCTCGTTTCGGTGAAATAAATGGTCATGGCCGGGCTCGTCCCGGCCACCCCGATAAATTAGGCAGGGCCGTGCCCCGATGATCGGGGTCGCCGGGACAAGCCCGGCGATGACGGCGCGTGGCCGCAGCTTTACGCAATCACGACTTCGCCGGTGCCGGACGCTGACGCAGAACCTCGCCGGCGTGCGCGGGTAGGCGACGAAACTGCGCCACCCCGATAAGGCCGACGAAGCCGATGGCGAAGAACGCGAGGTGGAAGTCGCCGACCGTCGATCCCGCGACATCGCCGTGCAGCAGCGCGGCAAGCCGCAGCGCGATGGCACCGAACGCGACGCCGAGCGCGTTTCCCATCTGCTGCATCATGCTGAACAGCGTGTTGGCACCGCTCATCCGTTCCTGCGACAGCTCGGAGAAGCTCAGCGCGTTGATGGTGGTGAACTCCATCGACCGCGACAGCCCGCTGAGAAACAGCACCGCGACGATCAGCGCCTTCGGCGTGTCCGGCGTCATCAGCCCGCACGCCATGATGGTCGCGATCACGATGAGCCCGTTGACGAGCAGCGTGCGGCGGAAGCCGAAGGTCTGCAGCACCCGGTTGGTCGCGGGCTTCATGCCGAGGTTTCCGGCGAACACGCCTAGCAGCAGCAATCCGGAGGTCAGCGGATCGAGCCCGAAAGCGACCTGGAACATCAGCGGCAGCAGGAACGGTGCGGCGGCGATCGCGGCACGGACGAGAAGGCCGCCGCCCACCGTGATCGCAAAGGTCGGCAGCGCGAACGGCGTGAGGTCGAGCAACGGATGGGCGACGCGGCGCGCGTGTCGGATGCCGTAGATTGCGGCGACGAGGCTCGCCGCAAGCAGCGGCACGGTGATACGCCAGTCGATGCGATTGCGCGCGATCGACTCGAGGCTATACATCAGCCCGAAGCTCGCGAGCCCGGTGACCACGAAGCCCCGCCAGTCGAACCGCCCAGTGGCGGCGCCGCGCGCGTTCGGAATGAGCACGAGCGCAAGCGCGAGCCCGACAAGCCCGATCGGAATATTGAGGAAGAATATCCACCGCCAGCTGGCGTAGGTTGTGATCAGCCCGCCGAGCGGCGGCCCGATCACCGGCGCGGTGAGCGCTGGCCAGGTGAGAAACGCGATGGCGCGGATCAGGTCCTGCTTTTCGGTGTTGCGCAGCACGATGAGGCGGCCGACCGGGACCATCATCGCGCCGCCGACACCCTGCAGGATGCGCGCGGCGGTAAACGTGGCGAGTGTGCCGCTCACCGCACATGCGATCGACGCGACCATGAATATCGCGATCGCCGAGGCGAACACCGCGCGCGCCCCGAACCGGTCGGTGGCCCAACCGCTCGCCGGAATGAATACCGCGACGGTGAGCATGTAGGCCGAGATGCCGATGTTCAGGTCGACCGGCCCGACACCGAACGTCTGCGCCATCTGCGGCAGCGCCGTCGCGATCACCGTGCCGTCGAGCTGTTCCATGAACAGCGCGCCGGCGACGAGCAGCGCGATGATCGAGCTTTGCCGGGCCGTGAGCGCCATCGCGGGCTACCGTACGACCCCGCGCGAAAGCCTGCGGGCGGCGAACAGATGGCGCATCACTCGACGCGATCCCGCTGCTCGGCGGCATGCTCTTGTGGGAGCGGCGTCTTCTTGCCGGTCCCTCGCGTGCCTTCAAGGAACAGCGTCGCCTCCCAATAAGCCATGATCAAGAGGGCGATGACGAAGGGAATCATGAAATAGATGACCCGGTAGATGATCAGCGCGGCGACCAGCTCTTCTTTGTTCTGATCAGGCAGCGCCACCAGCATCGCGGCATCGAACACGCCGATCGAGCCGGGGGCATGGCTCGCGAATCCGAGCAGCGTCGCCGACACCGTGGCGATCGCGACGGTGACGAAATCGTCGTGCGGCACCGTCGGCACCAGGCTGTACATGGCGAGCGAAGCGAAGGTGAGGTCGGCGATGCCGATGCCGACCTGGATCAGCGTCGAGTAACCTCCCGGCAGCGTCACACGCCAACCGTTGCGACCGAACGAGCGCTGTGCGCGCCCGACCCACACGATGTAGGCGGACAGCACGATCAGCGCCGTGACGCCGATGGCGCGAACGAGCCCCGGCGAAATCTGCAGGATGAGGCTCGACACCTCGGGCCGGTACACCATTCCGGACCCGAGCACGACGAGATTGCCGATCCAGAAGGTGAGCCCGGTGAGAAAACAGACTTTTGCGACGTCGACCACCCCGAGGCGGAAGTACGAGTAGATGCGCAGGCGCACCGCGCCGGCGGAGAACGCCGTGGCGCCGATGTTGTGGCCGATGGCATAGCTCGTGAAGCTCGCCAGCGCCGCGATCCGATACGGCACGTGCTTCGCCCCGATCACCCGCAGCGCGAAGAAGTCGTAGAACGACAGGGTGAAATAGGCGCCGCCGATGGCGAGGACGGCGGCGGCGATGTGGCTCGGCGGCGTCGCCTTGGCGGCCGCCAGCACGCGCGACCACTCGATGTCCCGCAGGAGATGGCTCAGGACATAGAACGAGATGCTGACGATGGCGAGGCCGATCGCATAACCGACCCAGTTCCACCCGAAGCGGGCGCCGAACGCCGCCATCAGGCTCCGTAACCGACTGAGCAAATCGCCCTCTCCTTGCGACAGGCGCCGAGGCCCCGTCGACGGGACGGCATCCGCAGTGATTTCCGCGCTCGAACGGCACGCCGCGACTCGATCGGTCATCTTGCCCCCCCGGAAGCGACAACATTGCGACAACGGCGTCATGGAGATGACGCAAGAATCGGACAAGGTGCCAGCCGAGCTTGAATTTTTGACTGCCAGCGATGGTCACGACGTGCAGCAGAGCCCGCCCGCCCCGTATCGCACCGTGTTCATATCAGACGTGCATTTGGGGGCCAAGACGTGCCAGGCGGACCGGCTCCTCGCCTTCCTGCGCGACCTCGAGGCGGACGTCATCTATCTCGTGGGCGACATCGTCGACGGTTGGCAGCTGAAGACCGGCTGGTACTGGCCGCAGCCCCACAACGATGTGGTGCAGAAGCTGTTGCGCAAGGCACGCAAGGGCACGCGCCTCGTTTATGTGCCGGGCAACCACGACGAGTTCCTGCGCAACTATTTCGGCACTCATTTCGGCGGCATCGAGGTGGTGGCCGATGCGGTCCATGTCGCCGCCGATGGCCGGCGCTATCTCGTCACCCATGGCGACCGTTTCGACCTCGTGGTAAAGCACGCCCGCTGGCTGTCATTGTTCGGCGAACAGGCAAACGTGCTCGCCATGACGATCAACAAGGTCACCAACTGGTTCCGGCGCCGGTTCGGGCTCGGCTACTGGTCGCTCTCGGGCTGGGCCAAGCTCAAGCTCAAGAAGGCCGTCAACTACATCGGCGATTTCGAGCAGGCGCTCGCCGCGGAGGCGCGCCGCCATCGCTGTGACGGCGTGATCTGCGGCCACATCCATCATCCTGCGAGCCGCGACATCGGCGGGGTGCATTACGTCAATTGCGGCGATTGGATCGAGAGCTGCACGGTCGTGGTGGAAACGTTGAACGGCGGGCTCGAAATCCTGTGGACCCCGCCCCAGGAGCTCTCATCGGTCAGCCAGCGGGCGAGAGCGGCTTGATGCGGATACTCATCGCCACCGACGCATGGCGGCCCCAGGTCAATGGAGTAGTGCACACGCTGGAGGCGAATGCGCAGGCGGCGAAGACGCTCGGCGCCGAGGTGGTGTTCCTCAATCCGGAAGGCTTCTGGAGCGTCGGTCTGCCGAGCTATCCCGGCATCCGGCTCGCATTGCCACGCCGGCGCGAAATCTTCAGCCGCATCGCCGCCATCCGTCCGGACGCGATCCACATCGCCACCGAAGGGACGATCGGACATTTTGCGCGCTGGTACTGCCTCACCGAGCGGCTGCCGTTCACGACGAGCTTTCACACCCGCTTCGCCGACTACGCATCGGCGCGCTTCCCGGTCCCGCAGGGACTGACCTGGGCGTGGCTGCGCTGGTTCCACAATGCCGGCCGCGGCACCATGGTCTCGACGCCCTCCCTCGCCGCAGAGCTTCGCCAGCAGGGCTTCCACACCGTGCTGCGCTGGCCGCGCGGGGTCGACTTCCGGCTGTTCCATCCCGATCGCGCCATCGATCTCGGACTGCCGCGCCCGATCTTCCTCGCCGTCGGCCGCCTCGCCGTCGAGAAGAACGTCGAGGCATTCCTGTCGCTTGACCTGCCTGGCAGCAAGGTCGTGGTGGGCGATGGGCCGGCGCGGGAGTATCTGACGCGGCGCTTTCCCGAGGCCGCTTTTCTCGGCACCAAGCGCGGCGCCGAACTCGCCGCGATCTACGCCGCCGCGGACGTCTTCGTATTTCCGAGCCGGACCGATACCTTCGGCCTCGTGCTGCTCGAAGCATTGGCAAGCGGCCTGCCGATCGCCGGCTTTCCGGTCGCGGCGACCCGCGACGTCGTCGGCAGCGCGCCGGTCGCGGCGCTCGATGAGGATTTGCGGACGGCTTGCCTCGCGGCGCTCACCATCCCGCGCGCGGACTGCCGGCGCTACGCGGAGACGCTGACCTGGGAGGAGAGCGCACGCTCATTCCTCGGCAACGTGGTGCGCATCCCCGAAGTCGTCGCGACGCCGACAGCGCCGGCCACGCCGCGCGTTCTGGAGCCGGCGGGGGAGTAGGCATCCCATCGCGGATAGCTAGTAGGATGGGTTGAGCCTTGGCGAAACCCATCGTCGCGCAGCAGCCGTATGCGTGCGGCTTCGTGGCTACCCACTCGATTGGGCGGAGACGATGCAGCTGATACGATTGTCTCCGGGAGAGGCGATGGGTTTCGCAAGCGCTCAACCCATCCTACGACACTCATCGTGTGCGAGAAAGCTCAAGCACCTCGCAGGTCGCTGCGCTCATGGGGGCGACGAGTTCGACCTATCACCCGAATTTCGGGTCAAGCTTCGTCGACCACAGGGCGTTGTCGTCGGTGTCCTTGAGGGTCACTGTCATCACCTCGGTCGCGCCATCGATCGCGACCACGCCGAAGAACTGCAGCCCGAGCGCCGGTGACAAATTCTGCCCCTGCTCCTTGGTCGGCGCCTTGATGTAGACGAGCTGCGGGCCGAAGGTGTTGTCGAGCACGTTGGGGCCGAAGGTGCCGGCGTGGATCGGACCCGACACGAATTCCCAGAACGGCTCGAAGTCCTGAAACACCGCCTTGTTCGGATCGTAATAGTGCGCGGCGGTGTAATGCACATCGGCGGTCAGCCACACCGTGTTGCGCACGTCGGCGCGCTTCATGAACGACAGGAGATCGGCGATCTCGAGCTCGCGGCCGCGCGGCGGTCCGTCGCCCTGGGCGATCGCCTCGACGCCCCAGTTGCGGTCGACGTCGTAGACGACGATGAGGCTGATCGGCATGTCTGCCGCGATCACCTTCCAGGTCGCACGCGAGGCGAGCAGTTCGCGCTTGAGCCAGGCGATCTGGGTCGGCCCGAGGAAATAGGCGTCCGGGCCGTACTTGTCCTGAAGTGCTTCGCCGTTGGGGCCGCGATAGCTCCTCATGTCGAGCATGAAGACGTCGAGCAGCGGCCCGTAGGAGATCTTCCGGTAGACCCGAGCCGCCTCGGTCTGAGTCTGGCGCATCGGCATGTATTCGTGGAACGCGCGGCTCGCGCGCGCGGCAAGCGCGAGCGCGTTCCTGTCGACGTATTTCTTGCGCAGGTGCTCGGCCCGCGTCAGCGGCTCGCCAGGCCACCAGTTGTTGGTGACCTCGTGATCGTCCCATTGGGAGAAGATCGGGATCTCACGATTGAAGGCGAGCACATTCTTGTCCATGAGGTTGTATTTGTAGGCGCCGCGGAACTCGGCGAGCGTTTCCGCCGGTTTCGACTTCTCCTCGGTGACGACGTTCTTCCACATCTCGCCGTTCGGCAGCTTCACCTCGGCCGGGATCGGCCCGTCGGCATAGATGTTGTCGCCCGAGTGGATGAAGAAGTCCGGACGGTTGCGCAGCATCGTCGAATAGAGCCGCATGCCGCCGCGGGCCTCATCGATCCCCCAGCCCTGGCCGGCGGTATCTCCCGACCAGGCGAAGGTGACCGACCGCCGGTCCGCCGGCGCGGTCCGGAACCGCCCGACGACCGGCTCGCCGGCAATCGTCGGCGATGCGAGGTCCTCGAGCCGCACGCGGTAGAAGATGTCCTGCGCCGCCGGCAGGCCTTCGAGCAGCGCGGTGGCGGTAAAGTCGCTCTCCGGGAGCACATCGAGATAGGCGGCGCGGTGGGCGTCCTTGAAGCTCTCCGTGGTCGCCCAGTCGACGAGGAGACGCGACGGGCGGTCCGCCCGGACCCACACCACGCCGGAATCCACCGAAACATCGCCGGATTGGACGCCGTGGCTGACCGCGGGACGATCGGCCGCACGGCTGATATAGGGCCGCGCCACACCACCAGCCGCGACGGCCGCTGCAGAGTTGACGAGAAATCGACGTCGGGACAAAGGAGCACGGATGCGAATGGTCATGGACTCCTCCGAAATAATGTCGTCATTTCTCCCCCCACACAACCACGCCGGAGTGACGTTTCGATGATCCTGCGGCCATGCGTCCCCAGCCATACGATGTGATCCATCGGAGGGGGCAGCGGCCGCGCAGAAAGGCCGCGAAGGCGTCATCAAACTTACATCCGCGCTGGTGCCTAATCCCCTGTCGATTCGACTGTTTACGTGGAGCTCGGCTTGACGTCCCCATCCAAAGCTGCGGCCAGCCATCGTCTGAACCAGGCAGTGCGCCGCAATCGCGCGTTTTCGCGCGAAGGCCTGCTCGAAATCATGTTCACCTGGGCGTTCAAGGGGCTGGTCTACCCCCAGATTTGGGAGGACCCCGAGGTCGATATGGAGGCGCTGGCACTCACCCCGGAGTGCCACGTGGTGGCGATCGCGTCCGGCGGTTGCAACGTCCTCTCCTATTTGATCGCCGATCCCGGCCGCATCACCGCGGTCGATTTGAGCCGCGCGCACATCGCGCTCAACCGGTTGAAGCTCGCTGCGGTCCGCTACCTGCCGTCCTGGCAGTCGTTCTACCGCTTCTTCGGCGAAGCGGATGAAGAGGCAAACGTCGCCGCCTATTGGCGCTTCCTCAAGGACAGGCTCGACACCGAGAGCCGCGCCTATTGGGAGGGCCGCGCACTGTCCGGCTTCGGGCGCCGCCGCATCTCGATGTTCTCGAAGAACATCTATCGCTACGGCCTGCTCGGCTATTCGATCGGCCTCGGCCATCTCGTCGCGCGTATCCATGGCGTCGACCTGCGCAAGGTCCTCGCTGCCCGTTCGCTCGAAGAGCAGCGCGCGTTCTTCGACGCCTCGGTGGCGCCGCTGTTCGACAGCCCGATCATCCGCTGGGCAAGCCGCCGCCAGTTGGCGCTGTACGGCCTCGGCATTCCCCCCGCGCAATACGCTGCGCTTGGCGAGGGCGCGCCGAATATGGCGACGGTGCTGCGCGAGCGCGTCGAGAAGCTCGCCTGCGAGTTCAGCATCGCGGAGAACTATTTCGCCTGGCAGGCGTTCGGCCGCTCTTATTCGGACGGCGGCTCGGGCCCGGTGCCGCCCTACCTCGAGCGCGAGCACTTCGCCGCCATCCGCGACCGCGCCGACCGCGTCGAGGTGCTCAACCGCTCGTTCACCGAGTACCTGAAGAGCCGACCGCCGCAGTCGCTCGACCGCTACGTCCTGCTCGATGCGCAGGATTGGATGTCGGACGCACAGCTCAATGATCTCTGGCGCGAGATAACGCGCACCGCGAAACCCGGCGCGCGCGTGATCTTCCGCACGGCCGCGCAGCCGACCCTGCTGCCCGGGCGGGTTGAGGACGAGGTGCTGGAGCGTTGGACCTACGAAGCGGACCAATCGCGCGAGCTGACCCGCCGCGACCGCTCCGCCATCTATGGCGGCTTCCATCTCTACGTGCTTCGGGGGTGACATGACGTCGGTCTCATCGACCGAGCTGATGAATCGGACCTACCGGTACCAGCGCCACATCTACGATTTCACCCGCAAATATTTCCTGCTCGGGCGCGACCGGCTGATCGACAAACTCGCACCACGAGACGGCGACGCAGTCCTCGAGGTCGGCTGCGGCACCGGCCGCAATCTCGCGGTGGCCGCGGCGCGCCATCCCGCGGCGCGCCTCCACGGAATCGACGTCTCCACGGAAATGCTCGCCTCGGCGTCCGCGACCATCGCTCGCGCCGGCCTCGCGCCGCGGGTGCGGCTCGCCCACGCGGACGCTACCTGCTTCGACCCGCAGCCTATGTTCGGCATCGCACGGTTCGACCGCGTATTCGTCTCTTACAGCCTGTCGATGATTCCGGCATGGGAGGCGGTGATCGACCACGCGGTCTCGATTCTCGGCCCCGGAGGCGAATTGCACATCGTCGACTTCGGAGGCCAGCGCCGGCTGCCGGCCGTGTTCCGCACGCTGCTGCGCCGCTGGCTCGCTGTGTTCCACGTCACCCCCCGCGACGACCTCGAGGCGGCGCTGCGAGCGCGCGCGCATGCGCACAACGCAGGCCTGATCTTCGCCCGGCCCTATCGCGATTACGCGCAATATGCGGTGATGCGGCTGCCGGTATGACTGTACTCGCGCATTCTGCGCTCGCGACAATATCAAAATCCCGATCAATTCGCTGTATTTGATAGATTATAGCGTGGGCGCCGACTGCACCAATACGTGGCGCGAGTGTCCCGTGATGTCGCGGGAGCATTAACGAGCAGAAGACTGCCGAATCCAAGATATTTCGATTTAATTTGCAATAACTCTTCGAGGATTTAGACCGATTGCGCGCGCCACGGCTCGAGACCGACCGTCACGCCAACAAAACTCCGGAAACGAACCGCGGACGCAACGGCTGCGCCGGCGCTATGAGCCGTCCAGCGTCGGCAGACATTCGTGTGCGCCGCCGGAATCAAGGCGGCGAAAACAAAGGACCGAAGTATGAAAGGGGTAAACCTGTCATCGACCGCGCTCGCGGCGGCGCTTGCCGTCGCGGCGTGGTCATCACCGACGCTGGCGGCCTCGCGAGGCGCGGCCGTAACCGACCGGGACGCCGTCGTCCAACGGTGCATGACGGAAGCGAAACGCCACTATGGCGGCATCTACTACAACTGGGGTGAGGCGCGGGAGTCCGCCTATGAGCACTGCATGACGGACGCGGGCCTGCCTCCATAACGCGCGCGGGCAATCGACTTGTGGTGGCCGGCGCATGTGTCGTCTGCCGCAGCGATGGCCGCGCGCAAGTCCGGTCGGATTTGGCGGCGCCGCCTAACGCGGCTCCGGCGCGCCGGCCTTCGCATCGCCCGCGCCGGCTGCCGGCCGGGTCACGGCCTCGAGGACACGAACGAGGGCGCGCGCGTTTTCTTCCAGCGCCTTCCGATCGATGTTCGCGATCGTGTCGCACGCTTTGTGATAGCAGGCATCGTAGGGCTTGCCGGCCGTTCCGCCGAACAGGTCGGCCTGCGCCTGCGATTTGGGCGCTCCCGCCCCCGTGTGCAACCCGACGGTCGGAACGCCCTTTTGAAAGAAGGCGGCATCGTCGGTGCCCGAGCGTCCGCCGCTGCGCTCCTCGACGGGCACGCTGCGCTCTTTGAACTCGGCAACGAGCTTCTGGCGGACGCCGGCGGCGAGTGCGCTGTCCGCATCGGGCGAACGCTGGACGAAGCGCGCGAAGTTCGGCGAGCCGACCATGTCGAGGTTGATGTAGACGCCGATGTTGCGACGCTCGTCCTCGGTGAGCGTGCCGACATGGTGGCGCGAACCGACGAGCCCACGCTCTTCAGCACCCCAGAACGCAAACTGCACATTCGCGGGAACACGATGGAACGCGTCGGCGAGCACGAGGGCGGCATCGAGCACCGCCGCGGAGCCGCTGCCGTTGTCGTTGATGCCGGGGCCTTCCGGCACGCTGTCGAGATGGGCGCCGACCACGACCAGCGGACTGCCGCCTCGGGGTTCGGGGACCGTGATCACGTTACGGCTCGACCGCTTGCCGGCAATCGCGTCGACCGCGAGGCGCGCGGTGACAGTACCGGCCCGAAGCCGCTGGTCCAGCGCCCGGCCTTGATCATACGAAATGCCGACGACGGGGATGCTGACCGCATTGTTCAGAAGCCCGGAGAAGCCTTCGGTTCGCCCGGCGGTCCCCTCGTTCATGACGACGACGCCGACCGCGCCGGCGGCCACCGCGTTCTCGGCCTTCACCTGAAACGTGCAGGTGCCGCGCCGGACCAGCGCGATCGCGCCGCGCGCAAAGCCATCGAAGTCGTGCACGTCGCAGCCGCTGGTCGATGCGGCGGGCGTATCCGTCAGCTCGAGTTTGACGCTGCGCAGCGGCGCCGTGACATCGGCAGAACCGGAGTTCGTCAGTGTATGGACGCGTCCCGCTTCGGCGTCGGACGCCTCCGTGATCGCGAGGACGGGGGGCGTGCGGTCCTCGAAATAGGGAAACTCGAACTCCTCGAAGCGCACGACGTATCCGGCGGCTCTGAGCTTCTCGGCCACATAGTCCGCGGATCGATCATATCCCGGCGTCCCCGAGGCGCGGGTGCCGCCGTTCGCCGCCGCGATCTCCTGGAAAGCTTGCAGGTGGCGGAAGGCGCCTTCGTTCGCCTTCGGGTCAGAGGAAGCGGGAGGCAGAGCCTCCGCGGCTCCGCTGCGGGAGAGCGGCGAAAGCGCGAGACCGAGGGCGATCGATCCGACGCGAACGATGTCGAACAGGTGCATTACGCTCAAACCTTTTTTTGGTCGAATCTGGCGCCGCGCTCCGGGCGCCGCTTCCCTGCCGGCATCTTACACGCTCGTACCCGCCGCTGAGGCGCAAATCGATGTGGTCGTTCGTCACCATCCCGGCAAGCTAGCCAAAAGCGCAGGACGATCCCGGAACCACGGCGCAAGACCGAATTCTTACGCGGACGCCGTGACGCAGGGCGCCGGTCGTTCTTCGCATCAAAAATGCGGTAGCTTTGAAAGGCGCGGTTCTCGAAAGGAGAAACCCATGCGCTCAAAAATCTTCTCGCTCGCGCTCATATCGGCCGCACTGATGGAGGTGACCGGGACGGCGTCGGCACAATCGCCATACTCCTACCCCTGGTGCTCGCGGCAGAGTGGGGGAAAGAGCGACACGACGACCTGCTATTTCACGAGCTATGCGCAGTGCATGACGACGATTTCGGGGATCGGCGGATGGTGCTACCAGAACCCCGGCTATAACGGGGCACGCAATTCGGCGCCGACCCGTCGCTGGCGTTACTGATCTTTCAGATACCCAGGGCGGCTTTGCGACTGCGACCGCAAGCAAGAAGCCCCGGCCTTGCGACCGGGGCCTCGAGCCTATCCGACGGAGCTTGACGTCGCGGCTACATCATCCAGTTGGCCGGCGTATGGTAGTAGTCGTCGACGGCGCGGCCGCGGCTGTCCCAGTCCCAAGTTTCATGAGTACTGTACTTGGGCGCGCCTTTGAGTTGCGCCTCGGAGATGTTGACCTCGTAGCCCTCGAGGCGCGGGTTGTAGGTCAGCAGCGACCACGGCAACGGATAGTAATCCTCCCCGATGCCCATGAAGCCGCCAAAGCTCATGACGGCGTAGCCGACCTTGCCGCTCCGCTTCCCGATCATGACGCGCGCAATATTCCCGACCTTTTCGCCGTTCGATCGGTACACCGCCGTTCCCTCCACCTTGTCGCTCCCGATCAGCGCGTGGGTCTCACGCACCTCGACAGGATTCTGGGTATGAAGATTGGACTCGATAGCCATGTCTATTCTCCCGGTTGATCGTTTCGTGTGGCCGTTTTTTTGCGCAGCTGTTCTTGCTACTTCCGCGTCGCCGGTGGCGCGCCGCGCCGTGATCCGGGGGCCGGCGATCCCTGACCGGTCGTTGCCGGAGGGGTCGTCGTGATCGGCGCCTGGACTGTGTTGCCGCCGGGTGCGGCATCCGGGATGGAGCTTCGGGACTGGGAAGATGGTGCCTGACCCTGCGGCGCGATAACCGCACCCGAAGAGCCCGGCGCAAGCTGCGCCGGCGGCGGCGATTGAGCGTAAAGCGTCGCGGGGATGAAAGCCGCAAAACTGGCGAAGATCGCAATTGCGCACGGCGTTTTCATTTCATGCCTTTCCTTTAGCTGGCGTCTCTCTCGCAAGAGTAACGTACCGCTCGCGAGTTATGTTTCCCGAGGTCGTTCGACCCGCACCTGAGCCTGTTCGCTGCGCGATTCGAACGTTTCGCACGCGCCCGAGAACAAAATGAGAGGCAGATACCAAAACAGTAAGAGCATGCTGCGCTCCTGTCCTGTTCGCGTCGTGAAGACAACGCATATGTGGGATGGACAACGCAGATGGAGGGCAGCTGTTCCAAACCGCCCGTCAGGTCGCCTCAACAGAGCGTGATGCCGGGACAGGAACCTTCAGCTCACTGGGGCCGTCTCACGGCACCATCGCGAAGAACAGGAATGCCGCGAAGATGACCAGGTGCACGATGCCTTGAAGCACCGTGGTCCGACCTGTGCCCAGCGTGATGACGCCGACGAGAAGCGTCAGGGCGAGCAGCACCTGTTCCTTGGCGTCCAATCCGAGGACGAGGGGCTGATCGAGCACGATCGAGACGACAGCGACCGCCGGGATGGTCAGACCGATGCTGGCGAGCGCCGAGCCCAGCGCGAGGTTCAAGCTCGTCTGCAGCCGGTTGGCCCGGGCGGCCCTGAGCGCCGCCAGGCCCTCGGGCAGAAGCACCAGCGCTGCAATGATGATCCCGACCACGGCCTTCGGCACCTCGAGCCGAGCGACGGCGCTTTCGATCGTCGGCGTGAGTGACTTGGCAAGGCCCACCACCGCCACGAGCGAGATCAGCAGCAGAATTGCACTCAACGCCGCAGCCAGGTTGGAGGGTGGGGGCGCGTGGACCTCTTCGCCGACGCCCTCTGCCATCAAGAAATAATCGCGATGTCGCACGGTCTGAATGAAGACGAACGCCCCATACAACACCAGGGATACGATTCCCTCGAAGATGAGCTGCGAGGTGCTGAACACCGGCCCGGGCGCTGTCGTCGCGACATTGGGCAGGATCAGCGTGAGGGTCGTCAGCGCGGCCAGCACCGCCAAAGCGGCACTGGCTCCATGGATTTGAAATCCCTGCTCGTGGTGGCGGGCACCGCCCCATAGCAGGCACAGCCCGACGATGCCGTTGCACACGATCATCACCGCCGCGAAAACCGTATCGCGGGCGAGCCCCGCTTTTTCTGCGGGAGCGGCCACCATGACGGAGACGATCAGCGCCACTTCGATGACCGTCACGGCGACCGCGAGGATGAGGGTCCCGAACGGCTCACCGGTCCGGTGGGCTACCACCTCGGCGTGATGCACAGCCGCGAAGACAGTGGCGACCAGGACAATTCCCGCGGCGGCGTCAACAAGGCCGCTTTCGCCGACGAAGGGGGACGCAAGCAAGATCGCCCACGCCAGCAACGGCCAGGTCCAGGTCCACCAGGGTGTCGTTGTCGCCGCCATGCCCATCGTTATCCATCACGTGGCCCCACGATCTCCGTCTGGCGGACTCGGACCAGTCGAACAACGTTCGAAGCGCAGAGGGGTCCAAAGCCGGCTTCCCTGCGCGCACGCCCCATCCTTCCGCATCACTGTGCGCAGAAACGATCAGAGCAATAGGAAAAAGATGGTCGGAGTGGCAGGATTTGAACCTGCGACCCCCTCGTCCCGAACGAGGTGTATACCTACTTGCCGTTTGAAAGATCAATGATTTTTTGCGAAGTTTGGGGCCTTCTGTCTCGTTTTGTTCACGGGGTTTCGTGCCCCCTGCTGGCCCCCTAACGCCGCGATGGCCTCCTGCTGGAAGTCGGGATGGTGGTGACCGTATCCCGCTTCGAGCTGCTGGACAGTCATGCCGAGAAACCCCGCGGCGTCCCATAGGTTAGCGCCGCCTTGCATCAACCAGGTCGCGCATGTGTGCCGAAGGACGTGTGGCGTCACCCCCTCCCCTAGCCCTGCGGCCACCACGGCTGCAGCAAAGCCCTTCCGAACGGTTTCTACGGGTCTGCCATTCCATTCCACCACGGCCTTCTTGGCGAGTCCCTTAGCCACCCAACGCCGCATATGGGCCAACAGGCGAGGCGGAAGCTTCACTGGCGGCTGTCGTTTCTTGGTCTGCCGACGGCCGATTGCACGACGGTAGAAGACCCCCTGCTCCAAATCGACATGGCCGCGACCGACCGTTGGTACCAGTGCCGCCCCGCAGATAGCGGCCGACCGCGTGCCGGTATAGAGGCCGACCAGAATGAACCGGGCGATATGCCGGCCGACCGCTCGAAGGGTCGCTTCATCACGCATGACCTGACGAGCGCGCCAAGCAGCCCGCAGCAGCCGGGCCGCTTCGCCCCGCGTCAACCACCGCTCGCGGACGGCAGTGCGGGGCGGCAGCACAACCGATACGAGTTCCGAGCATAGACCTTCACGTCGATGGTGATTGATGGCCGCCCTGAAATCCTCCAGCTCGCGCCTCGCTGCCGCGGCCGTCACGATGCGCGGCGGCACGCCAGTCTTGTCCGGCCTCGCAGATTTCCACGGTTGTCGCGTCCGCTGTTCGACATAGCTACGACAACTAGCGCCGTTCACCTCAGCGAGCGTCCGTTCCGCCCACCATGCGTCGAGGGCGAGCACCCTTTGCTTGGTCTCCTCCTCGCGGGCGTGCCGGGGGGCGACATCGGTCAGATAAATGGCCAGGACGTCCGCGATTAGGATTTCGGAGGGATGACGGCCGCGCCCCCGGTCGGGCGTGTATTTCCCGGAGAGGTAGGAACCTAGGGCCTGCTCTGCGCCCGCGCGATTTTCTGCAGGGCAGCCCGTGCTGACTTTGCGCGGTCCGTCTCTGATGACCCAGACCGCGCGCTTTCGGAGCGTGCCATCTGGGTTACGGTCTTCTGGCCGCAGCCAGAGGCGGGCGCCTTTCCCTGGACGCGGCATAGCTCTCTCATCCGTTCGATGTTGGCCAGCGTAGTGTAGTCTTTTCCGGCAATGCGTTCGATCACGAGACGCCCGCGCGAGGCTTCCCTCCGCAGCCCTGATGCTGACATCGAGCCGTCCGGGAACGCAAGCGCGGCCGCCGCTCTGAGACGGAGGGGCGTCTCCGGACCGACCTCCGTACGCGAAGGCACATAACAACCCATCATTCGGGGATCCTGCTGAAGCCACCAACCAGCAGGGCGATAATGGGCGACCGGTGCCTTTGGACCTAGCGAAAGCAATCCCAGATAATTAGCCCATTTCTTCAGTCTTATCTGAACCGGCCTTACATCAGCAGCACAAGAGGCAGCCGAAAGCTATTTACCCAGCGCTTCTTCCATCAGTTCCGCAAATCGCTTCCTCTTGAACTCAATTGCTCTTTTTATGCAGGTGTGCACATTTGACAATGTGATTTCCGGGTCAATCATTTTGAGACAAAGTCTTATAAACTCCGTGGATGGTTGAATGCCGACCATTTCTCCACCGGTGCCTCGTGCACGTCCCTTTGGTGTTACCACATCTTTTCCAGTGAGACTTTCCCACTCGTTCATGAAACCCAATGCCTCCATAACGTAAGGAATAGGGGGGCGGCGACGCTCTCTCTTCTTTTCGGGGCTACCCGTGAGATCGCTTAGGCCACTGCTAAGCCCTTGCAAAAACAATCTCGTAAGTCGGATTAAAGTCTGCACTCTATCATCCTCACCATCCAAAGACACCGAGTAAAACAGCTTCTTATCATCGGGAGCGAGCGAAAATACCACTTGATCAAGACTGCCTTCCAAATAATCTTCGTCAATTAGTCGCATCTGCTCGTAGATTTTTCCGAGAGCAGTTTGAGCATTGTGTGAGGTTTGGATCACGTCCACCAAAACCTTCCTATATTCACCATCTTTGTGAAGGCGCCTTGCTGAATATACGAGCCGTCCGATGCTCGCTTTTAAGTGATTGTCAGATACGAAATTTGGAGAGGCTTTATTTAATAACGCTCTTATCCCTAGAAACTCCGAAGGGCACTCAATATCAAGTTCATATCTCGCCGCGATACGCGCATCCAGTTCCTCGAAAGAGAGGTTCCAAAGACGTTGCTTTGAATTAACCTTCCTTTTTCTCGTTTTTACAAGCGCGCCTTTGGCCCGGGGTTCTTTTAATCGGCGTTTGGAGGCCGATTTGATGGGCCCCCTATTCCTGGCTCGCATGATGTTATCGACCTAGGTTGTATCCTCTTGCTCACATTACCCCAGTCGAGCGGTCTGTTAAAGCCGGGCAAGGTCCGGCAAAAACCTCCTAGCCCGAAACGGCGCGGAGCCGCCTGATCGGCCTGTGGGCGGGAACAACATGAAGGCGATCACCCGAGGCGGCCTGCTGGGCAGGTTTGTCATCGATGAAGCCTTGCCACAAATTGGAGACTACATGCCAAAGTATCCGAAAATCATCAACCTCACACCTCCGAAAAAGAAAGGCGACGCAAGCCGCGATCAGAGCAAGGAGCGGACGACCCGTTCCGAACAGAAGGCCGTTAGCAAATCGACGGACCGCCAGAAGCCCGGCGTCGAACTACCAGCGCCGTCATACAAGGTGATCTGGCTTCCAATCGGTTCGATCAAGGTCGATGTTGCCAACCGTCGGCCGATCATCCCCGGCGTCGTCAAGGACTTGGTCGCCGCGATTCCGAAGGACGGTCTTAGAACCCCGTTGACGGTCCGTCTGCTCAACGGCGTTGCGCACCTCATCACGGGGTTCCAGCGGCTGGAGGCTTTGAAAATACTGAAGTGGGATGAGGTCCCCTGCGTGAAGATCCGCGGCGACCGCCCGGCCCAGCGTTGGCAGATCGTCGAGAACCTCCAACGCGGCGAGCTAACCAAACTCCAGAGAGCCAACCAGACCAAGGCATTGCTCGAGCTAGAGGGCGACTTCGAGGAAACTTCTGGAGAAAAAATCGAGAAAAAGAAGCCCGGCCGACCGGAAGGTGGCGACGCCAAGGCAGCTCGAACGCTTAGCGTCCGTGGCAAGACCGTCGACGCGAAGCGGAAGAACATCGCCGAAGACCGCAAGATCTCCGGGATCGACCCCGATGCGCAGCAAGCTCTGATCGACGCTGGCCTGGACGATAACCGGAAGGCCCTGCGCGAGGTCGCGGACGAGCTGACGAGGGAGGGCCAAATTGCCAAGGTGAGGGCCCTGGCGAAGGGCTCGCGCAAAATCGGCGACGACGATGCAGACCAGGCTGACGACAGTGCCGACGCTGAACCGCCGCTGGTACTGCTGAAGCGTGCGTGGAAAAAGGCCAAAAAGTTTCGATCAGCTTGGCACAACGCAGCACCGGAGGAGCAGCGTCGCTTCATCATCGAGGACTTGGAGTTCCCGCTCGAGGAGGAATCCGAAGCTGAGGATGACGACGACGAGAACTACGACGACGGCGACGACGAGGCCGACGAGTAACAGGACCTTCACTCAACCCGGCCCAGGCAGTGCCTGGGCCGATTTCATTTTCTGGAGTTCACCATGAATAAGCTGTCAACGCTCGACCGGGAATTAGCCGACCTTCAGATCTCGGAGCTGCCGTCCATTCAAAGCGTTCAGGCGAAGCAAGAAAAGATGTTGCGCCTGCTGAAGCGGTCACCGGCCGACCCCGTCTCGTATGCAGGGCTTGAGTACTGCACGGCGCAATATTGCGGCCGCGCCAAATGCTCGGAAGCGTGTTGGTTCGGCACCTACAGGAGGAGAGTGCGCCAGGTTCAAGCGATCCGGCGGTTGATGCAGCAGGCCGATCCACCCCTGTACAGGGTTGTCGCGTGGAAGGATTGGGGATGTCCATACGGTTGGCTGCACTACATCAAACCCCAAATCGCGAAGGCTCTGATGACGCGCGTCTTCAACAGCATGTGCAGCATATCGGTTGCCGCCGTCGGCACTGTCAAGGTGGTGTCATTTGGCATGGGCGATGGTCGATATTCTGTGGAAATTCAGATGATCGTTGGTGGTGCTAGTGAAGCGGAGCTCGAAAGCGCTTTTCGTCCTGTGCAAGACGCGGGCTTCACGATCACAAAAGTCGAAGACGTGAACCGAGTGATCGATGAGGTAACAACGTGCAATTCGCCGCGGCCATTCCAACACTTCGATGACCCACTAGCGCCGACGCAACTGGCTGAATTCTACGCATGGTTGGCCGAAATGAAAGTTGGCACGCGCATCTTCCGCTACGGCTGCGACGAGGACTTTGAGCTGATCACGTACCGGCAAATCAGGTTCAACCCGAGACCCAAGAAGGAGCGGAAGCCCGGCCGCCGTAACCATTATAGCAAGCGCCGCAGGCGGAAGCCCTATCGGCCGTGGCACGTGTCTAGCCCAGAAGATTTGGCGCGTTACTACGAAGATTAGCCTCTCCCCGCATTGAGGCAACGGCGCATGGTCATGGTGCCGTTGCCTAAACCACCCCTCGAACTCTTCCCAGCACCCGCAACCAGTTCTTGAAGCAGACCTTCTCGATCATGGGCTGATCGCCCCCCCGGCGATAGGCCCGCGGCGCCGGCTACCGGAGGACGGGGCGGCCGGGACCTGCCCGTAGAGGCGACCACCGTCGCGCCGGCGATCATCTGACCGTTGTCCTGCGCGCAGCGCTACGGCTAAGTAGGGGCCATGTTCCTCACGGCCGGCTTCGTCTCGCCTGCATCCCGGCCCGTGCCGCCAAACCCCCCGCCGGTCCGGATTTGCCCACGTGTTCAAACCTGACCGCCTCCAGGTACGCCGGGCGGGCGTGCTGATGCGACTTTTCACCCGCGGCCGCTTCGATTGGTCCGGCCGGGATACCGGTATCAGCGCCGCGGTGGCGAGGCTGGTGCCCCAATCAGTCGCCCTTAACGGGGAGGCCGTCGCCTGCGGACCGGACGGGGGGTCGGGATATTCGACGTGCTGCATTGCCATGGCGCGATGAGCGACGCGATGCTGTGCGCGTTCGACCTCCTGAGGCATGCGCCCACGGCTCAAATGTGGTTTTAGGAATCAGCACGCACCCGTATCCTCCTGCTCGACTCTATTTCGCGATCCACGCTGATCGCTGTATGCTCAGCCCCGCCTTTCACTCTTTGGGAGATCAGACATGATCACAATGCGGATCGTGGCAGCCGCCGCCTTGGCGGCGGTACTTGCAGTTTCCACCGCGTCGGCGCAACAGCAGACCCAGCGCGTTGCCGGCACCATCGACAAGGTTGAGGGCAAGACGCTCTACATTAAATCGGCCAGCGGCCCAGTCACCCTGACGCTCACCGACAATGCGGTGATCGTCGCGCGGGTGAAGGCGTCCGCCGCCGACATCAAGCCAGGCGACTATGTCGCCAGTGGCGGCGTTCCGCAGCCCGACGGCACACAGAAGGCCGTCGAGCTGCGCATTTTTCCGGAGAGCATGCGAGGCAACGGCGACGGACATCGGGCGGGGTGGCCGGGCGCTACCAACGGCACCATGACCAATGGCGCGGTTGGCCAGACCGTCACCAGTGTGGACGGCCCGGTCCTGACCGTAAAATTTAAGGACGGCGCGGCAGAGAAAAAGCTCATCGTCGGCCCGAACGTGCCGGTTTCTCGGTTGGAGGTCTCCGACAGAAACGAGCTGAAATCAGGTGCCGCCGTCGCAGCTGCCGCCGTCACCAAGCAGCCGGATGGCACCTTCACCGCCGCCCGCATCGACGTGGGCCGCGGCGGCGTCGTGCCCTGAGCGATCTTGCTGAAGTTGCGTTCGGACCAACGCCGGCGCTGGTCCGGGCCGCATCGTCGCTCAGGCGATTGCGTCGCTTTTTCGATCTGAGCGATCTGAATAGATATGGAGCGGAGGCGCTGTTCCCTCCACGACCTGCTTGGTGATCTCCACGCCCGTGACGCCTTCCAAACTCGGCAGTTCGAACATGGTGTCGAGCAGAATGCTCTCTATGATCGAGCGTAATCCCCGCGCCCCCGTCTTGCGTTCTATCGCTTTCCGGGCAATGGCACTCAGCGCCTCCTCGGCAAAGCTGAGGGCAATGCTCTCCATCTCGAACAGGCGATGGTACTGCTTGACTAGCGCGTTCTTCGGCTCGACCAAGATGCGTTTGAGGGTAGCCTCGTCGAGGTCTTCGAGGGTGGCAAGCACGGGCAGACGCCCGACGAACTCCGGGATCAGACCGTACTTCAGCAAGTCCTCAGGCTCGACCTCGCGGAAGATTTCGCCCGCCTTGCGGTCCTCGGGCGCGGCGACCTTGGCGCCGAAGCCAATCGAGGTCGAACGGCCGCGGGCCGAGATGATCTTCTCCAGGCCCCCGAATGCGCCCCCACAGATGAACAGAATGTTGGCGGTATCGACTTGCAGGAACTCCTGCTGAGGGTGCTTGCGACCGCCCTGCGGAGGCACCGAGGCGATGGTCCCTTCGATCATCTTGAGCAGCGCCTGCTGCACTCCTTCCCCCGACACGTCGCGGGTGATCGAAGGGTTCTCGGATTTGCGGCTGATCTTGTCGATTTCGTCGATATAGACGATGCCACGCTGGGCCCGTTCGATGTTGTAGTCGGAAGCCTGCAGCAGCTTGAGAATGATGTTCTCGACGTCTTCGCCGACATAGCCTGCCTCGGTGAGCGTCGTCGCGTCCGCCATGGTGAAGGGCACATCGAGAATGCGCGCGAGTGTCTGCGCGAGCAGTGTCTTGCCCGACCCGGTCGGCCCGATCAGCAGGATGTTGGACTTGGCGAGTTCAACCTCGTCGTGCTTGGTCTGGTGATGGAGGCGCTTGTAGTGGTTGTGGACCGCGACCGACAGCACCTTCTTTGCATGATCCTGACCAATGACGTAATCGTCGAGAACCTTGCGGATTTCCTTCGGCGTTGGGATGCCGTCCCGCGATTTACCGAGCGCAGACTTTGTCTCCTCGCGGCTGATATCCGTGCACAGCTCAACGCATTCATCACAAATGAACACCGATGGCCCCGCGATAAGCTTGCGGACCTCGTGCTGGCTCTTCCCGCAGAATGAGCAATAAAGTGTGTTCTTTGTATCGCCGCCTATGATCTTGCCCATCTTTGCCTTCCGTCAGCCAGCGTTACCACATAGGCAATGAGTTCGGTCAGCACAATGTCCCGCACGGTGTAGGGAATCCAATCAGATGCGGGAGGAACCGGGCGAGAGGAACACGGCGACGTGAACGCTTCGGCGCCGAGCCGAGACGAACCGGAAGGAGCCTGATGTCCGGTCATATGGCAGCTCTAGTCGGCGATCGAAGAAAAAAGCGCACCATTTCCCGACTGGCGTCGGGGCCGCGCGGCTCGGTGCAAGATCCGGCCGAGCTGCCACCAGACCAAGCATGACCCGCGCCATGCAAAATCCATTGCTCTAACAAAGCTCGTCCGCTCTCATTCGTTTGAATCGTGCGGGTGAAGCGCATCCCTCCTGGCGCAATGCCCTGGCTGATCTCGGTCTTAAGATTCGCCGCGGCTTTCGACTGTGAAATGATCTGGTCGCCGTTGATGGAATTGACCGTTCTGTCGCCATCGCCATGGAATACGATTGTCGGCACGATACTTTCGCATCGGCGACGCGTTACGGTTGCTGCTGCGCCGCCCCGCCGCATAGCTGCAAAAGCGGATGGTATGTCGCGTGCCGCGCCGCAGGCCAATCCGGAATGAACTCCAACACCTGCATAGAGATCAGGATAGGTATTTCCCAAGATCGCGGCCGCAGCGCCGCCCGCCGATAGGCCAGCGACATACACGCGGCCGCTATCAATTGGAAAGTCATCCATGATTTGACGCGTGATCCCGGCGATCAGAGAGGGCTCCCCACGGTCGCGCAGCTGATCGCTTTCTTTGAACCAGTTCCAGCATTTCGAGGCATTGGCCGACCGCGTTTGCGCCGGATAGGCGACCAGAAACGTGTTTTCCTCTGCTAGGGTGTTCATTCGGGTGCCGGCAGCGAAATCGTCGGGCGATTGCGTACAGCCATGCAGCATGACTAACAATGGCAGTGCTTGGCCGACGTAGCTGCTGGGTATGTAGAGCTTGTAAGTTCGGCCTCCAGCCTGATTGGCAAAGGTGCGTTCGTCAAACCTTGCCCCCTCTGGCAGAGGCAATGCGGACGTCACGTCTGGGCCGTGCATCCGGTCAAGTCTGTTTGCCCAGCCGCGTTTGACCATACGATCAAGGAGCGGCCCCCCCGTGTCGTTTCGTTGAATAGACGCAACGCCTTCGCCGAAAGGCGGTACCGTCCAAGCGCATCCGGTCTGTTTTGACGGCGGCACCATATCGAGCAACGCACCCGCGTTTGTTTGATGTGCTTCGGCACGGTGATCGCCGTCGGGAGCTGTCGAGGTCGCGCCGACCGAGGGAAGCGCGCCTTGCAAAAGCGCCATTGCCTCTGTGAGCCTCCCCTCGCGCGTAAGGCGGGTAGCCTCTATCATGTTGAACATCGGGCCCGTCGTCATCGCTGGTTGCTCCTGTTTGCAGAATTTCGACAAAGCGAGATCGGTCCCTCCTTGCGGAGGGTTGACGTCCGTGCAGTCGGAACGGCAATCAGTGAATTCGATCTTTGAGTGCGGCCTTCACTGCCGCGGGCGCCTGCAAAGCTCCGAGCACGTGAATGGAGGCAATCGTCTCGCGAGCCAACTCGGGAGAGACATCGTCCGCGATAACGGCCAGCCCGAGCACCTGGATGCGAAGGGTTTCCTTGGCCGCCCGCACGGCCTCAAGATCCTCGCGGCTGTAGCGCCTCAGTCCGAGATCGAGTTGTTGCCTCTCGACGGACTTCTTGAGCACGTCGCCATGACGATCCAATTGGCTCCGAATCGCCGTTCGAATGAAGTCCGTGCGATTCGAATAGAAGCCTTCTCGCACCATCAGGTCGATGTGCCCAAGATCCACGTAGCCGAGGTTGATGGTGATCTTTTCAGTGTCGGCTGAGTTCGGTCGAAGCTCATAAACCTTGGCCATCCCATCCTCTCTCCATCCTTGTGGATGGTATATGGCCGTTAAATTGCGCTGTGCAAGGGCGAGTTCAAGGCTTTTTGTAAACGCGGCTGGGTGCCGAGCGCCTATCCATTGGTGGCCATTATCGAGGCGGCCAGTCCTGCAGGATGGGTCGGTCGCGCGCGGAGAAAACCGCACCACGGCCAGCGACGAGCGGCGTGAGCTGGCAGCGAATGAAGATAAGCCGCCGGCATGACCGCGTGTTCCGGCGTTGACCACTGGTTGAGATTGTGGTCGATCCCGAAGCCGATCCGCCAAGACAATTCAGCCGGAACTTTGAGGAGCGCAAGGAACCGATGGCCGCAGCAGGTGAAGCCGTGCTGCTCGGCGACGTCGGTGCGACGAACGCTCGCTTCGCGGTGCATTTCGATGAGATGCTTGGACCAATCGAATGGATCGAGGTTGCCGAGCACCCGACATTCGGCGGCGCGCTGAAACACTTTTTGCAATCGCATGGTCGCGATCACCGCATTCCCCACGCATTGCTAGCCATCGCTGGTCCCGTGAAGGACGACCGATGCGAATTCACCAACTGCCCTTGGACAGTCGATAGTCGAGACCTGCGAAATCAGTTCGGATTTCGATCCGTCCAGCTAGTAAACGACTTCGAGGCAACCGCCTTGTCTTTGCCGCATCTCGCAAAGCAAGATTTGCGTTCCATCGGCGAAGGACGCGGTGTGCTAGGCGCCCCGATGGTTGTGCTGGGGCCTGGGTCGGGCCTCGGCGTTGCCGGGCTGGTCCAGAACGGAGCTCTCCACGTCGTCGTCCCCACCGAAGGCGGCCACGCCACGATGGCCGCCGACTCACCTCGCGAAGATGCGATCCTCAACGTGCTGAGGCAACGCTACGGTCATGTTTCAGCCGAACGGATTCTTTCGGGGCCTGGCATCGAAAATCTCTATGAGATCGTCGCGGCACTCGATGGTGTCGCTGTTCCAGCTCGCAATGCCGCTCAGATCACCGTTGCTGCGCTCGAAGGTGCTTGCTCGACTTCGCGGGAGGCGCTGAACGTGTTTTGTGCCATGCTAGGCGGGTTTGCAGGCAACCTCGCGCTCACCTGTGGCGCCCGGGGCGGTGTTTATATCTCCGGCGGCATCGCTCCTCGTATTCTCGATTTTCTGGTGAACTCGGAGTTCCGGCAACGGTTTGAACAAAAAGGCCGACTCACCGCATATCTCAAGGCAATTCCGACGGAAGTCATCTTGCATCCTGCTGCTACATTTATCGGACTGACATCCCTCCTTGATTCCAAATTGTCGCTGATGAGGTCGTCAGCGTGATGCGTGAGCTCAAAATTCCTGGCAGCCGCACATCAGTCTGGCGGTTCTTCCAGCGGCACAAGATCACGTTCAAAAAAAAGCCTGCGCGCGGCGGAGCAGGAGCGCGCCGACGTAGCGCGGGCACGCCGACGCTGGATGCGCGAACAGGGTCTGTTCGATCCGGCCAGGCTGGTATTCATCGACGAGACTTCCGCCAACACCAAGATGGTGCGGCTTCACGGCCGTTGCGCACGCGGCGAGCGGCTGGTGGATCTTGAGCCACACGGTCATTGGAAGACGATCACCTTCGTTGCCGCTCTGCGCAGAATGGCATGACGCGAATCGCGTTAGGACCGATCCTCGAACTCACGCCGTGTAGCCTCAATGTCGGCAAGGGTTGGCAAGCCTGCCTCGTTCCCGAGGTGCTGGATCTTGTATGCAGCGGCCGCCCGAGCGAAACGAAAGTGGCCCTCCCAACTCTGATCAGGACGAGCAAGGTAGGAAAATACGTAAGCGCCGTGGAAAACGTCGCCAGCACCGCTCGTATCGACAACGCGATGGGGTGGGACTGGAAGTGCACTGAGGGACTGAATGGCCCCTGTCTCACCGTACCAGAGAAGCCCTCTTTCTCCGAGCGTCACGCCTCCAACTCGGCAACCACGACCCTTCAGATAGGCCAACATCTCGAAAGAGGTGAGCGCCATCTGCTCGCAGAGCCGCTCAGCCACAATCGCTACGTCTATGAAGGCGAGCAGGTCGTGAGTATTTGAACGAAGCCCACCACCGTCCAAAGATGTGAGAATTCCGGAAGCCCGACACGTCCGCGCGTAATAGATAGCGGCATCGGATTGATGGCCATCGACGTGTAAGGCGCGACATCCGGTCAGATCGATGGTGGGAAACGAACCGAGATAATCGTCATCGCGACAGCGGACGATGGCACGCTTGCCGTCTCGGGGCATGATGAACGATAGCGACGAGGTGTTGACCTTTCGCGGGTGGATGGGAAGCCCATGTTTCGCCGCCATATCCAAAAACATGCGCCCGAGCCAATCCTCTGCAACAGAGGTCAGAAGATCGGGGACGATAGAAAGCTTCGCACAACAAAACGCCGCAGTGACTGCGTTGCCTCCGAAGGAAACCGCGTACTCTGACGCGACGT
>CAWGRH010000029.1:0-82814 GCA_963824905.1 uncultured Alphaproteobacteria bacterium
CCGGCAGGAATGACATCGCACCGCTCGCGATCGTCTCGGTCCACCCGGCATGGTGGTCGAACTCCGCCATCGACTTCGGCGTGGTCGAGACCGGCCGGTTCGATTGCAGGGTGGTGATGACGCTGGAGCGCCGCGCGGTCAGGCCTTCCGGGAAACAGGAACAGGAACACCCCGATCTCTTCGAACAGCGCGAACAACTCGCCAGTGTCCTCAATGTAACCGGTGACGATCACGTCGTCCTCGAGGCCGCGCTGGCGAACGGCGCTGCGGAACCGGTCTCGTAGTTATCGAGTGAGCGCGTGAAGCTGCCGACGTAGACGAGCAGCGGGCGGTGACCCGCTTGGCGCAGGCGCGCGGCGACATCGAGCAGCGCTGTCGACGCCTTGCCCTCATAGATCGAGCCGAACGTGCCGATGACGAGATCGTGGTTTGCAGCGGCGCGGGCGAGGCTTCCACCCGCGCCGTGGCGCGCAGCGCCTGCGGCCGGAGCACCGTCACGGGATGGGGAACGAGGCGACACTTCCGCGCGGTCCAGCCGAGCCATCGGTCCGCCGCGGACTGATCCTCCACAAAGGGCGACACCACGATGATGGTGCCGGCGAGAACGATGAAGGGCGCCAGCACGAGGCGACGCAGCAGATGCAGCGCCGTCCACTCGTGCAGAAAGATGCTCACGCGCCGGCGGCACAGAACAGCCGCGACGAGCAGCAGCAGCGGCTGCACGACGAGCTTCTTCCATGCGTTGAGCGGGAAATTGAAGACGACCTGCCGGCTTCGGGCGACCGCGGCGATCTCGGCGGGAACATCGCGCCATTCCCCTGAGATCGCGAGGGCGGCGTAATGTCCGGGCGGTTCGCGCAGCGCTTCGACCATGGCGCGCGTAAAGGTCTCGACGCCGCAGGGGTGGGCGGTCGGCGTGAACACGAAAAGGGCGGCGCCCGGCTGGGCATTTTCCGGCTCGGCGCGAGCCGGGCGTGCCGTTGGCGCCGCGCCGGCGTCAAGCATGAAACGGCTCCGTGTCGTGCGCCGCCATGCGGCCGGCGGCGCCCGAGCCTATCGCACCGCGACGGCGCGGCGCGTCCGCGCGGCCGCATTTCGATCGGTTACGTTAACGCAAGGCGCGAAGCGCCCATAAACACAAGGCGCGAGGCGCCTCACAGCACGCGACAGACCGTAAGGGAATCCCGGCCGCTCCTTGTTGGCATCCGCGATCGCCTGCTCGGAACCGAGCGCACGGCGACCCGGCCGTGAGCGGCGACATCGTCCATCGCGTCGGCGAAATGGCGCAGGTCCGCAACGGTGGTGCCGAGAATCTCCTCGCGCATGCGTTGGCGGTTCGCGTCGGTGTCCCCGATCAGGTGCGCTGCATCGAGGCGAAGCCCTTGGCGTCGGGCAGCCGGTAGGCGTCGATCGCGCCGATGGCGCCGATGATCGGCGCGTGAGCTCCGGTGGTCGAGGCACGTCTTGCGCAGGAAGAGCGCCGGCGCTGGTCGTAGGCGTCGAGCGTCGCCAGCAGATTGGGATCGCGGTAGGAGGTGAAGGCGAAGCCGCCGGAGACAGCGGTAGAAGCCCGCAGTGGGCGCGCCATAGGCGCCGCCCTGCACCCGCACCTTGTCCCACAGATAGGTGGTGTCGAGGTGGCGGATGCGCCACGGCGGTGGCTGCCGGTCGGCTCGTACCCGAGCGCGATAGAGGTTGGCGCCCTTGCCGACAAATTGACCTGGCCCGGGAACGTGAGACCTTCGGCGGGGCGTGCGGGGTCGGCGCCGTGCCAGCGGATGCCCGGTTCGCCGCACGTGCGGCATGGTCGGCAAGGAATTCGCCGAGCTGCGGCTGGATACGTCCAGGACGCCGCGTCGGTCGTGACGTTGACCACCATGACGGTTGCGATCGATCAGGGCAGTGCGGATCGCGTTCGAGCTTTGGGCTCGACGCCTGTCCCAGTCGGCGGTCGATGTCGGCTGCGAGCATCGCGCAGGAAGAACAGATAGCTGATGCCGCCCATCTGCTCGTCGGCCCAGTCGGGCTCGATGAGGCCCGCACGCAGGCGCCGCCGACGATGGCCGTTGCCGGGGCCGGGGACGAGCGGAAACTCGACTGCCGCCTTCTCCTCGAGGGCGATCTGCTGGAAGCGTTCGCTGTTGTCGAGGCGCGCGCGTGAGGATGTCACGCATGATCGACAACAGCTCGCCCGTCTGTTCAGGGAGCGCCTTGCCGCGCAGGTTGAACCAGGCTGCGCGGTCTGGGCGGCCGGGCACCGCCGAGGTCCAGCGCAGGGGCCGGATGCCGCCGGTCGAGCGGCCGATGCGCTGCGACAGGCGGACGAAATCCTCGTTGCCGACGCCGGTCTCGAGCAGCGCACGGCCGAACAGCGACACGTAGGGAAGGAGGTCCGCCGGCAGCGTATGCAGGTCGAAACCGACGTCGATATAGATGATCCCGTTTGTGAAGAGGTCGTGATAGAGCACCTGCGTTCCCTTGAGGTCCAGGACCTCGATGGGGATTGTCTTGTTGTGCTTGGGCAGGTCGGAGATCTTCAGGGTCGGGATGGTGGCGAGCGCCTGGGGAGAATCGGGGGTCTCCTGGATGCGCTTGAGCGCGTGGGTCGCTTCGATCGCCGCCTCGACGTCCTTTTTGCTCATCCCGGCGCGCACCTTGGCGAGCCGTGCGTCTTCCTCCTTCGCCTCGCGCTCGGCCTGATCCCGGTCGGGCTTGAGGATCATGACGGTGCGATGCCGGCTCTCTACGAATTGCCGGCGCATGAGGTTCTCGAAATAAGGTTCGCCGGCGGCGATCTTCGCCTTGATCGCGGCGAGCGGCGCAGCGAATGCCAACGGCGAGAGCGGATCGCGCCCGTGCAGCCAGGAGCGGAGCGACCGCAGCATGAACACGATGCCGCGCGGGAAGGCGCCGGTGTTGTTCTCGCGCAGATGGAATTCGACGGTATTGAGCGCCGCCTCCAGGGTGGCGGCGTCGATGCCCTTGGCGGCGAGCGTCGCCATGGTGTCGAGGATCAGGCGCTCGACCTTGTCGGCGTCGGCGGCGTCGATGCCCTTGAGGCCGATCGAGAACATCGGCTGGCGCAGGCTGTCGTCGAGGCCGTTGCCGGCGAGCGCCTCGCCGAGCCCGGAATCGATCAGCGCCTTGTAGAGCGGCGCCGCGGCGGTGCCAATCAGAATGTGCTCCAGGATGTCGAAGCCGAGCGCGGTCTCGATGTCGGTCGGCTCGTCGAGCATCCAGTTGACCGTGAGCATGGTCTCGCGGGGCGCTTCGTCGCCGGGCGGACGGTCCTCGTTGCTCGCCGCGTAGGTCCGCGTCAGGCGCTTCGGCTCCGGAAAGCGTGGCTGCAGCGGCACGTCAAACTCGACCTCGATCGGGGCGAACTCCTTGAGGCGAGCGCCGAGCATCCGCAGCCGCTCCTCGGGGTCGTCGTCGCCGTAGAAGAAGAACTTCGCGTTCGAGGGATGATAGTGGCGCGCGTGGAACGCCTTGAACTCGTCATAGCTCAGATCGGGAATGTGCTTGGGGTCGCCGCCGGAGTCGAGGCCATAGGTGATGTCCGGATAGAGCGAGCGCTGCGACAGCTCGCGCATCATGCTATCGGGCGAGGAATAGGCCCCCTTCATCTCGTTGAAGACGACGCCCTTGTAGATCAACGGCGCCTCGGGCGAATCGAGTTCGTAGTGCCAGCCTTCCTGCTCGAAGATCTGCGGCGTGAGGCGCGGGTGGAACACCGCGTCGAGATAGACGTCGATCAGGTTGTAGAAATCCTGGACGTTCTGGCTCGCCACCGGATAGCAGGTCTTGTCCGGAAAGGTCATCGCGTTGAGGAAGGTGTTGAGCGAGCTCTTCATCAGCTCGACGAACGGCTCCTTGATCGGGTACTTGCGCGATCCGCACAGCACCGAATGCTCGAGAATATGGGCGACGCCGGTAGAGTCGGTCGGCGGGGTCGCGAAGCTCACCCCGAACACCTTGTTCTCGTCGCTGTTGACGAGGGAGAGCAACTCCGCTCCGGTCGCCGCGTGACGATAGAACCGCGCCCTGGAATTGATCTCCGGCACGTCATGTTCGCGGATGAGCTCAAAGCCGTGGGTTGCCGACATTCGGGGGGGGGCCTTTCGGGGCGGGAGTGCAACCCGGCGAAGATAATTGCGCCGCGCCGTTTTGGAAGCCCTCGGCCGCGGCTCGGCTGGGGATGCGGCGTCGGGACATCGCGCCCAAAAAGCCGCAGGGCAGGGGCGTCAGGGGACGCGACCCGGCGCCCTCTTTGTGCGCTGCGCCGCGAGCGTCGCGTTCAGCGGCAGACGATCAGCAGGCCTGGACGCCCGGGCACGCCGGCGGGCCCGCACCAGCGCAGGGGGTCGCCGAGCCGGGTGCGGATGCGATCGTGTTCCGCTTCCCGCGCCATTTCGCGCCGCAAGTCGTAGACGTCGAGACGATTAGGGGCGACGCCTCCCTGAAATTCGGGCGTCACAAAATTCGGGGGGATCGCGGCGTCGGCGAATCCTGGGGAGGCCGTGAGGACAATAGCGACCAGCACGGCTGTCGCGAACCCGACAGCCGCAAGCGTGACCGCGGACAGCACGCGAGTGGTGGAGAGCAAGGCCTTCATGGAACCCTCCTTGCCCCGTCCCCCAACGCGACTGGCCCGCGCCGGCTCTTTATCAAGCACAATGAGTTTACCAAAGGCTATCCATGCATTCGTATAGCCTCGGCTTTTGCCGGTGGATCGGGCTGGCGCGTTGATTCCGCGGCCCTGTTGCTTTCGTTGCCGATTTTGAGCCGCCGCAAACCTTGCCATTGACTGATCGGCTTGCGTCGGCAGACTGCCGGCCCTTCAGCAGCAAAGGTGGACTTACATGACCACAGACGATCCTCGGCGGCCTCCTCGCAAGCTGTGGAATCGCCAGCCCGCCGCTCGGTTGTTGCCGGTTTTCCCGCTTTCCCTCGTCGCTGCTTGCAACTTCGCGCTATGCGCGCCCGCCTTCGCCCAGGATCGGGTCGCTGCCGGGGAGGCGGCTTGGGACAAAGCGGGATGCGTGCAATGCCATGGCGCCAATGGACAGGGTGGAGACGGCGGCGAGTTCCCGGCCGGCCCGAGCCTGCGCGAGACGCGGCTCGATCGCGCCACCCTTGTCGAAGCGATCAGCTGCGGGCTCCCCGGCACTGCGATGCCGTCCTGGCTCGACGACGCCTACACAAAGCGCGACTGCTACGGCTTCCCCCTCGGTCCGGCGCCGGCCGAGATCACCACGACGCCGGTTCTCAGCGCCGCCGAGATCGAGGCGCTGGTCGATTTTCTCGGAGCGAAGTTCATCGGGCATTAACAGGTGTGGGCTGGCGCTTGAGCGCGGCGATTGTCTCGCCGCCGCAGGCCCCCTCCCCACCCTCCCCCGCAAGCGCGCGTGCAGAGGGAGCAGGGCGGCCATTTCGGCCAAAGCTTGGCGGATCAATCAGCCGCTCAGAACCCGTTGTAGAGGTATGCTTTGCGGGGGTCGTAGTCGCGCTGGTAATAGCAGCGGAAGCCGGCGTAGTCGCCGTAGCGGCGGTGCACGCTGGTGATCACGGCGACCTTGTTGTACTGGGCGCAGTGCAGGTAGGCGAGGTCGCGGTAGACTTTGCCGGCATCCGGCGTCCACATGATGATGCCGCCGGTGTCGTTGCCGGTGACCCCTGGCGGCACGGTATCGACCATGTCGGCCTGCGCCGCGTGCGCAAAACAAACCACCGCCGCTGCCAGCGCCCAGCGCATGAATCTCACTCCCCGTCAGAAACCCAACCCATAGAGTCCGCTATTGCGCCGGCCAATTCAAGGCCGCCGCGCCGATCGTGCCTGAGGTGTGGCATCGCCGCGACACTTGTGCGGCATCGCACGCGACCCCACCGGGACTCAGGTATTGTGAGCGGCGAGTCGGGAGGCGTTGGAAAAAAAAGGTCGTGCGGGCATGAACCTGCGGGGCCTTTCGTTCAACTAAAATTCACCGAAGTCGTCGAGGATCGCGTTGGCGTGACTGGCGGGTTCACGGGGCGCGAGCGCGCGGATCTGCGCGATTTGGCGTGTGCCGCGGAAGCAAATTGGGGGGTACCATGCATCGGTGTTTCTGCGTTGCCACTCGCCGAGAGTTCGGCCACGGACGGCTCGACCCACGGTGACGATCAGGCCGCAGCGCACCCTTCCCTCCGCTCCCACTCATCATTCCTTGCGCGTCCAGTGAGACCGTTCATGACCTCCGTCCCCCCATCACCCGCTGCGTGGTCGCGGCGTTTCCTCCTTGCCGGGCTCGTGGCGTTTGCAGTTTGTCCCGCACTGCCGGCGGTTGCGGCGGGCGCGACGGGCGACATGTCCGCCAAGACCTTCCTGTCGCAGATCTACCAGAACTACGTCGGCAGCTCGTCCGGCCCAGCCAAGGGCATCGCGCTCGCCGGCGCCAAGGATGTGCGCGGGTATTTCACCGTCGGGCTGGCCGGCCTCATCCTCGAGGACCGGGCGAGCGCGGCGAAGAAGGGCGAGCCGCCGGCGCTCGACGGCGATCCCTTCGTCGGGCACCAGGATTGGGACATTTCCGATCTCGCGATCGACGTGAAGGACAAGCCCGCTGCCGCCAAGGCGATCGGAACCGTGTCCTTCAACAACGCCGGCAAGCCGGAAAAGGTCGTGATCGAGCTGCTGCGCAACGGCAAGGACTGGCGCATCGCCGACATCAAGTGGGACGCGTCGAGCCTGCGCTCGCTCTACCGCAAGAAGACCGACGCCAGCCTCGCGCATTGAGGGCGGCAGTCATCGCGGCGAGCGATGGACTTTGTAGCCCGGATGAGCGAAGCGACATCCGGGAACGACGTTCGGTACGCTCTCAAGCCGATGGTCCCGCATGTCTCTCCGCTCATGCGGGCTACGAACGCACGAACTACATGCGTCACCCGCGCCGCCGCGTCTCGGTCCACAGCAGGAACATGCCGGAGGCGACGACGATCGCCGAGCCGATGAGCAGGTGAGGCGTCGGCACGTCGCCCCACACCAGGAAGCCGAGGACGATCGCCCAGACCAGCGAGAAGTAGTTGAACGGCACCACCGCCGAGGTCGGCGCAAGGTGCAATGCCCGCGTCCACCAGTATTGCCCGAGCGCATTGGCGAGGCCGTTGAGGACCATGGCGAGCAGGACGCCGGGGGTCGGCATGACGAAGCCGAACGGGAGGCTCAGGGCGAACACCGCGGTGAGGAACACCATCTGATACATGGTGAGCGTCTCGGCGGACTCGGTCGCGGTCATGCCGCGCACCCCGACCGTCACCGTGCCGAACAGCACCGCGTTGCAGAGCGCGAACAGCGAGCCGGACTGGAAGGTGTCCGCGCCGGGGTTCGTCACCAGCAGCACGCCGACGAAGCCGACGATCAGCGCGCCCCAGCGCACCGCGCCGACCGGCTCTTTGAGGAAGAAGACGGCGGCGACCGTCGCGAACAGGGGCGCGGAGAAGTTGATCGCGACCGCGCTCGCGAGCGGCATCATGCTGAAGGCGATCAGCAGGAACACCTGAGAGCTCGCCTGGGACACGCCGCGCATCGCATGGTCGCGCAGGCGCCTGGTGCGAAACACGGCAAGCCCGGTGAACGGCAGGATGGCGAGGCTCACGCCGACGAGCGATGTCGCTGAGCGCGAGAACAGCACCTCGCCGATCGGATAGCTCGCCACCAGCCATTTCGAGGCCGCGCTCGAGCCGGCGAACAGCACGGTCGCCGCCAGCATGTAGGCGATGCCGAGCGGAATCCGCTCCTCGCGAACCGGGGGTTTGGGCGCTGCAGAAGTGTCGTCCACGCGGCGAAATCTACCGGTTTCGCGCACTCGCCGGGCGATCTTTGATGGCGGCGGCGCACATAGGTGCGATGCGCCGGCCGCCGGGTGAGTTTGAATCGGGCGTTCCTTGACAGGGGGCTCGCGCATCCGATCTTCGTAGGTATCCTTTCGTGCGGAGCATGAGCGGGAGGGTGTAGTGTTTACTGCGCGCGTGGTGGGTGCCGAGCAAGGGTCTAGCTGGGACGTTCCGTCTCGCACATGCAATTCCTTGGAAGAGGCGTGGGCCTACATTGCCGGCGTCGCGAACGCCTGTCGCTGGTTGCTCGGTGCGCGCCCCAAATTTCAGATCGACGGCAGCGAGTACGGCGATCTTGATGTCGACGAGGTCCTTCACATCGAGAGGCTTTCATCTCCGTGTCGACCAAGCGATGCGCCGGGCGGCGGCGCGGCTTGACAGCGCGTCACCGGCGGGTGTCACACGCCTGTCGTAAAGCGGCGATTGTGTCGGGCTTTCCTTCCGGGAGCCTCCCATGCGCTATGAACTCCTCATTGCCGGCCTGATCCTGGCCGGTCCGGCGGCAGCCCAGACGCCGGCCCAGACCGCCACCCCGCCCCATAACGTCGTGATTTTCATAGCCGACGGCCTGCGGGCGCGTTCCGTCAACGACCAGACCGCGCCCAACATGGCGGCGCTGGCGCGCGAAGGTGTGACGCTCGCCAACGGCCATTCGATCTTCCCGACCTTCACCACCGCCAACGCCTCGGCGATGGCGACCGGGCACTTTCTCGGCGACACCGGCGACTTCAGCAACGTGATCTACACCGCCTGGCCGGTCGCGAGCGCCAGCTTCAGCGGCACGGTGACGCCGTTCCTGGAGAACGACGCGGTGCTCGGCGAGGTCGATGCCCATTTCGGCGGCGACTATCTGGACGAGCCGACCGTGCTCGCGCTGGCGCGGGCGAAGGGCTACTCGACCGCGTCGATCGGCAAGGTCGGCCCTGTCCTGATGTTCGACCACACCGAGCGGACCGGGCAGGGAACCATCATCATCGACGACGCGACGGGACGCGCTGGCGGCATCCCGCTCTCCGCGGACATTGCCGCGCGGATGAAGGATGCCGGGCCTGCCGGCGGTGGCGCCCGACCGCGGCGCCAATGCGCCCGCCGGCAGCGCGACCAAGCCCGGGACCACGTCGGCCAACGTCGTCCAGCAGGACTACATGGTCGCGGCGACGACCCGCGCCGTGCTGCCAGCCTTCGCGGCCGCCAACAAGCCGTTCCTTCTCGTGTTCTGGTCGCGCGATCCCGACGGCACCCAGCACAACCAGGGCGACAGCCTGCTCACGCTCAAGCCCGGCATCAACGGGCCGACCTCGCTCGCGGCAATCCGCAACGTCGATGACGATCTCGGCCGCATCCGCGCGGCGCTCGCCGAGCTCGGCCTTGCCGGCTCGACCGACATCATCGTCACCGCCGACCACGGCTTCTCGACGATCTCCAAGGAGAGCGAAACGAGCCCCGCCGCCAAGGCGCGCTATGCCGATGTACCGCCCGGCCTCCTTCCCCAGGGCTTCGTCGCCCTCGATCTCGCCAAGGCGCTCGGCCTGCCGCTGATCGATCCCGACGACGGCTACAAGCCGGTCGGCGAGGGGGCTCATCCGCGCGCCGGCGACGGGTTGATCGGCGGCGACAAGGATCATCCCAAGGTGGTGGTCGCGGCGAACGGCGGCTCCGACCTCGTCTACATCCCCGACGGCGATCGCGAGACCGCGACCAAGGTGGTCGATGCGCTCCTCAAGCAGGACTACGTGAGCGGGCTCTTCGTGCACAGCCGGTTCGGGCGGATTCCCGGCACCCTGCCGCTCTCGGAAATCGCGCTCGAGGGCCGCGCGGTGACGCCGGCGCCGGCGATCGTCGTCAATTTCCGGTCCTTCGACACGATCTGCGGCGAGCCTGTGCGCTGCGCCGTGACCGTCTCGGATACCGGCCTGCAGCAGGGCCAGGGCATGCACGGCTCGTTCAGCCGTGCCGATACCTGGAACTTCATGGCGCTGGTCGGCCCCGACTTCCGCGCCGGCTTCGTCGATCCCGCACCGTCGAGCAATGCCGATGTCGGCCGCACGGTGGCGGCGCTGCTGCGCCTCGAGACCAAGGACAACGGCAATCTTGCCGGCCGTGTGCTCACCGAAGCGATGCCCGGCGGCGCGCTGCCGGAGGTCAAGAGCTTCACCGTCGTGTCCGATCCGGCCGAGAACGGCTTGCGCACCGTGCTCGACGTGCAGGCGGTCGGCGACGTGAAGTATTTCGATGCCGCCGGATTCCCCGGCCGCACCGTCGGGCTGTCGGTCGGGAAGTAACTCGGGGCGGCGGTCAGTCGCCTCCGCCGCCTCCGCCGCCATCACCACCTCCGCCGTCTCCGCCCCCGCTGTCGCCTACCGACGCATCGAAGCCGGCATCGAACGAGGCCATGCCGGTGTCGAGCGCATCAAAGGCGCCGGCATCGAAGGCGCTCAGATCGAAAGCGCCCTGGTCGAAGCCGCCCAGCGCCGCCGCGTCGAGGTGCGCGGTGGGGTCGCCTTGCTGCATGAGACCTTGGGAGCCGTGGCTGTGTGACCCAGTGGAATCCCACGCCCCCGGAGCGTCGCCGCCTCCAGCCGCGGAGTCCGTCGATGCGGTCTGCGCCCGCATCACCTCGGAAATCTGCCGGTAGTGTGGACGCAACTCGTTCACCAGCAGGATGGTGCTGCCGACGGCGAGGATGATCGCCGCAGCTTCGGCGGGACGGCTGTGGAGCAGCTCCGGGATGGTGCGGGCGCGGGCGATGTCGGCTGCGATCCGGCTCTCCTCGGCATCGCCGGCTGGGGTGTGTTTGTAGGTTCGGAAGATCAGAATGCGGCTCTCTGCAATGAGCCCACGCGAGAGCAGCGCCGGAACGATGAAATCGCGGTTGAATTTTTCGAGGTTCGCGCCGTGCGCCTTCTGCGCGCGCTTGGCGAAATCCGCCATCGAGCCGGTGTCGTCCTGGGCCGCGCGGACGAGGTCGAGCAACGCTGCAGCGTGCGGGGGAATGGCACCTGCGATGTTGCGCGGCCACATGTAGGCGGTCTTCTTCTTTCCGAAGAGCCGTCGGGTCTGCCGTTCCTCCATCCGTACCATGCCCTGCGCAAGCAGCGACAGCAGGGTCACCTTCACGGTCTCGCGCGCCGGCGTGCGGTTCGGCTTGAGCAGGAACAGCGATTCGGCGGGGCTGAGCGGCGCCACGGGGTATGCCTTCGGCGTGAATGATGGTGGGAGCTATCCCGCTCCTTCCCCGAGTTCGGGGAGGGCAGGGTGAGGGTTCTCTATCTCTCCCCGCGTGCGGGGAGAGGTCGGATCGCGTGAGCGATCCAAGAGGGCGGTATTCGCGCAGGCGTACAGTTGTAATCGTGCTGCGCTGGCGGCGCGGTTCTCTTGGCCGCGCCAATCACTCGTAGGCCGCGCCGGGATCGCGGCCGCCGCCGCCGAACCAGCCGCCGAAGCCGCCGAGGCTACCCAAGGACCCGATCGAGCCGAGCGAGCTGAGCGATCCCAGGCTCCGCAGCGAGCCGAGCTCGCGGATCGACCCGAAACGCCGCAACGACCCCAGATGGGGGATTGAGCCACTCCGGAGCGCGGCGAGATTGGGAATCGATCCGTTTCGGAGAGCGGCCAGATGGGGGATCGATCCATGGCGGAGCGAGCCCAGACCGGGGATCCGCCCGATATAGGGGATGGACATGCCACCGCCATGAGAGGCGCCATGCGCAGCGCTGCGCGCCTCGGCGGCGGGTGCGGTGAAACTGATGAGTGCGGCCGCGACGGCCGCCACGGCAACCGGTCCCGTAATGCTTTTCATGCGTTGGGCTCCTGCCTGGTGGGTCTCCCCCTCACGTTGGTGTTCCAGGACAGGGTTCGGGCGCACGCGCTCCCCGCATACGCGTGCGGGGAGGCGCGCGTTCGGCGCATGCCTCGCTCACTCCGACGATCCCGACCCAGGTTGGCGGTCGGTGAGCTGGGACGACGCTTTTCTGCTCGTCCCAAGGGCTCGTCAGTTGGACGAACTCGGCAGGATCTCGACGATTCCGACCGTGTTGTTGCCGCTCATTGCCATCGCGATCCTGCCATCGGCCGTTGGCATCATGTGGCGCACGATGCCGCCGCCGCCGGGGATCGGGAAGGTTTGAAACTTCTCGGTCTTGGGATCGAAGCGCACGAGGTTGTTCGGCCGGGTGTTCGAACTCGACGTACCAGATCTTGTCGTCGATCACCGTCATCCCGTAGGGCTGCGACTGCGGGCCGCTCGGTCCTTCCCATTCGGTCACGGCGCCGGTCTTGGGATCCAGGCGCGCGAGCCGGCCGGTGCCCCAGTCGCCGTACCAGATCATGTCGTCGGAGGTCACGCCCATGCGGCGGATGCGGGTGCGCGGATCCGGAAGGATATATTCCTTGAGCTCGAACGTGACGGGATCGATGGTCGCGATCTTGTTGGAGCCCCAGTAGCTGAAATAGGGCCGCACGCCGTCGGACAGGAAGCGCAAGGCGTAGGGCTGTTGCCCGGGCGGACCGTTCGGCGTGAACAACTTGATGTCGCCTGTCGCGGGATCGAGCCTGCCCATGAAGCCGCCGTTCTGGACGCTGAACCAGAGGATGCCGTTCTTGTCGAACAGCGGCGTGTGCGGGTCCCGTGCCTTCGGGTCGGGCATCTTGTAGAACGTGTACTCGCCGGTCTTCACGTCCAGCTTGCCGACGTGGCCACCCCAGTTGCCCCCGTACCAGATGTTGCCATCCTTGTCGTTGATGAGGCCGTGCGGGCCGCCCAGCACCGGGATCGGATATTCCTTCATCTCACCGGTCTTCGGATCGAGCCGGCCGAGCCGGTTGGCGAACTGTCCGGACCACCACAGCGCGCCGTCCGGCGTCGCGAGTGGGTCGTGCGGCCGCGAGCCTGCTGTCGGCACCGGCCAGATCTGGAATTTGACCTGCACGGCGCCGGGGAGCTTGGCGGGAAGCGGGCGCGGCTTTTCCGGGAAGTTCGAGATCAGGTAGGCCTTGATCTGCTCGGCCTGCGCGTCATTGATCGGGGCGCCGGCCGAACGCATCATGTTGACGGTGTTCTGCCAGTCGTCCGCCGACTTGTTGGAGTTCACGACGTTGCGCAGGTTGTGGCAGGTCGTGCACGTCTCCTGGACCAGCGCCTTGGCGCTGCCGTCCGGCAGCACATAATCGCCGGGCACGCCCGGCGTCGGCTGGACCACCTGGGCTTGGGTGGAGAGCACGGCGGCGACCGAAGCGGCCGCCGTGAGCAGAACAAGCGAAATCTTGGACATGCCATCACCTTCGAGGAGCGGGAGAAGCGCGGCGCGGGTCGCGCAAGCCGAAGTCGCGCACCGGCGCGATCGAGAAGCAATGTTAGCGTAGGGAAATGGTGATGTCATCGGGGAACGGGGCGCCTCGATGTCGCCTCCGGATGCGTGGCGACGGGCTCGACCGCCGAGGCGGTCGAAGCTGAACTCCGCGACGCGATCCGTTTCCACATTGCCGGCCTCGAGGAGGACGGATTGCCGGTGCCGCCGGCGACCAGCATCGCAAATTACGTCGAGCTGACCTGGGGAGACGGGAAAGGCGCGCTGCAGGCGTTGAAGCGCGGCGGGACGACTTCGAATTCGGATCGAAGCTGAGTGCCGAAGGCGGCCGAGACGCTGCGCTCGCCTCAGTTCGTCTTCCCCTGCGATACGTCCATGATCATGCGGGTCAGGAGGTACAGCCGCGGCTCGATCAAATCGACATCGATGTACTCGGCATCGTTCGAGTGGGAACCGAAGCCGGCAAGCCCGAAGCGCTCCAGCACCGGCGCCTTGGTGGCGAGCGCCGCGAAGGCCGCGTCGGTGCCGCCGCCTTCGGCGACGTCGCCGATCGTCAGCGTCTTGCCGATCTCGGCATAGATCGACTGCCCGTGCTTGGCGAGGGCGAGCGCGCCCGGCGACGACTCGAGCGGCGGCCGCCGCCGTTCGAACGTCATCTCGACGGCGGTGTCCTCGATCAGCTTCTTCTTGATGCGCTCGCGCACTTTCTTCTCGATTCCGTCATAGTCCGCGATGCGCAGCACCCGCACGTCGGCGGTAGCGGATGCGTTCGCCGGAATGACATTGCGGTTGGAGCCGGCATTCGCGATCGTCCAGTTCATCTTGAGGCCGAGCTGCGGATCGGAGAGGTCGCGCGTCTGGAGAATCTGATGCGCGAGCTCATAGAGCGCGTTGCGCCCCCGCTCGGGCGCGGCGCCCGCATGCGACGCGCGGCCCTCGACTTTGAGCACCACCGCCGCAATGCCGGCCGTGGTGAGCGACAGCCGATCGGAATCGACCCGTGTGCCCTCGCACGAGAGCACCACATCATGCGATCCGCCGAGCTTCGTCAGCGTTGCGCGCGAGCCCGGCGAGCTCACCTCCTCGTCGGCGTTGATCAGTACCGTGAGGAGGCCGTAGTCGCGAAAGCTCATCTCACGCAGGATCGCCAGCGTGTGCAGGATCACTGCGACGCCATGTTTGTCGTCGGCGATGCCGAGCCCGTAGGCGCGGTTGCCGTCGATGCGGAACGGCTGCTGCGCCAGCATGCCGCGCAGATACACCGTGTCCATGTGCGCGATCAGCAGGATCTTCCTGGTTCCCGTCCCGGTGAAGCTCGCCTTCACCATCTTGCCGATCTGCTTCGGCGTATCGACCATGCGGTAAACGTCGGCCGCATCGGGCTCGATCGTCTCGACCGCGCCACCGAGTGCCCGCAGGCGCCCCGCGATCAGGTCCGCGATACGGTCCAGCCCCTCGCGATCGCCGCTGCCGGATTCGATCGACACGAGCTCCCTGAGGGTGTCGAGGAGCGGCGCCTTCTCGCGCGCCGCGAGGGAACGGACGGGCTCGAGAGGGGCGGATACCACTGGAGTTAAGCTTAGCCCGAGGCCAATTGCGGCAAGGATGATGCAACCAAGACGCAGGCGTGAAAGGTAATTCACGATTGCCTCCATTTTTGCAGGCTCAGATGCGAGCATATGCAATCGGGGCCCGGTCGACCAGTCGGATCGCCGGTGTCGGAGCGAGACGCGGCATGACAGGCTACACAGGCTTGGTGTAAGGGCGTGAGCAGAAGCTTTGGCGTGAGCTTCCTAGACGGACCTGGTCGGGTCTCCGCCGGAAGCGTGCAGGCCGCCTGCCGGGCCAATCGAACGAGGACCGCTGCCCCATGAATGCACCCGTCGTCATTCCCGCCTACAAGCACACGCCGCTGTTTCCCGCCGGCAAGGACACGACGCCCTACCGCAAGATCACGAGCGACGGCGTGCGGGCCGAGAAGGTCATGGGCAAGGATGTCTTGGTCGTCTCCCGCGACGCGCTGCGCATGCTTGCGGAGGCCGCGTTCACCGACATCAACCACCTTCTGCGGCCGGCGCACCTCAAGCAGCTGCGCACGATCCTCGACGACCCCGAGTCGTCCGACAACGACAAGTTCGTCGCCTTCGATTTTCTGAAGAACGCCAACATCGCCGCCGGCGGCGTGCTGCCGATGTGTCAGGACACCGGCACCGCAATCATCATGGGCAAGAAGGGCCGGCTGGTCTTCACCGAAGGCGACGACGAAGGGGCGCTCGCGGAGGGCGCGCGCGACGCCTACCTCAAGCGCAATCTGCGCTACTCGCAGCTCGCGCCGATCTCCATGTTCGAGGAGAAGAACACCAGCAACAACATGCCGGCGCAGGTCGAGATCTACGCCGAGGGTGAGGACGCATACAAGCTGCTGTTCATCGCCAAGGGCGGCGGCTCTGCCAACAAATCGTTCCTGTTCCAGGCGACGCCCTCGATTCTCACTCATGACCGGATGCTGGCGTTCCTCAAAGAGAAAGTGCTCACGCTCGGCACCGCGGCGTGCCCGCCCTATCACCTTGCGATCGTCATCGGCGGCACTTCGGCCGAGCTCACCATGAAGACGGTGAAGCTCGCCTCGACCAAATATCTCGATGGCCTGCCGACGGCGGGGTCGGAGGACGGCCACGCCTTCCGCGACCTCGCCATGGAGCAGGAAATCCTCAAGATGACGCAGTCGCTCGGGGTCGGCGCGCAGTTCGGCGGAAAATATTTCTGCCACGACGTGCGGGTGATCCGGCTGCCGCGCCACGGCGCCTCGCTGCCGATCGGGCTCGGCGTGTCGTGCTCGGCCGACCGCCAGGCGATGGGCAAGATCACCCGCGACGGCGTCTTCCTCGAGGAGCTCGAGCACAATCCGGCGCAGTACCTGCCGGACGTCGACGGCGAGAAGCTCGGCGGCGACGTGGTCAAGGTCGATCTCAATCGGCCGATGAAGGAGATCCTCGCAACGCTGTCGAAGTACCCGATCAAAACACGCCTCTCGCTCTCCGGGCCGATGGTGGTGGCGCGCGACATCGCACACGCGAAGCTGCGGACGCGGCTCGAAAAGGGCGAGGCGTTGCCGGATTACTTCAAGGACCACCTGGTCTATTACGCGGGGCCCGCCAAGACCCCGGAAGGCTATGCCTCCGGAGCCTTCGGCCCGACGACCGCAGGGCGGATGGATTCATTCGTCGACGACTTCCAGGCCGCCGGTGGCTCGATGATCTCGGTCGCCAAGGGCAACCGCTCATCGCAGGTGCGCGAAGCCTGCAAGAAGCACGGCGGCTTCTACCTCGCCTCGATCGGCGGCGCCGCCGCGAACCTCGCCGAGCACTGCATCAAGAAGGTCGAGGTGCTGGAATATCCTGAGCTCGGGATGGAGGCGATCTGGCGGATCGAGGTGGAAAATTTCCCCGCCTTCATCGTCATCGACGACAAGGGCAACGACTTCTTCAAGGAGCTGAATTTGGGGTGAGGGGGGTCGCGCTCGACGGTGCCGCGCGCCTCTCCATCTTCCGTCATCGCCGGGCTTGTCCCGGCGACCCCGATAATGGGGCACGGCCGTCCCTTATTGATCGGGGTGGCCGGGACAAGCCCGGCCAAGACCCACGCGTGGGGAGAGGCTTCACGCCCGCCGGCGGCTGCGCTCGGCTTCGCTCAGGGTGTAGTGGCCGTGGGCCTGGGACGACAGGCGGCCGGCCTGGACCATGCGGTGGAGGCGCACGACGAGGGTCTTGCGTTTGATCTCGAGCTGCGCCTCGTCGAGATTGTCGACGATGTCCTGGACCGAGAGGCCGAGCGGGTTTTCTGCGAGAATGTCGAGGATGAAATCCTCGATGTCGTCGGCGCCGCCGCCCCGCGCGGCGACCACGACCGGGGCCGTCCGGCGCGGGTCCGGCCCGCGCTCGGGCACAGCCAGGCCCGGCTCGGCGCCCGCGGCGCGGGCGAGGCGGGAGGAAATCTCGGCAAGAACCTCGGCGGCGCGGTCGGGGGCGGCCGATTTGAGGCCCCGCAGTCCCATCGCCAGCATGTCGGCCTTCTGCAGCAATTCCTGCTCATAGGCCCGCACCGCGTCAGGCAACACGGTCATTGTCGCTCTCCGCGAGATTTTTGGTTGCCGCTCGCTATCGGCGGCATCCTTAATGATATCTAAAATTACACAAGCGGATGACAGCGGCAAGCGAAGAGCGGGCCGGTGCCGAATCAGGGTTAATTCGCAAAGATGGTTAATTTTCCGAAACCATATTTGACAGAATTATCCTGGTATGTAATCTTAGATTACAGGGGATGTGGAGGGATGCGGTGACAACGGGGCTCGGGTGGGCCGTGGGGAAGGGCAGGTCAGGCGGTCCGTCGGGGCCGCCTGACCGCGCCCAGCCCCGGCGCAACCCCGAGGCCCAGGCAAGGCCGTTCGATCGTCCGCACCTCCAAACCTCTGGCGTCACAGTTGTGCGGAGTAGCCCATGCCAATCGATCTCACATTGCCGATCACCGCGGTTTCCGCGCTTGCGCTCGCGGCAGCTCTTACCTTCAAGGGATGGCTTCCGCTGCCCCGCGTAAGATTGCGGGCACAGAACGAGAAGCATGGCCCGCTCCGCGTCATCGAGCTTGCGCTGGTGATGTCGCCGGCCCTCGCGGGACAACAGGCGGCCGGACCGTCGCGGCGGGCGACCGAGTTCGTCGTCTACATTACCCTGAAGACCTGTAATCCATAGCTGCAGGCGGGCGGCGGCTCTTGGCGCAGCGAGCTCGGCCGAGGCCGGCGTCTCGCATCGTCGTTCAGCCGTCGCCCGACGTGCCGAGCTCTTCTGTCACGATGTCGCCCCGCGGCGTCATGATTTCGCGGCCGAGGCGGTCGCGCACGACGGTATGGACGCGCTCGGAGATGCGCGGCTCCTGCTCCATGAGGTCGTGGAAGTCGGTGGCGTCGAGCAAGAGGAGATTGGTCCGGGTGATAGCCCTCACGGTCGCGGAGCGCCGCGCCCGGCGAAGAATCGCGATCTCGCCGAAGAAGTGCCCGACCCCGAGCGTCGTCTGCTGTCGGCCGTCGAGCTCGATCGCAACCTCGCCGGTGGCGATGAAATACATCGACTGCGCAGCATCGCCGCGGCGGACGACGATGTCGCCGGCATTCGCCGTCTGCGCCCGCAACAGCCGCATGATCTGGGCGATGGCCGAGGCGTCGAGCCCGTGAAATAGCGGCACCCGCGCCACCATGCTCCAGGTCACGACGAAATCCCGGCGATGGATCTGTTCCGAGAAGGCGGTCGCGATAATGCCGACCGGCAGCGCGATCATGATGAGACCGCAGATGATTGTCGCTGCGGCGATGATCTTGCCGATGGGCGTGATCGGCACGACGTCGCCGTAGCCGATGGTGCCGAGCGTCACGATCGCCCACCACATGGCGTCGGGGATGGTGCCGAACTTGTCGGGCTGGGCGTGGCGCTCGGCAAGATGCATGAAGGACGCCGTGACCAGCGTTGCGCCGAACAGGATGAACAGGCAGCCGACGAGCGCGCGCCGCTCGGCATAGAGGGCATCGAGGAGCGAGCGCATCGCCGGTGAATAGCGGGCGAGCTTGAGGAAACGCACGATCCGCAACAGCAGGACGACGCGAAATTCCGCCGGCACCATGAAGGCGAGCCAGAACGGCAGGATCGAAACGAGATCGATCACGCCGTTGGCCGAGAGCATGTATTTGAGCCGCGCCCGCAGCGGCGTCATGTGGCGGTAGGGGGCGTGCTCCGCCGCCACCCAGATGCGCAACGCGTACTCCACGGAGAAGACGACGAGCGAAAACAGCTCGATGCCGAGGAACAGGCCGGCGTATTCGGCGTCGTAGCGCGGGACCGATTCGAAGACGATGGCGCCGACGTTGACGAGCACAAGCACGATCAGGAACCAGCTCACGAACTGCTCGCGCCGGTCGCCGACGGGGCCGTGGTCGAGCACCTCATAGGCGCGGTGGCGCCAGGTCAGGTGCTTGGCTTTCTGCGGCGCGTTCATCGATGGGCCGTTTTGCGCCCGAATGGATTGCCGCGCGCTGCGCAGTGCGAACGTAGCCCGCATGGAAGCGAAGCGGACATGCGGGGTGAGGGGCCCCGGATTTCGCTGCGCTCAATCCGGGCTACGGCGCTTCGATTCCGGGGCGCGCAGCCTCTCACGCCCCGTCCAGCGCCGCCGCGATGGCGTCGAGGGCGGCTTCTGCCTTGCCGCCGTCCGGACCGCCGGCCTGCGCCATGTCGGGACGGCCGCCGCCGCCCTTGCCGCCGAGCGCCTCGGCGCCACGCTTGACCAGATCGACCGCGTTGAAGCGCGTCGTGAGGTCAGGCGTCACCCCGACCACGAGACCCGCCTTGCCCTCGTCGGTGACGCCGACGATGGCGACGACGCCGGAGCCGACCTGCTTCTTGCCGTCATCGGCGAGGCTCTTGAGGTCCTTGATCTCGATGCCGGACACCGCACGCGCCAGCAGCTTGATGTCGCCGATCTGGCGGACGCCGTCTTCGCCGGACCGCGCGCCGCCGCCCATGGCGAGCTTGCGCCTTGCGTCGGAGAGTTCGCGCTCGAGCCGCTTGCGGTCGTCGAGCAGCGCCGTGATGCGCTCCGGCACCTCGTCGACCGAGACGCGAAGCTCGGACGCCGCAGCCTTGGCGATCCCGGCGGTGTGGTTCGCCGCCTTGCGCGCGGCGCGGCCGGTGAGCGCTTCGATGCGGCGCACGCCGGCACCGACCGCGCTTTCGCCGACCACCGAAACGATGCCGATGTCGCCCGTGCGTCGCACATGGGTGCCGCCGCAGAGCTCCACCGACCATCCCATGGCGTTGGCGCCGGGGCTCGTCTCGCCCATGGCGACCACTCGCACCTCGTCGCCATATTTTTCGCCGAACAGCGCGCGGGCGCCCGACGTGATTGCGTCGTCGACCGCCATCAGCCGCGTCGTTACCTCGGCGTTCTGGAGCACGATGTCGTTCGCGATGTCCTCGACCTTCTCGATCTCCTCGGCGCTCATGGGCTTGGGATGCGAAAAATCGAACCGCAGCCGGTCGGGCGCGACCAGCGAGCCCTTCTGGGCGACGTGGTCACCCAGTACTTGGCGCAGCGCCTCGTGCAGCAGATGGGTCGCCGAGTGGTGGGAGCGGATCGCGCCGCGGCGGGCATGGTCGACTTCAAGCATCAGCGCAAGGCCGGGCTTGAGCGTGCCCTCCTCGACCACGCCGGTATGGACGAAGAGGTCGCCGCCCTTCTTCTGGGTATCGGTGACGCGGAAGCGCACGCCGTCCGCCGTCATCATTCCGGTGTCGCCGACCTGTCCGCCGGATTCGCCGTAGAACGGCGTCTGATTGAGGACGACGGCGCCGGTCTCGCCCTTGCCGAGCGTGGCGACCTCCTTGCCGTCGCGCACCAGCGCGGCGACGACGCCTTCCGCGGTCTCGGTCTCGTAGCCGAGGAATTCGGTCGCGCCCGCCTTCTCGCGCAGGGCGAACCACACCGTCTCGGTCGCCGCTTCGCCCGACCCCGCCCACGACGCCCGCGCCTTTTCGCGCTGGCGCTCCATCGCGGCGTTGAAGGCGTCGGTGTCGACAGCGATGCCGCGCGGCCTGAGCGCGTCCTGGGTCAGGTCGAGCGGAAAGCCGAAAGTATCGTAGAGCGTGAAAGCCACTTCGCCCTTGAGGCTGTCACCGTGCTTGAGCGCCGCGGTCTCCTCGTCGAGGATCGCAAGGCCCCGCTCCAAAGTCTTGCGAAACCGCGTCTCTTCGAGCTTGAGCGTCTCGGTGATCAGCGGCTCGGCGCGCACCAGCTCCGGATAGGCTTGGCCCATCTCGCGCACCAGCGTCGGGACCAGCCGGTACATCAGCGGGTCCTTGGCGCCGAGCAACTCGGCGTGGCGCATGGCGCGGCGCATGATGCGGCGGAGCACGTAGCCGCGGCCTTCGTTCGAGGGCAGCACGCCGTCGGCGATGAGGAACGAGGTTGCCCGCAAGTGATCGGCGATCACCCGGTGCGAGGCCTTGTGCGGGCCGTCGGCATCGACGCCGGTGCGGTCGGTCACCGCCTGGATGAGCGCACCGAACAGGTCGATCGGCGTAATTGTCGTGGGTGCCCTGGAGCACCGCGGCGATGCGCTCGAGCCCCATGCCGGTGTCGATAGACGGTTTCGGCAGTTCGACCCGTGCGCCGCCCGGCTGCTGCTCGTATTGCATGAACACGAGATTCCAGATCTCGATGAAGCGGTCGCCGTCGGCATCGGGCGAGCCCGGAGGGCCGCCGGGGATATGCTCACCGTGATCGTAGAAGATTTCCGAGCACGGCCCGCACGGGCCGGTGTCGCCCATCGCCCAGAAATTGTCGGAAGTCCCGATGCGGATGATCCGCCGCTCCGGGAGGCCGGCGATCTTCTTCCACAGGTCGAAGGCCTGGTCGTCCTCGGCGTAGACGGTGATGGTCAACCGCTCGGCCGGGATCTCGAACTCCTTGGTGATCAGATTCCAGGCGAGCTCGATGGCCCGGTCCTTGAAGTAGTCGCCGAACGAGAAATTGCCGAGCATTTCGAAAAACGTATGATGCCGTGCCGTGTAGCCGACATTGTCGAGGTCATTGTGCTTGCCGCCGGCGCGCACGCATTTCTGCGCGGTGACGGCGCGCTGATAGGGCCGCCTCTCGAGGCCGGTGAAGACGTTCTTGAACTGTACCATCCCGGCATTGGTGAACATCAACGTGGGGTCGTTGCGCGGCACGAGCGGCGAGGACGGCACGATCTCGTGACCGTTGGCCGCGAAGTAATTGAGGAATGCCGCTCTGATCTCGTTGACGCCGCTCATCTCGACCCACTTTTCATCCGCTCGGTCCCCTTATGTGGGGCCGCAGCGAGGCTCCCGGAAAGCCACCGGACTTTCCGCGACCTTGTCCGGGACCCGCTTCAAGGGCTAGCTGCGCCGTTCGCCCTGATCCGACCGGCGGCGCGCTCTAAGCGGCGGTTTTGCTTGCAAATTCCATGCAGGGACCTTGTAGCGATGCACCGCGAGGGTGTCCAGGAATGCGCGAAAGCCGTGACGGCTGCATGTTGCGCCGGCAAGCCGACGAAGAATCCATTCCGCCCTCACCGGCCACGGGGACGGAAAGGGCCTACTTCGCATTGTCCGGGTGGCAGCAGCACTTCACCAAATGGTCGTTGACCATGCCGACCGCCTGCATGAAGGCGTAGACGATGGTCGGGCCCACGAACTTGAAGCCGTGTGAGGCGAGCTCCTTGGAGACCGCGCGTGACACCGGCGTTTCCGCCGGGACGTCCCCGATGCTGCGGCGGTGGTTCACCACCGGCTCGCCGTCGACGAAATTCCACAGCAGCGCCGAGAAGCCCGGGCCCTTCTCCATGATGTCGAGATAGCCGCGCGCCGAGACGATGGCGCCCTCGATCTTGGCGCGGTTGCGCACGATGCCGGCGTCGTTCATCAGCACATTGACCTTGCGCTTGCCATAACCGGCGATGGTGGCGGGCTCGAAGCCGTCGAAGGCGCGGCGGAAATTGTCGCGCTTGCGCAAAATCGTGATCCAGGAGAGCCCGGCCTGGAAGCCGTCGAGCAGGAGCTTCTCGAAGAGGGCGCGGTCGTCACGCTCCGGCACGCCCCACTCCTCGTCGTGATAGGCGACGTAGAGCGGGTCGTTTTTGGGCCAGGGGCAGCGATAATGCCCGTCGGGATGGAGAATCGCGCTCATCTTGCGACCTTATAGAGGCCGAAAGCGCCGGAGAATACCGGGGATGGCTTTCCGGTGCCGCATGACTGTCGCTTCTGCAACACATGTTGGAAAGTTATCGTCTGCTGGTGGGCTGTTGCCGCCGTGGTCCGCCTGTGGCCGTGGCAAAATGCGATTGTCATGGGGCCGCCATTCCAACACCTGCGCCGTGCCGATGCGCGTTCGACCCTTGGTCGATCGGCGCAGCTGGCATCGATCGCAGCCGTGGCGCTCGCTCTTGCCGATGCGCCGGCGTGGTCGCGATCGGGCCACGCCGCGGGGCATCACGCCAACGAAACGCTCGACCCCCTGGAGCCCGACGATACGGCGACCGATGCCGGCGCTGCCACTGCTGCCGCCGCCGCTTCCGACGATCCCTATGGCGCCTATCTCGCCTTCAAGCGGCAGCTCAAGGATGACATTCATTTCCAATATTCGGTGGTGATGACGGTGCTGCCGCAATGGGGCTCGCCAAAGGGGGGCCCCGGCGTCACCAATTTCATCACCTCACCCAACGTGGCGTGGCAAGCCTTTGCCGACCCGAGCATCGGGACCGGCTCGTTCAACATCTCACTGCTGAAATATCAGTTCTGGACCGACCAGGACACCGATGCCCAGTCCACCCGCCTCGGCATCAATACCCCGGCGACCGATTGGAATTCCAACGGCCACGAGTACAGCCAGCTCACCTACACCCATCGATTTCCGGGGGATTGGTTCGCCGTCTCGTTCGGGCAGTACACCATCGGCGGTTATGACGGCATCAAGTACGGCACCGATGCGCAACTCTACTTCGTGAACGACGCGCTGACGCAGAACGCAACGCAGACCTATGCAAACGCCGGGTTAGGCGCCTATGCCGAGGCGCGGCTCGCGGACAAGCAACTGACCCTCGCCGGCGGCTTCCAGGGGGCGACCGACGTTCTCGGCAACACGGTGACCGATCGTGGATACCGCACCGGCCAGTACGCTTACTTCGCCAGCGCCCAATGGGCGCCATCCTTCATCCCTGGCAGCCGCTTCAACATTCTCTGGTACACCCAGCCCGCGGTGCCGGAATTCCCGAGCCGATCCAATGGATTCTCGGCCAGTGCCGCGCAAAGCATCGGGGTCGATTGGAGCGTGTTCGTTCGCGCCAACCAGGCGAGCGGGACCGACAACCCCATCGCCACCTCGATCGGCTTCGGCCTGATCCGCAACAATCTGTTCCAGCGCGGGAAGGAGGATCAGGCCGGAATCGGCATCTTCTGGGACAAGACCAACATGGGCGCCGCCGCCTTGATGCCGCCGGAGGAGGCGTTCGGGGTCTCCGATCCGCTCTACCCCGTGATCCGGGGGGCGGAGTGGGGAACGGAAATCTATTATCGTTTCTCGGTCTTCAAGGGGCTGCAGGTAACGCCGGATGTGCAGCTCTTTTTCAACTCCACCTTCGGCGGCGGCCCCACGCAGCAATCGGGAACGGTCGCCATCTTCACCGTTCGCAGCACGTTGTTCTTCTAAAAACGGCCGCGCACCCGGCCTCATCGCATCCCCACGACCTGCCCGGCTTTGTCATCCGGCCGCCATCGACCTGCTGCGAAAGTCGCAGCAATGCCCTTAAAGATTGCAGCGCGACCTTAAGTGGTGGTTTGATCTCTGGGCCTAAAGCATCGGGGCTCGCCTCCCACAGTCAAGGAGAACGCCATGGTTCCCGTCGTCGCTTCCGAAAAGCTCGAGCGCCTGCACGTCCAGGGATCGCAGGACAAGACCGTGAAATGGGCCGGTGCCTTCGCCACCTGCGGCGGCAAGTACGCCGTGCAGTCGTCGACTATCGTCTACGAGATCGAGCCGGGCGGCCATCTCGGCTGGCACACCGATGCCACCGAGGAAACCCAGTACATCATCGCCGGCACCGGCGAGTTGCGCATGGATGACGGCACCCATGTGGTCGGCCCGGGCAGCGTGTTCGCGCTGCCGGCGAATGTGCGTCACGACCTCGCCAATACCGGCAAGGACACGCTGCGCGCCGTCGCGTTCTTCGCCGCCGCAATGTTCACCCAGAATTTCGACGAGGTCATGCTGCCGCCCAAGACCCATATCCTCGGCACGCCCAACCGCGAGGGGTGACCGCGGCTTGCGCCGCCGCCATGTCGGACGGGGCGATGAAGAATCGCCTCGCCCGGCGCGAGCGTGGGTTCTCGGCAGCTCAAGGGCAGCAGATCTACACCCGTTCTACTGCTGCGCAGAGACGGTCGAGAACTCCATCCGGGTCATGCAAAATACGACATCCGCCACCGACGACCTCCCGCGTGCCTAAGTCGAGCGGGTTTACGCTTGCCCAGCTGAGGAGCGCGAAGCTGACCTCCAGCTCAAAATCCGGTTCAAGCCGGATGCGGCGCGACCAGACAGCGCCATAATCTTCGTCGCTCCAACTGCCGACGCGCGTCGAGGCCGTTCTCCAATCGATGGAGTTCAGCCATGACGGATCGGCGCGGAACACCTCGGGTACTTCGGCAAGGATAACAAGATCGATGTCCGAGTCCCGGCGGGGATTGCCACGCGCGTGAGAGCCGACCAGAGCCACGCCGCGAATATCGTGGCGGCCTATCGCCCATCGAAGCACGGCTTCGATGATGAATTCCACGGCATGGGAACGATCGGACATGCAGCCGAAAGCGTAGCATGTCTTCGGCGCTCCTGACGCGAATGCATGGATGTGCTGTTTCAGACCACCTCGGCGAGCCGCGGCCATGGCGTGAGCACGAGGGCGAAATAGCTCTCCATGTCGGCGTTGAGCGGGAAGTGGAAGCGCGAGAAGGCCTCCATCAGATCGTGCTCATAGAGTTCGCGCATGGCCTCTCGGCAGATCAGGAATTTCGGCGCGGCGACGATGTCCTCACGGTCGATGATGCACATGAGGCGCATCTCGGGATGGCGGGTGAGATAATCGAACGCCGCCACCGCCAGCATCGGGTAGCCGGGATGGAGCATGTCGTCGAGGCAGATGATGCCGTCGGGATGCAATGTGGCATGGACGAGCTCGAGATCGTTCTCCAGGCATTCGCGCGCGTGATGGCTGTCGATGTGGGCGAACCGCACCGCGTGCCCGCCGAGCTTTTCCCGCAGCATGGCCGGCGTGATCTCCCGGCTGTCGGCCTTCCACGAGACGAAGCGCTCCGCCGCGACCCCGTGCGCCGCGCAGTTCGCGAGAAACCGCATCTCGATCTTCTCGTCGGGCCAGTCGAATCGGTCGATGCCGATCGCACGCTCGGCGGGCGCGAGGCCGAGCGCCATTGCGATGAAGAAACGGCCTTCGAACGTGCCGATCTCGACGACGTCGCCCTTGATGCCGAGCGTGGTCTGGCGGCGCATCAGGTAGCCGCAGATGGCGGCGGCGAAGCGCGAGGACATGCCGCGCACCCGCTCGTAGCTCTCGCCGAGATAGCGGTCGACGGCGGGCGCGCCGGTTTCGATTTCGATCATGACCCGGCACCCCGGTGAGGGCGCCGCGCCAACCGTTTTCGCGTCATCGAGGTGTCTCCGTCATTTGTGGCCGCCGCTTTCGCGCACGAGTTTGGCAAAATCTTCCCGACCGAAGAAGTCCGCCCAGCCGAGCGCGGTGGCCCCGTATTTGTCGTCGCGAATGTCGAGGTCGGCGCCGGCGTCGAGCAGAATCTTCGCGAGAACGATGTCGCCGTTCTCGATCGTCATGTGGAGCGCCGTGTGGTTGCAGTCCCACATCATCCGCTTGGCGTCGATATCGACACCGTGCGCGATCAGCCAGCGCACCGCGTCGTGGTTCTTCTTGGCGACCGCGAGGTGAAGCGCCACCGTGTCGCGTCCGTCGGGACCGAGGCGTGTCGGATCCTCGGCGAGCATCGCCTCGGCAAGGTCGTAGCGGGCGAGGTTCACCGCGGTGAGGAAATCGAGCCTGGCGCCGGCGGCAATCAGCATCTCGACGATCGCCGGATCGGCGCGCTCCTGCGAGGCGGTGGTCAGCGGCGTCGCTCCGGTGGCGTCCGTCGCGTTGGGATCGGCGCCGTGGTCGATGATCATGTGGACGACGTGCGGGCGGTTCCTCGCCGCGGCATGGTGGAGCGCGGTGCGTCGGTGGTGGTTGCGGGTCATCCTCGCACTGAGCAGGGTCGCGTCACGCGCCACCATGTCACGCACGGCGTCGACACGGTCGAGCGCGATCGCCGTCCACAGATTGAGCTGCGCACCATGCTCGAGGAGATAGGCCGCGATGTCCTCGCGCACGGCGCGCAAGCAAGTTGCCCAGCCGAGCACGCCGAGTTCGTAGTCATCACCTTTGCCGTCGATGTCGGCGCCAGCCTCGACGAGCAGCCTAACCGTTTCGAGGTCGCCGCGCGCGGCGGCGAAGTGGAGAGGAGCCGCGTTGTCCGGAAAGTCGCGACTGTCGAGGTTTGCTCCCCGCGCGATGAGGAGCCGCATGGCAGCGTGCTGATTATGAAGGACGGCAAGGTGCAGTGCCGTGGCCTTTTGAAAACCGCCGCCGCCGAGCGCGTCGATCAACTGCGGACGTTCGTCGAGACACCTGCGAAGCGCCTCGATATCTCCGGTCTGGGCCGCCGTCATGAGCGCGCGGATGGCCTGATTGTCGCCTTCCGATCGGGTATTGCCTCCTCGGATATCGCGGGCAAGCAGTTCGATCGTTTCGTGGCGCCGGTCTTTGGCGATCTGATAAATCGTTCGGCCATCGATGTCGGGAGTTGCCGGATCAAAGCCTTCGGCGAAGGCACGGCGCACCACCTCGACGTCGCCGTTACGAGCCGCCTCGAACACGCGTTCGTGGTCGCGCAGCGTCGATGTGATCTCGTCGATGTGGGCCTTGAGCGCGCGCCAGCTCGTGAAACCGTATTCGCCGGCGATGTCGCGCTGGGCCGCGGTGAGCTTCACCGCGGGATCGCCAGCGCGCAACGCGATCAGCCGGTGCTTTGCGGCTTTCCGCAACCACTCGAGATTGGGATTGGCAGGCAGAGCCTTGGGCATGGCGTACCTTCTTTCTTTGCGCCCGGCGACCGCGGCTCTCGGGCAAGAAAGAAGGAGAATGTGCAGCGTAGCGCTGGAAGGCGGGTTGAACCCTTTACGCGGTCCGTCGGTCGCCTGCTCGACCACCGACGAAGCTAACGCCGGCGGGCCAGCGGAGTCAATTTGCCGGGCGCCCGGTGAAGCGAGACTGTCTCGTCAATCCGTCATGATGCCGACGGCGCGGACCATTTTGCCCCAGTCGGCAAGGTCCCCTTTGAACCTTGCCGCAGCGGCGGGAGCATTCTGGATGGCGAGGTCGAAGCCGAGCGCCCTGAACCGCTCCTGGGCCTCTGCTTGGCCGAGGATGGCGTTGATCTCGGCGTTGAGCGCGGTCACCACCGCGTCGGGTGTGCGCGCCGGCGCAAAGAAGCCGACCCAGGACCCGGTATGGAATCCGGGGAAGCCTCGCTCGGCAAAAGTCGGAACGTCCGGCACCGCGGGATTGCGAGTGCGGCCCGCAAGGGCGAGCCCCCGCAAGCTGCCTTGCGCCACGTGCGGCGTCACCGTCGGCAAGACGATCCAGACCGCATCGACGTGATTGCCGACCGCCGCCGTCACCGCCGGCGCACCGCCGCCGAACGGCACGTGCAGCGCCTTCACCTTCGCGATCTCGCGGAAGAAATATTCCGCGCCGATGTGCGGGCCGGTCCCGGTGCCGGCGCTCGCAAAGGTGAAGCTCTTGTCTTTTGCGGCAGCAAGGAATTCGCCCAGCGATCGTGCCGGATTGCTCGGATGCACCGCGAGAATGTCCGGGCTGTCCGCGACGATCGCGACCGCGCGCAGATCCTCGGTGGCGTAGCCCTTGTTGCGGGAGGCGCTGTCGTTGACCGCGAGCGCCGAGGTCGTAGCGAGCAGGGTGTAGCCGTCGGCCGCGCTGCCCGCGACCATCCGCGCGCCGAGATTTCCGCCCGCGCCGGCCCGGTTTTCGATCACCACGGCCTGCCCCAGCCGCTCGCTCAGCTTGGGCGCGGTGAGGCGCGCCACCGCATCGGCTATGCCGCCCGCCGCAAACGGGACGACCAGGGTGATCTGCCGCGTTGGGTATGTTTGCGCCCGCGCGACATGCGAGAAGGCCGGAAGCGCGGCGGCGGCGGCCAAATGCAGAAGACGACGGCGGTCGAGGTTCATGGTGCTTCTCTGCCAGGCGGCTCCGTCGCTCACGCCTTCCCACCGTAAGCGAAAGCCGCCGATTGTTTCATCACCGGCTGTAGCATGAAACACATCGGTGGCCCGGCGAAATCGTTCTCCTTCATCGAGGAAAACGGAACGAAAGCGATGTCTGATAATTGGCTTGATGGTGAACACGGGGAGGAAAGGCCATGAAGAAGTTCATCCTTTCAACGATGCTTGTCTTCATCTTGGCGACGGGCGCCGTCGTCGCGACCTCGATCGCCGCGCAGCCGGCCTATGCCGGTTGCGGATGTCGCCCCTAATACTACGTGTCATAAGCGCAGGTAGGGTGTGCAACCGCGCGGTTCCTCGGCCGATCGCGTGCGCAAAATCGCGCAGCGCGGTTGCGCACGCTGCCAGGCCCTCACAGCGCGATTTTGCACACCCTACGAATTTGCGACGCAGTAGTAATAAATCCGGGCCCCTTAAATTCAGGCCCAAGATAAAGCCTGCCGCGCTGCGAAAGATAGCGCGGCGCCCGAGCGAGCGGTCTCCACAATCTGAAATTGATTCCGCGCCGCATCCGGCGCTTTTTTGTTGCGCACGTCCGCAATTGCGATGCCGACTGTGCCTGGCGCCCGCCACCAACAGACCTCGACCCTTTTGAAAGCGCCGGAACTTGGCGTAACGTCTGCTCCGCAATCGCCGATCCGGTGACTTATCCTCCGAAGGGGAGACAGCCGATGCCGCGCCGAATGAGCCTGTCGCGTCGTGATCTCATTGCCGGCGCGGCCGGTACACTCGCGGTGGCCGCGCCGGGGCTGCGCCGCGCAGCCGCCCAGGTACCCAACCAGGCCACCAAGCCGAACATCGTCTTCATTCTCGCCGACGACCTCGGCTTCGCTGATGTGAGTTGCTACGGCCAGCAGGACTACACGACACCGAACATCGACCGGCTCGCGCTCGAGGGCATGAGGTTCACGCAGGCTTATGCCAATTCTGCGGTGTGCTCGGCGACGCGGACGGCGCTGATCACCGGGCGCTACCAGTATCGGCTGCCCGTCGGCCTCGAGGAGCCGATCAACGCGACGACGCCGCTGACCATCGGCCTGCCGCCCAGTCATCCGACCTTGCCGTCGCTGCTGCGCGCCGCCGGTTACGGCACGACGCTGGTCGGAAAGTGGCATCTCGGCTTCCTGCCGGATTTCAGTCCGCTCAAGAGCGGATACGACCACTTCTTCGGCATCTTCGGCGGCGCTGCCGACTATTTCAATCACGGGCCCGATCATGCCCGCAGCGGCGCCGAGGCCTACCAGCTCTATGAAGAGGAAGTGCCGGTCGACCGGCATCGGCTACATGACGAATTTGCTCGGCGACCGCGCGGTCCAGACGATCGAAGGCTACGCGCGGTCGCAGCAGCCGTTTCTGATGAGCCTGCACTACACCGCGCCGCATTGGCCGTGGGAAGGTCCCGACGATGAGGCAGAGTCCAAACGGATCAACAGCATCTTTCACCGCGACGGCGGCACGCAGAAAACCTACGGCAAGATGGTGCAGAGCCTCGATGCCAATATCGGGCGGGTGCTGCAGGCGCTCGACACGAACGGGCTGTCGGCGAACACGATCGTCGTGTTCACCAGTGACAACGGCGGCGAGAGGTTCTCGAAGATCTGGCCGTTCACCGGCATGAAGGGCGAGCTGCTCGAAGGCGGCGTGCGCATCCCCGCGATCGTACGTTGGCCGGGCCATGTAGCGGCGGGATCAGTGTCGGATCAGCCGATGATCACCATGGACTGGCTGCCGACGCTCGTCGCGGCTGCCGGGACGCGGCCCGAACCGGCCTATCCGTCTGACGGCGAGGACTTGGCGCCGGCTCTTTCCGGCGCGCCTGCGCATCCGCGCAAGTTCTACTGGCGCTACAAGGCGGCATCGCAGCGGGCAGTCCGCGACGGCGATTTCAAATATCTGCGGATCGCCGGCAACGAGTTTCTGTTCGATGTCGCGCAAGACCCGCGCGAGCGCGGTAATCTCAGGGATCGGCGAAAGGACGTGTTCGACCGGCTCAAGAGCGATTGGGAGGCGTGGAACGCCACCATGCTGGAGGAGCGGCCGCAGCCGGCAAATTACCTCTCACCGGGCAATGTCATGGCGGACCACTACGGCGTCGTCAATCCGGCGCCGCCACCCCGGGGCGCCGCCCAGCGATAGCACCCGCGGCTCGCTTTTCCCGCGCGAGCGCGCAGCTCGCGCAATTCGTCGCGTTCCCATCGGCCGCCGAATACCCTAGCCTTGCGCATGCTGCCGGGTTGCCGGGGTCGTACCGGCAGCGAGAAATGCCAATCGGCAGGCGTGCAATCGCCTGTCGAACGATTTGCATAACCGGTTGGCGGGGAAGCCGACCGGACGATACCTTCCCAATTGCCGGGAGCAGGTCATGCACCTTCCGCGTCGACGATTTTTGCGGCTCGCGGCGGCTTTGTCGGTTGCACCGGCGATGCCGCGGATTGCCGGCGCGCAGGCTTATCCGTCAAAGCCGGTACGCGTCGTCACCGGTTTCAGCTCCGGCAGCGCGATGGACACCCTCGCGCGACTGATGAGCCAATGGCTGACGGAACGCGTCGGCCAGGCGTTCATCGTCGAAAGCCGCGGCGGCGCCGGCGGCACGCTCGGCACCGAGGTGGTGGTGCGCTCCCCGCCGGACGGCTACACGCTCATTGTCTGCGGTTCGCCGGACGCGATCAACGCCACGCTCTACGACAAGCTCAGCTATAACTTCCTGCGCGACACCACGCCGATCGCGGCGATCTCCCGGGGGCCGAATGTGCTCGTGGTGCATCCCTCGTTTCCCGCGAGGACGATCCCCGAATTCATCGCCTACACCAAGGCCAATCCCGACAAGGTCGACTTCGCCTCGGCCGGGGTCGGCAGCGTGTCCCACATGTCCGGCGAGCTGTTCATGGCGATGGCGGGCGTGAAGCTGGTGCATGTGCCCTATCGCGGCCTCGCTCCCGCGGTGACCGATCTCCTCGGCGGGCAGGTGCAGTCGATCTTTTCCACCACGCCGCCTGCGATCGAGAACATCAAGGCCGGCAAGCTGCGCGCCCTCGCGGTGACCTCGGCGATGCGTTCCGACGCGCTGCCGGACTTGCCGACCGTCGCCGAGTTTCTGCCGGGCTACGAGGCGACGCTGTTGAGCGGCCTCGCCGGGCCGCGCAACACGCCTGCCGATGTGGTCGAAAAGCTGAACAAGGCGGTGAACGTGGCGCTCGCGGACCCTGCGATGAAGTCGCGGCTCGCCGTCCTCGGCAACGAGCCCGTGTCGATGACCTCCGCCGAGTTCGGCAAGCTCCTCGCCGACGAGACCGAGAAGTGGGCGAAGGTGATCCACACCGCGAACATCAAGCCGGAATAGGGCCGGCGGCGTGACGGCGGGGGAGGGACCCCCTTCTACTTCACGACGATGCCGCAGTAGCGCGACAGCCGGCAGGCGAGGTCGAGCAGCGCTTCGTCGCCGCCGGGCCAGCCGATGAAAGACACACCGGCCGGGCAGCCGGCCACGGTGCCGGCCGGGATGATGATCTGAGGCAGGCCGGCGAGCCCTGCCATGCAGGTGAGCCGCAGCACGCGGGTGCGGAAGGCATCGAGCCCGGACTCGTCGAGGTCGAGTTTCGGCGCGATCGACGGCGTCGTCGGCAGTGCCATCACCGTGCCCGGAGGAACGAGCGCGCGCAGATGTGTCCGCGCGGCCGTCATGACGCGCCGCGCGGCATCTGCCTGTTCGACGGTGACGGTCGAGGCGAACGCGACGCGCTCCTTGATGCCGGGGCCGAACTGCGGCTTCTGCGTGCGCACGAAATCGCCGAAGCTCTCCCACGCCTCGCGCGCCTGGATGATGCGGAAGGCCTCGCGCCAGGGATCGAGGCCGTCCGGAGCGACCGTCTTCGCCTGCGGGCGCGGCAGCACGTGCGCGGCACGAGCGAGAAAGCCGTGCACCGCGGCGGCGATGCCCGGATCGACCTCGTCGAAAGCTTGTGTCACGACGATCATGGTGCCGACCGACGCGTCGACGCGCGCGCCGTCGAGCAGCACGCCGCCGACGCGGCGCAGCACGCCGGGCGACGGGGCGAACCATCCGCAGGTGTCGAAGGAGGGTGCCATCAGCACGGCACCTGCGAGATCGACGCGGTCGTGGGTCGGCCGCAGGCCGTAGATTCCGCACAGCGCGGCAGGGACGCGGACCGAGCCGCCGGTGTCGCTGCCAAGCGCGAAGTCGCAGGCGCCTGCACCGGTGGCGGCAGCCGATCCGCTCGACGAGCCGCCGGGTATCCGCCCCGGCGCGCGCAGGTTGGGCGGCGCGCCGTAATGCGCGTTTACGCCGGTGACGCTGAAGAACAGCTCGTCGCAGATCGTCTTGCCGATGATGGTGGCGCCGGCACCGAGAATTTTCGCGACCGCCGCCGCGTTGGTCTTCGCCGGCGCATGGGTCGCGAGCCAGGTCGGATTGCCTGCGCCAGTCGGAAAGCCGGCGATGTCGTACATGTCCTTGACCGCCGCGTTGAGCCCGGCGAGCGGTCCGCCACCGCTTCCGGCGATCGGCGCCGGGATATCATGAGGAACGAAGAACGCGCCGCTGGTCTCGTGCATCGGTTTCGGCCTGATCTCGAACGACCGGCGCGCCATAGCACGAAACGACGTCGCCACCCCCAACAAAAAAGCACGGCCGGATGGCCGTGCTTTTTTCACATGACGCTACGCGTCAGCGATCGTTCGGCGGATCGCGCAGCATCTCGGCCCGCACGTTCGGGTCGGGATCGGTGCCCCACCCATAGCCGCCGTATGGCAGTTGGTGCTGGTAGATCGTCGCCGGAGCGCCGGTCACGGCGGTGTGCCGGTTGTGCCGCTCTGCGGCCTGCGCCGAAGGCGACATCGCGCCCGCGGTGAGCGCGGTTGCCACGGCCGCCAGAATTAGAAGTCGCATGAAAGCCTCCTGATCAGTGCCCACCCATCGGGTAGCTAAGAGCAGGTGCGACGTTCTCAAGGCGGAATTCCGCCTGTAGCCCGCGGGCGGTCACTTCGGCGCAATCTCGAAAAACCGGAAGCAATCACGGACATTGCGCCGTGCGTAATTCCAATACGCCGATTTAATGCAAAGCCCATAATCTAGTTATGGCCGGGCTTGAGCCGGCCATCCCGCTCAATAGGCACGGCGGTGCCATATTATCGGGATCGCCGGGTCAAGCCCGGCGATGAGTGCGTCCGTGAGTTCGTGATGTCAGCACGGTGGGAGTTTGTGCCATGTGAAGTCACCGCACACGTAGCTGACGGCAACTGCGTCGCCGCGAGGCGGGGTGGAGAGCAGCCGGAGGCGAACCGACAGCCCGTAGGATGACGAACCCGATTGGCGGCGTGCAGAGGCGAGCTTGCTCATTGATGGCGAAGTCTGGCCCGCGAGGGCCGACCGGTGGCACGGGGTGATAGGCACGTGACCGCCGGGCTGCATAACGTGGTTGGGGACGGGATGCCGGGAAGGCAGACGAACGGAACGGAGAGACCTTGTTGGCGTGTGCGAGTCGGCAAGGAGTCAGAGCCCGCATAGTACCGATGTGGTCTGGTGCACGGACCATGAGAGGAGGGGCTAGCAAAACCCCGTCCGAGGGAAGGCAGGGCAGGAAGGTGGATGCGTGAAGACCAAACCGGAGCAGAGCAGCACCGCGAGTGCCGAAAAGGCTAAGCAATGGTTGCAGAGATCCAGACGACAGACGCAACTGGGCGGGGATCGAAGCCGAGGCGTGGACCGATCGCATGCTGTCGGCGCTGGGCAACGGCGTCAAAGGGGAAACTAGCCTTCTTCGCGAATGCCAGGCGGGTCGCGTTTCACACCGCCTGGCAAGCAGCGAGACAGTCTCGATGAAGAAACCACCGACTGGAGAGCCGTATGCGGGAAAACCGCACGTACGGTTCGGAGGGAGGGGAGGCCAACGCCTTCCCTACCCCTATCGTGGCGTGGTCGCTTCGATCCGAACGCGTTATTGCGGCGGCTTGCTGCGATCGAGCTTCGCACCCTGCAGATACACGTCGGAAATTTTCCGGGTGTTGGTGATGTCGTCGAGCGGATTGGCATCGAGCACGATGAAGTCGGCGCTTTTGCCAGCCGCGAGTGTGCCGGCGTCGGCCATCTTCAGGAACTCGGCACCGTTCTTGGTCGCCGCGACGATGGCCTGCGCCGGCGTCATGCCGGCCTTCACCATGTCCTCGATCTCCTCGTGCGGTCCCCACGGCGTGTTGCCGTCGGTGCCGAGGATGATCTTCACGCCGGCTGCATTGAGCTTGGCGAGATTGCGCGCCTGGATGCCGTAGAAGGCCTGGGCCTTCGGATCGTCGACATTCGCCTTCTCGACCCGTTCCATGGCGGCCGCAGGCAGGCTCGCTTTGAGCCACGACACATCGGTCTTCACCCCGCGGTGCGGCAGGTTCGGATTGACCACGAGGTTAGGGTGCTGCTTGACCAGCGCCATGAATTCGTCGTCGACGTCGCGGTCGCGCACGCTATGGGCGAACGCATCGATGCCGGCCTTGAGCGCGCCCTTGGCGTCCTCGAGGGTGAAGATGTGCGCGGTGGCGCGCAGGCCGTTCTTGTGCGCCTCGTCGATCACCGCGCCGTAGAGCACCGGCGTCATCTTCGGAACCTTGCCGTCGCGGTCGTCGATCCAGACCTTGACGATGTCGACCTTGTGCGCGGCGAGCTCCTGCACCGCCTTGCGCGCCTGGTCCTCGTTGTCGACCCAGAACGGCGCCGTGGTGCGGCCGGGCTCCGGCCGGGTGATGCCGCGCCAGGCGGTGAAGAGCTTCGCCTCGCCGGGCTTGGGATGGGCGCGCACGTCGAGCTCGCTTTGGTTCTCGTTGGTGCCCATGCTGAGCGCTGCGCTCACGCCGTAATAGGCGCGCCGCGTGAGATCGCGTTCGATCGCTTCGTTCGTCTGGCTCAGATGCGTGTGGGTGTCGATGATGGTCGGCATCACCGTCTTGCCGGAGAGGTTGACGTGGTTGGCGCCCGCCGGAGCTTTGACCTCGGCCGCCGGGCCGGCCTGCGTGATCTTCGATCCTTCGACCACGATGGTGCCGTTGTCGATCACGCGGCCGTCGCCGACGACGATCCGGGCGCCGTCGAAAGCGGTGGCGCCGGACGGCGCCTGCGCTTACGCCTGCACGGTGAAGCCGAGCGCGGCGCCTGCCATGAGCGCGAGTATGTTCGCTCTACGCATTGTTTCCTCCAAGGATTGTTATCTCTTCGCGGCGGCACTTTAGCGCCTGCCGCCGGAGCGCGGAAGATGCGGTCACGCGCGAGCGGCCGATTTCGCGCGACGCGGCGCCGGGCCGGTCGCAGTCCTGCGCGCATCGCCACGTGCAGCGCCGGCGAGACGGCTGTGGCACCTCGGGCACCGCCGTGTTAATCGGCAGCATGGATCACCGGACGCCGATCGCCGGTTCGTTCACGACTTCGCTGCGCCGGCTCGCCGCCGGGGCGGGCCTCGTCGCGTGCGTCGCCGGTGTCCTCGTCGCCGGCACGGCCGCCGCCGAGGACTACCCGGCGCGGTCGGTGAAGATCATCGTGCCGTTTCCAGCCGGCGGCACCGCCGACCTGATGCCGCGCGTCATCGCCGACTGGCTGTCGCGCAAGTGGAAGCAGGCGGTGGTGATCGAGAACAAGGCGGGCGCCGCCGGCAATATCGGCGCCGAGGCGGCATTCAATGCCGAGCCCGACGGCTACACATTGCTGGCGTCGCCGGCGCCGCCGCTGGTCATCAACCAGAGCCTCTACCCCAAACTCGGCTTCGACCCGAGGGCCTTCGTTCCGGTGTCGGTGATGGGCATCGTGCCGAATGCGCTGGTGGTCAACCCGAGCAAGGTGACGGCGGCGAGCGTCGCCGACCTCATCGCCGACGCGCGTGCCCATCCGGGCAAATTCACGTCGGCGACCCAGGGCAACGGCACCACGTCGCACCTCACCTCGGCGATGTTCCAGATGATGGCGAAGGTGCAATTCGTTCACGTGCCCTATCGCGGCTCGGCGCCGGCGCTGCAGGGCCTGCTCGCCGGCGACTGCGATCTTATGTTCGACAATCTCGGTGTGTCGCTTCCGCTGGTGAAGGGCGGGCAGCTGCGGCTCATGGCGGTCGGCACCGAGAAGCGCATGGCGACGCTGCCCGACGTGCCGACTATCGCCGAGACGCTGCCCGGCTTTTCCTCCTCGGCTTGGTTCGCCGTGGTGGCGCCGCCGAAGACGCCGCACGCCATCGTCGAGCGGCTCTCGGCCGACATCGCCGCGGCGATCCGCTCGCCCGAGGTCGCGGCGAGGTTTGCAGAAATGTCGGCCGAGCCGGTGGGCTCGGCGCCTGAGGCAGCCGCGCGCTTCATGCGCGAAGAGGCCGAGCGCTGGGCCGGCGTGATCCGCGCCGCCGGCGTGAAGCTCGAATGAGGACGTTGCCATGAATATCCACGAGAGCCGGAACATCCAGGAAAGCCGGCGTTGGCCGGCGGAAGGCCTCACCCGGGTGCCTTATTGGCTCTACACCGACCACGACCTCTATGCGCAGGAGCAGGAACGAATCTTTCGCGGCAACACCTGGACTTTCCTGTGCCTCGAAGCCGAGGTGCCGTCGCCCAATTCGTTCAAGCTCTCCAATCTCGGCGACATGCCGGTGGTCGTCACCCGCGACAAGGACGGCGTCATCCACGCTTTCGAGAACCGCTGTGCCCATCGCGGCTCGCTGCTCTGCCTCAAGGACCGCGGGGAGGCGAGGGAGATCGTCTGCGTCTATCACAACTGGACCTACGACCTCACCGGCAAGCTCACCGGGGTCGCGTTCCGCCGCGGCATCGCCGGCAAGGGCGGCATGCCCGCCGACTGCAAGCCGGAGGAGCACGCGCCGCGGCAGCTGCGCATCGAATGCTTCGCCGGCCTGGTGTGGGGCACGCTCGGAAGCGAGACCCAGCCGCTCGAGGACTATCTCGGCAAAGAGATCGCCGCCCGCATCAAGCGCGTGATGCGGGCGCCGGTGAAGCTCCTCGGCGGCTATACCCAGATCATCCCGAGCAACTGGAAGCTCTATGTGGAGAACACTCGCGACAGCTACCATGCGAGCCTGCTGCACATGTTCTTCACCACCTTCCGCCTCAACCGGCTCTCGCAGAAAGGCGGCCTCGTGGTGAGCGAAAGCGGCGGCAACCATGTGAGCTACTCGATGCGCCAGGACATCGCGGGCAAGGAGTACGAGCAAGCCGGCATGCGCACCGCTCACGACGGCTACGCTCTCGAAGCGCCCGAGCTTCTCGAAAACATCGACGAGTTTGGCGACGGCGTCGGCCTGCAGATTCTCACCGTGTTCCCCGGCTTCCTGCTCCAGCAGATCCGCAATTCGCTCGCGGTGCGCCGGATCGTGCCGCGCGGCCTCGACCAGACCGAGCTGGTGTGGACCTGCTTCGGCTTCACGACCGACGACGAGGCGATGACCGAGCGCCGACTGCGCCAGGCGAACCTCGTCGGCCCTGCCGGCTTCATCTCGCTCGAGGACGGCGCCGCGACCGGTTTCGTCCAGCGCGGCACCCGCGGCGCGGATGACGGAGAATCGGTCGTCGAGATGGGCGGCAGCGGCACGGCTTCAGAGGAAAGTCGGGTGAGCGAGGCGGCGGTGCGCGGCTTCTGGAAGGACTACCGCCGCCACATGGGGATGTGACGCGGGTCATGAGCATCGAGCAGGTCTACCGTGTGCAGGAGATCAACGCGCGCTATGTCGAGGCGATCGACGACGACCGCCTCGAGGCGTGGCCGGATTTCTTTGCCGATGACGGACGCTACCGCATCACGACGGCGGAGAATGTCGCGGCGGGTCTGCCGCTGAGCATGATGTACGCGACCTCCCGCGCCATGCTGCGCGACCGCGTGCGCGCGCTGCGCGAGGCCAACGTCTATGAAAGCCAGCGCTACCGGCACGTACTCGGCGCGCCGCGGATCATCGCGGTGGAGGGTGCGCAGGTCACTGCGCGCACGCCGTTCATGGTGGCGCGGGTGATGCACACCGGCGACACGATGCTGTTCGCGACCGGCTGCTACGAGGATCGCGTGGTGATCGATGGCGACACCACGCATTTTGCCGCGAAGACCGTGATCCTCGACAGCCGCCAGGTCGACACGCTGCTCGCGATCCCGCTGTAGGCGCGTGGATCGTCCGCGCGCGGCCTCAACCGTCCGGCGCCACGCCGGACGGCTCGCGCGGCAACCGCATCGGCAGCAGCGCCGTCCATGGCCAGTGGCCCTCGATTTCGAGGAACAGCGACCAGCTCAGGAAGGTGCGCACCACGACGAGCCCTGCCAGCAGGCCGAGGCTCGTGAAGGTGAGGTCGAGGGCGATCGTCTTGACGATGTCCGCGGCGACCAGCACTTCGAGGCCGAGCAGCAGCGAGCGGCCGATGCTCGTCTTGTAGCGGTCATAGGCACCGGCAGTGACGCCGGAGAAGACCCCGTGCAGCGTCGACCAGGCGATGCCCGCCACGATGATGAAGACGCCGAACGTCTCGATGGCGGTGCCGACGAGCCGGATCGTGAGGCTGATCGTGCCTTCGATGCCTGCGAGGCTTTCGATGCTCAGGTCCATGGGGTCGCCGTGGCCGAATCCTGTGCATACAGGATTCCACCCGGCGACCGCGTTGGCCATACCTGATTGCGGGACGACCGCTCAGCGCGAGTAGTATTCCACCACCAGATGCGGCTCCATCTGGACCGGGTAGGGCACCTCGGTGATCTGGGGCACGCGGGCGAGCTTCGCGGTGAGCTTGTTGTGATCGACCTCGATGTAGTCGGGCACATCGCGCTCGGCGAGGCCGGTCGCCTCCAGCACCATCGCGAGCTGCTTCGACTTGTCCTTGACCTCGACGACGTCGTTCGCCTTGAGACGGTAGCTCGGGATGTTCACCCGGCGGCCGTTCACCTTGATGTGGCCGTGGTTGATGAACTGGCGCGAGGCGAACATCGTCGGCACGAACTTCGCGCGGTACACCACCGCGTCGAGCCGCCGCTCCAGGAGGCCGATCAGATGCTGGCCGGAGTCGCCCTTCATGCGGATCGCTTCCGCATAAATGCCGCGGAACTGCTTTTCCGAGACGTTGGCGTAATAGCCCTTGAGCTTCTGCTTGGCGCGCAGCTGCACGCCGAAGTCGGAGAGCTTGCCTTTGCGGCGCTGGCCGTGCTGGCCGGGGCCGTATTCGCGGCGGTTGACGGGGCTCTTCGGGCGGCCCCAGATGTTCTGGCCCATGCGGCGATCGAGCTTGTGCTTCGCCTCTAAGCGCTTGGTCATGTCGCGTCCTCATGGCGGCGCGCACCCTCGAGGGCGGCCGGCTCGCACTGTTTCGAGTTGAGGATCGCGCCCTCCTCTGTCCCGGCATTGCCGGAACCGACAGGTCCGTGCCTCAAGCGAAGCGGGACCGCGGGTCGCGAAACGCTGCGCGGGCCCAAAGGCCCGCGGAGCCCGGCGTATGTAGGGGGAAACGGGAGGGGTGTCAAATGGATCGGGGCGGCTTCCGCAATAGGATCGACAACCAGTAGATGCATCAAATATATTAACACGCGGAGGGGGGGCGGGAGGCAAGAGTGACATATTCTAAGACGATTATTTGTTTGGCAAATTCGCGAAAGCTGGCTGGTCGATGTGTGGCGGGCAAGGAGATCGGTGATCAAGGAATTGGCGGTTGGGTCAGGCCGGTGAGCGGGAACTCGACGGGGGAGCTTTCAGACAGCGATCGACGTTATTCGGGCGGGCGTGATCCCGCTCTTCTGGATGTCATCAGAATAGAGATGGTTGAGCACCGACCGCATGGCTTCCAGATGGAGAACCATCTAATTGACGATACCCGCTGGTGGACGCGCGTGCGCGCGGCTAGCGCCGACGAGTTGCGACAGGCGCTCGATGTTGTGCACGGTCCCCTTTGGGATAACTCATCGAGCAGCTACAATGGGCTACATGATCGAGTTCGAAGAAGGTCGTGCTGAGCAACTAGCATGTTCCCTCAAGCTTGTTGAGGTGAACGATTTGACGATCGAAGTCCTCATAGAGGGAGCTGAGTTCGGCAACCCAAGACGGAAGGTGCGCGGAGATTTTTCATTGAATGGCATTGAGTATCGCTTGGCAATCACTGATCCAAGATCGAGAGTCAATACGCGCAAGGAAACCACCAGATCGGAAACGCAATCTTGTGCGTAAGTCTGGGGGAGCCATATGAAGGGTACGCTTATAAGCTAATCGCGGGAGTGCTCGCCTAGCTCAGCCACGGTGCGGACGGAAGACAATATGACATCAGGTGCCGAGACGCCGGAGGTCTTCGCTATCGGGCATTCTACTTTGCCCTACGAACGCTTCATTGCTTTGCTGCGCCAAGCTGGTGTGAACGCCGTAGCTGACGTTAGGACTTCGCCGTTCTCTCGTCATTTCCCTCAATTCAATCGTGATGCTCTGAAGGATGAGTTGCGCCTTGACGGAGTGTCTTATGTTTTTCTTGGGAAGGAGCTTGGCGGCCGTCCGACTGATCGAATGCTCTATAGCGAAGGAGTAGCAGACTACGAAAAGATGGCCAGATGCGACGAATTTGGGAAGGGCCTTGGTCGTGTAGTCGAGGGCGCAAAAAAATATCGCATTGCACTCATGTGTTCGGAGCACGATCCAGTTGATTGCCACCGTTGCCTGCTCGTAAGTCGAGCCTTGTCGACGAAGGGCGCGCGAGTGAGCCATATACTTTCCAATGGAGCCATCGCTTCTCAATCTCAAATTGAGGATCGGCTCCTTCAGTTGGCTGGCCGCGATTCTAACGACTTGTTTGCACGGCCTGAAGAGAGGCTCGCTGCAGCATATCGAGATCGTGCTCGCGTAGTGGCCGATCAAGAACCGCACCTTCCCCCCATGATTCCGTTGCGGCGGAATAACAATGTCTGAAGCTACGATTTCAACAATCGGGTTTACAAAGACGACGGCGGAGGGCTTTTTTGAGCGGCTCCTGAAATCTGGAGTAAGACGGCTGATTGATGTCCGTCTCCACAACACGTCGCAGCTATCAGGCTTCGCGAAATCAGACGATCTTGCATATTTCCTCAACAAGATTGGGGGCATTCAATATACGCATCAGCCTTTGCTGGCACCGACGGATGCGATGCTGAAGGCCTACAAAAAGGAGAAAGGAGATTGGCGCACTTACGAAGAGCGCTTTTTGTCGTTGATGGCTGAGCGGCATATCGAGGAGCGACTCAAGCCGGAGTTGCTCGACGGGGCTTGCCTATTGTGCTCTGAGGCGACTCCCCATCATTGCCATCGACGACTCGTCTGCGAGTATCTCAACAGCAAATGGGATGGTGCGCTAACGGTTCGTCATCTTTGATGATCCAGTGCCCAAGTCCCGCTTTCGTAGGCGCCGAAAACCTCACCCCGCCGCCTCCATCTCGCCCCTGAGTCCGAATTTCGCCAGCACGCCAGGCGAGCGTGGCCGACGGGCGCGCGCCCGATGTGAAGATCGGCCCGCGCGGCGCCGGTCGTGGCCTCCATGGGCTTGCCGACGAGATCGGTGACGCGGCGGGCGATGGCGGGCGCGGGGTCGATCCAGTCGACCGGCCAGGGCGCGAGCCGCGCGAAGCTGTCGAGGACCAGGGGGTAATGCGTGCAGGCGAGCACAATGGTGTCGGTGCGCCGCCCGTCGCCGTCGACGAAGCAGGGGGCAAGCTCGCGCGCGATCTCGGCGTCGTCGGGCGGCGTTCCGTGGAGCGCGCTTTCCGCGATTCCCGCGAGATGCGCCGAGCCGACCAGGGTGACGTCGCAGCCCTGGCCGAAATCGCGGATCAGGCTGCGGGTGTATTCCCGCTTCACTGTCGCCTCGGTGCCGAGCACCGAGACGCGCTTCGAGCGCGATGCGCTGCACGCCGGCTTGATGGCCGGCACCGTGCCGACGAACGGTACGGTGAACTGCGCGCGCAGATGCGGCAGCACGATCGTAGAAGCCGTGTTGCAGGCGATCACCACGATGTCGGGGACGTGCCGCGCGATCAGCTCCGCCATCAGCGGGACGACCCGTCCGACCAGCACCTCCTCGCTGTGCTTGCCGTAAGGGAAGAAGGCGTCGTCGGCGACATAGACGTAATCGGCGTCAGGCCGCGCCCTCGCGACTTCGCGGAATACGGTGAGGCCGCCGAGGCCGGAATCGAACACGAGGATGCGCATGGTGCGGAAGGATGGGATCAATCGAAGGCGAGAGCGGGGCTCCCAGCATAGCGGATTCGGCCGGTCAGGAGAGGTCGCTGTAAAGCATCTGAATGAAATCGCCCACCCGCCGTCATCGCCGGGCTTGGCCAAGCTGACCGGCGATCCCGATTGATGTGGCACGGCGGTGTTCTACTAGGCGGGGTGGCCGGGTCAAGCCCGGCCATGACTATTCCGCAAGAGCCGAACGCGGCTTACTCCTCCCCGAACACCCGCCCGAAGATCGTGTCGACCCCTTTGAGGTGGTACCCGAGGTCGAAATTGGCCGCGAGCTCCGCCTCCGGCAGGTATTTCCGCACCTCCGGATCGGCCTTGAGGTGATCGAGGAAATCGCCGCCGCCCTGCCAGACCTTCATGGCGTTGCGCTGAACCAGGCGATAGGCGTCCTCGCGCGGTGCGCCCTTCTGGGTGAGCGCCAAGAGGACGCGCTGGGAATGGATCAGGCCGCCCAGACGGTCGAGGTTCTTCTGCATGTTCTCGGGGTAGACGACGAGGCGGTCGATCAGCCCGGCGAGGCGGTTGAGCGCGAAGTCCAGCGTCACCGTGGCGTCGGGGCCGATCATCCGCTCGACCGAGGAGTGGGAAATATCGCGCTCGTGCCACAGCGCGACGTTTTCCAGCGCCGGCGTCACATAGGCCCGCACCATGCGCGCAAGTCCCGTCAAATTTTCCGACAGCACGGGATTGCGCTTGTGCGGCATCGACGAGGAGCCCTTCTGGCCCGGCGAGAAATATTCCTCGGCTTCGAGCACCTCGGTGCGCTGGAGATGGCGGATCTCGGTCGCCAGCCGCTCGATCGAGGAGGCGACGACGCCGAGCGTCGCGAAATACATGGCGTGGCGGTCGCGCGGGATCACCTGGGTCGAGACCGGCTCGACGGTGAGCCCCATCGCCTTCGCCACATGGGCTTCGACCGCGGGGTCGATCTGGGCGAAAGTGCCGACCGCGCCGGAGATCGCGCAGGTCGCGACCTCCTTGCGCGCCGCCTCGAGCCGCGTCGCGGGCGCGGGAGAACTCGGCATAGGCATAGGCGAGCTTGAGGCCGAAGGTCGTCGGCTCGGCATGGATGCCGTGGGAGCGGCCGACCGTCGGCGTCATCTTGTACTCGAAGGCCCGTCGCTTGAGCGCGGCGCGCACCTTGTCGACACCTTCGATCAGCAGGTCCGCCGCGCGCACGAGCTGCACGTTGAGGCAGGTGTCCAGCACGTCGGATGACGTCATCCCCTGATGGACGAAGCGCGCCTCCGGCCCAACGATCTCGGCGAGGTGGGTGAGGAACGCGATGACGTCATGCTTGACCTCGCGCTCGATCTCGTCGATCCGCGCGACGTCGAACACGGCGTCCTTGCCCTTGGCCCAGACCGCCGCCGCGGCCTCCTTCGGCACGATGCCGAGCGCGGCGAGGGCATCGGTCGCGTGGGCCTCGATCTCGAACCAGATCCGGAAGCGCGTCTGCGGGTCCCAGATCGCGGCCATCTCCGGCCGGGTGTAGCGGGGGATCATGGGGCGGCTCTATCAGAGTGGGACCCGGGCAGCAATCACAACGGCGTGCCGGCTCGATTTTGTGGGTAAGGTGCCAATCCGCGGCAGTATCCAGGGAGGGTCCCATTCGCGACAAGGTCGTCGTCATCACCGGCGCGACGTCGGGCATCGGCCGGTTAGCGGCGGAGAAACTCGCCGGGCAGGGCGCGCGCATCGTCATGGTCGCCCGCGACCGCGAACGGGCGGAGGCGACGTTGGCGAGGCTGCGCAAGGTCGGCCCGGGCGCTGACCACCGTATCCACTACGGCGACCTTTCGCTCATGGCCGACGTGAAGAGGGTTGGCGCCGAGATCGCTGCGGCCGAGCCGCGCATCGACGTTCTCCTCAACAACGCCGGGAGCATGTTCGGACTTCGCAAGATCACCGCCGAGGGGCTCGAGCGGACCTTCGCGCTCAACCACATGAGCTATTTCGTGCTCACGCACTATCTGCGCGGAAGCCTCGTCGCGGGGGCGCCCTCCCGCATCGTCAACACGGCCTCCAATGCGCATTTGCGGGCCACGCTCGACTTCGACGACCTGCAGACCAAGAACGGCTACGTGCCGACGCTCGCATACGCCCGCTCCAAGCTGTGCAACATCCTGTTCACCCGCGAGCTTGCCCGCCGTCTCGCGGGCTCCGGCGTCACCGTGAATAGCCTGCACCCCGGATTCGTCGCGACAAATTTCGGTCAGCGCGATGCCGGGCTGTTCGGATGGGGGATGCGCCTCGCGATGCTGTTCGCCGCGCGCCCCGAGCCCGGCGCCGACACCATCGTCCATCTCGCAGGCTCGCCCGCGGTCGAAGGCGTCAGCGGCCGCTACTTCTACAACTCGCGTGAGATCGCGCCGAGCGCCGCGGCACAGGACGACGCGGTGGCCGAGCGGCTATGGCGGGAGAGCGAGAGGATCGCGGGATTGGCCTGACGGATATCACCGCCTCACGCCGCTTCGCCGCGCGCCTGCGCCGCTGCCGCGCGGATCGCCGCGATGTTGCTGCGGTAGTGGGTCGGTCCGCCCTTGAACACGGCGGAACCCGCCACAAGCACGTTGGCGCCGGCGCGCACGATCTCGGCCGCGTTCTCCGGCGTCACGCCGCCGTCGACCTCGATGTCGATCGGCCGCCCCGCCGCCATCGCCCGCAGCCGGGCGATCTTCTCGATCGCTCCGGGGATGAACTTCTGGCCGCCGAAGCCCGGATTGACCGACATCACCAGGATGAGATCGACGAGGTCGATGACGGGCTCGATCATGACTTCGGGCGTACCCGGATTGAGCGTCACGCCGGCCCGCTTGCCGAGCGCGCGCACCGCCTGCAGCGAGCGATGGACATGCGGCCCGGATTCGACATGCACGGTGATGACGTCCGCGCCCGCCTTGGCGAAGGCCTCGAGATAGGGATCGCAGGGCGCGATCATCAGGTGGACGTCGAGCGGTTTTGTCGTATGCGGCCGCAGCGCCTTCACGATGTCGGGGCCGATGGTGATGTTGGGCACGAAATGGCCGTCCATGACGTCGACATGCACCCAGTCGGCGCCGGCGGCGTCGATCGCGCGCACCTCTTCGCCGAGCTTCGCGAAGTCGGCGGACAGGATCGATGGGGCAATGGCGAGCGGGCGATACATCGGGCGTCTCCAGTCCCGCCCGCCTATCATGGCCTCGCGGAGCGGCGCAAATAGCAGCGTCCAGATACCGAGGTCCAGATACCGAGGTCCAGATACCAAGGTCCAAATACCAAGGTCCAAATACCAAGGTCCAGTGTGGCGTTGCCGGCGATTTCCCCTATATCTCGGTGGTCCCATCCGCCTTTTCCAGCCGATTTCCGGCGCCTTTCACGGGAAAATCATATGGCTCGCACCGACGCGATCGTGCTCGGCGCCGGTATCGTCGGCGTTTCGGTGGCGCTCCACCTTGCCAAGCGCGGCCTGGCCGTCGCGCTGGTCGACCGCGGCGAGCCGGGGCAGGGCACCTCTTACGGCAACGCCGGCATCATCGAGGCCAACACGCTGTTTCCGGCGAGCTTTCCGGGAAGCTTGCGCGCGCTCATGCGGATCGCGCTCAAGCAGGCGCCGGAAGCGGACTACCATGTCGGGTTCCTGGCACAGGTCGCGCCGTGGCTCCTTGCGTTCCGCCGCTATTCGTCGCCGGAGCACCTCGTCGAGACCATGCAGGCGATGCGGCCGCTGTTTTCCCGCGCGGTGAGCGAGCACGAGGCCCTGATGGCCGAGTCGGGTGCCGAGCGCTACATGCGCCACACCGGCTGGCTCAAGCTCTACCGCAGCGACAAGGGTCTTGCCGGCACCGCGCGTGAGCGCGCCATCGCCGGCGAGCTCGGCATGCCGCTGCGCGTGCTCGACGTCGAGGCGGCACGCGCTCTCGAGCCGTCGCTCGCGCCAGTGTTTCGTCACGCCGTGTTCTGGGAGCATGCGGCGAGCGTGTCCAACCCGCTCGCGGTGACGCAGGCTTATGTCGCCCGGTTCAAGGCGCTGGGCGGCGTCGCGGTCAAGGGCGATGCCATGCGGTTGCACCAGACGGCCGGCCGCTGGCGGGTCGACACCGCAGAGGGGCCGATCGACGCCGAGGCCGCGGTGGTCACGCTCGGACCGTGGGCGCCGGACCTGCTCAATCCGCTCGGCATCAAGCTGCCGCTCGCGGTCAAGCGCGGCTATCACCGCCACTTCCGCCCGCGCGGCAATGCGGGGCTCGCGCGGCCGATCCTCGATGCCGAGAACGGCTACTGCATCGTGCCCATGGAGCAGGGCATCCGCATCACCACCGGCGCCGAGTTCGCCCCACGTGACGCTGCGCCGACCCCGGTGCAATTCGATCGGGTGCTGCCGCGCGCGAGCGAATTGTTCCCGCTCGGCGAGGCGGTCGAAGCGCAGCCCTGGATGGGCGCGCGTCCGTGCTTTGCCGACTCGCGCCCGGCGATCGGCCGCGCACCGGGCCGGCCCGGCCTGTGGCTCGCCTACGGCCACGGCCATTCCGGCCTCACGCTCGGTCCGGTGACCGGCCGGCTCGTCGCGGAGATGATGACGGGCGCGACGCCGTTCTGCGACCCGGCGCCGTACCGGGCGGAGCGGTTCGGGTAGCGGCGAGGGACCCCACTTTGGGAGGCGCTGGCCGGATGCCGATTAGCTCGAGGGGCAAAGATGTCTTTGCGAGATATATTATTAGATAGGATAACCGAAGCAGACCTTCGCGCGCTCATTTCGACCGGCGTTCCGGAGTCTCCCATCATAGACTATAAGCGGGAGACTTACGGCAACACCGACAGCGATAAGCGCGAATTCCTAGCCGACGTGTCCTCTTTCGCCAATACAATCGGTGGCGACATCGTTATAGGTGTCGACGAATCTAACGGCTTGCCGACCGCAATTGCTCCACTGACCTGCGACATCGACGCAGAAACACGGCGGCTTGAAAGCATTGCACTCACGGGCCTTGAGCCACGAATTGCCAATCTACGTATTCGCGCCGTCCCGGTCACCTCTGGACACGTTATTGTCATTCGGGTGCCACGCAGCTTTATCCCGCCGCACAGAGTCATTGCGCAAAGTAGCAACAGATTCTATGCGCGGGCTGGTGCACAGAAGTACGAACCGAACGTTGTACAATTGCGCCATCTATTCACAGATGCTCCCGGTATGCTGGAGCGCATCCGCTCGTTTCAGGCTGACCAACTCGTGAAAATCGCGGGGGGAGACACACCCATCCGTCTTGGCCCGCTTGGCAAGGTTGTTTTGCATGCCATCCCTCTGCCCTCTTTCGCAGACGGGCGCATGACCGATATCATTTCGGAGCTTCGCAAAGGCTCCCACGTTCCGGTTCCGCTTGATGAACTTGGCCTGCCGTCTCGCAGCGCAGTAAACTTGGATGGATATGTAAATCATTCCGAGGGCGCGCCAGGAACGCGCTTGGCCTACGTTCAATTCTTCCGAAACGGTGCCATAGAGGGTGTGGGAGAGCTGCGGAGCGAAGATAAGGTGACTTCGCGCTTTATCAGCAGAGATCTGACTAATCTCGTCGTGTCGCGTGCTCGGCAATACCTGGACGTATTGAATGCGTACGATCTAGGCTTTCCCGTCTATGTGTTCCTATCATTCTGCAACGCCGAGCGCATCGTCTATCGTTACGCTGATCCATCGGGGTTGGGTTGGCATGAGAGCGATCCCCGTTTGCGCAGGATTGTTTCTCTTCCCGAAATCTATGTCGATAGTCATGATGTCGATGTTATCGATGAATTGCGGCCTGCCTTCAATACTCTGTGGAATGCGTTCGGATTTCTGGAATGTGACCGGTACAATGATCTTGAAAAATGGAAGGCGTCGAACCCTTACGAATTGAGTTGGCGTTAGCACAGCGGGCGAGTCCAGCTGTTTGCAAATAACGAAAATGGCCGGGACGAACCCGGCCATTTCTATATTCGGCAGATGAGACGAAGGCTACTGCTTGGCGTCTCCGGGGACTTCGCTGATCGTGCGCACCACGCTCGACGACGGGCGCTGGCTTACGGTCGGCAGCTTCTGGTCCTTGAGCATCGCCTCGTCATATTGCGGGATCGTCTTGACCGCCTCCTTCGGCACCATGTGGACGACCTTGAAGCCGCCGGCCTTGAGCTGCGCGAGAATGTCGGGCAGCGCGGCCGCCGTGCCCTTCTGGAAGTCGTGCATCAGGATGATGCCCTTGCCCTGCTTGTTCACCTTCGCGATCAGGCTCTTCGTCAGCTGGTCGGGCTTGTGGATCTTGAAGTCGAAGGAATCGATGTCGGTGGAGAAGCTCGCGATGTTGCGCTCGCCGAGATAGGTCAGCATCTCCGGCGGATGGCGCAGGTCCGGGAAGCGGAAGAACGGAGCGATCTGGCCGGCGCCCTGTGCGTAGTAGTGCACTGCGCTGAAGCCCTTTTCGATCTCTTCCTTGGCGTCGTCGGGCGTCTTCGCTTTCGACAGGTCGGCATGCGACCAGGTGTGGGTGCCCACGGTGTGGCCGCCGGCGAGCACCTGCTTGAGAATCTCCGGATAGTAGCTCGCGTGCTTGCCGATGTTGAAGAACGTCGCGCGCAGGCACTGGTCGGCAAGCGCCTTCAGCACGGCGGGCGTGTTGTTGAGCCACGGACCGTCATCGAAGGTCAGCACGACCTCGTGGTCGCGCAGGAAGTCCATCGTCTTGAAGTGCTGCGAACCGAAGCCCGGACCGCCCGTGGTGTCGATCTCGACGACCCGTGACACCTTCATGGCGTTCGGATTGTTGCAGACGATGTCCGGCGCCTTGAGCGGGGCCGGCGCAGGTGCCGGGGCCGCAACGGGTTGAGGCGCGACAACGGGTGCCGCGGCAGCCGCAGGCGGCGCAGCCGCAGGGTTTGCTCCGGCGGGCCGGATGGTCGGCGCAATCGGGGCCGGCTGATACTGGGCGACGACGATCGGCTTTGATACCGGGGCGGGCGCGGGTGCGGCAGCCGCCGGCGCAGGCGGTGCTGCTGCGGCCACAACGGGAGCTGCCACCGGTGCGACGGGTGCTGCAGCGGCAACGGCCGGAGCGGCTGCGGCCGGCGGTGCAACGGGTGCGGCGGCGGCTGCAATCGCCGGAGCGGCGACCGGCGGTGCGGCTGCGGCCGGTGCGACCGGCGGAGAAGCAACCGCCGGAAGGGCAGCGTCGGCGATCGTGTCGCTGCTCGGGGCCGCGGCGTCGGACGGGGCAGCCTCGGCGGTGTCGGCAGGGGCACTGGCGGCCACCTCGACAGGCGCGTCGGCGCTGTCAGCCGCCGCTGTCTCGGCAGGCTCGGCCGGTGCGGTCGTAGCCGCCTCGGCGACAACCGCCGGCGCGGGTTCCACGGCCACGGGAGCCGGCGTTTCGACACGGGCTTGCAGCGCCGCCGGGGCCCATCGTCCCGCCTGCACGATCCCGTATGCCGCCAAAGTTATGATTGCGATTATGCCGCCCACAATAGCCGCGCGCATCAGATCAACTCCTCTATGCCACCGAAGCTTTAGACCCCGGCGGCAGCGGTGAGGTCGTCGTCGTTCCGACCATCCTTATCTGTCGTCGCGAAGCCCCACCGGGTTTTAATTTACCAGAACGCCCTGCTCGTTTCTATTGCAGCCGGGCGAAACCGTTACGAGACAATGAACTTTCACGGCTTTGGGGCGTGTTTTAGGCGGGGGCCGGAAATTTCCCCCGGTAGGAAGGCACCGCACCCGGGAACTTGAGCGCTTCCGCCTCGAAAATGCCACGGGCAATCGCCCGGGCCACAACCTGAGCGGCGGCGCTGCCGATCGCCAACAGGTCGAACACGGGGTTCGGGAGCGCGACGCGGCCGGTCGCCGCCGCGAACACGATGTCGCCGTCGATCGGCGTGTGGACGGGGTGGATCGCGAGGGCGAAGCCGTCCTGCGCCATCACCGCGAGATGGCGGGCCTGCGCCTTGGTGAGCGCCGCATCGGTAGCGACCACGACGAGGGTGGTGTTCATGCGCGGCGCGCCCTTGGTGCGCGGCAACAGGGCCGCCAGGGGCACCTTGTTCGGGGAGCCGTGGCCGCCGAATTCAGCATCAAGCTCGAAAGGCGCCGCCCAGAACGACGGGCCGTCGCCGACCACCACGCCACCGGCGGCGTTGACCGCGGCGAGCGCCGCCACGGTGAAGCCGCCGTCGATCTTCGCCGAGGCCGAGCCGATCCCGCCCTTGTAGTTGACGGTCGTCGCGCCGAGCCCCGCGCCGACGCTGCCGAGCGCGAAGTCGGTGCGCGCCGCCTCGGCCGCCGCAAAGCCGAGCTCGCGATAGGGCGGGTAGCGGCCCCAATCCTTGTCGCCGCCGTTGAGGAGATCGAACAGGATCGCCGCGGGGACGATCGGCACCAGCGCGTTGCCGACCGCATAGCCGCGGCCGATGCTGCGCAGATAGGCCTGCACCCCGCCGGCGGCGTCGAGCCCGAAGGCCGAGCCGCCGGAGAGCGTGATGGCATCGATGCGCTCGACCGTGCGGGAGGGGTCGAGCAGGTCGGTCTCGCGGGTGCCCGGCCCGCCGCCGCCGATGTCCACCGAGACGACGGTCGGCTCATCGAAGATGATGGCCGTCGTCCCGGAGGCGACACGAGCGTCGTCGGCATGCCCGACCCGGATGCCGGCGACGTCGGTGATGAGATTGCGCGGACCTGGTGTCACGGGATGCTCCGCGGACAGTCGAAGCCATGCGAGTGCCCGCAGCGGAGACGATTTCGCCGCGACGGTCAATCGGGCCGCGATTGTTGCGGCCATGCATCACGTCGCGTTCACGTTGCCGCGCGCGTGCCGCCCGCCGGGTTGCGCTCGCTCCCCCGATGGCGCATCAAGGCGCTTCATGAGTGCCGACATCACCTTCGCCGCCGCATTCTTCGCCGGGCTGTTGAGCTTCCTGTCGCCGTGCGTGCTGCCGCTGGTGCCGCCCTATCTCGTCTATCTCGCCGGTGCGTCGCTCGAGCGTTTCGCCGATGCGGCGCCCGAGCCGCGGGTCAAGCGCGAGACGGTGTTCGCGGCGCTCTTGTTCGTCGCCGGCTTCTCGACCGTGTTCGTCGCCTTCGGCGCGAGCGCGAGCGCCGTCGGTGCGCTGGTCCAGGCGTGGTCGCGGGAGCTCGCGATCGTCGCCGGCATCGCGATCATCGTGATGGGCCTCCATTTCCTCGGCGTCACCCGCTTCGCCTTCCTGATGTTCGAGAAACGGGCGCCGATGGCACGCCCTGTCGGGCTGTGGGGCGCTTATGTCATGGGGCTCGCTTTCGCCTTTGGCTGGACGCCCTGCATCGGGCCGATCCTCGCGGCGATCCTCGCGGTGGCAGCGTCGCGCGAGACCGTCGCCAAGGGCGCGCTGCTGCTCGCGGTCTATTCGGCCGGGCTCGGCATTCCGTTCCTGCTCGCGGCGTTCGCCATCGAGCCCTGCGCCGCGTTGATCGCCCGCTTCAAGCGCCATCTCGAGACCGTCGAGAAGGCGATGGGTGCGCTCCTCGTGCTCACAGGGATCGCCTTTCTCACCGGCTTCGTCGGCGAGGCGAGCAACTATCTGCTGGAGCTGTTCCCGGCGCTCGGCCGTATCGGATAGAGATGACGTAGCCCGCATGAGCGACGCGACATGCGGGGAGTGCCTCGCGGTGGTTCGCTGGCGGCTGTCCCGGATGTCGCTGCGCCTACCCGGCTACGCGAACCCTCCGGCAAAGCCTCACGTCAGCACGGCGCTTCCCTTGCCTGGGGCGAGCGGTATCCCGCCGCCCTCACCGGTCGCGAGCGCGATCAGTTTCTTCCATGCACGGACGGCAAATCCGAGCGGCTTCGGCAGGGCGTGCCGGCAGACAGCGAGCTTGCGCACGGCGACCGGCACCCGCCACAGGCTGTGGCTGCCGGCGGGAAAGAACGCCATGTCGCCCGGCCCAAGCCGGCGCTCAACGCCGCCTTCATCGGTGACGAATACCTCGCCCGAGACGACGTGCACCATCTCATCGACACCGTAATGCCAGTTGAACCGGCCTGCGGTGCACGACCATGCGATGACGACCGACGTGCCGTCGGCGCTGCGCGCAAGCTCGCGGGCGCGCGCCTGTGGCGTACCTTCGACCACCCAGGCCGCCTTTATGGGCGCGGGATCGAGCGCGACGGTTGCGGGATCGGCGAAAGTGATCTGCATGGCGGCCCCCGCGTTGTGCAGATGATGTTGCTTCGCGGCGTCCTCTGCTTCATCGGCATCTGGCCGCCGCCCGCCGTCCTGCTCGCAGTCGACGGCAACCGCGATTTTGATCACGGCCTTCCGGGCAAGTCTTCAGGATTCGGCGATCATGCTTAGCGGCGCGTTTGGGAAATCCTGTGACGTTTGAACGCAGTCATTCCGGGGCGCGCCTGGGGCGCGAACCCGGTATCCAGGCCGTGCTACGGTCAGGATATGGATTCCGGGTGCCGGCCCGCGGCCGGCCCGGAATGACGCGCTTTGTGATGATGCGGCCGCACTCGGGCGGCCGCCAGCCGAAAACCGTTATTGGTTTTCGAAGTAGCTGAGTTTGCCGTCGGGGCCCTTCTTCCAGGTGTAGAGCACGTAGCGGTCCTTCGGCTTGCCGCCGACGGTGTAGCCGTTGATGTCGCCCTTCTTGTCGAACGAGACCTCGCCGAGCACGGTGTCGAACGCCTTGCCCGAGTGCATGACGTCGGCGACCTTCTTGGGGTCGAGCGACTTCGCCTGCTCGGCCGCCTGCTTGATGATCTGGAGCGCCGCGTAGCTGTAGAGGGTGTACGCCTGCGGCTCGAAGCCGCGCTTCTTGCGGAACAGCTCGACGATGTCCTTGTTCTTCGGGTTGGTGCGCGGGTCCGGCGAGAACGTCATCAGCGTGCCGTCGGCGCCGGGCCCGGCGATCGCCGCGAACTCGTCGTCCGCCATGCCGTCGCCGCCCATCAGCGGCGCCTTGACGCCCTGGTCGCGCATCTGCCGGACGATGAGGCCGGCGGTGTCGTGCAAGCCGCCCCAGTAGATGAGATCAGGGTTGGCGGCCTTGAGCTTGGAGACGACGGCGGTGAAATCCTTGTCGTCCTTGTTCACGCCCTCGAACATCACCTCCTTGACGCCCTTGGCGTTCATCGCCTTGCGGGTCTCCTCGGCGAGGCCCTGCCCGTAAGTCGTCTTGTCGTGGATGATGGCAACGCGCTTGCCCTTGAACTGCTGGCCGATGATGGCGCCGGCAGCACCACCCTGCTGGTCGTCGCGGCCGCACACGCGGAACACGTTCCACATGTTGCGGTCGGTGACCTTGGGATTGGTCGCGGCCGGCGTGATCACCATCATGCCGTTCTCCATGTAGACGTCGGAGGCCGGGATGGTGACGCCGGAATTGAAGTGGCCGATGACGTATTTCACCCCGTCGGCCGCGAACTTGTTGGCCGCCGACACGCCTTCCTTGGGATCGGCGCGGTCGTCGCCGACGCTGAGCACCACCTTCTGGCCGAGAATGCCGCCCTTGGCGTTGATGTCCTCGACCGCCTGCTCGACCCCCTGCTTGAGCTGGGCGCCGAAGGCGGCGCTGCCGCCGGTCATCGGGCCGCCGACCGCGATCTTTACGTCTGCCAGCGCCCCGCCCGGGGCGAGCGCCAAGCCAAATGCCAAGCCAAGGGCCACGGCGAATACCGGACCCGATGCGAATTGTGAAATGCTCAACCTCATGGCTGTTATCTCCCCGAACGGCTTTGGCGCCGTGTGATCAACGACTGTGATTAAGTCCAACTAACGCCGACTGAAGCCGGGCCGAATGCGGCGCCGTGACGCGTTCCGCCATTTTCACCCGGTGCGGCGCAAAAAACCGTACTGCCGCGCCATCTGCCGGGCCCGCATAGTGCGGAATCCCGCCGCAAAAAAGGCGGTCACCACCGCGGTGTCCAGGAGATAGCCGGGCAACGAGGTTAGCGCCCCGTCGAACAGCGCGAAATGGATGAAGCGCACCGCGGCCCCGAGAATGAGCATGTAGAGCACCCCCTGCCGCCATGGCCGCCAGGTCTGCGCGACAGCGCGGCCGGCGATGAACGCCGCCCCGCCGCCGAGAATGACGGTGACCAGCAGGAAAGGGCCGGGATCGAACGCGAGGTCAAACATGGCTCAGCCTTGCCGTGGTGCAGGCGCTGCAGCATGCGCCCCGCCTTCGAGATAGGCCGCCCGCACCTCGGGCCGATCGAGGAGCTCGCGGCCGCTGCCGGTGAGCGCGATCTCGCCGTTGACCATGACGTAGCCGCGATGGGCGAGCTTGAGCGCATGATAGGCGTTCTGCTCGACCAGAAACACCGTGAGCCCGTCGCGTGCGTTGAGTTTTCCGATGATGTCGAAGATCTGGCGCGCGATCAGCGGTGCCAAGCCCAGCGAGGGCTCGTCGAGGAGGAGCAGACGCGGCCGGCCCATCAGCGCCCGGGCGATGGCGAGCATCTGCTGCTCGCCCCCCGACAGCGTGCCGCCGCGCTGGGCGAGCCGCTCGCGCAGCCGCGGAAACAGCTCCAGCACGCGGGCGAGGTCGCCGGGTTCGGCCGCAACGCCGGCGGCGAGCGCGCCCATCTGGAGATTTTCGAGCACGGTCATGCGCGGAAAGATCCGCCGCCCTTCCGGCGACTGGGCAATGTGGAGCCGCGCGATCTCGTGGGTCGGCAGCCGCGTGATGTCCCGGCCGGCGAACACGATCGTGCCTTCGCGCGCACGCGGATTGCCGCACACCGTCATCATCAGCGTCGACTTGCCGGCGCCGTTCGCCCCAATCAGCGTGACGATCTCGCCCTCGGCGACCTCGAGGTCGATGCCCTTGAGCGCGATGATGTTGCCGTAATAGGCCTTCACCCCACGTACGCTGAGCAGCGCGGTCATGACACGCCTCCGCAGGCCGCGCTGCGGTGATGTCCGCGAGCGGTGCGGCGCAGGCGCTCCCTCTCCCGCTTGCGGGGGAGGGTCGGGGAGGGGGCCTTGCCACGAGTCCGAGCATCCGAGTTGTGGCGATGAAGGCGCAAGCGCTCAGCTGCGGCGCCTCTGCTCCCTCTCCCCGCGTGCGGGGAGAGGGTCGGGGTGAGGGGGCCTTGCCACAAGTCTGAGCGATCTTTGTTTGCTCGCATTGCGGAAAGTGAATCGCGGCGAAGTTGGTGGCAGACGACGGGCTCAGACTCGCGAAACCGCCCCCTCACCCCGACCCTCTCCCCGCACGCGGGGAGAGGGGGGACGCTCTGCCTATTGAAAAGGCCCGTCACAGCCCGACCTCCGCTTCGACCTTCTCGACCTCTTCGTCCTCGACGCCGAGATAGGCGGCGATGACCTTGGGGTCGGTGCGGATCGCGGCCGGCGCGCCGTCGGCGATCTTGACGCCGTAGTCGAGGACGACGATGTGGTCGGAGATGCTCATCACCACGCTCATGTCGTGCTCGATCAACAGCACCGAGACCTTGTGGTCGGCGCGGATCGTGAGGATGAGCGTGTTGAGCTCGGCGCTTTCACGCGGATTGAGGCCGGCGGCGGGCTCGTCGAGACAGAGCAGCACCGGATCGGTGCACATCGCGCGCGCGATCTCGAGCCGGCGCTGGGCGCCATAGGGCAGCGCGCCGGCGGGATCGTCGGCGCGGGCGATGAGGCCGGTGAGCGCGAGCCAGTGCCGCGCCTTCTCGATCGCCGCGCGCTCGGCGCGGCCGAAATGGGCAAGCCCGAACATGCCGAGCACAGTGTAGCCCGACGCGCGCATCAACGGGTTGTGCTGGGCGACCAGGAGATTTTCGAGCACCGTCATGCCCGGGAACAGCCGGATGTTCTGAAACGTTCGGGCGACTCGCGCACGGCGGGCGACGAGATAGTCCGGCAAGCGCTCGAGAAGGAACAGCGCGCCGTCGCTGCGCGACAGGCTCCGCGCGTCGCGAAAGGTCAGCGCATCGAGCTCGTCCCATACGGCGGCGTCGCCATGGGCGAGCGCGATCCGCCCTTCGCTCGGCTTGTAGAAGCCGGTGATGCAGTTGAATACGGTGGTCTTGCCGGCACCGTTCGGCCCGATCAGTGCGGTGATGTCGCCGCGCCCCGCAGTGAACGACAGGCCGTTGACGGCGACGAGGCCGCCGAACCGCATGGTGAGATGCTCGACCCGCAGGAGCGCTTCGCTCACCCGCGTCCCTCCTTGACGAGGTTCGCGCCGATCGCCTTGCGCTCGACAAGATGCACCGAGGCGTGACGCGTCGAGATCAGCCCGCGCGGCCGTACCACCATGATCACCACCATGGCGAGACCGAATACCAGCATGCGGTACTGGGTCGGATCGAACGCGTTGCCGAACACTTGCTTGAGCACGTCGAGCTCGCGCAGCCCTTCGGTGCCGCCGATCATGATGATGGCGGCGATGACGACGCCGAGCTGGCTCCCCATGCCGCCGAGCACGACGATCGCGAGGATCGTCGCCGATTCCAAGAACGTGAAGGATTCCGGCGAGATGAATCCCTGCCGCGCGGCGAAGAACGAGCCGGCGAAGCCGCCGAAGCAGGCGCCGATCGCGAATGCCGTGAGCTTCGTCGTCGTGGTGTTGATGCCGAGCGAGCGGCAGGCGATCTCGTCCTCGCGCAACGCCTCCCAGGCGCGCCCGACCGGCAAACGGCGCAGCCGCACGGTGACGAAGGCGACGAGCGCGACGAGCGCCAGGATCACGTAGTACAGGAAGATCGTGCGGTAGATCGGGCTGAACTCGAGGCCGAACGTCGCGGCGAAGCCGTCGTCGGCGGCGTTGAAGGGAATGCCGAAAAAGGTCGGGCGCGGAATGCCGGTGATGCCGGCATAGCCGTTGGTGACCTGGACCCAGTTGATCAGGACGAGCCGGATGATTTCGCCGAAGGCGAGGGTGACGATGGCGAGATAGTCGCCGCGCAGCCGCAGTACCGGAAAGCCGAGCATGAGGCCCCAGAACGCGGCGAGGATGCCGGCGAGCGGCAGCAGCATGAAGAACGACAGGCCGAACGTCTGCGACAGCAGCGCGTAGGAATAGGCGCCGACCGCGTAGAAGGCGACGTAGCCGAGATCAAGCAGGCCGGCGAGCCCGACGACGATGTTGAGCCCGAGCCCGAGCATCACGTAGATCAGAATCTGGATGCCGAAATTGTCGACCCATTTCACCGCGCCGCCGAGCCCGGTGATCCAAACGACGAGGAGCGGATAGACGACGACGAAACCGGTCGCCAGCGGCAGCGCGATGGTTTTGAGCGCGGACGTCTTCTCAGGTGTCGCGGCCTTGAGCGGAGACGCGGCGCGCCGCGCGCGCCACGGTGCGACGACGAGGCTGCCGAACAGCCGCGCGGCCATCGCGAGGATCACGAACACCGCGAGCAGCGGCCACCGCGTCTCCAGCACGAGGTCGTTGTGGATGTCCTGCACGGCATGCAAGCCGATCAGCGGCAGGAACATCCCGAACGCAATGAGGCCTGCGACCCCCGCCTCCTTGAGTGCGTGCGCGATGTCGAGCTTCGGTCCGCCTTGCGACATGGCTCTCACTCCGCTCCAGGCGCGGGAATGAGGTTGTTCGTCCTCAGCGCCGAGCACGGGTTGAGGGAGCCTGTCCTTTTGCAGAGTATCGGCAATCGCCTCCAACACTCCGTCCGCGTTTGCGATCACATCATTATTCCAGAAGCGCAGAACGCGATAACCATGATTTCGCAGCCATCGGTCACGCACCGCGTCGCGTGAGCTTTCCACGTGCTGCCCACCGTCAACTTCGATTACCAGACGTTGCTCCCGGCATACGAAGTCGACGATGTAGGGACCGACAGGCTCCTGGCGGACGAATTTAGTTCCGAACGATGCGCGAGATCGCAGGCGATTCCACAGCACTCGTTCTGCAATCGTGGTTCGGCGTCGAAGATGCCGCGAGAGTTTGGTCGTTCCGATCTCTGCGCCGCGCATGAACAGCATACTCACGCAAAATTCAGACTGCCGTGACCAGCAGCCGATCGCTCAGCCGCAGCGCCTGCGCCCCCTCTCCCCGCGTGCGGGGAGAGGGTCGGGGTGAGGGGGCCTCGCCACGAGTTCTGAGCGATCATTGTTTGCTCGGATAGCTGAAAATGAATCGTGGCGAAGTTGGTGACAGACGACAGGCTCAGACTCGTGAAACCGCCCCCTCACCCCGACCCTCTCCCCGCACGCGGGGAGAGGGAGAAGAAAGGACGCAGCTCGTGGCGTGCTCTTCATCTCACACCTTCTCCACGTCGGGGCGGCCGAGCAGGCCCTGGGGCAGGAAGATCAGGGTGATGGCGAGAATCGAGAAGGCCGCGACGTCCTTGTAGTCGATGGAGAAGTAGGCCGACCACATGGTCTCGACGAGGCCGATCAGAAGGCCGCCGACGACGGCGCCCGGCAGCGAGCCGATGCCGCCGAGCACGGCGGCGGTGAAGGCCTTCACTCCGGGGGTGAAGCCGTCGTTGAAGTTCACCACGCCGTAATACATGAGGTACATGGTGCCGGCGACGGCGGCGAGCGCGGCGCCGATCACGAAGGTGATCGAGATTGTGCGGTCGACGTCGACGCCGAGCAGCGCCGCCATCTTCTGGTCCTGCTCGCAGGCGCGCTGGGCGCGGCCGAGCGAGGTGCGCGTCACCACGTACCAGAACACGGCGAGCATCGCCGCGGTCACGCCCCAGATCAGCAGCTGCCGGTACGACAGGGTGACCTGGTAGCCCGCGTTCGACATCAGCACGAAGTCGCCCTGCAGCAGCGGCGGGATCGACTTGTTGCGCGGGCCCTGGGCGACCTGGACGAAGTTCGCGAGGAAGATCGACATGCCGATCGCCGAGATCAGCGGCGCGAGGCGGAACGATCCGCGCAACGGACGGTATGCGAGCCGCTCGATCGTCCAGTTGACGAGCGAGGTGAGCAGCATCGCGACGACCAGCATGATCACTAGTGCGACCGCGACCGAGGAGATGCCGATCCAGGTGGTGACGACGAGGAAGGTGATGAGCGCGATGAACGCCGACACCATGAAGACGTCGCCATGCGCGAAGTTCACCATGCCGATGATGCCGAACACCATCGTGTAGCCGATGGCGATCAAGCCGTAGATCGAGCCGAGCGTAATGCCGTTGATGAGTTGCTGGATGAAGACTTCCATGCGGCCGCCGTTCCCCGTCCGGAGGTTGATGCCGACCCGGCGGCATCCTTAACAGGAACCCTCTCGCCCGCGCGGCGTCAAGCCGCCCCGCGGTCCTCGCCGGCCGATTTGTTCCAGCAATCCCCGCTTTCGTGCCTTCCGAAACCAGCCGCGTGCGGCCATTTTTCGGCTCTGTCGATCGGGTCCCGCCCGGCGGCTGCCTCGCTTGCGGGTGCCCGTGTCCTTTCCCTCCCCCTGTTGCGGGGAGGGAAAGGGCGTTCCTGGTCGATCGCGCCGCAGACCCCGTTCCGGGCCCGAAGACCGGCAGAAAGATAAAGAGGAACCGCCCATGACTCGGATCAAGGCCGAGGATTTCACTGCGCCAGACCGGCCGTTCACGGGCAGCGAATATCTCGAGAGCCTGCGCGATGGGCGCGAGATCTATATCTACGGGGAGCGGGTCGACGACGTCACCACTCACCCGGCGTTCCGCAACGCCGCGCGCAGCATCGCCAAGCTCTATGATTCGCTGCACGACCCCGCGACCAAGGCGGTGTTGACCTGCCCGACCGACACCGGCAATGGCGGCTACACCCACAAGTTCTTCCGCGTCGCAAAGTCGCGCGAGGACCTGATCGGCCAGCGCGAGGCGATCGCCGCCTGGGCGCGGATGACCTACGGCTGGATGGGCCGGACGCCCGACTACAAGGCGTCGCTGATGAATACGCTCGGCGCCAACAGCGCCTTCTACGACAAGTTCGCAGCGAACGCGAAGAACTGGCACCGCCGGGCGCAGGACCACGTGCTTTTCATGAACCATGCGATCGTCAACCCGCCGGTCGACCGTGCCAAGGCGGCGGACCAGGTCAAGGACGTCTTCATCACCATCCAGAAGGAGACCGACGCCGGCATCTACGTGTCCGGCGCCAAGGTGGTGGCGACGTCCTCGGCACTGACGCACTACAACTTCCTCGGCCAGAACGCGGCGATGCCGATCAACGATTCCGACCTCGCGGTGATGTTCATCGCGCCGATGAACGCGCCGGGCGTCAAGCTGTTCTGCCGCGCCTCCTACGAATTGATGGCGAGCGTGATGGGGACGCCATTCGACTATCCGCTGTCCTCGCGCTTCGACGAGAACGACGCCATCTTCGTGTTCGACAACGTGCTGATCCCGTGGGAGGACGTGCTGCTCCACCGCGACATCGAGAAGATCAAGGTCTTCTATCCGCGGTCGGGCTTCCTCAACGGCTACCAGTTCCAGGGCTGCACCCGCCTCGCGGTGAAGCTCGATTTCATGGTCGGCATCATCGCCAAGGCGTTGCACGCGACCGGCACCGAGGAGTTCCGCGGCAACCAGATGATGCTCGGCGAGGTGATCGCCTGGCGCAACCTGTTCTGGGCGATCTCCGATGCCATGGCGATGAACCCGGTGTCGTGGGTCGGGGACACCGTGCTCCCCAACGCGCAGTCGGGCGCGAGCTATCGCGTGTTCGCCGGCGACGCCTATGGCCGCATCAAGGAGATCGTCGAGAAGATCGTTGCCTCGGCGCTGATCTACCTGCCGTCCTCGGCGAAGGATTTCGACAATCCGGAGATCGACAAATATCTCGCCAAGTACGTGCGTGGCTCCCACGGCATGGGCTACCGCGAGCGCATCAAGATCATGAAGCTGTTGTGGGACGCGGTCGGCACCGAGTTCGGCGGCCGCCACGAGCTCTACGAGATGAACTACGCCGGCAACCACGAGGACATCCGCATCCAGGCGATGTGGAACGCCCGCGGCTCCGGCGCCCTCGACGCCATGGTGGCGCTCGCCGAGACCTGCATGGCCGACTACGACGAGAACGGCTGGACCGGCTCGACCTGGCTCAATCCGGGCGATGCGTCCGGCCCGACCGCAGGGGCGCGCGCGGCGGAGTAGGGTGCATCGGCAGGTTGGCCAAATGGGCTCCCATCCGCGCCGATGGTCAACCGGTCCGGACGCGACCTCGCGATCTAGGCGGTCGCTGATCCGCGATTGCCGCGGCCAGGATGCGCACCGCTGGCGCGATGCGGTCCTCCGGCGTGCCGGCGAAGCCCAGCACGAAGCCGCGCTCGCGCGGGCGGCCGACGTAGTAAGGCGAGAGGGCCGCCGCGTGGACCTGGCGTTCAAGCGCGTGCCGGCTCGCCGCTACGTCGTCGGCACGAAGCTTGAGCCGCGCGACGAGGTTGAGGCCCGCCTCGGCGTCGTGGTCGACCGCGAGGAAATCGTCTGCCTCGCGGCGAAGGGCTTGGACGAGGGCGGCCCGCCGTCCGGCATAGAGGACGCGCATGCGGCGGAGGTGCGCCGCGAGGCGGCCTTCGGCGAGGAAGCGCGCGACGATGCGCTGGTCGAGGCCCGGGGCGTGACGGTCGGTCGTCGCCTTGAGCTGCGCGAAGTGCCCAATCGCGGCCTCGGGCACGACGAGGTAGCCAAGCCGCAGGCCCGGCGCCAGCACCTTGCTGAAGGTCCCGAGGTAGAGCACGCGGTTGCCGCGGTCGAGGGTGTGGAGCGGCGCCAAAGGTCGCCCGCCGTAACGATACTCGCCGTCGTAGTCGTCCTCGAGGATCCAGGCGTCGGCCCGCTCGGCCCAATCGAGGAGCGCCAACCGCCGACGCAGGCTCATGGTGGCGCCCAAGGGATATTGGTGCGAGGGAGAGACCAGCACCAGACGCGCCCGCGGCGCCGTCTCCGCGCCTTTCGCGGCATCGAGACCCTCGGCGTCGACGGGGACCGGAACGATGCCGAGACCCGCCGAGGCGAGCGCCGCGCGCGCCGCCGGATAGCCCGGATCCTCGACCCACGCCTCGGCACCCGGGGCCGCCACCACGCGGGCGGTCAAATCGATCCCTTGCTGCGAGCCCGCCACCACGATCACCTGATCGGCGGTGCAGGCGATGCCGCGGGCTTGACCGAGATACTCGGCGATCGTCTGGCGAAGCCCGAGGTCGCCTCTGGGATCGTCGTAGCCCAACGCATGGGCGGGCCGTTCGCGCAAGAGCCGCGCCGTGATACGCGCCCAATCGCGCCAGGGAAAGTGATCGAGCGCGGGCACGCCGGGCGACAGCGGCAAGAGACCCAAGGGCCGTTCCGGCACGAGGAAGACCTGGTCGTTCCGGCGCAGCTCCGGTATGCGCTTGCGCTGGCGTCTGGACGTGCCCGCGACCAGGCGGACCTTGGGCTCGCCTTCGGTCGCGGCGACGAAGAGGCCCGAGCCGGGCCGGCTCGTGAGAAAGCCCTCGGCGACGAGGCGGTCGTAGGCTTCGACCACGGTGATCCGCGCGACATCGTGGTCGGCGGCGAGGACGCGGGAGGAGGGGACGCGAGCTCCGCCCTTGAGCCGGCCGCTCAGCACGGCGTCGCGGAAATAGCCGACGATCTGGTCCTGCAGCGACGCCGCCGCGGATCGGTCGAGCGCGAGACTGCTCCAGAGCGGTGACGCCGGTTGCCGAGGCACGGGTCTGACCTCCTGGAACTGGACTTATCACATTTCCGGAACTGGAGCTACTGAAGGATCCAGTTTAGGGCCAAGCAGGCGTCCGGCCTAATGGAGGAACCCTTGGACAGCTTCGTCCCCACCGAGCGGACTCGCGTCCGCCGGCTTCACGCCTCGGAAGGCGGCACATTTCATTTCGCCACCAGGTTGAAACTGGCGCAGGCTCCTGCCGGCGAGCCGGCGCCTCCCGGAGCGGATTCCGGGGGCAACGCTTTCGCCGGCGCATGCGCAAAGCAGCAAAAGCGGTCCACATCGTGACGTCGCATCTCTTGCCGACATTCGCACGCGTCGACCTCGGCTTCGAGCGGGGCGAAGGCGCCTGGCTCGTCGCGACCAACGGCGAGCGCTACCTCGATTTCACCTCCGGCGTCGCCGTGAACGCGCTCGGCCATGCGCACCCGCACGTCGCGCAGGCGATCGCCGAGCAGGCCGCCAAGCTCATCCACGTCTCCAACCTGTTTCGCATTCCGGAAGGCGAACGGCTCGCCGAGCGGCTCTGCGCCGCCTCCGGCTTTGCCGAATACGCTTTCTTCTGCAATTCGGGCGCGGAGGCGATGGAAGGCGCGATCAAATGCGCGCGCAAATATCACGCCGTGAATGGCGCGCCCGAGCGCGTGCGGATCATCACGTTCGAGGGCGCCTTCCACGGCCGCACGCTGGCGACGCTCGCCGCCGGCGGACAGAAGAAATACCTCGAAGGCTTCGGTCCGGTGGTGGAAGGCTTCGACCAGGTGCCGTTCGGCGACCTCGCGGCGGTCAAGCGCGCGATCGGGCCGACCACGGCGGCGATCCTGATCGAGCCGATCCAGGGCGAAGGCGGCGGCGTGCACGTCGTCGAAAACAAGTTCCTGCGCGAGTTGCGCGAGCAATGCGACACGAACGGCCTGCTGCTCGTGCTCGACGAGGTGCAGACCGGCATGGGCCGCACCGGCGACCTGTTCGCGTTCCAGCATACCGGGGTGACCCCCGACATCATGGCGCTCGCCAAGGCGCTCGGCGGTGGCTTCCCGATGGGCGCATTCCTCACCACGGCGGCGGCCGGCAGGGGCATGACGGCGGGCACGCACGGCTCGACCTTCGGCGGCAACCCGCTCGCCATGGCGGCCGGCAATGCAACGCTCGACGTGATGTTGGCGCCCGGATTCTTCGACAAAATGCGGCGCAATGCGCTGCTGCTCAAGCAGCGGCTCGCCGAGATCAAGGACCGCCATCCCACCGTGATCGCCGAGATCCGCGGCGAAGGCTATCTGGTCGGATTGCGCGCGATGGTGCCGAACGGCCAACTCGTCGATGCGCTGCGGGCCGAGAAGGTGCTCGCGGTCGCAGCCGGCGACAACGTGGTGCGGCTGCTGCCGCCGCTGATCGTCAGCGAGGCCGAGATCGGCGAGGCGATCGCCCGGCTCGACCGCGCTGCCACCGCGCTCGAGCACGCGGCCGAGAAAGCACAGGTGGCGCAGGAGGCGACCGGATGAGTGTCGCCGCGATCCGTCACTTCCTCGACCTGATCGACATTCCGCCGCGCGAGCTGAGCGGCATATCGAGGCGAGCCGCGCCATGAAGAAGCGCGTGCGCGGCCGCGCCGCAAGACCGCTCGATCGCCGCACGTTGGCGATGACCTTCGACAAGCCGTCGACGCGTACGCGCGCCTCGTTCGACGTGGCGAAGGATCGAAACAATGTCTGATAACTTGACGGTGCGCTTCGTTGCGAAAAGCGATTTCGATCGATGGCTTCCGCTGTGGGACGGCTACAACGCCTTCTACGGCCGCTCTGGCAAAACCGCGCTTGCGCGCGAGATCACCGAAATGACCTGGGCGCGCTTCTTCGATGGCTATGAACTTGTGCACGGCCTGGTCGCTGAGAGCAATGGCGCGCTCCTTGGACTGACGCATTATCTCTTTCATCGCTCGACGATCGCGATCGAACCTGTCTGCTACTTGCAGGATCTGTTCACGACGGAAGCTTCGCGCCGCAAAGGCGTCGGCCGCGCGCTGATCGAGGAAGTCTATCGGCAGGCAAAACTCTCAGGCTGCGGACGCGTCTATTGGCACACGCAGGAGACCAACCGCACCGCGAGAGCGCTTTACGACAAGGTTGCAGAGCATTTGGGGTTCATCAGGTATCAGAAACAGTCTTGACACCGTGTGGATAAACGCCGGCGCCGCGCGCATCAGGAAACGAGCCGAGCCGCGGAAATGCCCTCCATGACCACGGCACTCGAACAGCGCGCCGCCTCGCGCGTCGCGCGAACAGGTCTGCTCTTCCTCGTGACGGCGTCGGTCGGGTGGGGCTTGAACTGGCCGGTGATGAAGTTTGTCTTCTCGGAATGGCCGCCGCTGTCAGCGCGGGGCTGGGCCGGCGTGATCGGTGCGGCGGCGCTTGCGCTTTCTGCTGTCGCAACCGGCGTCAGCCTGAAAGTACCTGCGGATCAGTGGCCCCGGCTCATCATCTCGGCGATCCTCAACGTCGCGCTGTGGGTCGCGGTGATGAGCTATGCGCTGCTCTGGCTGCCAGCGAGCGAGGCCGTCGTCATTGCCTACACTATGCCGGTGTGGACGGTGCTGCTCGCCTGGCCGCTGCTTGGCGAGCGTTTGACGCTGCTTCGCGTCACAGCGCTTGTCATGGCGTTTGCCGGCCTCGCCGCGTTGTTCGGCGCCGGCGGCATGTCGGCCAACATGGCGAAATTGCCCGGCGTTTTGCTCGCGCTGACCGGTTCGGTCGGCTTTGCGGTCGGCACGATTTTTCTGAAGCGGTATCCGATTCAAATGCCGAGCGCGACATCGGCGGCTTGGCAGATCGCGATCGGCAGCATGCCCATTGCGCTTGCCGGAACGCTCCTCGAGCATCCGCATATTGCGGCACTATCATCGGCCGGCTGGTTCGCACTCGGCTATATGATCCTCGTCGGCCACTGCATCGCCTATGTCACCTGGTTTGGCGCGGTCGAGCGCCTGCCGGCCTCGGTCGCGGCGATCGGCACTATGCTGGCGCCGGTGATCGGTGTCGTCGTCTCGGCGATTGCGCTGCATGAGCCGTTTGGACTTTCGCAGATCGCAGCACTTGTCTTCACTGTCGCCGGTGTCGCGCTGGCAGCGCGATCATGAGGGCTCCCGACGCAACGCGATCGGCAAATTTCGCTGGGGGCATGGGCTGTGTGCTGCATCGGCGCAACCACACCGGGCCGATCCTGCACGAGAACAGAATGTTCTGCGTCAACACGCTGGGCGCCGAATGCGAGGCGGTGGCCGACACCTCACCTCCGACGGGGGCGGCGAGGGCCTGAATTCCGTTCCATGAACTGGGGCGACAGGCGGCGGACGACGGCATGGCCAGCGCCATCGCGGCCGATCGGGCGGCAGCCGTTGGCGACCGTGCCGGCGCTTCCGGGCGGCAATGGGCTATCAGCCGCAGTTGGCATCGGTTCCAATGGAACCCGGATGCCGATACGCTTGCCCCCGAAGCTCTGGAGGCCGGGATGCGACGGCGGGAGTTCATCACTGGTCTTGGAGCGGCGGCGGTTTGGCCGCCCGCCACGCGTGCGCAACAGCCCGACGGCGTACGGCGCGTCGGCGTGTTGATGGGGACTGAGAAAGACGATCCTGAGGCGAAGGACTGGCTTTCCGCATTCATCCGGGGGCTCCAGGAATTGGGTTGGAGCGATGGCCGCAATCTGCGGATGGACGTTCGTTGGGCGACCGGGAAGGTCGACCAAATAAAGGTATTCGCGAAGGAGTTGGTCGACCTGCGGCCCGATCTGTTGCTCGCACACTCCACTCCGGTGACCGCGGCACTCGCGCGAGAGACGAGCACGATCCCGATCATTTTTGTGAATGTTGTCGACCCCGTCGGCTCCGGCTTCGTTGCGACGCTCGCCCGCCCCGGCGGAAACGTTACCGGATTTTCACTCCTGGAAGCCTCGATCACAGGAAAGCTATTGCAGTTGCTGAAAGAGCTCGTGCCCGGGACTAAACGGGTCGCATTGATGTTCAATCCGGATGCAGCCTCCGCGGGCGGCTCATATTTCTTTCCCTCGTTCGAGGCGGCCGCCCAAACGTTGAAGGTGGAGCCGATCGCCGGGCAAGTGCGCAGCGCCGCCGAAATCGAAATGCTGGTGACGTCGCTCGGTCGTGAACCAGGATCATCCGGCCTCGTTGTGCCCGGCGATGTTTTTGTGGTCGCCCATCGTGCGCAGATCATATCGCTGTCCGCTCGAAACAAGGTCCCGGCGGTCTATTGGAACCCGGTCATGGTCAAAGAAGGCGGCTTGCTTGCCTACGGACCAAACTTCGCCGATCAGTTTCACCGAGCCGCGCCCTACGCTGACCGCATTCTCTTGGGCGCAAAGCCGGCGGACCTTCCTGTTCAGCTACCGACCAAATCTGAGATGACAATAAATCTGAGGTCTGCAAAAGCGCTTGGTATAGACGTCCCACAATCGATCATGCTGCGCGCCGACGAGGTGATCGAGTAGGGCGGGACTTCTGCCACAGGGTCAAAGTCGACTTCTCCGTTCGGCGCTCGCTTGTCTCCTTCCACCCGGGAGCGGACAGTCGTCCGCGACAAGAACTCCGTTGGCCGAGCCGCGCAACTCTGCTTAGATTCCGCTTCATGAACTGGAACGACCAGCGGCCGGACGACGCCATGGCCGGCGCCTTCGAGGCGATCGGGCCGGAGCCGGTCGCGACCGTGCCGGTACCGCAGTTTCGCGAGGCGATGAGCCGGCTCGGCGCCGCCGTCCATGTGGTGACGACGGCCGGCCCCGCCGGCAAGACCGGCTTCACGGCGACCGCGGTGTGCTCGGTGTCCGACGCGCCGCCGACGCTTCTCGTGTGCCTGCACCGACGCAACCACACCGGGCCGATTCTGCGCGAGAACAAGGTGTTCTGCGTCAACACGCTGGGCGCCGAATGCGAGGCGGTGGCCGACACCTTCGCCGGGCGCACCGGCGCGGTGATGGACGAGCGCTTCCTCAAGGGGGAGTGGACGACGCTCAAGACCGGCGCGCCGTTGCTTTCATCCGCCGTGGTGGGGTTCGATTGCCGGGTGGTCGAGATCAAGTCGGTCGCGAGCCACAACGTGATCTTCGGCGCCGTCGTCGACATCAGGATCGGTCGCGCCGGACCGGGGCTGCTCTATCACCAGCGAGCGTATAAGCTCGTATAACCGAAGATTTCGTATTTTATTCGCGGGTGTGCACAAGTGTACGCTTTGGGCTCGTGCCGGGGCGCCCCTGATTGCGACAATATTGCGGCGGTCGTCGCGGTTCCATCTCAACTATCTGTGAGGCCCCGGCATTATCGTCGCATTGCGACCGGCCGGCGATGTACCTAGCTCAGGGATGTTAATACTGTCGTGATTGGAACCTTTGCTTCGCGATCATCTTGATTGTAGGGCGAGGACAACAGGAGAGTACGTGATGAATCAGAACCCCAACAATCCCGGCCAGCAGGGCGGACAGCACCAGGGCGGCGAGCACAAGGGCGGACAGCAGCAGGGCGGTCAGCACCAAGGTGGCGAGCAGCACAAAGGTGGCGAGCAGCACAAGGGTGGCGATCACAAGGGTGGCCAGCAGCAGGGCGGCGGCCAGAAGCCCGGCCAGCAGACGCAGAATCCCGGGCAGCATCGCGGCGGTCAGCACGACGAGCATCGCTGACGCCTGAAACCATCGAATTCGCGAAGCCCCGCCTTTCGGCGGGGCTTCGTCGTTTGGTTCCCAACGCACGCCGTGGCGCAAAGCCAACGCGGGAACCCGCCTCGCTGTGACGCGGGGACAAACACCCGAATCGTCTGCAATTTCCGCGCGATTTGGACTACATTTCGGGCATGGCACGCAGCTCCGTCCTGCCGCTGTTTCACCTCTACGGCGATCCGCCGGACGACCAGGCGTTCGACTTCGTCCACATCGAGACGATCTCCTCGCGCTCCTCGATCCACGACTGGACGATCCGTGCCCACCGCCATCGCAACCTCTTCCAGATCCTGCTGATCGTGCGCGGCGGCGGCGAGATGTCGTTCGAGGCGCGCTCGATCGCATTCGATGCGCCGGTCGCGATCGTCATCCCGGCGACCACAGCGCACGGCTTCCGCTTCCGCGCTGACGCGACCGAAGGCTGGGTGCTCACCTTCACCGAGGATGTGGCACATGGTCTCGGTGAGCGTTCCGGCGAGGCACTGGCGGCGCTGCGCGCCCTTGCCGCGGACCCGGTCGTGCCGCTGCCGGGTGAGGCCGAGACCGCGCGGCTCGGCGCGCTGTGCGCCGACCTCCACCAGGAGCGCTTCCTCGCCCGCCAGGGCTACCGGCTCGCGATGCGCGGCTATCTCGCGCTCATGGCCATCGCGGTGGTGCGGCTCGCCGCGAGCCGGGCGCGCACCGGTGCGGCGACGCTCGAGCCCGCCGATCCGACCGTCGACGCGCTTCGCTATCTCGTCGAGGAGCATTTTCGCCGCGAGCGCCAGCTTGCGTTCTATGCCGGCAAGCTCGCCATGACGCCGGACCGGCTCAACGATCACGTCAAACGGGCCGCTGGGGTCACCGCCGGGCACATGATCCGGCAGCGCGTGCTCACCGAGGCGAAGCGGCAGCTCGTCTTCACCAACCAGCCGATCCACGAGATCGCCTACGACCTCACCTTCGCCGACCCCTCCCACTTCGCCCGCTTCTTCCGCAAGCAGACCGGCACCACGCCCCAGGCCTTCCGGGAGAAGGGGGGAGGGTAGGGCCGCTCCCATTCCAATCAGACCCGGATGGCTATAGGCTGGCCACCAAATCTCTGGATGGCGGAGATGAAACGGCGGGAGTTCATCGCAGGGCTTGGCGGTGTGGCCGCATGGCCGCTGACGGCGCTTGCGCAGCAACAGACGAAGCCGACTGTCATTTATTTGACCCTGGGGCCAGGGTTGACACCGCCTGAACAGGTCGAAGCATTTCGCCGGGGGCTGGCCCAGGCCGGCTTTTCAGAAGGTCGGGATGTGACGATCGAGTACCACACCGCAGACGGCCATGCGGAGCGGCTGCCGGCGCTTGCCGCCGAGGTGGTGAACCGAAGACCGACGGCAATCTTTGCACTGACCGACCCTGCAGCATCGGCCGCCAAGGCGGCGACGCAGACAATACCAATCATATTTGCGGCGGCAGCCGATCCAGTCGAGCTTGGCTTGGTGCCGAGCCTCAATCATCCAGGCGGCAATCTCACCGGCGTCGCCGGTTTGTTCACCGAAACTGCTACCAAGCGCCTTGAGTTGCTGCACAAGGCGGTGCCGGCCACCCAATCGATTGCCTTGCTCGCCGGTTTTCAGGCGGAGACCCGGCTGATGCAATCGGCAGCCCATACTCTCGGGCTACGCTTGCAGGTTATCAACGTGACGCCCGACACCGAGATTGCACCGATCTTTGCCACCCTTGCGGAGCAACAAATCGGCGCCGTCGTGGTGGGTGCCTCGGCGATACTTCGTGCTAAACACGATCAAATCGTGTTGCTTGCGGCTCGCTTTGCGTTGCCCACTATGTTTGCCTTCGTCGCTGACGTGCGGGCGGGCGGACTTATCAGCTATGGACCCGTCCTTAACGAAGTAGTCCGCCAGTGTGGGGCCTACACGGGCCGCATTCTCAAGGGTGAAAAGCCTGGAGACTTGCCGGTAGTGCTGCCGACCAAGTTTGAGTTCGCTATCAACCTCAGAACCGCTAAGGCTCTGGGCTTCCAAATTCCGGCCGACGTGCTCGCACTCGCCGACGAGGTGATCGAATAGCGGCCTCCCCGACGGCGGTCGCAGCGAAGGGGTTTGTTATGCCCTTCGCAACGTGATCGAGAGGCCGGCCTTGTGAGCTTCCGCCGGCCGGTGGGTCACCGCCCATCCCCGAGGGCGGTGTCTACACACCCATCGCGGCGCGCGGAACTGGCGGTCCTTAGGGCAACGCTCATAATTGAATGCGACGGTGGCATTCCGCTCGATAGGGCATTTTTGCCATGATTCAGCCAAAGCGCGTGGTTAACACCCCCCTTAGGGGAGCCACTTGCGGGAAGGGGGGCTCAGTACATGATGACACATGGGTTTAAGGTTGCCTGGGCAGCATCGTTGCTGGTCGCGGGCGCACTCGTCGTTCTCTCCGGACAAAGTTCGCAGGCGCAAGCGCCCGGCTCGAGCTGCGAGGACGCAGCCCAGCTCGGTGTGCTGCCGTCGCCGCTCGCACCGTGGAAGGGGGCGCCGCTGCGCGTCATCTTCGCTGCGGAAAAGCCGCTCCAGGGCGAGTTTTCGCTGATCGCACCGGACGGCAGCGTCGCCGCTACCACGCACGACCGCCAGGGCGGACCGCCCTATTTCTGGTTCGCCGAGGTGGCGACGCCCGCTGCGGGCGTGTGGCACGCAAGGCTCGTGCGCGAGGGCGCGCCGGCCGAATGCACCACCATCAATCATGAGATCACCGTCGCAGCCAACCCGCCGCCACGGTTCTCCGATGCCTCGGGCGGCGTCTGGGGGATGCGCAACAACTGGAATCGCGACACCGAGAACCTCTATTCGGCCTGGATCGAGAAGCTCTTCGATGCGCCGCTCGACGCCACGCTGTCGTGGAAGGCGCTGCACGAGGTGCTGCGCGACCAATCGCGGAACTTCCTGTTCAACCATCTCGGGTTGAAGGAAGATCAGTCCAACATGGTCATCCGCCCGGATTGCGCGGACCTGCCGTACTTCCTGCGTGCCTACTTCGCCTGGAAGATGGGCCTGCCCTACGGCTACTCTAAGTGCTCGCGCGGCGACGGCGATGCGCCGCGGTGCTTCCAGTGGCTCAATGTGCTCAATCCCGAAGCGGCGCGTGCGGAAGCGCCCCCGGTGATGCGCACTGCTGCAGTGGACATGTTCGGCCGGCCAGTGGCGGCTCCCGCCGCTCCGCCGCCCCCACCTGCGGTGCCACCCTCGGCGCGTCAGGCCGGCGCCATGCAGGCGTTCGCCCGCTACATTCCGATCCTCGCCGACGGCGTCCATTCCGGCTCGGCACGGACGGCGCTCGCCGACAACAACACCGACTACTATCCGGTGCCGCTCACCGAGGACACGCTGCGGCCGGGAACGGTTTACGCCGATCCATACGGCCACATCCTGATGATCTCCAAGCGCTTGGCGCAGACCAACGAGGATGCCGGCGTCATCCTGGCGGTCGATGCTCAGCCCGACGGCACGGTCGCGCGCAAGCGCTTCTGGCGCGGCAACTTCCTGTTCGCCCAGAATCCCGCGCTCGGCGGCCCGGGCTTCAAGCGCTTCCGGCCGATCGAGCGGGAAAAGAACGGCACGCTGCGCCGGCTCACCAATGCGGAGATCGCCAAGGATGCGGATTACGCCGACTTCTCGGTCGATCAGGGACACATGTCGGTCGAGGACTGGTACGACCGGATGGACGACGTGATGTCGCCGCAGCCGCTCGAACCGGTGCGCGCGATGAAGGAGGCGATCGCCTCGCTCGAGGAGCAGGTGAAAGCGCGGGTGACTTCGGTCGAGAACGGCCGCAAGTACCAGCTCAGCGGCAAGGGCGACGCCGAGATGCCGAATGGCTGGACGATCTTCGAGACCAACGGCGCCTGGGAAGATTTCGCCACGCCGGCGCGCGATCTGCGGCTGCTCATCGCGATCGACGTGGTGCGCACCTTCCCGGATCGCGTCGCACGCCGCGCCGACCGCTACGCGATGCCGAAGGACAAGAGCGTCGACCAGGTCAAGGCCGAGCTCCAGAGCGTGCTCGCCACCGAGCTTGCAGGGCGCAAATTCTCCTATCCGCGCACCGACGGCTCGCAATGGACGCTGTCGCTCAAGGACGTTCTGGAGCGCTCGAGCGACCTCGAGATGGCCTACAACGTCAACGACTGCGTCGAGTTGCGATGGGGCGCCAAGGACGGCAGCCAGGAAACCGCGACCTGCAGGCGCCATGCGCCGGCGGGCCAGCGTGCCAAGATGTCTGAGTACCGCCCCTGGTTCCACGAGCGCCGGCGCCCGGCGCGCGGTGCCTGAGGCGCGATCTGACAACGCGTCTCATCACATGAATGGAAGGAAATGGCCGGGCTTCGTCCCGGCCATTTTTCTTCTCCCTCCCCGTTTTCGGGGAGGGCCGGGGTGGATCTCGCGCCGCTTTGATGGCGTCATTCCGGGGCGCCGCGCAGCGGCGAACCCGGAATCCAGTCCTCACTTCGAATGAAGCGGCTTTGAATGAAGAAGCCTGGATTCCGGGTTCGCGCTGACGCGCGCCCCGGAATGACCCGTGCCGCTCACCCCTGACCGAGGTCCTGCGGGGTAAAGCGGATGTCGAGGCTCCGCCATTCCCTGTACTTGTCGGCTGGCAGCATGTTGAAGGGCTGGCATTTCGCCAGGCCTGCGAACAGGCTTTGCAGCAGGGCCGGCCCTTTCGGCGACGCGCTTGCCTCGATCAGGGTCGGCTGTCCGGCGAGCGTTCCATCGGGCTTCAGTGCGATGCGGATCACCAGCGATACGCGATCGGTGGGCGAGACACCGGCGGGCAGCGGCGCGCACGCCTTGATGCGCTCGCGGAACGCATCGATGCTGTTGCGTTCGAGCTGGGCGGTTTCGGTCGCCGGCGCATCGAAAGCGCCGCCGAGCCGACCGTCGGGAAGCGCGAGCGGCATGCTGAACATGTTGGCGGCGTTCTTCTCGGTCCCCTGATCGCCGCCGATACTGCCATCGGTTGCCGCTCCCTTCATCTGCGGCGGCGGGGCCTGCGACGCTGACGGCGGGGCTTTGCCGAATTCCTGTCCCTTGACGGGCGATGACGCCGACGCCTCGCTGCGCCGTGCCTCCCGTTGCGCTTTCGTGGTCGTCTCGGCCGGTTTCGCTTCCGGTTGCGGCTGTGGCGGGGTCGGCATGGGCGGTGTCGGTGTCAATGCCGCCACGTCGAATTGAGGCTTGGATGGCTCGAAGGATTGCTCCTTGGGCACCGCCCATGGGTCCGGCGCTGGCGGCGCCTCGTCCGGCGTGACGATGTCGACCACCATCGCCTCGGTTGCTGCGGAGTCGAACGGGTTCGTGCCCGTGAACAGCAGGGCGAGCATCAGCGCGCCGCCGTGAACGGCGGCCGATATGATGACCGCGGAGCGCGTGAAACGGATGTGCCCCACCCTGCCAAAAACCTCCCCGAAGCGCTGCCCGATTATAGCAGCAACCCGGCCGTCTTGTGGCGTGGCGAGGCCATACAGTCGAGCCACGGGAAGCGGCCGCCGGAGGTTGCTACAGGGGGCGCGTTCGATCCTTTAACTAACTGAATTCATGATATTTTATTCCGATCCGGCTCATCGGGTCGCGGCGAGTGACGCAACGATGGCGCCCGCCTCCTTGAAGGCGTGATTGCCGGCCGGCGCCCCGCAATAGGCGGTCTGCTGGAGGATGATCTCCTTGATGTCATCCGGCGTGAAACCGCCCTCGGTCAGCGCGGCCCGTACGTGCAGGCCGAACTCGTCCCAGCAGCCGAGCGCCATCATGGTGCCGATGACGAGGATGCGGCGGGTCCGCTCGTCGAAATGCGGCCGCGTCCAGATTTCACCCCAAGGCGAGCGGTTGATCATCGCCTGGAATTCGGCGTTGAAGTCGGTCTTGCCGGCTTCGGCGCGGTCGACCCAGGCGTTGCCGAGCACCTTGCGGCGCATCGCCAGCCCCTTCGCATAGCGTTCGTTCTCGTCCATCGCGTTTTCTCCCACGGAGCCCTGGCATGCGAACGCAATGAGGGCTCCGGTCTTTCCATGATGCCCGCGAGTCTATAAGTCCTACCGCGGTAAATGTGACACCGCATCCGTTTCACAGGAGATGGCGCGATGGCAATGACGATGAACGGCGAGGTTCAACTCGCGGCGCCGCGGGAAGTGGTGTGGGCGAAGCTCAACGATGCCGAGGTGCTCAAGCAGTGCATCCCCGGATGCGAGGAGCTCACCAAGACCTCGGACACCGAGTTCAATGCCGTCGCCACCATCAAGATCGGCCCGGTGAAGGCGCGGTTCAAAGGCCGCGTGCACCTCTCCGACATGGACCCGCCCAACGGCTACAAGATTTCGGGAGAAGGCGAGGGCGGTGTGGCCGGCTTTGCCAAGGGCGGCGCTGCGGTCAAGCTCACCGAGAAGGATGATGGGACGTTGTTGACCTACGATGTCGAATCGCAGATCGGCGGCAAGCTCGCGCAGCTCGGACAGCGGCTGGTGCAGGGCACCGCGAAGAAACTCGCCGACGATTTCTTCAAAAAATTCGCCGCCGCGGTGACGGGCTAGCCGGGCGCGCGGTCGAATCGGCCGAAACGAGCCTTTTTGTCGCGGCTTTGCCTACGGTAGCGGAAACGGCGGCCCGGAAATATGTTAACGCCATCGTTTTCAGGCCTGACTTGACCGGGAACACCGCGCCGGGGCAAATTCCGGCCCTTACGAGACCGCGCCGTCGATCGCCGCTCGTTTGCCCGATCCGGACATGAGGAGGATGCCATGCCTGCCGTTTCATTGACGGTAAACGGCAAAGCCGTCAGCGCCACCGTCGAGCCGCGCACCCTGCTGGTGCAGTTGCTCCGCGAAATCCTGCGGCTGACCGGGACCCATGTCGGCTGCGACACCTCGCAATGCGGCTGCTGCGTGGTCCATGTCGACGGCAAGGCGATCAAGTCTTGCACCATGCTGGCGATGCAGGCCGACGGCACCGACGTGCTCACCATCGAGGGCCTCGCCGACGGCGAAAAGCTGCATCCGATGCAGGAGGCATTCCGCGAGAATCACGGTCTGCAATGCGGCTTCTGTACGCCCGGAATGATCATGACGGCGGTCGACATGGTCAACCGCCTCGGCCACGAGCTTGAAGAGAAGACGATTCGCGAGGAGCTCGAGGGCAACATCTGCCGGTGCACCGGCTACCACAACATCGTGAAAGCGATCGCGGCGGGAGCCAAAGCCATGGGCGGCGCACCGACGCAACAGGCGGCCGAGTAGAGCTGCCGACACAGATACCTCGTGACTGAGGGAGGTGTCTCATGAGTGCGACCGGGATCGGCGCCACGGTGCGTCGCAAGGAGGATTTCCGCTTCGTCACCGGCAAGGGACAATATACCGACGACATCAATCGTCCCGGCCAAACCTATGGCCATTTCCTCCGCTCGCCTCACGCGCATGCGAAGATCAAGTCGATCGACACGAAGGCTGCCGCGGCGATGCCCGGCGTGCTCGCAGTCCTCACCGGCGCCGACTTCGCCGCGGACAAGATCGGCGCCCTTATCTGCGGCTGGATGATCCATTCCAAGGACGGTTCGCCGATGAAGATGGCGCCGCATCCTGCGATCGCCCATGCCAAGGCCTGCTATGTCGGCGACCCCGTCGCGGTGGTGATCGCCGAGACGCTCGAAGCCGCGCGCGATGCCGCGGAGAAAATCGAGGTCGACTACGAGGTGCTGCCGGCGGTGGCGGATCCCGCGACCGCGGCGAGCGCGATCCAGATCCACGAGGTCGCGCCGCGCAACACGATCTACCAATGGCATCTCGGCGACGCCAAGGCGGTGGAGCAGGCATTCAAGTCGGCCGCCCATGTGACGAAGCTCGACCTCGTCAATAATCGCCTGGTGCCGAATGCCATGGAGCCACGCGCCGCGATCGGCGACTACGACACCGGCACCGCGAGCTTCACCTTGTGGAACACCAGCCAGAACCCGCATGTCGCGCGCCTCGTCATCTCGGCCTTCGTCGGCATGGCGCCGGAGCACAAGCTGCGCGTGATCGCACCCGACGTCGGTGGCGGCTTCGGCTCGAAGATTTTCATCTATCCCGAAGAGGTCGCGTGCCTGTGGGCGGCGAAGAAGGTCGGCCGTCCGGTCAAATGGGTCGCGGAGCGCACCGAATCCTTCATTGCCGACGCCCATGGGCGCGATCACGTCACCCACGCCGAGATGGCGCTCGATGCCGGCGGGAAGATCACCGCGCTGCGCGTCAAGACCACCGCCAATCTCGGCGCCTATATGTCGCTGTTCTCCTCCGCGGTGCCGACCTATCTCTACGCGACCCTGCTATCGGGGCAGTACGACATCGCGCACATCTATTGCGAGGTCGATGCGGTCTATACCAACACCGTGCCGGTCGACGCCTATCGCGGCGCCGGGCGTCCCGAGGCGACTTTCGTGATCGAGCGCCTGCTCGAGGTCAGCGCCCGCCAGCTCGGCACGTCGCCGGCGGAGTTGCGGCGCAAGAACTTCGTCGGGACATTCCCGCACCAGACGCCGGTGATCATGAACTACGACGCCGGCGACTACGACGCCTCGCTCAAGAAGGCGCTCGATCTCGCCGATGTCGCGCATTTTGCGAAGCGCAAACGCGAGTCCGAGCGCGACGGCAAGCTGCGGGGCTTGGGCTTCTCCACCTACATCGAGGCCTGCGGCATCGCGCCGAGCCAGGCGGTCGGCTCGCTCGGCGCCGGCGTGGGTTTGTGGGAGTCCGCCGAGGTGCGGGTCAACCCGACCGGCAGCGTCGAGGTTTTGACCGGCACGCACAGCCACGGTCAGGGCCACGAGACGACCTTCGCGCAACTCGTCGCCGAGCGGCTCGGTATTCCGATCGATAACGTGTCGGTCGTTCACGGCGATACCGACAAGGTCCAGTTCGGCATGGGCACCTATGGCTCGCGCTCCGGCGCCGTCGGCATGTCGGCCCTCGCGAAGGCGCTCGACAAGGTCGAGGCCAAGGCGAAGAAGGTCGCCTCGCATGTGCTCGAAGCGGCCGAGGCCGACATCGTCTTCAAGGACGGCAAGTTCACCGTCGCCGGGACCGACAAATCGGCGGCGTGGGGCGACGTGACGCTCCAGGCTTACATCGCTCACAAGTTCGCCGGCGCGGAGCTCGAGCCCGGCCTCAAGGAAGGCGCGTTCTACGACCCCACCAACTTCACCTTCCCGGCGGGCTGCCACATCTGCGAGGTCGAGATCGATCCCGAGACCGGGCTCACCCGCATCGAGAGCTGGGTGGCGGTCGACGACTTCGGCATCATCGTCAATCCGATGATCGTCGCGGGCCAGGTACACGGCGGCATCGCGCAGGGCCTCGGCCAGGCGCTGCTGGAGCACACGGTGTATGACGGCAACGGCCAGCTCGTCACCGGATCGCTGATGGACTACACGATGCCGCGCGCCGACAATTTGCCGTCCTTCACCGTCGACACGACGGTGACCAGATGCCCGTCCAATCCGCTGGGCATCAAGGGATGCGGTGAGGCGGGCGCGATCGCCGCGCCCGCCGCCGTGATAAATGCAATCACCGATGCCATCGGCTCGGAGGACATAGCGATGCCGGCGACGCCGCAAGCGGTGTGGGCGGCGATCCGCAAGACGAACGCCGCGCATCAGACGAAGTGATGCATCCGACGAAGTGATAAGGACTGGAGACGAGCGATGTATAATTTCACCTATCACCTTGCCAGCGGGCTGCGCCAGGCGACCAACATGCTCGGCAAGTTCGAGGAGGCAAAACTCCTCGCCGGCGGCCAGACCCTGCTGCCGACGATGAAGCTGCGGCTCGCCTCGCCCTCCCACATCATCGACCTCAACAAGATCGAAGGCATCTCGGACATCGAGATGAAGGGCCGCAACATCGTGATCGGCGCCTTGGCTCGCCACGCCGACGTTGCGAACTCGCCGGTGGTGAAGCAGGCTATCCCGGCGCTCGCCGAGCTCGCCTCGATGATCGGCGACCCCGCGGTGCGCCACCGCGGCACCATCGGCGGCTCGATCGCCAACAACGACCCCAATGCGGACTATCCCGCGGCCTGCCTCGCGCTCGGCGCCACCATCACGACGACCAAGCGCAAGATCGTCGCCGACGAGTTCTTCAAGGGCCTGTTCGAGACCGCGCTCGAGCCCGACGAGATCGTCACCAAGGTGAGCTTCCCGATCCCGAAGAAGGCGGCCTACCAGAAGTTCCGCAACCCGGCTTCGCGCTTCGCCCTCGTCGGCGTATTCGTCGCCAAGCGGCCCTCGGAAGTCCGTGTCGCGGTGACGGGCGCCGGCGCCTCCGGCGTGTTTCGGGTGACCGAGTTCGAGACGGCGCTCAAGAAGCGGTTCTCGCCGAAATCGCTGGAAGGGATGTCGATCCCGGCCGACGGCCTCGCGAGCGACATCCACGGCAGCGCCGAATACCGCGCGCATCTGGTGGGCGTGCTGGCCCGCCGCGCGGTGGCAGCGGCACTGGCGTAAGTCGCCCGTCATTCCGGGGCGGGTGTCAGCGCGAACCCGGGATCCAGACGGCCTTCGAAAAAGTAGCAAGACCTGGATTCCGGGTTCACCGCTGCGCGGTGCCCCGGAACGACGCAAGTTTGGGCTGATAAGGCAAATGGGGCCGGGCCTTTCCTTTTTCCCGCCGATCGACCAGATATGTCCTGTCGAAAGGCCTGTTCGTGACCGTCTCCAAATCACCCGTCCCCACATCGATCGACGCGACCCTGGCGCTGCTCGCGTCGGCCGAATACCTCGCCGACCGGTCGCTCGCGACTGTGCTGTTTCTCGCGCTGCGCATGGGGCGGCCGCTGTTCCTCGAAGGCGAGGCGGGCGTCGGCAAGACCGAGATCGCGAAGGTGCTTTCGTCGACGCTCGGGCGGCGGCTGATCCGGCTGCAGTGCTACGAGGGACTCGACGTCGCCACCGCGGTGTATGAGTGGAACTACGCCGCGCAGATGATCGCGATCCGGGTCGCCGAGGCGGAGGGCAACGTCGACCGCGACCGGCTCTCCCACGACGTGTTCTCGGAGAGCTTCCTGATCAAGCGGCCGCTGCTCCAGGCGCTCGAGCCTGATCCCGACGGCGCCCCGGTGCTCCTGATCGACGAGCTCGATCGCACCGACGAGGCGTTCGAGGCGTTTCTCCTCGAGGTGCTGGCCGATTACCAAGTCACTATCCCTGAGCTCGGCACCGTGAAGGCGGCCCATCCGCCGATCGTCGTCATCACCTCGAACCGCACGCGCGAAATCCACGACGCTTTGAAGCGGCGCTGTCTCTACCACTGGGTCGGCTATCCAGATGCCGAGCGCGAGCTCGCGATCGTGCGTGCCAAGGTGCCCGGCATCGCCAGGCGGCTGTCGCAGGAGATCGTGCATTTCGTGCAGGCGCTGAGGCGGCAGGATCTCTTCAAGTCGCCGGGCGTCGCCGAGACCCTCGACTGGGCGACTGCGCTTACCGAGCTCGATGCCGTCGCGCTCGACCCGGCGACGGTGTCGGATACGCTCGGCGTTCTGCTCAAGTACCAGGACGACATCGCGCGGATCGAGGGCACCAAGGCGAAGGAGCTGATCGACGGCCTGCGCGCCGACTTGCGAGCGGCGGAGTGAGCGGGCCCGGCGCGGAGGGCGAGGGGCGCCTTGCCGAGAACATCGTCTATTTCGCCCGTGCGCTCCATGCAGCCGGCATTCCGGTCGGACCGGGCGCCGTGCGCGATGCCCTCGAAGCGGTGGCGGCTGCCGGCGTCGGCAATCGCGACGATTTCTACTGGACGCTGCACGCCGTGTTCGTGAAGAAGCACGAGCACTCGCTGCTGTTCGACCAGGCCTTCAGGATATTCTTTCGCAAGCGCGGCTATCTCGACCAGCTGATGGCGATGATGCTGCCCCAGGTCGAGGGGGCGCCGCACAAGCCGCAGGCCGGCTCCGCGCGCATTCAGGAGGCGCTGTTCTCGGGACTGAAGGACAAGCCGCAGGAGCGCGAGGTCGAGATCGACTCCCGTCTCACCGTGTCGGACCGCGAGGTGCTGCAGACCAAGGACTTCGCCCAGATGTCGGCCGACGAGATCGCGCGGGCGAAAGAGGCGATCCGGCGCATGGTGCTCTCGATCGACGCGGTGAAGACGCGCCGTCTCGCGCCCGACCGGCACGGCCACGTCCTCGACATGCGGCGCACGCTGCGCGCCAGCATGAAGGCGGGCGGCGCGCTGATCGACCTGCGCTATCGCGGCCGCAAGACCCGGCAGCCGCCGATCGTCGCCTTGCTCGACATCTCCGGCTCGATGGGGGAATACACGCGCCTGTTTCTTCACTTCCTGCACGCGGTGACGGATGCGCGAAAGCGCGTGCACTCCTTCCTGTTCGGCACGCGCTTGACCAACATCACCCGCGCGCTCAAGGCCAAGGATCCCGACGAGGCGCTCGCCGCGGTGTCGGCAAGCGTCGTCGATTGGTCGGGCGGCACCCGGATTGCGACCTCGCTCCACGCCTTCAACAAGCAATGGGCGCGGCGCGTGCTCACTCAAGGCGCGATCGTGCTCCTGATCACCGACGGCCTCGAACGCGATCCCGACGACCGCCTCGCCTTCGAGATGGACCGGCTGCAGCGCTCGTGCCGCCGCCTGATCTGGCTCAACCCGCTGCTGCGCTTCGAGGGCTTTTCGCCGAAGGCCCGCGGCGTGCAGGCGATGCTGCCCCATGTCGACGAATTCCGGCCCGTCCACAATCTCGCGAGCATCGAGGACCTGTGCCGGGCGCTGTCGGGCAATGGGAAGGGGCAGGGCGATCCGAAGGGATGGCTGCGAAAGGTGGCGTGACGCGCTGCCTCAGGGATGATGGTCGCTCGCGGGCGGAATGTTCTCGATGTCCTTGTTCGGGTCTCGCCCTGATGGCCTCACCTTCTCGCCCTGCCGAAAAGCAAAGACGAAGAATCCGACGAGCAGCAGGAAGATCGCAATCCCGAGCCATTGGTGCAGGGTCATCGCGCATTTCCGTTATCGTTGCGCCTTGCATCCGGCGCTACGCTCTAGGGAGCGGGCGCTTCGTCAGCACCGCATCGACGCATTCCGGGTAGGCCTCGATAAGCCCGAGCAACGTACGCCCCGGCGGGATCAGGA
>CAWGRH010000030.1:0-42631 GCA_963824905.1 uncultured Alphaproteobacteria bacterium
GTCAACGGGAAGGCGGCGCAGGTGGACGCCCCGCCGCAAACTCCGCTGCTGTGGGTAATCCGTGAGGAGCTCAAGCTCACCGGCACCAAATTCGGCTGCGGCACCGGCTTGTGCGGCGCCTGCATGGTCCATATCGACGGCAAGCGCGCCTTCTCGTGCCAGACCCAGCTCTCCGAGGTCGCGGGCAAGACGGTGACCACCATCGAGGGGCTGTCGCCCGATTCCTCCCATCCGGTGCAGAAGGCGTGGCTCGCCGAGCGGGTGCCGCAATGCGGCTACTGCCAGTCCGGGCAGATCATGAGCGCCGCCGATCTCCTGGCGCACAATCCCAAGCCCGATCGCGCCGCGATCGTCGCCCACATGAGCACCAACATCTGTCGTTGCGGGTCCTATCCGCGCATCGTCCGCGCCATCGAGCGCGCCGCGAAGGAGGCCTGAGCCATGACCCTCCACATCGATCGCTCGACACTTGCCGCGCCCTCCCGCCGCGAACTCATGGTCGGCGCCGCGGGCGCCACCTTCGCCTTCGCCATCTCGGATGTCGCCAATGCCGCAGTGCTCGGCCCTGAAGGCACCGGCAAGACGATGAGCCCGTGGGTGACGATCGCGACCGACGACACCGTCGCGATCATGTCGCCGGCGGCCGAGATGGGGCAGGGGTCGCTGACCTCGCTCCCCCTCATCCTCGCCGAGGAGCTCGACGCCGACTGGGCGAAGGTGCGCATCGTCGTCGCGCCGCCCAATGACGAGCTCTACAAGAATCCGGGCTTCGGCTACATGTACACCGCCGGCAGCAATGCCGTGACCTCCTACTTCAAGCCGCTGCGCCAGTTCGGCGCCCAGGTCCGCAAGGTGCTGCTGGCGAACGCCGCCAGGCACTGGAACGTCCCGGTCGAGGAGCTCACCACCGAGCCGAATACGGTGGTGCACGCAAAGAGCGGGCGCCGCCTGAGCTACGGCGAGATCGCCGCCTTCGCCGAGGTGCCGGCCAAGGCCCCGGAGGTCGCCGAGAGCGAGCTCAAGAAGCCCGAGCAGTTCCGCCTCATCGGCACGAGCATGATGCGGATCGAGCTGCCGCAGAAGGTCAACGGCAGCGCGCAATACTCGATCGACGTCCAGGTGCCGGGCATGCTCTACGGCGCCATCCTGCGCGCGCCGGTGGAAGGCTCCGGGCCCGGCAAGATCGACGACGCCAAGGCCCGCGCCGTGCCCGGCGTCATCGAGATCGTGAAGCTGCCTTACGGCGTCGGCGTGATCGCCGACAAGCCATGGGCGGCGTTCAACGCCAAGGCCGCGCTCGATGTCACCTGGACCCGCACCGGCAAGGCCTGGGGCTTCGACAGCGACAAGGCGCTGGTGGCGTTCGCGGCCGCCGCGCGCGACTTCTCGCAGCCGACCAAGCTGTGGGGCAAGGAGGGCGACGCGCCGGCGGCGCTCAAGACCGCGGCGAGCGTGATCGAAGCGGACTACCGCAACGATCTCGTCTATCACGCGCAGATGGAGCCGTTGAACGCGGTCGCGTCGGTATCGCCCGACGGCAGCACCTGCGAGGTGTGGTGCGGCGTGCAGTCGAAGACCATCGCCGTCAGCGTCGCCTCCGATGCGCTCGGCATCAAGCCCGACAAGATCGTCTACCACGACATGCTGATGGGCGGCGGCTTCGGCCGGCGCGGTCATCGCGACGAGGAGTACGTGCACGATGCGGTGGTGCTGTCGAACGCGGTGAAGAAGCCGGTCAAGGTGATGTGGACGCGCGAGGACGACGTCCACAACGGCCGCTTCAATCCGCTCTCCGCGCACTACCTTCGCGCCGGTTTCGACGCGTCCGGCAAGCTCGTCGCGTTCCATCATCGCAAGGCCTGCGACGAGGTGACGGCGTTCCAGGATCCGGTCAGGTTCGAAAGGCAGAAGGGCCGCGACGGCATCGCGTTCAACGGCCTCGATGCGCCCTACTACGAGATCCCGAACCGGCTCGGCGAGGCGGTGCCGCGCGAGAGCGGGTTGCGCACCTCGAGCCTGCGCGGCATCGCGCACCTGACCAACGTCTTCGCGATCGAATCGTTCATGGATGAGCTCGCGCGCAAGCGCGGCATCGATCCGGCGGCGTTCCGGCGCGAGCTCGTCAAGTCGAACCCGCGGGCGATCGCGATCATCGACCGCGTCGCCGCGATGGCCGACTGGGGCAGGAAGCGCGACGGCAGCGCGCTGGGCTTCACCTACATGAACTATTCGGGGACGCAGATCGCGCTCGCGCTAGAGGTCGTGCTTGACCGCAAGACCGGCGCGCTGCGGGTCCCGAAAGTGTGGACGGCCCTCGATCCGGGTATCGCGGTGCAGCCGGACAACGTCGTCGCGCAGACCGAGAGCAGCATCATCTACGGCCTCGGCTTCGCGCTTACCGAGCGAATCACCATCGCCGATGGCGCGGTGCAGGAGTCGAATTTCTACGACTACCACGTGCCGCGCATGAACGAGATCCCGGAGATGGCGATCGAGGTGATCTCGACCAACAACCACCCGACCGGCGTCGGCCAGATGGCGACGCCGCTGGTCGCGCCCGCGATCGCCAACGCGGTCGAGGCGATGACCGGGGTGCGCCTGCGCCACACCCCGATGACGCCCGAGCGGGTGAAGCAGGCGCTCGGGTGAGAGTGACGTGCGGGAAGGAAGTCGAGGGCATCGCGTTGCGGTGCCTTTGATGTATGCTCCCAACCTATTCACTGTCATCGCCCGGCTTGACCGGGCGATCCAGTAACCACCGGACCGGCGATTGGGGCGTGGCTTCGTCACATCGATAATGCGGGGGGTTACTGGATTGCCCGGTCAGTCGGGCAATGAGTGCGTCCGTGAGTTCGTGATGTCAGCACGGTGGGAGTTTGTGCCATGTGAAGTCACCGCACACGTAGCTGACGGCAACTGCGTCGCCGCGAGGCGGGGTGGAGAGCAGCCGGAGGCGAACCGACAGCCCGTAGGATGACGAACCCGATTCGGCGGCGTGCAGAGGCGAGCTTGCTCATTGATGGCGAAGTCTGGCCCGCGAGGGCCGACCGGTGGCACGAGGTGATAGGCACGTGACCGCCGGGCTGCATAACGTGGTTGGGGACGGGATGCCGGGAAGGCAGACGAACGGAACGGAGAGACCTTGTTGGCGTGTGCGAGTTGGCAAGGAGTCAGAGCCCGCATAGTGTGTGCTGAGTAGCGCATGAGTTCAGGAGGGTTAAAGTCCCTCCAGCGCTCGGATGAGGGGCGCTGTATCCAAAGGCAGGGGTAATGCCTTGCCGGCCGGCGGCGCAAGCCGGCGGAGGACAGGGTGTCCGGAGCGATCCGGAATCCGAAGAGTTTGAGGAGAAGTATCGGGCTGCAATCAATGGGGGCGACCCCGACGATGAACAGGTCGGCCAAAGATGGGGCAAGGTCGAGCCCGCACTATGGGGGCGAAGGCGTTACTCATTCACCCATCGTACCAAGGTGTTTGCTGGCGGCACGATACGGAAGAATCATGCGTGACCTCAGGAGACCTGTCGGTGCCCCGGCCAGCAACCGGGTAAGCAACCCTATAAGCGGAAGCGAAGTGGGAAGTGATGCGGCGGCAGGAGTCGGAGAACGTAATAGTACCTGAAGCGCGAGACGAACAACTCGTGTGACCAGCAATGGCGGATCGAGAGTGATCCGGGGAAGGACGTTCGTGAAAGGATCGAGGCGGGATACGTCGAGATAGATGAGCAAGAAGCGTGAAGATGGAAACTTCCCTTAGTGAAAAACCCGAACGTCACGCTTCGAGGAGACTATCCGATCATCTGGCCCTCGAAGGTCGAAAGCGGAAGGTCCACTCTCTGGTGGACAAGGTATACTCACGCAAGAACCTGAAGCTTGCGTGGGAGCGTGTTCGTGCCAATCAAGGGGCGAGGTGGTCTCGGTTGTCTGAACAATTTCTCCGCATCGATAAGTGGAGCGTCTGCCAGGGCTAGGCTGCCAAGCGGAGCGGCAGGGAGTTGAAGTAGGCTTGATCGGGTGTCACGCCGTCAAGGCTCGAATGTGGACGTCGGCCATTATAGAAGTTGAGGTAGCGTCCGATCGAAGCGCGCGCCTCGCTAACGCTGTCGTAGGCTCGCAGATAGACCTCCTCATACTTGACGCTGCGCCACAAGCGTTCGACGAACACGTTGTCCCGCCAGGCGCCCTTGCCGTCCATGCTGATAGCAATGCCGTTGTCGGTGAGCACGCCGGTGAACGCCGCGCCGGTGAACTGCGAGCCCTGGTCCGTGTTGAAGATGTCTGGCTTGCCATGAAGGGCCAGAGCATCCGCCAGCGTTTCGACGCAGAATGCCGCTTCCATCGTGATCGATACGCGCCACGACAACACGCGACGGCTGAACCAGTCGAGCACGACGGCCAGATAGACGTAGCCACGCGCCATCGGAATGTAAGTGATATCCATCGGCTCACACTTGGTTCGGCCGGACGATTTCCATCCCGCGCAGCAGATAGGGGTAGATCTTGTGCCCCGGCTCGGGCTTCGTGGTCCGCGGACGACGATAGAGCGCTTCTATCCCCATCCGTTTCATCAGCGTCTTCACGTGACGCCGCCCGACGTTGCACCCCTCGGCAGCCAACAGGCCTCGCAGCATTCGCGAGCCGGCGAAGGAAAATCTAGATGCAGCCGGTCAAGGAGGCGCATGATCTCCAGATCGGTCGCCGACACCGGCCGCGGCAGGTAGTACACGCTGCCACGGCTGATGCGCAGGGCCTTCGCCTGCTTCGTGATGGAGAGCTCATGCTCGCGCATGATCATCGCTTTGCGCTCAGCAAACCCGCTTTGCCGAGCGCGACTTCCAAAAAATCGTTCTCCAGCGTCAGCTCTCCAATCTTGGCATGGAGAGACTTCACGTCGATAGACGGTGTTAGACCCGGTGCCTGCCGCAGACCCGAAAACCTCGGCGCCCCTGTCCTGAAGCTCATTGCGCTGCGTAATCGGCTGGTGGACGCCGAAATGCTTGAGCCAGCTCGGCTCGTGTCTCGCTAATGGCCGCCAACGCCAGCTTTGCCTTGAAGGCCTCGTGGAGTCCGGCGTGCGCGACTTGCTGATCGTATCTCCTGATTGACGGGCACAGCGTGCCCGCTGTCAGGCGCGAAGACTCGGCCTATCGTGCCTGCCGGATTTCCGGGCGAGTGGATCGTCGATGCGGATCTCAGAGACTTTTTCGGGACCGTAGATCACGAAAAGCTCCTGACCCTGGTCGGAAAGCAAATTGCCGACAGCAGAGTGCTGAAGCTCATTCAACAGATGCTGGAGGCGGGCTATGAAGAACGGGGACAGAAATTTGCGACTCCACGGGGAACTCCGCAAGGAGGGGTCGTCTCACCACTGCTGAGCAATATCCTGCTGACTCCCTTTGACAAGGAGATGAGGCGACAGGGGTATCAGCTCACGCGATGGGCGGACGACTGGGTAGTGACCTGTCGGACTCGCGCCGAGGCGGAGCACGCCTTGGCGCGAGCGGTGAAGATCCTCGAACAGCTCGGCGTAGCGCTCAATCAGGCGAAGACCCGGATTGTGCACATTACGCGCGGCTTCGAGTTTCTCGGATTCAAAATCCAACGTGGCAAAGGCAAATTCCGCCTAACCCACGATCGGATCAAATCCAAACTGAACCGGCAGAATCTCTACGCCATTCCCACCCAGAAGTCGTTGGACCGATTCAAGGATCAGATCAGGACCCTGACGCAGAGGAAGGTACCCCTGCGTTTGGGCGAAGTGATCGAGACGATCAACCCGATCATCCGAGGATGGGGAAACTACTACTGTCGCTCCCATGTTAGGAAGCGCTTCCATCAGCTGGACGGTTGGATAATTCGACGGCTGTGGTCACATCGCACCAAGCGATGGCGTAACGCAGCGTGGAGGGAATATCCCACCAAACGGTTGCGCACAGAGTTCAAGCTGGTCAGCCTCGTCTCGCTCATACCTTCGCTGCAGACCGCGAAAGCTCTTTCATGAAAGCCGGATACGGGAAAACTGTACGTCCGGTTTGTGCGGCGGACGGAGGCCAGCTCTCATTGGGCGCCTCCTCCGACCCGACACCGATGTGGTCTGGTGCACGGACCATGAGAGGAGGGGCTAGCAAAACCCCGTCCGAGGGAAGGCAGGGCAGGAAGGTGGATGCGTGAAGACCAAACCGGAGCAGAGCAGCACCGCGAGTGCCGAAAAGGCTAAGCAATGGTTGCAGAGATCCAGACGACAGACGCAACTGGGCGGGGATCGAAGCCGAGGCGTGGACCGATCGCATGCTGTCGGCGCTGGGCAACGGCGTCAAAGGGGAAACTAGCCTTCTTCGCGAATGCCAGGCGGGTCGCGTTTCACACCGCTTGGCAAGCAGCGAGACAGTCTCGATGAAGAAACCACCGACTGGAGAGCCGTATGCGGGAAAACCGCACGTACGGTTCGGAGGGAGGGGAGGCCAACGCCTTCCCTACCCCTATCAGGTAAGGTCTTTTAAGAAGCCACTCGCGCGAACGGAGTGGCGACAAAACAAGGGAGGATCAAATGCGAGGTGTCGCCTTATTCATCGCCGGTGCGGCGGTCGGACTTGCGGCAAGCGCTGTGGCGCAGAACCAATCGCCCAATCACGGGATCGTCGGCATCAACCACGTGGCGCTCGCGGTGCCCGATCTCGACAAGGCGGTCGAGTACTACACGAAGACGATGGGCTTCCCCGAGGCGTTTCGCGTCAAGAACGCGCAAGGACAGGTGCAACTCGTTTATGTGCAGGTGAGCAAGAACACCTTCATCGAGCTGCAGACGGTGAACGCGCAACGGCCGCAGGGCATCTATCATTTCGGCGTCGTCGTCGACAACATGCCCGCCGCCGTCGCCATGTTCAAGGAGCGCGGCGCCGCCGTCGGCGAGACCGTCAACAGCGCCACCAAGGCTGTTCTCAACAATATCGTCGATCCCAACGGCGTGCGCATGGAGCTGCTCGAGCTGCCGCCGGATTCGCTGCACCATCAGGCGATGGACCGCTGGCGGTAGCGGCGATTTTCCTGTTCAACGGGTCATAGCCGGGCTTGTCCCGGCCACCCCGGTTTATGTGGCACGGCGGTGCCTTGTTAAGCGAGGTCGCCGGGACAAGCCCGGCGATGACGTTCTTTGAGTTGGACGATGTCGGGGCTTTGAACGGCGCTACCCGATGAGCGCTCCGGCTCCCGCGCACAAAAGCACGACGAGCCACGGCGGCGTCTTCCACACAGTGAGCAGCAGGAATGCCGCGAGCGCCACCGCAAAATCGAGCGGCTTGCCAATCGCGGAGATCCACACCGGGTTGTAGAGGGCGGCGAGTAGCAGTCCGACCACGGCGGCGTTCACGCCGGTGAGCGCCGACTGCGCGAACGGCCGGCCGCGCAGCATCTGCCAGAACGGCAGCACGCCGATGACGAGGAGAAACGACGGCAGGAAGATCGCGACGAGCGCGATCGCAGCACCGAGCCAACCGTTCGGCGCGGGCCCCATCATCGCGCCGAGATAGGCGGCGAAGGTGAACAGCGGGCCCGGCACCGCTTGCGCCGCGCCGTAGCCGGCCAGGAAGGCGTTGTTGGTGACCCAGCCCGACGGCACCACGGCGGCCTGGAGCAGCGGCAGCACCACATGGCCGCCGCCGAACACCAGTGAGCCCGCGCGATAGAAGGCGTTGAACAGCGCCAGCGCCTGGTTGGGGAAAGCGGCAGATATGAGCGGCAGCCCGACCAGCAGGGCGAAGAAGACGGTGAGGCACGCGATTGCAAATCCATGGTGGATCGCGGCGCCGTGGAATACCGGCACCGGCGGGCGGTCGCTTCGCAGCAGGATAATCCCGGCGAGCGCGCCGAGCGCGATAGCGCCGAGCTGACCCGCGGTGGTCGGCACCGCGAGCACGAGCGCCGCCGCCGCGACGGCAAGCGTCGCCCGCGTCTTGCCGGTCGCCATGGTGCTCGCCATGCCCCACACCGCCTGCGCCACCACCGCCACCGCCGCGATCTTGAGCCCGTGCAGCCAGGCCGCGTCGACCGAACCGAGATGCTCGACGCCCAGCGCAAACAGCACCAGCGCGATGGCCGAGGGCAGGGTGAATCCGGTCCAGGCGGCGAACGCGCCGGCTAATCCGGCGCGGGACAAGCCGATGCCGATGCCGACCTCGCTGCTCGCCGGACCCGGCAGGAACTGGCAGAGCGCCACGAGATCGGCGTAAGCCGCCTCGTCGAGCCAGCGCCGGCGCTCGACGAATTCCTGCCGGAAATAGCCGAGATGGGCGATCGGTCCGCCGAACGAGGTGAGCCCAAGCCGCAGGAAGGCGATGAAGACTTGCGCCGCGTCGCCCTTGCCCGGGGCGGGCACGTCGATTGCATGTTCGCTCATCTCGAACGGCGCCGCGCTTCGTGGATCGCAAGAACGTCTTTTAGCACGAAGCGAGTTGCCGGCGCGAAACGGGCAAGGCTGGGCTTTGCCCGGCACGGACCGCGATTCAAGCCGGTGTCATGGTGCCGGGCCATGATGCGGGAGGGAAGCGTTCCGCGTTGGAAAGCAGATGGTCACTTGCCACAGAGCGCGGCTCCCTGTTGGGGATCATCCATGGCATCGAAATTTCCGCTCCGCCTCGTCCAAGGTTACCGCGATTTCCTCGTCGGGCGCATGCCGATCGAGCGCGACAGATTTTGCGAGCTAGCGCGGCGCGGCCAATCGCCGGACGTCATGATCATCGGTTGCTGCGATTCCCGGGTGTCACCGGAGGTCATCTTCGATGCGCACCCCGGCGAGCTCTTCGTCGTCCGCAACATCGCGAACCTGGTGCCGCCCTTCACCGGCGACGGCGTCTGCCACGGCGTGTTTGCGGCGCTGGAATTTGCGGTGCAGGTGCTCGGCATCGGCCATATCATCATCCTTGGCCACGCCCGCTGTGGCGGCATCCGGGCCTTTGCCGAGCACGGGCCGCCGCTGTCTCCGGCCGACTCGATTCACAAATGGATGTCGATGATCGCCCCCGCAGCCGAGATCGCCGGTCCGCCGGGCGATGATTACCTCACCCGCCTCGAGCAGGCCTCGATCACCAAGAGCCTCGAGAACCTTCTCACCTTCCCCTATGTCGACGCAGCGGTGAAGAGTGGTGCGCTCGCATTGCATGGGGCCTATTTCGACGTCTCGACCGGTCAGGTGTCCGTGCGGCACGTCGACGGCTACTACGACATCGCCGCCGAGGCCGATGAGAGCGTCGGGGTCTGATCCGCGCCTGACACTCGAGGCAACAACGGCCTGGAACCTGACATGGGTAGTACTTCAAACCAGCGACATGGATAACAGATTTCGCGTTTCGCCCAGGGCTGCTGCTCCCTCTCCCCGCGTGCGGGGAGAGGGTCGGGGTGAGGGGGCGGTTTCGCGAGTCTGAGCCTCAAAGGAATCTCTCCTGACGCTCAGACTAGCGGCGCGGCCCTCTCACCCGGACCGCTTCGCGATCCGACCTCTCCCCGCACGCGGGGAGAGGTGAAGCAAAGCCGGATCGCATTTCGAGCCGAATCGTCTCCGGCTGTGTCCTTCGCGCCACCATCTCATGGACCGCAACCTGATATCTATGCAGCTGGGGCGGAATGCGCATGATTTCGTGGTACGCGAGACGTCGGCTCGGTCGCTGGCTGTTGGGGCTGTTTCTGATCGCCCAACTCGCCGGCGTCGTGCCGTTGGTCACCGTGCATCTCGAGCATGCGATCGCGAACGAGCAGGATGCCGCCGCCGATGCCGGCGATGTCGGCGCTGCCGCTCACGCCGTGAGCCACACCCATCATCACCACGTGCACCAGGGCAGCGGCCCCCACGATCACGGTGCGAGCGATCCGAACGACCAATGCTGCACGCTGCACCACCATCTTTCCGGTGTCCTGCCGGAGGCAGTGCCAGCCCGCAGCGCTGATCGCGTGGTAGCCGCGATCGTTTCGCTTCGGCCCGCACCCCTCGTGCCGGCCGATCCCGGCCAGCTGGAACGTCCGCCAAAGCACCACTCCGTCTGAACCTTGCCGTGCCGGCCTGCGGCCGCGCACTTCATTGGGATTCGACGCACGTGGAGCTGTCATGTTTTCACCCGATCGGGCGGGTTGCGCCCGCCGTCGGCGGGCGCCTCACCGCACCCGGCTGACATTCGCAATCGCGCTGTCGATTGCCGCACTGGCGGCCTGCGCCGTCTGCGGCGTCGCCTACGCTGCCAAGGAAACCGCCAAAGCCGCAGGTGTCGACACCGAGCACCTGTTCGGCTTCACCGAGGGAAGCGATATCGGCGAAGTCGGCGAACGGGAGCTCGAAGTCCGAACTCGACCTTTCGTTCCGGCAAAAACACCGGCTCATTCAACGACACCGCATCGGAGCTCGAATTCAAATACACGGCATTCGAGAACTTCCGCATCTCGGCGGCGGCGACGTTCGCCTATTACGACATCGGCGGCGTGATGGATATGGACGACCGCCGCCAGGGCACCCTGCAATCGCTGTCGCTCAATGCGCGCTATCGCGTGCTGAACCGTGAGTCCGCACCCTTCGGGCTGACCCTGAGCTTCGAGCCCCATTGGGGTTTTGCCGACGAGACGAGCGGCGTTCCGCTCCGGCACTTCGGCTGGGAAGGCGATCTGCTGTTCGACCGCGCCTTGGTGCCGGGTTTCCTGTTCGGCGCCATGAACCTGCATATCGATACCGACCGTGCGGAAACCGTGGCCGGCGGCGGGGCGGAGCAGCAGCCCACGCTCGGCCTGTTCGTTGCCATGGCGGCGCAGGCGATGTCGGGCGTGTGGATCGGCGGCGAGGCACGATACCTGCGGGCTTACGAGGGTGCCGCCCTGGAGACCCTCACCGGGCAGGCGCTTTATCTCGGCCCGACGCTCTACGCGAAGCTCAGCGAAAGAGTGTGGCTTTCGGCTGCATTCGACGTCCAGGCAAGGGGGCGAGCGGTCTCGGCCGCCGGCGCGCTCGATCTCGTCAACTTCGAGCGCTACCAGGCCAATTTTCGTCTGGGCTTCGAGTTTTGACCGCTGCAAGGCGTCGCGGCTGCTGCTCTCAAACCAGCAGCCGCACGCGTCCCTCCTCGACGTCGCTCTGGGCGAGCGTCATCAGCTCATGGACAAGGTGCATGGACGCGGCGGCGGCGTCGCCGGTGCCCTCGTGGGTCACCGTGTAGACGACGGCGGTCGCCGGCTGATCGCCGGCGAACACGCGGATCCGCCATCCGTCGGAAAATGTCGACGCCCGAACGCTCAGGTGCCGGCTGTTAAAAAGGAAGTCTCTGGTCTCCATCACGATGTCGCACTCATCAAAAAATGCTTGGGTGGCGGGCTTGGCAAACCCGCGTTCATCGATCTTCGATCTCGACGCATCACGGTAGTATCTCGTCAGTCGATAAAACCGGGACGGCACGCGGAGCTAGTGCGCCGGATCAGGCGTTGCACCGGCCTCGCGCCGCAGGGCCCAGCGCTCTGCCATTCGCTCCAGGGAGTAGTAGAGGCTTGGGAGAATGAACAGCGTGAGCAGCGTCGCGAGCAGCAGCCCGCCGATCACGACGGTGGCAACACCGCGCTGAACATCGCTGCCGACGCCCGTGCCGAGCGCTGCCGGCAACATTCCGACGGTCGCCACCGACGCGGTCATCAGGACCGGGCGAAAGCGCTCGGACGCTCCCTCGATCACGGCGTCGCGGAGTGCAAGGCCGCTCTCACGCACACGGTTGAGGTTCGCCAGCATGATGATGCCGTTCTGAACCGCGACGCCGAACAGCGCTATGAATCCGACCGCGGTCGTGATGTTGAGCGTCTCCCCGGTGACGTACAGGGCGATCAGCCCACCCAGGGTGGCGAGCGGCAATATGCCGAGGATGAGGAACGCCTGACGCAGCGTGCCGAACTCGGCGTAGAGCAACAGCATCATCAAACCGACCACGAGGCCGAGGACGATGGTGAACCCCTTCTGGGCGCGTTCCTGGTTCTCGAACTGGCCGCGATATTGGATGCTGTATTTGGAGTGGTCGTATTGCACGGACTGCGCGATCCGCTGCTTCACTTCGTTCAGGTAGGAAACGAGGTCACGGTCGGCCAAATCGATGCGAACCGACAAAAGGCGACGATTGTTCTCGTGCGTAATCGTCCCTTCTGCGTTGCGCTGCGAGATGTTGGCGACCTGCGCCAGCGGAATCCGCGCTCCGCTCGAGCTCGTGAGCGGAAGATTGCCGAGAGCGTCCGGATCGAACCGGGAGCTCAGGGGAAAGCGCACGGTGACGTCGTAGACGCGGTCGCCGACATAAACCTGAGTGACCGCGGCGCCCCCCACCCCGTTCTGGATGAGGCTGGTGATATCGGAAATATTGATGCCATAGCGCGCGGCCGCCGCCCGGTCGGCCTCGATGGTGATCTGGGGCAGCGGCGGCTCCTGGAAGACCGACGCCGACGCCGTGCCTCGCGTGTTGCGCAGGATGTCGACGATCTCCCCAGCGATCCGGCGATCTTCCTTGAAATCGTCGCCGACCACCTGGATGACCAGCGGGCTGTGTGCCCCGCCGACGAGGTCGTAGACCATGTCGCTGATCGGCTGATTTATGCCGACGTTGATACCGGGAACCTGAAGCAGGCGATCGTTGAGCTTGCGCACGAAGTCGGCCTTGGTTTCGCCCTTGGGCCAGGTGTCGTAGGACGTCAGCCCGACCGGCGCCTCGATGTGCGACGGCGTCCACGCGTCGACTGCCTCGTCCTCGCGGCCGAGCTGGGTGACGACATACGACACCTCCGGAAACTCCCGGATTGTCCGGCGCAGCTCGTTCGCCATTTCGCTTGCGGCTTCGAGCGACAGTCCGCTGGGAAGCTGCACCTGCAGCCACAATGCGCCCTCGTCGAGATCGGGCAGGTAGTCCCGCCCGACCTGGGTGCCGAGCATTCCGACCGCGACGAAGGCCGATCCGGTCGCGATGTAGGAGAGCGATGGCAAGTTGAGCAGCTTGGCGAGCAAGGTGCGGTAGCCCCGCGTCAGCCACTCGAGCGGTCGGTTGCGGAATGCGGCACGAGGCCTGCGAAGTGCGAGGTAGGCGAGTCCCGGTGTCAGCGCGAGGGTACAGAGCAGCGCGCCGAACAGGGCGAAGACCACGGTATAGGCCATCGGGGCGAACAACGCCGCTTCGCCCCGCTGCAGGGTGAAGAGCGGCAGATACGCCGAGGCGATGATCAGCGTCGCAAAGAAGATCGGCCGGGCGACTTGGGTGGTCGCCGATCGGATGTCTTCCTCGGTCAGCTCCTCGGTGGGTTTCGATTCGCGCCGGCGAAGGATGTTTTCCGTCACGACGATCGCGCCGTCGACGATCACGCCGAAGTCGAGCGCGCCGAGCGACAGCATGCTGGCCGACATGTGCGCCGCGTTCATCAGGATCAGGATCGAAGCAAGGGCCAGGGGAATGGTTACTGCGACGACCAGCGCACTGCGAGGGCTGCCGAGAAACAGCATGAGAACGATGATGACGAGGCCGACGCCTTCGAGCAGCGTGGTCACGATCTTGTGCACCGTCGCGTCGACGAGATTGCTGCGGTCGATGTAGGGAACGATGTGGACGTCCTGCGGCTCGAGCTGCTTGTTGAGCTCATCCACCTTGGCGCGGATTCCCGCCAGCGTCTGCGAGGCGTTGGAATATTTCAGCAGCTGGACGATCCCTGAGAGGCTCGCCGGATTATTGTCCTTGCCGAGAATGCCCTCGGGCTCCTGGTGCGCGTAGCTCAAGGCACCGAGATCGCGGATCAGGATCGGTACGCTGTTGTTCTGCGTCACGACGACATTGCCGAGGTCGTCGAGATTGTGCACCAGCCCGACGCCCCGGATGATGAAGCTCTGGTCGCCGCGCGGGACACGGCCCCCGGCGGCGTTCGAAGTGTTGTTGTTGATCGCGTTGATGACGTCGTTGATTCCGACGTTGAAGCGCAGGAGCTCGGTCGGATCGAGATCGATCCTGAACTGTCGCGTGAAGCCGCCGAAATTATCGACGCCGGCGACGCCCGGCACCTGCCGTATAGCCTGCTGCACGATCCACTTCTGGATCTCGGACAGCTCCATCAGGTTCTTGGTGTCGGATTCGAGGGTGTAGCGATAGATTTCACCCTCGGGTGTCGTCACGTTGTCGAGGCCGGGCGCGGCCCCGGAGGGCAAGGTGGCATCGCCAAGCCGCTCGGTCACCCGCTGACGCGTCCAGTAGTCCTCGGCCCCGTCGCGAAACAGCATGTTGATCTGTGACAGGGAAAAGGTGCTGACCGAGCGCATGCTGACGAGCCCGGGAGTTCCGCTGAGCGCCCGTTCGAGTGGGATCGTGAGCTGCTGCTCGGCCTCTTCGGCGGCGAGTCCGGGGACTTGGGTCGTGACCTGTACGGACACGGGGCTGAGAAGGGGGTAGGCGTCGATCCCGAGCTGCGTCCACGCGTAAATTCCGTAGATCGCGGCGAATATCGCGATCAGACGAACGACCAGACGCTTCCGGAAGCAAACCGCGACGAACTGATTAATCATTGAGGCGGACCGCTCCCTTCACCACGATCCTGTCGCCGGGAGAAAGCCCGCTCTTGACGGCCGTCGCGGTGCCCTCCTGATACGCGATTTCCACGTTTCGCCGCTCGAAAGCCCAGTTTTCGACTTCGACGAACACGCTCGTCGTGTCGTTCGTCATCAGCAGCGCCGAATTGGGCACCGTGATCTGCGTGACCGGGGGCGCCACGAAGGTGACGGTCGCGAACATGTTGGGCTTGAGCGCCTTGTCCGGATTCGGGAATTCGATGCGGACCTTGTCGCGACGCGTGTCCGGCTCGACGACGTCGCTGACGAAAAGAACCTTTCCGGCGAAGGCCCGGTTCGGGTAGGACGTGACCGACACCTTGACCGTCTGCCCGGGATAAACGAAAGACAGGTCCTTCTCCGGGACGTTCGCGGTCACCCACACGGTGTCGAGGTTCGCGATCGTCATCATCGCAGCGGTGGCATCGTTGAGATACGCCCCCGGCGCTACCTGGAGCGAGATCACGCTGCCCGAGATCGGCGACTTCACCGACAACAACCGGGTGTTCGCCTTCGCATCGAGCGGCGCGCCGATCGCCCGCAGCCGGGCATCCGCGCGTTCCAGTTCCGATACGGCCTGTGCGTAATCGCTCTGCGCCTGTTCGCGATCCTTGATCGAGATGGCGGATGTCTTTTCGAGAACCATCAGGCGATCGAGACTTTGCTTGGTGAGCTTGAGGGCGGACCGGGCCTTCTCATCGTCGGACAGCGCCTGGGCGAGGTCGCTCGAATCGATGATGGCGAGCTGTTGGCCCTTGGTGACGCGGCCGCCGAGCTGCGCCATCAGATCAATCACCAGGCCGGTGACCGACGGCATCACGTTCACCGTCCGCGCGGGGTCGGCCTCGACAATGGCCGGCAAGACCAGCTCGCGGGCGACGTCCTTCGTGGCCGCCGGCTCTACCCCAAGCAGAGTTCGCAGCCTCGATGTTTCGGGCACGACGATGCGATCACCTACCTTGGTGAAGGGAGCAGGCGGCGTCGCCGGCGTCGCGTGCTCGACCTCGCTCTTCGAGGGGACGATCAAGCGTTCGCCGGCGACGCCGGCGACCACGCCGATCAGGATCAGCAACCACGCCCGGCTTGGGCGGCTGCGGTGCTTTGGGGATGTTTCCTGTGTCATTCTCTATCCGGAACTGAACAGACGCTGCGGGCGTACACAGATTGGGTGCGGAAGGGAGAGGCAGCGAAACCGACCGTTGCGCACATTCAGCGCGCCCCGGCGAGCAGTCTCCCCCTTTGTGCAAGAAGTAGAGTCATCTGAGCATTGCGACCTGAAACAGGGCTGACGCGAAGCTGAACGCTCGCTGAATTTTGGAAATTCGGTTGTGATCGCGCGTAGGCGCGAAACGATATACCCCCGGGGGTTTCCCTCCGCGGCGACGTACGCTCCCGAATAGACATCTATGGAAATGAAGCGCTGTCCCGCCGCGCCCCGCGCCGCGCTCGCGCCGCGTGTTCGCGTTAATCAATGCGTCAAAGGCTGAGTGCTCGCCGCGTATCGACGCCGCGCGAGGCGCACAGCGTCGGCGCGGCGCTCGCTCGATCTGGCGGCTAATAGACCTCGGGGATGTACATCTCCGGCGGGATCGGCTCGCGCGCGTAGTCGGGCTTGCGCTCGCGCGCCGGCATCACGACCTCCTCGTGGATGATCTCCTCGTAGGGGACCTGCTGCAGCAGGTGGTGCATGCAGTTGAGCCGCGCGCGCTTCTTGTCGACGCCTTCGACGATCCACCAGCGTGCTTCCGGGATGTTGGTGCGCTCCAGCATCTCTTCCTTGGCCTTGGTGTAGAGCTCCCAGCGCCGGCGTAACTCGAGGTCCATCGGGCTGAGCTTCCACTGCTTGAGCGGATCCTTGATGCGCATCAGGAAGCGAAGATTCTGCTCGTCGTCGGTGATCGAGAACCAGTATTTGACGAGGATGATGCCGGAACGCACGAGCATGCGCTCGAAATCGGGCACGCTGCGGAAGAACTCCTCGTACTCCGCGTCGGTGCAGAAACCCATCACCCGCTCGACGCCGGCGCGGTTGTACCAGCTGCGGTCGAACAGCACGATCTCGCCGCCCGCCGGCAGGTGCGGCACGTAGCGCTGGAAGTACCATTGGGTCCGCTCGCGCTCGGTCGGCGCGGAGAGCGCCACCACCTTGCAGCTGCGCGGATTGAGCCGTTGCGTCACCCGCTTGATGACGCCGCCCTTGCCGGCGGCGTCGCGGCCCTCGAACAGCACGACTACCTTGAGCTTCTTGTGGACCACCCAGTCCTGCAGCCTGACGAGCTCCTTCTGCAGCCGCAGCAGCTCCTCGAAATATTTCCGGCGGTCCATTCCGTGCGGAGTTTCGCCGCCGTCCTCGAGCAGCGCGTTGAGCCGGTGGTCGTCGATCTCGAGCTCGAGCTCCTCGTCGACGCTGTCGATGAGCTCGTCATGGATGCGGTCGCGAAGCTTGGCCTGGCTGGTGTCGACGCTCATCTCGTTCCCATCGGTAAAGGGCCCGGGACGCCCCCCGGAAGCCTGCGATTTCGCCGATGTTGGTGAACATCCGTGACGGCCATGCGACACCCGCCGTCCAAGCGCGAGTTCCTCCCCTGCGGGCAGGAGAGGAGAACGCGGACGCGGGCGGAAGCGGGGGAGGGGTGAGCGCGCTCACACCTTTCCGACTATCTCCGCGGTGGCGCGGCGCAGGATCTCGGCAATCCGCCGACTCTCCTCGGGGGTGCCGCGCTTGCGCTCGTGCAGGGCTCGGCGCAACTCGCGGCGGGCTTGCCGCAGCTCATTGGTGTCGCGCTCGTCGCCGTCCTCGTCGCCTTCGAAGGCGCGGCGCATGTCGTTCATCTTGCGGGCGATGCGGTCGAGCTGAACCAGGAGCTCGTCGGCGGCAGCCCGGTTCTGCTCGAGATGGGCTTTGCCTTCCTCGCTGATCCGGTAGAGCTTTTTCGTCCCCTCCTGCTCGACGATGGCGTGCCCCGCCTCCTCGAGATAGGTCAGCGCCGGGTAGATCATGCCGGGGCTCGGCACGTAATAGCCACCCGAGCGCTCCTCCAGGAGCTTGATCAAGTCGTAGCCATGGCTCGGCTTTTCAGCGATCAGCGCGAGCAGGAGGAGCTGCAGGTCGTCGCTCGCGAGCTTGCGGCCGGTGCGGAAGCCGGTGCGGTCGAAGCCGTGCTCGCCCCCGTCTCCGAACACGTGGCCGAAGCCGCGGCCGTGGCGGTGCTTGCCGCGATGGCGCATCTCGCCCGGCAGGTGGTAGCGAAGGTGGTGGAAGATTCCACGCATGTGGTGCATTAGAGTTCCTTGTTGCTGTCGTTAGAGCTATCGCTCGTTACAACGAAAGATATATCGTAAGATATTAACTTGTCAATGACAGGGGGCCCGTTTTTTGCAGGAATTTTCGGTTAGCGGTGTTGTATAAAAAAGGGCGTTAGCGCGGCGATCAGTCAGGTGTGAGTTCAATTCGTCGCCGCATTGTCATGAACCGCTGGTACTCGGTTTCCGAGCGCGGCGGTGCCTCGAAGTCCCTGCATGACCGATGTTTTTTGGCGTCCAGGCGCTCGAACGGAGGAGTCCATGCTAAGTCGCGAACACAACGGCCACGCCACCGATCCAAGTCCCGCCGAGGCGACGACCGCCGGCGAGGTCCATGAGCCGAGCCCTGCCGTCAACGAAGCGGTGACGGTGGCGGCGACGGTCGGAGTGGTGGCCGCCGGTGTCGCATTATTCGAGATCGCCCTGCTTCCGGGCATGGTGATCGGCGTCGCGGCGATGCTGGCGCCCAAGTACGTGCCGAAAATGGGTGCAGCTCTGAACCCGCTCTTCAAGTCGACGGTCCGCGGTGCCTACAAATTCGGCCGCAAGACCCGCGAGGTGGTAGCGGAGGCCAAGGAGCAGGTGCACGACATCGTCGCCGAGGTCCATGCCGAAGGCGATACCGTCAAGGCCGCCGCCAAGACCGCGGCCGAACCCCCGAACGTGTGATCGCCGGCGAAAATGAAAGTGAAACTTCAGATCGCCCACCAGGTGCCCGGGCGGATTCGGATGAAGATTCCGTCCGCGAAGGGAAATCCGGAGCTGCTGGAAGAGATCCAGAAAACCTTCAGCGCCATTCCCGGCATCGAGGGGGTGACGGTCAATCCGGAGACCGGCAGCGTCGTCCTGCGTTACGACACCGATCGGCACGACGACTTCCATACCGGTTTTGCGCATCGCTACGAGCACCACGCCGGCCACCACCCGCACAAGCCTCCGTCGAACGAAATCGACGCCCTCGCGAGCAAGATCGAGGAGGAGGCGAACTTCCTCGCCGAGCATTCCCACGCGGCCAAGTCGGTGGTGGAGTTCTGCCGCCACTGCGACCGCGAGATCAAGCACGCCACCGGCAACATGTTCGACCTGAAGATGGTGCTCTGCGTCGGCCTCGTCGGCTTCATGATCTTCGAGGTCGGCGCCGCGGCGGCGACGCCGGTGTGGGTGACGCTGACGTTGTTCGGCTTGAACCACTTCGTCGAGATGCAGGCCGAGCTCGCTGAGCAATTGCGCGCGCAACAGGGCGAAGCCGCGCCGGCTTGACCGATCACGCCAAGATGCGTGCACCAAGGTCCGTAGAAATGGACATTGCGATCCGTCACCATCTGCCGGGCAGGTTACGCCTTCATGTGCCTGATCTGTGCCGCAAGCCGGGATTCGCCGAGGCGGCGATGCGCTGGCTGCGGGCGCAGCCGGGCATCACTGGCGTGCGGCTGAACGAGGCCTGCGCGAGCCTCCTCGTCGAATACGATCCAGCCCGCGAACCTGGGCTCAAGGAGCTGCTGGCGCACCTTGCAGCGAGCTCGGCGAAGCAGCTGACCGCGCTGATCGCGACCGCTTCCACCACTGTGCCGCAGGCCGCGGACAAGGCCGCGGCGACGCCGGCCAAGCTGCCGGCCAAGCTGCCGGCGAAGTCGGGTGGGCCGCTCACCAAGGGCGACGTCCCGGGGCTGTTCTCGGCGCGGTCCCCACTCAACCTGCCGACCCTGTCGCTCTTGATGGCGTTCAGCGCTAACCCCTTCGTGATCGCCGTGAACATGCCGCTGATGCTGTGGAACGCCATCCCGATCGCGAAGCGGGCGTGGCGGGTGTGGAGCAACGAGCGCCGCCTCAATGTCGATTTTCTCGACACGCTCGCGATCTCCGCTTCGGTGCTGCAGGCCAATCCGCTCGCCGGCTCGCTCGTCACCTGGCTGATCAAGCTCGGCGACTGGATCCGCGACCTCACCGCGGCGGGCTCGCGGCGCGCCATCGCCGGCCTCCTGGAATTCCGCTCGCGCAACGCATGGATCCTGCGCGACGGCCAGATCACCTCGATCCCTGCGGAAGAGCTCGTGGTCGGCGATCTCGTCGTCGTCTATCCCGGCGAGATGATCCCGGTCGACGGCGAGATCATCGAGGGCACCGCGACCATCGACCAGAAGACCATCACCGGCGAGGGCCTGCCGGTGACCCGCACCAAGGGCGGGGTGGCGTTCGCGGCGACGGTGATCCGCGAAGGGCAGATTGCCATCCGCGCCGTGCGCGTCGGCGCCGACACCACCGCCGGCCAGATCGCGCATCTCGTCGAATCCGCGCCGATGGGCGATACGCGGATGCAGAACCACGCCGAGCTCCTGGCCGACCGGCTGGTGGTGCCGACCGTCGGGCTCGCCGTCGGCACCGCTGCGCTGAGCGCCGACTTCAGCCGCTTTCTCTCCCTCGTCATCGTCGACTACGGCACCGGAATCCGCGTCGCCGCGCCGACCTCGGTCTTGTCCTCGATGACCCATGCTGCCCGCGCCGGCATCGTGATCAAGAGCGGCGGCCACATGGAGAAGCTCGCCAAGGTCGACACCATCGTGTTCGACAAGACCGGCACCCTGACACACGGCGTGCCCGCCGTGATCGACGTCATCGGCTATGCCGACAACATCACGCCCGGCCATCTGCTCGGCCTCGCCGCGGCGGCCGAGACGCGCCTCCACCACCCGGTGGCCGAAGCGCTGCGCACCCGCGCCAAGGAGCTTCTGGTCAACATCCCGCCCTGCGACGAGACCCATTACCGCGTCGGTCTCGGCGTCGAGGGCCAGGTCAACGGCTACTATGTCCATGTCGGCAGCGAGCGCTTCATGCGCCAAGCCGGCATCAAGGTCGACCGCGCCGTGCTCGACCGTTCCGCGCTCGACCGCAACGGCTATTCGTGCCTCTACATCGCGGTCGACGGCAAGCTCGGCGGCCTCGTCGCCTATGCCGACAAGGTGCGGCCGGAAAGCCGTTCCGTCATCAGCCGCCTGCACGCGATGGGCGTGAAGAACACCTTCATGCTCACCGGCGACAATGCGGTGGTCGCGAAGGCGGTCAGCGCCCGGCTCGGGCTCTCCGGCCAGTTCTCCGACATGCTGCCGGCCGACAAGGCGAGCGTGATCCAGGACCTGCAGCGCCGGGGCCACGTCGTCGCCATGGTTGGCGACGGTATCAACGACTCCCCGGCGTTGAGCTTCGCCGACATCGGCATCGCCATGAAGTACGGCGCCGACGTGACGCACGAATCCGCGCACGTCGTGCTGATGGAAGATTCGCTGTGGAAGCTCGTCAAGGCGCTCGACATCTCGCGCGACGCCGTTTCGCTGATCAAGCAGAATTACGTCATCGTTGCGGGCTTGAATACGCTTGCCCTGGTACTAGCTGTTCCAGGCGGGCTGGTGAGCCCGGTGACCACGGCACTGATCAGCAACGGGTCGGCGATCATGGCGGCTCTCAACGGAATGCGCCCCATCCTGCGGTATCAATGATTGCGGTCCAGGAGATCGCTTCGCCATTGTCCCGCGCCGACCACAAGGCGCTGATCCGGGCCGTTCACGCGCTGGAACATGCGAACTTCGCCGCGCGGATCGCCGATTATGCGGGCGCACCCATCAACAAGGTGGTGCGGCTGCTGCCGCGTCCAGCGAGCCGAGGCCTCTCGCGCGCGGTCGAAGCGGCGATGCACAAATCCCTCAGGACGGCGATCGGTTCGCTCGACAACGTGCGGGCTCCGCCTTCGACCTTTCTCTCGACTGCGATCGCCGGCTTCACCGGGGGGGTGAGCGGCTTCTTCGGATTGCCGGCCCTGATGGTCGAGCTGCCGCTGACGACGACGATCATGCTGCGGGCGATCGCCGACATCGCGCGCCACAACGGCGAGAATCTCGACGCGCTCGAGGCGCGGCTCGCTTGCCTGCAGGTGTTCGCGCTCGGCTCGCGAGGCTCCGCCGTGCGCGCCGATCTCGGCTATTTCGCCGCGCGGACGCTGCTGGTGCGCCTCTCCGGCAACGCTGCCGCGTTCCTGGTCGAGCGCGGCGCCCAGGAGCTGTCGGGCGTGATGATCAACAGCCTGATGGCGGAGATCGTGTCGCGCTTTTCCATCGTGGTATCGGACCGTATCGCCGCGGGCGCGCTGCCGGTGGTCGGCGCCGTCGGCGGTGCCACCATCAATGTCATCTTCATGAACCACTTCCAGCAGATCGCGCAGGGGCATTTCACCGTTCGCCGGCTCGAGCGCGAATTTGGCGTCGAGACGGTGCGCGTGCACTATGCCGAGATCGCCGCGCGGAGTCGCCGCAGATGACGGCGCGAACGCGGCGGCGGAGCTGACATTTCGATGTCTATGCCGTGGCCCGGCGGTGATCGTGAGGTCGAGGAAAAGAAGGCCGCCGACCTGCGCCGCATGCGCACGATCGCGACGCTGCTGCTCGTCCTGATGACCATCGTGTTCGTAGCGACATCGTACGCGCGCATGCGGTGGGAGTGGCTCGACTATGTGCGCGCCTTCGCCGAAGCGGGCATGGTGGGCGCCTGCGCCGACTGGTTCGCGGTCGTCGCGCTGTTCCGCCATCCCTTGGGCATTCCGATCCCTCACACCGGGATCGTGCCGCGCAACAAGGCCCGCATCGGCGCTGCGCTCGGGCGCTTCATCACCAACAACTTTCTTACGCCCAAAGTGCTCTCGGAGAAGCTGGTCAAGGTCGATGCCGCGCAATGGGTCGCCGACTGGCTCGCCGATCCCAATAACGCGAGGAGTGTCGCCCACCGCGCGGCGGTGGTGGTTCCCGAGATCGTGCGCGCGCTGCCGCGCGACGTCATGGCCGATGCGCTCGGCCGCTCGCTCGTCGCCGGGCTGAAGGCAGTGCCCGCGGGACCGGTCGCGGCGAACCTGCTCGGCATCGTGTGGGCGCAGGGCGAGACCCAGAAGCTTCTCGACCGCGCGATCACGGTCGCCGAGAGCGCGCTGATCGCCAACAAGGCCTTCATCCGCGCGCGCGTCGACGCGAACTCGTCGCGCTGGGTGCCGCGCTGGCTCGACGGCATGGTCGCCGACAAGATCACTTCGACGATCGCAGCGACGCTGACCGAGATGCGCGACCCCGCCCATCCCTGGCGCGTCGAGCTCAAGGACGGCATCGAGGGACTGATCGGACGCCTCGGCACCGATCCGTCACTGCAGGCCGATGTCGAGGCGGCGAAGAACGCGTTCCTCGACGATCCCGGATTCGCCGAGCACGTCACCGTGATCTGGAAGGAGATCGACGCCCGGCTGCCGTCCGACGTTTCCGCCCACGCCGACACCATTGCGACCGCGGTCGAGCATTGCCTCCTGAGCGCGGGCCGCTGGATCGGCGAGGACCCCGCGGTCAAGGAGAAGATCAACACCTGGATCCGCTACCTCGTCCGGCGCACCATCTCGCCGCGCCGCGCCGAGATCGGCGCCTTCGTCACCAACGTGGTCGAGGCGTGGGACTCGACGACCCTCGTCAACCGGCTGGAGCTGCAGGTCGGCAAGGATCTGCAATACATCCGCATCAACGGCACGTTGGTGGGCGGCCTCGTCGGGCTCATCATATTCACGGTGTCGAAGTGGTTCCTGCCGGGGTAGGGGACGCGGTGTAGCGGGACCGAACCCCAGCGGTCACGTCAAGGTCGATTGAAACTGCCGGCGGCGCTCCACCCACAGTCGTCATCGCCGGGCTTGTCCCGGCGACCCCGATAACCAAGGCACTGCCGAGTAGCGCGCACGTGTGGCGATGCCGTGCCACGTTAAGCGGGGTGGCCGGGACAAGCCCGGCCATGACCACCTCATACGATCTTTCCGACGATCACCCCCGCTGCAGCAAGGGCCGCAGCTCCCGCACGTCCTTCACGCGTTCGAGCGTGAGCACCCGGTCGATCAGCGCCGTGCACTTGTCGGCGCCGAGCACGGGGACGATGAGGTCGCGCGCCTTGCCGACGATCTCGTCCTCGGTCATCGGATTTTCCGGCGTGCCGCGCACGGTGTCGTTGGTCTCCTTGAGCACGGTGCCGTCGGCGAGCGCGATCTCGATGATGGCGACCCGGCGCGGCAGCATGCGTTCGAGTGCGTCCTCGGCGACGACACGCACCTTGCGGCGCTGCGCCTGAATGGCCGGTTCGTCCATGCGGGCCTTGTCGTGCGCGGCCTTGAACGACACCGTGCCGTCGAGGAGGAGCACCGCGACGAGGTATTGCAGGCAGAGGTCGGGACCGACGACGTTGTCGACCTTGGGGGCGGCGCTCGTCGAGAGGTGCACCGTGATCTCTTTGACGTCGTCCGCCTTGAACGGATGCTCCTTGCGCAGATTGACCACCGCATCGAGCGGCGACTGGATCGGGCCGCCGGTGCTCCATTTCTTGATGATGGTCTGGGTGACTTCGAAACGCTCGCCGAGCTTGTCGACCAGGGTCGCGGGATCGGATTTCGGTGCGTAGGCCTGGAAGAAGTTCTCGTGGCCCGAGAAAACGTCGTCGACCCCGGTCCATCCGGTCTTGATCAGCAGCGCTGCGGTGACGCCGTTGCGCGCGGCCGCGGAGCCGAACAGGAAGGCCTTTTCGGTGTGCTCGGTGTCGCGCTGCCAGGCGCCGAAGCCGGAGCCCGCCTGTTGCGCGGCATAGTCGAGCAGCCAGCGCATCCGTTGCTCGTCGAAGCCGGCGATCGCGCCCGCCGCCGCCGAGGCGCCGACGGTGCCGACGATGTTGTGGGTGTCGCGCAGCACGTTGTCGCGATAGACGGATTTCATCGCCCGCATGCCGACGTCGTAGCCGAGCGTGACGGCGCGCACGAACCTCGCCCCGTCGATGCCGAGGAGCTCGCCCACGGCGAGCGCCGCCGGCACGACGGCGCAGCCGGGATGCGCGCCGCCTGCGCTGTAATTGTCGTCGGTCTCGTCGGCCTGGGCGAAGGCACCGTTCACGATTGCCGCTTCGAGCGGGCCGGCGAGAATGTCAGTCGCGACGACGGTCACCTTCGGCTGGCCGCCATAGGCGCGTGCGAAGGCGAGCGCGTGCTGCCCGGGCGGCAGCTCGGAGCCCGAGATCATCGCCGCCAGCGTGTCGAGGATGTGGTACTTGGCCTCCCGCGCCGCCTTGTCCGGCAGCGCGCGCTCAGGAGCTTGCGCCATGTAGGCGCTCAGTTTCCGCATCACCGGGCTGATGTCGTCGCCCGCGGCGCGCGCGGCATTGGGCAGCACCGCGGTCGCGGCGATGCCGCCGATAACCGTGCGCCGCGACAGGTTCCCGTGCGCGCGTCCAGATGCGAACCGTCCCATGGTGCCTCCGTGCTTGTCGCTGCGGTCCGGCCGCGCGGAGGTTCATGCGGAACGCAGGCGACGTAAGGCCTGAAGAGTAGCCCGGATTGAGCGTGAGCGAAATCCGGGTGGAAGGTTCACGGATACTCCCGGATTTCACTTTCGTTCAATCCGGGCTACATGCGCGCGCCGCGGAAAGAGGAGGTTAAGCCGAGGCCCCCGCGAACAGGCTCTTCTTCACGATGGCGTGGATGCCCCAGTTACCGTCGACCACCTGGGTGACGCCGAAATCGACGGCGACTGAAATGAGCGAGATCGCCTCGTCCTCGGTGAGCCCCTTGGTCGTCATCAGGAAGGCGCGCATCTTGCGGAAGGCGTCCTTGAGCGCGAGGTCGATTGAGGACTTTGTGTAGATGTCCTGCTGCGCGTTCGGTCCCAGCTCGGCGAGGTAATTCGCAAAGCTGAAACCGTGCAGCACCCACTCGTCCTGGGTCTCCAGCAGCGGATAGTCGAGGCCCGCGAGCGAGTCGGTGAGCGTATTCTTCTTATGCAGGACGAGCTGGAAGGTGCCGGTCAGCGAGCATTCGATGGCGGTGCCGCACATTTCGGAATCGCCCTGCGAGGCGTGGGAATCGCCGATCGAGAACAAGGCCCCGGGAACGGCGATCGGATAGTACATGGTCGCGCCCTTGCCGATGCGCCAATTGTCCATGTTGCCGCCGAAATAGCCGGGCGGGATCGAGTTGACGTAGTCGGCTTCCTTCGGCGTGACGCCCATGACCCCGAAATGCGGGCGGATCGGGATGCGCACGTTCTTGAGGATGCCGTGGTTCTCCTGCACCGTCTTGTGGTCGACGGGCACGCCGGGATAGTCGATCGTCTTGTGGACCACGCCGAACGGGTCGGTCTGCGGGGTCCAGCGGAAATTGTAGACCGCCTGGGCCCAGTTGCGCTGCCCGGAAGTGTCGATCTCGTAGATGGTGCAGACCTCGCGCGGCTTCGGCTCGGTGATGAGCTCCTTGTAGTGGAACCCCCACCAGGCCGCTGCATTGCTGCCGAACGACTTGCCGGCATAGGCCGGGTTGGCGCATGGCCGTGGCTTCACGTCGATGATGCGCACTTCGAGGACATCGCCGGGTTCGGCGCCGCGGATATAGACCGGGCCGGTGCAGATGTGCACGCCGAAACCCTCGCCGGAGCCGCGGCCGAGCAGCTTGCCGTCGACCGGGCCGGCGCCGCGGCGGTCGACGCCCTTTTTGTCCCTGGTCCACAGGAACACGCTTTCGGCGCCGGGATCGCCCTTGACCATGCGTTCGGCGTCGTCATTGGCGTGATGGGTGAGCGCCTCGATGGTGACGTAGTCGCCGGAATCGACCTCGAGCCGCGGCTTGAGGAGCTTGCTGAAATAGCCCCAATGCACGGTGTCGGCGGTAGCCGGGAGATAGTGATAGGTCGGCTGGCCCGGCCGCGTCTGCGCCGAGGCAGGCTGGATCAGCGCGCTGCCGCCCGCCGCCAAGGCTGCGGCGCCGCCACCCGCCACGAACGCGCTTTTGAGGAAGCTGCGCCGTTCCGCGTCGAGATCGTCGAGGAGCTTCTGGCGGTGCAGCTCGAACTGCGGACAATTGTGGTCGTCGCCTGCGCACATGGGGGACTCCTGGGTTGGCGTAACGGGATTCCGTGCGATCGAAGGGGTCGCGGCCCGGCAGGATACGCCGTCCGGCGCGCCGCCGCTCGATCGCCGCCGTGGAATGCAATCGGCAGGCCAGCAAATGGGGGAGGGGGGTATCGCGCGATGTCGCGTCGATGCGCCGAATCGTAGCCCGGATTGAGCGGCAGCGAAATCCGGGGCAAGGGCGCCGTCGCGCGGGAATCCGGATTTCACTTGCGTTCAATCCGGGCTACGTGTCGCAACGCTATTTCCCCGGCGCTCCCGCGTCGAGCCACGCCGCGAGCACCGCGCGCTCGTCGGGCGTCATCTCGGTGATGTTGCCGGGCGGCATGGCGTTGGACCACGCTGCATTGCGCCCGATGATCCGGGCATTGACGCGGATGTGCTCGGCATCGTCGAGCAGGATGCCGCGCGGCGCGGTGGTGATGTTGGCCCATACCGGCTCAGCGGCGTGGCAGGGGCTGCATCGCGACGAGATGATGTTCTCGACCGCCTTGAAGGTCGGCGTCGCCGTCGAGGTCCTGGCGTCGCGTGGCCCGGCCGCCGAAAGGAAACCGATCGCGATCATCCCCGCGGCGGCGACACCCCATGTCCACCACGGCGATCCCTTGCCGGCATGCCGGCTGTTGTAGAAATGTCGGATGATCGGGCCGAGCGCGAGCACGATGGCGACGATGACCCAGTTGTATCGCGTCGCGTAGAGCAGCGGATAGTGATTGCTGATCATCAGCAGGATCACCGGCAGGGTGAGGTAGTTGTTGTGCACCGAGCGCTGCTTGCCGACGATCCCATACTCCGGATTGGGCTTCTCTCCGGCGATCAGCGCGGCAACGGTCTTCCTCTGATTGGGAATGATGATGAGGAAGACGTTCGCCACCATGATAGTGCCGATGATGGCGCCGATCTGGTTGAACGCGCCGCGGCCTGAGAGCACGTGAGTGAATGCGTAGGTCAGCGCGACCAGGAAGGCGTAGCCGGTGAGAATGAAGGCGAGCTCGTGGTTCTTGGCAAAGGCCGAGCGGCATGCCGCCTCGTAAAGCAGGTACGCGAGCACCAGGCTGACGAGGCTGAACAGGCCGGCCTGCACCGGCGTCAAGTCCATTACCGACTTGTCGACCAGGAACAGGTCGGCGTCGAGATAGTAGACGATGATGACGAGCGCGAAGCCGGAGAGCCACGTCGCATAGGCTTCCCAGTAGAACCAGGTGAGCTCGTCCGGCATCTTCGCCGGCGCTACCAGGTATTTGAGAATGTGATAGAAACCGCCGCCGTGGACTTGCCAAGCTTCGCCGTAGACGCCCTCCGGAAGCTCCCTGCGTGGCTTGAGGCTGAGGTCGAGGTGGATGAAGTAGAACGAGCTGCCGATCCAGCCGATCGCCGCGACCACATGGAGCCAGCGAAAAATCAGGCCGGCCCATTCGGTGAATACTGAACTGAGCATCAGCGCCCCGCCAGGAGTTTAGGACAACAAGCGGCCGCGGCCGACGGCGCCGGATTTCGTTCAGACATGCTCGGAGGCCGCCGCGACCATGCTCGCCTCTTCGCGGGCGCTCTCCGCACTGCTGACCCCGTTGAAGAATGCGTTGAGCAGCACCGAGGACATCGCCGCGAGCAGGATGCCCGACTCCAGCAACGGATGAAGCTCATCCGGCAAGTTTTTGAAGAAATTCGGCGCCACCAGCGGGATCAAGCCGAATCCGACCGAAATCGCGACGACGAACAGGTTGAAGCGGTTGGTCTTGAAGTCGACCGCGGTGAGGATGCGAGCGCCGGTCGCCGCCACCATGCCGAACATCACGAGGCCGGCGCCGCCGAGCACCACCTGCGGCACCGCCTCGACCAGGGCTCCCATCTTCGGCAGGAAGCCGAGGAGCACCATGATGCAACCGCCGGCGGCGGTGACCCAGCGCGAGCGGATGCCGGTGACGCCGACGAGGCCGACGTTCTGGGAGAACGATGTGTAGGGGAAAGTGTTGAAGATGCCGCCGATGATGGTGCCGAGACCGTCGGCGCGCAGCCCGCGGGCGAGATCTTGCTGGTCGATCTTCTTGCCCGTCATCTCGCCGAGCGCGAGGAACATGCCGACCGACTCGATCATCACCACGATCATCACGATGCACATGGTGATGATCGGCACGAGATGGAATTGCGGGATGCCGAACCGCAGCGGCGACACGTAGTCGATCCACGGCGCGGTGCCAACCTTGGTGAAGCTCATCACGCCCATGAGCGCGGCGAGGATCGCGCCGGCGACGATGCCGAGCAGGACCGAGACGTTGGCAAGGAAGCCCGTGCCCCATTTGATTAGCCCAAGGATCACGATCAGCACGAACAGCGCGATGGCGAGCCCCTGAAGCTGGCCATAACCCGGGTTGGGGAATGCGCCGGGCACGCCGTCGACCACCTTGGTCAGCGTCGGCAGGCCGCCGCCCGCCCAGTTGATGCCGACCCGCATCAGCGAGATGCCGATCACCATGATGATGGTGCCGGTGACCACTGGCGGAAAAAGCGGCAGCAGTCTGCTGATGAAGGGAGCAGCCAGGAAGGCGAACACGCCGGCGGCAATGACCGAGCCGTAAATGCCGAGGATGCCGATGTCGGGAGCATTGGCCATCGACAGCATCGGTCCGACCGACGCGAAGGTCACGCCCATCATCACCGGCAGCTTGATGCCGACGCCCGGAAAACCCACGCTCTGGATCAGGGTCGCGACCCCGCAAGCGAACAGGTCGGCGCTGATCAGGAAGGCGACGTCCTCCGGCGACATCTTGAGCGCACGGCCGAGAATGAGGGGGACCGCGACGGCGCCGGCATACATGACGAGGACGTGCTGGAGCCCGAGCGTCAATAGCTTGGGTGTCGGAAGGACCTCGTCCACGGGATGTGGGTTGGCGCTCATGGTGTTCTCCTCGAGCCGTGGCGTCGGCACGGGTCACACAAGAAATATGCCAGTCCCTTCAGCGGGGATTCATGGATGACCTGCGTCGCCAGGGCGCGCTCAGTCTCGCAAACCCGCCGCCCGACGGCAATCGGTGGAACCATCGTACACAAGTGAACAAGGGCATAGCGGGTCATTCCGGGGCGCCGCGCAGCGGCGAACCCGGAATCCAGCTCTCTTGAAAAAATTTGGATTCCGGGTTCGGGCCATGCCACGGCCGGCCCCGGAATGACTGCTATCGAAATGCTTCGGCCGTCTCCGACGGCCCGTGGAGCCTAATTATCTCCGCCGGCGTAGCCGCTGATCTTCCAGCCAGCCGTGTCCTTGGTGAAGCAGACCTGGTCGCTGTCGAGCGCGCCGATCGCATCGTCGGCCACGTAGCCGACCTTGCCTGAAGGGGTCACGATCCGCACGAAGGTCGAGCCCGGCTTCGGCGGAGGCGCATTGGCGCCGCCGGGCGGCGGCTCCGGCATGACACGGACGAGGACCGAGCCGACCTTCTCGATCACGGGAGAACCGGCCTGACCCGCGGCATGGACCTCGAGCCCGCCCTTGACCGGGAAGCCCCAATCCTGCGGCGAGGTGCCGGTCGCCCGCGCGGTCTGCTCGGCGGCCTTCTGGTCGAACACCGGGCCGGCCGGGCTGCACATCGCGCCCTTCTTCTCGGGGATCGGCTCGAGTGTCGCCTCGTTGGCAGCCGCGGCGAGGACTTCCCATCCCTCGCCGTCGCGGCCGTCGAGACCGATGGCGGCGGCGAGATTGTCGATGCCGGACTTGCGCTTGTTTGCCTTGTCGCCCTTCTCGCCCATCCAGAAGAAACCGTTGGCGACCACCTTGCCGGCCAGCGCGGCGCGGTCCTTGTGGCTCGCGATCTCGCCGAGCTCCTTGCGGAAGGCCTCGAAGCTCGGGTCGTTGAAGGGCTGCGGCAGCGTGACCGCGACCGGCTTATAGGGCTTGGGCGGCGCCATCGGCGGCGGACCGCCGCGGCCGGGAGGGCCGCCGGGTCCGCCCGGGCCGGGAGGCAACTGCCCGGGGCGCGGCTGCGCGACGACGGCGGCGCCGCCGAGTGCGAGCGCCAGCGCCACCAGGAATACGGTACGGCCTGGGTAACGGAAATGAGACATCGCAGGGCTCCGGGGTTTGCGGCGGACGTAAAAGACGATTTTGAAGGCGCTGGCTAGCAACGAATTGCGACGCGGCAAGGGCCGCACAGGCTCGGTGCGGCGGCCGGGCTACGAGGTTCAATGCCGGAACCCGGCGGTCCGTGGCGCCGGATTCTGCGGCGTGTTAGCCTTTTACTGCCGGAGTTTGCCGGCCAATGGAAGTGCTCTGCACGGAATATCGATGGGAAGAAAGCCGGCGGTCCGCGGCCGCCGTTGGAGGAAGATCATGTCGTTTCGAGGTTCGATCGCTGCAGTGGCGATCATCGTCGCCACCGCTTTGGCGCCTTCCGCCAACGCCCAGTCGAATTATCCCGATCGGCCGATCCGCCTGATGGCGCCGGAGGTGGTGGGGTCGGCGACCGATCTCCTGGCGCGAATCGTGGCGCAGCGACTCGGTGAGGCACTCGGCCAGCCGGTCGAGGTGGTCAACAAATTCGGCGAGGCCGGGCTGATCGACGGACTGAAGTCCGCCCCCGACGGCTATACGCTGATCTATGGCTCGGCGGGCACGTTCGCCCTCTTGCCGCACATCAAGAAGGTCGCGTTCGATCCGCTCAAGGACTTCACGCCGGTCGGGCGGTTCGTGATCAGCCCGACGCTGCTCGCGGTCAATCCGAAGCTGCCGGTGAACACCACCAAGGACCTGATCGACCTGCTCAAGGCCAATCCCGGCAAGTACCGGATGTCGACCGCCGGCGCCGGTACCGCCGGGCATTTCGCCGCCGAGATGTTCATGGCGATGGCGGGGGTGAAGAGCCAGGTCGTCCATTACGATGGCGGCGGTCCGGCCATCACCGCGATCGTCGACGGCGATGCCCAATGGACCTTTGCGCCGATCGCCGGACGGCTGCCCCATGTGCGCACCGGCAAGCTCAAGGCGATCGCGACCGGCGCGACGCATCGCCTCTCGGTGCTGCCCGATGTGCCGACCGTCGCGGAGTCGGGCCTGCCGGGATTCGAAGCGGTCGGCTGGGGCGGCATCTTCGTGCCCGTCGGCACGCCGCAGCCGATCATCGACAAACTCAACGCGACGATGGCGTCGTTCCTGACGAAACCCGAGGTCAAGGAGCAATTCGCGGTGCAGGGCTCGGAGCCCGCCGCCAGCACGTCAGCCGAGCTCGCCACCATGCTCAAGCAGGACTACGTGCATCTCGGCGAGGTCGCGAAGTCGATCGGGCTGAAGATCGACTGAGGAAGGGCGGGGGGTCGATGATCATCCGGCCGGCCGCCGCGGTCGACGATGACGCGATCTGGGTGATCCTCGAGCCGGTCCTGCGCGACGGGGAGACGTACGCGTTGCCGCGCGATTGGGGCCGCGCCGAAGCGCTCGCCTTCTGGCGTGGCGGAGACCATGCGGTCTTCGTCGCGGAGGTGCCGGCTGATGCCGTCTCGCGGGCGGCGCCGCGCGTCGTCGGGGCCTATTATCTGCAGCCGAACCAGAAGGGCGGCGGGGCTCATGTCGCCAACTGCGGCTATGCAACGCTTGGCGCCGCACGCAATCAGGGCGTCGCGCGTGCCATGTGCATTCATTCAATGGAAACAGCGCGACAGCGGGGTTACCTCGCCATGCAGTTCAACTTCGTCGTCGCGAGCAATGAGGGTGCGGTCGCGCTGTGGAAGAGCCTCGGCTTCGAGGTGGTCGGGCGCGTGCCGCGGGCATTCCGACATCCGGCACTCGGACTGGTCGACGCCCTCGTGATGTACCGCGCGCTGTGAGCGCCGAGATTACCTGACGACGATCGCGCCGCGCGAAAAGCAAATGGCCGGGACTGATCCCGGCCATTGCAATGCAAACTCGATATTTCGAGAATTACCGCGCTACGCCGGCGACCCTGGCCTTGCTCTGATCGGCCTCGCGGTCGGCAATCCTGTTGCGGGAGTTGCGGAGCGACACGGCGATCTCATGCCACTTGGCGGTCGGCTGGATGTGCGCCGGATCGGGACCCGGGATTGGACGATGGAGCCCGTATTTCGCGCCATGGGCGTCGATCCAATGCCAGACGGTGTCGGCGTCGCCGTCGGCCGTGGTGATGTCGATCGCCTGGCCGTGGCCGTAGCCGCCGACCGCGCGGCTGCCGCCGTGTTTCGAGTTGCCGACATGGGCCTTGAAGCCGGAAGCGAGGTTCTGCCGGTAGTCGTCGCGGAAGGCGCTCAGCATCGACCAGTTGATGCCTTGGCCGTCCATCGCGTGTCCGGCGTGATAGAGCTGCTCGCGGAAATCGGCGTCCATGCCGTGGATCACGTATTCCTGCATCGACATGCCCGCGTGCTTCGCGGCCGCGGGATCCTTCCAGGTGAAGTCGCCGGAGGAGTCCGATTTGACCGCCTTGCGCTGATAGACTTCCCACAAGTAGCGGTCGACTTCCTCCATGATGTCGGCGTCGCGGCGCTTCGCCTGTGGCGGCGCGGCCCGGCGTTCCGGCGTTTCGAGCACGGCTGCCTCGGCGGGTATCTGCACAGATGACGCTACTTCCGGAACGAGCATTGCGGAGGTCCAGCGATCGGCGAAGGAAACGCGCACCACCGGCTGCCGCGCAGGCGCGTCTTCCTGTTCCGATGAAATCTTCAGGGCCGCGGGCGACGCCGCCTCGGCCGGGATTTTCACCACCGTCGACAATGTGTTGGACGATGCTGTGGGTGCGCTCTTGGTGATCGCGGAGGTCGTCTCCGGCGACGCGAAGGCCGCGGCCGGTAGGTCGCCCTCCGAGAGCGACGCAGTCTGCAGGCGCGCAGGCACGACGATGCGCTCGTTCGGCAATGACGCGAGCTGGTAGCTCGGTGCATTGGAAGCCGTTGCATTCGAGGCCGGTGCGTTCGAAGCCGGTGCGTTCGAAGCCGACGTGGGCGCGATCACCCAGTCGTTGTTCTTCGGCGTCGGAAACGGATTGGATAGAGTGAATGGAAAGGCGACGGTGAAAATGAGGACGCCGCCCAACGCGCCCGCAACCATCACGGCAGAGTCGGGGATCCGACCTGCCGAAGTCTCGGCATGTGCTTTCATGTCCACCCCAGTTGGCCTCTGGTCGAAGCCAATCCCCTTGACCTCTGGTGAGGCCAATCCCCAAGACCCTCGAGCGATCCAAATGTCCCCCCGGACAAGATCGCTAGAGGCAAAGCGATAACAAGCTCATCTCTACGGGTTAGTGTGGAGTTAATCGCTCGGAATTGCGGCAGGGGCCGGGAAATTTCCGGGCGGCCGACGACGCCGTGCGGGGCGAAATAAAGGCGACGGCAAGGCGTGGTGCATGCGGCAGCGGGGTGGCGCTGCGGGGCCGCTGACCTTGCAAATCGGACAACCGGTCCGCTGCGGGCGGGGCGCCGCCGCGGGCTCGAACACCGGGCCGACGGTGTCCAAACTTTGACTTTTTGAAGTAATTAGGTCATTATTAACTTTCGGGCGGGGTTTATTGCGATACCTGCAGAAATTTTTCCTATTGCGGAGAGGGGGGCTCGGTGGCCCGCGTTTCGCGTATCTGTGTCTGCGTCGCGCTCATGGCGTTGGGGGTTGGCGTCTCGGGTTGCTCCAGTGCATTGCGGCTGACCGGCCTCGGCGGCTTTGACGACGAGCCTGCCGTTGCTGCACCCGTCGCCGCCAATCCTACGTCCCTGAGGATGCAGGCCGGCGATCACATCAATGTCACGGTCTATAACGAGGCCTCGCTCAGCGGGAATTATTCGATCGATTCCGGCGGTTTCGTCTCGATACCGCGGGCCGGGCGGCTGCGCGCGGCGGGCCTTGCCCCGTCCGAGCTCGCAGACCTCCTGGTGAAGAAATTCCGCGGCGAATACCTCAACAATCCCAAGGTGACGGTCGCGCTGATCTAATACGGGCCTGCTCTCGCCCGCGGTGGATCACCCCGCGGGGCGCAGCCCGCGCCCCAGCACGCGCGCGAGGCGGTCGGAGAAGCCGCGGGCGTCGGTGGGACGCTCGCCGTCGAGCACCCGGGCCTCGTCGAGCAGAAGGTGCGCGGCGTCGTCCTTGAACGACTTCTCGTCGTCGCCGAGGCCCGCGAGCGAGACGATCAGCGGATGGCGGGGGTTCACCTCGAGGATCGGCTTTGCCGCGGTGGCGACGCGTCCGGCGCCGGCGAGCAGCCGCTCGAGCTGGCGGTCGGGGCCGTGCTCGGCAGCGACGAGGCAGACCGCGCTGTCGGTGAGCCGATCGGAGACCCGCACGTCGGCGACCGTGTCTCCGAGCGCAGCCTTGGTGAAAGCGATGAAATCCGAGATCACGGCGTCCGTTGCCGGTGAAGTCTCATCTTTTGCATCAAGTCGCGGAATCGCGGCGAGATCGGTGGCGCCCTGGGTCACGGACTTGAACGGCTTGTCCTCGAAGGACGGCCCCGAGGTCACCCAGAAATTATCGACGGGGTCGGGAAGGTAGAGCACCTCGACGCCGCGGGCGCGGAAGCCCTCGAGGTGCGGGGAGTTTTCGAGCCGCGCCATGTCGTCGCCGGCGAGATAGTAGATCGCCGTCTGGTTCTCCTTGAGCGCGCCGACATAGTCCTTGAGGCTCCGCCAGCCCTCGCCCGACGCCGTCGACTTGAAGCGGGCGAGAGCGAGCAAGGCGTCGCGACGCTCGAAGTCCTCGTAGATGCCTTCCTTGAGCACGGGACCGAAGTGCTCCCAGATCTTGGTGTAGTTCTCCGCCTCCTTTTCGGCGAGCTTCTCGAGATCGCCGAGCACGCGGCTCGTCACCCCCTTCTTGATCGCGGCGAGGATCGGGCTCTCCTGGATCATCTCGCGTGAAACGTTGAGCGGGATATCGGCGGAATCGACGACGCCGCGCACGAAGCGCAAATAGCGCGGGAGGACCTCCGCCTCGTCGGTGATGAACACGCGCTTGACGTAGAGCTTGACCCGTCCCTTGCGGTCGGGATCGAACAGGTCGAACGGCCGCGTGCCGGGAACGAAGGCGAGCGTGGTGTACTCGTGGCGTCCCTCGGCGCGGAAATGGACGGTGAGCGCCGGCTCGTCGAAGTTCCCGGTGAGGCCGCGGTAGAAATCGGTGTAGTCCGCGGCGGTGATCTCGCTCTTCGGCTTGGTCCACAGCGCGATGCCGTCGGCGACCTCGGTCGGCTCGGCGCCGGGCTTCTCGATGACCGAGATCGGCACCGGCACATGTCCCGACTGCTCCCTGACGATCCGCTCGAGGGTAAAGCGCTCGGTGAAGGACTTGGCGTCCTCCATGAGGTGAAGGACGACGCGGGTGCCTCGTTGAGGCGCGGCTTCCAGCGGCACCGCCACCACCGTGAAGGTGCCCTTGCCGTCCGAGGACCACAGCGTCGCTTGCTCGGTCCCGGCGCGGCGCGAGAACACGTCGATGCGGTCCGCCACCATGAAGGCCGAGTAGAATCCGATGCCGAACTGGCCGATCAGGCTTGCCTGTTCGCTGCCCTTCGCCGCTTCGATCCGCTCGAGAAAGGCCCGCGTACCGGAGCGGGCGATGGTGCCGAGCGCCTCGACCATCTCGTCGCGGCTCATGCCGATACCGTTATCCTCCACGGTGAGGGTGCGGCTCTCGGGATCGATCGCGAGCGTGATGCGGGGCTTGGAGTCCTCGCCGAGCAGCGCCGGGTCGGCCAGCGCCTCGTAGCGCAGCTTCTCGTAAGCGTCGGCGGCGTTCGAGATCAGCTCCCGCAGGAAGACGGATTTGTCCGAATAGACCGAGTGCACCATGAGGTGCAGCAGCTTCGCCACATCGGCTTCGAATGCGCGGCTTTCGGCGCGGTTGTCATCGGCGCGAGCGTGATCGTCAACAGTCATGGAAGCGGCTTCCCGGCAATGGTTCGACGGACCACCACATGGCGAGAACGTTGCGCGGATTCAAGACCTTGATGTCCGCGCCTGACGGCAGGCTACGCGGCCCGGTATCCGCCGGCGGCCGCATGGGCGAGGTTGATCGCCGCGACGGAGCGTTCGACGGCCGACCACAGCCGCGCGATCTCGGCTTTGCATGCGGAATCGCCGTCGATTTCGCCGGCGCTGGCGCCGGCGGCGAGCGAGCCGACGAAGCCCGTACGCTGGCTGATCTGGCCGGACCAGACCGGGATCGCGAGCTCGTCGAACTGGGCGCGCGAGTGCGCCACCGCCGGGGCTTCCTTGTCCTCGCGCTTCACCGGGGCGGCGTTGATCACCACCGCATAGGGCTTGCCGAGCTCGCGGGCGGTCGCAACCGTCTCGCGCACGGCGGCGAGGTCGAAGAAGCCCGCGCGCACCGGGATCAGCAACAGGGTCGCGGCGCGGATCGCCTCCTGCACCACGAGCCAGGTGGTCGGCGCGGTGTCGATGAAGACCCAACTGTAGCCGTTGAGCTGGGCGCTGCCGAGGATGCGGTTGATGCCCTGCGCGGCGTTCTGCAGGCCCAGGCCATCCATGCCTCGCGTGCCGTGTGCGCGCATGGAGTGCCAGAGCGTCAGCGAGCCCTGCGGGTCGGCATCGACGACCATCGACCGGTATCCCAGGAGATGCGCATAACCGGCGAGGTGGGCGGTCAAGGTGCTCTTGCCTACACCGCCCTTGCGCGACGCCAAAGTGATCACGTTCATCGGACCCGATTCCCCCGCCGAGGCTGGGGAAGCCTAAGGGCCGCATGGTTAACGATCGGTGACCGCGGTGGACCGCGGCGCCATCCTTATGACACCGCGGGCGCGGCATCGTCGGGATTGACCTCGATGGTCACGTGGGAAAGGTCGTCGATCCCATCGAGCCTCGCCTTGTAGTGGCTCGGCGGCTGCGGTCTCTTCGAGACGACCGACGCGAGCACGCCGAGATGGCCGGGGCCGAGCCGCCATACGTGGAGATCGGTGACCCTGTCGCCGCCCGTCTCGAGCCGTTGCCGGATGAGCTCCGCGCGGGCGCGGCTCGGCACCGCATCGAGCAGCACTGCGGCCGCCGACCGGATCAGGCTGTAGGCCCAGATGGTGATGACGATCATGCCGAGCAGCCCGGCGATCGGATCGAGCCAGTGCAGGTCGAAATAGGCGGCAGCGCTCAGCGCCGCGATCGCAAGCACCGAGGTGAGGGCGTCGGAGAGCACGTGAATATAGGCGGCGCGGAAATTGTGGTCCGCGTGGTGCGCATGATCATCGTGTCCTGGTGGTCGTGGTCGTGATCGTGGTCATGTTCGTCATGGTCTGGTCGTCATGGTCGTCGACCGTGGCGTGCCCGTGATGATGCTCGTCGTCATGCAGCAGGAACGCGCTGACGATGTTCACGCCGAGCCCGAGCACGGCGATCGGGATCGCTTCGCCGAACGCGATCGGAACCGGATGGATGATGCGGGTGACCGACTCCCAGCCGATCAGCAGCGCCACCATGGTGAGGATCAGAGCGCTCGCGAACGCGGCGAGCTCGCCGAGCTTGCCGGTGCCGAACGAGAACCAGTCGTTGTCGGCATGGCGGCGGGCGACGAGATAGGCGAGCGCGGCGATCGAGAGCGCGGCCACGTGGGTCGCCATGTGGAGGCCGTCGGCGATGAGCGCCAATGATCCCGACCACACGCCGCCGCCGATCTCGACGACCATCATGACCGCGGTCAGCGCAACCACCGCCCAGGTGCGCCGCTCATGGGTGCCGTGCTTGGCGCCGAGGAAAGCGTGATCGTGCCGCCAGCGCTCGAAGGTGTCCGCATCCATTTGTTGCTCCTGCCTGCCCAATCTACTCCGGCAGGGGGCGCTTGGGCCACGGGTCGGGGTGGGGAGGACGGCTCGGCGCGGCGCTTATCCCTCCCCGTTTTCGGGGAGGGCAGGGTGGGGCTCTTTCTTCCTTGCTCGCTTCGCTCGCGGACCCCACCCCGCCCTCCCCGAAGACGGGGAGGGAAAGGAAGAGGGAGGCCCGCAAAAGCAGAAAGCCCCGGCGAATAGCCGGGGCCTTTGGCGCTGCAGAACGTGTGGGCGTTACTTGCCGGCGGTCGCGAGCTGCGAGGAGATGTTGGTGAACGTCGACTTGAGCTGCGAGCCGAGCGAGTTCACGACGGTGATGATGGCGACGGAAATGCCGGCGGCGATCAAGCCGTATTCGATGGCGGTCGCGCCGGATTCGTCGTCGGCAAAGCGCTTCACGAGATTGGTCATGCGGGAGCTCCTGTCGGTTGCTGTCGGCCTTGGCTCGTGCCGGTGTTCTCTTCCCGGTTGATCGAACCTGCTCCCTTCTAGGATGCGCGCATTGCCTCGTGGTTAATCCGATTGCAGAAAGTTTTCGATAAATTGCGGTGGTTAATGCTTCGTCTCCGCAATCGCGGAAACCTTGGTGCATCGGAGGCGAGGCAGATCGGAAGTGGTCCGTTCGAAGGTCAAATCGATGAAGCGGCGGCCACCGTCGTCACGCTCTCGTTCGCACGAACCTTCGGCTCGCTCAAACCTTCGGCTCGCTCGAACCCCAAAAATAAAGTGGCCCCAACCCCGGGGAAGTGTGGGGTTGGGGCCGTCGCTAGGTCAGTTACCCGCCGGGAGGCCTGGGCTGACCCGAGGTGCATTGTGAATCGAGATGTGCGTTGCGGCAAATAAAAAGTTGGATATGCCGGGACGGATTTTTCTCCACGAAACTTGGAAATTGTTCCGCAATTTTGAGCACTTCTACACTTTGGGCGGCCTCCACTACACTTCGGTGCGGCCGCCACGGACCTTTTGCCGCCGGTGCGCCGCGAAGGCGCCCGCTTCCCGCCTCACATCGGCAGGGCGCACCTGAAAACTCGACGAAATCCGGAACCAAAATAAACGCTGCATATATTAGAAATGCAGCGTTTATTTCTGCCGGCAGTATTCATGCACTGATAGGTTGCTCAACCGGGAGTGAGGCCCTTAGCCGTTAACACTGCGGCGGCAGCGGGGGAGCTCAGGAAACGAATGATTGCGCGCGCGGCGTCCGGCACCTTGGTGTCGCTTGCGACGCCCGCCGTCGACACGGAGTAGAACTGGATCGCCTCGGGCAGTGGCCCCACAACCTGGGCACCGGTATAGGGCAAAATTTCGCTGATCGCGGTGACGCCGATCTCCGCCTCGCCGTTGGCGACTGCCTTTGCGGTCGGGTTGCTGGTGGGCTGCGGCCGCAGCTTGGCCTTCGTCTCCTCCGCGATCCCGAACTTCTCGAGCAGGCCCTTGAAATAGGGCGAGCCGGCACCGGCCTCGACATAGGCGATCGATTTCGCGGATTGCAGCGCACGCTTGAAACCTTCGACCGTGCTGATGTCCGGCTTGGGCGCGCCCTTGCGCGCAGCAAGGCCAAAGCCCGCCTTCGCAATATCGCGACGGTCGGCGGGGCTCAGTCTGCCTTGCCCGATCAGTGCATCGATCTGGGCTGGCGCGATGATGACCACGTCGAATTTCGCGCCCTTGTCGATATCGCCCTTGAGCTCCGTGCCGGCGCCGAAGGTGATGTCGAGCTTGTGCTCGCTCGCCGCCTCGAACTGCGGCGCGAGTTCTTCCATGCTCGTCTTGAGCGCGTTCGAGACGAGCATCTTGATCTCCGCGGCGCCCGCGGCGTGCGGCTGCACGAACGCGAATGCGAGGAAGCCCGCTGCGAGCGTTGCGCGTGTGGTCATCGTTTTCTCCTCCCACCGTTTCGTCCCGCCGATCGAGCGAGCGGGTGTCGCGAGATGCAGGATACCATCACGAGCGCCGCATCGCCGCAAGCGCGCGGTCTCGCTCCCCGCGCGGCTGCAAGCGAGCTATTCCTCGGGCTCGGTGGTGAAGGTGAGCGGATAGCCTTTGCCGCGGCCGGCGTCCGTCGCCCGCGTCGCTTTGGTCTCGGCGACGTCTCTCGCATAGACGGCGACGACACAGGCGCCCCGCCGGTGCGCGGTCATCATCACTGGATAGGCCTGAGCCTCGCTCATGCGGAATTCCGCCTTGAGCACGGTGACGACGAACTCGCGCGGCGTGTAGTCGTCGTTGACAAGGATCACCTTGTGCAGACGCGGCCGCTCGACTTTGAGTTTGACCTTGGTCCGGCGCTTGGTGACGGTGTCGTTCATCGCAGCCGCGTCCCGCTCACTGCCGGTGGATCGACGCATCCACCGTCCGCCGGCATTCTGGCATGCCGGCCGACGATTGTCCGCCTCCGATCGTCTCATCAGAACGACAGCGCGTGGGTCGCCTCAACACACCTGTCCGACCGGGATTCCCACGGCCGGTGCAAATCCGGGGAGGGGGCTCTGGAGCGGAGATGCCAAGACCGAAGCCCCCGAAGAGCTGCAGGGCGTAATAGTCCCGGGCGGAACGATCGTGCCGCCAAGTCCGGTGGTCGGAAGCGCGGTCGTCGCGAGCGGAATGTCGCCGCCGCCGAAAGCCAGGGCGGCTCCCGTGGTTGACGACAGTCCCAACGGTCCGGCCCCGGCTGTGGGCGCAATGCTGCAACCGGTGGAACTCGCCGTGGTCGCGCCACCGAGGTCGCTCGGCGACATCGACAGGGTTCCGTCACCGCTGAAGATCGCGCCGGTTCCGAGTGACGCAAGGGCGATCGAGTCCGAACAGCCGCCGCCGACATCGCCCGGCGACGGACTAAGTCCGCCGACGAACAGCTCGGTTGTGCCGAGTGGAATTCCCGCGCCGTCCAGGGCGGCGGCGGCCGCGCTCGCGCCCGGCGGCGGTGGCGCCGCGGTTACGGCCATCGGTGCGAAAGCCGCACCGGCCGTCATACCGCCCGTTGAAGGTGCGCTCACCTGCGCAAAGCCCGGGTTGCACCAGAGCAGAATCGCAACAGCGATGACGAACCGTCCCATCGCGACCTCTTGAGTCTCGCGGTGCGCATCTCGCACCCGTGAACCCACATACGTCGCCCCACGGCGCCTCATCTTTGCAAACTTGCGCCATTTCCACCGGGATTGCGCAAATGCGGTTCCACGCCGGTTGCGCGCTGCTGCAGCGCACCAACATCAAACCCACGGCCGCCGGCGAAACGCATCGGGCGGCCGTCGTGCGCCTGGACGCGCTGATCTTGCGAATGCCCAAGGCCTCGCGTTCGTCGACCACCGGAGCGGAGACATGGGTATCGTACGGTTCGCGCTCAGATTCCCCCACACGTTCTACGTCATGGCCGCGCTGATCGTGTTTCTCGGCGTGATCGCCGTGCGCACGATGCCCGCCGACATCTTCCCCGAGATCAACATTCCGGTGGTGAGCGTGATCTGGAGCTACAGCGGGCTGTCGACGCCCGAGATGGAGCAGCGCGTCTCGACCTACAGCCAGTATTCGATCAGCGCCAGCGTCAACGGCATCAAGAACATGGAGGCGCAGACGCTCAACGGGCTGTCGGTGCAAAAAATCTACTTCCAGCCCGACGTCAATCTCGACCTCGCCATCGCCCAGATCGTGTCGGCGACGAACTCGATCCGCGCGCTGATGCCGGCCGGCATCCAGCCGCCGGTCATCGTCGCCTACAATGCCTCGAGCGTGCCAATTCTGCAGCTCAGTCTCTCCTCGGACACCTTGAGCGAGCAGCAGCTCTACGACTACGGCATCTACCGGGTGCGCCAGGGGCTGGCGCCGGTCCCCGGCGTCACGCTGCCGACCCCGGCAGGCGGCAAGTACCGTCAGATCATGGTCGATATCGACCCGGCGAAGCTCGTCTCGCGCGGGCTCACGCCGCTCGACGTGGTCAATGCCGTCAATGCGCAGAACCTGACCCTGCCGTCGGGAACCGTGAAGATGGGCGACACGCAATATGCGGTGCTCACCAATGCGACGCCGGCGAGCATCCAGGATCTCAACA
>CAWGRH010000031.1:0-35285 GCA_963824905.1 uncultured Alphaproteobacteria bacterium
CACTTCATCTTGCAGTCCTTGGCGTGGGGATCGGCGTAGTTCGTAAAGACCTTCTGCGCGATCTCGGTTTCGTATTTGCCGTCGGGGCGCTTCGCCACCTTGACGAGATAGAAGTCCTGGATCGGATAGTGGTTGGTGTTGAAGCGGAAGTCGCCACGCAGCGACTTGAAATCGGCCTTCATCAGGGCGGCGCGCAGCGCGTTCTTGTCGGCGGTCGAGCCTTTGGTCGCTTCGAGCGCACTGTCGATCAACTGAGCCGCGTCGTACGCCTGAAAGGCATAGCTGCCGGGCACCGCGTTGTATTCCTTCTCATAGGCCGCGACGAACGCCTTGTTCTCGGGGTTGTCGAGATTTGGCGCCCAGTTGGCGCCGCCGAAGAAGCCGAGCGCGGCGTCCTGCTGGGCGGGCAGCGTCGACTCGTCGACCGTGAAGGCGGAGAGGAACGTGATCTTGTCGGCAAGCCCGGCCTGGCGGAATTGCTTGACGAAGTTCACGCCCATGCCGCCGGGCAGGAAGACGAAGATCGCATTCGGCACGGCCGCGGCGATGCGGGCGATTTCGGCTGAATAGTCGAGCTGGTTGAGCGGCACGTAGACTTCGTCGACGACGTCGCCCTTGAAATAGCGCTTGAAGCCCGCGAGCGCGTCCTTTGCCGGCCTGGTAGTTGGGCGCCATGATGAAGACCTTCTTGAGCCCCTTGTCCTGCGCGTACTTGCCGAGCACCTCGTGGTTCTGGTCGTTCTGGTAGGAGGTGACGAACAGGTTCGCGTTGCACTCCGGGCCGGCGAAATTCGAGGTGCCGGCGTTCGGGCTGATCAGGAAGGCGCCGCCGTCGGTCGCGGGCTTCAGGATCGCCTGGAGGATATTGGAGAACACCGGCCCGACCACGAAGTCGACCTTGTCGCGATCGACGAAGGTCTTGACCTTCGACACCGCGACGTCGGGCTTGAGCTCGTCGTCCTGGACCAGCAGGTCGACGTCGCGCCCGCCGAGCTTGTCGCCGAACGCCTTGAGCGCGAGGGCAAAGCCGTTGCGCTGCTGCTGCCCGAGCGCCGCGGGAGGGCCCGACAGCGTGGTGATGAGGCCGATCTTGAGCTTTTCCTGCGCGCTCACCGCGCCCGTGGAGAGAGCGATCGCCGCGAGCATCGAAATGGCCCGCATCGAAATCGCAGGCCTCGAAATTGCCGATATGGAAATCCAGGTCTTCATCACCGTTCTCCCAAAGCGCGTGCCCGCAAAAATCGCAGATCCTCCGGACATGACGAATTTGCAGTCGGAAATCCGGGCGGAGCCATTTCGCAACCGGCCTCCTATTGCGGCGATCTTAACTTTAATACCAAGCTTGTGAAGGCGACTTTCGCGCCGCTCGCTATGGTCGGCGTCTGCCGCAGACGGAGCCGGCGGTGCCGCACGGGATCATTTCTGCTGTGCTGAGATCGTGGTTCAATGCCGCGGCATCGCGCCGCACAGCGCGCCGGATGGCAGCAACACGCGGGAGAAGGACCAATGCAGGCGATGAGCGCCGGAGTGACCCGGGCCGGGACCGGCATCGACGGGATCGTGTGGAACATCCTCGGCCAGACCTATGTGCCGAAGCAAGTGAACGAGCACTCGTTCTCCTGGCATGCGACCTTTCCGCCCGGCACTTTCGTGCCGCCACACATCCATCCGACCCAGGACGAGTTCATCTACATGTTCGAGGGACGGATCGACTGCGTGATCGACGGCCGCGACTTCTTCGCGACCGCCGGCGACGTGATCCGGCTGCCGATGTCGATTTCCCACGGCCTGTTCAACAAGTCGGACCAGCCGGTGAAATGTCTGTTCTGGGTGACGCCGACGCGCCGCCTCTACGACCTGTTCTGGGCGATCCACTCCATGAAGGAGCAGAAGCCCGAGGAGGTGGTGGCGCTCGCGGCGAAGCACGAGATCGTGTTCCTGCCGCCCCCGCCAGCCTAAGCCCGCGGCATAGGCGGCGCCGGCTTACGCTGCCTTGCCGGCGACAGGCCGGTTGACCTGCTCCTTGGCGAAGCCGGCCGACGAGGCATAGCCGCGCACGATCGCCTGGCGCCGCTCGAAGCTGAGCACGTCGTCGATTGCTGTAAAGCCGTTCGGCGCCAGCTCCTCGACGACATCGATGACGCCCTCGGGTCCGCCCTTGCGGTTCATGCTGCACGATCTGCGCGGTCATCGGCAACCGCTCACGCCTCATAGGCCGCCAGCGCCGCAAAGACATTGTCGGCGCTCTTGAGCTGATCGGCGAGGCAGCGCGCATCGAGGATCGCCTGGGACGCGCCATTCGAGCCGACCGGATACATCGGATGGGCGGCATCGCCGAGCAGCGTCACCCGGCCATGCGACCATCGCGGCAACGGATCGCGGTCGCACATCGGATATTCCCAGAACTCGCCGGTCGCCTCGATCAGGTGCTGGGCATCTACAACGGGGATGCGGAAACGCCGCACATGCGGCATCAGGTCCCCCATGCGGCCGGGGTTCGACCAGTCCTCCTTCTTGGGCGGCGGTGAATTGCCATCGCCGGTCTTTGCCGTGACCGCCCAGTTGGTGAGGTTGCGATCGACGCGCGTGCCTTCGGCGATCGGATAGACGACGAATTTTGCGGCAAGCCCGCCGGCGACGATCATCGAGCGCCCGGTAAGGAAAGCAGGCCAGTCGACCGCGCCGCGCCATAGCATGATGCCGTTCCAGCGCGCCGGGCCCTCGTCAGGAAAGAGCGCCTCGCGCACCTGGGAATGGATGCCGTCGCAGCCGATCAGCACGTCGCCGCGCGCGGTTGCGCGGTGGCCGGTGCGGTCGAAGAAATAGGCGGTGACGCCGCCTTCGTCCTGGGACCAGGCGCCGAGCCGGTGGCCGGTGTGGAGGCAGCTTTCGCCGAGCCGCGCCCGCGCCGCCTGATAGAGCACGCCGTGGAGACGGCCGCGATGGATCGAGAACTGCGGCACGTCGTAGCCGGCGTCGAGCCCGCGCGGCTCGCGCCAGATCTCCTGGCCGAACCGGTTCATGTAGAACAGCTCGTGGGTGCGGATCGCCGCCGCGTCAAGGCGCTCGAGGAGGCCGAGCCCAGCGAGCTCCTTGATGGCATGCGGCAACGTGTTGATCCCGACGCCGAGCTCGCGCATCGCGTCGGCCTGCTCGAACACCTCGCAGTCGACGCCGCGGGCATGCAACATCAGCGCAGTCGTCAGCCCGCCGATGCCGCCGCCGATGATGAGCGCCTTCATGTCGTACCGTTAACTCTGTTGCCGGTGCCGCAACCGATGCGGCGCCACTTCAGGCCTATGCAACAATGTGGAGCGGCGACCGGTCGGGAGCAACCGCCTTCACCGCTTATGGTGAGCGCGACGCTAGAGGTGCGACAGACTTTACGAAATGGTCATGGCCGGGCTTGTCCCGGCCACCCGCTTAACGAGGCACCGCCGTGCCACATGATCGGGGTCGCCGGGACAAGCCCGGCGATGACCGCGAATGATTTTGCTTCACCCCGAGCGTGCCCCGACCCAAGATGCACCGCCTGCACTCAAATGCGAGCCCCGAAATTCTGCTCCGGATCGAACTCGGGCCCGCGCTGCCCGGTCGGCACGGCGGCCGCGCCGGCTTCGCGGGGGAGGAAGCGGCCGGAGCCCGGGGCGGCGCGCAAGGTGCCGTCGTCGATCACGACGCGGCCGCGGCTGAGCACGGTGACCGGCCACCCGGTCACCGTGCGGCCCTCATAGGGCGTATAGCCGACGCGGTCGTGCATCAGCGACGTCGTGAAGGTCACCTTGCGCATGGGGTCCCAGATCGCGATGTCGGCATCTGCGCCGACGATGATCTCGCCCTTCTTCGGATGCAGGCCGTAGATTTTCGCGGGCTCGGTCGCCGCAAGCGACACGAATTTTTCCAAGCCCAGGCGGCCTTGGCTGACCATGGCGTCGAACAGCAGCGGCAGCCGCGCCTCGACGCCCGGCATGCCGTTCGGGATCGCCTTGAAATCGGGATCGACGCCGTTGACGAACTTGCCGCTCTCATCGAACCGATACGGCGCGTGGTCCGACGACACGGTCTGCAGATCGCCGAGCGCGAGGGCCCGCCATAGCGCTTCCTGGTCCGACGGGTGACGCACCGGCGGGCTGCAGATCCATTTCGCGCCTTCGAGGCCGGGGCGGTCGAGATCGTTCGCGGTGAGGAAGAGATATTGCGGGCAGGTCTCGGCGAAGACCTTGAGCCCCTCCCCGCGCGCCTGCTCTGATCCGCGCCGCGCCTTCGGCGGTGGACACGTGGAAGATCATGATCGGCTGGTCGATGAAGGCGGCGAGCGCGATGATCCGGTTGAAGGCTTCCGTTTCGCCGCCACGCGGATGGCTTACCCCGTGATAGCGCGGCGCGCGGTAACCCTTGGCGATGAGTCGCTTGCCGGTCCAGGAGATCATCGCGTGGTTCTCGGCATGCACGCAGACGAGGGCGCGGTTGTCGCGCGCGCACTGGAGCACGTCGAGCAAGCTGCATGTCGTCGAGCTTGATGCGGTCATAGGTCATGAACACCTTGATGGTGGCATGACCCGCTTTCACCAGCTTCGGCACGTGATCCCGCAGCGCCGCCTCGGTCGGATCGGCGATGATCATGTGGAAGGCGTAGTCGATCACCGCGCCCTTCTTGGCGAGCGCGTGATAGGCATCGACGACCTCGTCGAGCTTCATGCCGATGTGCTGGGCGGCGAACGGGATCACCGTGGTGGTGCCGCCGAACGCAGCCGACACGGTCGCGCTCTCGAAGGTGTCGGCATTGAGAATGCCGGCCGCCGAGACCTGCTCGATATGGGCGTGACTGTCGATGCCGCCGGGCAGCACCAGCTTGCCGCGCACGTCGATGTCCTGCGCGCCCGGCCCGAGATTGCGGCCGATCGCCGCGATCGTCTCGCCCTCGATCGCCACATCGGCCGGGAACACCGCCGAGGCGGTGGCGACGGTGCCGCCGCGCAGGACGAGGTCGTAGGGCTTGGCGGACATGGCAGGTCTCCGGCAGGAACTTCGCTCAGCGGGTTTCGCTCTACCCATCCTACAATTCGTTGTAATTTGACAGGGCGATCATCAAGAGAGCGCCTCATCCAGAGGGCGCAGTCGAGAGGGCGCGACCATGGCGCGGGCTGATATCCTGGTCATCAACCCCAATTCGAACCCAGCGGTCACCGCCGGCCTCGATGCGGCGCTCGCGACGCTGCGCCTTTCCGACGGCCCGTCGATCCGCTGCACGACGCTTGCCGAAGGGCCGTTCGGCATCGAAACGCAGAAGGACGTCGAGCAGGTCGCGTTGCCGCTGCGGCGCTGGTCGAGCAGGACAACGCCGCCGACGCCTTCGTCATCGCGTGCTTCAGCGATCCCGGCCTCCATGTGTGCCGCGAGGCGACGCGGCGGCCGGTGTTCGGCATCAACGAATGCGGCGTGCTGACCGCGCTCTCCCGCGGCGAGCGCTTCGGCATCATCGCGATCGCGGCAAAGTCGATCGCCCGGCACCGCCGCTATCTGCGGCAGATGGGCCTCACCGATCGCTTCGCCGGCGAACGGCCGCTCGGGATGAGCGTCGCCGAGACAGCGTCGGGCGAAGGCACCTTCGCCCGCATGGAGACAGTCGGCCGAGCGCTCGTCGAGCAGGACGGCGCCGACGTCGTCGTCATGGGCTGCGCCGGCATGGCGCGCCACCGCCGCCCCCTCGAAGCCGCGCTCGGCGTCCCGGTGATCGACCCGACGCAGGCCGCCGTCGCGATGGCCATCGGCACGGTGCAGGCGCAGATGCTGTAGCGGCACGCGCAACTTCATCGTACAGACCTCATCCTGAGGAGCGTCCGCAGGACGCGTCTCGAAGGATGGCCACAGGCCGCAGCATGTGGGGCCATCCTTCGAGACGCCTTGCTACGCAAGGCTCCTCAGGATGAGGTCTGTAAGGATCAAACCAGTCCTTGCCCCTACCTCTTGGGCGGGACCACGCCGGTCTGGGAGACGATCAGGCCGTAATGCTCGGTGCGGCGGTGGCGGGCGAAGTCGAACATGGTTTCCTTGCCGAACCGGGTCGCATCGAGATCGCAATCGTGGATCAGAAGCTCGTCGTCCTCGGTCTTCGTCTCCGCGACGATCTCGCCGTCAGGGTCGACGATGACGGTGCCGGCGATGCAGTGGTGGCCGTCCTCGACGCCGGCCTTGGCGACCGCCACCACCCAGGTCGAGTTCTGGTAGGCACCGGCCTGGAGCGAGAGCTTGTGGTGGAACATGCGCTTGGCCAGCCCTTCGCCGCCCTTCTGCGAATTGACCGAGGGCGTGTTGAAGCCGAGCACGACCATCTCGACGCCCTGCAGGCCGAGCACGCGAAACGTCTCGGGCCAGCGCCGGTCGTTGCAGATGCACATGCCGAACATGCCGCCGAGCATGCGCCAGGCGCGAAAGCCGAGATCGCCCGGCTCGAAATAGCGCTTCTCGAGATGCTGATGGCCGCGTGCCGGATCGAACTCGTCGTGGCCGGGCAGATGCACCTTGCGGTATTTGCCGACGATGGCGCCCGACTTGTCGACCAGGATCGAGGTGTTGAAATGGTGCCCGTCGGGCGTCGCCTCCGCATAGCCGAAGCTCATCGCCATGCCGGCGCGCTTTGCCGCCTCGAACAGCGGCCGCGTCGCGGCGTTCGGCATCTCGCGCTCGAACCAGATGTCGGCGTCGCTGCGGTCCTCGTAATACCAGCGCGGGAAGAACGTGGTCAGCGCCAGCTCCGGATAGACGATGAGGTCGCAGCCCTCGGCCTGCCGCATCAGCTCGAGCATGCGCGCGACGACGGCTTGCCGCGAGTCGGCCTTCTGGATCGGGCCGAGCTGGGCGGCGGCGACCTTGATGTTGCGCATCGGTGGCTGGTCTCCACTTCTCGTAGGGTGGGCTTAGCGAAGCGTGCCCACGTCAGCGGTGTCACACTCAGCTCCGCGTGGGCACGGCGCAAGTGCGCCTTTGCCCACCCTACCAAATCACCCGCCGAGCCGATGCTCCATCCGGCTGACCAGCCGCACCACCGGCCACAGCAGCACGAGATAGATCAGCGCCGCAAGCACGATCGGCGACGAATTGTAGGTGACCGAGCGCGCCATGTCGGCGGAATAGAGCATTTCGGGAAGCGCGACCACGCTCGCGAGCGAGGTGAGCTTCACCACCTCCACGGTGTTCGACACGAGGTCCGGCAGCACGTTGCGCACGGCTTGCGGGATCACGACGAAGGCCATCGCCTGCCACGCCGTCAGGCCGGTCGAGCGCGCCGCTTCGCGCTGGCCGGCGCCGACGCTCTCGAGGCCGGCGCGGTAGATCTCGCCGTAATAGGCCGAGGTGTTGAGGAAGAACGCGACGCAGACCGCCGCGAAGGGCGAGAGCCGCAGGCCGGCGAACGGCAGCCCGGCATAGACGAAGATCAGCAGCACCAGCGGCGGCACGGCGCGGAAGAGGTCGATCAGCGCCGCCACCGCGAAACGCACGACGCGCGAATGCGCGCGGCCGGCGAGCGCCACCATGAGCCCGCCGGCAAGGCCGAGCGGCACCACCGCGGCGCAGACGAGGAGCGTCATGGCGAGGCCGCGCAAGATCAGCGGCGCCGCCTGCGCCATGATGTCGAGGTTGAAGAACTGCGCGATCAGCGCGTCCATCTAGGCGCGCCTCCAGGCGAAGCGCGTTTCGAGGTAGCGCCCGAACATCACCACCGGCACGAACAGCACGAGATAGGCGATCGCGCCCATCATCAGCGGCGTCGCGTTGAGCGAGAAGCTTTCCGCCGTGGTCGCCTGGTTGAGGATCTCCGGCACCCCGATCACGGTGCCGAGCGCGGTGTTCTTGGTGATGGCGATGGTGCGGTTGGTCAGCGGCGGCACCGTGAGCCGCACCGCCTGCGGCAGCACCACGTGAAACAGCGCCTGCGCATAGGTGAGCCCGGTCGAGCGCGCCGCCTCCCATTGGCCCTGTCGCACCGAGAGGATGCCGGCCCAGAAGATTTCTTCCGCGACGGCGGCGAGCAGCAGCGACAGCACGAGCCACAGCACCGCATAGCTCGGCAGGACGATGCCGACATTCGGCAGGCCGAAATAGACGATGAGCACGACGACCAGCGGCGGCAGCGTGCGGGCGACGTCGACGAACACGATGATCGGCACGTTGATGAGACGCGAGCGCAGGCTGCGGATGAGCGCCAGCGCAAGGCCGAGCGCGATGCCGGCGACGACGACGAGCACCGCGATCTCGATCGTCACCACCATGCCTTTGAGGATGTCCGGCAGGTAGCGGACGATGAGTTCGGGCTTGAAGAACGTGTCGAGGAAGAGGGCGCCGCGGTCCATGTGTCGAGTTCTAGCCCGCGAGCGCCACATTTATGCGCGTCATGGCCGGGCTTGTCCCGGCCACCCCGATTATAAACGCACAGTGCCCGGCTAATCGGGGTCGCCGGGACAAGCCCGGCGATGACGCTTTCATTTGGGTCGAATTCATCGAACAACGCGTCATCCTGAGATCCCCGAGAGAAACGCCCGCGCCCGCGGGTTCGCCTCCGGGCCGAAAATGCGGGCCGGCGGACCCTCGTCGCAGATGCGGCCGTCCTCCATGAAGACGACGCGGTGCGCGGCCTCGCGGGCGAAGCGCATCTCGTGGCTCACCACCACCATGGTCATGCCGGAGGCGCCGAGGTCGCGCATCACCGCAAGCACGCTGCCGACGAGCTCGGGATCGAGCGCCGAGGTCGGCTCGTCGAACAGCATGATCTTCGGCTCCAGCGCGATGGCGCGGGCGATGGCGACGCGCTGCTGCTGGCCGCCGGACAGCTCGCTTGGGAAAGCGCGCGCCTTGTCCTTGAGCCCGACGCGGTCGAGCGCCGCGAGGCCGGCCGCATCGGCCTGCGCGCCGGGAAGGCGCATCACCTTGCGCAGCGCCAGCGTGACGTTGCCGAGCGCCGTCATGTGCGGATAGAGGTTGAAGGCCTGGAACACCATGCCGATGCGCCGGCGCATCGCGTTGATGTCGGTCTTGGGATCGAGGAGATCGACGCCGTCGACCATGATCGAGCCGCCGGTCGGCTCCTCAAGGCGGTTGAGGCAGCGCAGGAACGTGCTCTTGCCGCCGCCGGACGGCCCGATGATGAACACGAGCTCCTGCGGCTCGACCGCAAGATCGATGCCTCTGAGAACCTCCGTGCCGCCGAAGGACTTGCGCAGCGCCCGGACCTCGAGAATCGGGGTGCGCGGCGGCATGACGACCTTTTCTCTCAGATGACCGGCGGCGGCGGCCGGCGCATCACGAGCAGGCCGGCTCGTGCGCGGTCGGGTCGTAGCCGGGCATGTCGGGCACGCCATAGCCGGGATAGATGGTTGCCGCCGCGGAGCCCGGCGGCGGCTTAATACCGAACCACTTCTCGTGCATTTTCGCCATCGTGCCGTCGCGCTTCATGCACTCGATCGCAACGTCGAGCTTGCGGCGCAGCTCGACATTATCCTTGCGCACCGGCGTCGCCCACACGAGCCCGGTCGAGTAGAGGTAGGACAGCTTGATCGCCGGATTGTTCTTCGCCGCCCAGGCGACCGCGGTGTTGCCCGCGACGTTCGCATAGGCGCGCCCCGACATCACCGCCTGCACGGCGTCGGTGTTGGTGCCGTAGGATTCGATCGTCCAGCCGATCTTGGCGGCGAGGTCGCGGCCCCAGGAATCATAGGCCGAGCCTTTGTTGACCGCGATGACCTTCCCCTTGAAGTCCTCGAGGCGGGTGATCTCCGGCGCATCCTTCTTCACCACGAACTGGAAGTCGGTGTTGAGATAGCCTTCGGTGAACAGCAGGTTCTCGGCGCGCTCCCTGGTCATCGTCACCGGCGCCGCGATGAAGTCGTAAGTGCCGGCCTGCAGCGCCGGCACGAGGCCGGAGAACTGGGTCGCATCGATCTCGATGCGACGGTGCAGGCGCTTCGCGATCTCGTTCGCGAGATCGACATTGAAGCCCTGGATGCCGCCGGCGAGATTGGGAAAAGCGTGCGGGGCGAAGGTGCCGTCGACGCCGGTCCGCAGCGGCGGCTCCTGCGCGAGCGCCGCCGGCGCGGCGAGCAACGTCTGCGCGGCAAACGCCGCGGCCGCAACGATCAACGCGCGAAAAACGGGGTGTTGCATGGGCGTGCCTCCGATTCCACAGCTTGGTGGTTTTCCCTTGCCAGCAAGGGGCGTGCCGTTATCGTGACCAAAGGTCCTCGCGGGAGATTGCGATGCTCGATGAATCCGCACGCGGCGTCTACGTCATTTCGGTCACGCCGTTCGACGATCGCGGCGCGCTCGACCTCGACGGCACCGACCGGCTGATCGACTTCTATGCAGGAACCGGCGTCGATGGCATCACCATCCTCGGCGTGATGGGCGAAGCGCCGAAGCTCGCCCACGAGGAGGCGATCGCGTTCGCCCGCCGCGTCGTAGCGCGCGCCGGCAAGCTCCCCGTCGTTGTCGGAGTCTCCTCCCCCGGCCTCGCTTCGCTCGCCGCGCTCACCAACGCTGCGATGGACGTCGGCGCGGCCGGCGTGATGATCGCGCCGCCCGGCGGCCTCAAGGGCGACGATGCCATCGTCACCTATTTCCAGAACTGCGTCGAAGCGATCGGCAGCACGCCGTTCGCACTGCAGGACTTCCCGCAGTCGAACGGGCTCTTCATCCCGGTGTCGGTCATCGAGCGCGTCGCCGCGACCTGCCCGACCTGCGTCATGCTCAAGCACGAGGACTGGCCCGGCCTCGACAAGATCACCGCGGTGCGTGCGCGCGAGAAGCAGGGCATGCGGCGGCTTTCGATCTTGTCGGGCAACTGCGGGATATTCCTCCCCTTCGAGCTCGCCCGCGGCGTCGATGGCGCCATGACCGGCTACGCCTTCCCGGAAATGCTGGTCGACGTGTGCCGGCTCATCGGCGCCGGTCGCCGCAGCGAGGCGCACGACCTGTTCGACGCCCACCTGCCGCTGGTGCGCTACGAGCAGCAGCCCGGCGCCGGGCTCGCGGTGCGCAAATACGTGCTGTGGAGGCGCGGCGTGCTCGCGACCGACGCCCAGCGCAAGCCGGGCGCGCGCGTGTCGCGCGAGACCGCGGCCGAGATCGATTTCATGCTGGCGCGGCTCGAACAAGCGACGGCGCCGCGCGACGTGCGGGCCGCGTCGTGAAGGGCTTTCCGGGCACGCAAACGTCGCCATCGGCCGATCTGTCCCGCTCGAAAGGCCGCCGCATCGGCCGACCGTTCGGCTCGCTGATCAGAAATCCGGATTGTCCGCCCGCGGTAACGGATGGAGATCCTGATTGAAGTGATCCTCGCCAGCATCCTCTGCGCAGACCATCTCCGCCATCGCCACCGGGTTCTTGCGCCATGTCTGTTTGAGTGTGAGCGGTCCGTTGAATGTGTCGGGATCTTCCACCGTTACGATCGCGGTTAAGGTCCTGCCGTCCTTGCTGATCGTGAACCGCTCGACGACATGGAGTTTGTCGGTGTGCGGGGTGCGGAAGGAATCGATGTAGTGCCACTTGCCGCCGGCAAGCCCGATCGTATCGACCACGAGCGTGTCCCCGTCCTCGTAACGGCCGATGGATTCCCCGAACCAGGACGGTTTCAAATTTTCCGAATGCTTGTCGGTGAGATAGATGCGGCGTGCGAAATGGTCGCGTTCCCATAGCATCCAGACTACGTTCGGCGTCTGGAGGAAATACATGGGTTGGAGAAAAAGGAGTTGACCAGGCACGCCACCAGGCCAGCAGCGTGATTGGGAGGTGAAGGGGATCGCCATCTTGCCGCTCAGCACCTCGTCATTGGTTGCCTGCATGTGCTCCGCGGCCCAAGGCTTCAGGATCGGGTCTTTCGTGTTCACGATCGGGGCCTGGAAGTCTCTATCGACCGAACAACCGCCATTTTGACATTGGCTGACGTAGGGATGCTTCGGATCGGTCTTCATTGGCCCGTGAGCCGAACCCGGCGGAGGCTCGAGCTGAAAATCCCAGAAGTTCGCATTCCAGCCGGAATCTCGGGAGCCGAGTTGGGGAATACCAACCTCCGCGCGCGCGACCCCGGAAAAAGACGAAATCAGAGCGACCGCAAGAAAGCCTGAGACAATGCCGACTACTGGCAAGAGGCTCCGCAATGTCGATACCAAAATGGGTGCAGCGAACGACGACATGGGCGTTTTCTCCACGTCACAAGGAACCCTTTTTACCAAAAGTCGGCGGCCAATGAAATATCGCAGCTCATTCCGAGATCACGCGAATCGCTCCCGCCCTGCTCGGCAGATGTACCGATGCCCGGAATTGCTCCGATAGAGCCGAGCCCGATAATGACGAGGTACCGAACGGTACTGTCGCTCAGCGCATCGTCGTTCGGATCGGCCATGTCGCCCTTACGCCCCGTCCGGGCGTAAGCTCCGCGGTGCCCGCAGCGACGATCATGCGCGTTCGCGACGAAACATATCGTTCGACGGAGAAAGGAGACAGCCCTGGCACACGTGAAAAGCAATCCGGAAAGGATAAGCGCGCTCTCCGACGGGATATTCGCCGTTCTTATAACGGTACTCGTCCTGGAGCTGCGGCCGCCCGAGGCCCCGACCTTCACAGCGCTCATGTCGCTCTGGCCTACGTGGCTGAGCTATGCGGTGAGCTATCTGTTCATTGCAATCGTTTGGGCCAATCATCACCACTTGCTGCGTTACGCCACCGAGGTCACCCCTCGCCTGATGTGGTTCAACTTCGCGCACCTGTTTTCCGTGTCCCTGCTGCCGCTCTCCACCTCTTGGATGGCCGTGAGTAGATTGGCACCGCAGCCGGTTGCCTTCTATGCGGCCGTATTCGTCCTGGTGAACGCGACCTACATCGGTTTGATTCACGAGCTCATCGACCGCGCACCCGCCAGCGATGTATCTCCGCGCGAGCGCAGGCTCATGCGTATCCGATCGATTGCGACGTTGTGCGTCTTCGGGTCGGCTGCCGTTGTGGCTCTCAAATATCCATTGGTTGGGCTCGGAATGTGTGTTTGCTGCCTCATCATCTATCTGAGACCCCAAATCTATCTGAGACCCAAAGCGCCGGGCGCGAAGGCGTAACCTCCCGCCCGAATAGCCTTGCGCGTCCCATTGCGCCTTCCCGGCGTGCCGTGCGGCCTCCTCCCGACGCGCCGCGTCTTCACCAAAACCAGCCCTGCGGGCGCTGGTACCGAGTGTTCTGGCCGCCGCGAGCGGGCACAGTATTGAAACCCCAGCCACCAAAGAAGCCGACGCGGACCTCAGGCGAAGGCGAGCGCGACCGGGTGAGGATGCCGCCCTGGGGCTGGTTGTTGAGCGCGACGATGAATTCGGTGCGATAGTTGGTCTCGGAGTGCAGTGGCTCGTCCGAAATGATGAGCGACGACCGCGGCGATGCGGTCGGCGCAATCCGATCGAGCACCTCCTGCGGGATGGTGATGCGGTCAAGCGCGTCCTTGGCGCTGTCACCGCCGTCGATAGTAACCGCAGTCCAGCGCAGGCCCCCGCCACTGCGCCCCACGGCCGAGAACACATGCGTGCCGATCGGCTTGTCAGGATCGCGGATCGTGACCGGAACCTCCGTCGAATCGAACATCTCGCCGCCGTCCGGAATCCGCTTGTGCGTGTTGCGCCGCACATAAAGCTTCTGCGTCGCACGGCTGATGAAAACCGAGACTGGCTCGAGCGCGAGCTTTGCCTCGCTTGCTGCCTTGGCGGCGTCGGCCCTCTTGATCTCGGCCGCCTTGGCGGCGTCCTGGGCCGCTGCGAGCGCGTCGAGCTTGGATTTGGCCTTGGCGGCGTCGAGCTGCGTCTGCAGCTCCTCGACTTTCGCGGCGCCCTTCTGCCTCTGGTCCTCGGCTCGCGTCCTCGCCTGGTCGGTCTTGGCGGCGGCGAGCGCCTTCTCTGCGGACCCAAGCGCAGCATCGGCACGCGTCTTGGCCAATTCAAGCTTACGCAGCCCCGCCGCGAGCGGGCCCGCCTCCTTCACCGCAACAGTGGCAGCGTTCTTCGTCAGTTGAGCGAGCTTCGTAGCCTCGTCCGCCTCGCGGGCGAGCGCTTCGGCGCGGGCCGGAGCGGCCGCGATCGCCGCAGATTTCGGGACGAACAGCGCCGGATGGGAAATCTCGAGCGGCTCCGCATCGTTCGGCGAGATGATCACGCGCGTACCAATGGGGACTTTGTCGAACAGCTTCTCGGCAAAGCCGAAGGGCATCCGCACGCAGCCGTGCGAGGCCGCATATCCGGGCAACGGCCCGCCGTGCAGCGCGATGCCGTTCCAGGTGATGCGCAGCATGTTCGGCATCCAGGCATCGTCGTAGAGGCTCGAGTGGTGGTCCTTGTCCTTCTGCACGACGCTGAAGATGCCGGCTGGCGTCTCGCGCCCCGTCGTTCCGGTCGACACCGGCGCGCGCAGGATCCAGCCGTCGGCGTCGTAGAAAGTCACCTTCTGGCTCTTGATCGATACGATCGCCATGAGCGGCTCGCCCGCGTCGCGCGGAGCCGCCGCCTCGGTGGTCCGCTCGGGCTTGGGCTGGGCTTGGCGGGGCGCGGCGTCAGCGGGCTGAACCGCCGTCAAGGCCGTGGTGGCCGCGAGCGCCAGAAAAGCATGCAGCCGCCACCGCCGGATCGCCTCGGCGGATTGCACCGTCATGGATTGCTTTGTCATGCCAAGCCCCCTTGAACCCCCGCAGCAGTCTCTTCCGATCGGTGCAAAGGCAACTGCCTCGCGCCGCAATCTGGCAGTTTTAGCCAAGGCCTAGGCTAAAGTCTGACAACGCCTGGAACTAATGGGGCGGATTGTCGTCCGAAATGGGACTCCTCGGGCTATCTCCTGGCTAAGACACCCGAATGTGCCTTAGGCTTGCGGACCCGCCGGGGCGGCCCGGACAGGCGGGGATGGAGCGGAGGACATGGCCGCCGCGATCACGCTGATGCCGGGACGGGCGACGCTCGCCGACTGGCGCGCGGTGGCCGACGGCGCGGCGCTGCGCGTCGACCGCACTGCGCTGCCCCAGGTCGAGACCAGTGCGCAGGCGGTCGCCGCCATCCTTGCCAAAGGCGAGCCGGTCTACGGGATCAACACCGGCTTCGGCCGGCTCGCCCATGTGCGCATCCCGGCTGCCGACCTCGCCACCCTCCAGCGCAACATCGTGCTGTCGCACGCGGCCGGCGTCGGCGAGCCGATGCGGCGGGCCACGGTGCGGCTGATGATGGCGCTCAAGCTCGCCGGCCTCGGCCGCGGCGCCTCCGGGGTGCGGCCCGAGACCCTCCTCATGCTGGAAGCCATGCTGGCGCGCGAGGCGATTCCCGTGGTCCCATGCCAGGGCTCAGTCGGGGCATCGGGCGACCTCGCGCCGCTCGCCCACATGACCGCGGCGATGCTGGGTGTCGGCGAAGTGGAGCTCGCCGGTGAACGCATGCCGGCGGATGAGGCCCTGGCGCGGGCCGGGCTTTCCCCGATCGTGCTCGGCGCCAAGGAAGGCCTCGCGATGCTCAACGGCACGCAGTTCTCGACCGCGGAGGCGCTTTCCGGCCTGTTCGCGATCGAGCGCGTGTTCCATGCCGCGCTCGTCACCGGGGCGCTTGCGACCGATGCGGCGAGGGGCTCCGATACGCCGTTCGATCCGCGCATCCAGGCTCTGCGCGGTCACCGCGGGCAGATCGAGGTCGCCGCCGCCCTGCGTGCGTTGATGGCGGGCAGCGCGATCCGCGCCTCGCATCTCCACGGCGACGAGCGTGTGCAGGACCCCTATTGCCTGCGCTGCCAGCCGCAGGTGATGGGCGCCGTGCTCGATCTGCTGCGCCAGGCCGCGGCGACGCTGGTGACCGAAGCGAACGGCGTATCGGACAACCCGGTCATCACGGCAGACGGCGAGGCACTGTCCGGCGGCAACTTCCACGCCGCGCCGGTCGGCTTTGCGGCCGATATCCTCGCGCTCGCGGTGTGCGAGATCGGCTCGCTCGCCGAACGGCGCGTCGCCATGCTGATCGATCCGGCCTTCTCCGGGTTGCCGGCGTTCCTCACGCCCCGGCCGGGCCTCAACTCCGGTTTCATGATGGCGCAAGTGACGGCGGCGGCGCTGGTCGCCGAGAACAAGCAGCGCGCCCATCCCGCGAGCATCGATTCGATCCCGACCTCGGCCAACCAGGAGGACCACGTCTCGATGGCTGCCCACGGCGCACGCCGGCTCGCGGCGATGGCGGAGAACGCTGCGAACATCGCCGCGATCGAGCTCATCGTCGCGGCGCAGGGCTGCGACTTTCATGCGCCGCTCATCTCGAGCGCCGCGCTCGAGCGGGTCCGCGCGCATTTGCGCGAACGCGTGGCGCATCTCGAAGATGACCGGCTTCTCGCTCCCGACATCGCCGCAGCCGCCGATCTCGTGCGGACTGGGGCGCTCCGCGAGGCGGCGGTCGGGATCGATTTGCCCGGTGCCGATTCCTGAGAGACGCTTCATATGCCGACCCGCCTCGACAACGCCCGCAATATTCGCGCGCCGCGCGGAACCAGCCTCACGGCCAGGAGCTGGCTCACCGAGGCGCCGCTGCGAATGCTGATGAACAACCTCGACCCTGAGGTGGCGGAGAAACCGCATGAGCTCGTCGTCTACGGGGGCATGGGCCGCGCCGCGCGCGACTGGGAGAGCTTCGACCGCATCGTCGCCTCGCTCACCGCGCTCGAAGCCGACGAGACGCTGTGCGTGCAGTCGGGCAAGCCGGTCGGCGTGTTCCGCACGCATCCGGACGCGCCCCGCGTGCTGATCGCGAACTCGAACCTCGTGCCGCATTGGGCGACGCTCGACACCTTCAACGCGCTCGATCGCAAGGGTCTGATGATGTACGGCCAGATGACCGCGGGGTCGTGGATCTACATCGGCTCGCAGGGCATCGTGCAGGGCACCTACGAGACCTTCGCCGAGATCGGACGGCGCCATTATGGCGGGAGCCTCGACGGGCGATGGATTCTCACCGCCGGTCTCGGCGGCATGGGCGGCGCGCAACCGCTCGCCGCGACCATGGCGGGCGCATCGCTGCTCGCCATCGAATGCCAACCCTCGCGCATCGAGATGCGGCTCAAGACCGGCTATCTCGACGCGCGCGCCGACAACCTCGACGAAGCGCTGGCGATGATCGACACGGCCTGCCGCGAGCATAAGCCGCGCTCGATCGGGGTTCTCGGCAACGCTGCTGAGATGGTCCCCGAGCTGGTGCGCCGCGGGGTGCGCCCCGACGTCGTCACCGACCAGACCTCGGCCCACGATCCGATCAACGGCTATCTGCCGCGCGGCTGGACGCTCGCCGAATGGGAGGCCCGGCGGTCGAGCGATCCGAAGGGCGTCGAGCGCACCGCCAAAGAGTTCGATGGCGGTCCATGTGCGGGCCATGCTGGATTTCTGGCGGCGCGGCGTCCCGACCGTCGACTACGGCAACAACATCCGCCAGATGGCAAAGGAAATGGGCGTCGCCGACGCGTTCGATTTTCCGGGCTTCGTGCCGGCCTATATCCGGCCGCTGTTCTGCCGCGGCGTCGGACCGTTCCGCTGGGCCGCGCTGTCGGGCGACCCCGAGGACATCTTCCGCACCGACGCAAAGGTAAAAGAGCTGATGCCGGACGACCGGCATCTGCACCATTGGCTCGACATGGCGAAGACGCGGATCCGGTTCCAGGGCCTGCCGGCGCGCATCTGCTGGGTCGGGCTCGGCGACCGGCACCGGCTCGGGCTCGCCTTCAACGAGATGGTCGCGCGCGGCGAGCTCAAGGCGCCGGTGGTGATCGGCCGCGATCATCTCGATTCCGGCTCGGTCGCGAGCCCCAATCGCGAGACCGAAGCGATGAAGGACGGCTCCGACGCGGTATCGGACTGGCCGCTCCTCAATGCGCTCATCAACTGCGCGTCCGGCGCGACCTGGGTGTCGTTCCATCACGGCGGCGGGGTCGGCATCGGCTTCTCGCAGCACGCCGGCATGGTGGTCGTGTGCGATGGCACGCTGGAGGCTGCGCGCCGCATCGCCCGCGTGTTGTGGAACGACCCCGCGAGCGGCGTCATGCGGCACGCGGACGCCGGCTACGACGAGGCGATCGCCTGCGCAAAGGCGAATGGGTTGAAATTGCCGAGCTTGAGCTGACATTCGCGGCCACGGCAGACATGCCGCGCGCCACGTCGCAATTGCATTTACCGCGTGGCGGCGATCTGTTCCGGGGAACCGCAATCGCTTTCCTGCTGTGGCGTCGAACGCGCCGCAAACTCGGAAACGCCGAAAACGAACAAGATCGCCAGGCTGATGACGCACATGACAGCCAGCGGAATGTTTTCCCGATACCGCACCATTGCCTCCAATCGATCCGTACTCAAATGACGATCGAGGCCGTCCGCCCTCGACAGCCCGTCGAAAAAAATTTCAGTGCTGTCGGATTGGCCGGAGATCGTGCGTCCTTGAAACGCAACCGACCGAAAGGGAACAGAATGACCGCAAATGGCCACGAACTCGTCTTCACCCGTCTGATCGACGCTCCGCGCGAAAAGCTATTTCGCTGCTGGACCGAGCCGGAGTTGCTCAAGCAATGGTTCGCCCCGCTGCCCTTCACGACACCGTTCGCCGAGGTCGATCTGCGCGTCGGCGGCGCGAGCCGCATGGTGATGCGCGGCCCCGACGGCCGGGAGATCGACTGCCCCGGCACGTATCTCGAAATCGTGCCGGGCCGGAAGCTCGTGTTCACCGACGCCTACACTGGAGACTGGATGCCGAAGCCGGGCAAACCATTCATGACCGGCATTCTCACTTTCGAGGATGAGGCAGGCCAGACGCGCTACACCGCTCGGGTGCGGCATTGGACGAAGGAAGACTACGATGCCCACGTGCAGATGGGATTCCAACAAGGCTGGGGGCAGTGCGCCGATCAGCTCGCGGCGCTGGCAAAGACCATTTGATCCTGCGAACTGACGTGCCCGCGCCGATCGATCAGCCGGCAGTTTTTCCGACGAGATCGAGCGCGGCGCGCACGAGCTTTCCATCAGGCCGCCGCAGCTCTTCCAGAATTGTGAAATGATCGGCATCGGAGATCGGGAGCAGCGGGCCTGGCGCATTCGCCGCCGTCCGGCGCGCATGAAGATCGCGGCTGTCCTCGACCAGCGCAGGAAGCTCCGCGGCGCCATAGGAGATCGCGAGCGGTTTCTGTACCGCGGGGAGCCGCAGCGGAGAGAGCGTCGCGATCTCGGCGTCGGTCAGCCGCAGCTTCTCGTCGAGATAGGTGTCGCGGATCGGCGCAAGCTCGTAGATGCCGGAGATGGCGAGGCCGGCGGCGACGCGCGGATGTTCGAGCGCCATCGCCGTGAGGTGCCCGCCGGCGGACCAGCCGGACACGACGATCGGCCCAGCGCCGATGCCGTGCTTCGCGCCGTCGGCAGCGAGCCAGTCGAGCGCGCGCCTGATTTCTCCGACAATCTCGGTCAGCGTCGCTTCCGGCGCGAGCGTGTAACCGGGCAGCGCCATCGACCACCCATGGGCCAGAACGCCCTCGGCAAAGCAGGCGAAATCCTCGCGCGTGTTGCGCTGCCAGTAGCCGCCGTGGATGAACACAAGGCACGGCGCTTTCGTTGAGCTTGCGGGAAAGAGATCGAAGCGCTGGCGCGGCGCCGGGCCGTAGGGCACGTCGAGCCCAGCCGGATGGGCGGCGCGGAACGCCGCCGACGCGGCGTTGCGGCGTTCGACCAGCGACGCGCTGTTCGCGACCGCCAGATTATTGTTGTAAGCGGCGTCGCGCGCCGCGTGGCTCAGCGTTGCCCACCCCGCCAGCATGGCTACGCCGCAATCGCACGCGGCAGGATCGGAGCGGTCGCCTCGTAACGGCGGCCGGCGCGCAGGCAGAAGGCGGGCACGAGCAGGCGCTCGGCGATGACTTCAGTGCGCTCGTTATCCCTGAGCTTGAACCGCCCGCGCACGTCATCGAGCACGGAGACGTCGGCATCCATGCCGGGCTTGAGGGCGCCGATCTCGTCGGGGACGCCGGCCATGACGGCTGCGTTGCTCGTCACCATCGGCACCACCTGCTGCAGGGTGAGCCCGAGCGCAAGCATGGAGCTCATGGCCTGGGAGAGGCTGAAGCGCGCCTGCCCGGCGAAGGGATGGTTCTCGTCATCTGGATGCTCGCCGGGCGTCCCGGGCGGCGGCGGCACGAAGGTGTTGTAGCCGTGCATATCGGCGCCGAGCGTATGCGGCACGATGCCGGCGTCGAGCGCCTTGCGCGCGAGGCGGTAGGAGAAATGGCTGCCGTGGCCGACATCGATCTTGAGGCCCATGTCGAGCGCGGCCTTGATGATCGGATGGACCTTGCCGTCCTTGTCAACGAAGCCGCCGGGATGCCGTGTGAAGGGATGGGCGAGAATGTCGCCCGGCCGCAGCAGCGCAACAGTGCGCTCGATGATGGTGTCGGCATCGACGCCATTGGCGCCCTCCGGCGGAAGGGCCCAGAGCTGGCCGAAGTGCACATAGACCGGCAGATCGGCGCCGCGCCCGATCTCGCTCGCCATTTCCATCACAGTGGTGCCCCAGCGCGCGTAGCCGCCGATCTCGGCATGGGCCTTGATGCCCTTGACGAGGTCGCGATTGGCGTTTGCCGCGGCGACGGTCGCCTTCACGTCGATGCCGGAGGGCGAATAGAGCGACGGGTAGTAGTGGCCCTCGAGGCCGCCGACGAGATAGGCGGAAATGAACGCGTAGCAGCGGCTCGCCGCTTTCTCCGCGACGAAGTGTCGGTAGCCAGGAAACGTCATGCAGGAGGCACCGCCCTGGTCGATCAGCGCGGTGACGCCGCTTTCTACACCGACCATGTCGGCATCGAGGCCGAAGCGGCCGGTGACGTAGCGATAGACATGCGCGTGGGTGTCGATCATCCCCGGCAGCACCAACTTGCCGCGCACGTCCGCCACCTGCCGCGCCGTCGACGGCAGAATGTCCTTGCTGACCGCCGCGATCTTGCCCCCGGCGATCGCCACATCCATCACGCCGTCAATGCCGGAGGCCGGGCAGATGACATGGCCGCCCTGAAGGATGAGATCGTAGACGGGGGCTGCGTTCATGAGAGACTTCCTCTGTTCAATGAAGAAGATTGCGCATCATCGGTGCTTGTTGGGCTCCGCTCGTCACAATCCACCTTTGCCCATTCCGCCGGCATGGATACTATCGCCGCGGGTGCCACCGATGCCGCGCGTTCTCGCCGCGCTGAGGCCGGCGAGCGTGTCGAGAGCACTGTAGAAAAGGGAACACGGAATGTCTGCCCAAAAAACGGGCTGCTGTGACGTGGGAACCGGCGGTCTCTCGCGGACACTGCAAGCACCGACTTCTTTCGGCGCCGCCGAGCGATTCTGCGCGCCTCGGCCGTAAAGAGGAGACGATCGTTACCGATGCATGGCGGGCGGGATGGCATGAGCGCCCAAGGGATTGGCGCGCGGCTGCCGCGAAAGGAAGACGAACGCTACGTCCGCGGCCTGGGCCAGTTCGTGGGCGACATCGATCTGCCGCGCATGCGGCACGTGGTGTTCCTGCGGAGCCCCGTCGCCCATGCATGCATCCGGTCGATCCGGATCCCGCCGGAGCTTCGCGATCGCGTGTTCGTCGGCGCCGACCTCGTTGGAGTCCGGCCGATCCGCGCGGACACTGCGCTCCCCGGATTCAAGTCGTCGGTGCAGCCGGTGCTGGCGAGCGAAAAAGTGCGCCATGTCGGCGAGCCCATCGCCATGTGCATCGCGCTGACGGCCGGCGAGGCGGAAGATATCGCGACCCGGATCGAGCTCGATTTCGATCCGTTGCCCGCGGTGCATGACATGCTCGGGGGCCGCGAGCCCGGCGCGCCTCTCTTGCATGAGCACTGGAACGACAACCTTTTCCTTACGACCGACACCGACGTCGCATTCGCCGCGATCGGGGCGAAGGCAACACGGAAGGTCGTGCGGGAACTGCGGACGGCGCGCCAGGCGATGAGCCCGCTGGAAGGACGCGGCGTCGTCGCGTGGCACGATCGCCGCGTCGACCAGATCATCATCACCAGCGCGACCCAGCAGCCGCACATCGTCCGCTCCGGCCTTGCCGAATGCCTCGGCATCGAGGAGGGGCGCATCCGCGTCATCTCACCCGATGTCGGCGGCGGCTTCGGCTACAAGGGGGTGCTGCTCGGCGAGGAAGTCGCGCTGGCCTGGGCGGCGCTCAAGCTCGGCCATCCGCTGCGCTGGATCGAGGACCGCCGCGAGAGCCTCGTTGCCGGCGCCAACTGCCGCGAGCACCATTACCGCCTGACCGCCTACGCCGACCACGACGGCCGCCTGCTCGGGCTCGACTGCGAAGCGACGGTCGATGCCGGGGCCTATTCCGCCTATCCGTTCTCGGCCTGTCTCGAGGCCGGACAGATCGGCAGCATCCTCCCCGGCCTTTACGACTTCCCGCATTATCGCTGCCGCACCTACTCGGTCGCGACCAACAAGCCGCCGATCCTGCCGTACCGCGGCGTCGCGCGCACCGGCGTCTGCTTCGCGCTCGAGGTGACGCTCGATGCGCTCGCGCGCGATCTCGGCATCGAGCCGGCGGAGCTTCGCATGCGCAGCCTGGTACGGCCCGAGCAGATGCCGTTCGACAACGTCGCCAAGCGCCATTTCGATTCCGGCGATTACCCGCAGGCCTTGCAAACGGCGGTCGAAGCGATCGGACGCGATGCGCTGCGCGAGCGTCAGCGGCGCGGCGAGCCCGACGGCCGGCTGCTCGGCGTCGGCATCGCCATGTATTCGGAACAGGCGGGCCACGGCACCAGCGTCTATGCCGGCTGGGGCATCCCGTTCGTGCCGGGCCACGAGCCGTGCCAGGCGCGGTTCACGCCGGACGGCGGATTGGAGCTGCGGATCGGCGCCCACAGCCACGGCCAAGGGCTGGAGACGACGCTCTCGCAAGTCGCGCATTCGATTCTCGGCGTGCCGCACGACCGCATCAAGCTGATCCACGGCGATACCGCACTCACCCCCTACTCGACCGGCACCTGGGGATCGCGCTGCGCCATCATGTCGGGCGGCGCGGTGGCCGAGGCATGCGATCAACTCGCGATCCGCGTGAAGCGCATCGGCGCGACGCTGCTGCAGGCGCAGGCCGACGATGTCACGCTTACCGACGGGATGGTGGTCGCCGCACAAGGCCGCATATCCGTCGCCGAGGTCGCGCGCACCTGGTATCGGCGCCCGCAGGATCTTCCCGCCGACGTCGATCCCGGCGGGCTCGAGGTCACCGCAGGCTACAAGGCGAAGCGTGACACCGGGACGTTCAGCTACGCGGCGCATGCCGTGGCGGTTCTCGTCGATCCCGAGACCGGGGCGCTCGAAATTCTCGACTATGTCGTGGTCGAGGACGGCGGCGTCCTGTTGAACCCGTTGATTGTCGATGGTCAGATTGTCGGCGGTGTCGCCCAGGGCATCGGAACCGCGCTCTACGAGGAGATGCGCTTCGACGGCAACGGACAGCCAACGGCGACGACGCTCGCCGATTATCTGTTGCCCGGCTCGACCGACGTTCCCGCCGTCCGCATCTTCCACATGGAGACGCCGTCGCCGTACACGCGTTTCGGGCAGAAGGGACTCGGCGAAGGCGGTGCCATCGCACCGCCGGCTGCGATCACCAATGCCATCAACGATGCGCTCAAAGACCTCGGCGCCGAGCTCTTGGTGTCGCCGGCGACACCAGACCGTATCGTAGCCGCGATCGCCGCGACGAAGACGAGTCGACGTGGCGATATGGCGTCGTAGCCTTTGCAAAGGCGCTTAGCGCAGATGGGTCGCATCACATCTGCATGAAAGGCGTGTGCACGTTTCGCTTCATTCACCGTGCGTGATGCGAACCGTTGCTATTTCAAATCTGCTCGCGAAGAGACGACAACCTTGGCTCGTCTTGCGCCCACATGTCGCAGGCGCGCCCGAGACGGCCTCGCGGTGCGTGTGCCGCAGAACAGCCATGCAGATGCGCGGTCCGAACGCGAACGAACAGACGCCGCGGAAGATATCGTTTCGCCCTCTCCCGCAGCATTTATCGGCGCAGTGAGTTGCGGGCGCCCCCAGTGGCGACTGTCACCACGGCGTTGGTTAAGAGTTGCACGAAAGCCTGCGTTCGCGGGGCGCCGCCTCGATGAGTGCCACTTGTTGCAGTCGAGTGACATCTTTTTGGGCACCCCTCTGTTAGCTTCCGAACCGTGGTTACTTCTGGTCAATTTGGTGGGGTAAAGAAGCAATGCTCAAGAATGCACTTCTGGTTACTTCAGCGATTCTCGGAATGTCGGGGCTCGCTAGCGCCGCCGACATGGCGGTCAAGGCCGTCCCTCCCGCGCCCTACGTTTACGACTGGAGCGGAATCTACCTCGGCGGCGTCATCGGCGGCGCCTGGGGCACCCATGATCTTTCGGATCCCGGTCTCGGCATCGTCGGGTCGGTGCTCGGCGTGCCGGTGGTTCAGACGAACAATGCGAGCTCGTTCATCGGCGGTGTCGAGGTCGGCTCGCGCTATCAGTTCGGCAAGCTGGTCGTGGGTTGGGAAGGCGACGTGTTGTGGGGCGACCTCAACAACACCAGCACCACTACCAATGGCGGTCCGCTTGCTGCGGGTCTGCTCACCCGCTCCCTGAGCACCAGCGTCAACTGGACCGGGACCGGCACTGCGCAGGTCGGTATCGCTCACGGCAACTGGCTGCTCTACGGAAAGGCCGGTGCGGCGGTCGAGAACGTCAGCTACACCGAGAATATCGCGGCGCTCGGCATCCCCGTGTTCGGCGGAACGGGCAGCGACAAGAACCGGGTCGGCTGGACGGTCGGCACCGGTATCGAGTGGGCGCTGTGGCAGAACTGGTCGGTCAAGGCCGAGTACGATTATCTCGACTTCGGCAATCGCAATGTCGCGATCAATGGCTCGGTTCTCGGGGTCCTGCCGCTTCAGCTCGGCCTCCAGGACAACAACCACATCAACCAGGTCAAGGTTGGCGTGAACTACAAGTTCCTGCCGAACTTCTGGTGATCAATCCGCGCAGGGATGCGTGAATCCGAGCCCCCGGCTGATCGCCGGGGGCTCTTCGTTTTGGCTCGTCGTTTTGACACAGCGAAGCGAACGATCGAACGGGCAACGATCTCTCGCAGCACTTGCACGCGTTCGTCGTTGGTCGCAGCGAGTTCGCGTCGCCAGGCGATTTCTAAAATGTCAGCCCCGCCTTCGCCAATATCGCGCGCGCACGGGCACGCTGGGCGTCGGAGATCGTGAGCCGCGCTGCGAAATCCCGGCCGATCGGCTTCGTCGCATCGATGCCCATCTTGGTCAGCGTGAAGTCATCAGGGTCGGACGTCGGGTCGAGAATCGCGCCCTTGGCGCCGGGGATGAAGATGATGTCCTTCTCCGCGCGCACCCGAGTGGCCACCGCCCACATCACGTCGGACAGGTTGAACACGTCGACATCGTCGTCCACCACGATGACGTATTTCGTGTAGAACTCGGTGCCCAGCGTCGCCATGATCGCCTGCTGCGGCTCGCCCGCCGACGTCTTCTTCATCGAGATGAAGGCCATGAACGCCCCGCAGGTCGTGTGCGGCACGTGGACCGCCCTGACGTTCGGCAAATTGCGCCGAAGCGCATTGAGGATCTCGCCCTCGCGGGTGATGCATGACACCAGGATGTGGTCCTGCGACATGCCCGACACCACGCTGTGGAACAGCGCCTCGGCGCGCATGCGAATGCGCTTTGCCACGAACACGTTTTCCGTGGAGCGGAACGAGGCGTAGCCGGTGAATTCGCCGAACGGCCCCTCCGGCTCGTGCGCGTCTGCCAGGATCTCGCCCTCGATGACGATCTCGGCGCCGGCGGGAACCTCGATGTCGGCCGTGCCGCAGCGCGCGACGCGATAGGGCTCGCCGAACAGCCCGCCGATGATCTCGAATTTCCGCACGTGCTGCGGATAGGCGTAGACCATCGATCCCATGTAGTGCAGCGGATGGATGCCGAGCGTGATGGCGGCCGGCAGGTTCTGCCCCTTCGCCGCGGCCCGGCGATGAAATTCCCACATGCGCCGGCGCGAATGCAGCGAGACGCCGAGCCGGCTCTTGTCCTTGAGCATGAGCCGATGGAAGCCCGTCGTATCGACGCCGCTTTCCGGATCGCGCGCGGTGATCTGCCCGGCGGTGATGTAGGGCGCGGCGTCGATCGCGAAATGGAGCGGAACCGGAAGCTTGGTGAGATCGATGTCGTCACCCTCGATGGTGACGTCGTGCCACGCCGGCCGGTTGATCGGCTCGACCGGGATGTAGCGGGTGCAGCGCTCGCGGAACGCCGTCGGCAACTCCCCGGGCGTGACGCCTAGTGCCAACGCCAACACCCTGCGGCTACCGGCGACGTTCGTCACCACCGGCATGGCATGGCCTTCGACGTTCTCGAACACGACGACCGGACTCTTGCCGAGGCGCTCGAGCTCGAAGACGAGCGAGGTCATCTCAAGCTTGGTCTTGACCGGCTCCCGGATGCACAGCAGCTCGTCAGGAAGCTCCTTTTCAAGCTGCGCGAGGAAACCCCGCAGGCTTTGCCTGTCCAGTTCCGAATTCAAGCCCGCCATCGTATCCTCGTGCCCGATGCGCCCATCGCCGCCGGTCATCAATAGCCAGTTTCGCGCAACTGGTCACTTTATCGGCAGCAGCCCACAAAGCGGCGTCCGGTCCATCGGCAAGCCATTGTAAATCCACGGGTTCGAGCTACGGCAGAAAATTTGCTTGGCTGATCCGGACCGGGAGGAACGCATCGATGCGACAACTTTTGGGAATAGCCTGTGCACTGGCGCTTGTCCTCGCCCCGGGCGTTTCGCGCGCACAGGACGCATGGCCGAGCCGGACTATCACTTTCATCGTGCCCTATGCCGCCGGCGGCTATACCGATCTCGTCGGCCGGTTGGTGGCGCGCTATGTCGAAGCCGCGCTTGGCAAGACCGTCGTCATCGACGACCGCGCCGGCGCCGGCGGCATCGTCGGCACGCAGGCCGTCGCCAATGCGGCGCCCGACGGCTACGCCTTCTGCGTCTGCAGCATCGGTGCCATCTCGATCGCGCCCTTCATCCAGAAGGTCGGCTACGACCCCGTCCGCGACCTCGCGCCGATCGGCATCGTGAGCCAGATCCCGCAGGTCGTCATCGTCAGGAAGGACCTGCCGGTAAAGACGATGGCCGAGCTCGTGGCCTACGCCAAGGCTCATCCCGGCAAGCTCAACTACGGCTCGAGCGGGGCGGGCGGCCTCACCCACTATGCGGTGGAGCTGTTCCTGACGCGCACCGGAACGAGCGCCGTGCACATTCCCTTCAAGGGCGGTGCGCTGTCGACGTCCGCGGTGATCGCGGGCGACGTCGACCTCTCCTTCGCCAACCTGACCGACGCCTTGCCGCAGGTCGAAGCCGGCGCGGTGCGCGGGATCGCCGTCACCTCGCACCAACGCAGCGGCTATTTCCCCGATCTGCCGACCATTCACGAAACGGTGTTGCCGGGCTTCATCGTCGAAAGCTGGAACGGCATCATGGCGCCACCTGCGACGCCCGCACCGATCATTCGCCGGATGTCGGAGATTCTCATCAAGATGGCCGACGATCCCGGCATGAAGGAAAGCATGCGCAAGGCCGGTGCCGATACGGTCAAATCCACGCCGGAAGAATTCCGCGCGCAGATCGCGCAGGAGATCGCGCAGTGGAAGCCGCTGATCGCGGAGATGGCGGAGAAGAAGTGAGGCAGGCTTTCTCCCTCCCCGCCTTCGGGGAGGGAGGGGGTGGGGTCCGCGAGCGCGGCGAGCAAGGAAGAAAGCCCCCACCCTACCCTCCCCGAAGTCGGGGAGGGACAGAACTCAATTGGCGCGCGTGAACGAATACGGGCTCATCTCGTCGGCCGTGCGGCCGTGCGGGTCCCAGTTCTGCCAGCCGCTCCAGACGCGTTCGCCGGCGGCCTGCGCTTGCGCCCGCAATGCGGCGAAATCGATACCGGGGATGCGGCCGCCTTCCATGCGCACGACGCCGTCGACGATCACGGTGTCGACGTCGTTGCCGATTCCGCAATCGATCAAGCTCTTGATCGGATCACGCACCGGGCCCATCCGCAGCGTATCGCCGCCGGTGAGGTCGATGATGACGATGTCGGCCTTGGCGCCGGGCGCGAGGCGCCCGAGATCGTCGCGGCCGACCGAGCGCGCGCCGCCGAGCGTCGCCGCCTCGAACACTTGCGCCGCCGTCGCGGCCTTGAGGTTGTGGCTCGCCACTTTGCCGAAATAGGAGGCGTTGCGCATCTGCAGGATCATGTCGCGCGGATAGGTGTCGGTGCCGAGCGCGATGTTCACGCCCGCCTTGCGGTAGGTCTCCCAACTGTCGAGGAAGCGCCCGCGCCGCGCGACGTTGACGGGACAGTGCGATATCGAGCAGCGGTGTGAGCCCATGATCTCGAGATCGTGGGAGCCGGAGTAGTTCATCAGCGGATTGTCGCAGGTGAAGTTGCCGTGACCGATGTTGAGTCGGTCCGACATCAGGCCGACCTCGCACAGCAGCTCGACCGACGTCATCTGGTGCTCGCGGATGATGTCGAACACCTCGTGGATGTTGTAGGCCGCGTGGATCGCCGCCGGCAGGTCGCGCTCACGCGCGGCCAGCGCGGCCTTGCGCATCAGCGCCACGGTGCAGGTTTCGATCTCGCGCGGCACCAATATGCCGCGGACGCGATCGCCGTGGGCGCCCTGTTGGCGCTCGATGAATTCGAGCGCCAACGCGAACTCCCGCTCACCCGCCGCCTCGTCGATGACGCGGACGAGCTTGCCGCCGGCACCGCCGACCCATCGTCCGCTGTCGAAGCCAGGCCCGAGATAGGCACGGATGCCGAGCTCGCCGACGCTCTCGAGCAGCGCCTGCTGCACTCTCAGCTGACTGCCGAACTCGACGAAGGTGGTGATGCCGTTGCGCAGCAGCTCGGCGACCGTGAACTGCGCGTTGAGCCGCAGCTCCTCGCTCGCCGCGTTGTCGTCGGGGCGCACGTAGCGGGGATCGCCGCCGACCCGCGTGCCCTCGCGCGCGACGCTGATCTCCAGGAATGGCTGGCCGAAGTAGTCGCCGCGCCCGATGTCGGAGATCAGCCGGTGCGATGCGCGGTGGCCCGAATGCACATGGGTGTCGATGAAGCCTGGCGCGACGAGCTTGTCGCGCGCATCGATCTCGCGGTCGACCGTGCCGTCGAAGCGCGCGCCGACGAACAGCACGGTGTTGCCCTCGAACACGAGCTCGGCGTTGCGCCACAACGTGTGATGTTCGCCGGCGTGTCCGACCAGCCAGCCGCAGGAGATGCGGGTGCGCATGAATTTCGACCTGTCTGTTGGGATGGACCCGGCCACCTCCCGTGCCAGCCGGCAGCCGAGGTGTCAAACGCGGATTCGAGCGGGCCGGCTGGCCGTGACCGAGCGCGCCGGGCTGCGATCCGCTGCGTCCACACCGCGCAGCCATATTGCGGCTCCGCGCGGCCGCGGAGTACAAACGCCCGACACGTCGGGAGAGAACACGCCTTTGAAAGTCGTTCGCATGTGCCGCATCGCCCGGGCCTCCACCCTAACCGTGGCCCTGGCCGCGTATTTCGCAGCTTGTGCCCTGGCGGGCGCAGCGCCGGATATTTCGGGGACTTATTGGGCGACGACTTACAGTCCGAGCATCGAGGTGCTGGGCGGCGGCGAGCCGCCGCTCAACGCCGCGGGCAAAGCCGCATATGAGAAGAACAGGGCGGGCCTGAAGAACGGCACAATCGTCGACAAGGCGCGCCGGGTCTGCGTGCCCGACGGCCTGCCTCGTGTGCTCGCCACGCCCTATCCGTTCGAAATCTTCCAGGTGCCGGCGGGGCAGGTCACGCTTCTCTACGAAATGAACCATCAGGTGCGCGTGATCTTCATGGACCGGCCGATGCCCTCGGAGGAGACCTTGATCGTCGAGCCCAAGTACAACGGCCACTCGATCGGCCATTGGGACGGCGACACACTGGTGGTGGAATCCGCGGGATTTAACGATGTCACCTTCATCGATGCGTCCGGCTTGCCCCATAGTGACGAAATGCGGACGCTCGAACGCATCCGCAAAGTCGGCAACCAGCTCGAGGACATCGTCACCATCCACGATCCCGCGATGTATACGGGGGACTGGCAGGCGCGCTTCGTCTACGACGCGCGCACCGACGTTCGGATTGAGGATTACGCCTGCAACGACCGGCATCGCGACCTCACCAGCGTGAAGGGTGTGCAACATCGCTGATCTTACGCTGATCTCGGCGTCGCCGGGCGAACGGTCCTGTCCAACACGAACGAGGAATTCGATGACGAAAAATCCGCCGCGCCGACACTGCCTGGTCGCCGGCGCTCTCGTGCTGGGCGGCGTGCTGGCCGGCTCCGTCGCCCTTCCCGCCACCGGCCAAGACGCCGTGAGAACCGGAGCGCCGCCGAACCTCGATCTTTCCGCGCCTGGCGTCGCCTGGGCGGGGTTCGTCGCTCCGAAGGCGCCCAATTTCGCGGTCGCGCGCCTGTTCAACGATTTCGCCTCTCCAGCGACTGGGCTCGGGCCGGTGACCGATGGTCCCGCCCACCCTTACGTCAACAACGAGGTCGCGCGAGAGATGAAGATCCCGCCGAGCTATCGGGTCGCGGATCTCGACAACGCGGCGGGAAAGAACCTGATGCCGTGGGTTCGCGAGGCGCTGCGCAAGCAGAACGAACTCATTCTCCAGGAGCGCAACGGCGAGACCCGCGAGGCACGATGCTGGGAGACCGGCGTTCCCGCCTTCCATCTCAACCCCGGCCTCATGCACATCATCCAGACGCCCAAGGAGGTCGTGCTGTTCCTGGTCGGGCGCGCGCGACACATCTGGCTCGACGTGCAGCATTCGGCCGATCCGAAACCGTCCTGGTACGGCGAATTGGTCGGCCACTACGAAGGTGACACCCTCGTCGTCGACACCATCGGCTTCAACGACAAGACCTTCGTGGATTCCTACCGCACGCCGCATACCGACAAGCTGCACGTCGTGGAGCGCTTCCGGCTGATCGACGGCGGCAACACGCTCGAGGTCGCGTTCACCGTCGAAGACCCGGGCGCCTTCTACCAGCCTTATTCCGGCACCCGGAACCGTCACCGCGTGATGGCGCCGAGCCGCGGCCCGGCGGAGTTCGACTGCTCCGCGGCCAACGACGATTACTTCAACATCGGCCTCGAACCAGTGCCGACCGCCGACAAGCCCGATTTCTAAGAGAAGCACGGCGCAGGCCGAAGCCGAGAAGCTTTCTGTCGCGCTCGCCGGACCTTGCGCCTCATCACTGCGGAATGGAGCGTCTCAATGCCCGTCATCGATTCCCAAGTTCACGCCTACGAAGCAAACACCGCGCAGCGGCCTTGGCACCACGTGCCGAACTGGCCCGCTCACGTCACCGGCGACGAGATGGTGGCGGCGATGGACAAGGTCGGCGTCGACGGCGCGATCTTCATCTCGGCCTTTTCGATGTACCGCTACGACGCAAGCTATGCGGTGGAAGTGCAAAAGGCCCATCCCGGCCGGTTTGCCATCGTCAAACCGGTCGACCCGGACGATCCCGCGGTGGCGGATGTCGTCGCCGAGTGGAAGCGCACCCCGGGCGCCGTCGGAATCCGGATCATGCTGACGAAGGAGCCGAACCGCGACCGCGACCCCAAAGACCCGGGACTCGATCGTATCCTGCGCGCGGCCGTTCGCTACGACCTTCCGGTCAACATCCTGTGCTGGGGCAACCTCGACGCCGGCACCACGCTGATCGACCGCCACCCCGACGCGCGATTCATCATCGACCATCTCGGCATCCTGCAGCCGCGTGTGCCGCCGGCCCCGCCGCAGCCCTGGGCCGACCTCCCGAAGGTGCTGGAGCTCGCCCGGCGCCCCAACGCGGTGATCAAGGTGAGCGGCGCCTGCACGCTGTCGCGCGAGCCGTTCCCCTTCCCGGACATCTGGGACCCGCTTGCCCGCGTGTTCGACGCCTGGGGTCTCGATCGTTGCCTGTGGGGAACCGACTGGACACGGGCGTTCGCGGTCGTCAATTACGAACAGGCGGTCGAGCCGTTCCTCCGGACTGACCGCCTCAGCGACACCGAGCGGGCGATGCTGATGGGTGGCGCTTGCGCCAAGGCTTATGGTTGGTCGCCAGCGAAGCGCTAGCCGGCGCGGTCGGCGCCATCGTCCTCGATCCATGCGACCAGGAGCGCCCAGGCGACGGCGAGGACGATCGGGCCGAGAAACAGGCCGCTGATGCCGTAGGCGATGGTGCCGCCGATGACGCCAACGAAGATGATCGGCATCGGCGTCGTTAGTCCGTGCGCGAACACCAGGGGTCTCAGGACGTTGTCGACGAGGCTGACGACGATCATGTAGGCGGTGAACATCACCGCGCTCGCGGTTTCGAGCTGCGTCCAGCTCCACAGCACGATCGGGGCGAACAGGACCGTGGGGCCGACCTGGATGATTCCCAGCACCAGCGCAACGAAGGTCAAGAAGCCGGCGGCGGGAATGCCGGCGGCGAGCAAGCCCAACCCGCCGAGGAAGGATTGCACCACGGCGATGCCGACGACGCCGCGCGACACGTTGCGGATGGTGCTTCCGGCGAGCTTGAGCATCTCCTCGCTTCGTTCGCCGAAGATGCGATGAAACAGCCCCCGCAGCGTCTGGGCGAGCTGCGGGCCCGGCGCGTAGAGGAAGCCCGCAATGATGATCGCGGCGACGAATTGCGCGAGGCCGAGCACCGCGGTTCCGGCAAAATTGAGGAGCCGGCCGCCGAACGGTTTGAGCCACGGTACCGCCTCGATCAGGATCGCCCTCATGTCGGTCGCGGCAAGGGACCACAGCTGATACGCTTGCTCCCCGATCAGCGGCCAGCTCTTGACAGAATTGGCGGGCATCGGAATGAGCGAAACGTTCGAGTCCAATTCCCGCACTGCGAATTCGACGGTGCCGATCAGGCCCATGCCGAGCCAAGTCACCGGGCCGACGACGATCATCAGGCACAACAGCGTGATCGCCACCGCCGCCAGCCGGCGGCTGCCGATCCACCGGGTGAGCCAATCGAAAAGGGGATAGAGCGCGACGGTCAGGATCGCGCTCCACAGCGCGATCGACACAAACGGGCCGATCACTTTGAGCGACCAATAAAGGAGGAGTCCGAGGAGCCCGATGCGGATCGCCGCATCGACCGTCAACGGCGCTGCGACAGGCGCTCTGTCCTTGTCGTTGGTCATACCCTGCCTTGTCTCTCGCGCTTCGTCGGCGCGGCGCGCCCGCCGCATCCATTCTGCTCGGTGCAACTCGGCGGCGGTCGATGTGCGACGGCAGCGTCTATGGGCCGCTCATAACCATCGCCGGAAGTCGCGGGGACCCCACGCGGCCGCCCTTCATTCCGCGACGCTCGGGCAACAATATATCGGCTCCGGCCCGGCAGGCCACATCCGATCCTCTCGCGCGCTGGGTTGTCACAGGAGCGGTTAGTGGATGACGTGGAGGCCGACCGCCGAGGGATGTATCGTCGCGAAGTCAGTAGATGCGGGATCATCATTTTTCAGGGTGCCCCGTCGCGTGCGGCGTTCATGGAGAGCGGTTCAAGAAAACACCTCGCAATGTGAAATCGGTTACATCCTGCGGTGCCGGCGCTTTCCTATGTACAGGCTTCCTATGTATAGGCGTCCATCAAGAGGCCACGATCGTCACGAAAACAATCTTGGGAATTCCTGCGCTTGGTTTGGTCGCGAAGCGATGGTAGTAACGCGCCCACACAGGTATTTTTTCGGATTCCAATCATCTCGCAGCAACGGAATCGAGTTCGTGCCGACTACATATTCGCTCAAACGGCAAATATGACTGCTGCTGACAGACCATATCGAACGCGGTTGCATCGGAAGTGCGTCCACGCTCGACGGCCCTGACTAATACCAAATGTTTTTGGAGGTTCGTGATGTTACGCTTCTGCGCTTCTGTTTGGAACTATGCGCGCAACATGAAGAGCATTCTTGCCGCTTCGGTTGCGGCAGGAGCGCTCACCGCGCCGGCGGTGCTCTTCGCCGTTTCCTCGAACAATACCGTTACCATCTTCGACTTTGGATACGACCCCGTCAGCATCCGCGTCCCGGTCGGTCAAACGGTTACCTGGAGCTACACGATAGGTTCGACGTTCCATACGGTCACAGCGGAAGACGGTACGTTTGACAGCTCGCCCCCACTCCTCATGCCAGGTCAAACCTTCGCGTTCACTTTTACGCACGCGGGAGTGTATGTGTATCACTGCGACCTTCACTCCTTCATGACGGGCCAGGTCGTCGTTTTCGGCTCTCCACACGACGCCAACAATGACGGCAAGAGCGACATAGTCTGGCGCGAGGCCGGCGGAGCGACATCTGTGTGGCTCGTCAACGGCGCGACCGTGTTGCAGGCTGCCGAAATCGGCACCGTCCCCACCAACTGGCAACTCGTCGGCCAGCGCGACTTCAACCATGACGGCAAGAACGACCTGCTGTGGCGCGACACGAGCGGCAACATTGCCATTTGGTTCATGAACGGGACGGCTGTCGCCTCGACCGCGGGCCTCGGCAATGTCTCGACCAATTGGACGGTGGCCGGCGTCGCCGACTTCAACGGCGATGGCTTCGCCGACCTGCTGTGGCGCGACACCACGACCGGCGACGTCGCTCTGTGGCTCATGGGTGGCGCGACGGTGAAATCGTCCGCCGGTCTCGGCAATGTGCCCGTCAATTGGACGATAGTGGGCGCGGCCGACTTCAACGGCGACGGCATGGCCGACATCTTGTGGCACGACAATCTCGGCAACACCGCGGTCTGGTTCATGAGCGGAACGCAAGTGTCGTCACGGGCGTTCGTCGCAAGTATCCCGACCGACTGGGCCGTGGCCGGCACCGGCGACTTCAATAATGATGGCAACGCCGACATCGTCTGGCGACACACCGACGGCAATACGGCGATCTGGTTGATGAGCGGGTCGTCAGTGCCTTCGTCGGCGGCACTTGGCGTGATACCTGCCGTGTGGACGATGGCCCAAACCGGCGACTACGACGGCGACGGCAAGAGCGATCTCTTGTGGCGCGACAGCAGCGGCAACACGGCCATGTGGTTCATGGACGGGGTGTCGATCGCCTCGACCGCCGGTGTGGCCCTCGTTCCGATTAACTGGACGGTGCAATCGGTCAATGCTGAATGA